>CBDBGQ010000033.1:0-11625 GCA_965205345.1 Acidobacteriota bacterium | reverse complement strand
ACTTCCTGATTTGATCACGCGAAGTGGACCCTCTGGAGGCGGAACATGGGTGGTATCATCCAGCGACTCCAGGTTTCTGTGATGTCTCCAGGTCTTGCCCTCATCCTGCGAGACCGCGCAGGACAGTCGGTGTCGATTCAGGCCGGCCTTGGTTTCCTCCTCGGAGACCTGATTCCAAACCAGCAGCAGGTCGGAGGTCGCCGGGATCCGAATGAGGGTACAGGGCGCATCAGATGTGGCATGGGGCAAGGGGGAGGGAACCGACCATGTAATCCCTCTGTCTTCGGAAACGCTCTGGTAAAGATTCCCCATCTGGGTTCGTGCATACATCAGGACCCGGCCATCTTTCAGCTCTTCCACGACCGGCTCATCGAAGCTCTGTGCACCCAGGTTCATTTTGTCCCAGGGAATGAACAACTCGCTCAGGGCACGATTCCATGACTCCCCTTCATTGTCGGAGTAGTAGACCAAGGAGAAGAAAAGGGTACGTTCCACGCTTTCCGACGTCGGTCCCGCGTCCGGGCTGATCCAGGACACGACCGGCGTCAAAATGCGTCCGTTGCTGAGGACTCGAACGCTGCCGGTCCGGCTGAGGGAGAAGTAGGGATCCACGGTCACCGGAGCCGACCAGCTCTGCCCTTCGTCTGTAGATTTGCGGAACAGGACTGTCCCGTCCCGCCCCGATCGGGCGTAGGGTCCCCCATGGATTAAACCGAGCGCGCCCGAAGGAAGCCGGAACAGGCTGTGATGGGGGGTGACCCGCGCCGTCGCGATCGGCGAACCATCCTTGGTCTGCAGCTGCATCGTCTCCTGCCAGGAACGCCCCCCATCGTTGGAGAACCTTCCCTTCATAAAACCCGGATCTTTGTAGTGAGAGGCCTCACCCTTGGAACCCTCACCAAAAAGGAGCCAGTAACGGCCATCCTTCAACTTCGCAAGAGTCGCTTCCTGAACGCTAGGTCTGGGCTCGATCGCAAATCCTTCGTAGAAGACGCCCGGCTCACCGCTGCTGACACCTTCTGACTCTGCGGATTTTCCGATCAGGCTGGTTCCAGCCGCGAGGGCTAGGCCGGACTTAACGAAGACTCGTCTTGACGACTTCATCGAAGGTCTCCTTTCTAATCGAAGTGGTGGCCCAAAGGGGCTTTTTCCCGCCAAACTCTGATCATGTTGTCACTATAAGGAATGATGGTGCTTCTTCAGGGAAGTGTTGTTGAGGGCGGAGGACTTCCGACCAAAGGCCGCTTGAGATCCAGTGTACAGTTACATCAGAGAACTTCTGTCAGGTATGTAGCTTGCCTCATACATGTTTGATGACAGAAAAGCCACGGGAAACCCAGGCAGAATCACATGTTGTGGAGCTCAAGGAGAAAGTCAACAACAGTTCCCTGATGAAGCACCCGATGACCACAATAGCTACGAATTGACCCCCCGATGCAGAGTAGCGTAACTTCTTTTCTGTAAATTCTGGTCGGACCTGAGTCGAAAAGACAGAGGTCTGGGACAGGATTCTCCAAAAACAGAAACCTGAATCTGGAAAGGAGAATCAATTGAGCCCAGACCTGGAAAAGCGAGTACCACGGGAGATTTTAGAAGAGTTGATCGAGGAAGGAACAGAAGCCTTTCGAGGGATCCTGGAGAAGCTGTTCAACGTGGCCATGCAGTTGGAAAGAAGCGAGTTCTTGGGAGCGGAGGCCTACGAGAGGACAAAGAGCCGACGAGGGTATCGGAACGGATTCAAAGGCAAGCGGATTCGGACTCGAGTGGGAGAGCTGCGCTTGGAGATTCCCCAGGTGCGAGGGTTGAGGTTTTATCCCAAGTCGCTGGAGAGAGGCTGCCGTTCGGAGAAGGCCCTGAAGCTGGGTGCTTCTCCAGGGAAGTGTTGTTGACCTCCCCCAAGGGCGTCGCAACCCGTGATCCTACCTGGATTTCCGAGTCGTATTCTGCCATCAAACATGTATGAAGCACAGCAGAACACGATCTCGCTGCTGTCCAAACCCCGATTGCTCCTTGAGAGGACAGTCCGGCAAAGGCAACATCATCCGCCATTCCTTCTACATCACCAGACAGGGTCGACGGCGGCGCTACCGCTGCAATCGGTGCGGCCGAACCTTCTCTTCTACCCACGGAACACCCTATTATCGGCTGCACAAGCCCAGGTCTTTGTTCGATGAAGTCGTCCGCATGTGTGTCCACGGTCTTGCGATTTCGACTATGGCCAGGATCAAACGGATGGCTTGGGGCACAGTCGCCCGGTGGCTTGAATCGGCGGCCAGATATGCTGCCCGGTTCAACGATCGGATGCTGAAAGGCTTCCTCATCCGCGAGCTTCAAGCCGACGAGATCAGGACATTCATCGGAGCAAAGAAGCGAGTGAGCTGGGTGCTGACCAGCTTGGAAGTGTGGTCCAGACTCTGGGTCTCCTTCGAGATCGGAGGGCGTAATTTCCGGAACATCAAGCGAGTGATTCGCCAGGCCCTGCAGCGAGGCCGGGTCGAACACCGTTTCCTCTTCAGCAGCGACGGGTTCGAGATGTACGAGTGGGCAGCGAAAAGGTTGCTCTCGGGCGTCTGCATCTACGGCCAGGTCATCAAGAAGCGCCGGGAGAATCGGGTGGTCCGGGTCGACCGTAGAGTCCTTCTCGGAACACAAGCAGAACTGGAGGAAGCACTGTTTCATTCCGAGGATTCCAGCACTCTCAACACGAGTTTCATCGAGCGCCACAATCTGACCATCCGCCAGGGCTGTTCCTATCTGGGCCGTCGCACCCCTTGCCACGCCCGCCGCACGGAATTCTTGGAAGGTCAGGTGGCTTTACTCATGGCCTATTACAATTTTCTGCGACCGCACAGGTCTTTGAAGTTTGGCAAGACGCTACGAACTCCAGCCATGCAAGCTGGACTGGCTGAGAAGAGGCTCTCCTTCCGGGAACTATTCACGAGCCAGGCCGCGTTCTTCTTATTCTTCCTGATGCTGATTGTCGCACGGTACCCTAGATTGGATGTAAGGTCTGACCAGTTTGGGCACTGGAGGGGATATGGCATAACAACACTTGCCTGAAGAAGCACCACGGCGTTAGCGCTTCCGCACAATGACAAGGCACCGCATGATAGCCTCCCACCGGTCTGCCCCGGTCAGTTTGTAGGCATCTGCAGGTCTTCGGCAATCCATGGCTTTTGCCTGCAGATAACGGAGCTGGCTCACGCCCGTGAACTGATCGGCTGGATCGGGCTGTGTGTGCCAGGTCTCGGAATACCAAGCCTGCATCAGGCCCTTGCACCACGCGCGGTCGGTCTCGGTCATCTTGAGTCCGGTTGCTTCGTCGACGGCCTGGCAGGCCCTCTCCAGTTTCTGAGGGCTTGCATGGGTGTATACGGCCGCTTTCGGGCCGCAGGACGCTGCCGCAAGCATTGTGGCGATGGCGATGATCAGGTTTGCGCAAGCCTTCGTTTGGGTTGGGTCGTTTCTCATGGGAACCTAGATCTGGGAGGACTACCCTCCCCAGGGAATCATGGCCCGTGGCTTGGAGTTTGGCACCCAGGCCTTCGACGGAACTCGCCGCAAGATCATCACCCAAAACAGGCTCTTCGACCAGTTGCTGTATCGTTGGCTGCCCGCGAAATCGAAGATCGAGGCGAACTTTCTGCTCTTTTGGACCCGCACTCCCGAGGGATTTCAGGGGGTCGATGACATCCAGGTCGGGAAAGACCGGCTCGACATTCGGGACAAGCGATCTGGTAGAAGCTTCAGCTTGGGGCTCTCTCAGCCTTTCTGAAGCGGAGCTTCCACGAGTTTTCAGTCCTCGGGGTCATCCGGCAGGGCGAAGCTATAGAGGACGGTCCCTGCTGCCAAGGCCACGTATTGTCGCCCATCCACAGCATAGCTGATCGGCGAAGAATCTATCTGCCCACCGGTTTGGAAGCTTCCGAGGAGTTTTCCGGTGCGTGAGTCGAAGGTCATGAGGTTCCCCTCGCGGCTGCCGGAGAATACGACCCCGCCCGCGGTGGCCAGAACACCCGCCGACCAGGTGCCCAGGTGGTACTTATATTGGTTCATCCGGTAAATGGGGAGGTGCCGCCAGTCAAAGGCAGGCCATGGAAACTGCCGCACTATGCAAACCGTGGAAAAACAAGTAGTTCTGGAGGAGAACTGGCAAGTGCTCGCAGTTGTTTTTCCACCGTTCGCACAGCGCTTGGAAAACTCCGTATCACGGGCTTGCTGGCCCGCTTCGATGTCGCTCGGAGTTTTCCACAGTTCCCACGGCCTCTGCTACTGCAGCCGACTATATGGACAAGCGAACGGGGAGCAGATTTAGGATCCGGAAGGTGCCAACCACGTCCCCACCTCCCCATTTACCGGATGACCCCTTATATTCCCATTCGGTTTTGCCGGATTCGGGGTTGAGGGCCTTGATGCCTCCCCACTCAGGCTCTTCTCCGGCAACGGCTTTGCCCCCCCAGTAAGCCTGTCCCCTTTCGTACTCCTGGGGTTCCTTGAAATAGCGGTCGCTGGCTTCTCGGAAGGTGATGTAAAGCCATCCCGTATCCGGATCGTAGGAGGGAGCTTGCCAGTTAGTTGCGCCTGCCCCCGCGGGGTAGTGCAGCACGCCCTCTTCACTCGCCTCCGAATCGGGCATAAGAATGGGGCGACCCTGACTGTCCAACCCTTTCGCCCAGGTTTGTCGCGCAAACGGTGCCCCCAGCAGGAAGTCTCCGCTGACGCGATCCAGGACATAAAAGAAGGCATTGCGGTTGGCCTGAAGGAGCAACTTTCGGGACCGGCCTCGAAAAGACCGGTCTATCAGGACCGGGGTTTCGTTCGCATCCCAGTCATGGGTGTCATGGGGAGTAAACTGGAAATGCCATTTCAGCTGCCCGGTGGAGGCGTCGAGAGCCACCACCGAACAGGTGAAGAGATTGTCGCCCTTTCGTACGTCGCCGTCGAAATCGGGTGCGGGATTGCCGATGCCCCAATAGAGGGTGTCCAACTCGGGATCGTAGGTGCCGGTCATCCAAGTGGGGCCTCCCCCGATTTTCCAACTCTCACCTTCCCAGGTGTCGTGTCCGAACTCACCGGGGCCGGGTATGGTGTGAAAGCGCCATAACCGCTCTCCGGTTGCGGGGTCGTAGGCGTCGATGAAGCCTCGAATGCCAAGTTCTCCTCCTGAAATGCCCGCAATGATTTTGTCTTTGAGAGCCAAAGGCGCCATCGTGGAGGAATACCCGCCGGAGGGATCGGCCATTTCTGTCTCCCAGAGAAGCCTCCCCGTGGTGGCGTCCAGGGCCACCACGCGGGCGTCCAGCGTGGCGAGGAAGACTCGAGGCCCGAGCAACGCCACTCCACGGTTCACGGGCGTCCAAATCGCGGCCTCGGGATCTTTGGGGCGGTGTCGATATTCCCATACCAGTCGGCCCGTGCGTGCATCCATCATAAACACATAGCCGGAAGGTCCCGTCGCGTACATCGCTCCGTCCACTACCAGAGGAGTCGTTTCCAGGATTCCTCCCTTCGTAAACTGGAAGGCCCAGCGTGTCTGCAGCTTGTGGACATTCCCGGTGTTGATCTGATTCAAGGCGGAATAGTGCCCTCCCTGATAGTCGCCCCAGTAGGTGAGCCAGTTCTGGGGTTCGCGGTGGGAGTGGCGGATGCGTTCGTAGGAAAGGCCTCCCTCCAGAGGGATCGCCACCACCTTCTTCAAATCGAGACGTTCGAGTGTCTTCAGGTAGGCAACCAGGTTGTCAAGTTCCTCCTTTGAGAGGACCTGACCGTAGTTGTCCGGCATGAGCGAGCGGTCCTCGTAGCGTAGCGCGGCGAGGTCCTTTTTCCGAAGGAAATGGAACCGTTCGGTGACATCCATCAGCTGGATGGATAGGGTGTCTTCGTTTTTCCGAATGCCTCGAATCGTTCTTCCGTTCTTGGTCCTGGCAACGACCAGGTTGGGCTTTCGCCCTTGCACTCCGCTGGGGTCCACGATGACTTCGCGGATCGCTTGGGCAACCCACTTTCCGATCCTGGAAAGATCGGGCCCGATCCGTCCGCCTTCGCCGTGGACCTGGTGGCAACTGAGACAACCGCCTTTCCCTCTGAAGACCTCTTCTCCAGCAATCACGTCACCGCTGACGACTTCTTCGCTGACGGTGCCTGCCAATGACCGCAAATAGGTCACCACTTGCCAGATGTTCGTATCACTGCGGGTCTCGAAAGGCGGCATTGCCGTGCCCGGGATTCCGTTCTCGATGGCGTCGAACAGATACCGGTCGTCGGCACGTACCTGAAAGCTCCCGGTTGCCAAAGCCGGACCCCGACCCCCGCGGGCGTCGCCGCCGTGACATTCCTGGCAGCGCTTCTCATAGATTTTTTTCCCGGCCCGCGCGGCGGCCGCATCTTCGTGGAGAGGGTTCAATACGCCCCTCGTACTCTGCGGGTTGGCAGACTCAATCATCAAAGAGAAAATCACCGTGAGAAAAACGCTTCCGCCCCTCATGCTACCTCTCTGTGAATCGGAGAAAACCCTTTACGAACGCTCCGTTTACGCCATCCTCTGTCCGTTTACGCCATCCTCTGATAGAATGACATTCGTTGTCGCCGCCCGCTGCGGCATGCAACGGACAAATTACCAGGCTGAATGAGCGAGAGTTTACCATGATGTTCGGCTGCAATCGCCCAAAGGTTCTTGGCCGCCTGAGCCTGCCCGTCAGGAGAATCGGTCTGACCCTTCTTCTGCTCGCCATACCGACGCTGCCAGCCAGCAGCGGGTTCGGAAGCATTCAATCGCCCTCGCAGCCGAATAAAATCTCGATCATCATCGCTGAGGATGCTCACCGGCTGGAGAAACTCGCGGCTTCCGAGCTGAGAAGCTATTTGAAGAGGCTCTACGGGGCCGACGTCGAGCTTCGAAGTCAAATGCCGCCAGGCAATGGGAGTGTCTTCTTGATCGGCTCGCCCGGGACGAACGCCGTGCTGGAGAAGTGGGTCCCTGAGTGGCCCCAATTGAGCGATCAGGGCCTGCTCTTGCGCCGGGTTCAACTCAAAGGTCGAGCGGCTGTGGTAGTTGGAGGGGGAAGCCCCCTGGCAACCCTCTGGTCCGTCTACGAGCTGGTCGAGAAACTCGGGGTGCGCTATCTGCTCTGGGGTGACCTGCTGCCCGAGGGACCAGGCGAGTTCCAACTGCCGGATATCGACGAGCTCAAGGAGCCCATCTTCCGGGTGAGGGCATTTCGGGGCATAAACGACTTTGTCATGGGTCCAGAGGCTTGGAGTCTCCCGGAGTATGAGCGCATCATCAGACAGCTGGTGAAGCTGAAATACAACCAGCTGTGGCTCTCGCTCTATTCCTATCAGCCGTTTGTTGACTACGAGTTCCGAGGGCACAAGAAGGAGGGTGCAGCGCTTTGGTTTGGCTGGCAATACCCGATCGGTGAAGACACGATCGGGCGGGAGCTATTTCAAGACGCGACCCAGTTCGTGCATCCTGAGTTCGAAGGAGCCGTCACCTACGAGCAGAAAGTGGTGGCGGGTCAGCGATACGCGCACGGTATCCTGAAGCTGGCGCGTGATTACGGGATGAAGACCGGCATACTCTTTTCTGCCACCGATCCTCCCCAGGAGTTCAAGCAAAGGCTGCAGGAGTGGACCCCTCTCGAGTATAAGCGGAAACTGTCCCCAGAGGAGACCCCTGAGTTCGGCTATGTGGGCGTCAAGACCATGGGGGCAGATCCTCGCAACACGGCCTTTCAAAACGTCTTCAACCCGGTCTTCGCCGACCTGGCGGAAGTGATCATTCAGGCGCACGTGAATACCTACCCGGAAGCGGACTACTACATCATCCATACCCCGGAATTTCGAGCTCCAGTTTCAGGGTTGGAAAGTTGCTGGCAACGCCTCGACAAGAAGTATGACCTGGAGTCAAAGGCGTCGCTCGAGCAGATGCTGGACTCGGCTCGTGCCCGATCCGGCCGCGCCGCCCGCGAGCTGGGCGGGGACATCGAGTTCCTCTACTTCCTGGATCACCTCTTCACGGAACGAAAGGTAATGTCCAAGACCAAGCATCCAGAAGCCACCGTGATGATCTCTGGTGTCACGCGGGAGCTGTTTCCGCTGCTTTCGACCATTCTGCCATCAGGCTTCGAGGCTCTGGTGGCACCGGGCGTCTACACCACGGTCGAGTCTGCGAGGGCACTCGACACCCTGGCTCCTTTCCAGGATGCCTCGTTGAATGCCTACTTCTGGTTGACGCTGCAGGGCGACAGCATGTCTGTATTGCCTCAGCTGCCCAGCTCTTCCGTCTATCAATCGCTTCAAGCCATGCAGCAATACGGCCTGGACGGCTACATGGTCCGCTACTGGACTTTGGGAGATCTGGTTCCCACCTCGGCCTATCTGGCACGAGCTTCGTGGGAGCTCAAAGACCCAGAAACCTTCTATAGGGACCACTTGAGTACGATCTGTGGAAGGGAGGCAGTCGAG
Source organism: Acidobacteriota bacterium (assembly GCA_965205345.1). Classification (GTDB taxonomy): domain Bacteria; phylum Acidobacteriota; class UBA6911; order RPQK01; family CBDAPI01; genus CBDAPI01. The sequence continues at coordinate 3,159 of CBDBGQ010000033.1, read as the reverse complement.
GAAGTGATCCATGCCTTTAACGCCGTTGATGAGGCGACCCGCTTCCTGGCTCAGCGCCGTCATGGAAAATGGATCATCTACGGCAACCCGATGCCGGGTCTGCTCGAAGAGCACTACCATGTGGAGAAGGCAGACTACCCGGAGCTTGATAAGGCCATCGCAATTTATCGGCGCGCCCTTGATCACCTGCGAAGGGCCTCCAACCGCTCAACCGATCAGGGGAAGGATTACCTTGAATATTTCATGGCTCGGTCGGAGATGGCCATCGATTACCTGCGGTTGCTGCAGACGGTCCGAGAATTGGGAGTTGCCTTCGGCGACGGTCAACAGGCTCGCCGGCAGCGAGATCCGTCAACGGTTCTCAAGAAGCGAATCGAGGTCAAAGACCTGGCAGCCCGGTCGGTAAAGCTGGCTCGCAGCGCAGTAACCCACTTTGCTCGTGTGGTACGGGACGAATCCGACCTCGGAATGTTGCTGAGCCTCAACAATGTCCTGTACCGGCATGCGAAGTCCCGGGCCTTCATCATGGAGCAGGAAGCGGAGCGGGGATTCCCGATCCGTGGGGTTGCCAAAGATTCTCGCTGACCTGAAACATGGAAACTCCAAGCTCCAAGATACAAGATACAAACCGCGTTGTTGCACAATTCCGGTCGGGTCACGGACCGATCCCAGTCCTGTTTGAATGCTATCGAATTCGCACTGACTCAGGCATGCCGCGGCTTGACATACCGGTGGCCTGAGCTGAAACCGCACCAGGCCCAGGCCTATCTCAATGCGCTTCTCCGGCGGGTGATCGTCGAGTCCGCCCGCATCGTGATCGAGATCGACGGCGAGCGGGCCCTAGCCACCCTCCTGGCAGGACCGGACGTCGTCTCAATAAAAAGATCGAGGCAGGACGCTCAGCCGGTGCTTCTTCAGGGAAGTGTTGTTGAGGGCGGAGGACTTCCGACCAAAGGCCGCTTGAGATCCAGTGTACAGTTACATCAGAGAGCTTCTGTCAGGTATGTAGCTTGCCTCATACATGTTTGATGACAGAAAAGCCACGGGAAACCCAGGCAGAATCACATGTTGTGGAGCTCAAGGAGAAAGTCAACAACAGTTCCCTGATGAAGCACCGAAAGTCTCTCGTCGTCGTTCGCACGGGAACTGGTGGCGCTAGCAAACACCATCGGCGGCAAGGTTCTTCTGGGTGTGCGTGACGACGGCACCGTGGTCGGCGTGCAGGACACCAATACTCTACGTGGCCGCATCCAAGACATCGCCCGCAACTGCGATCATCCGGTACAGGTGCTAGCGGAGCCGGTTGGCGGAGTGTTCGCGGTCCACGTAAGAGAAAGCAGTGCCAAACCGGTGCAGTGTAGCGAGGGTTTCTTCTGGCGTCAGGGCGCGGTGACCCAGAAACTGAGTCGCGACGAAATCCGCGATCTGTTCCGGCTCGAAGGGGTTGTCCGATTTGATCTGGCGCCCTGTGTTCGGTTCAGCTACCCGGAGGACTTTGATCGCGAGAAATTCGACGTTTGGCTCAGTCTTTCCGGCATAACCGGCCGGCCGACTTCATAGAGAAGGCGGGCACCGGTATCCGACGGATCCGAAACGAGACACGCGCGCAGGGCTGCCCCGAGCTGATCGAGATGACCGTCCCGGACAAACCACGCAGCAGGAACCAGCGCTATCGCCTGACACCGGAGGGGCGCGAATTCCTGAGGCAAACCCAGGAACCGCAATAGGTGGCGAAAATCGAGATCAAACAGGCCCGGGCTGATATGGCCCGACAGGTACAACGGCGCCGGTTCCCAGAGATTGAGCTATGAATGTCTTCGACACCCACAGGCAGATAGTTGATGACTATGCGCAGTACATTCGCAGCTTTATCAACATCTCCGACCCAGAGATCGCGCGGGAGGTCGAAGACTCGCTATCCGAAGGGCGCCTTTGGCCAGAGCCCCTACTGCAGTTCAATCCCGCCTACGAACAGGCTGGCACCGTTGAAGAGGTCATCGCCTCAGGATTGCTGCATGATGACGTCCGGCACATCTTCGACGGGTACTCCCTGTATCGCCATCAACGCGAGGCCATTGGACGGGGCGTGGGTGGCGCCGATTTCGTCGTCACTTCGGGGACGGGGTCAGGCAAGTCACTGACCTACATCGGCACGATCTTCAATCACCTGCTCGCCAAGCGTGGAGCTAAGGGTGTAACCGCGATCATCGTTTATCCGATGAACGCACTGATCAACTCGCAAACCAACGAATTCAACACCTACAAGGACAACTACGAAAGGAACACAGGGCGCGATTTTCCCATCACCTTCGGCCAGTACACCGGCCAGGAAAAGGAGGAACGGCGGCAAGCGATGCGCGAAGATCCCCCGCAAGTCCTCCTCACCAACTACATGATGCTTGAGCTCCTGCTGACCCGGGTGCAGGAGCGGCCGATTCGAGATGCTATCTTCGAGAATCTTCGCCATCTCGTTTTTGACGAGCTTCACACCTATCGCGGAAGGCAGGGTGCGGATGTCTCCATGCTTATCCGGCGCATCCAGTCGCAATGCAAGCAATCGGTCTGCTGCATCGGCACATCCGCAACCATGGTTTCGGTGGGTAGTGCGGAGTCACAGCGGTCGGAGGTCGCACGTGTTGCGAGCACGGTGTTTGGCCGGCCGTTCCAGCCGGACCAAGTCATAAACGAGACGCTGGCGCCCTCACTCGACGCCTCCGGAAGACAGCCCTCCAAGCAGAAACTCCATGCGGCCATCACCGCCGGGATCGACGACAATGCAGCCGAAATCCAACTACGCAAGCACCCGGTGGCGGTCTGGCTCGAAAACCGCATTGCCCTCGAGAAGTGTGACGGGCGGTTGGTTCGGAGAATGCCCATGGGGGTTCAGCGATGTCGTTGCGGCGTTGGCCGAGGACTCGGGGGTACCAGAAGATCGTTGTCGGATCGCTCTTGAGGCGACCCTCCAATGGGTGAGCACTGTCAACCAGCACATTCAGGGAAAGGGTTCGCGCTATACGCTCTTGCCCTTCAAGCTCCATCAGTTCATCGCTCAGACCGGATCGGTCTATGCGACGCTCGACCAGGGCGAGGAACGGTTCATCACCCTCGAGCCGGGTATCTACAAGCACGACGATAGCCGCAAACCCATCTTCGCCAACG
>CBDBGQ010000032.1:0-43681 GCA_965205345.1 Acidobacteriota bacterium | reverse complement strand
CCGACAAGACCCCGGAGCTCCTGCTCGAGTCGATCGAAGAGATTTTGTCTGACACGAACACACCGGGTGCAGGTCTGGCCCTGGTCAATCGGGACAGGGTTGAATGGGCGGGAGGTGTGGGGCTGGCAGAGATTGAAGACGGTCGGTCGGTTACCTCTGACACGCTTTTTCGGATCGGCTCGATCTCAAAGATACTGGTAGCTCTCTCTGTCCTCAAGCTTCAGGAGCAGGGTCAGCTGAGCATCCAACGGTCTGTCAAGTCTCTGGCCCCTGAGCTGGGAGTCGTGAACCCCTGGACGGATACACATCCTTTGAATCTGGCCCACCTGCTGGAGCATACAGGCGGTCTGGATGATATTCATGTGTACGAGTATGCCCACAACCAGGCCGATCCCATTCCACTCGAAGAGGGACTGGCTCTCAATCCCCGGCGTACGTGCCGCTGGCCCCCGGGCAAGCATTTTTCCTACTCCAACGCCGGAATTGCCATGGCCGCCTTTATCGTTGCGAAGGTCAGCGGTCGGAGCTTCGAGTCGTATGTCGAAGACGAGTGGTTCAGAACACTCGAGATGAGCACAGCGACCTACTACCCCGATGAAAACCTGGCCACGGGTTACATCAATGGCCAAGTCGCTCCCTACTGGCACATCAGCCTGCGGCCGGCTGGAGCTGTCAACGCTTCACCTCGTGAAATGGCAAATCTCCTGCTCCTGTTGATGAATGAGGGACGTTTCGGCAAGGCTCAACTTCTGTATCCGGAATCTCTGCAAAGAATGGAGACTTCCTCGACCAGCCTGGCTGCCTTGAACGGCATTCGGACCGGTTACGGACTGTGTCTTGACACGACCATTTTTCAAGGATTTCTAGTGCGCGGACATTCAGGAGGCCTCCATGGCTTCCTGTCGCGCCTCGAATATCTACCGCAGTCCGGGAAGGGCTTCGTTTTGTTCATCAATTCAGCCAGTACTCAAGCCCTTTCCCGCCTGACCCGGCTGGTGCGCGACCATCTACTGAAAGGAGTTCCTCGATCGCAGGCCCCACCCTCCGAGATTCCAGCCTGGAGGGTGGCAGGGCTGGCCGGATACTACCGTCCAATCGCCCCGCAGCAGGAAATCTCCCGCTTTCTGGTCAATCTTTTCTGTGTGATCCGGCTCGATCTGCAGGGCAACCAGCTGCGGCTGGCCGGTGGCGATCAAGGGGATGTTCTCATTCCGGTCACGGACCGCCGTTTTCGAGGACCGGATGACCCAATACCGACCGCTGCCTTCATGCAGGACCAGGGGGAGACGATCCTGCAGGGCACAGGACGAGTCATCCTGGGCAGCTACCAGGCTCTTTCCTTCTGGAGGCTCTGCTTGGAAAGAGCTACCGCCGGGCTGGTCCTACTGCTCATGGTCGCGGGACTGCTCTTCTCGCTTTGCTGGTGCCCGCTCTGGTTCCTGGGGCAACTCAAGGATCTGAACTGGATACGGCTGGGCGTCTTTCCCGCATTGTCGGCACTGGCTCTGGCTTCTTGCGCTCTGATCGTGCTGGGGGTCATGAAAGACCCCATCCAGAGACTGGGCAATTTCACTTTCTGGTCAGGCTCACTGTTCGCCCTGAGCTGGCTCTTTGCAGTATTCGCCTTGCTGGGAGCGGTCCAGTCCATCCAAGGTCTGACCCGTGTGCGAACCAGTCTCGGGGTGCGTGTCTTCGCCCTGGCCTGCTCCTCAGCTGGTCTTGGAATCGTCGTCTATCTCTGGAGTTACGGAATCCTCGGAATCAGGACCTGGACCTACTGAACTACCGAGACCCGTCGGGCAATTTCCGTCAGTTTCCGGTCGATGTCGCTCCGGGAAAGCCAGCGGCCCCGCACCATCACCCCGCTGATCCGGGAGAGATCGGCGATATCCGCCAGAGGATTGGCTTTCAGGAGCACCAGATCAGCCCTGTTTCCGACGCTCACCGTCCCGAAGGCATCCTTGTCGCTGAAATACTCGCCCACATTGCGGGTGGCGGAGCGGAGAATCTGGTAGGGAGTCAGACCAGCGTCCAGCATGATCCTGGTCTCTCGATGGAGTGAAAACCCGGGAACGCTGAACATTTGCGGAGCATCGGTCCCAAAGAGGATTCCTACCCCCGTGTCACTCATTTGCTTGAGTAAGCGCCTACGGTTCATCACGACCCATCGGACCTGCTCCGCCTGTTCGCCTGCCGGCCGGCGCTCCGAGTAGGCCTCGATCCACCGGTCGACCATCTGGCGAGGCAGGTATTTCAGCTCCGGATAGCTTTTCATTCTCTCCAGGTCGGCTCCACCAATCACCGTCTCCCACAGGGCCATGGTCGGAACCACCCAGGCGCCTCTGGAACGTGTCTTCCTCGAAATCTCAATGAGGTCAGTCTCCGGGATCTCTCCCTCTGCCCCCTTCAGCCTTTCGATGTAGCCATCCAGGTGGTCGATCGTCAGTTGACCGCTTTCCAGAGCGTGATCAATGCCGACCTCGGCGGGAACATGTCCGCCAAACGGGATCCCCTCGGCAGTCGCGGTACGGGCCATGGCATCATACTCCTGCAGGGTCAGGCCGGGATGGACCTTCAACAGATCCCAGCCTTCCTCCTTCTGGTGCATTACGCGGCCCACTGCCTCCTGCGGCGTGCTGATCGAGTTTCCGCTGAAGCTGGGACCCGCCAGGTAGAGCGTGGGCGACCAGATTTCAGGCTTTGAGGCCTCTTGTCTCATCTCCAGCTGACCCGGTCCTCCCAGCATTCCCCGAACCGTCGTGATCCCGTTGGAGAGATAGAGAAACAGAACCGAATCAACGAATTCCCGAGAGGCATGGCCTGTGGGAATGTGCCCGTGCATCTCTGCCATCCCCGGAATCAAGAACTGACCGGAAGCCGGGATCCTGCGCGCACCCTCCGGGATCGGAAGGATGCTGCTGGGACCGAGCGCGACGATCCGGTCCCCGCGCACGATTACGGTCTGCTCCGAAAGAACTCGCTCTCCGTTCATGGGAATCACGCTCACATTTTCAAAGGCCGTCCATTCGGTCCAAGTCTGCTGCGCACACGTCGTGGCCAGGCTTGCGATCAGAACCAAATGAAGAACTCGAACCTTCATAGATCTCCTTTCCGAAATCTCCATCCTAGTGCAGCCCGCCACAAGTTGGCGAGATGCACTAGTGCATCAGTCGGTGGTTTCCAGGACTCCCAGATACCGGGCGAACACCTGGAGCAGCGCCCCTGCCAGGTCCTCAACCGGATTCTCCGAAGAAGAAATCTCGCCCCAGCAAGTCACCGTCTTACGCAGCCGATCCGCATCGAACTTCAACACCTTCCCCTGGCGTCGATAGTCGAGCCTTACCGGGATGGAGCCATGCTGAAGAAAGCTGCGCCTCAGCCGGCGCTGGGCGCTGCCCACCAGCTTTCGACCCTGGAACAATAGCTCATGACGAGATGCTGTCGCAAAACAGGGGCTGATCGTCACCCCCTTGTGGACGGCTCTGCCCCCCCTGGACTGGAGAGAAACCGTTCCCCCCAGTGTTCCCAGGGCGCGAGCCAGAATCTCGGAAACCAGACGGTAGGTCGCGCTGAGGCTCCCAAGGGGAAAGAGCTGAGGGTCATTGGAAACGACAGCGTACGTCAGTTCCTCGCCATGGAGCACGGCTCGACCACCGGTCGGTCTCCGGACCCACTCGATCTCGTTTCTCTGGCAGTAGGGTAGATCAATGGCTTGCGCCGGATCCTGGTGGCGGCCCAGCGACACGGTTGGTATTGACCACCCATAGAGACGAACCACCGTTACCCGATCAGCGGACGATTCTGCCTGCTCCAGCAGCAACCGATCCCGCTGCATGTTCTCCGCGCCGGAAGCGGCAGCATCAATGGAAACACGCCTGCGCACAATCCGACACGAAGGTGGTTGTGAAGACTGGAGTCCTCCGACGGCTGCCTCTGCGGGAATTGAAATCACATCAGGTCCGTCAACTCAACGTGCTCGATCCCTTGGGAAGCGGCGACCGGCAGGCAGGTTATGCTGCCCCCAAAAGTATTGACTCCGGTGGCGATACAACTGTTCTCGGTCACACCCCGAACAAGACCCTTTCCGGCGATCTCCCTGATGTACGGAAGCGTCGCATTCGTGAGACCGAAGGTGGCGGTCCTGGGCATGGCGCCCGGCATATTGGTCACGCAATAATGAAGGACTCGATCGACTTGGTATACCGGGTGGCTGTGCGTGGTCGGACGCGAAGTCTCACAGCACCCCCCCTGATCAACGGCAACATCGACAATGACCGAGCCCGGCTTCATGTTGCTGACCATTTCTCGAGTCACCAGCTTGGGAGCGCTGGCTCCGGGAATCAGTACAGCTCCAATCACCAGATCAGCCCTCTTGACGGCTTCAGAGATATGGAAGGCATTGGAATAGAGAGTCTCAACCTGGCCAAAATACAGATCGTCGACACGACGGAGCCTGTCAATATCTACGTCCAGGACGCTCACCTGAGCTCCCAGCCCCATCGCTATTTTCATGGCGTTCAATCCGACCGTCCCGGCTCCAATGACCACCACCAGCCCCGGCCTGACACCGGGAATCCCCCCCAGCAGAACGCCCCTTCCCTGGCAGGGTCTCTGCAGATAATAAGCTCCCACCACCGTGGACATGCGGCCTGCCACCTCGCTCATTGGCGTCAGCAGAGGCAATCCTCCGTTCTGATCGCGGAGCGTCTCGTAGGCGATTCCCGTGACCCTTCGTTGCAGGAGCACCTCGGTCAACCGCGGCAGCGGTGCCAGATGCAGAAAACAGAAGAGGATTTGCCCATCTCTCAGCAGCTCGTACTCGGGCTCGATCGGCTCTTTCACCTTCACCACCATGTCACTGAGCGAATAGACTTCGCCCGCATTTGAGACGATGGTGGCGTCTACTTCCTGATACTCCTCGTCTCCGAAACCTGAGCCGGCGCCGGCGCCGGACTCGATCACGACCTGGTGGCCATCCTCGGTCAACTGGTGGGCTCCCGACGGCACCAGTCCTACACGATACTCACTGTCCTTGATTTCGCGCGGAACTCCAATAATCACTTAGTACTCCCTTGCGCTGCCCTCAAAATAGAATGATAGGGATGAAAAATCAATGGGTTCTGGGTTCTAGCCCGGATTATGCAAAAACCGTAGTCCGGTGTTGAAAAACGAGTCGAGAAGTGGCCCAACTCGGAAGCGGGCAGGTGTGACAGGCGGATTTGCGAAGAATATCGGTTGGGGAGGCGTTTGAGTGGTTGGGGGAGTGAATTTCAGACAGATCTGGGCCTGGATGAGTATCGGAAGCGGTTTTTTGGGGAACTGGGAGAAGCTAGCTGGAGTTGAGGCGACTCAAGACGAGGTGGAAGAGGGGTTGTTCGGGAAAGGCTGAGGAAAGATGGACCCAGATGCGTCGAGTGGTTTGTCGGATGCGGGCCCCGATCTTGAGGACACGACGACGTAAGGTTTCGATTTCGAGCTTGTGCCAGGGAGTCCCGTGCAGATAGTCGCGGAGGCGCACGAACATCTGGTAAGCCAGTGCATGCAGGAGGAGTCGAAACTGATTGGCCAGGAATCGATGACAGCTGAGTCGGTCCATGCTCAGATGATTCTTGAAGGCCTTGATGAAGTTCTCGGTCTGCCCTCGGTTTGTATAGTGGTCATAAAGTGATTGGGAGCAGAGATCGTCCCGGTTGGTGACCACAAAGCGACGATTGATCCCGCGCTGATCGACCTCCACTTTGACAATGACGCGACGGGATCGATCCCAGCTCTTGGCTCGATAAAGAAACTCGTCAAACTGACGCTGTTTTTCCTCCAGCTCAACGAACTGCAGCCGAGTCGAATCCAGCAGCGGCTCGACCACTCGCTGCAGGCGAGGGTTTCGACTTAACCCAATGACATATTGGAGTTGATTCTCTTCACCTTCACAGAACTCGTAGAGCCGAGGCGTGGCAAAGCCGCTGTCGGCCCGAATCTCAATCTCGACATCCGTCCCCACTCCTTGTCGGATGGCCTCCACGACTCGCTTCAGAATGGGCACGATGTGAGAGGCAGCCCCCTTGTTGCCAGGTCTCAACACGACACACACCAGGTCGCCCGTGTCGGCATCGAAGATCAGCAAAGGATGCAGAATGTGGTTTCGGTAATACCCATGGTAGAAGGAGAACTCCTGCTGACCGTGAGTGTGGTCGTCGGTACTGTCCAGATCCAGGATGATCTTGCTGGGACGTCTCTTCTTCAGGGAGCGCACATAACGGCCTAGCAGCCACTGGCTCAGACGCATCAGATCCTTCTTGGTGACGGAGTTCTCCAAACGGGAGAAAGTCGGCTGGGTGGCCAAATCGGGATCGCTCTCGGGCAACTGATCACAGACTGTCTTGAGCATCGGATCGGAGCGCAGCGTATCGGCGTCATTACAGTCTTCGTAGCCGGCCACGATCTGCAAGACTCGTTGTCGAATCAACTTCAACAGGTCATGACGAACGTAGCGTCGGTCCCGGCTTTCCGAAATACACGAACTGAAGCCCTCGCACAACCGATGTTGCCGATCCAGCGATCCAAACAACAACCATCCTGCGTCGGAAGTCAGACTCCCCCCATCAAAACGCGCCGTGATCTTTCGGTGGCTGTGAAATAGCAGGGTATTCTGGCAGACTGCTTTCAACATTGCCGTAGCTCCTGTTTAGGGTCGTTGTTTATGTAAACCCTTTTATATCAGAGAGCTACGGCCTTTTTTCTGGGCCCAAATCTCACTCGGATTCAGATCTCATGCATAATCCGGGCTAGGTTCTGGAAATTTGGGATCCCAGAGTGGGAGTAAGGGGCCTCACGCCGCGACGTCTTGAAAGTGGGAGGCAGACTCAGGGCAGGCGACCGCTTAAATCCTCCCGGGAGCTGCCCTGAGTCTGCCTCCCACTTTCACCCGGAAGCGTTACCCATCAAGACGTGACACCTTCAGTCGCCGACCCAAGGTGTCTCCCACATTCAAATCCGGGACCTGAACGTGGAACGCAGAACGTGAAAACGTGAAACGGCGCGAGCGGGCAGAGAGCGCCCTTCAGGGCTTCACAAACGACGTGTAGCGGATTTGCTTCTGGCGGTCAGCCGAGTAGACGAGGCGCAGGATCACGCCGGAGCCGGATTCCAGGTCGAGAATCCTGTCCCTGAATTCCGCTCCCGAGGTCACAGGCTCGCCATTGACGTGGGTCACGATCTCCCCCGGCCTCAATGCAGCGTCGTCGGCCAGACTGGTGGGCGTGACTTCAAGAATGAGAATTCCTTCTTCGTCTTCGATTCCCAGCCTTTCCAGATCGCGCTCCGTTGCCGAACGGACTTCCAGACCAATCTCCTTCTTCCGATCCCGCTCGACTTGTTCATCCAGGGAAATTCCCTGGTTCTGTTCTTCCAGATCCTGCTCCAGCGTCCGTTCGGCGAGAATCACCGAGAAGTCGAGAACTTGGCCCTTGCGAACCACTTTGATGGCAACCTCTTCCCCGGGTGGCGTGCTGGCAATCACCGTCCGCAGATCCCACAAAGTTCTGATCTCTCTTTCGGCCACTTTGACAATGACATCTTCCGGCTCGACTCCGACCTGATCCGCCGGCCCGGCCTCCTCGACCTGAGTCACCAGAACTCCATCCCCGTCCTTGACTCCGTCCGGGTCATCGCCGGCAACACCGAAAAACTCGGCCATCTCAGGAGTGAGTGAACTGAGATTCATGCGGATTCCCATGAAACCCCGCTTGATCCTGCCGATGCTGACCAGCTGGTTGTAGGAATTCACGAACACGGTCGAGGGAATGGCAAAACCGACCCCCACGGATCCTCCACTGCGGGTGGCTATAAAGGTGTTGATGCCGATGACTGCCCCTCTGGCATTGACCAGCGGACCGCCGCTGTTTCCAGGATTGATGGCTGCGTCCGTTTGAATGTAGTCCCCGAAAGTGCCGGTCGGTACAACTCGACCTGTTGCCGAAACGATTCCTGCCGTGACCGTATTCTGGTGCCCAAAAGGGCTTCCGATTGCCAGCACCCAGTCTCCTACTTTCACTTTCTCCGAATCCCCAATCTGGGCAAAGGGCAGAGGTTTGTCCGCATCGATTTTCAGCACGGCCAGATCCGATTGTCTGTCGAAACCGATCATTTGGGCCGGGAAACTCAAATTGCTGGGCAGGGTAACTGTGATCTTGTCAGCTGACTCGATGACGTGGTAGTTGGTCAGGATATAGCCGGCGCTGTCGACAACCACACCGGACCCCAGTCCTGAATACTTGCGCTCGCGGGGTTCTTGCCTCTGGTCAGGAGGGTTGGACGGGTCTCGACCAAAGAATTCGCGCAGGGCTTCGGGCAGCCCCCCCCTCGGAATCTCCACCAGACTCTGGGTACTGATGTTGACGACGGCCGGTCCAACTGCCTCAACCACTTGAGCAAAGCCCTCGTGCAGGGAAACCTCTCGATCGAGCACCAGCGGCGCACCGCCTCCCTTCCGAGTCAGTTTTGCGACCTGGACTTCAGCAGGATTGGCTCCGACCCCGTCCGAAACAATCGAACCGATGATGATCCCCAGTGCAAGCGCGGCCAGGATGACCAGAAATGCCAGCCCGGGCGCCGTCCTGAAAAAGCCCCTTCTTTGCGCCATCGTTATCCTCCTCTAAGCTCGAAGCCGGATTCTCACCGGCCTTGTTCTTCGACTGATTGTTGGGCCTCTTAGTACTCCCTTCCATAAATACGGTGACGTTTGCGGATGGGTCTTGCGAGGTGAGATCGCGAAGAGAGGAGGAGGCGATGCGCAAGCATCGTTGACGACGAACGACAAAGAGATCGCCCGCAACCCCCATCCGCCCGAAGGGTTGGGGCGGGACGGGCCCATCTCTTTGTTGCTCCTCCTCGCCGATGGCTCCGCATCGACTCGTCGTCTCGCCTCAATCTGGTCTCCGTCGCGCTCCCACCAAACATCATCGTATTTATGGAAGTGAGTACTTAGTATATGAAAGTAAGTACCCACTAGGTTAGACGCAGTTTATTGCGCCCAGTTTAATCTTTTTTTTCTAGCACGGCGGAAAAGGTTCTAGGTTCTGGGTTCTGAGGTACTGAGGTACTGACCGAGCTACCATCAGAAGGTGTGTAAATAGCATAGGCGGTGAGTATCCTTCCGGGTTGATTTAAAACCCAGGGCCGAAAGGCCCGCAACGGAAGGAGTACACACCGCATGAGCAAGCAGAACATTGAGGAAAGTGTCGAGTCAAGAGTTTGTTTCGAGGAGCTGGAAGATTGGGTGGGGGAGAAGATCCAAGGCTGGGTTCAAGAGCTGCTGGAGGAGGAAGTCACGGAGTTATTAGGGCGGCGTAAGAGTGAGCGGCGAAGGGCCGTGGACGCTCCGTCGGGCTATGGCAATGGATATGGGAAGCCGAGGCATCTGACGCTGAGCTCGGGGACGATCCAGGTTCGAAGGCCTCGAGTGCGGGATCTAGAGGAACACTTTGAAAGTCGGGTGTTGCCCCTGTTTGCCAAGCGGACGCGGCAGGTTCGAGAACTGATCCCTGAGCTGTACTTGCATGGTCTGGCGCTGGGGGATTTTGATCTGGCTCTGAGAGGGCTTTTAGGGGAAACGGCGCACCTGTCGTCCTCCACGGTGGCCAGATTGAAAGAGCAGTGGCAGGCCGAATGGGAGGTCTGGCAGAGTCGACCCTTGAATGATCTGGAAGTGGTGTATTTATGGGTAGATGGAATCTACGTCAAGGCGGGTCTGGAGAAGGAAAAGGCAGTCCTGCTGGTGGTGCTGGCCGCCTTAAGTGACGGAAGCAAAGCCGTGGTGTCGGTCACGAGCGGCTATCGGGAATCGACCCAGAGCTGGTCGGAAGTACTGCGCGACTTGAAGCGCCGGGGGATGGGCTGTCCACGGCTGGTGATCGGAGACGGCCACCTGGGCATCTGGGGAGCTTTGCGCAACGTCTATCCCCAGGCCGAGGAGCAGCGCTGCTGGAATCATCGGATCGTCAACCTGCTGACCAAGCTCCCTAAGCGAGTGCACAAGCCGGCCTTGCTGATCCTGCGGCAGATCCCTTACGCCGAGACTCGAGAAGAAGCACAACGACTCAAGAAGGTTTTTCAGCACTGGTGCCGGCAGCGAGGGCTGACTCTGGCGGCTGAGCTAATCGAGCAGGACTGGGACCGGATGGTGACCTTTTACCTGCTATCCAAAGAAGCAGTGGCAGCATCTGCGAACCACCAATCCAGTGGAGTCACCGTTTGCCGCTCTTCGGCTGCGAACGGACGCGGCCAAGCGATTCAAGAAAGTGGACAACGCCCAGGCGGTGATCTGGAAGATGCTGCTGGTGGCGGAGCAGCGATTCCGCCGGTTGAAGGCACCGGAGCTGATGAAAGACGTCTACCAGGGCGCCAAATATGTCAATGGAGTCCCGGTCAACCAAGTCCCGGAGGAGAAAGCCGCCTGATGTTTTTCCACACCTAGTGACAAGAGCTCGTACTGACCGGGTACATGGTTTACACAATGAAGGTAGAGCATGGGAAAAAACAGAAGAAGCCGATGCTCTGGCGAAAACCACCTAGAACCTAGAACCCAGAACCTATTTCACCACAAAATTCACGATGCGACCGGGAACGAAGATCTCCTTGCGGACTGTCCTGCCCTCCAGGTGGCGTTGCACGCCCTGTACCTCCCTGGCCTGCTCCACGACCGTCTCCTGTTCCATTCCGGCGGGAACCGTCAGGGTGCCTCTCAGTTTTCCGTTCACCTGAATCGAAATCGTCACCGTCTCTGCCTGGACCAGCTCCGCCTCATATTCCGGCCAGGGCTCGTAAGCCAGGGTCCGACTGTGTCCCAGGCGGCTCCAGATTTCCTCCCCCAGGTGGGGAGCGAAGGGACTCAACAACAGCAGAAATGTCTCCAGTGACTCGCCAGTGATCCCGGGTTCCTTGTAAGCCGCGTTGAGCAGTTCCATCATGGCCGAGATGGCCGTATTGAACTGCAGGACTTCTATGTCCTCGGTCACTTTCTTGACGGTTCTGTGCAGATGCCGCTGGAAGGTCTCTGACTCAGCTTCAGCCTGAACCCGCTGGCTGATCTCTCCGTCTGAGTCGACAACCAGTCTCCAGAACCTGGAAAGGAACCGATGGACACCGGCAATTCCATTGGTCTGCCACGGTTTGACTGCCTCCAGAGGTCCCATGAACATTTCGTAGAGCCGGAAAGAATCTGCACCCCATTCTTGGACCACGTCGTCGGGATTCACGACATTACCCCGGCTCTTGGACATTCGCTCGCCGTTCTCGCCCAGGATCATTCCCTGATTGATCACCTTCTTGAACGGCTCACTCGTCGAAGCATAGCCCAGATCGTAAAGAACCTTCTGCCAGAAGCGGGCATAGAGCAGATGCAGGACCGCGTGTTCTGCCCCGCCGATGTAAAGATCGACCGGCAGCCAGTAAGCTTCCACAGCCGGGTCCCAGGGCTCGGCATCGTTATTCGCGTCCACAAAGCGAATGAAGTACCAGCAGGAGCCCGCCCACTGGGGCATGGTGTTGGTTTCTCGCCGATAGCGGACCCCGTTCCTTTCAAAGTAGAGCCAGTCCTGCGCTCTCGACAGGGGTGGCTCTCCGGTCTCCGAGGGCAGGTAGTCGTCCAATACAGGAAGCAACACGGGCAGATCCTCCTCCAGTGTAATCACATGGCCCTGCTCGTCATGGGCCAGAGGAAAGGGCTCTCCCCAGTAGCGCTGGCGTGAAAACAGCCAGTCCCGAATCTTATAGTTGACTGCGCCCTCTCCCCGACCTTCGCGCTCCAGCCATCCAATCATTTCCCGGATGGCCTCATCCCTATCCAGGGCATTCAGGAAGCCGGAGTTGATGAGAGTGCCGTCTCCATGATGAGCCGCTTTGTAAATATCCCCTTCCTCCCCGCCTGTCACAACTCTCCGGATGGGAAGGTCATATCGCCGCGCGAATTCATGGTCCCGCTCATCGTGCCCCGGCACGGCCATGATGGCGCCGTAGCCGTACGACATCAGGACGTAGTCTGCAATGAAAATCGGAATCTCCTCGCCGTTGGCCGGGTTAACGGCCCGGGCTCCCGTGTCCACGCCGGTCTTCCCCTCGGCCACAACAGTCCTCTCCCGGTCGGTCTTGTGTAGTGTGGACTCAACATATTCCTCAACCTGATCTCTCCGGGAGGGTTGGGTCATCTGGGCCACCAGCGGATGCTCCGGCGCCAGCACGCAAAAGGTAGCTCCAAAGAGCGTGTCCGGTCGTGTCGTATAGACTCGAAAACTCGAATCGCAACCCACCACCTGAAAATCGATATTGGCTCCGTAGCTCTTGCCGATCCAGTTGCGCTGCATCTCCTTTAGGCTCTCGGGCCACTCCAGTTCATCCAGATCCGCCAGCAGCCGTTCCGCATACTCAGTGATCTTCAAAACCCACTGTCGCATGGGCTTCTTGATCACCGGGTGTCCCCCGCGCTCCGACTTTCCGTCAATCACCTCCTCATTGGCCAGCACCGTGCCCAGGGCCGGGCACCAGTTGACAGGCTCTTCCGACTGATAGGCCAGGCCTTTCTCGTAAAGCTTGAGAAAGATCCACTGGGTCCACTTGTAGTACCTTTCGTCAGTGGTGTTGATCTCGCGATCCCAGTCATAGGAAAAACCGAGCATCTTGAGCTGTTTTCGAAAAAGATCGACATTCTGGGCTGTCGTTTCCTTTGGATGCGTACCAGTTTCGATAGCATACTGTTCAGCCGGAAGACCGAAAGCATCCCATCCCATCGGATGAAGAACATTGAAACCCTTCATACGCTTGAAGCGAGAAACGATGTCTGTGGCGGTGTATCCCTCGGGATGTCCCACATGCAGGCCCGAGCCGGACGGATAGGGAAACATGTCCAGACAATAGAATTTGGGCCGGGCCGGATCGTATTCAGCTTTGAATGTCTTGTTCTCTTCCCAGTAGTCCTGCCACTTTTTTTCAAACGCCTGGAAGTCGTAGGCACGGGAACTCTGCTTCTCGTTCATCGCTCATCCAGAAGATGCAGTCTCAGAAATCGAGTTGCTAAGTACTCCTTGCACAAATCCGTGTGCAAGAGAGTATTGGGCCTGTTGCCGAACCTTCGCTTGGCAGCTTGCCGTTCGTAGGGCACGGTTATCAACCGTGCCGAACCGGACTTGTCTGCACAGATCATCCATTTGCCGGGCCATCCTTGCCATCTCCATTCGTTCGGCACGCCAGGTTGGCGTACCCTACGCCCTACCCCGGAGGCCAACTCAGGGAGCGTCCGCCCAGAAGATGAAAGTGGAGGTGGTCAACCGACTGGCCGCCATTTCGCCCAATGTTTGCCACAACGCGGTATCCATCGACCGCGAGACCCTGGTCCCGAGCGATGTCAGCCACCTTGAGAAGCATATGCCCAAGCAGCCTCTGGTCTTCCCGCTCCGCCCCCGCAAGACTTGCAATCTCCTTCTTGGGAATCACCAGAATATGAATCGGAGCCTGTGGATTCACATCCCTGAAAGCGAGGCAGTCTTCATCATCGTAAACGATGTCGGCCGGGATCTCGCCGTCAATGATCTTCTTGAAAATGGTCATGCCTGTAATCCTGCGGAATTCCGATGAAAAGTTAAAGGTCTTTTTGCGCGACCGTATTTGTGAAAGAGAGTACTCGCTCTCCGGTTTTGAGCTAAACTCAATCTTTTCCGGCCTGCTGGCAACAGCCGGGACAGAAAGCCCGCCCTGCGCGCGCTGAGGTGAGGCCCGGGACGAGACACCCATGACCGAGAAGAACGACTATCGACCGACTCTCCAATTACCGAGAACAGGCTTCCCGATGAAGGGAAACCTGCTTCAGCTCGAGCCCAGGCTGCAGGCCCGCTGGGAACGCATGGACCTGTATCGCCGTATGCGCGATCTGGACCATCCGCGGGGCCCCTACATCCTGCACGATGGCCCTCCTTATGCGAACGGTCCGATTCACATGGGTCACCTTCTCAATAAGACTCTGAAGGACCTGGTCGTTCGTTCTCGCATCATGGCCGGACATGACGTGAACTTCGTCCCGGGATGGGATTGCCATGGCCTGCCCATTGAACACAAGGTCCTCAAAGAGCTCGGGCCTGAGAGCAAGAACCTGACCACTTCTGAGATCAGGCAGCGGTGTCATGACTATGCAGCCACCTGCGTGAACCTCCAGGCCGAACAGCTCCAGCGGCTGGGGACCATTGGCACCTACGAAACCCCCTACCTCACCATGCGGCCGGAGTACGAGGGAGACGTTCTGGAGGTGTTCGCGAGGCTGGCTGAAGAAGGCCTTGTCTATCGGGACTTGAAGCCAGTTCACTGGTCAATCGAGAACCGCACGGCTCTCGCAGACGCGGAACTCGAGTACTATGACCGAACGGATACGAGCATTCATGTCCTGTTCCTGCTGCGGGGAAGTGAACAACTGCCCGCCGGGCTTCATGCGCCGTCGGGAAAGCGAGTCTGGTTGATGATCTGGACGACGACTCCCTGGACCCTGCCCGCGAATGAGGCAATCGTAGTAGCTTCCGCTGCCGAGTATTCTTTGATCCGATTCACAGAAGGAGCAGAATCCCGCCTGGCCATCGTGGCTACCGACCTCGTGGAACAGGTGTTCTCCGGGACCTCTCGAGTCGAGGAGATGGGACGATGTCTGGGAGCTGAGCTGGTCGACTCCGGGGTCTGGTACGAGCCTCCCTTGAGAAAGAAAAAGGGCCCTCTCGTGGAAGCCGATTATGTAACCCTGGAAGACGGGACCGGTCTCGTTCACACCGCACCAGGACACGGAGCCGATGACTACATCACGGGAATGAAGGAGGGATTGCCCATCTATTGCCCTGTCCAGGAGGATGGGACCTTCGACACAACTGCGCCCGATTGGCTTCAGGGGGTGAGCGTCTGGGACGCGAACTCTCTGATTGTCGATCGCCTGACTGAGGCAGGTGTTCTCTTTCGCAGCGAAGACTACCTGCACAGCTATCCCCACGACTGGAGGGGCAAGACTCCAATCATCTTCCGGGCCACGGAACAGTGGTTCGTGGCCGTCGATAAGCCGTTTGGAGACACCCAGCAGTCGCTCCGGGAACGAGCGCTGCAAGCAGCCGGAGAAGGGATTCAATTCGTTCCCGACTGGGCCAAGAACCGTCTCATTGGAATGCTGGAATCACGTCCTGACTGGTGCATCAGCCGCCAGCGGGCCTGGGGTCTGCCCATTCCTGCATTTTTTGGACCGGGGGAGGAGCTGTTGCTGACCCCCGCTTCGATTCGAGCAGTGGCCCGGCGCTTTGGAACTTTCGGGTCGGATGTGTGGTTCCACGAAGATCCAGCCGCGTTGCTGGAGGGCTATCAACCCGAGGAAGACCCCGACCTTCCCGACGCGTTGAGAAGTTCAGGGAAGGAGGGGCTGCAAGAATTCAAGAAGGGTGTCGATATTTTCGACGTCTGGTTCGAGTCGGGAAGTTCCTGGAATGCTGTACTGTGCCGCCGTGGGATCGGGTATCCCGCCGATCTTTATCTGGAAGGTTCCGACCAGCATCGAGGGTGGTTTCAGCTTTCGATGTTGCCGGCGCTGGGGGCGACCGGGCAAAACCCCTTCCGTGAGCTCTTGACCCACGGTTTCATGGTCGACGCCAGAGGCCGCAAAATGAGCAAGTCTCTCGGAAACACGATCGAGGTCTCCGATATCCTCAAGCAGCACGGTGCCGATGTCTGCAGATGGTGGGTCAGCTCGCTCAGCTACACCCATGACATCAAGGTGGACTGGGAGTTCTTTTGTGTCGCCAGCGAGGAGTATCGCAAGATCCGCAACACGATCCGCTTCCTGCTGGGCAACCTGAAGGATTTCCGGCCCGAGCACGCCGTAGAACTCTCCGAGCAGGATCGGTACTCGATCGATTCCTGGGCTATGCAGCAACTCTCCGAGTTTGTGAAAGCGGTTCATCGAGACTATGCCTCCTTTCGCTTCAACCTGGTGTCCGATGCCATCTTCAACTTTTGCAATCAGACCCTGAGTGCCGTTTACCTGGCTGCCCTCAAGGATCGGCTCTACTGCGATCCCCCGAATTCCCTTCGGCGGCGTCGAGCCCAGACGGTCATGAACCGGGTAGCCGATGCTCTGATCCGGGCAGTGGCTCCGATCCTGGTCTTTACGGCGGAAGAAGCGTGGCTTCATCATCACGATCACTCCGAGGACTCTGGTCATTCTGTTCATTTCACGTCGCTGCCGGATGAGTTCGACTTCGAAACCGACCCCGGATGGACGGACGTAATGACTCTCCGCGGGGAGGCTCTGAGGAAGCTCGAAGAGGCAAAAAACCCGGCCGGCGGCGGTCTGAAAAACCCGCTTGATGCGGCAATCACTGCCCGGCTCCCCGAAGCGCGCCTGCAAACGCTGCGACTCTTTGAAGCGGAGTTGGCCGACCTGTGCGGAGTGAGTCGCTTTCAACTCCTGGCTGGATCGGAGACGAGGATCCAGATTCAGGACATCCGTGACGAGCCCCGATGTGAACGCTCCTGGAAGCGGGACGGCACGGTCAGGCAAAGGAGTGACGGGGGCTGGCTTTCGGATCGCGACGCTGAGGTCCTGGGACTGGAATCAGATGAGCTCTAGCCTGGCGTAGCTTTGTAAGAGCTTCTTGATCCCGATCCCGGGGAAACGAACCGTCACCTTCAGATCCTTCCCCGTATTTTCGACCTGTAGGACCCTTCCAGGCCCATAGCGACGGTGCTCTACCTGATCACCCGAGGTCAGCTGCAGAGCCGGATGCCCGGATGGACGGCCCGCAGTGCTCAGGGCCTGTTTCATAGCAGCCGGAGAATTGTAGGTCTTACCCTGATACGGGCTTCGCCTCCGGTAACCCGCCCCCTTTCCCGAAGCAGATGGTACCTGATAAGCAGGGGCCGATCCGGCTTCGAGCTGCACCAGTTCGGAAGGGATTTCTTCCAGGAAGCGACTGGGCTTGTTGAACCCCGGCAAATCCTGACCATAGAGACGCCTGGTGCGGGAATAGCTCAGGTAGAGTCTTTTCTTGGCCCGGGTCATGCCTACGTAGCAAAGCCTTCGCTCCTCTTCCAGTTCCTCTTCGCTGGTGCTGCGACTATGCGGGAAAAGACCCTCTTCGCAACCCACCAGTAGAACCCACTGGAACTCGAGTCCTTTGGCATTGTGGAGTGTCATCAGGGTCACTGGCGAGGCGGAGTCGTACTCATCGGTCTCTGAGTAGAGAGCAGCGTTGTCCAGAAATTCCTGAATTCCCTCACCTCTCTGATAACAGTCTCGCGCGACGGTCACCAGTTCGTCCAGGTTGAGCAGACGGCTGGCCGATTCTTCGGTGCCGATCTCCGAAAGATAGTCCCTGTAGCCGACTCGCTCCAGAATCCTTTCCAGACAAAGGTGCAGAGGAGAGGAGAGCTCGGACTGACAGTTCTCGATCAATCTCCGAAAGGATTGGACTGCGATATGAGAACGTCCGGGAAGAAGGTGAGAGTCGAGGCCCGTTCTGATGGCCTCCCAGAGATTGAGGCTCTTCCCCTGTGCAATTCCCTGGAGGCGCTCCAGAGTCACGCGGCCTATCCCCCGGGACGGCTCATTGATAATCCTCAGCAAGGCAATGTTGTCGACCGGACTGCAGACCAGGCGCAGATAGGCGAGGGCATCTTTGACCTCTTTCCGATTGTAAAAGCTCTCTCCGCCCACCAGCCGGTAGGGTATGTAAAGGCGCCTCAGTTCTTCCTCGAGAATTCTGGACTGAAAGTTGGTGCGATACAGCACTCCGATCTCGCCATCGGACTCCCGCACCAGATTGAAAACCCGCCTGGCCACGAAACGGGCCTCGATCCTCGCATCTGCGGCAATAAAGAGGGAAACCAATTCCCCCCCCTGGCGCTCTGTCCAAAGCTTCTTGGGTCGACGCTTGGCGTTGCGGGAAATAACGGCGCTGGCAGCGTCCAGAATCACTTGTGTTGAGCGGTAGTTCTGTTCCAGCTTGATCACCTGCGCGCCCGGAAAGTCCTCTTCAAAGCGCAAAATATTGGAAATGTCAGCGCCGCGGAAGCTGTAAATTGACTGGTCTTCGTCCCCAACCGCCGTGACGTTCTGGTGGGTCCGCGTCAGGGCGCGCAGCAGATCATGTTGGGGGCGGTTCGTGTCCTGGTACTCGTCAATCAGGACATACTTGAACTTCTCGGCGTAGCGCCTGCCGAGTTCCTCTTCTTCCACCAGCAAACGTACGCCGTTCAGCATCAGGTCATCGAAATCCATCGCGTTCGAATCACGTAAATAGGCCTGATAGGCTTCGAAAACGCTTCCAATCAGCTCATTGTTCGGGGTGTCAGAGTTGACTTTCACAAACCCCTGCCACGACTGGCCCTTGTTCTTGGCGCGGCTCACGACCGCCTGTACCATCCGGATCGGAAGCTGTTCACGATCCACGCCCAGTTCCTGGTAGACGACTCCATAAGCTCGACGCTGGTCCTGGACATCGCAGATCGAATAATCGTTCCCAAACCCGAGCAGGGGCGCATGCCGCCTCAGCAGTCTGGCTGAGAAGGAATGAAAGGTGGAGATCAGAGGAGGACCTGGAAGGTCACCCACCAAAGCCTCCACTCGTTCCCGCATTTCCTGTGCGGCTTTGTTGGTGAAGGTGACGGCCAATATATTGTCCGGGTTTACCCCGTGTTCATGGATAAGAAAGGCGATCTTACAGGTAAGGGTACGGGTCTTGCCGCTGCCGGCTCCGGCCACGATCAGGAGCGGACCCTCGCACAACTCCACAGCTTTCCGCTGGGGTTGGTTCAGTTGTTCGAGCAACTCGGGTCCTGTTACCATCGGCGGAGATCCAATCTGTTAGGCTACCACGACGGTTCCTCCCCCGGGAGTCGTCCCGATCACTCTTTCACGTTCCACGGCTCCGCGTTTCACGTTCCAGGTTTCACGTTGCGCGCTCATTAGCATTCGCGCCTCTACCCGCTCGGCGGCGGGCCAGGTCAGCTCCGGGACCGGCCCACAA
Source organism: Acidobacteriota bacterium (assembly GCA_965205345.1). Classification (GTDB taxonomy): domain Bacteria; phylum Acidobacteriota; class UBA6911; order RPQK01; family CBDAPI01; genus CBDAPI01. The sequence goes on along the minus strand of CBDBGQ010000032.1, from coordinate 24,650 downwards.
GCCGCAAGGAAAATTGTCAACCGAGGAAACTACAGAGATAGGGATGAGACTGCGACTGCGCAAACGTGAAACGTGGAACGTGGAACGTGGAACGTGGAACGTCCTAGGAGCAGTCGCCATTGACTCTTTTTTTGAATTCTTCGAGGCCGGCGATCGAATCATTGTGGGTGGACTTGTAGAGACGGATCAAGTAGCCGTTGCACGCGCCGGCGTGGGGAGAACCCCTCTGAGCCGCCCCGCAGGCAAAGGCTTCCATGGCCGGCTGGAGACGGCTTTCCTTCCAGTTCGACATCCCGATGTAGTAATGGGCTTCGCCTCTGAGATTTCTGTTTCGAGAGTTCCGGATGACTCTCTGATAGTTGACTACAGCCCTGGCCCAGTCCCCACCCTCGTAAGCACTCCGGCCCAGCAGCAGGTAGGAGATGGCTCGCTGCTTTCTCACCCAGCTGTTCCACTCGGCCTCAGAGGCGTTAGAAGTCCTTTCCATCTTGGAAAGAAAGTCCAGGGTCATTTTTGAATGACTCGCGGCCCGCGACCAGTTCTCTGCCCGAGCCGCGTCAGTGCGGAATTCCTCCACGAATTGGAAGCTCTGACTCGGTTCGAGTTTCTCGATCGCCACGAGCGCCCACTCCCTGTACTTTTGCTCGTTTCCGGTCTTCTTGTAGGCATCAGTGAGAATCTGAATGAAGCCTGCCGCGGGATTACTCGCGTAGGCAAGCTCCCCGTACTTGGCCGCTTTCGCGTATTGACCGCAATTGTAGGCCGAGTAGCAGAGCTGGGTAATCAGCTTGATCTCATCCGGTCTGTACTTGAGCATCGCCTCTCCAGCCGTGACCACTTGCTCGTGCTGCCCCTTCTGGATCTGTTCCTGCAGTGCCCGGCCGTATTCGATGATCGCATACTCAACCAGCGATAGTTTCGGGTGCTCTTCAATGAAGTCCAAGATACATTGGTGTTTGGCTTCGGGATCGGCCAGATTGGCGCACTTGTTGTACGCTTCGTACTGTTCAGGCGTATAATCGATTTCCTGAACAAGCGCCCAGAGCGAAAACGAGGTCATCACGCTCATTGCAAGAACCAGGCTGACAACCTTGGTCAAATGCCTAAGAGTCATCATCTTCCCCTCAGTATTTCCTTCTTTTCCCAGAGAGCTTGACACTGTTTGCAATCAGGTAGGAAGGGAGTGACTCAAGAACACTCCCTTCCGAATCACTACAGTGACCACGGCATGGATTATAGGCATTCGCGCCTTTTCTTTCCAGTCAGCTGTGATGTCTTCCCATCAGAATAGTTACGAAACCATGGACCAAAAAGATTCCAGAGAGGCCATTCAGGTGGTTCCGATCACTCAGATTGAAACGGAAGACGGCACCTTTGCAACGACTCCGGGTTGGATCGAAAACGAAGCCCTGCGCCGGTCGATCGAGCGGATCGGTCTCACCACGCCGCTCCTTCTGCAGAGGCACACCGGTAGCCGACTGCGCATCGTTTGCGGTTTTCAGCGCCAGCGTTTGGCTGCGAGCGTCGGATTGAAAACCGTTCCCGCCCAGGTTACAGAGGAAGGAGACCGCCACAAGCTCTTCGATCTGGCGCTTTTCGAGAATCTGGGGACCAGGGAGTTCTCCCAGCTCGAGAAGGCCCTGGCAGTGACAAAGCTGGCGGTCGAACTGGGCATCTCCGAGAAAGAAATCATCTCCAGCTACCTGCCGGCTCTGGGCGTCCGCCCGGATCGATTTCACTACAAACGTTGTATAGCAGTCGCCCGCCTGCCCCTGGAGATTCAGAAAAGCCTTTCGATCCTGCGGGTTGAGATTGCTCTCAGACTGGCTCGGTGGACCACCGGGGAGCAGCAGCTTTTCCTCGATCTGGCCCGCCACTACCGGCCCAGCCGCAGCTACCAGAAGAAATTGTTCGAGCTTCTGGACGACCTGCGGGCTCGAGGGATTCAACAGGGGGAGGTTGAACCTCTGTTCAGCGTCTGGAACGCAACCGGCTGTAACTCGCTTCACGAAAAAGGTCGAGCCGGAGATGCTGTGACTTTCCGAAAGATTCTGGAAAGACTCCACCAGAGTCGCTATCCCGAGTTTGAGAAGATGGTTTCCAGATATGAGGCAAGCTTGAAGGCGCTGTCTTTTCCCCGGAGTGTCCGTGTCTCGCCGCCGCCTTTTTTTGAAGGCAACTCTCTGGCCTTCGAATTCTCCGTTCAATCTTCTGATCAACTGGCCAGCGTGGCGGAGCACTTGGGGAAGGCCGCCCAGCGGCCAGAGATGGCGGACCTGTTCGACTTGCTATAATTTCAACTTTCAACTTTCAACTTTTAGCTCTTGACTCTTGACTCTTGACTCTTGACTCTTGACGGAATGAGTTCAGCCTACTTACCCAACCAGGTCTTCATTGAAAAGGCAGTCGCTGGTTCCATCATCACCGAGCGGGTTCTCGAACAACTCTCTGGTGTCCCCGTGTACATCATCGATTCCGTCGAGCAGTTGCGCGGGAAGGCCAGGACTCAGACCCCGACCATTTCCGTAGGGAAGAGGACATTGGTACTGACCCGGCACCAGGGAAGCTTTTTCAAGTCCTGTCCGGCGAGCCAGACGAGAGGTGAGGCTGCCAACGTTTGCTGTAATTATTTTGTGATCAACTTTGCCAGCAACTGTCATATGGAATGCAGCTATTGCTATCTGCAGGCCTACCTGAACTTCCCCTACATAGTTGTCCACGCCAACATTGAAGATCTGACCGGGGAGCTCGAATCGGCTCTGGCCGCCTCTCCGGGATCTTTCTTCCGCATAGGTACGGGAGAACTTGCCGACAGTCTGGCCCTCGACCCCCTCACCGGGTATGCACAGAGACTGGTTGAGTTTTTTTCAGCGCAAAGAAATGCGGTGCTGGAGCTGAAGACAAAGACGGATTGTGTGGAGGGATTGCTGAGGCTCGAGCACAGGGGAAAAACTGTCGTTGCCTGGTCAATGAACACCCGCTACGTGCAGAAACAGGAAGAGCACAAGACCGCCTCCATCGAAGCCCGCCTGAGAGCTGCCCGGAAGTGTGCGGACGCAGGTTACAGGCTGGGATTTCACTTTGATCCGCTCGTCCACTATCCGGACTGGGAGAGTGACTACTGTCGTCTCGTCGGCGAGATTTTCGATACCATCCCTGCCCAGGCCATCGCCTGGGTTTCCATCGGAACTCTGCGCATGACCTCGGGGCTGCGCGACACCATGCGCAGCCGATTCCCTGGCAGCTTTCTGCCGCTGGGAGAACTGGTCCCCTGTCCGGACGGCAAGCTCCGATACGCCAAGAGTCTTCGTACCCGAATTCGTACCCGAATGTACGTGAAAGTGCTGGAGCCCTCCAGCCGACAGCGAGATCGGACAACTCGTCACGGCTGGTGTGCAGTCAGGTAGTTTTCGATCACAGAGCTGATTTCAACGAGCGAAATCGAGACCCTGTCCCGTATCTGCTCGCAGATCTCCCCCCAGAAGAAAGTAGCGACCTGGTTCTGGGTGTGACCCCTATGGCTCATGGCCTCAATGTTGCCGTGATCACTGGTCACGAGAAGAGACCGCCCAGGCAGGGTCTCTTCCACAAGAACGGACATAAACTCGTCGAGATGTACGAGAAGCTCAGTCGCTTGCTCCAGATCACCCCGGTGTCCGACCAGATCTGTCAGGAAGTATTCATAGAGGCAGAACCCTCTGTGCCAATAATGGTGAGACACTTCTTCCCGAAATTAGAGTAGAGGGCGAGAAGCTGGATTACAGAATGATAGAAAACAGAAGCGACAAGAAACTGAGGATTTTGGAAACCTCGGAGCGGAGGGGAGAGGTCTCCAAAATCGCTGCGGGACGGACCGAGCCCGAGAAGGCGTTGCCGCGACCCGACCCGGAAGTTCCTGCCAAGGCAACCCGTCGCCGGTTTTCAGCCCGCTATAAGCTCCGGGTCCTGGAGCAGGCCGATGGCTGCGAAGAGTCGGGCGAAGTGGGAGCATTACTGCGCCGAGAAGGACTTTACTGGTCGAATCTGCAGACCTGGCGACGCCAACGCGAGCACGGAACGCTGCAGGCATTGACCCCTCGCAAGCGGGGACGAAAGGCAAAGCCGGTCAATCCTCTGGATCATCAACTGAGGCAAGTGGAGGCTGAGAATCGGAAGCTGAAACGCAAGCTCGAGAAGTTTGAAGCCATGCTGGATCTCCAAAAAAAAGTCTCGCAACTGTTGGGAATCTCTCTGGCGAGCAGCGAAGAGAACGGAGACGAGAGCTGATGGACGAAGCTTTGCGATTCTCACAATCCCACGGAGTCCGTGCCGGCTGTCAGGCTCTGGATCTGCCGCCATCGAGTCTGTATCGGGAGAAACTTCGGCGCGAACGGCCGGCGCTGGATCCTCGGCCTCGGGCCGCATCCCCACGCGCCTTGAGCCCGCCCGAAAGGGAAGCCGTTGTGGAGGTCCTGCACAGCCGACAGTTTATCGACAAAGCTCCTGCCGCCGTATGGGCGGAGCTGCTGGACGAAGGGCGATACTTGTGCTCGATTCGAACCATGTACCGCATTCTGGCCAAACGTCTGGAAGTTAGAGAACGCCGTCGCCAGCGCCGCCATCCCCAATACTCCAAGCCGGAACTTCTGGCCACCGGCCCGAACCAATGCTGGTCGTGGGACATCACCAAGCTGAAGGGGCCCGTCAAATGGAGCTATTACTACCTCTACGTGATCCTGGACATCTTCAGCCGCTATGTGGTGGGCTGGATGGTGGCCACCCAGGAAAGCTCCCGCCTGGCCAAGGTCTTGATCGCCCAGAGCTACTCCAAGCAGGAGATCGTAGCGGGTGGTCTCACCCTGCATGCCGATCGTGGCTCGTCGATGAGTTCCAAAGCACTGGCCTTGCTACTGGCCGATCTGGGAGTCACCAAGTCTCACTCTCGGCCTCATGTCTGTGACGACAATCCCTACTCGGAATCCCAATTCAAGACCCTCAAGTACCGTCCCGAATTCCCGGCTCGTTTCGGCACCATTCAGCAAGCCAGAGACTTCTGTCGGGATTTCTTCGATTGGTATAACCGCGACCATCGCCATTCGGGTATCGGCCTGCACACTCCCGCGGATGTGCACTACCTCACCGCCATCACCACCCGTCGCGATCGATCCCAAACATTGGAGGCCGCCCATGCACTCTTCCCGGAGAGATTTCCCAACGGCAAACCCGTTCCTCCTCCTCTTCCCGAGGCGGTCTGGATCAACCCTCCCGAAAAGGAGAACTTTTGAGATGAAACTACAGTAATTTATTCACCAAAGTGTCTCAAAGTTGTTGACACGTTCCGGAACTCATACTCTGCTGCCAGGTTCGCCAGAATTCGGGCTGCCTCGCCCGGGGAACGCAGAGGCAGATCAAATCCTTGTTCCCGGAGAAGGCGGTTCGTGTAATCCATGTACAGGGCCCGATCCTGTTCCAGGTCGTGGAAAGTTCTCAGGCGGACAGCCGCCGTCTCGCACATCACGGTAGTGACGGATACCCAGCGAGGGCGGTTGGAGAAGAAAGCCGGACGATAAGCGTTGGCAAAGGTGACTTGACATCCCTGGCCCTGCAACCTTCTCATCAAAGAACGCTGCCTGATGAGCTCCCTCAGCGAACCGTTGGGAAAGCCGCTCAGATGCCGTCCCAGCCTCTGGGCGGCGTTGGTCCCGGTGAAGAGCGTGGTCTGGTTGGTAGCACTCTGGGGAGTCCCGGCGACTCCCATTCTGACGTCTGTGGGGAGGACTCTTCCTTCGGCCATGACCGGTCCCGCTGTCGATTCGAAAATACACAGGACGCGCGGCTTGAATCGAGCCATCGGATTCTCCCGGGGATTCTCTGAGCCGATTCCCAACCCATCGATAAACAACATGGTCAGGGCACGCTCGGGCCGGTAGCTAGAAGAGTCGGAGCGACCAGTCATATAATTAGTTTCTACTCGTCTGCAAGAACTTTCAGCAGGACCAGATATCTCTCGATGATGTTACGTTTCACGGGATTCTCTGAGCCGATTCCCAACCCATCGATAAACAACATGGTCAGGGCACGCTCGGGCCGGTAGCTAGAAGAGTCGGAGCGACCAGTCATATAATTAGTTTCTACTCGTCTGCAAGAACTTTCAGCAGGACCAGATATCTCTCGATGATGTTACGTTTCACGACCCTGTCAGCCATCCTTTTTGTGGTGGGGTGGCTGGTCCGGCTCAACGCTCCGCAGAGCCTGCTTGGGATCTTACAGGGTATCGGGTTTCTGGGGCTGGCTTTCTCCGGCGCAGTTTATGCCTTTCGGGTTTTCCGCTCTGTTTCCCGGCGACTGCTCTGGAAAGTGCGCAACAAACTCTTGATTTCCTTCACCTTTGTCGGGCTCATCCCGGTGGTCATCCTGACAGTGATCGCCTGGTTCTCAGTCAGCCTCATCTTTCGGCAACTTAGTGTTGTATATCTGGAGAACCAGTTCCGAGAGATCTCGGAGAAGCTTCACAGTCGGGGGGAACAGGTGATCCTGCGCTTTTATCAATCCGAGACTGCCAGTGAGGCACGCCTCCGCGAACTGATCAAGCAGGAACGAGACAGCTACGTTGAGCTGGAACCCGGTCTGAGTGACGCTGTTTTTGTACTTCTCCGCAAGGAGGTGAGGCGCAACTCCACCCTCTACCGAAGGGTCTTCAGTTCACCGGAGCAGGAAGAGGCACCCACTCCGATCGTACCGCACTGGGCCAGGGACGGTTTCTTTGGAATGGTGGTGGAGGGCGAGCAGGTTCATTTTCGGAGCCTGCTTCCAGTCAAGAGTCGACGCACTTCGTACCTCGTTTATGTCGACCTGCCTTTCAACCAGAAGCTGATCGATCAGATCAAACAGCAAACCGAGTATGCTGATCTTCAGATGATCAACACGTCGCACGATTCGGCCCTTTCTCAGTTTTACTCCAGTGAAAGCCGCTTCCTCAACCTGCGCTGGGCACATGTTCTGGAGCCCACCGTGTGGGAAGAAGGGGTCAATCCTTCCTCCGCGCCCACAGGCTTACTGCTGGAGGTCCCGGTCGAAGTGCTGCTGAGCCGTTATCTCACCCAGACGACCGTTGGACCGTTCATCATCACGCTGATCATGACTCTGGGTGTCGTATTTGTGGTGGTCGAGGTCGGCTCGCTGATTATCGGAGTCGCTATTGCGCGCTCCATCACTCGTTCGATCCACCAGATTGACACAGGAGCCCGGAACATTCGCGGGGGAAATTTCGAGTTCCGGATACCCTCTCGGAACCGCGATCAACTCGACTCGATGGCAACTGCCTTTAATCAGATGTCGGAAAGCATTGTCGACCTGATGACCCAGGTCAGCGAAAAAGAGCGGCTGGAAAAGGAGATCGAGATCGCCCGAGAGGTTCAGACCCACCTCTTTCCACGGGAGTTGCCGAGAATTCCAGGGCTGCAGGTGGCCGGAACCTGTCTACCCGCCCGCAGCGTCAGCGGTGATTATTACGATTTCATTCCCTACGGAGATCGACGCCTGGACATCTTGATAGCCGACATCAGCGGGAAGGGAATCTCGGCGGCTCTTCTGATGGCAAGCCTGCAGTCATCTTTTCGCAGTCACGTCATCCATCAGAGCCTGGCCGCCAATGCCAGCAACGGGATCTCGGAGGCCGTCTCCACCCTGAATCATCAGCTTTACCGGCATACCTCGGCAGACAAGTTTGCCACGCTCGTTCTGGCCCGGATTGACGTCCAGGATCTGTCCTTGACCTACTGTAATGCAGGACACAATCCACCTCTGCTTGTTTCCAATGACTCTGTCAGCCGGCTTTCCAAGGGGGGGATCGTTGCCGGCATCTTTGCCAACCCCGAGTACGAGGAAGAACGCATGCCGCTCCAGGAAGGCGATGTCCTGACCTTCTACACGGACGGTGTGGTGGAGGCCGAAAACCCTCAGGGTGACCAGTTTGGTGAAGAGCAGCTGGAGGAACTGGTCAAAACCAACTCCTTCCTGACAGCCGACGACATTCGAGCCCTTATTCTGGATGAAGTGAGCGACTGGATGGAGGGACGTGAGCAGCGGGACGACATCACTGTGGTCACACTCAAGGTCGACTGGGCGACACCCGACGACTAGTGCATCTCGCCATAAGTTCTGATCCAGGGTCAGCGCGTCAATCTCTCAACCACCTTCGAACCGAATTCCGCTGATTTCCATTTCCGCTCGGCTCGCCCACCAGCTCTCGGGGAAATCCTCCAGATAGACGGTGAAACCCCTGGTTTCGCCGGACAGGATCGGAGGCGTGTAAGGGCCGGGCTCGATCGGGATCCGGATGGACTCAAAGACCGGTTCGTGGGCGTTGAAGAGAATCAGTCTGATCTCCACCACGTCCACAGGGCGGTCGCTGTGATTGGTGACCGCTCCGGCGAACATGACCATTCGCTTGCCCGTCAAGTTCTTGACCATCTTGATGCCGCGATCTTCCAGCACCACCGACCCGGAATGCCGATCAAAGCCCTCAACTCCAGCGTGGAGAACGCCTTCAAGAGGTCGGTCCGACTCCTCGGTTCCCCGCTTCACATAAACCACGACCGTTAGTGCCAGGATCGCTACCGCGGCCGCCCCAGCTAGAGCGCTCCAGAGCCGGCCGGATTGTGAAGGGAGGGAAGTTTTGAACACGGGTCTCCTACAAGGCTTATTGTACGACAAGGCTGACAGGCTGACAGGCTGACAAAGCAACAACTGACGGCTGACAGGCTGACAGAGGTGCTACCGGCCCATCCGACTCGGATCGAAGTACAAGTTCTTCTCGGCGCAGACGCTGCGGCTGAAAGTTCAGCACAGCAGCTTTGGAGAAACGACAGAGGCAAGACTGCTGTCCCGGTGCCCGGTTCCGCACCGGAAGCAGACATTGACATCACATTCCAACTCGACCATCTGTACTGGCTTCATGCTCTTTTGGAACACGACTCCCCAGCCGTACTGACTGAAGCGAGTAGAGAGCCAGCCGTCACATAGACGAGTCAGGTAGTTCAGCCAGCGCTGTCCGAATCTGAGCAGGGCAGGGGGAACCTTCCCCAGGAATTCGGCTCGTGGTGGGAAGTGTGCGAGCTTTTCAGGGTCGGGCGGGCTCAAGTATACGAATCCCGAAAAAAGTCTCTTGAATTCCCGGGCCCGCAACCCGGTGCGCGCCTCTACCGTTGATATGAGGGAAGCCAGAGTGAATAGATTGACATGTCCTCCCCCCTCGAACACCCAGCGATAAAGGATGTCGTCGAGGCAGGACGAATCCGGCACCGCAACCCATAACGTTCCCTCTGCCTTCAAGACCCTGTCGATTTCAGTGAGCGCACCATCCAATTCCGTAAAGTGTTCCAGGGTGTGATTGCTCACCACTAGATCCACTGATTCATCGCTTAGTGGGAGAGCCGAGGAACTGGCACAGACCCGGCCCAGGGCTCCCTGGACTGGGGTCGGGAAAGCGATATCAACAGCTACCACCCCTGAGCTGGTTGAGGAATAATCGAAACTTCCGCCTCCCGAGCCAAGATCCAGCACTCGTGCCGTGGCGGAAAGATCTCGAACCAGGTGATCCATTTCTACCTGCTCAGAACGGGCACAGCCCTGCCGTTCCTGCCTGGGGATCCTTCCTTCCGCTCCGCCGTAGATCCCTCTTCTCTGAGTGAGACCGCCAGGATTCGACCTTCGTCGACCCCTCGCTCAATCATGTAAGCCCTGACCCGGGAGGCTCGGATGTCCCCCAGAGCATGGCCGAACTCCTCGCTGCTGAACGGGTCGCTGTATCCCTCAACCGTGAAATGGATGGAATGGTTTTCGGGCCTGGTCAGCCAGGCAATGCTCTCGTCCAGAACCCTGCGGGCTTCGTCACCCAGGAGATGACGGTCCAACTCGAAATAGACCGGCTTGACCTGGAGAGGAAACTCCTCTTCCAGGGAAAGAGCTTTCTGCTCAGGTACGCTCGAGTCCGACTGACCCGGGACTTCGCGGTCCACTCGGACCTCCCGTGAAGTCAAACCACCGGGACCGTGGGCGGTGACGGTGTAGGTTGCCTGAGCAGCAGGCGGGAGTTGAATCCGACCTTGAAGCAGCACGTCACCGATCCCGTTGTCGATGACTACGGAGTCGGCATTGTCCGCCTTCCAGACCAGCCACACTCCCCCCCCGGCCACCTTGTCGGCCGCCAAGAAGGCCTCCAGGGCAGGCGGATTCGAAACACGAACTGGAGCCTTCTCGGGCTCGTTCACGACTGTCGGGGGGGCGACTGCGGCGCGCTTCTTACAGCCGGGAACCAGAGAAACCAGGAGTACCATCATCAAAGCAGAACAGAACACTCCCAGAGAGCAGGATTCGCTTCGCAGCATTGTCATAAAGCCTAACCCATCGATTTTCTCTTGAACAACCTGATGGAGCCCTTGCAGCCCGTGGTGAAAGTCCCACGGGATGCTCTGCCTCTGGAGCCATTGGACACGGATCCACAGCCGTTGTTCCGGCTGCTTTCTGATAGAATACCCGAACTCTCGAGACTGCTGGTCCGGGCTTATGAAGGTTCCAAGCCGAAGTCAGGCATTGTTGTTCCTTACGTTGTGGCTCGCCGCAGGCGCCGCCAGCTTAGCGCAGGTGGACCTCACCAAGGTCCAGAAAAAGGCCCTGCTCAACGGACTGGAGATTTACTTCCTTCCTCCTCGCAACCCCGAGAGTTCGAGGTTCGTGCTCATGATCCGGAATGGCGCCGCTTTTGACTCTGCCGGAAAGTGGGGAATCACCAACCTCATGGCGCAAATGCTGCTCCGCGGGGGGTCGAAAACCCGATCAGTTGAACTGATCAGGCAGGATCTGCAAGAGACTGGAGCCCAGATCCATTCGCTTGTCGAGTGGGATGCCATCTTTTTTCACGGAGAAGCTCCCCGTTCGGGTGTTGAAGGCGCCCTGGCCATTCTGGCAGAACTTCTGGTTCACCCCGACCTGACCGAAGAGAGCTTTCAACGTGAGCAGGCCCTGGTTCTGGAAGCGCTTCAAAAGGAGTCGGATCTGGATCACCAGACACAGCGCGTTTTTCAGAACGAGCTGTTTCGAAACAATCCCTACGGCCATCCAGTGGAAGGGACTCTCAGCTGCGTTAAGAACCTGACATTGATGGATGTCAAAATCCAGTACCGCCGGCTGATGATGCCCAACCAGGCACAGCTGGCCCTGTTTTTCGAAGACACGGACAATCGTCTCTTCATGTCGATGGGAAGACCGTGGGGAGGTTGGGTCCGTTCCGATCCCGCGCCTTTCACCTTCCGAAAGGCAGAGCCGGGTGCCGCAAGGCGTATCTTTCTGATCGATTCTCCCGGCCCCGGGAGCGTGATACGACTCGGGGGTCTGACCGTCGCAAAGTCGGACCGCGCCTACTACCCGCTCAAAGTTCTGGAACATTATTTGACCCTGAGTCTTCCGTCCTGGGCTCGAGAGATCGAGGACTCGAGGCAGATACGAGGCTCGGTCAGCCTGCGCGCCATGACAATGCCGGGGGCTTTTCAGGTCAACCTTCAGGTCCCCAGCTCGCGGGTTGTGGATTACCTGGACAGGTGCCTGAGAACGCTTGACGAACTTGCAGCAGGTCAGCTCGATCAGGAACGTTTCAGAGAAGCGAAGGAGCTGGCGTTTCTGGAGCTCAAACAGATCATGGAGGCGCCGGCCGGACACCTCTTCGAGCTACTCAGGGCAAATCTCTACGGCCAGGGCATTTCGTACCTGGTCAACTATGGTTTGCGCCTCGACCGCGTCCAGCAACGTCAGCTGTCGGAAGTGCTGGGCACCTACTTGAGAGGTGATTCTCTATTGGTCGTAGTAGCCGGACCAGCTGCTGAAATCCAGGAAAATATCAGCCGGTTTGGCCCTGTCGAAATCTTGAACTGACCTCTCATCCTGGCGTATACTTAACCTCAAGCTGGTATTTCAATCAGTGGGCTTCTGCCCACTTTTTTATTTTATGGAGAAGTGAAAGCCAAAGGCGAAGTTGCCGATCAGATTCATCAGTCGATGCGGGCCCTGGTTGAAGTTGAAGGCTGCGAACTGGTCCATGTCCAGTACCTTCCAGAGGGCGTGGGCTCGCTGGTTCGCATCTACATCGACAAAGAAGGAGGAGTCGATCTCGGCGACTGCCGGAGGGTCAGCCGCAAGGCAGGTATTCTTTTGGACGTTGAAGACCTGATTCCGCATCGATACACGTTGGAAGTTTCTTCACCGGGCCTGGAGCGACCTCTCTTCAGTGCCAGTGATTTTGAGAAATATGCGGGAAACGAAATCCGTCTGACGACCCGAATGAAAGTGGGCGACCGGCGGAAATTCAAGGGATGGCTCAAAGGCATCAGGGCAGAGGTGATCGAACTGGAATGCGAAGGGGAGATCTTTCGAATTCCGCTGAAAAATGTCAGAAAGGCAAACCTGATCTACCGCTTTTGAGTGACAGCTCCGTGAAAACCAGAGGACTTGAGAGATGGCAAATCCGCTAGCCCAGACGATTGAACAGGTCAGTCGTGAGAAAGGAATTGAGCCTCGATTGATTCAGGAAGCCCTGGAGGACGCGATGGTAGCCGCGGCCCGGCGTTTCTTCCAAACCGAAGAGGACCTGCAGAGTCGCTATGATCCGGAAACGGGTACGATCGAGGTTTTCGCTGTCAAGCGAATCGTCGAGGAGGTGGAGGACGATGAAACCGAAATGGGCTTGCCCGAGGCCCTGGAAGTTGATGAGACCTTTGTCTTGGGAGACTACATAGAGATCCCCAAGCCGACTCGGGAACTGGGGCGAATCGCGGCCCAGACTGCCAAACAGGTGATCACACAGAAGGTTCGCGAAGCCGAGCGAGAGATTGTGTTCGAAGAGTTCTCAGGGCAGGTTGGACAGATTGTAAATGGTATTGTGCGCCGTATTGAAGGACGTGACATCATTCTTGATATCGGTCGTACTGAAGCGATTCTGCCGCTTCCCGAGCAGTCACGAAACGAGCTCTATAAACAGGGCGACCGCATTCGCGCCGTCATCATCAAGGTCCACCGCCTCTCCAAAGGACCTCAGATCGTCGTCTCCCGGGCGGATCCGAGCCTTCTGATCCGTCTCTTCGAAACCGAGATTCCAGAAGTTTATGATCAAACCGTTGTGATCAAGAATGTCGTTCGAGAAGGCGGCGAGCGGGCCAAGGTTGCGGTCGCCAGCCGGGACGAGACCGTCGACCCGGTTGGAGCCTGCGTCGGCATGAAAGGAAGTCGTATCAACGCGGTCATTCGCGAGTTGAAAGGCGACAAGATCGACATCATCCAGTACTCGGATGACATCGTCGATTACACGATCAACGCACTGAATCCAGCTAAGATTTCAAAAGTCCTGATCGCGGATCCGGTCAACAAAGTTCTCGAGGTTATTGTTCCGGAAGACCAGCTCTCCCTGTCCATCGGAAAGAAAGGACAGAATGTGCGTCTGGCCTCCAAACTGCTGGGTTGGGAAATCAACATCAAGAGTGAGGAGGACAAGAAACTCGAGATCCTCAGCCACCTGGAAGATCTCGCCAAGGCCTCTCAGACGCCTATGCGGGAGTTGCCTGGAGCCAGCGAGAAATTGAGAAAGCGATTGGAAGCACATGAAATCAGTACGGTTGAATCTCTTCTCGCCAAGACCAGCGCGGAACTGGAATCCATTCCGGGAATCGGGCCGAAGACCGCTGAAAAGCTCCTGAAATTGGCCCGGGAATACCAGCAAGAGTCTGACCCTCAGGAAGACCCGGAACCAGAAGCTGTAACCGAAAACTCGTCTGCTGCCAGCCAAGAGGAGCGCTCTCTGGAAGAGGTCCAGGAAGGGGCAGCGGTGGAAAGTGCGGAGAGCGAGTCGCCCGGGGAGCTCGAGGAAATTCCGGCAGAGGATTCAGAGAGAGAGGAAGAAGAAAAGACCATTTCAGAATAGCTTCCTTGAAGACCGGGAGAGAGACTCGGTCCTGCAGATGGTAAGGTTGACAATATGGAACAAGTCACGGTCAGCGATCTGGCCTCTGAGTTTGACATTCGAAATTCCAACGTGATCTCAGAGCTCAAGCAAATTGGGGTATGGGTTCCCTCATCCGATACTCCGGTGGATCAGGATATTGCAAATCGCATTCGCCGGCGACTTCAGTTCCGGACCGATCAGGAACAGGAAGAAAAAGTCAAAGCGGAAAAGGCCAAAGAAAAGAAGAAAAAGGCCGCTAAACCTCGAAAAGCTGCCAGGAAAACAATCCGGCAACTCGGAAAAACCAGAGGTCGGCCAGGCAAGAAGACGGAAGAGACACCCACCTTCTTCAGCCCTCTGGCGAGTTCAATGAAGCCAAGAAAGGGTCAGGCACATTATCGGGGTTTGATCGAAGAAGAGGAGTCCAAGACCCCGGATCTGGTCGAAGTGTCCATCGACGATGAACCGCTCATCGAGAAGGTCGAGGCGAGTATAAGCGCCGAAGCCCTGGAGAAAGCGATAGCCGCTTCGGCAGCTGCTGAGAAGCAGGTTGCTCACGAAGCCTCCATTGCCGAGAAGTTGGGGGCGCTGACCCCGGCAGCCGAGATGGGGGAAATCGCTGCAACTCAGGAAACGCTCCCGGTGGTCGGGCAGGAGCCTGTGACCGCGGGAGTCGAACTGCCCTCAGTGGCCGAAGAGAAACCCGGGGTAGCTGAACCCGAGATCGTCGGCGCCAAGGTCAGTGCCCCTGACGAAGCGGAGCCGGCGATTGAAGGGGAAGTGGTTAAGAAAGGCTCCCCGGCCGAAGTCACCCTTCCGGAGAAGGTCACAGTTCGTGAGCTCAGCGAACGAACGGGCATCAAGAGCAAGGACATCCTCCACCGGCTCATCAGCATGGGAGTTATGGCCGCCAACATCAACCAGACCCTCGATCAGAAAGCAGCTGAGGAACTCTGCCTGGCCTTTGAGATCATCCCCCACTTTGTTTCTTTTGAAGAGGCAGTCATTGGAGACGAGCAGAAAAGGGAAGAACCCGAAGACATGGTGGTCCGAGCCCCCGTCGTTACCGTCATGGGTCACGTCGACCATGGAAAAACTTCCCTGCTCGACGCCATCCGAAACACCCAGGTGGCCGCCGGGGAGGCAGGGGGAATTACCCAGCACATCGGTGCTTACCATGTGAATGTCGACGGCAAGAGGGTTGTGTTCATTGACACTCCCGGTCATGCCGCTTTTACCATGATGCGCGCCCGGGGGGCTCAGGTGACCGATATCGTCGTCCTCGTGGTGGCCGCTGACGACGGGGTCATGCCCCAGACCAAAGAAGCCATCGACCATGCCCGGGCCGCCGGGGTTCCAATCATTGTTGCCATTAACAAGGTGGACAAACCCGAGGCGGACGTCCAGCGAGTCAAGCAGCAGCTGACCGAATTCGAGCTGATCGCCGAAGACTGGGGTGGAGACACCATCATGGTCGAGGTTTCCGCAACTCAGCGGACCAACCTGGATCTCCTCCTGGAGATGATCCTGCTGGTGGCTGACGTGGCCGATTTCGAGGCCAATCTCGGAAGGGCTGGCTCTGGAGTTGTGCTGGAAGCCCGACTGGACAAAGGTCGTGGGGCTGTGGCGACTATCCTCGTTCAAAACGGAACTCTCGCCGTTGCTGATTCTTTTATTGCAGGAACCTCCATGGGCAGGGTCCGGGCCATTTTTGATGATCGCGGAAATCCCATTCAGAAGGCCGAACCCAGCAGCGCAGTCGAGATCCTGGGAATGCAGAGTGTGCCCCTGGCGGGTGATCCATTCCAGGTGATTGAGGACGTCACGAAAGCCCGACAGATTGTCGATTACCGGGTCGCACAGGAGAAAGAACGGAAGCAGGCCCAGCGGTCCAAGGTCACCCTCGAAGATCTCTACGGAAAAATGCAGACAGGGGAAGTCAAGGAGCTGGCCGTCGTCATTAAAGCCGATACGCAGGGCTCGGCCGAAGTTCTGGTCGACAGCCTTACCAAGCTCAGCGGCGAAAAGGTCAAAATCAAAGCGCTTCACAGCAGTGTGGGTGCCATTTCTGAAACGGACGTCGTACTGGCGGCGGCATCGGGTGCAATTATCATCGGTTTCAATGTCCGACCCGAACCGAAGGCACGCAGTCAGGCGCAAAAAGAGGGTGTCGATGTCCGACTGCACACCGTCATCTATGAGGTGACGCAGGAAATCGAACAGGCCATGGTTGGACTGCTCGACCCGACTTTCGAGGAAGTGATCCTGGGGCAGGCAGAAGTCCGAGACATCTTTCGAGTTCCCAAGTTCGGTACGATCGCTGGAAGCTATGTGCGTGACGGCGATGTCAGACGGGGTGCGGAAGTCCGACTTCTCCGCGACAACGTGGTCATCCACGAGGGAAAAATCAATTCATTACGCCGCTTCAAGGAAGATGTGACCGAAGTGAAAAACGGTTATGAATGTGGTATTTCGCTGGCCTCATTCAATGACATCAAGCCCGGCGACGTTATCGAAGCCTACACGAAAAAAGAGTTGCCGCCCAAGCTCGTTTGAAGCTCGCGTATGGCCTGCGTCGGGTTGCCTTGCATCTGCGCCCACGGGCTGCTAGGGGAATGGAATTTGCCAATCGTCTACTGCTCCCTGGAGTTATATCTACCGTATTGCCAGTCGATTAAGGAAAAGCGTAACGTCGTTCGCAAGATCGCCGGTCGGATTCGTTCACGTTTCAACTTTTCCGTTGCGGAAATCGGTTACCAGGACTTGCGGCAGCGTGGACTGATCGGGGCCGTGTCGATCGGTTCCGATCGACGGAAGCTGGAGCAAATCGCCGAAAAGCTGATTCGAGAAAGCGAACGAACGCTGGGTGGCGATCTGGTCCGGACAGAAATCGCTATTGTTGACCTGGACTGATGCCCGGCACCATGGATCCAAATCTGCAACAAATTGTTGAGTTCGTTGGCCTGCACCACTCATTTGCAATCCTCTCTCACACCCGAGCGGACGGCGATTCTCTTGGATCCTCTGTGGCGCTGGGATGCGCCCTGAAGCAGCTTGGCAAGCAGGTTGACATTGTCCAGGCTGATCCGGTTCCGGTAGCTTACTCTCGACTGCCCGGGGTTGACCTGGTGCGTGTCGATTCAGACCTGCGCGGAGACTACGATTCGCTCATCGTCCTGGAATGTAACAATCTGGCCAGAACCGGCCTGGGAAACCTGCGAGACAAGCACGTCATCAACATCGACCACCACTCCAATACTGACCCCTTTGGCGACCTCAACTGGATAGATGACTCTGCTGCTGCCGTGGCAGAACTCGTTTACGAACTGATCCTCACTCTGGAGGCGGAGATTACGCCCTCGATTGCCAGCAACCTGTACGCAGCTATCCTGACCGATACAGGATCTTTCCAGTTCTCGAACACAACCCAGAAGACGTTCTCGATAACGGCCGATCTGGTGTCAAAGGGTGCTCGTCCAGCAGAAATCGCCGGTGCCGTCTACATGAGTCAACCCCTTTCCCAACTCAGACTTCTGGTTGAAGTGTTGAGCACCCTTCAGGTTCATCCCACCAAACCAATTGCCTGGATTCTGCTGACCCTGGACATGCTCCACAAGACAGGGGCCACCAAAGATTTAACCGAAGGCTTTGTCAACTATCCCCTCTCTCTGAATCGCGTTCATGCTGTTGCCTTTTTCAGAGAGGAAGGTTCCCACACAACACGTGTCAGTCTGCGCTCACAGGGCCGCCTGGATGTGGCGGAAATCGCCCGGCACTGGGGAGGGGGAGGCCACAGGAATGCCGCCGGGCTTACTGTCTCAGCCTCGTTACCCGAGGCAGTGGAGCAGGTTGTCAGAGAACTAGCAGCCCGTCATGACCGGATTTCAGCCTGATCAAGATGCACCGCTTCACGGCGCGCTGGTGGTAAACAAACCCCCGGGGCCCACCTCTCACGACATTGTTCAGACCGTTAGGAGGTTCTTTAACACCAGGGTCGGTCACTCCGGCACTCTCGACCCGTTGGCGTCGGGCGTGCTGGTGCTGCTGCTGGGAAACGCAACTCGGCTGCAACAGTTCTTTCAGCAGAGTGACAAAACCTATCGAGCCGTCATCCGGCTGGGAGTAACGACCGGTACCTACGACCTTGAAGGCGAGGTGGAGTCCCGCAACCCCGTGCCTGATTTATCGCCCCGGGAAGTGGAGCGCACCCTGCACGGCTTCACCGGAGAAATCGAGCAGTTCCCACCCATGTTTTCAGCTGTCCGAGTCGGTGGAGAGCGCCTCTATGAGAGGGCGCGCAGGGGGGAAACTGTCGAAAGAAAGCCCAGGGATGTGTCCATTCACTGTCTAGAGTTGATGGAGCTTTCCGGACCCGATCTGGTCGTCCAGGTTCAGTGCTCGGCTGGCACCTATATTCGCGTTCTGGCTCATGAGATTGGCAAGAAGCTGGGCTGTGGTGCCTGTTTGGGAGAACTGTGCCGTCTTCGATCGGGGGATTTTCAGTTGTCGGACGCTGTTCGAATCGACGAACTCTCCGTGCCTCCGGCAACCGGCTTCAGAGGTATGGATGCCCTGTTGCCGACCTTTCCCAGAATCGATTTGCAAGCCGACTCGGCACGACGCGCCCGCCATGGCAATCCAGTCAGAGTACCCGGTAGCGCCGGTTACTGCCGGCTTTTCCAGGACAATTCGTTGATTGCAATCGCGCGACAGGGCGGTGGAGTGGCCCAACCCATTGTTGTCTTCCCTCATGAATCAGATTGACGCCCTGGTCAGGGTCTGGTCGGAATCGAAGTATGTGCTCGTGTTTACGGGGGCAGGAATCTCAACCGCATCGGGTATTCCTGACTTTCGGGGCCCGGATGGCCTCTGGAAGAAGTGGCGTCCCGTCTACTATCAGGACTTTCTGGTGTCGCACCAATCCAGGGTCGAGCACTGGCAATTCAAGTTGGCCGGGTGGGACGCGTTCAGGTTCGCTCAACCGAACGAAGCCCACGTGGCCCTCGCCGATCTTCAATGTGGCGGGTGGATCCACAAGCTAGTCACTCAAAACATCGACGGCCTTCACCAGCTCGCCGGCTCTCCGGAGGAAGCCGTGGTAGAACTGCACGGCACCAACCGCCGTATCAAATGCGTCCAGTGCGGACGACTGGTCGACCCTGAGCCTGTTTACGAACGCTTCAGAAGGACTCACGAACCCCCGATTTGTGATTGCGGCGGATTTCTCAAGCCGGCCACCGTCTCCTTTGGGCAAAGCATGCCTGAGAAGCCCATGCAAACTGCCTTCGACGCTGCCCACCGGACCGATCTGGCAGTGTCTATCGGCTCCTCTCTGACGGTCGAGCCGGCTGCCTCTGTTCCACTTACTGCCAAGCACTCTGGCGCCTTCTATGCCATCATCAACCGGGGCTCGACTGCCCACGACGCATCTGCCGACCTGGTACTGGATGAAGATGTTACCCGGGTCCTGCCCGAGGTGGCCCGGCTTCTAAGGTGATTCCACGTTTCACGTTCCACGTTGATGAAAGTGGGAGGGGCCGATCCGTGGCGTGGAACGTGAAACCTGGAACGTGGAACGGCGCGAGTGCCAATGAGCGCGCAACGTGGAACGTGGAACGTGAAACGTGGAATGTCCTCAGAGCCCATCAATGAACCTCAGAATCCCCCCCCCAGTACCGATCTTCATCAACCTTGTGAATATTGGTGTGGTCCGCTCCGGAGATCACAAGGAGACTCTTTGGGTTCTCCAGATTCCGGAAAAGGTAACGGCCCTGCTCCACCGGAATCGTGCGGTCCTAATCACCGTGAACCACGAGCTTGTGAAGGCGCTGCCCCGAGAGGTACCGGAGGGTGTCAAAGCGATATTTCGAAAACAACGAAAAGAATCGGAACGGCCGAGGGTAGCTTCTCAGGAGGACCCGTTTGCTGGAGAAGGTCGTCTCCAGGATCAGGCCCCCGGGCGCAGCCCGGCCTGACGCATAGGCTGCCACCGGGCCTCCGAGAGAGCGGCCCCAGAAAACCACCGGACATCCATCGACACGCAGACGATCGTGAAAATACTCGACAGCTGCCAGCGCCTCCATGTAGACGCCCTTCTCGGTGGGCTGACCCGAACTCCAGCCGTAGCCTCGATAATCGACGGCAAAGACCTGTAGTCGATTCTCATAGAGGCGGGTCAGAACCTCGGCGAAAAGCCCAAGATTTCCGCTGTTACCGTGAAAATAGAGAACTGCTGCCCGGGGACGATCGGGAAGTAAATGCCAGGCGCTGAGCCGCTCTCCGTCCGGCGTGGGTACAAAAAACTGCTCAAAAGGAACTCCAAACTGGGCCGGGGTCTGCGTGACATCTTTGCGAGGTCGGAAGACGAAACGACGTTCGAGCCTGGGAACAGCCCAGAAAAGAAATGCGCAGACTCCCGCGGTGATCAGTCCAAGAGAAAGCACCAGCAGCAACAAGAGTTGGGCGAGCAGATCCAAGGTTAACCTCAAAGAAGCCAAATAGGAGTACTAGACTAAGACGAGATGAAGGTATCTTCGCAAGTGAAACGCTCTTTTGTCACGCACGGGCAGCCACTCTATTACTCGAGTCACGGAGATTCCCCGAGCACTCTCGTTCTGCTACACGGAGGGGGTATCGATCATTCCGGACTCAGCTGGGACACCTGTCGGGATAAGCTGGCTGCACGGCAGACAGTCATTTGCCCGGACTTGCCCGGATTTGGTCGGTCCTTTCCTCTCACTCAGCCCTGTACTGCCCGTTTCCTGATCAACTGTGTCTGTCAACTGATCGATAAGGGAATCGCTCGTCCGGTTTCAGTGGTGGGCCTCTCGCTGGGGGGGCTTGTCGCGATGGGCTGTGCTCTGGAGCAACCACGCCTGGTCAGGTCTCTGATTCTGGTCAATAGCCTGGGCCTGGTCCGCAGACTTGTCTGGAATCCGATCACCTGGCTCGGCGGGAAAGTACCCGCGACTCACATTCGCCTGAGCCGGTTCGCATCCCGCTCCGACTTGGGGGCACGGATTGCCTTGCGCCTTTTTCTGAACAGAAAACCCTCGACCGAATTGGTGGCAAGAGTTCGGGGATGTCTGGCCAGGAATGAACTGCTGGCAACCGGCTGGCGCTCATTTCTCTGCCAGGAAGCCACTCTGCGCGGGTTCAAGACCTGTTTCGAGGACCGTCTGGGCCGAATTCGAGTTCCCGTTCTGCAGATTCACGGGGCCGGTGACCGCCTGATACCAGCCTGGCACGGAATTCAAAGCCAGCCGCTTTTTCCCGACTCGGAACTGGAGATCATCCCCGACTGCGGTCACTGGTTACCCCGGGAAGAGCCGGACCTGTTCTGCGAACTCGTCACCAGGTTCCTCGACCAGCGTGGCCTGATCGACTCCTAATTCCAAAACGTGGAACGTGGAACGTGGAACCTTCTCACTTGACAGGGTGCAATTCGATGCGGCGAAAATAGATTTCTGCGCCTTCCGCCTGGAAGAGGATGCGGCCGGCCGTCAGACTGGAATTAAAACCCCGGTTGACCACCCTTCCATTGACTATGTAGGTGATCTCATCTCCCCGGCAGATGGCCTCCAGACGGGTCCACTCTCCAACCGGACTCTCGACGTCCTGAATGCCCCGAAAGTCGAGCTCATCCTTCCAGTCGGGGTCGCGACCGTACCAGTTGATTCGAGCAAATCCTCGAAAGGTCTCGGGGGCCGCTTCGGGGTCATAGTAGGACTCTCCATCCCGGTCCCGCGAGACCGGTATAGTCAATTCCGGCACCAGCTTCTCTCCCTCCCGGTTGTATCCGGCAACCAGAATGAAATCCCCCACCCCCCCCCTGAATGATCTGGGCCTCCACCGAACGCATCCATGGACCATTGAAATCCGCCCTGGAGTTCCCTTCCGGTCCCTGGCAATGGAGCAGGACGCCGCTGTCGCGGGTTGCGTTCTGGCGGATGCCCCAGGTCGTCAACCCCCACCGAAACTCCACGATGAGGTGGTAGTCGTGGTAGGAATCGCGGGTGATGAACCCCCCAAACCCCTCGCCACTGACGCGGATCGCGGGCTGCCCGTCGATCTGGTCAACCACTGTGAAAACTCGAGAGGGGTCTTCCTGGTGATCGTCCATCAACCAGGTGGAGAAACCGCTCAGATCTTTGCCGTTGAAAAGTGTAATGGTCTCCTCGGGCTGGATGGGAGCATCCTGTCCAAGAACTGGTTGAACTCCCATGGAAAGCTGACAGAGAAACAAAATGGCGGTGAGCAGGGCACAAGAAATAAAATGCATAACAGCTTTTTACACCACTCCTCCGTAACTTCAAAAAGATTAGTAAAAAAATAAGCGCATGGGTCCGTCGGCCGATCGTCTCTATCACCACCCAAAATCCCCCGGTAACGTGGGGAAGAGCATATCGGCGGAGGCCCATCTGACTTGAAGTGATGATTTGTGGTTCAATAAGATGCTCAATTCTGAAAGAGGAATCGACCCCTTGAACTCTGTCACGGACTCTATCCGACCATTGTGGGCGGCTGCTGCCCTGCTCGTCATCGGACCCACCCTGGTTGCCGACCTGAGCGGTCAGAGCTCCGGCTCCACCAGAGTGCCCGAACCGGAGGCTGCCGTGGTCACGGTATCCGCCCAGCAGCTTCCGATCGACAAGATTTCCGCCTCCATCTCGGTGATCTCCCGGAGTGACATTGCATCCAGCCAGGCAGAGACTGTGGTCGAGCTTTTGCAGCACACACCGTTCGTCTACCTTTCCCAGGTGGGTGGTCGGGGAGGCCTGAGTGCCGTCTCGATTCGAGGCGGCGATTCCAATTTTACTCTGGTCATGATCGACGGGATTCCGCTGAACGATCCAACCAATATCCTGGGGGGGGCCTTCGACCTTGCGGCCTTCAGCCTCGACAGAGTCGATCGGATCGAGATCGTGCGCGGTCCAATGTCTGTTCGGCACGGCTCCGAAGGGATCGCCGGGATCATTAACATTATTACTCGCAAAGGAGAGGGGCCTCCCGAGGTCACCGTGAACTTCCTGGGGGGCTCTTTTGACACCTGGCAGCTTGGAGCCGGGAGCCAGGGCCGTCTCAAGGCATGGCACTACTCGGCCAACCTATCCCATCTGGAAGTCGGTGAGCAGGTTGAGAACGAAGATCTGGAACGAACCTCGTTTTCCTTCGCCAGCGGGGTGAGCCTGGGAGGAGAGTCAGCTCTCGATTTCCATTTCCGTCTCCACGATCGTCAGGTCGACGGCTTCCCTCCCAACGGAGGAGGGCCCGAATTCTCCATCTTGCGTGAACCTCAGCGCTCCGATGTCCAGGAGACGGTCTTCGGGGCCACCTGGCTTCAGGAGATCACCGGGAGCTGGTTCCAGCGACTTCATTTTGACTACTACAACCGCCTGGAAGACGCCCAGACTCCTCCTATTCTGGATCAGATTCCTCCCACCTTCAGCTCCCGGCCCGGGATCGATTCCGATAGCGATTTCGAGAGGGCCCGGGTTCAGTTCGATCACTACTGGCTGTTTGGATCAGCCTGGCAGGCGGGCCTTGATCTTTCCTTCCGACACGAAAGCGGCACCCTGGATGCCATCATAGCCGACCTCTTTCCGGGCGGCTTTCAGTTGGAAAGAGACACCTGGTCGTGGGGAGGCGAACTGCGCTACGCGCAGGATCGTTACCAATTCGATGCGGGTTTGCGGATCGATGATAGCGATGATGCCTCGCCAGAAGCTTCCCCCCGCCTGGGCGGAAGTGTTCGTCTGGGATCCCGCCAGACCCGGATCAAGGCCAGCTGGGCGGAGGGTTTCAAACTGCCCTCCTTCTTTGCCCTGGGAGAACCCAACGTGGGGAATCCGGATCTGCGGCCTGAGAAGAGCCGGGGCTTCGATGTTGGAATCGAGCAACCTCTGGCCAATGGAAAAGGGCGGGTCTCTCTCACCTACTATCGCAATTCCTTTACTGATCTAATCGACTTCAGTCCTGAACAGTTTCGGCTCGTGAATCGCTCTCACGTCACAACCCGAGGAGTGGAGGCACAGGCCCAGGGCCGGATCACTGATTCACTGCAGCTCTCCGGCCACGTAACTTACCTCGACTTTGAGATCGAAGGATCCAGTGAACCTCTTCGGGATCGGCCCCGCTGGCTGGGCGGAATTCGCCTGGATTGGAAATTTCACCGCCGGGCTCAGCTCCACATCGATAACACCTGGGTTGGTTCTCGTTTCGATTTTCAGATCCCGGTTCCCGAACAGGATCAGGTGGGAGGGTACGCGAACACGGCCCTCGCCGTCAGCTATCGTCCTGCCCGGGATCTGACGCTTTTCGCTCGGATCGATAACCTGCTGGATCGGGAGTTTCACCATTTTGTGGGCTTTCCAGACCCGGGCCTTTACGCCCGCTTCGGGCTGAGGTATCGGTTCCGGCTCAAGTAGTATTCCACGTTCCACGTTTCACGTTCCACGCTGGCTGTGAACATGCCCTGACTCGAACATGTTCTCGGAAGACCCAGACGTGTAACATGGAACGTGAAACGTGGAACCTCCCCAATCAGGTGACGAGGTTGTTCGTCACCGAGAAGACGCCCGAGACTCCTCTGGCCCGATGAAAGGCGAGACTTTTCTCGAGTTCAGTTGCAACGGCACCCTCGAGAGTGACATGACCGTTTTTCACGATGATGCGGATCGGGGCA
>CBDBGQ010000031.1:0-124950 GCA_965205345.1 Acidobacteriota bacterium | reverse complement strand
TGAACGATGGCCGGATCCGATTCGAGCGACTCTACCGGCGACCGAAACATCATCACATTGTGTGTCAGGAATGCCACAAGACGATTGAATTCTTCAGTCCCGAACTCGAAGAGCTTCAGGCCAGCATCGCTTCTGAATACGGTCTGAAACCCGTTCAGCAGCGCCTTCAGATCTACGGCATCTGCAAGGAGTGTCAGGAAAAGAGAGAGCCCTCCCGGCTGGTTTTTGACAACGACAAAGTGTTCGCTCGTGACGCACTCCGCATCGCGTTGGCCACCGAAGAGCGCGGCGTGAGGTTCTACAGCGCCGCGGCCGAAGTCGCCAACTCTCCCTCCACCCGAAAGATCTTCCTGAGCATGCTGGAGGAGGAAGAGCGGCACTTGCGGCACCTGCGGATCGAATGGGACCGGCTCATCAAAGACACGCCCAACATCCTCAGTGCACCCGTTTTTCTCCACTTTGATTTCGATGCACTGGAAGCCATTTTTCCGTCGGAATTGAAGGTTCGTGAGGGCCTGCTGGGAGATCTCAGCGAAGTGGAAGCCCTGGAGGTCGCCCAGAAGATGGAGAAGGAGGCCTACGCTTTCTTCACCGAGTATGCGGAGCGCTTCGAGGACACCAGAGGCCGCGATATCTTCCTCCGGTTCGCCGGCGAGGAGAAGGAACATTGCGACATGATCAGGATCGAACTGGATCGTCTGGTCGTTGACGCTGGATAGAGGGTGAAGATTCCAGGCTTGCGCTCTACCGTTCTGTGCCGTTCCTTGACACAACAACAACAGAACGGCAGGGCGTGAGCGCGCCGTTGAGTCCGGAAAAGGCTGAACCTTGGGGCGCTGAGGAACTGTGAAAAACTACGTTGTCGCGTTGGATCAGGGTACAACCAGCTCCCGGGCCATCCTCTTCGATGAGGAGGGGAACCAGGTTGCATCGCACTCTTGCGAGTTCAGACAGATCTTCCCTCAGCCCGGCTGGGTCGAGCACGATCCAGAGGAAATCTGGGAGTCCCAACTGCGGGCCCTGAGAGAGAGTCTGAAGCAAAGTGGGATCGATCTCCGGCAGATACGCGCTCTGGGCATCACGAATCAGCGTGAAACAACCGTGATCTGGGATCGGACAACCGGGGAACCCATCTATAACGCAATCGTGTGGCAATCCCGTCAGAGCGAGAGTATCTGCCAGGAGATTCGTGAACGCGGGTGGTCTGAACTCTTCACGAAACGAACCGGCCTTGTGGTCGATCCTTACTTCTCGGCCACCAAGATCAAATGGATTCTGGACCACGTTGAGGGTGCCCGCGAGAAGGCCGCTCAGGGGCAGCTTGCCTTCGGGACTATCGATTCCTGGCTCATTCACAAACTGACCGGGGGGAAAGTCCATGCGACCGATTTCAGTAACGCCTCCCGGACCATGCTTTTCAATATTCACGATCTCGACTGGGATGAGGAACTGCTGGCCCGACTCGCGATCCCGGTGTCGCTGATGCCCCGTGTACTTCCCTCCAGCGGGGTCTTCGGGCACACCTCCAGCCACTTCATCGATGTGGAGATTCCCATCGCAGGGGTGGCGGGGGATCAGCAGGCCGCACTCTTCGGACAGGCCTGCTTTCGCCCGGGAGAGATCAAGAATACTTATGGAACCGGCTGTTTTGCTCTGATGAACACGGGGACCTCGCCTGTCCAGTCAAGGCACGGGCTTCTGACGACGATCGCCTGGAGCGTCGACGGGCAGGTGGAATACGCCCTGGAAGGCTCGGTCTTCATCGCCGGGGCCGCCATCCAGTGGCTCAGGGACCAACTCGGCCTGGTGGAAACAGCCGGGGAGACGGAGAGCCTGGCCCGTTCCATCCCCAGCACGGAGGGCGTGTTTCTGATACCCGCCTTTACCGGCCTGGGAGCGCCCCACTGGGATTCAGGGGTAAGGGGAATGCTCATCGGTTTGACCCGTGGAAGCGGGCGGGCTCACCTGGTCCGGGCAGCATTGGAATCGATTGCCTATCAGACAGTTGATGTGGTGCGCTGCTTTGAGCAGGATTCGGGGTATCGGGTCCTGCGACTCCAGGTTGACGGGGGAGCTTGTGCCAATAATTTTCTGATGCAGTTTCAAGCCGATCTGCTGGGAATCCCGCTGCGACGGCCGAAAGTCATTGAGACCACGGCCCTGGGAGCGGCCTTCCTGGCAGGACTCGGGGTTGGATTCTGGGAAAGCCGGGAGCAGATAGCACTCCACTGGCAAGAGGATCGTGTTTTCCTTCCGAAAATGGAAGAAAACGATCGCCAACGGCGCCAGGAACGCTGGCAGAGTGCCATCCGACTGGCCCGCCAGTGGCGCGTTTCATCCTGAGCCCGCCACAGCCGCCGGCCCGGCTTCCATTTGAAACTCACCGGACAGACCGATACAATCGCCCGGTTCCCGAGCCCCAGCAATCACGACAACATCTCTGAGGAGTTCAATGCATGAGAAGTAGACGACTTTTTGTCGCCTGCATCATTTCGCTGGTGGCGACCTCTTTCGGGTTTATCGTGCGGGCGATCCTGCTCAATGAGTGGGGTGTACTCTTCAACCTGACCGAGACCCAGAAAGGCGCCATTCAAGGGGCGGGACTGTTTCCATTTGCACTGAGTATCATTCTCTTCAGCCTGATTATCGACCGCGTCGGCTACGGGAGGATCATGGCAGTAGCCTGGACACTGCACGTGGTCTCGGCCATCCTGACCATCAGCGCCAGCAGTTACACTCATCTCTACCTCGGAACCTTCCTTTTCGCACTGGCGAACGGGGCCGTGGAAGCGGTCATCAACCCGGCCACCACCACCATGTTTCCCCGAAACAAGACCCACTATCTGAACATCCTGCACGCAGGATGGCCGGGAGGCCTGGTTCTGGGCGGCATCCTCGCCATCTCGATGAGCAGCATAGAGGGAGACCATATCTGGCGCTACAAGATTGGCCTTTTTCTCATTCCGACAGTGATTTACGGAGTCATGCTGCTGGGCCAAAAATGGCCGGTGCAGGAACGCGTGGCGGCCCGCATCTCTTACCAGGAAATGCTCCAGGAATTTGGCTGGGGAAGTTGCCTGATTGTCGCCTTCTTTGTCGCCAAGGCCCTGGATGAGATTACCCGCAACCTTTTTGAATTTGCCCTGCCCGCGCTGGTGATCATTCTGGTGACGGTTATCCCGACCCTTATTCTCATGTTCACCCTGAGAAGCTTCGGACGGCCCATGTTCATGTTCCTACTGCTGGTCATGGTGCTGCTGGCCACAACCGAACTGGGAACCGACAGCTGGATCGGCTCCCTGATGACCCCGGTACTGAGAGCCTTCGGTGAAAACGCCGGCAACTGGGTTCTGGTCTACACCTCGTTCATCATGTTCGTCCTGCGCTTCTTTGCAGGTCCCATCGTGCACCGGATTAATCCTCTGGGGCTGCTCGCTTGCTGTGCGGGGATTGCAGCCATCGGGCTCCTCTGGCTGGCGAATTCCGCCTCCGTGGCTCTGGCTGTATTCCTGGCTGCCACGCTCTACGGACTTGGAAAGACCTACTTCTGGCCCACCACCCTGGGTGTTGTTTCCGAACAGTTCCCCAAAGGTGGAGCCCTCACCCTGAACGCCATTGCTGGAATGGGCATGATCTCTGTGGGAGTGCTGGGTAACCCCTTCCTGGGAGTCCTGCAGGACAAGTCTCTCGATGACGCCCTGCACGCTCAAAGCCCGGCTCTTCATGCCCAGCTCGCCCTTCCCGAAGAACAGAGGTTCCTGATGAAGTACCAGCCTCTGAACAAGCAGAAGATCGAGGGGCTGTCGGTCGAGCAGCAGGCCGAAGTCGAACAGGTCGTGGCGACGACGAATCAGGGGACCCTGGCGCGCGTGGCCATTCTTCCCGTCATCATGTTTTTCTGCTACCTGGGTCTGATCTTCTATTTCCGGTCGAAGGGAGGTTACAAGGCAGTCGAACTGCCGGCCGCCCAATGAGTTAATCGTGGAACGTGGAACGTGGAACGTGAAACGCTTATTCCTGGGGCCTTTCGGGCCAGCCGGTACGCAGGTCGTTCCAGTGCAGCATGGTGTTGAAGACGAGGGCGTGGCTGCCATGCGTTTCCCACCGCCAGAAGGGCCGGATGGCGAAAAGTACAACGTGACCTCTGCCCACCGGGACATCAACCACGGCCGGCTTGCCCGTCAACTCGCCGGCTCCCTGCAGCATTCCGCTCATGAGGAGATTCCTCTTTGAGAAGCTGACCACGGTGCGCGGCACTTCCTTCTCCCACAGCTCATCTTTGATCCAGTCGGGCGTCCGGTAGTTGCCCAGGCTCCTGTTGATCCGGAAAACCGGGGCCTGGTTGAAATAGACAGGAAAGCTGTTCTCGTAGCCGTACGCAATCGGACTCTTCCTGTCGCTGACCTCGACCTTCAGCACGGAACCCCGAACGACCAGGTCGCGGGTCCGCTGGATGCCGACGCGTCGGGTGATGGCCATATCGATGGGAAAAGTGGCCGGCGGCCCTTCAGTGATGAACACACCTCCGCTCTGGATGAAACGTTTCAGGTTGGCCACACCCTCGTAGCCCATCCCCTTGCGCATATCGTCGGTCTCATCGATGACCCCCATGTGGCGGTACTCCTCAGTCTGCTTCCAGGGAATCGCATCACCAGCTTCGCTCGTCCCGGCCACCAGCATCTGCGACGTTCCCCGGGTCCGTGGCATCACCACCACGTCGAAGCGTGAGAGGTCGGCACTGGCCAGGTCCTGGGTTGAGAGATACGAGTAGGGGATTGCATAGTGATCGAAGGCAAAACGCCACCAGCCTGCATCCTGGGTCGAAGTCCAGGTATGGAGAAGGGCGATTCGAGGCACTTCCACGGGATGAGTCGCAACCTCGGGCAGCGCTTCTACCCCCCCAACGGCAAGGCTCAGCTCGCACGCCTGGCTCTCCAGCAGTTCGGGCAGGTTCCCCGGGTTGCCTTCCCGGGAGATCATGAGCGTGCCGGCCCTGTACGACTCTCCTTCCACCTCAAAAGACTCCTCGGAAGCGACCATCTTGATGTCACCCAGCCGAAAGCGGAAGACGGCCAGGTTGTCTTCGGTATTGTGGTTGACGAGAAAGTAGGGACTTCCCTTGCCGGTGACCTTCCCGGCTACGCCTGCGGGCTCCACCAGCAATTCCATGTCGGCGGAAAGAATCGCCGGATCGTTGACCTCGTAGGCCTCAACGTTGCGCAGATACCTCAGGGTCCACCCGGCATCGTCATAGGGACGACGGGCAGTGGGCGGAAAGCTCTGCTTCGCCATCAGGTTTTGCACGACGGCGCGGTAGGGCTGGTCGAGCCGAACGATCCATAAGCCGACAGGGGCGGTTACGAGGTTCTCCTCGTTCGCCTCCGAGGCTCCTGACTTCTTCGGGTCCCTGGCCCAGCGCAGCTCTTCTGTCGCCACCTGCACCTCGACTCCCTGATCCACCAGCAGGTTGACGAGCCGGGCAGCAGCAGTGGGCCGCTTTTGTTGCCGTGGGATCACCCACGCATGAGGGGCCTCTGTCTGACCCCGTTCAATCGATCGGACCGTTTTTCTGTAGAAGTTGTCCACAAACTCGGTGTGGTTGTCAGCCATATACTTGAGAGCCACCAGAACCCCGCTCTGCATGTAGTTGGTGTTGTTGCGCAGCGACCAGAGTGTTTTTTCCAGTGGCGGGCTGGGCCGATACCACTCACGAGAGGTGTTGCGACTGGAGAGCGTCCGTTCCACAGTGTCCGGGATGGAGTTGCCGAAGGTCTCATAGAAACGACCGATGGAATTGCGGATGTTGGCCATCCACGACATGTAGTTGGCTGCCCAGCCATTGTAATAGGCGTGGGTCCAGACTCCCGGCATCCCGCGCCGGGTCAACTCCGCGACCTCTTCATGGGCCAGGTTGTGCCATTCGTTAATGGTGATGGGATCCACATGCTCGTTGTAGGGCCCCAGTCCGGTGGAGGTGTAAAGGTAGGACACTGACTCGTGGAGGTCGTGCATCACCTGAGGTTTCCAGTGCATAAAGGTGCCCAGCAGGTTGCGACTCAAAGCCAGAGCCATCCCCAGAGCGTCCCGGTTGTTGTCGTGAGCCACATACTTCCCCCAGTAAATCAGGTTCGGATACTGACCCCGGTTGGCCGCCCGATAGCGGTACGCATCCACCTGCCGGTCCCGGCCATCCGGTTCGGCAACCGGGCAGAAGATGAAGACCGTGTTGTTCCGAATCGATTCAAGCAGGGGAGATTCCTCCACCGCCAGGCGATAGGCCAGTTCCATCAGCATTTCGGGGGGGCCCGTCTCATCCGAATGTAGTCCCCCCGTCACATAGTAAATGGGCTTGACCTGGCTGATGAGCTTCTTGACCTCGCTTTCCGGAAAACTGCGGGGATCGGCAAGCCGGTTCAGATCGCGACGGTTCCTCTCCAGATGCTCGAGGTTCTCCTCACTCGACACGATCACTTCGATCATGTCGCGATTCTCCTCGGTTTTTCCGATGCTTCGGACCAGCACACGGGGAGATGCCTGTGCCAGGGCACGGAGATAACCGTAAATCTCATACGTATAGTGCAAAACGCCGAGGGCCCCGATAATCGTTCCAAAATGATCGAGAGGGGAAGGGACCTCCTCCGAATACGGCAGGTGGTCGACCATCTCGTTGACGAACCTGGAATCGGTGGTGTACTCCGCGATCTTCTCGCCATAAGCCTCGTCGCTGGGCTGTTGAGCCGGGAGAAAACAGACGATGGCGTAGAGGAGTACCGGAGGGAACAGGCAAAAAGGGTTCTTGAGGAGCATTGCAGGGCCCTTCTTTTGATTGCGGACTACTTCCGAACTCACAGTGTCGTTGCACAGCCTATTGTAGGGCACAAAGGAAAGTTCCACGTTCCACGTTCCACGTTCCACGTTCCACGTTTCGCGGTGCCCGGGTGACAATAGTGCCGCACCCCAAAGGTTCGCGGCCCAGGGGGGCCATGCAGCAGAACATTTCAGATTCCTTGGAAAGAGTGAAACTTGAATCTGGGAGGCATCCGTAGCGAGTCTACCCCAGAGCCGGCACAATCCGGCTCAGGGCTGCCCAGACCCCGGCGATCATCAGGCCCCCACTCGACACCCAGAGGAAGAAATCCCACCATTTTCCCGGACGAAGTTCGGGGTGGCATCTTCGATAGCGGAAATAGAGGGCGGCATAGGCCAGCATGGGCAGCATGATCGCCTGTGCTACACCACTCAACAGGATCAGGAAAACCGGCGCTTTGACGAAGACGTAAACCATAAAGCAGAAACCGGCGTCGTCCCGCTGAAGACCCGGATCCAGAACTGCCGGGTTGCCTCATCCTTCTTGACCAGGCCGAAAACACGAAGTGCGTCGGCTATCACGCGGGCGTGACTGGCGCTGGCCACAAAGAAGGTCGAATAGAGCACCGAGATGGCGCCGAACAGAAAGATCACATGGGCCGTCTCTCCGAAAACGGGTACGTACATCTCGGCAAGTGTTCGAATCATCTGGCTGCCGGCTGGATTCAGATGGGCGCGACCGAGTACAGCGGCACCCAGCAGGTAAAAGGCCACGGTGGCAAAGGTGTAGACGACGGCCGACAGAAAGACGTCCCAGTGCAGCACCCTGATCCATCCACGTGCACGTTCCACCCAGGCCCTGCTCTCCTCGCGCGGTCCCGTCCATTTCGCATATCCCTTTTCCAGGCACCAGTAAGGATAGGCCACCAGCTCCGTGGCACCGACTCCGATGATTCCGAAGGCGGCCAGAGCGGTGGCAACCGGGGAAACTCCCCCGCCCGCCTCAGGGGGCAGACGGAAGCTGAGACCCCGTGTCAACTCGGCCCAGGTCACCCGCCACTCGGGCAGGCCCTGCAAAGCGAAAAGGTTCCATATAGTCACGAACGTGAACATGGCTACAAGAATCGTCGCCAGGGTCTGTACGAGTCGATACCGCCCCCTCACCAGCACGAAGACAGTCACAATCGTGAGCAGCAGCGCCCAGATGACATCATCCTGCGACTCGGGAGGAACCGGTGTTGCAGTCAGCTCAGCGTTCAATTTCTGCAGCTCACCCCGAAGGTTCTCCATCCGACCTGTGTTTGAATCAGCTGCCTCACTGCCGGCCCGCTCCACCAGGGCCACCAGAACCTCGCGGCGCGTGATCCGATCTTGATAGAGATTGAACTCGCTGCCGGCGCGCGTAAGCGGTGTCGTGATGGCCAGAGCCTGGCCGACTCCCCCGACAATCCCTCCCAGCTGGGCCATGCTCATCAGGACCACGAACAGCCAGTACCAGAGTATCCAGTTCACCCGGAGCCTGGGTCCAGGGACTTGATTCAGGCTTCCAAGGGTCCTTTCGCCATGCGTTATCGCGTCCCGTCCAAACTCGACCTGGGCAAAAACCTTGACCACGCAACCGATCAGAATCAACCACAGCAGCCAGAACCCCGCTTCGGCACCGGTCTTGGTCGTGGCCACCAGCTCGCCCGACCCAACGATGGAACCGGCGATGATCAGGCCCGGTCCCAGGGAGCGGAGAATTCCCCGGGAGCGCCTGGGGGGTGTTTTCCATTGAACCTTCAGGGTTTTCTCGGGTGGCGAAGTTTCAGCGTCCATTGATCACCTGAAACCGACTCGACGAAGAAGGCACGCGGACGAATTCGACCTGAATTCCTTCCTCGACCTGGCTGCGATTAATGGCAAAAGTGAAATGATGTTCTCCCCGGCTCAGCTCGAAGACCGGTCTTCCCTGCAGGCTCACTGGTTGACGGTCGACCCAGAGTTGGAGTCCGGCTGTGGAGTTCACCCCAAGTCCAACCAGGCCGGGGGTCGTCACCTCGAGACGACAGCGGGCCAGAAACGGAAGGGGCTTCCGGCTCCGAAACTCAGTCACGGGCAGCAGGCCCGACACCAGGCTGTATCGCGGAGTCCACTCCAGCTCCTCGACAATGGGCGGCAGGACTTCGTGCTCTTGAAGCGGAGCTGCCAGGTCAGCGGGAAGACTCTCCAGCACCCTCCAGGTCCGCACGATCGGACGATCGGGAAGGGCAAAGGGACCCGGCGTTCCGACCTCGGAAACAAATCGGAGCAGATCAACCAGCTCAGCCTGCGTAAGAGGAGCCGCCAAGCCATCCGGCATGAGTGAACCCGCCTGTCTTCGGTTGGCCACCTCATCCAGCGCGACGGCGATCTCTTCGTGAACAGCGTCACGTAGAACCATCTCGTCTCCTGTTTCTCTGACCAGGATTCCGGAATAGAAGTCTCCATCACGGGTGGAAACCTCCCACGCCTCGTATCCCTCCCTGATCTGCTGGTTGGGAAAGAGAACCGATTCCACAATGTAATCCAGCGGCGACCCGGTTCCAAGCCCGCTCAAATCAGGTCCCAGATGTCCCCCTCCACCCCCGATCGCGTGACACTGAAGACAGTTCAGCTCAGGGCTTCGGAACAGTTTTTCGCCGCGGCCGGCATCACCGGCGTTCTCAACCTGGCGGACCAGCCCGGCGAGTTGAACTGGAGACAACTCCAGAGGTTCCGAACTGAATCCCGCTGAGTCGGACAAGACCTGTCGCAGCTCGGGGACGCGTGTCCCTACCGAGTTGAGATAGCGGAGAGCTAGTTTCGACGAGTCGGCGTTCAGATCAACATCAACCAGGGCCCGGGCCAGGCTTTGGGCGCCCCCTTCTCTTCCCAGAAAAGCAGCCAGCAGGCGATCGGGTTCAACGGCATCCGTGGCGGCCAGCAAAGCCGCCGCCCGCCGGCTCGCCTCCGGGAGATCGATGGAGGCCAGGGCACCTGTTGCCCGGATCTGCAGATCGAGCGAGCCCGTTTCACTGATCTCGATCAGAACTTCGCGGCTCTTTTCGTCGCCCAGATAAGCCAGCCCGTCGACCACAGCGGCATCGATCAGGGGTGATCCAAGACTGAGGTAATTGCGGAAGATGTCGTGCATCTCACGGCCCCAGGCCCCTGCCAGCCGGATGGCGGCGGCCTTGAGTCTTTCGTTCCGATGAGTGAACTGGCTCCGCGGGAAGCGAGAATTTCTGACAGGAATGATATTTCGTTCACGCGCAGCAACGGTCAGCGCCTGCATGGTTTCCGTAAGAAGGGGCGCGTCAAAATTGTCTTCTGCGAATCGGACAAGGTCAGCCAGCACCTGGGGGTTCCCGTTTTGAGCAATCAACTGCACGACCTCGAATCGATCCTTATGCGAGACCCGGCCATCCATCAACTGCACCAGCAGTTCGCCTGCGGCGCCCTGGGAGGGGACTGCCCCCACAACAAAGCTCAACCGATCGGGCCCTCCAAAGTCAAAGCGACCGGCTGCATAGGCCGGCTCCCAGATCTCCCGCAGAGCATTGACAGTCAGTGTCAGTGCATACTCCAGATAACGGTCCATGGGCTGATTGAGGACACTCAAAGCCAGCTCCATGGAACGCAGCGAAGGAATGTGGCTCAAGGCCACCAGAGTTTCGAGCCTCACTCGAGGATGGCTGTCCTCGATTTGCACGGCCAGTTCATCGAGCGCACCCGGAATCCGATCGCGCCAGTAGCGAAGCACTCGCGTGGAGGCAGCCCGAACCCGAGGGTCCGAAGAGCGGAGGAGCTCCTGGAGCAGGGCGGGGGCGACCCGATCAACCGTTTGATAGGTCCAGAGAGCGTTCAAACGGGCTTCCTCGTGGTCAGCATCCGACGGATCCAGCTCGCTTAACCATTGGTCCAGACCGGCGGTCACTGCCCCGGCGTTCAGCTCGTAGAGTCTTCTGCGGCTCTGTTGACGCGTGTACAGTTCTGGAGATCTCAGGTTGTCCAGCAGTTGTGGGATCGAGCTGCCTTCGATGTCCGGGCGATCGAGCGGGGGACGCCCTTTTGCTGTGATCCGCCAGACTCGACCGTGATCGTGGTCGCGGCGAGGATCACGAAAGTTGTACTGCATGTGGCCGATGATCGGGTTGTACCAGTCGAGTACGTAAATCGCCCCGTCAGGCCCCATTTTGACATCCACTGGTCGAAAGTACTCTTCTTTCGAGACGATCAACGGAGGCACAATTTCCTGGGCAGAAAAGCCCGAACTGTCATCGTCCAGACGATAGCGATGGACCGCGCGGTTCTTGAAGGCGTTCAAGACGAAAACGTCCTGCATCTCAGCGGGTAAATGACCTCCGCTGGCGAACGTGACCCCGCATGACTTGGGAGCTTGCTTGATCCCCGGCACTCGTTCTTTGGCCCAGAAGGGGACCTGTCCCGGCGTCAGGTACCAGATTCCTCCCTGTGGACCCTCGGTCAGGAAGTTCTGGCCCCAGCGATCGAAGGCATGACCCCACGGATTGCTTCCGGTTCCATAGACGTGCAGACCCAGCTTCAATTCCCGCGGTCGAAATTCGAAGACTACGCCATCGTCAGCCCGAATCAGCCCGTGGGGAGTCTCCACCTGGGTGTGCAGGAAGATCCCCGACTGGAAGTAGAGGTTGCCTCCCGGTCCCCAGGTGAAGGCGCTGATGGCATGATGGTTATCCTCGGTGCCAAAGCCCGACAACAGTGTCTTTCGAACATCGGCCCGGTCGTCCCCGTTGGTGTCAGCCAGAAAAAGCAAGTCGGGTTGATTGGCGACGTAAACGCCCCCGTCACCCAATTCGAATCCTGTAGGTACGAGCAGGCCATCGGCAAATACGGTGTGGCGGTCGGCCCGGCCGTCCTCGTCTTTATCCTCCAGAATCACCAGAAAATCACGGGGCTCCTCTCCCGGCTCCAGCTGCGGATAGGTAGGCGAGCAAAGC
Source organism: Acidobacteriota bacterium (assembly GCA_965205345.1). Lineage (GTDB taxonomy): Bacteria > Acidobacteriota > UBA6911 > RPQK01 > CBDAPI01 > CBDAPI01. The sequence goes on along the minus strand of CBDBGQ010000031.1, from coordinate 113,164 downwards.
ACCCACAGGCGCCCGCTGGTGTCCCAGGCCATCTGGACCGGATTGGCCAGCATCGGCTCGGCAGCGAACAGAGAAACCTCATAGCCCGGCGCCACAATAAACTGCTCCTGCTCGACCTCGGGATCGGAGGGATCGTGCGGCTGCGGCTGGCAACCGCAGAGAAATAACAGAAAAAGGAGAACCACGGAAATGGACAGGCGCATGCCGAGATTCTCCAATCAGTCCTCAGGCTCGGTCGCTGCGTGAGGCCGGAGGGGTTTCAGCTCATACCTGTGCGGCTGCGGCTGCGCTCGCAGGTGAATCTCCGCCTCGAGTTCCCGGATCAATCGATCGAACTCGGCCATCTCCTCCTCGAATTGAGAGTTGCCGGCATTTCCTCGGCCGTCCAGATCGCCACCCTGGTCTCCGTAAATATGCCGATCGGTCATCGATCTGCGCCCGTAAATGTACTCACCGTTTTGGGCCCGCCAGCGATCGAAAAAGTGCCGGTTCTTCTTGAGAATGAGCTTCCGGAGATCCCCGGCCTGGCGATACTCAGGTCCGTCGACGACCGGCACTCCTCGGGCAAGTTCGCGATCACCCGCCTGCAGGACTACCCCGCCGTCTATTAGAATCTGGTAGGAACCCGGGGGCAGGCCGGTCACACTCAGCCGGCGTTGTTGACTGGAGCGGTCGAACCCTGCAGGGTGCCGTAGCGGCAGGGCCTCATCGAGTGTCTGGAACCGTAGTGGGAGTTCCAGGGAGGTCACTGTCAAACGGGTGCCGCTGGACTCGACCGTTCCTCTTCTCAAATCCACCCCCACCTTCCACGGTATCTGGGGAAACCCGACTCCCCGCAAAATGGCCAGAGCACTCAGCCAGTAACCTCTCTCATTCAGATGAATACCATTGTCGGTTAGCGGGGCGGCGCCACCGGGCAGGTCTTCGAACAGGTTCACGAAGGGGAGCCCTTCGGTTCGGGCCAGATCTCGCATCTCCCGAATGTAAAGTCGCAGGTGGGAGTTGTGAAGGTCGACCCGGGCAGAAGGAGAGCTGTTCTTCTGGTGTCGGATCGGGGAGACGAGAACCGGTCGGGCGCCCACTGTCTGAACGAGTTCGACCAGTCGTTGGCAGGCCCCCCGGAAATCATCCAGTCCCGCTGGCCCGGCGGTAGCCTCGCTCATTCCGTAGGCCAGGAATACCAGCGAGGCTTTCTGGGCCCGCAGATGATCTTCCAGGCTCCCGAAGTTCAACGGTCGCAGCTGCACCTGCACGGTGTCGCCCGGCCAGCCCATATTCCTGAACTTCAGATAAAGATGCGGATATTGCGCGGTCAGAAGCGTCTCGAGGAAACCATGGGAGCGGGCCCGATCAAAAAAAGTTCCACCCAGAAAGATGATCCTTTCTCCCGCCTCAAGCTCGAGCTGGTTGGCTCGTAAGGGTTCCGAGCCCAAACTGAGAAGAATGAAGACGGTCAAGGCAGCGAGTTTCATCGGCGGCGACCTGATACTTTCTTTTTCTACACAGCGAAACGGCTGCGAACAGTTTATTGTAGGGCACGGTTATCAACCGTGCCGAACTGAACTCGTCAGCACAGATCATCCATTTTCAGGGCCATGGTTGCCAGCCCGTCACGTTCGGCACGCCAGATTGGCGTACCCTACAAAATCCCGACCACGCGCCAGATTGGCGTGCCCTACAAGAGTTGCCGCTGAGTTGGATCTACTCCTGGACCCGGCCCGGCTCCCGCACATTCTCTCCCTGCCGATCGGTCAGGGAGTCTCCCATATCTCTCCTGGCCAGTTCGGCCAGGCCCAGCAGCCTCTCCACGACCTCGGGATGTTTCGCGGCCACATTAGTCGTCTCCCCGATGTCGATCTCCAGATCGTAGAGTCCCAATTCCGTCTTGACGGAATCATAGCGGGCAGGTGCCCCGCCGCTTCCCGGCTCACGCCCCCCCAGCGTCCAGTACATATGCGGCAGATGAAGCTTCCAGCGGCCGCTGCGCAGAGCCTGGAGCTCGTTGCGCCGGTTATAGAAGAAATAAGCCTGGTGAGGGCTTCGGGCGCCCTCAGTCCCAATGATGAGGGGCCAGATATCGAGTCCATCGATGCGGTGAAAGGGTAGCTCTGCACTCGTGATCCCGGCAATCGTAGGCAACAGGTCGATCGTCATAGCGGGTTCCCGGCAGACCGAATTGGCCGGAATCCGGCCGGGCCAGCGCATCATGGCCGGGACCCGGATTCCGCCCTCCCAGGTGGTGGCCTTGCCTTCTCGCAGCGGGCCCGCCGAGCCGGCATGGTCTCCGTAGCCCAGCCAGGGACCGTTGTCGGAGGCATAGATGATGAGTGTGCGACGATCCAGACCGTTCTTCTTGATGGCTGTCAGAATCTTCCCCACCGACCAGTCGATCTCGCTGATGACATCACCGTACAGACCCCGCTCGGAGTGTCCCTTGAACTTGCTGGAGACAGCCAGTGGGACATGGGGCATGCTGTGGGGAAGGTAGAGGAAGAAAGAACGCTTCCGGTTGCGCCGAATGAAACGAACTGCCCGCTCCGTGTACTGCCGGGTCAGCTTGCTCTGATCCGGGTTGAGCGCGATGATCTTCTCACCACTGATCAAGGGGAGATCGGGAATGTGTTCCGGTGCTCCGGGACGGAAGGGCCACATGTCGTTGGAATACGGGAGTCCGAAATACTCGTCAAACCCGTGCCGGGTGGGGAGGAACTGCTGGGGGCAGCCCAGGTGCCACTTTCCGAAGATGGCCGTCGTATAGCCAACCTCCTTGAGCATTTCCGCAATCGTAACTTCCCTCGAGTGGATCCCGATTTCCACCGTGGGGCCGAGAGCACCGTGGATGCCGATGCGGTTCGCATAGGTTCCCGTCAGGAGGGCGGCCCGCGAGGCCGAGCAGGCCGACTGCGCAACGTAGAAATCGGTGAATCTCACGCCCTCCCGGGCCATCCTGTCGAGGTTGGGAGTCTGGAGACCTCTGGCCCCGTAGACGCCCACATCACCATACCCCTGGTCATCCGCGAAAATGATGACGATATTGGGAGGCGGTTCTACCGGGGGCTCATTGCCCGTGGAACCAGCCAGCACCAGCAGAAGTAAGCTGAACACACCCACATCTCACAAGATACCCGGTGCGAGGGCGATTGGCCAGACAAGGTCCTTATGGCATCCGTGAGAATGATTCGACTGGCAGAGACGGCGATCTTTGTGAAGATAAGTTGCAGCCACAGGGCAACCAGGGAGCGGGGCATCCAGCCTGCGGTCCACCGGCCATTGATTTCAATCCTCAGAGAACATCGATTATTTCCTTCCCGGCGCAGTCGGAAGATGTACACATGTGGAAACCCCCGGCGCTTGTCCCGGCAGCTCAGATCACTGAAGCCGTACCCGGATCCCTCCCGCCACCCGAAGACTTTCCCTTTGCGGGTGATTCGAACTCCCAGGAAACGGTGGTCGATCAAGACCCGACCCAGAGGGTGATCCCGCCGGTCCAGGTGCCTGATTGCCCGGTGAAAGAAATCGACGCAGGCAAAGGACTCCACCTTCGACACCGTCTGCCAGGCTTGCTCGATGGAGACCGGAAAGCGGATGTCTTTCCGCATCCTGACCTGGCCGTTGGGACGCAACGAAATCATGGGTCCAGTCCCCAGACGGGGCTCGCCCTGCCGGCTCGCCGGGCTTCGATCCCATTCAGGATGTGGTGGTGAAGAAACCGGGTCACTCTTCTCTCCCAGGGCCGCCAGAAGACCCGCGCCTGAAGCTTGGGAACATAACGGGTGACCAGGGTGACTCGGGTGCGCCACGGCCCCAGGGGGTCAAGTCGCAAGCTGCCGTCGAGGAGACGAATGGATCGATCCTCGATGCCCACCTGCTCGATGACATCGAAAACCAGCTCTCGGGCCGGGATGTAACTCTGGATCTCTTTGACAAGATATCCTTGGTCATAGACACACTTCTTCTTGTCTCCGGGACCTGAAACCTGTCCAACTGTGAACAGCGGTCTGGGAAGACCGACCTTGAGCAGGAACGGCCGCTCATGACCCCAGTCTTCATAGAACAGAAAGCGGTTCCACACCTCCTCAGCCCGTATTTCCAGGACCTGTATCGTTCGGATGGTCTCCGCTTCGCCGTTCACAGGCAGCAGGCTTTCCGCATAGAGAAGTCCCAGAGTGCCCAGAAAGAGCACAGAAAGGACTGTCGGGGCTCCTGGACCGCGTCTCCTTCTCTCCAGAACTCGCCGAGCAAAAATCGCCACCAGAAACCCGAGAGCCAGGGGAAAACCCGCCATGATCAGAAGAATCGAGGCGCAAAGGAGCCCTGCGACGCCCACCGTCAGAAGGATTGCGATTACACTGACCAGCACGATGGCGGCGATCGAGACACGCAGCCAAACCGGTCCCGGGGCGAAATAGGCGATAGCGAAGCCGATCACGAGAGGAACCAGCACCACCAGCACGTACCCGAAGCTGTGCCAGCGGGAAGCCAGATAGAAGAGCAGGATGCTTCCGCCCAGAATCATGACCAGGCCCATCCACCAGCTCATGAGCCTCCTCGGCGCACTTCTAGGGACTCTGTGCTTCGTTGACATGGGACACTCCCTTCGGTTTTCGGTAAATCTGGCTGAGAGCCGGCCGCAGATCAGGGAATCGAAAGCTGAAGCCCACCCTTTGCAACCTGGCCGGAAGACACCTTCGACCGGTCAGGGCGAGGCAGGCCTCCGTCCTCATCAAGAAGGCCCCCAGGTGAACGGCCCAGGAGGGTGTGGGAGGGGCCCAGGGACGCCCCAGGGCCCGCCGCAATTCCTGCATGAACTCGTCGTTGTTGACGGGAGAAGGACCGGTGGCGTTATAGGTTCCTGAGATGTCCTCTCGTTCGATCGCCGCCAGGAACATCCGGTTCAGGTCCTGATGGTGGATCCAGCTGATGAACTGGCGGCCGGTCCCGACCCGCCCGCCCAGGTAGAGGCGGGTGATGCCTTCCAAAGTTGCCAGGGCGCCCCGACCTCCCTCCAGAACGAATCCGATGCGGAACAGAGCCTGCCGTGTCGGGATCATCTCCCGCTCCCGGAAAGCCGCCTCCCATTTCAGACACGTTTCGACCGGGAACCCGGTTCCGGAAGGAGTCTGCTCGTCGCAAAGCCGATCTCCGGCGTCACCATAGATGGCCAGGGACCCGGCCTGGATCCAGCTGCCGGGAGGCCGGGTGCATTGGCAGATTGCCTGAGCAATCACGCGAGTGGAATCAACCCTGGAGTCGTCAATTTCCTTTCGATTGGCCGGCGTATACCTGCAGTTGACATTCTTGCCTGCCAGATTCACCAGCGAAGCGGCACCCTCCAGAAGCCCGGGCCACTCACCGGCGAGTGATTTGCCATCCCACTGGATAGCCGTCCCTGCTCCCTGAAAACGATTTCTGCTCCCCGTCAGAATGATGACCCGATAGCCTCGACGTTCGAGGGCGGAGGCCAGGGTTTGGCCGATGAAGCCGCTGCCGCCCGCGATCACAACGGTTAGATCAGACATTTCTTTCTCCTTGGGGGAAAAGCCCCGGAGCTTCATTCAGCTCCGCCAGAAGGTCCAGGGTGGATTTGACCAGTGGACGGAACAGAGGAAAGTTGGCCAGTCGAATCAGGCGACAGACGATCTCCACGGTTCGCTCAACGAGCCGATGGGTGCACCGGCAGCCGGGGGATTCATCGTGGATCCAGAAGAGGATGATTCCCATTTGATAGAGCCATAGCAGGTGAGGCAGCTGCCCTTTCAGGTCGGCGCCGACCCTCAGCGAGGATCCTGCAACTACCCGCCGAAAAAGTTCGGTGGCTCTTTCCCGAACCGGTGCCGACTCTTGGCTGAAAGGACTCAGGGGACTGCGCGGATCCGCAGCCGTCCGAAAGAGGATCCCCGAGAAGCGATGATAGGGCATGGACGTTTCGATCTTGGCCCGAACCACTCCCAGAAGGCGGTCCGCCAGATCCGAATCTTTTTTTAGGATTTCTTCACAGGCGGCCAGGTGCTCCAGATGAGTCTGCAGGTAGAAGGCTTGTACGAGATGCTCTTTGGACTCGAAGTAGTAGTAGGCACTGCCCAGGGAGACTCCCCCTTCGGCAGCGATCGCCCGCATAGTGGTCTTCTCGTATCCGTGCTCCCGAAACAGCTTCAGGGCCGTTTCCAGAATCCTTGTCCGAGTCTGCTCCCCTTTCCGTGTCTTGCCGCTGTCGCGCTTGAGCTGAAGGTCTTCATGGGATATATCCAGAGCAGCATTATTGAACATGTTCAATAAAATACAATGTCTCAATTATATCTGTCAATCTTTTTTTGAACACGTTCATGTTTAATTGCAAGTCGAACCTCCTTACCTTTGCCCTGACCTCATCTTCTGGTTCCTTCACGACTCTTGACGAACCCGGTCAGTATTGATGCCCAGAAAAACGCGAGAGGAGTCACGGGCACGGGCAAAGGCAAGGGGCTGAACAGGTTACAGAGGATACTAACCCGGATTATGCATGAGATCTGAATCCGAGTGAGATTTGGGCCCAGAAAAAAGGCCGTAGCTCTCTGATATAAAAGGGTTTACATAAACAACGACCCTAAACAGGAGCTACGGCAATGTTGAAAGCAGTCTGCCAGAATACCCTGCTATTTCACAGCCACCGAAAGATCACGGCGCGTTTTGATGGGGGGAGTCTGACTTCCGACGCAGGATGGTTGTTGTTTGGATCGCTGGATCGGCAACATCGGTTGTGCGAGGGCTTCAGTTCGTGTATTTCGGAAAGCCGGGACCGACGCTACGTTCGTCATGACCTGTTGAAGTTGATTCGACAACGAGTCTTGCAGATCGTGGCCGGCTACGAAGACTGTAATGACGCCGATACGCTGCGCTCCGATCCGATGCTCAAGACAGTCTGTGATCAGTTGCCCGAGAGCGATCCCGATTTGGCCACCCAGCCGACTTTCTCCCGTTTGGAGAACTCCGTCACCAAGAAGGATCTGATGCGTCTGAGCCAGTGGCTGCTAGGCCGTTATGTGCGCTCCCTGAAGAAGAGACGTCCCAGCAAGATCATCCTGGATCTGGACAGTACCGACGACCACACTCACAGGGGTGTACCGTTCTTTCTGTAATTTGAGGAAGGTGAGCTAAAAGGATCAGAGGTCTGGGGCAGGATTTCTCCAAAAACTCAAGACAAGAGCAAGGAGGATCCGAATGACCCCAGACCCAGAACAGAGGCTACCACGAGAATTGTTGATTCGAAGAAGGCAGCGACGCGTTTCGAGGAGTGTTGGAGAAACTGCTCAACACCGCCATGCAGATGGAACGAGAAGAGTTTCTGGGAGCTCGACGCTGGGATCGGAGCGAGCAGCGTCGAGACCACGCCAACGGGTACAAGGCCAAGACGCTGTCAACTCGAGTGGGACAGCTTCAAATCCGGATTCGTACGTCACCTGGACTTCTATCCCCGATCCCTGGAGCGAGGGTGCCGCTCGGAGAAAGCCCTGACTGGCTCGCCGAGATGTACGTGATGGGCGTGTCGACGCGCAAGGTCACTGAGATTACCGAGCAGCTGTGCGGCACCGAGATCTCCGAGCCAGGTCTCAAGAATTCCAAGCTGCTGGACGAAACTCGAGCAGTCTTTGGGCAGCTATCCAGTGTGTACCTGGCTACGAGAAGGTCCGTCGTTCAGGATGTGGCCGTCTTGAAAGCGACCGATCACGCTGGGGCAAGCGAGGTCCGATGGGGTCAGCTGCCGACTCAGTGAGGCGGAGGTCCACTGGCGAGAGTTTCTGCAGCAGCTGCCTGAGGGTGTGCAGCTGATTGTCAGCGATGACCACTCAGGACTACGAGCCCAGAAGAGCCGGCTTTTTCACCTGAGCCAGAATGCTCAGCCGACCAACGTGCCGCCATCGCCACTGGAGACATCTCCGTCAGGCGAAGCTGAGGCGATGCTTCGGGCCAAGTCGAGAATCTGATGCGTCTGAGCCATTGGATGGAGACCAATCTGCCGGAAGGCTTTACGGTCTTTCGTTTTGCACGTTCTGCCTGGCCGTTACCAACAACGTGGAGAACCTAAACCGTCAGATTCGCCGGCGTACCCTCGTCCTGAGTCCGCACTACGACTCATCACCGACTGTCGTCGAGGAGATTCACGAAGACTGGCTGATCGGGAAACAGTACCTCAGCCTGATCGATTTCAAACCACAGGAGAATCCGATCTCAGATCACTCTCAGAAATTACAGAAAAACCTTAGCCACACTCACGGTCAGCAGGAGTTCTCCTTCTACCATGGGTATTACCGAAACCACATTCTGCATCCTTTGCTGATCTTCGATGCCGACACGGGCGACCTGGTGTGTGTCGTGTTGAGACCTGGCAACAAGGGGGCTGCCTCTCACATCGTGCCCATTCTGAAGCGAGTCGTGGAGGCCATCCGACAAGGAGTGGGGACGGATGTCGAGATTGAGATTCGGGCCGACAGCGGCTTTGCCACGCCTCGGCTCTACGAGTTCTGTGAAGGTGAAGAGAATCAACTCCAATATGTCATTGGGTTAAGTCGAAACCCTCGCCTGCAGCGAGTGGTCGAGCCGCTGCTGGATTCGACTCGGCTGCAGTTCGTTGAGCTGGAGGAAAAACAGCGTCAGTTTGACGAGTTTCTTTATCGAGCCAAGAGCTGGGATCGATCCCGTCGCGTCATTGTCAAAGTGGAGGTCGATCAGCGCGGGATCAATCGTCGCTTTGTGGTCACCAACCGGGACGACCTCTGCTCCCAATCACTTTATGACCACTATACAAACCGAGGGCAGACCGAGAACTTCATCAAGGCCTTCAAGAATCATCTGAGCATGGACCGACTCAGCTGTCATCGATTCCTGGCCAATCAGTTTCGACTCCTCCTGCATGCACTGGCTTACCAGATGTTCGTGCGCCTCCGCGACTATCTGCACGGGACTCCCTGGCACAAGCTCGAAATCGAAACCTTACGTCGTCGTGTCCTCAAGATCGGGGCCCGCATCCGACAAACCACTCGACGTATCTGGGTCCATCTTTCCTCAGCCTTTCCCGAACAACCCCTCTTCCACCTCGTCTTGAGTCGCCTCAACTCCAGCTAGCTTCTCCCAGTTCCCCAAAAAACCGCTTCCGATACTCATCCAGGCCCAGATCTGTCTGAAATTCACTCCCCCAACCACTCAAACGCCTCCCCAACCGATATTCTTCGCAAATCCGCCTGTCACACCTGCCCGCTTCCGAGTTGGGCCACTTCTCGACTCGTTTTTCAACACCGGACTACGGTTTTTGCATAATCTGGGTTAGGGGAATGGTTGAAGGTTTCGAGATCACGGGATCAGAATCACCTGGCCCAGAAAAATCCTGTTCGGATTAGACAGGCCGTTGGTCTGAATGAGCTCTCGAAGACTGGTCTGAAATCGATTCGCGATCTCTGTCAGAGTGTCGCCGGATCGTACCCGATACCGGCGGGACCGGGTACTGGCTCCTGCGCCGGGGATCCGGAGCCGCTGTCCGGGAACAATCAGGTTTGCATCACCCAATCCATTGGAGCGCTGGATGGAGCCGATGGATGAGCCGAAGCGAGCCGCAATCTTCCCTACGGTGTCACCTCGGCGGACCCGGTAAGTCATCACCCCGTCGGAGGCCAGCTCAAAACTTGAAGTGACGGGCCGTGCCTTGCCCAGAGCATCCTGAACCGCTTCCAGCGCGGTCGGGGGGAGGCGCAAATGGACGCCGGCTGGGAGCACTCCCTCTTTCCAGACACGTGAAGTGAGAGAGGGGTTGTATTCCTTCAGCGTCTTCCGGCCCAGCCCGTCCACTTGTTCAAACACGGCCACCTGATAGCTCTCCGGGAGAACCAGGATCTCGTACTCCAGGACCGCGCTTGGTTGAATGTCGCCGAAGTAGAGGAGCTGGTTCCTCACTACCTCTACAGCGGCAAGGAACTCAGGATAAAAATTGCGGCTGGCAAACCCGAAACGTCGAGACTTGTAGTGACGCGCGATGGTCAGCATCTCGGAGCCGTGGCGCCTCTTTGCCCTCATCATCCCGGAGCGCCCGTAGTTGTAGGCCGTGATTGCCAGTGGCCATGTTTGCAGGGATTCGTAATTGTCTCGCAGAAGCCTGGCGGCAGCTCGTGTTGATTCAAGCGGATCAAACCTCTGATCCACGTATCGGTTGACCGTCATGTAGCTTCGCGCCGTCCCCCGCACGAATTGCCAGAGGCCCACAGCACCGGCCTTGGAGACAGCGGACCACTGGAAGGCTGACTCGACATGGGGAAGCAGGGCCAATTCTCCAGGAACTCTCTCCTCTCGCAAAATCTCCTGGATGGCTTCCAGATACCGGCCCGAGCGCGCAATCCCCTCTGCAAACTGCTCGCGGAGTCCGCGCTGGTACCGGAGGTCTCTAGCCAGTCGTTGGTAAAGAGAGGCAGTTGGTTTGTGTCCCAGCTCTTCAAGACGCGTGACGATCCGATTCTCATCCTCGGAACGGGGCTTGCGTCGGCTCAAATCGAGCAGCAGTTCTCTGAAGTGATCCCTTTTCTTTTTCAGGATCTTGCTCTGCCGCTCCGCCTCTTCTTTATCATCGCGAATACCCCGGGTGAATTCGACCACTTCGTAGACCACTCGAAGATCGCGCTGATCGTGAAAAACAACCTGGGTTTCCCGGTATCCGGTGAACAGTTTTTTCCAGAAAGCGATCTCCACCTCAAAGCCTTTGGAAGGAAACTGATCGGCGATGTCTGCGAGTTTGAAGGAAGTACCCGTTTCTGCGGCGAAGCCAATTGCGCAGAGGGAAAGCAGGGGAATGAAGTTGGGCCCCAATCGCTGAAGAAATTTCACAAACCAACCCCACTGGCAACAAATGATCAATAAAGCTGTCAAAATGATAGCAGACTGTGGCTCAGGTGCGCAGACTGCCAAACGTGGAACGTGGAACTAATTTTCAATCCACGGCATCTTGCTTCTCCTTCAAATGCAAAACGATTTCCCGACAGATGGCCTGGGGTGGTTTCCGGTCAGTTTCGACCTTCACGTCACACTTTCGGTAGGTCGGCTGCCTTTGCTCGTACAGCTTCGAGAACTCCAGCGGATCGAGGGCCAGGGGGCGACCCTGCCCCCTGCGACAACGCTCGAGGGCCTTGTCAAGAGAGACTGCCAGCCAGATGCAAATGCCCCTGCTTTGGATCCTTCGTCGGTTCTCGAGTGACAGGAAGGTTCCTCCTCCCAGAGCCAATACGGCAGGAGGTGAATCAAGTACTTCACCGAGCACGCGCGCTTCTAGTTTGCGGAAATAGGCCTCTCCCCCGGTCGCGAAGATAGCGGCGATACTCTTGCCCTCGGCGTTGACGATCTGTTTATCCAGGTCAATGAAAGGGAGAGAAAGAGCAGGCCCCAACAGGGCTCCGACGGTGGTCTTGCCCGAGCCCATGAAGCCGATCAGAAAAACATGCTCTCGCCTCATCGGCTCACTGATGTTAGCTGTGCAAGAAAACCCGGGAAAGAGACTCCGCAGCAGCGGACATCATCCAGAACCACCGGCTGCTCGGAAATCAGTCCTGCAATGGCGAAGGCCATGGCCATCCGATGATCGCCCCAGGTTCTCACTTTTCCGCCCCTGAGGGTCTGTCCAGGCGGGATTTGGAAACCGTCGTTTCTTTCCTCCGTTTCTACGCCCAGGGAACGGAGATTGTGGACGATCGCCCGAATGCGGTCGCATTCCTTGGCTCTCAATTCGGCTGCATCGGTTACCTCGAAGCCCGACTTCAGTCGGGTTCCCAGAATGGCGAGGACCGGTATCTCGTCAATGAGCAGGGGGATTTGAGGCCCGCCGATACAAGTCGGGAAGCTCTCCAGGAGACGGGCAGAGTAGGAAACACACAGATCGCCAACGGGCTCGCCTCCCGAGACGTCGGGGTTGGAGATTTCGATCCTGCCACCGTGCTTGATCAGAAGGCTAAGTAGAGCATCTCTTGTAGGGTTCAAGCCGACTCTCCGGAGTTCGACTCGCGAGTTGGGTAGGAGACTGGCCGCTACCAGGAAAAACGAAGCTGCAGAAATGTCGCCGGGAACTTCCAGCTCTGTCGCCTCCAGGTCCTGGCCTCCTTGCAGCGAGATTCTGGTGCCCGCCTTCGTGATTCTTCCCCCGAATGCAGGAAGCAGAAGTTCGGTGTGGTTTCGGGTTGGGGAGGGTTCCACGACGGTCGTCTGCCCTCGGGCCAGCAGGCCTGCCAGCAGGACGCAGGATTTGACTTGAGCACTGGCCACCGGTAACTCGTATTCAATCGCTTCCAGGCAACGGCCACTCAAGTCGAGTGGGGGAAAGCGGTCCTGCCGGGCCTGAATCCGGCCGCCCATCCGCCGCAGGGGAACAATGATTCGGGCCATCGGCCGGCTGTTCAGTGAGTCATCTCCCTCCAGGCGGCTCCGGAAGGGAAGGCCGGCAAGGACTCCCGCCAGCAGCCGCATCGAAGTTCCCGAGTTGCCGGCGTACAGTACATCTCGCGGTTTCTGAAGACCACCTGGGCCGCGCCCCAAAATCTCAACCCCGGTCGGCTTCCGAAGGATCTCAACCCCCAGCTGTTCGAGACAATCCAGAGTCCGGGAACAGTCTTCGCTGCAGGAATAATTCCGTATCGTGGACCGACCCCGGGCCAGGGCAGCCAGTATGGCCGTTCGATGTGAAATGGACTTGTCCCCGGGAAGTACGACTTCTCCTCTCAGAGAAACGGCAGGCTCAATATCCAGGGGGGCTGGATCATCAGAGGCGCTGGTCATTGCGGCTCATCCGTTGGTGAGGGATCGTTCCTAGTAGCGCCTGGCTGGTGTTCGACGATCTGCATGAGCAGTTCGCGAAGGTTTCTGACGCGATCCCGGTGGCGGGCCGCCTCCTCGAAGCGAAACTCGCTGGCAGCATGTGCCATCTTGCGGCGGAGCTGTTCGATTTTTCTCTCGATCTCAGCAGCTGACTGGAAGGACGCCTGCTCTTCCGAAACCAACGGGACATCGTAATAGTCCATCTTCGCCATCTCCAGGAGGGAGGCATTGACAGGCTTGAGGATCGACTCCGGGGCAATGCCATGTTCAATGTTATAAGCCTGCTGGATCTTTCTTCGCCGGGATGTTTCACTGATCGCTCGCTGCATGGACCCGGTTGTCCGATCGGCGTACATGATCGCCATTCCGTTGACGTTTCGAGCTGCCCTGCCCACCGTCTGGATCAGCGAGGTGTCACTGCGCAGAAATCCTTCCTTATCGGCGTCCAGAATAGCGACCAATGAAACCTCTGGAAGATCAAGCCCCTCCCGCAGCAGGTTGACTCCGATCAGGACGTCGAACCTGCCGAGTCTCAGATCGCGAAGAATTTTGACCCGATCGAGGGTGTTGATTTCCGAGTGGAGATATCGAACGGCCACATCGACCTCCGTATAATACTCCGTCAGCTCTTCTGCCATCCGCTTGGTGAGGGTAGTCACCAGCACGCGCTCCTTACGGGCAACCCGGTGCCGGATCTCCTCCAGCAGATCGTCCACCTGCCCCTTGACCGGCCGGACCTCGATGGCCGGGTCCGTCAGTCCAGTAGGTCTGATGACCTGCTCGACAACTGCGCCCCCCGTTCTCGAGAGCTCGTAGGGTCCGGGTGTGGCCGAAACATAAATGGTCTGCGGGATCCGAACCTGGAACTCCTGGAAATTGAGAGGCCGGTTGTCGAGCGCCGACGGGAGCCGGAAGCCAAATTCGATCAGATTCAGTTTTCGAGAGCGATCTCCCTGGTACATCCCGCGAACTTGAGGCATCGTGACGTGGCTCTCGTCGATGAACATCAACGAAGTCTCGGGCAAATAGTCGAGCAGAGTCGGGGGAGGTTCTCCGGGCTGCCGGCCCGTCAAGTGCCGGGAGTAGTTCTCAATCCCACGGCAGTAGCCGACGGTCTTGATCATCTCCAGGTCAAACATCGTGCGCTGGTGCACGCGCTGGGCCTGCAACAGCCTGCCTTCCTTTTCCCACAGCGTGCGGCACTCCTCCAGCTCCAGTTTGATGGTGTCGAACGCCTGCTTCCAGCGCTCTTTGGGGATGACATAGTGAGACTTCGGGTAGATGGGAATCCGGTCGTGCTCTCGAAGAACCTCTCCAGTGAGAGGGTCGAACTGAGAGATTCCGTCGACTTCATCTCCGAAAAGCTCGATTCGGATGGCGTAGTCATCGTAAGAGGGCACGACCTCGATGACGTCTCCCCGCACCCGAAAGGTGCCCCGTTCCAGAGTGTGGTTCCGCCTTTCGTACTGGATCTCGACGAGTTTGTTGAGAATCTCTCTCCGGCTGATTCGAGCGCCGCGATGGATCATCAACAACATGCCGTAATAGGCCTCGGGCGAGCCCAGGCCGTAAATGCAGCTCACACTGCAGACGATGATGCAGTCACGGCGCTCGAAGAGAGAACGAGTCGCTGAGTGGCGCAGGCGATCGATCTCTTCGTTAATGAGTGCTTCTTTCTCGATGTAGGTGTCAGTCGAAGCAATGTAGGCCTCTGGCTGGTAGTAGTCGTAATAACTGACGAAATACTCGACCGCGTTCTCCGGGAAAAAGGTCTTGAACTCCTGATAGAGCTGAGCCGCCAGGGTCTTGTTGTGACTGAGAATCAGAGTAGGACGCTGCAGGGCCTCAATCACCTTGGCCATGGTGAAAGTCTTTCCAGAACCGGTCACTCCCAGAAGGACCTGGTCGGCTTGTCCATCCCGGATCCCACTCTTGAGTTCCCGAATGGCTCTTTTCTGATCGGGTGAGACCTCGAAGGGGCTGTGGAGGCGAAACTCCCCGGATTCCGAGAGAGCCTCACCATAGGCGACTCCTTTATAAGAAAGCTCTTCGGTTCGGGACACGATAGGGGGATTATAACGTTAATGGTTACCGGTTAATGGTTGCTGGCTACTGGTTGAAAGTTGAAGGTTAAAAGTTGAAAGTTGAAGGTTCGTGGAAGCGTGGAAGCGTGGAACGTGTAAGCTAATCCCATGAATCGAAGAGAGTTCTTGAAGAACTCGTCGCTGGGTGTCGGAGTTGCGGCTTCCGGGAGTGTGTCCCTCAAGGCACCAAGTGAAACCCGCTCTGTGGTCATCGCCAGCGCCAACGGGCTGGCGGCCACAGAACGGGCGATGAAGCTCATGGGCCGCGGTGTCGACACGCTGGAAGCAGTGGTCGAGGGGGTGGGCCTGGTTGAAGCCGATCCTGAAGATCCGTCTGTCGGCTACGGTGGACTGCCCAATGAGCGGGGAGTCGTGCAGCTCGATTCCTCGGTGATGCATGGTCCGACGCGGGGCGCCGCAGGGGTGGCCGCGCTGGAAAACATTGTGCGCCCGGCCAGGGTTGCCAGGGCCGTGATGGAGAACACGGACCATGTCCTGCTGATGGGGAAGGGGGCTTTGGAGTTTGCCCTGGCCATGGGCTTCGAAGAGACGAACCTGCTGACTCCAAGGGCACGAGAAGCCTGGTTGAAGTGGAAGCGGGAGTTGAGTGACGGCGACGACTGGATTGATCCGCAGGAGCGTCTGCCCTCCAGTGCTGGAAGACAGGAAAGCAGTGAACTCCGCCGGATGCTCCGAGATCACGGGACGATCAGTTGCAATGCGATCAACCAGAAAGGCGAGATCTCAGGAGTACTAAGACCGTGAAGAAAAGATTCGCCTTGGCTGTATTTCTGGCTTTGTTGCCGCAGTGCCTTTTCCTGTGGGGACAACCTGGGGCCGGCAAAAAGCCCAACCTCCTTCTCGTCACCTTCGACACCACCCGGGTAGACCGACTGGGTTGCTACGGCTTCGAAGGAATTCGAACTCCCTCCATTGACCGGCTCGCCCGGGAGGGGGTGCTGTTCGAAAATATCTACGCTCAAGCACCGCAGACACTGCCCAACCACTCCTCGATCTTCACGGGGCTGTACACGATTACGCACAATGTTTTGAGTAACGGGCAGAAGCTGGAGGATCCGGCTGTGACGCTGGCTGAGATCCTGTCCAGCTCGGGCTATAAGACAGGAGCTGTAGTGGCGGCGGCTCCACTGATCAAGGTGTTCAATTTGACCCAGGGCTTCAGCCACTACGACGACGAATTCGAGAGCCAGGATGGTGTGGGCTATTTCAAGGCTTTCCTGCGTCTGTTCTCGAGCAACAGAATCAATCTGCCCAGTGAGAGGCGGGGTGATGCCGTAGCCAGGCTGGCGATCCAATGGCTCGACAGGGTGAGCAAATCGAAGCGCCCCTTCTTCCTCTGGGTCCATTTTTTTGACCCCCACGAGCCCTACCGTTTTCGCGAGGACTTTGATCGTCCTGAAGCAGTTACCGAAAGTCCGGGCATGAACCAGTTCGGGGAGGACGAGGCAGCCTATCTGAGTGAGATCGAGTTTGCTGACTACCATCTGGGCAAAGTTCTCGATCATGTGGACCGGCTGGGGCTGACGGATCGAACGCTGACCCTGTTTACGGCCGACCACGGCGAAAGCCTGGGTGAACACGAATACAGCGGGCATCGGCAGAATGTCTACGAAAACGTGGTCCGCGTTCCTCTGATCCTCCGGATGCCGCGGCTCCTGCCCGAGGGAAAGAGGCTGGCCACTCAGGGGATGTCGATCGACATTCTTCCCACCCTGCTCACTCTGCTCGAGATTCCCTATCTGCCCACTTCCTTTCAGGGCGAGGATCTCTTCAAACTTCCCGAGCACGAACCGCGCAGACGCTATTCTGTGGCAGTCAAGCTGTTCTCGAAGACCCCCATTCGTCGAAGCATGATTCTCGGGGACTACAAATTCATTGAATACGAGGATCCGGAGCGGAATGCTCTTTTCAACCTTGCTGATGATCCCGGGGAACTGGTGAACATCATCAACAACAGGCCGCCGGAGGCCGACAAGATATCCTGGCATGAGGAGATTAACCACTGGTGGGAAGCCCATGCGGACCTGCAGTTCACTGATTTCAAGATGACGGCCGAACAACTGGCGCGTCTGAAGAGCCTTGGCTATGTCAATTAGGCAGTCCGGGGTGAAAGTCGCGCTGATTCCGCCACGCGCTGCTAATGGCACACCGGCCGCCGGGAGCACCGACTGGCGGGCGCTGATTCCGGGAGAATCTCGGGAGTGAGAGCACTTGTAACGGGAGGAGCCGGCTTCATCGGAAGTCATCTCTGCGATGCTCTGCTGAACCGCGGGACGAAAGTCCTGTGTCTTGACAATCTGTTCTCGAGTTCCAAGCGGAACATCGAGTCCCATCTGCAGCGGCCCAATTTCGAGTTCATCCGCCATGACATCGTTCAGCCGATACTTCTGGAGATCGACCAGATCTACAATCTGGCCTGCCCTGCCTCTCCCGTCTACTACCAACGGAATCCGGTCAAGACCGTCAAGGCGAATGTGATTGGAACTCTCAACTGCCTGGGCATCGCCAAGAGAGTTGGGGCCCGGATTCTGCAGGCGAGCACTTCAGAGGTCTACGGTGACCCCCATGTTCATCCCCAGTCGGAAGACTACTGGGGTCACGTGAACCCGGTCGGGCCACGCAGTTGCTACGATGAGGGGAAACGGGTTGCCGAAACGCTGATGGTGGATTATCACCGGCACAATGGAGTAGACATTCGGATCGCCAGGATTTTCAATACCTACGGTCCCCGAATGTCCGTGGAGGACGGGCGAGTTGTCAGTAATTTCATCGTCCAGGCGCTGCGGGGGGAACCGATCACCGTCTACGGAGATGGTTCCCAGACCCGCTCATTCTGCTATGTCTCCGATTTGGTAGCAGGCCTTCTCGCGCTCATGGCGACCCCTGATCTGTTCCAGCCGGTGAACCTTGGCAATCCCAGCGAGATTTCCATACTGGAGCTGGCCGAAGCAGTTCGGGACAAAGTCGGAACTGGATCGGACATCGTTTTTGAGGGCCTCCCGCAGGACGACCCCACCCGGCGCAAACCCGATGTCACCCTGGCCGGAGAGCAAATTGGATGGGAGCCGCAAGTCGACCTTTCTGAAGGGCTCGAGCGGACAATTGCCCACTTCGATGAGTGTCTGTCCAATGGGCGTACTGGAGCCCTCTGAAGATGCCGCTCAGTTCGGCTTCTCAGGATCAAAAGTTTGAGTGGGAAGTGGCCGGGGAGGTCTGTTAGAATACGCCCCCGATTAAGGGAGTACTAGAGATTAGGAAAAGGTATGTTAGCAGCCTACCTGCCGGTTCTGATTTTCCTGGTGATCGCGATCTCGTTGCCCGTGGTTGGTCTGGGCGTGGGGAGGTTGATTCGTCCCTTCAAGCCATCCTCGGCGAAGCTGAGTCCCTATGAATGCGGGATTGACCCTGAGACCGATGCCAGAAGCAGGATTTCGGTCCGCTTCTATCTCATCGCCATCCTTTTCGTGATCTTTGAAGTGGAAACGATCTTTCTCTTTCCCTGGGCAATCATCTACCACCAGCTCGGCCTCTTTGGCCTGATCGAGATGTTCATCTTTCTGGGAATCCTGATCGTTGGCTATTTCTACGTGTGGAAGAAAGGAGCCCTGGAATGGGCGTAACCGAAAGCACCTTTGAGAAAAACATTGTGACTACGACGGTGGATTCGGTTGTGAACTGGGCCAGAAAATCTTCGCTCTGGCCGATGACCTTCGGCCTGGCCTGCTGTGCAATTGAGATGATGGCAACGGGTGCATCCCGCTTTGATATGGACCGCTTCGGGGCAGGCATCTTTCGTCCTTCTCCGCGCCAATCGGATCTGATCATCATCGCCGGTACAGTGACTCTGAAAATGGCCGAGGTTATCCAGCGTCTCTACGACCAGATGCCGGACCCGAAGTGGGTCATTTCCATGGGAGCCTGCTCCAGTGTGGGTGGTCCCTTTGACACCTATTCCACGCTCCAGGGGGTCGACAAAGTCATCCCGGTGGACGTCTATATTCCCGGTTGCCCTCCAAGGCCTGAGGCTCTCCTCTATGGATTGATGAGGCTGCAGGATAAGATTGACCAGATGAGCATTCTCGACGAGAAGCGGGCTTTGGTGCTCCCGCGAAAGTAAGTACTTGTCAGCGTTCTGCAGTCATGGACGAAGAAAAAAAGCCCACTCCATCCGATGCGGGGGACGAGAACAGCCGGAAAGAAACGCCCGCCCCGGAGCCAGCGGCTGAGGAGCCATCCCCAGGGAAGTCCCCGCCTAAGCGGCCCAGCCGGCCACCCAGGAAAAAAGGTCCTAGTTACGAAGACCTGGCAGAAGACGATCTGGCCGGGGTTCTCCAAGAGTACCTGGGAGAAGACCTGCTGTCCGCCCAGTCTTTTCTCAAACAGAACATATACACGGTTGACCGGAAGCGACTTCTGGAGACCATGGTGTTCTTGAAAGAGGATCACGATTTCGACTATCTGGTCGACCTGACCGCCCTCGACTACCTGGGAGATGAAGACCGCTGGTGTCTGGTCTATCACCTGTTCAGCCATTCCAGCAAGCTCCTGGTCCGAGTCAAGTCGCGTTTGGGAGAAGGTGAGGTGGCCCCCTCCATGAGTTCGATCTGGAAATCGGCGGACTGGATGGAACGCGAGGTCTTTGACATGTTTGGCATTGAGTTCACCGGCCATCCCGACCTGAAGCGCATCCTGTTGCCGGATGACTGGAACGGGCACCCCTTGAGGAAAGACTACGACATCAAACTGCAGGATCAGTCCTGGATCAACAAGCACCTCAGAATCCGCAAGGTTCCAGACTAGTGCAAGTCAGTTAGTATGCTGCGCAAGACCATCCTTGATACCAGAGAACTCGAAATCAACATGGGGCCGCAGCACCCCTCAACCCACGGAGTCTTGAGGGTGAAGCTGTTCCTGGACGGGGAGAGAGTTCAGGACTGCGAATGCATTATCGGCTACCTGCACCGGGGCGTCGAAAAGATCAGCGAGAACCGCTCCTACATCAAGTGTGTTCCCTACTACGACCGGACCGATTACATCGCCGCAGTTTCCAATGTTTACGGCTACGTTCTGGGCGTTGAGGCCCTCATGGGAATCGAGGTTCCGGAAAGGGCCCGCCATATTCGGGTGATGATGACCGAGTTCAATCGTATCGCCAGTCACCTTCTATGGCTGGCGACTCACGCCATTGACATCGGAGCTATGACTGTTTTTCTCTACTGCTTTCGAGAGCGTGAAGAGATTCTCAAGCTCTTCGAGGCTCTTTTCGGGGCCCGTCTCACTACTCATGCCTTCCGCATCGGTGGCTTGTGGAAAGACCTCCCGGATGGATTCGAGGCGGCGGCCAGGAAGTTCATCGCCGACTTTCCGACCAAAGTGAGCGAGTATGAGCAGTTGCTGACCAACAACCGGATCTGGATCAGCCGAACCAGGGGAATCGGTGTCATATCGGCGGAGGAGGCAGTCAACTATGGTCTGAGCGGGCCACCGCTGCGTGGCTCCGGAGTGGACCATGACTTGAGAAAAGCTAGTCCCTACGGAGGTTACGAACAGTTTGACTTTGATGTCCCTTTGGGTGAGAAGGGCGATACCTATGATCGGTATGTGATCCGCCTGGAAGAAATGCGCCAGAGTTGCCGGATCATCACCCAGGTTTTGGACACCCTGCCCCAGGGCCCGGTTCGGGGCAAGGTTCCCAGGATCGTCAAGCCCCCAGTGGGCGAATTCTACTCGAGCGTGGAGGGGCCACGCGGCGAGTTGGGCTATTACATGGTCAGCGACGGATCGGCTCTGCCTTTCCGGGTACGGATTCGCCCCCCGACCTTTATGAGTCTGCAGGCACTGCGTCGACTGGTTCGGGGTCATCTGGTTGCCGATGTTGTTGCCATCATTGGAACTCTCGACATCGTGCTGGGAGAGATTGATCGATGATGGAGTGGGAGTTCCTGATCACGTATCTGGTCATCCCCGGGATCAAAATCGGTGTCCTCGTTTTGATTCTTTCGGGAGCGATTGCCTACCTGACCCTGCTGGAGCGGAAGCTGATTGCTCACATCCAGGTACGGCTTGGACCCATGCGGGTGGGCTGGCACGGGCTGCTCCAGCCGATCGCCGACGGCCTCAAGTTTGTGGCCAAGGAAGACATCATTCCCAGCCGATCGGACGCGCTCATCTTTACCCTGGGACCCATCATCTCGCTGATCCCGGCGTTTCTGGTGTTTGCCGTGGTTCCCTTTGGACCGCCCGATATGCTGGAGGGCCCATTGACGATGATCCTGGGATGGATCCTGGAGCCGGAGGCCGTCCAGAGAGTCGTCCAGAACAGCATCGCCAGCGGGGGCTTTGTCACCGATCTGAACATTGGCATCCTGTTCATTCTCTCGATCTCTTCCGTAGGAATTCTGGGCATCATCCTGGGCGGCTGGGCTTCCAACAGCAAATACCCGATGCTGGGAGCTCTGCGCTCCTCGGCACAAATGGTCAGCTACGAAGTGGCCCTGGGGTTTTCCATCATCGGTGTGCTGCTGGTGGCGCGCTCCTTGAGTCTGGTCGAAATCGTGGAGCAGCAGCAGGCAGACGGAATTTGGTATTTTGCCCTTCAGCCTGTCGCCGCAGTACTCTTCTTTATCTGCGGCCTGGCCGAGACGAACCGCCTGCCTTTCGATCTTCCAGAGGCCGAAACCGAACTGGTCGGGGGATTTCACACCGAGTACAGCGGATTTCGATTCTCGCTTTACTTTCTGGCAGAGTATGCCGGCATGATCGCGGTTGCGGCGCTGGCGGTGACCCTCTTTTTCGGAGGATGGTTGAGGCCTTTCCCCAACGTTGCCTGGCTGGGCTTTCTGGACCTGGTTCCGGCCGTTTTGTGGTTCTCTTGCAAGGTTTTCATCTTTCTCTATGGTTTTATCTGGATTCGGGGAACTCTTCCTCGCTTCCGCTTCGACCAGTTGATGCAATACGGATGGAAAATCTTTCTCCCCGTCGCCCTGGCCAATGTCATGGTGTCGGCCGTTCTGATCTGGTTGTGGATGTGAACATGGTGTTCCGGGGACTTTCACCACAGGCTGCTAGTGTACTGTCCCGGAAGTTCACGCCGCTACTTCGGGCGTCTTTTCGCCGACAGCTTTGTTGCGCTCCTCGAAAGACTCCCGGCATTCCTGCGTCGCGCGCCTCACTGGCGACGAAAATCCATCCCGAATTAACACCGCGAACTTCCGGGACAGCACACTAGGAGAAGAAAACAATGGAGTTTCTGAAGAGAATCCTGCTCATCGATCTTCTGAAGGGCCTGTGGTTGACATTTCAATACACCTACAAACCTGTCTACACCGAACAGTATCCGACCGAACGACCCAAGCTGGCAGCTCGTTACAAAGGTGCTCCCCGCTTGAACAATGATCCCGAGACAGGCGAGACACTGTGTATCGCTTGCGACCTGTGTGCTCTGATCTGTCCCGAAGATCTGATCGTCGTCGGGGCTCAGCGCGATCCGGAAAGCAGGAAAAAAGTTCTCACCACTTACACTTTTGACACCTCCCGCTGCCTCTTCTGCGGGCTCTGCCAGGAAGTCTGTCCAACCAATGCGATTGAACTGACACAGGACTTTGAGCTGGCTACCTATGATCGGAGAACTATGTTGTGGGATCGCAGTCGGCTTGAAAAGGGCTGGAAACGAACCGACTCTGGAGAGGGTAAGAACTACTGGTAGACGAGCCACTATGGAAGCCCTTCTGTTTTACTCCCTGGCCACCGTCCTGATTGTCTTCGCGATCCTTACGGTGATGGCCCGCAACCCCGTGAGAAGTGCTGTGTACCTGATCTCGGCACTCCTCTCCGTGGCCGGCCTCTTTTTTCTCATGCGGGCCGAATTTGTGGGTGCCGTTCAGATCCTGGTATACGTCGGTGGAATCATGGTCCTGTTCCTGTTTGTCATTCTCCTGGTCAATGTGGAAGTGGCGGAGAGGGAGCGTAAGACCTCTCGTCAATGGAAGACCGGGGTCGTATTGGGTGTCGTGCTATCCATTGAACTGGTTTTCCTGATTGTGGGGGGGGCCGAGATGTTCGAAGCCACGCCCGCCCGAGAAGTGATTGAAGGTCGTACCCACAACACAGAGTTAGTGGGTACAGCGATCTTTACCGAGTATCTGCTTCCCTTTGAAATCGCTTCGGTGCTGCTTCTGGTGGCAATGGTGGGGGCGGTCGTTCTGGCCAAGAAAGATTTGAGATGATCGGAACCACTCATTACCTGGTGCTGAGCGCGACCGTCTTTTCGATCGGGGTGATCGGAGTCCTGACTCGCCGCAACATCATTATTATTTTCATGTCGATCGAGTTGATGCTGAATGCAGTCAACCTCAATCTGGTGGCCTTTGGAGAACGGTTCCAGGCCCTGGACGGCCAGGTCTTTGCCATATTCGTGATTACCGTGGCAGTCGCCGAGGCTGCAGTCGGTCTGGGAATCGTTATCTCGTTGTTCAGAAACAGGGAGACGATCAACATCGACGAGGTTGATCAGATGAAGTGGTGATCTGAACCCGTTCGAATGGGCAGCTCTTATCATGCTTTCTAACCTCTGGATCATTCCAGCCCTGCCACTGGCCGGCTTCCTGACCATCGGCCTGCTCGGCCTGTGGCGGCTCTATCGAAGCGGCCGGCGCTTGTCCCGTCCCCTGGTTTACTGGATCGGGTGCGGGGTAGTCGGTGTGGCTTTCCTGGTGTCCGTCGTCTGCTTCGTCGAGCTGCTGGGGATGGACCCGGAACATCGAGTTTATGAATCCGACCTCTTTACCTGGATTCCAGGGAATGTCATTCAGACAGCCGCCGGAGAGTCTGCCGGCCTGCATGTGAGCTGGGGATACCAGTTCGATCCTCTCTCCGCCATTTTTCTCCTGTTCGTCACGGGGATCGGCTTCCTGATCCACGTCTATTCCATCGGCTACATGTGGGAAGACGACGGTTTCTGGCGTTTCTTTGCCTACTTGAACCTGTTCATGTTCATGATGTTGACGCTGGTCCTCTCCAACAATTATCTGGGCCTGTTTGTCGGCTGGGAGGGCGTGGGGCTCTGTTCCTATTTACTGATTGGCTACTACGGTCACAAGAAGAGTGCCGGTGATGCCGCCAAGAAAGCCTTCGTGATCAACCGGATTGGTGACTTCGGCTTTCTCCTGGGAATCTTCTTTCTTTTTTCTGTCTTCGGAACGGTCGATTTCACCGATCTGTTCCAGAAAGTTGAGGTCATGTTTCCGGAGCCCGAGGTGGCCTGGGGCGCCCTCAGCTGGATCGCCCTCCTGCTCTTTATTGGTGCCTGTGGAAAGAGTGCGCAGGCTCCCCTCCATGTGTGGCTTCCAGACGCGATGGAGGGCCCCACTCCAGTCAGCGCCTTGATCCACGCTGCCACGATGGTGACAGCAGGGGTTTACATGGTGGCCCGGTCCACGGCCATTTACAGTCGCACGCCCGAAGTCTTGGGGATCGTCGTTACAGTGGGTATTTTCACAGCTCTGCTGGCGGCTTCAATCGGGCTTTTCCAGCGTGATATCAAGCGCGTGCTGGCCTATTCGACGGTGAGTCAGCTGGGCTACATGTTCACGGCGCTGGGAGTTGGAGCTGCCGTGGCAGCCATCTTTCATGTTTTTACCCACGCCTTTTTCAAGGCTCTGCTCTTCCTGGGGTCCGGATCGGTGATCCGTGCCATGCACCACGAGCAGGACATGACCAGGATGGGAGGGCTCAGGAAACGTATCCCGATCACCTTCTGGACCATGGCAGTTGGAACTCTTGCCATTGCTGGAGTGCCTCCGCTGGCTGGTTTTTTCTCCAAGGACGAGATCCTCTGGAAGGTCTTCGAGAGCCAGAGCTATGTGATCTGGCTGATCGGGGTCATGGTGGCCGGATTGACTGCTTTCTATATGACGCGGCTTATGCTTCTGACCTTCTTTGGCGAGGAGCGCTTTGACGAGCACACGGCCCGCCATGTCCATGAATCGCCCAGATCGATGACCATCCCGCTACTGGTCCTGGCCATCGGATCTGCCCTGGTCGGGTTACTTGCTCTCCCAGCCTGGATCACGGCGGCATTTGGCAGCAACCTCTTTGAGCATTTTCTGGAGCCTGCTTTCGCCAACGCCTATCAGGGGGAAGGACACGGGGCACATCCCCCGCTGTCGCTGGAGTTCGGGCTGGCCATTCTGTCCGTGGCGGTGGCTGTGACTGGAATCGTGCTGGCCGTCCAGTTCCTGCTGCGACGGAAGCTCCCTGAGCCCCGGGGCGCCCTCGCCACAGTGCACCGCTGGATCTACAACAAGTACTACGTCGACGAAGCCTACGACGCCCTGGTCGTGAATCGGACCCAAGGCCTGGGGAATGTGCTGACCTGGTTCGACAACCATATTGTGGACGGGCTGGTCAACGGATGCGGAACCTTCACGCGGATCACGGCCTGGATTTCCGGGCTCTTCGATCTCCATGTCGTGGACCGAATTGTGAACCTGATTGCCGAGATAGTGGAGTTTTTCAGTACTGCTTTCCGAAAGCTCCAGACCGGCTCGATGCAGCGTTATGCGCTGTTTTTCGTGCTCGGGGTGATTGCCGTGATCACTCTGTACCTGGTGGGAGTGTAAGTAATGGATTTTTTCATGCGCAACATACTGGTGCTGGTTTGCCTTTTCCCTCTCCTCGGGATTCCCATTATCTTGCTTCTCCCCAGAGGGGAGGGGAGCGACGAAAAGGTCAAATGGGTCGCCAATGTGGTCGCCTTTCTCGGTTTCCTGATCTCCCTTCCCCTGATCACGCGATTCAATCGCCCGGAATTCATTGATGCAGACACGGGAATGCGCTTTGTCGTTCGCAAAGAATGGATCAACGCGATCGGTGCCGACTTCTACTTCGGGATTGACGGGATCAGCCTGCTGCTCATTCTGTTGACGACGCTGCTCGGTTTCATTTCGATTCTCTCCTCCTGGACCGGCATCACCGAGCGGTTGCGCGAATACTACTGCTACTTCCTGCTTCTGCAGACCGGGATGCTCGGCGTATTCATGGCTCTGGATTTCGTTCTTTTCTACGTGTTCTGGGAATTCATGCTGGTTCCGATGTACTTCATCATCGGGGTCTGGGGCGGCCCACGGAAGCTCTACGCGGCGATCAAGTTCTTTCTCTACACCCTGGGAGGATCGGTCCTGCTCCTGCTCGGAATTCTGGCTCTCTATTTCTATCAGTATGAGCAGACGGGGATCTGGTCCTTTGACGTGCTGGCCATGCGCAGTCTCGACCTGCCGATCAACCTGCAGTGGTGGATCTTCATTGCCTTCTTCGTGGGATTTGCCATCAAGGTTCCCATGTTCCCCTTTCACACCTGGCTCCCTGATGCACACGTGGAAGCGCCCACGGCGGGATCGGTCATCCTGGCGGCGGTCCTGCTGAAAATGGGCACCTATGGCTTTGTCCGCTTCAGTCTTCCGATCCTCCCCGAAGCGACCATGCAGCTTTTGCCCTGGCTGCTGCTGCTGTGTGCGATCGGCATCATCTACGGAGCTCTGGTGGCGATGATGCAGAAAGACATGAAAAAGCTGGTTGCCTATTCCTCGGTGAGCCATCTGGGATTCTGCATGCTGGGCGTGTTCGTAGCGACGCCGGTGGCGCTGGAAGGTGGGATTCTGCAGATGATCAACCACGGGATCTCCACGGGAGCCCTCTTCCTGATCGTGGGCATCGTCTACGAAAGGCGCCATACGCGGCTGATTTCGGAATATGGCGGACTGTCGCACATCATGCCGATGTATGCGACGGTGTTTCTGATCATGACCATGTCTTCGATTGGCCTGCCCACACTCAACGGATTCATCGGAGAGTTCATGATCCTGCAGGGAGTCTTTGCCGACCCGGCCAATCGACTCTGGGCCGTGGTCGGCGCCACCGGAATTGTGCTGGGGGCTGCCTACATGCTGTGGCTGTACCAGAGGGTCATGCTCGGCAGCAACGAGAATCCCGAGAATCAGTCTTTAACGGATTTGAGTCTGAGAGAGCTGGCGACCTTCATACCCTTAATCATCCTGGCCTTCTGGATTGGGCTGTATCCACGGACGTTTCTGCAGTATCTTCACGACCCGGTCAACGAAATCGTCGAGATTGTCCGCCCGGGGGAGTTTGCACCTGTGACCGAACAGCGGGCGGCGAGGGAGTAACATGGATTTCCTGGCCGGGCAGGACGTTCTCTCCTATCTGAGAGAAAACTCAGTGATCATCCGACCGCAGCTGGTCTTGATCCTGTGGGGACTTGCCATCCTTTGCGTAGTCCCCCTCCTGAAGACCAACCGCACAACTTATCCCCTCCTTTATTCCCTGCTGGGCCTGCTCATTGCAGGCTTTGACGTCTGGTGGGGGAGCGAAGCCGGACCGGCCTTTGGGGGGATGATCTCCTTTGACTACTTCACCCGCTACTTTCACCTCCTTTTCATCGTGACTGCCGTCATTACGGTGCTCCTTTCCTATCGTTACCTGGAGATCGAGGACGAGCACCACGGGGAGTACTATGCCCTGATTCTTTTTGCCACAGCCGGGATGATGTTCATGGCCGGAGCTCTGGAGCTGATTACGATCCTGGTCGGTCTCGAGTTGATGTCGGTCTCGACTTACATTCTGGTGGGTTTTCTGAGAGGAAGCAGGCGCTCCAATGAAGGCTCCATGAAGTATTTCCTGCTGGGGGCATTTTCCACCGCCATCATTCTCTATGGCATGTCCCTTCTCTACGGCATGACCGGGACCACGAAACTTGTGGAGATCGGAGCCGCACTGGCCCGCCAGGAGTTGAGTCCCGTGGTCGCCCTGGGTGTCTTCCTGATCATCATCGGTCTCTGTTTCAAAGTTGCCGCTGCCCCCTTTCACATGTGGGTTCCCGATGCCTATGAAGGTGCGCCAACAGCCGTTACCGCGTTCATGTCCGTCGGCGTCAAGGCAGCTGCCTTTGCCGTCTTCTTCCGGATTTGTTTTGTCGCACTGGGCGATGTCCGGGAGGCCTATGTAGTGATCCTTGCTCTGATCTCGATGCTCACGATGACATGGGGCAATGTCGCCGCAGTGACCCAGAAAAACGTGAAGCGACTTCTCGCATATTCCAGCATTTCCCATGCCGGCTATGTCCTCATGGGGCTGGTAGCGGGAACCCAGTATGGTGTCACCGCAGCGGCTGTGTATCTGTTTGTGTACACGTTCATGAACCTTGGGGTCTGGGCAGTTGTCATCCTGCTGCGCCGGGAGGATATCCAGGGTGAGGACATCGAGTCCTTCCGAGGACTGCTGGCGAAGCGGCCCGCTGTTGCCGTCCTGATGCTGCTTTTTTTGATGTCCCTGGCAGGGATTCCGCCGCTGGGTGGATTCATCGCCAAGTATTTTGTGTTTGGAGCGGTGATCCAGGCCGGATTCGCCAGTACTGGTTTTCAGGCGACCCTATTTGTGGTGCTGGCCGTCGTAGGCGCCCTGAATGCCGTTGTCTCCCTCTTCTATTACCTCCGAATTGTCGTTCTGATGTTTTTCGAGCAGGACCCTGTCCCGGCCAGGCTGGCCTTTTCAGCGGGCGTCCTCATCACTCTGGTAGTCACGGGGCTTCTGACTGTCTTGACGGGAATCTATCCCCAGCCTTTGATTAACCTGGCCCGAACGGCTGCCTCGCTCCTGTAGGGGCCGGCAAGGGACAAGAGGAATGAGAAAACCCGGGGGTTCTCGAATGGTGGCTCGCTACAGTGGAATCATCTTCCTGCTGCCCTCCTGTATGCTGGTCGGCTACTTCATCGGTAACTGGACTGATGAAAAATGGGGAACTGAACCCAAACTGGCGCTGGTCGGTGTACTGCTGGGCTCAGCCGCCGCACTCTTCCAGGTTTTCAGACTCCTTCAAAAGCCTTGACCCGGATAATTCATAAATTGTCTACTGCAGCGTGAGAATCTCCCGCCCTGACTGCGTTACGCTCGGTCGGCCTCCTCGCCGTACTGCACGAGTACGCCTCCGGGGGCCTCGGTCGCAAGCCTTGTCAGGACGGGTCTTCCCCCGCTTCGCTACGACAACTTATGAATAATCCGGGCCTGAAACGAGTTCAAGACAACGCAGTGTGGATTCTCATGGTTCTGGTCATGGCCGGGTATTTCTACCAGGGTCCGGGCGTTGCCGTCTCTATCCTGATCGGAGGGTTGCTGGCCCTGCTCAACCACCACTGGATGGTCGCTGGAATTGATGCCGTGCTGGGGACTCCGACCCCCGCAAAACGCAAGCAGGTGATGCTCAAATACCTGCTCCGGCTGTTATTGATTCTGGGCACCTTGTTTGCTATGATCCATTTTTCTTTTTTGAGCCTCTTGGGGGCGATTGCCGGGCTCTCGATCCTGGTCCTCGCGGGTATGCTGGAAGCTCTGATTCAGCTCATCGAACAGTTGAAGCGAAGTCACTGATTCATGCACGAAGAGTTCTTTGTCTCCACCATCTTTAACCACTACATTGCGAACCCGATCGCTGAACGGATGATCCCTTCTTTTCCGCAGCTGGGAGAGTGGGTCGATTACCACCCGGGTCACGATGTCCTCCCTCCCCATCTGGTCATGATCATTCTTGTCAGTCTGAGCCTCACGGGGTTTGCAGTCTGGATGAGGCGTCGACTGAGCGTCGACGACCCCGGAGTCGTGCAGCAGGGACTGGAACTCACCTTTGAGGCCATTCTTGACTTCATGAAGAATCTTATCGGAGCCGGCCACAAGGCCTTTTTCCCGATTGTCGGCTCGCTCTTTCTGTTCATTCTGACCTGCAATCTTCTGGGATTGTTTCCGGGCTTCATGTCACCGACGAGTAACATCAACGTGACCGCTGGTTGCGCCATCATCGTGTTCGTTTACTACCACTTTCACGGTTTCAAAACGCACGGGTTCGTGAAATACATAGCGCACTTTGCCGGCCCCTCACTGGTGCTCGCTCCGCTCCTGTTCCTGATCGAGATCATCAGCCACCTGGCCCGCCCGTTTTCCTTGTCAGTTCGACTTTTTGGGAATATCTTTGCGGAGGAAATGATCATCACGAGTCTGAACGGGATCTTTCCCTTTCTCATAGCTCTTCCGGTCATGATGCTGGCTCTCTTTGCCAGTACTGTTCAGGCCTTTATCTTTATCGTGCTCACGATGGTCTATGTCGGCGGTGCCGTGGAGCAGTCACACCATTGAGCGCAACAAGCCAATGTTAAACACCTGTTTTCTAAAGAGGATATTAGGAGAGTTTCCGAAATGAAGATGCTTGCGTTCTTGGTATTCATGCTGGTCTTCCTAACTGTTTTTGTCGGTCCCGTCTTGGCTCAAGACAGAGAAAGCTCCGGAGGTGTGCTCGATTTGTCTGCCATTGGCATGGGCCTCGCCGCGGCCGGCTGCGGTATTGCTCAATCGATCGCCTTGCGGGGGGGCTGTGAGGGGGTCTCGAGGAATCCCGGCTCCACCGATACGATTCGGTTTTTCATCATCCTGGGTCTGGCCTTCATTGAGTTTCTGGCTTTGTTGACGTTTGTCTACGTCGCATTCTTCTAGGCGCGGGACAGGATGGTGGAGTCGATCTGTACATTCTTGGACCCTGGGCTTCCGCCCGGGGTGCTGATTTCCCGCCCATCGGAGGGGCCGGTCTTGTGCCGGCGGAAAGAAAGGGGACAGTCTACTTTTTTCCGGTGTGGCGACCTTTGTGGTCCTGAAGCTTTTCCCGCACCGGAAAGAAAGTAGACTGTCCCCTTTCTTTCCGACCACAAGGGTCGCCCCTACGAATCCATTCCTCAGACCAGCAAGATATTCGAGGCCCGCAAGGCTTATTTGCCCCACAAGCACTCAGGCTCCTGAATTGCTTGATAGAATACCCATGAAGAGTGCCCTGACCAGATTCGATTGGAGAGAGATCAATGACACAGGCCAAGTTCTTGATTGCCGGAACCTTGATTCTGGGCTCTATCGGTTTCTTGATGTACACAGGCATCAGCGAATCGATGGTTATCTACTATGACATTCCCCAACTCCTGGAGAAAACCACCCGGCTGGAGAAACGAGGGGTCCGATTGACCGGTCAGGTGAAGCCGGGCAGCATTAACCTCTATGGCAACCAGTCACGCGTGGACTTTCTGGTCTATGACCAGGCCAGCACCCTGAGCATTCCCGTGACCTACCAGGGTGATATCCCGGACACCTTTCAGGAACGCGCTGAAGTAGTTGTGGAGGGTCGCTATGATCGAGACGAGCAGCTTTTTCACGCCAAAGTGCTGCTCGCGAAATGTCCCTCCAAGTACCAGCAACAGGACGAAATTGACCGGCCTGTGGACGCAGGCAGCACCGAGTGAGTGCAATGATTGAACTGGGTCGTTACTGTCTGGTCGCCGCACTGATCCTTTGTGCCTATGGCTTCGTGGCTGCCTTCTGGGGTGGTTATCGGAAACAGCTTCCCTTCATTCGCAGCTCGGAGAACGCAGTCGTAGCCAATTTCGTTCTCTGTCTGGTGGCAGCGATCTGTCTCTGGGTCTTGATTTTCCAGGATCAGTTCCAGGTCCGGTACGTTGCCATGATCAGCTCGCGCAACCAGCCGGCGGTGTACAAGTTCACTTCCCTGTGGGGCCAGCAGAGCGGCAGTCTGCTCTTCTGGGCCCTGATTCTGTCCTTGTTCAGCACCATTTTCGTATTTCAGAACCGGAAGCGAAACCGGGCCCTCGTTCCTTACGCCAACGGCATTCTGCTGGGCAGCTCTTTCTTTTTCCTGATTTTGCTCAACTTTGCCGCCAGTCCCTTCCAGCTGGCGGCCCAGGTGCCTGCTGACGGTGTTGGACTCAACCCCCTGCTCCAGAACCCCTACATGGTCATCCACCCCCCTGCACTCTATCTGGGGTTCATCTCCCTGAATATCCCCTTCGCCATCGCCATGGGAGCGCTGCTGAGCCGGGAGCTGAACACGACCTGGATTGGCGCCACCCGCAGGTGGGGCATCATCGGGTGGTGTTTCCTGACTTTCGGGATTTCCCTCGGAGGGATGTGGGCTTACGAGGAGCTTGGTTGGGGCGGTTACTGGGCCTGGGATCCGGTGGAGAACGCGTCCTTCATGCCCTGGCTGGTGGCGACGGCGTTTCTGCACTCGATCATGGTCACCGAGAAAAAAGGAATGCTGAAGGCCTGGAACTTCGTTCTCATATTGCTGGCTTTCGAGCTGACCATCTTCGGAACCTTCCTGACCAGAAGCGGCGTCATCCAGTCGGTTCATTCCTTTGCCCTGTCCAACATCGGACCCTACTTTGTTGCCTTCCTCGCCATCTCGAGCTTCTTCGGCATGTTCATGATCTTCTATCGATCCGGGGAGCTGCAGAGTAGCAAGAAGATGCAGTCTTTTCTCTCCCGGGAATTCACTTTTCTATTGAACAACTGGCTCTTTGTCTCCATCTGCTTCACTGTTTTCTGGGGCAGCGTGTTTCCGATCTTGTCCGAGTGGGTTACGGGTGAGAAGATCACGGTTGGAGCTCCCTTTTTCAATAAGGTTACGGCCCCGCTGTGGCTGGCTCTCCTCATACTGACGGGGATCTGTCCCTTGATCGCCTGGCGCAAGGCTTCCGCCAAGAATTTCCGGCGCAACTTTGTCTATCCCATTGTCGGGGGAGTGGTCGGAGGCCTGGCTTGCCTGTCCCTCGGAATCCGAGCCGCCCTTCCGCTGATTCTGTTTTCCTCGGCCGGCTTTGTGGCGATGACCATCTTCTTCGAGTTTTTTAAAGGAGCCAGAGCGCGGCAGGCCATCCGCCCCAGTTCCTTTGTGCCGGCCCTGGTTGATTTAGCGGTCATGAATAAGCGGCGATACGGAGGATTCACCATCCATGCCGGAGTGGTGTTGGTGTTCGTAGGCATTGCGGCCAGCTCCTCTTTCGACCTGGATCAGTTCTTCACGGTCGGACAGGGAGAGAGCTTTTCCCTGGGCCGATACACGATGGTCTACCAGGGGATGTCGGAGCGCCGGGATCCGGAAAAAGATGTTTTTTCCGCTCGCATCGATGTTTCGGTTCAAGGAAACCTCCTGGGTGGGCTCAGGCCCGAAAAGCACATCCACCACACGGCTCAGGATCAGCCGCAAACTGAAGTTGCCATCCGCTCGTCGCTGAGGGACGACCTCTATGTCTCGCTCTCCACTTGGGATGGGGAGACCGCTACCTTTCACGTTTTCGTGAAACCCCTGGTCATGGTCATCTGGATCGGTGTGGTGGTCATGGTTCTGGGAGGTCTGTTTACGCTGATTCCAAACCAGAGAAAGGCCGTTGCCCGTGTCCTGGAGCGGCCCACCGTCGAGGAGATCCGGGATGAGGCCGCCTAGGCTTAGCGTGATTCTGTCTCTCGCCGTTCTGGCCCTTCTTTCTTCCGCTGCGCGGAGTGATGTCGAATGGGAAGATGTTCTGCGGGTCACCGACAACATTGTCTGCACCTGCGGGTGTCCTCCCACAGTGGTCAGTGCCTGTTCCTGCGGAAGAGCCGGAGAAATGAACCGTGAAGTCCGGGGAATGCTGGAAGAAAGCAAGTCAGATGAGGAAATCTACGAGTTCTATGTAGCCCAGTTCGGGGCTCAAGTGCTGGCGGCCCCCAGAGCGGAGGGTTTCAACCTGCTCGGCTGGATCCTCCCTTTCGTTGCCCTGGGCCTGGGTGGAGGCGTGGTCGTCGCGGCCTACCGGCGGCTGCGAGAAAATCCGAGGGGGCCCTCCGAATCACAGGCGGAGAGAATAGTCGACCCGCAATTGCAGGAGAGAATCCGAAAAGAACTCGCTGATCTGGATTGAAGTCCGACCTCGAGTCGGCAAGGTGGTTTCAACATGTGGCGTTATGCCGCTCCCGTCCTTTTTATCCTGGTGATTCTCTATGTGGCCTATCCGTTTCTCATGGATATGAAACAAGAGGCGAGAAAGGAGAAGAAGCTAACCCGGCGGCAGAGGGCAGTCCGTGTCAAGGACGAGGTCTTCACGACCTTGAAAGACATCGAGATGGACTACCATATGGGCAAGCTCTCCGATGACGACTATCAGCGTTTGAGAGTCGAATTCGAGCCGCAGGCGATTGCAGCCTTCGATGAGGTTGATCGCCTGAAAAAGAAACGAGCTTCGAAGAAGTTCTCCTGAATGTCGACACCATCTCCCCTGCTCCAACTGCAAGGTGTCACCCATCGATATGGCCCCATCACGGCATTGAGAGAAGTCGACCTGACTCTCTTCGAGGGAGACTTCTGTTGTGTTTTTGGCCCCAACGGAGCCGGGAAAAGCACTCTTCTGAAGATCATATCGACCCTCATGAGGCCGACTCTTGGAGAGGTGCGCTGGCCCAGCCGGGACTGGGATCGGCGGATGATCGGTCTCGTCTCCCACCAGACAATGCTTTACGACCAGCTGACCGGCCGGGAGAACCTGCTCTTCTATGCCCGCCTCTATGGTCTCGGTGAGAGTGTTCGGGTCACCGAGCAACTCAGCGTACGTATGGGCCTTCGGTCGTTCATTGACCTGCCGGTCGGGGCCTACTCTCGGGGCATGCGTCAGAGGCTTACGCTGGCCAGAGCCCTGCTCCATGAACCGGCCCTGCTGCTGTTGGACGAACCCTTTACCGGCCTGGACCAGCACGGCAGCCAGACCTTCGCCCAGGTGCTGGGAGAGATCAGCTCGAAACATCGCACCGTGCTGATGGTGACTCACAACCTCCGCGAGGGCCATCAACTAGCTTCGCGGTTCCTGATTCTCAACCGGGGTCGGATCACTTCCGAGCAGGGCAGGGAGGCCCTGGCTTTGGAGGATCTGGAGCGCCGTTATTTCGAATGCGTGGGCGGCAAGTCGGCAGAGGTGCAATGAATTCACTGGATCTGATCTGGGGCCTGGCTCTCAAGGATCTGAAGCTGACATCGCGGTCGTTGCACTCTTTCCTGACCACCATGTTCTTTGCCGTCCTCATCCTGGTCGTGTTCAATTTCGCCTTCGAGCCGGGCAGCCAGGCGACTCGAGAATCTCTCCCCGGAATCCTGTGGGTGGCTCTCCTGTTCCCGGGCGTCATACAGCTCAACCGTTCCTTTCAGATCGAACAGGAGCAAGGGACTCTGCAGGCCCTGCTCCTGGCTCCGGTCGATCGAGGCGTGCTGTTCCTGGGCAAAACTCTCGCCAATGTGATCTTCCTGATGGCGATTGATCTGTTCATCGTGTTGATCTTTGTGGTGCTCTTTAATCCACCTCTCACGGGAAGCTCCTGGTTGCTGCTTCCCATGCTTTTCCTGGCAACGGTCGGTTTTGCGGCAGTGGGCACCGTCTTCGCTGCCATGGTGACCACACTGAGAACCCAGGACGTGCTGCTTCCCGTTTTGCTTTTTCCGATCATCATCCCTATAATTCTCGCCGCTGTCAGCTCTACCCAGGAACTTTTGGCTGCCACCGGGCTGCAGGCCTTTGCTCACTGGATGCGAATACTGGCAGGATTTGATGTGCTCTTCTTGTCGGCTGGCTTTCTCCTGTTTGAATATGTCGTCGCAGAATAGTCTTCAAGCGGGATTCGGGCTGCAACAGGCGGCCACCTGCATTCGCTTCAGCCGCGCACTGCTCATCCCGCTCTATATCGTCATGGTGGCGGCGATTTACGGGGCTTTCCTTTACGCGCCGACTGAACAGATCATGAAAGAAGTCCAGCGCATCTTCTACTTCCACGTCAGCGCGGCCATGATCTCGTTTGTGGCCTTCGCTGTCGTCTTTGTGGGAGGAATTGCCTATCTGGCCACCCGCAACCGGTTGTGGGACACGATGGCGGCCTCTGCGGTGGAAGTGGGAGTCTTTCTGACGGTAATCGTGCTGACCACGGGACCCATATGGGCGAGACCGGCGTGGAACGTGGGGGACTATTTTCTGTGGCTCAAATGGGATGATCCTCGGGTTCTGACCGAATTGATTCTTCTCATGATGTTCGTGGCCTACCTGATCCTTCGTTCCGCCCTGCCCGAAGGACACCGCAAGTCCGCAATCTGTTCGGTCTTCGGCATCATCGGTTTCCTGGACGTACCGATCGTCTACCTGTCGATATTTCTGTGGGATACTTTCCACCCCGTTGTGATTACTCCCAATGAGATCAAACTCGATCCGCGCATGCAGCACGCCTGGTTGGTCGCAATACTCGCTTTCCTTCTTCTGACCGCTGTATTGATCTTGCTCCGCATGGGAACCCGCCTTCAGAAGTACGTGGCTGAGGAACTGGTCTACGTCCACCGAGGGCCGCTAGAGTCGGAGGGGAAATGAGCTATCTTTTTGCCGCCTACACCGTGATCTGGACGCTTCTGTTTGTCTTCCTCCTTTTTATTCACAAACGCCAGCAGGAAGTGCAGGCCCGGCTGGAAAGCCTCACCCGTTCCCGGGAAGAAAACTTGCCCGGGGAGTGAGGGGCGCCTCAGCGTCGCGACCGGGAGGATTTAAGCGGTCGTAGCCCTGAGTCCGCCTCTTACGCACCGCCGGTATAATGAACCTGTGAAGTGGCTTTCGCTGATCTCTCTTGTGCCGTTTCTGAACGGCATCATCCTCTCGCCGGAAGCCAGTGACCACCAGGCCCGCTTCCTCAACTTTTCGGTCAAACAGAAAAACGGGATCTACGTACGCGATCTGGAGTGGGAAGAAGTCAAGCTCTACCTCGATGAGGAGCCGGTGGAGATTCGCTACTTTGGCTACCAGAACGTGGACACTGCTTTTGCCATTCTGATTGAAAACAGCCCCCGTACGGCCCGCTATAACGTGAGCCGGCCCCAGTACGGGCAGGTGAACATTGTCGACATCGTGCGCTACTACCTGGTCGACGAAGCCATTCCTGCCCTGGCCGAACTGGGTGAGGTGTGGATCGGCCAGTTCTACCAGGAGCTCGAGACGGTCCACGACTTCACGGATCAGGACTGGGAGCTGATCCAGTCGATCCAAGACATGAAGCCCCGACCCCGAGGTCTGGATCTGGAAAACATTCCGGTGGGACGATTCCTGGGTCGTGGTGTGGACATCTTGAGGACCCGGTCGGAAAAACGAAAAGTTCTGATGCTGGTCACTGCCACGGCTGACCGGGAGTCGCTGAAGAACTTGGACGAATATCGCGACATGTTGAGGATCACCGACATTGACCTCTATGTCGTTTCTTTTGGACCTCGCGCGATTTCCCCTGGTTCCAGCAGCCCCGCGCGCTTCAATCCGTACTACTTCAAGAAGCTGGTCTCGGAGACGGGAGGAAAGTTCTACCTCTCGGGTGACTATGTGTTCCCCAGCGAATTCATGAACGATCTGATCACTACCCTCTCCAACAGCTACACGATCGGTTTCTACGTACATCCGGGCTCGCCGCCTTCGACCCGTTCCGTTCAGCTCGAAGTGGCTCGAGAGAAGATCAAAGTTCAGCACCGCAAGACCTTGGTGTTTTGAGTTCCACGTTCCACGTTTCACGTTTCACGGTTGGGATTGACAATCGTCACAGAAAACTCTGCACTGCAAGTGGGACAGACCTGGCCATCAGATCGAACTGTCGATCCCGGTGGTACAGGACTGCGTCGTAGTTTATGGCGGATGCTGCAATAATTAAATCGGTTGCCGGAATCGTCACGCCGGTCTGGCGGAGCTGAAAACCCAGGTCGTGAGCCAGAGCAAAGTCGGCTTGATTCAAATCCAGCCAGTGAAATGCCTCGAAATCCGAGATGAGGCGCTCTCGGGCGGCCTCAGAGGCAGCATAACTCACGATCTCGGCCTGGATCAGACCGTTGACGGCCACCTGATCTTCAGAAATGGCTTCTGCAACGGCGGAGGAAGTTTCCGGGTCTCCTCCGGGGCGGTAGTACTCGATGAAAGCGGAACTGTCGACGACAATCATCCCTCTTGGCGAAGTTGCTGAAGCTTCTTCTCGTCAATTGACAGGTCAACCCGATTGCGGTTCTCCAGGGCCTGCTTCAGGCGCCGTTGACGGACGGCCTCCTTCAGGGCCATTCGGATCGCCTCGATTTTTGTCCTGGCGCCCAGAGCCTCCTGGGCGTTCGCCAGCAAGCTGTCGTCAATCGAAACGGTCATTCGAGTCATTGGTTCATTCCTTACACGTCCATCCAGGTCAATATCATCGAATAATATCTTAGTATTATATCATGAGAAAACACGTCAAAGTCGAGCCTCCACCTTCAACCTTTTACCTTCAACCTTTAACCTTTAACCCTCTCCAGCAACCAGCAAACCATTTACAATCAATATCTTAACCCTGTTCACCAAAATCTCCCTCCTCACCTTGACACTTCCCGACTCAGATCTTATATTTTGATCGGACCCAAGCTATGTTCATAAGCAGTTCGGAGCTGTTGATAGCAGCTCGAAGGAATAATCAGAGGATTGACTAAGGAGGTTCCTACCAATGGGAAAGATTATTGGAATTGACCTGGGGACGACCAACTCGGTGGTCGCCGTTATGGAGGGTGGTGAACCCACGGTCAACACGAATCCGGAAGGCGGCCGAGTGACTCCCTCGGTCGTCGCTGTGACCAAGAACGGCGAGCGACTGGTTGGCCAGGTGGCCAAACGGCAGGCGGTCACCAACCCCGAGAATACGATCTATTCGATCAAGCGCTTCATGGGCCGCAAGTTCGAAGAAGTCTCCGAAGAGATGACGATGGTCTCCTACAAGGTCTTCAAGGCGGCCAACGGGGACGCGTGGGTGGAATTGAATGGCAAGCAGCAGGCTCCCCCCGAAATCTCAGCCAACATTCTGCAGAAACTGAAGTCGGCAGCCGAGGAGTATCTGGGCGAAAGCATCACAGAGGCGGTCATCACGGTTCCGGCCTATTTCAATGATTCGCAGAGACAGGCAACCAAGGATGCCGGAAAAATCGCCGGGCTGGAGGTCAAACGCCTGGTCAACGAGCCGACCGCGGCCGCGCTCGCCTATGGGCTGGACAGGAAGAAAGACGAAACGATCGCTGTCTTCGACTTCGGCGGAGGCACCTTTGACATCTCCATTCTGGAGGTTGGTGAGGGCGTCGTGGAGGTCAAGTCCACCAATGGTGACACCCACCTGGGGGGTGACAACATCGACCATCAGCTGATCGATTGGATTGTGAAAGAGTTCAAGAAGGATCAGGGGATCGATCTGTCGCAGGACAAGATGGCCCTGCAGCGGCTGCGCGAGGCCGCTGAGAAGGCCAAGATGGAGCTGTCTTCGGCCCAGGAGACCGACATCAACTTGCCCTTTGTTACCGCCGACGCCAGCGGGCCCAAGCACCTGAGCATGAGCCTGACTCGCTCCAAGTTCGAACAACTCGTGGATAAGCTCCTTCGCCGCACCCTCGAGCCCTGCCGCATGGCCCTCAAAGACGCGGGTCTGCAGCCGAGCCAGATCGACGAGGTAGTTCTGGTGGGGGGCTCCACTCGGATCCCGAAGGTGCAGGAACTGGTTCGGAAATTCTTTGGAAAGGATCCTCACAAGGGAGTCAACCCGGATGAGGTTGTAGCGATTGGAGCGGCGGTCCAGGCGGGTGTTTTGGGCGGAGAGGTGAAAGACGTTCTCCTTCTGGACGTGACTCCTCTTTCTCTGGGAATTGAGACCCTGGGTTCTGTGTCCACGACTCTGATTTCCCGGAACACGACGATTCCGACCCGTAAGAGCGAGACCTTTTCCACCGCGGCGGATAACCAGACCTCGGTGGAGATTCACGTGTTGCAGGGCGAAAGGTCCCTGGCCGGGGACAATAAGTCACTGGGAAAATTCCACTTGATGGGAATCCCGCTGGCTCCCAGAGGCATCCCGCAGATCGAGGTGACGTTTGACATCGACGCCAATGGCATCCTGAATGTGAGTGCCAAAGACAGAGGTACCGGCAAGGAACAGAAGATCACCATCACAGGCTCCAGCGGGCTCGCCGATTCCGAGATCAATACCATGGTGGAGGATGCGGATGCTCACGCCGACGACGATCGTCGGAAGAAAGATCTGATCGAGGCTCGGAACCGGGCGGACAATCTGGTCTACAGTACGGAGAAAATGCTGGGTGAGAATCGGGACAAGATCGCCGACTCAGACGCTGCGAACATCGGAGAGGCCATCGCTGAAACTAAGCAGGCCATTGAGTCTGAGGATCTGGATCGGATTCAGGCGGCCTCTGAGAAGCTGACTCAGTCGTCACACAAACTGGCCGAGGCGATGTACCAGGCCCAGGGGTCGGGCTCCGGTCCGGAGGCTGGACCATCGGAGACCGGTCCAGCAGAGGCCGGGGAAGCTCAGTCGGACGACGACGTGATCGATGCTGAGTATGTGGACGTTGAAGAGAACAAGTGAGCGACTACTACAAGACCCTGGGCCTCCAGAAAGGGGCTTCCGACAGCAAGATCAAAAAGGCCTACCGGCGATTGGCCCGCAAGTATCATCCAGACATCAACCCGGGGGACAAGGCCGCAGAAGATCGCTTCAAGGAGATCCAGGAAGCCCATTCGGTTTTGAGCGACTCGGAAAAGCGAAAAGCTTACGACCGCTACGGGCAGGCGGACGCCAGCGGCTGGTTTCCGGGAGATGGCGCCCGGGGGTTTGACTTTCAGGGCTTCCAGAGTGGCCGGCCGGGCTCATCCTCTTTCAGCAGCTTCGGCGAGATCTTCTCGGATCTGTTCGGCCGCCGGCCCCGCCAGTCCAGCAGCGTGTCGAGGAGAGGCCGGGACCTGGAATACCAGATCAAGATCCCCTTCTTGGAGGCGGTAAACGGAGTGGAAAAGCGCGTCAACTTTCACCGTCAGGTGGCCTGTGGCAAGTGCCACGGTTCCGGATCTCGATCGGGTACCCACATGAACCCCTGCCCCGAGTGTCAGGGCTCCGGCCAGGCGCAGCAGCGGCATGGGACCATGACCTTTGCCACGACCTGCGCAAGTTGTGGTGGTTCCGGTCAGATCCGAGCCGGAGATTGCTCTGCCTGCAAGGGATCCGGCTTCCAGGCCGTCTCGGAGGCGCTTGCCGTGAGAATTCCGGCTGGAGTCAACACCGGCTCGCGCGTCCGCATTCCAGGCAAAGGAGACAGTGGCGTGCAGGGCGGCTCCGCAGGCGATCTCTACCTGGTAGTGGAAGTGGAACCTCACGAACTGTTCTGGCGTGAAGGAAATCAGATCTACTGCGAGATCCCAGTGACGGTTACGGAAGCAGTCCTGGGTGCCGACATTGAAGTGCCCACGGTGAGCGGGAAGGCCCGGCTGCACATTCCGGGAGGCACGCAGGGGGGACAGAAGTTCCGTCTCAAGAAAAAGGGAGCTTCCGGACCGAAGGGCGGGGCCCGGGGCGATCAGATCGTTCGTGTCAGGATTGTTCTCCCGGCCTCTGCGAAGGGGCGCTCGAAAGAGCTTCTAAAAGAGTTGGCGAAGCTTCACCCCGAGAATCCACGAGAGCAACTTGGTTTGAGATGAGCGGCGACAGCGGCTCGAAACGATTGGATAGAGAGATGGCTGGAAAAGAAGTCGGGTACACGATCGGAGCCGTTGCTAGCATGCACCGGGTCCATCCTCAGACACTCAGGGCCTGGGAACGGAAGGGCCTGCTCAATCCATCCCGAAGTGGGGGGAACACCCGCCTTTATACCGAGCAGGATCTCGACACCCTGTCTGTCATTCTGAATCTTACCCGGGATCTGGGTGTGAATCTGGCCGGCGTCGAGGTCATCCTCAACATGCGTCACAAGATGGCGACGATGCAGAAGGAGGTTGAAGAGATGATCGACTTCCTGCGCAGCCAGCTGGGCGCCGATCTGTGGGACGGGCGGATGGAGGGATTGGTGAAAAAGCCCCCCTCAGCACCAGTGCGTGTCCGGCGCTAGGGGCGCTCGCTGGCACTCGCGCCTGTTCCAAGTTCCACGTTTCACGAACTTTCAACCTTCAACTTTTAACCTTTAACTTCAGACTTTCAACCTTCAACCTTCAACCTTGAGAATCAGCCAATCTTCTCCGGATCCGGGCGTAGACCCGACGGAGGGCTGCGGCGTGCCCGGGCTTGTCCAGGTCCCGCTCCAGCATGTGCTCTTTGATCCGGTCCAAAGAGTGCTCCAGACCGGTGGCCAGGAGTTGGACACGGCTGGGATCGTAGGGGAGCTTGACCTCTTTCATTCCGATTTCCGCAAACATCCTCAAATAGCGTGCGGTGCTCATGTCGGGACAGCTCAACCTTGTGCGATCCATTTTGAGCTCGAATCCCAGGAACGTATAGAGGATCTGAGGTTTACATTTTCGTCCCAGCAGTATCAGGTCGCGGCAGGGATGGACGACGACATCCTGGTGGTAGATCTGACCGATTCGCTCGATTTCCTGGTCAATTCTGGGATCGCGCATGTCTTAAGCTTCCAAAATATCACGTTACTCAATGGTCCCGGCTACGGAGATGTCCAGAACCCGAGCGGGGACCTCACGTTTCGTAGGGGCCGGTCTTGTGCCGGCGGAAAAAAGGGGGAAAAAAGGGGACAGTCCACTTTTTTCTGTCGTGGCTGACCTTTGTGCTCCTGAAGCTTCCAGCACCAGAAAGAAAGTAGACTGTCCCCTTTCTTTCCGACCACGAGGGTCGCCCCTACGAATCCATTACCGTTCCTACCCAGAACCCAGAACCCAGTTCCGTTGACTGCACCCATGGGCCGTGATAGCGTTACGACCCATTCATCTGGGGAGTTTTTTCAAGAATGTCGCTAGAAGCCCTGGGCATGATAGAAACCCGAGGTTTTGTCGGGGCAGTGGAGGCTGCGGACGCGATGGTCAAGGCGGCCAACGTAGTCCTCATCGGCCAAGAATACATTGGTGCCGGTTTTGTCACAGTGTTGGTCCGTGGCGATGTCGGGGCTGTCAAAGCTGCCACTGACGCTGGTGCAGCCGCCGCTCGACGCGTCGGCGAACTAATCAGCGTCCACGTCATACCGCGTCCTCATCAGGAGGTTGAGAAAATCCTTCCCCAGCCCGCTTCGGCCGGCCCGTAGAGAGAAATAGCCTTGGCTCAAGTAAAGGACAAGGACCTTCTCTCAATTCAGGAAGCGCGTGATCTGCTGGAACGAGCCGAACGGGCGGGTGAAGAGCTCAGCCAGTTCACCCAGGAACAGGTCGACCGATTGGTCGACGCGATGGCTGAGGCTGCACGCGCTCAGGCTGGCAGACTTGCGGAACTTG
Source organism: Acidobacteriota bacterium (assembly GCA_965205345.1). Classification (GTDB taxonomy): domain Bacteria; phylum Acidobacteriota; class UBA6911; order RPQK01; family CBDAPI01; genus CBDAPI01. The sequence goes on along the minus strand of CBDBGQ010000031.1, from coordinate 70,089 downwards.
CCGTGGAGGAAACGGGTCGCGGCAAGGTATCCGATAAGACCATCAAGAATCTCTTCTCAGCGGTTGACATCTACGGATACATCCGGGATTTGAAAACCTGTGGTGTCATTTCGGAAAACAAAGAGAAGGGAGTTGTGGAGATTGCTGTTCCGGTCGGTGTGGTGGCGGCCATTGTGCCCACGACCAATCCCACCTCCACTGCTATTTTCAAGATTCTGGCAGCTATCAAGGGTCGGAACCCGGTGGTTTTGAGTCCCCATCCCCAGGCTGTGAAATGTACTGCCGAAACTGCCCGCATCATGTACGAGGCTGCCAGAAAGGCGGGAGCCCCTGAGGACTGCATCGGGTGTGTGAGAAACGTGACGCTGCAGGGAACAACCGAGTTGATGCAGAATCGCAAGTCACGGATGATTCTTGCAACCGGCGGGCCCGGACTGGTCAAAGCTGCCTATTCTTCGGGTAAGCCGGCTTTCGGAGTCGGCCCGGGCAATGTGCCCGCATTCATTGAACGCACGGCGGATGTGAGCAAGGCCGTCCGGGATGTCGTGACTGGAAAGACCTTTGACTATGGCCTGCTTTGCTCTTCGGAGCAGGCCCTAGTATGCGACCTGCCTGTGGAAGAAGAGGTCTTACAGGAGTTGGAGAAAAACCGGGCTTATCTTCTCGACGACGAGGAGCAGGCGCGGCTCGAAAAAGTCGTTCAACTGCCTCAAGGTGGACTCAACACAGCCATCGTTGGAAAGTCGCCGCAGGTCATCGCAGAGATGGCAGGTTTGGCGGTTCCCGACGACGTGGTGTGCCTGGTGGGGAAGCCTCACGGTGTCGGTCGAGAACATCCATTGTCGATGGAAAAGCTGTCTCCTATCCTGGCCTTTTACGTTGAAGACGGGTGGGAAGCCGGGTGTCGGAGATGCATTGAGATCCTCCATTATGGTGGGCTCGGCCACACCATGTCCATCCACTCCAGGGATGAAGACATCATTATGGAGTTTGGACTGCACAAGCCTGCCTACCGAATCTGTGTCAACACTCCCGCCACTCACGGCTCCATCGGCCTCACCACGGGAGTGCCACCTTCCATGACACTCGGCTGCGGAACACCCGGCGGAAACATTACTTCCGACAACATCACGCCTCTCCATCTCATCAATATCAAGAGGCTCGCCTACGAGATTCGGAGCGTCGAGGACATCACTTTCGACCCTGTCGAGTTGCCAATGCCGATCGAGGAAGAGCCGGATGAAGTGCTGGAAAAGGCAGATCGGACTGACCCTGGCACGGGACTGAGGGAGATCGTTCGAGCCGTCGTTGAAGGCTATGTTCGAGAACAGCAAACCGCACCGGAGGCGGTTCTTCGAGAACCCGCGCCGGCGGCCAGGCCTGGTCCTGTTCCCCGTGAGAAGGCTGCACCCGGGCCGGCCCGAGATTTCGTCTGCGAAGACGACGTCAGACAGGCCCTTCGCAATGGAGGCAAGATCGTCGTGAGCGCCCGGACCATCATGACTCCCTCAGCGCTGGACGCTGCCCAGGGCCGGAAGGTCTTTATCTGGGAGTAAGTCATCCCTTTCGTCATCGTATTTGTGAAGCGATTGCACGACAGCAGGTGCAGTGCTTTCCATCCCTCAACAGGAGTCTGGAGTCTGGAATGGCGGTACTGAACCATTCAGGGCGGTCTGGCACTCTTCTTGCGTAGTAGATCCCGTGACGAAACGTGCCGGGAGAATAGCCATGGTAACATTACGCTTTTTGGACCGAAATGGACTGGTTAGTTTTGGCCGCTTCGGGCGGTTTCCTGGGACGCTTGAAGTCGGCATTGCTGGTCGTGTACCAGATGGTTCTCGGGTGGGGGGGACCTGGATTGCTGGTGATTGCGCTCCTCGACTCCTCCTTCCTTTCAATACCGGAAGGGAACGACTTCCTGATTATTGTGCTGTCCGTGGGAGGGAGTTGGAGCAGCATGGTCTACTATGCCACCATGACCACTCTCGGCTCCGTGATCGGCTGCTCTCTTCTCTACTGGGTCGGGACTCGAGGCGGCAGCAGCTATGTCCAGAAGCGGCTTCATCGACACGGCATGCGGCGCGTTCAGAGTCTGTACGAACGCCGAGGCGTGCTGGCCGTAATCATCCCTTCGCTTCTCCCACCGCCGACGCCGTTCAAGATATTCGTTCTTTCGGCGGGCGCCTTCGGGCTCGCCTTTCCACAGTTTCTTCTGGCCGTGGCCTTTGGGAGGGGTCTTCGCTATTTCTCCTGGGGAGCCCTGGCCGTAATGTATGGAGAGTGGGCCAAAGTCTTCCTTCAGGAACACTTTCATTCGGTCGGACTTCTGGTGCTGATCCTCATAGTTCTTCTCTTGCTCTGGTTCCTGGTGTTGAAGCCTCGGTTGAGGACAGGAGACGCTCATGAGTAGACTCGGGACCGGCATCCTTGTATCTGCGCTTGTTCTCGCGGGCTGTGGGCCCAAGAAGAAGGATGTGCGAGCGCCGGTGGGCTACACTGCCGCCAAGAGCGCAACTCTGGAGGAACTCGTCGATCTCGTGAACGTCCAGTACGCGGAGATTGAAACCGTCTCGGTCAGCCGATTTCGCGTCAAGTTCACAGGAGGGTCCATCGAGCAGGGCTACTTGAAGGAGTACCCTCAGGCCAAGGGTCACCTGGTGACGAAAAGACCCCACTGGATCTACGTCAACATCTTGAATCCCGTGACCAGTTCATCCGTTGTCGCCATGGCCTCGGACAGCCAGGAGTTTCAGATCTGGGTTCCCCGGGAAAACAAGTACCTGACCGGCAAGACAGATGTGCGGACAGACTCGAATGAGTCTCTTCACAGCGTGCGGCCCGAGCATTTGCTTCAGGCCATACTGGTGGAGCCCTTACTCTCATCGGAGGCGGGAACCATCCATTTTCTCGAAGAAGAGCGCGACGAACAAAGAAAGTACTATGTGATCCACCAGGTTTTGGTGGATAACCTGGCCGGTCGGGGCTGCCTGCAGCGCAAACTGTGGTTGGAACGTCAGAATTTTGGATTGGCCCGCCAGCAGTATTACAATTGTGGAAAGCTGACCAGTGACATTCGCTACGGAGGCGTGGTTGTTTCCGAAGATGGAGCACTTGCCAGTACCATTGCGCTGGAGCGACTTGCCGAGCACTATCAGATCTCTTTTGAGTTTGAACGAGAATCCATACGTTTGAACCGGAGCGTTGACGATAGCTCCTTTTACATACCGAAACCTCCCAGGGCTGAACTCGTCATTGTAGAAGGGCCCGGGCTGGAGGATAATGATCAGGGGCTTTGAGCTCCTTTGCTGGACGGCAAATGTTCAAATTGATCCTTTCCAACCTGAAACAGCGACCGACACGCACTGTGATCAGTGTCCTGGCCGTGGCCCTCGGTGTGGCGCTCATCCTGGTCAGTGTGGGCCTTTCTTACGGGCAACTCAATGACTTCTCGGCCCGGATGCGGCAGCTGGGAGATGTGATGGTCCAACCCTCCGGCGGGTCTATCATCTTTGCCATCAACAGCGGCACCTTTTCAGTTCGAATTGGTGAGAAGATCGGTGAGGTGGAAGGAGTTGCAGCAGTCACCCCGGTTCTGACCAAGTTTCTCGGCGAGCAGTTCCACCTGGTTTACGGGATCGAGAAGACCACCTTTCGAGAGGTGAGTCGTAGTTTCCGGATTGTGAAGGGTCAACTCTTCGGCGACCTGGATGAAATCATCATTGATACCAAGTATTCGGATACTTTGAACCTGGACCTGGGAGACCGGTTGGAGTTGCTGGGGACTTCTTTCAGAGTGAGCGGAATTTACGAGGAGGGAGTCGGGGCCAGAGTTATGTTGCCGTTACAGACCCTGCAAAACCTGAACGGGACTCCAGGTAAGGCGACCATGTTTTTTGTCAGGGCTGCTGACGAAACGACGGATCTGGTGGTGGCCGACCGCTTGCAGGAGCGATTGAAGGGATATAAGATCACCCGAACTTCTGAAATCCAGAAGCTGATGAACTTGAACACTCCAGTCCTGAGGCCGTTCATTACAGCCATGGTGTCGCTGTCGGCGCTCATCAGTTTCATGATGATCCTGCTGGCCATGTACAGCACGATCATGGAGAGGACCCGCGAAATTGGCATCTTGAAATCCCTTGGTGCTTCCAAGAGTTTCATTATGAAGCTGATCCTGAAGGAGTCTCTGGTGATCTGTGGGATTGGGGTTGGGGCCGGTTTTCTGTTGACTTGGCTGGCAATTCACGTGATATTGAGTGTTGCTCCCAATCTTCCAGTGGATATTTCCGGTTCCTGGAAGTTGGGTGCAGCGCTTATGGCATTCCTGGGAGGGACGCTGGGTGCACTATATCCTGCCCTCAAAGCTGCCCAACTAGATCCGATTAAGGCGCTTGGTTATGAGTGATCCTGTAGAGCTTCGGCAACGAAACGATGTAATCGTGGTGGATGATGTTCACATGATCTACCGGGTGGGACGCGTGGGCGTTCCCGCCTTGAGTGGTGTGGACATGACAATCCGTGAAGGCGAGTTTGTGGCGGTGATGGGTCCCAGCGGATGCGGCAAGTCAACTCTGCTGCACCTGATGGGCGGGCTCCTGTCGCCAACACGTGGACGCATCCAGGTCGACGGAACGGAACTGACCAGCATTTCCGACAGCCAGAGAACTGAAGTCCGTCGCCAGAAGGTGGGGTTTGTGTTCCAGCGCTTCAACCTCCTCCCCACGCTGACTGCCAGGGACAACATCACTCTGGCCTGCCAGATCCGTGGAGACGGACAACCCACCAATGGTCTGAACGCAACCCGGATCTTGGCTCTGCTGGGTCTGGAAAACAAGGTCCATCACAAGCCAGCCGAGCTCTCGGGTGGGGAACAGCAGAGAGTTGCCATCGCGCGGGCCATCATCACTCGGCCCAAGATCCTCCTGGCAGACGAGCCGACCGGAAGCCTCGACTCCGAGAATTCCGGCATCGTGCTGGACATGCTGCAGGAGCTGAACATCCGCTATGGCCAGACCATTCTTGTCATCACTCACGATCCCGATGTGGCCGCCACGGCAGGCAGAATTGTGGAGATGTGTGATGGTAAGATTCTCAATCGTGTCGAGAATCTGTACTACACAAAGGAGCAGAAGCGCCTCTATTGAAGAAGACGAAGAGAGATGCGAAAAGCGCTTGCTAGGGTGCTGTTCTGGACCTATCCCAGGGGCTCATGGCAATACGATGCGCTCTGCATCGTGATCATTCTCTTCATTTTCCTGACTCCCGCCTGGGTGTTCGACAGATCGCATCGTGAGGAGACCGTCAGCTCCGTCGAAGAGTTGTTTCCACCAGGATCTTCACGGGACGCGACTTCGAAGACCGATCCCGGTGGAGACTTTCTAGAAGAAGAACAAGAACTCCCACATCTAGCGCGATCTGAGACCTCTCAGCAACCACCGTTAGAGGAGTAGCGAGTCCAGAATTCTGAAACTCCCGGCCTCGAGGAGAATCACTGGAAGAGGAGGCCCCCCAGGAGGCGAACTACCTTGCGACTGATCCGGAGAATGATTTCTGTTTCCTGTCTGGCCTGCGCCGCGTTTGCGGGAGTCATGGCCCAGACGATCACACTCGAGAAGCTCCTGGACCAGCTCGAGGAACAGGGAGCCACGATCAAGTCCATGGCGGCCGCACTCGAACAGAAGAAGTGGACCGACATCCTCGAGGAGTTTGATGAGGGAGAGCTCGGCAGGTTCCTGTTCCTGAAAGGGAAGGAGCAGGTTTTCCTTCGCAAGGAAATCGAGGCCCCGCAGCTGAGTTCTCTGGTGATCGCAGACGGAGAGGTAGTTTTCTTCCAACCGGTGATCAAGCAGGCGCAGAAATTCCGCCTCGGCAAGAACAAAGACAAAGCGGAATTCCTCGTTCTGGGTTTCGGCACGACTCGCGAAGCCCTCGAAGAAGCCTATGAGCTGAAGCTGCTGGGTGAAGAGAAGGTTGGTGACACTCAGGCCTGGGTTCTGGAAATGGTTCCCCGATCGGACAAAGTGCAGGCCTTTTTCGCCAAGATCGTGCTCTGGATTGATGGTCGACGCTGGATTCCCATTCAGCAGAAACTGGTCGAGCCGAGCGGTGATTATCTTCTGGTCCGTTTCTCGGAAGTGCTGCTGAATCCCAGGCTGAACCCGTCCGATTTCAAGCTCACTCTTCCCAGGGGAACCCGGGTGGTGGGACTGAATTAGGGAATTCCACGTTTCACGTTCCACGTTCCACGTTTCCGAGTTCCAGGTTCTCACTTCTCCCGGCAGCTTCCGCGCTGCTACGCAGTCACTTTCGTTCCTGCCTCTCTGTAGTTTCCTTGACTGTGAGCTTTCCGCGCCGCCTCCGGGCGGGCCCCGGAGCTGATCTGACCCGTCGCCGAGCAGGCAGAGGCGCGAATGACAATGAGCGCGCAACGTGGAACGTGAAACGTGGAACGTGAAACGTGGAACGTGGAACTCCTAGGCCCTGAGCTGCCGGCGGGTGTGAAGGATGCGGTGCACGACCGTCCAGTTGGACAACACCGCAATGACCCACAGAACCGGGTCCATCCGGTAAAAGGCACCGATGATGAGGAGGACGATCCTCTCGGGACGTTCCAGGAAGCCGACCTTGCAGGATGGAATCAGAGATTCCGCTCTGGCTCGAACGTAGCTGGTGAGAATTGAACCCATCATCACAACGCCCACCAGTACGACATATCCCATTCGGTTATGAGCGCCGTAGTGAATCATGATGCCCAGATAAAGAATAAAATCGGAGTAGCGGTCCATGATCGAGTCGAAAAAGCCCCCGAAACGCGTAACGGAATTCGACGAGCGTGCCACTTCTCCGTCGACCATGTCGAAGAAGCCCGCCACAATCAGCAGCCAGCCGGCCAGGTAAAAATGGTCGCGGGCAAAGGCGAAGGCCGTGATCACGCTCATCACCACTCCGAGCGTAGTGAGGTGGTTGGGCTTGATTCCCAGATAGGTCAGAGTAGTGACGATGGTGTGGAGCAGGGCGTGAGCTCCCTGTCCGATTCTCTTAGAAATCATTCAACCTTGAACCTTCAACTGGTCCTCCGCCCCGATCAGAACAATTCAAACTTAATGGTCAGGAACTTCTTCGGATTCTGGCGAAAATCGTAGATCAGCTTGACGACTTCAGCCGAGAGCTCATTGAGGTTTTCGTACAATTGCTCGTCTTTGGCCAGCCGGCCTAATGTTCCTTTCCCTTCTTCGATATCGTTCACAAAGCCGCTGAGCTTTTGCAGCGCATTGTTCATCTCGCGATAGAGCGCGTCGTCGGTGGAAAGTTTTCCCAGAGTTCCTTCCCCTGAATCCAGCCTCGACGCCACCGATCGTATACTGGCCATCGCTTCCTGCGCATGATCGTACAGTTCGGGATCCTTGAGCAGCTTTCCAACGGTCCCTTCACCCGCCTCGACCTCGGCCAGAACTCTGTCCAGACGGGCCGCTGAATCCATTATCCGATCGTACAAATCCTGCTGGTGGATGAGTCTTGGGATGGTTCCCTTCCCTCGGGTGATGTCCTCCATCAGGATGCTCGCGCTTTGGACCGTGCCTTTGGCAGCCATCACCGTGTCATTCAGATTGTTGTAAAAGGAAGGATCAGTCAGAAACTTTCCTACGGTACCCTCTCCTGACTCGAAGCGGCTGACAATGTCCTGCACTTTCGCCGAAAGGGTTCGGAAGTTGACGAGAATGTCATTGGCGCCGGTGATGAGCTCTTCAAAGCCAGCTTGAGGCCGACCTGTTATTTCGACGAATTCCACTTCCACCTCGCCCCACCAGTCACCTTCGATCGGAGCGACAACGGTCTTGGGTGGGTTGGGTGATCGACCCAGAGAGATCTGAATGTACTTATCACCGAGGAGGCCCACCGACCCCAGGGAAATGTAACTGTCACTCCGAATCCAGCCTCGATATTCCGTCTGGATTTCCATCCTGACCACAATGTTCTGCAAATCATCTCTGGCCCGTTGCAGGTTCTCTCGCACCCGATCCAGATCTCGCGTGGTCTCGTTCCTGAGAGCGTCGAGATCATCGAGTTGAACCCGCAGCGCCCGGGCAAGCTCCGAGGTGGAGCCTTGTTCCAGGGCCGCTGACTCATAGCGGGAGCGGAGTTCGTCGATGCGTTCGTCGATGTCGACGAGGTCCGTGCCCAGGATCGTTTCCTGGCCCTCCAAATCCGCTATCCTGGTCAGCGCCCGGGTGTTGGTGTCTGTCTCTGGCATTTTCTCGGGTTTAGAAATGCGAACATCGGTAACGTTCCCGATCTCGACGCCCCCGAGGAGAACAAGGTCACCCGCTTTCAGGCCGGACACGCTGTTCAGGTAGGTGCGAGCGTGGAACATCTCCTGGAACAACCCGGCCGTGGAGCCGATCCGGAAAATCGCAAAACCGAGGAGCACCGCAGCGACAATCACAAAGATGCCGACGCGCAACTCGGACAGGCTGACTCGTTTCTTCTCTTCCATAACAGTACCTAGGTTAGAAACTCCTCCAGATACGGATCCCTGGAGGCAAACATCTCCTCGTCACTTCCTTCGAAGATTATAGAGCCGTCTTTGAGCATCACAAAACGGGTGTTGACGAGACAAAAGCGCCCCTCCTCTTCAACATAGATGACTTCCCCGGAGGGCCCCCCCTGTGCCATCTCACTGGCTAAAGTGATGGCTGACGTCAGATCGTGAGTGATGAGAATCGAAGCGACTCCTTCTAAATCTCTCAGCTTGATGATCAGATCACAAATGGTCCGACTGGTGATAGGATCAAGGCCCGCGGTGGGTTCATCATAGAGAAGAATCCGGGGGTTTCCCACCAGAGCCCTGGCAATGGCAACCCTGCGCTTCATGCCTCCGGAAAGCTCGGAGGGCATCTTATCGATGGCCTCTTCGAGTCCCACAAACCCGAGGATCTTGCGCACCGCCTGCTCAATCTCAGAAAACGGAAGCACCGCGTTTTCCAGCATTCGGTAAGCCACATTCTCGCCCACTGTCAAGGCATCGAAGAGGGCGCCCTCCTGGAATACGACACCGATCCGGGTTCGGATCTTCATCAGTTCGTCCTCACTCATGGGTGTGATGTCGCGACCCTCCACGAAAACCCGACCGGAATCCGGTTTTACGAGCCCGGGCACCATCTTCAGCAAGGTTGTCTTGCCCGAACCACTTCCTCCCATGACGATCTTCGTTTCCGCTTCTCTGACGTCCATGGAAATCTGACGCAGGACGACCTCGCCGGAGTACGACTTGGAAACATTTTCGAAGCGAATCACAGCCAACGTGAGTCCTCAGCGAGTACCGAGTACTAAATCTCAATAATAAGTTTGCTCAGGAAGAAGTCCGCAACGATCACGAGAATCGACGCCGTGACCACGGCCTGAGTCGTACTCTGTCCTACTCCTCGGGTCCCTCCCCGGGTTCGCAGACCGAAATAGCAGCCGACCGTTCCAACGATAAAGCCGAAGACGACCGGCTTGACGAGTCCCTCCAGGGCATTGTTGTAGTTGAGAGAGCGAAAAGCAGTGCTCCAATAGAGCGCAGTGTTCAGTTTGAGAATGTTGAAGGAGACGAGCCAGCCTCCGATCAGGCCAAAAAAGTCGGCCAGCACGGTAAGCAAGGGCAGCATGGTCGTACAGGCAACCACCCGGGGAGTCACCAGTTTTTTGGTCGGGTCGGTCCCCAGGGCTCGCATCGCGTCAATCTGCTCGGTTACCACCATGGAGCCCAGCTGGGAGGCGATTCCGGAGCCGACTCTCCCAGCCACCATCAGAGCTGCCAGAACCGGGCCCAGCTCTTTGACCAGAGAGACGGCCACCAGCTGCCCCGTCAGATTCACAGCTCCAAAAGACTTCAAGGAGCTTGCCGACTGAAGCGCCAGGACTCCGCCCGTGAAGAAACCGGTGAGTATGATGATGGATACGGACTTGACACCGATTTCGTCCATTTGCTGGAAGGTGTCTTTAATGTACCTGGGTCGACGGAAGAGGTTCGTGATTGCCCTGCCGCAGAGCAGTGTGAAAGCCTGGACTTCCTCAACCAGTGTAATGATCAGGTTCATCGGCCACGCTGCAGTTCTATCCTGGTTTGACCGGCAGGTCGGGAAAACGCACCCTAGTGTTACACTAATTGTTCGAACTTTGGCAACCGCTTCCACATTCCGTTTCTCAGGAATCGGACACGGACTGGCCCACGGACTCGGGCCGGAAAACGTGGAACGTGGAACGTGGAACCCATTATGATCCGACCTGTTCTCAAATACGGGGCACCTGAACTCAAGAAGGTCAGTTCCCAGGTCGAGGAGTTCGGCATTGATCTCGAGAAACTGGTCGACGACCTGAAACAGACCATGTACGCGGAAAAGGGTGTCGGGCTGGCGGCTCCCCAGATTGGAGTGAACCTGCGCGTGATTGTAGTTGACGTCACGACTGCTGGAGAAGAAGGGGAGCTCCTTTCTCTGGTCAATCCTGAGATCGTCGACAGCCAGGGAAGGGAAAAGGGGGAGGAAGGCTGTCTCAGCATTCCCGGCTTCACCGCCATGGTCGAGCGCCCCAGCCACATAGGGATCCGGGCGCAGGACCCGCGGGGAGAGCCTGTGGAGAGAGACGCCGAGGGCCTCCTGGCGCGAGTCATCTCCCATGAGATTGACCATCTCGAGGGCATTCTGTACCTGGACCGGATTTCCCGACTCAAGAGAGACCTCATCAAGCGGAAGATTAAGAAGCTGATCAGAGCGGGTGAGTGGTGATGATCCGGGTGGTCTTCCTGGGAACCCCCCGCTTTGCCTTGCCCACACTGGAATCCCTACTTGCAGACGAGACCACAGAGGTGGTTGGGCTCATGACTCAGCCCGACCGGCCCGCCGGTCGCGGGCAGAGATCCCAGTCCCCCCTGGTGAAGGCGATTGCCGGCGATCATGGGATTCCCACCCTCCAGTCCCACCGCGTCAAGGATGATCCCAAGGTCATGGAATTCTTTCAGTCAACCCTTCCCGATGTGGCTGTTGCCGTGGCGTTTGGCCAACTGCTTCCGCGCCGTGTCTTCGATTTTCCTTCCCACGGAACCCTGAACATCCATGCCTCGCTGTTGCCGAAATATCGCGGTGCAGCACCCATTGCACACGCTCTGCTCAACGGGGAGGAAGTAACGGGAGTGACTCTCATGAGGATTGAGGAGCGACTCGACTCGGGACCGATCCTGGGACAGGAAGAGATCCCCGTTGGACGTGAGGCCACGAGCGGGGAGATTGAAGACCTCCTTGCTCTGAGAGGAGCGTCTCTACTGATGCGGCTTCTCTTGCCCCACGTGGATGGTCAGCTGGATCCCCGGGCTCAAGACGAGAGCGGCATCTCCTATGCCCCCATGATTCAGAAAGCTGAGGCGTGCCTGGACTGGAACTGGCCGGCACACCGGATTCACAATCTGGTTCGAGCCTTCAACCCCAGACCTGGGGCGTACAGTGCGTTCCGCGGGCAACCTGTCAAGGTGTGGAGAACGAAGCTGACCTCATCGACACTTGCTCACCTGGAAGAGGGGGTGGGAAGCGTGTTCCGATTGTCCCGGAAGCGGATCGGAGTACTCTGCGGTGACCGGAGGGTGATCGAGCTTGTCCAGGTTCAGCCGGCGAATCGCCGGAGGATGGGTGCCGTCGAGTTTGCAAACGGGATTCGCCTTAGTGAGGGCGAGGCTTTTGGATGAACACCAGAGAAACTGCCGTTCGGATTCTCCTTCCCGTCCTGGCCACACCCTCTCACCTGCGTACAGTCTGGAATGATCTGCTGCCTTCCTCCGCAGAGCCCCGGGATCGAGCCTTCGTTCAGCGCCTGGTCCTGGGCGTCTTGAGAAGACTTGCGGAAGTTGACTACCTGATCGCAAAGATCTCCCGGAAACGCCTGCTACGACTCGACCCGGAGATCCTCTGGATTCTGCGCTGCGCTGTCTATGAACTGCTTGATTCGAACACCCCCCGGCATGCGGTTCTTTACGAATGGGCAGGGCTCTGCCACACCTTTCGAAAATCGTCTGCGACGGCCTTTGTAAACGGGGTATTGCGGGAGCACCTGAGAAACCCTGCCTCGCTTCCCTCCGGAAACGACCCGGCCAGTCTGGCGATTCGATTCAGTCACCCGGAATGGCTGGTCCGGAGGTATCTGGAGCGCAATGGTCTGGAAACTGCCCGGAGGCTGATGAGTTGCCACAATTCGGAACCCGATCACTTTCTGTGGGTGAACCCCTTCCGGGTAAGCGTGGAAGACTTGTCTCGTCTTCTGCGTGAAAATGATTTTCCCTGTGAGCCAGTCGATAGTGTACCCGGTTGTGTTCGGACCGCCGCCGCGGTGGCAGCCCACGCGCTGGTTGAAGAGGGCATGGGTGTGTTCATCGACGTCTCCAGCCAGTGGGTCGCCCGCCTGCCTGATCTGGAAGAATGCGCGCGGGTTGCCGACCTGTGTGCGGCCCCGGGAGGAAAGGCATTCCTGCTGGCCTCACGTCTGCCTCGGACGGGACACTTGATCGCGGCTGATCTAAGTGGGAAGCGGCTTCGATTCATGCAAGAACGTATCAATCGGCTGCGGATTCCCAACATCTCGCTGGCGATCTCCGACCAGACCCGCTCCTGCTTCCATCCGGGAGTCTTTGATTTCATTCTGCTCGATGTTCCGTGCAGCGGTCTGGGAACTCTGGCCGCGAACCCGGACATCCGCTGGCGGTTTCAGCCCCAGCAGTTCGCTCGTCTCCAAGCGCGCCAACTGGATCTCCTGCGCTCTGCCTTCTCCCTGCTCGAGCCGGGTCGGGAGTTGCTCTATTCAACTTGTTCGACCGAAGAGGAGGAGAATGAAGAAGTGATCGCAGAGTTTGAGCGGACGGAAGCCGGAGTCGCCGTGCTGGAACCCTTCTCTCGCACCTCGCCTCTAAGCTGTGGAGGCCAGGCTTTTTTCGCTGCACGGCTGCGACGCGAGTAAACTGGTGAGGATATGGAGAGTACGAAATCCGGACCCGTCCGTCGACCCGCAACCAGCAGCCCCGGCTCGCAGTCCAGGATCCAGCGCAAGGTCCTGGATGTAGGGGTGGTGGTTCTGCTGGGGGCTGTCCTGCTGGCGGTAGGACTGTTCGGGGTCATTGCTGGTATGAAACTGACCGTGAGCCGTTCGGAAGTAGAAGTTCCCAGCTTGCGGGGACTGACGCTGAAAGCGGCGGAGAACGAATTGCAAGCCTTCGAACTGGCACTGAGGGTCGCGGGTGAGCGATATGACGCCGGCGTGCCAAGCGGCTCTATTCTTTCCCAGTTTCCGCCTGCGGGTACCCGCAGCAAGCCTGGAAGAACGGTCCAGGCCATCCTCAGCAAGGGTACCAGAACCCATCCAGTCCCTGACCTGATCGGTTCGACGGCAGGTGTTGCCAAGATGACTTCCGAGCAAAGTAACTACGTGGTTGGTAGAATCAGTACGATTACGGTTCCCCGGGTGGCCAAGGACACAGTACTCGCTCAGTCTCCTCCCCCGGGATCAACCTCGGCGGTGACGCCTCGAATCGATGTGCTGATGGTTTCCGGCGAGGCGTCGAGATACATCATGCCCGACTTGGGCGGGATGAGTCTGAATGGTGTAAAACCCTTTCTCGAAAAACACGAATTGAAGCTCGAGGAGGTTCATTATCGCTTTCATCAGAGTCTGACCAAAGGGACCGTGTTTGGTCAGTTCCCCCGTCCGGGACACATGTTGAAGGCTGATGAAGGAATCACTCTGGAGGTTGCCCGTTGAAGCCATTGATTGTTCCTTCCCTGTTGGCTGCAGATTTTATGAACCTCCAGCGCGACATTCGCATCCTGGAAGAAGCCGGAGCAGGGATCCTTCATCTGGATGTGATGGACGGCCATTTTGTGCCGAATCTCACCTTTGGATCCCCGGTGATTAAGGCGATTCGGGACACTACGAAGCTGGAACTGGATGTTCATCTGATGATCGAAAACGCGGAGGAGACCTTTCTCGACTACATTGGAAAGGACGGAAAGAGAATCAACTATCTGACGGTGCACTATGAAGCAGTTACTCACCTGGACCAGCTCCTGACGGAGATCGGGAGAGAGGGAGTCAAGCCTGGCGTAGCACTGAATCCGCATACCCCGGTTGGGGTAGTCGAGAGCATCCTCTCCAAGTGTCATCACGTTCTGATCATGACGGTGAATCCGGGCTTTGGCGGGCAGGAGTTCATCGAGGAGAGTTGCCAGAGGATCCGACACCTGAAGTCTCTGATAGAAACTCAGGAGAGAGAGGTTATAATTGAGGTCGACGGTGGGATCGGTTTGGAGAATGTGGGCCGCGTTGTTGAGGCAGGTGCTGGCCTGCTCGTTTCCGGTTCTTCTGTCTTTAAAGATGGGCAGGCCCAAGCTCGCTTTCGAGCTTTACAGGAAATGGCTCAAAAGACTGGAGCAATGCCATGATGGGATCTAGAGCTGCTATAACTTTCGTTCTTCTTCTGCTGGTCATCGTTGCAGGCTGTGGCCAAAAGAGTGCCGATCTCCAGGACGCGGCAGTACCGCCTGATACGGCGCTTTTTGAGAACGGGATGAAGTACCTGAAGAAGAGCCAGTACATCAAGGCCCGCCTTGCCTTTCAGACTCTCATCAACACCTATCCGGACAGTGAGTTTACGCCGATTTCCTTTCTTTCCATCGCCGACTCCTACTACCGGGAAGGAGGAACCTCCAACCTCCTCCAGGCGGAGGCCCAGTACAAGGACTTCATCATCTTTTATCCGACTCACGAGATGGCTGATGACTCTCAGATGAAGGTGGCCGCGATTAACTTCCGGCTCATGCGGGCTCCCGACCGGGATCCGACTAATTCCAGAAAGGCGATGATCGAACTGAGAAAGTTTCTGCGGGACTATCCGGACAGTCTTCTCGCCCCTACAGCCAGGGAAGTTTTGTGGGAAGTGGAAGAGAACCTGGCCCTTGGCGTGCGCATGAAAGGTGATTTCTATCACAAGAAAAAGCGCTTCGAGGCTTCTTCAAAAAGATATGAAGAAGTTGTTCGAGATTACAAAAACTTCAGTGGGACAGATGCTACTTTGTACTCCTGGGCTGATTCATTGGAGAAGAAGGGAAGCATTGATCAGGCCGCGACTATCTATGAAAGAATCGCTCGAGAGTTTCCCTTCAGTCAGTATCATGAAAAGGCAATCGAGAAATTGACTGTCCTGGAAAGAGAAGTCCCGCACGTTGATCAAGCCGCCGCTGAGCGTCATCTGGCCAATCAGCGACCTGTGGAAGCGTTTTCTTTCTTTGATCCGATTCGCAATGTCTGGAAGACCTTCACGGGTGGACAGGACATCTACGAGGTGGCTCGACAGAGAGCCGAGGAAAGAGAGAACCTGGAGCTTTCCAGCGACACGAACGGAGGAAACAATCCATAGCCATGCCCCGTCTAGTGCTTGCCGACGACAATCTGACGACTCAAAGAATGGTGGAGCTCTCGCTCGAAGCTGAGGGCTATGAGGTCCTTCCATTCTCGGATGGAACCGAGGCGCTCGAATACATTCTCGGCAACGAAGTGGATGTGGTTCTGGCCAATGTGTCTTTGCCTGGCCTGGATGGATACTCGCTGTACGCACAGCTTGCCGAGGAGCCTGACAAAGCAGGAGTTCCAGTGGTTCTGCTGGTTGGTGCCCTGGCTGGGGTAGAGGAGAAGAAGGCCCGGCAGGCCGATTGTGCTGCAACTCTCAGCAAGCCGTTCTCGACCGGCGGGCTGCTCGAGGTGGTGAAGAAAGCCCGGGAAGCGGCTGCGGAGGAACCGGCTACGGTCTCGAATCTCTTTGAGATCCCGATCGAGGGATCTAACGAGGAAGCCCTTTTCCAACTCTCGCTGCGTCAGGCTCTGAGTTCGGACAGAACCCTTCCATATGAGCACCTGCGCCCCTCTGTCAGCGATCTTGCAGCGATCGAGGCAGAGCAAAAGGTCGATCGCATTGCCAAAGAGCTCAGCCGTAGACTTCCCAAAGAGTTGTCTCAGATCATCCCGAAACTCACAGACAAGATCTACAGCGATCTGAATCAGGAGTAGCGCGACTTTCACCTCGGACTGCTAGCTCCAGGACCTGTTTCCCGGCACCATCGGGATCGCCCGACCGTCTGCTATAATCCCTCCTTCGCCGCCCCGGCGAATTGCGGGTGTTCCATGAGTTCAGCGAGCCAGATCTCGAAAAGCTATAACGGTCCCGAGGTGGAACGGAAGTGGTCCGAGTACTGGCTGCAGCACCGATTCTTCGAGGCGGATCCTTCGTCTGAGGCTCAGCCCTATTCCATCGTCATCCCTCCTCCCAACGTCACAGGCGTGTTGCACATGGGCCATGCCCTGAACATCACGATTCAGGACATCCTGGTTCGGTGGCAACGGATGAAGGGACGAAATGTGCTGTGGCTACCCGGGACCGACCACGCCGGAATCGCAACTCAGAATGTCGTCGAGCGCCACCTTGCCTCGGAAGGCCAACGCCGTCAGGATCTGGGACGCGAGAGGTTTGAAGAAGTCGTCTGGCAGTGGAAAGAGGAATACGAGCCCCGCATCCTGGGTCAGATTCAACGGTTGGGCTGTTCCTGTGACTGGTCCAGAACCCGCTTTACCATGGATGAGGGTCTTTCACAGGCGGTCCGCGAGGTGTTCGTCCGGCTCTATGAGGAGGGGCTGATCTACCGGGGTGAGTATCTGGTCAACTGGTGCCCCCGTTGTTCCACCGCCATCTCTGATCTCGAAGTGATCCATCAACCCGTCTCCGGAAAGCTCTGGCATATCCGCTACCCTCTGGCCTCGGGAGACGGGTTCCTGGAGGTGGCGACGACACGCCCGGAAACCATGCTGGGGGACACAGCGGTGGCTGTCCACCCGGAAGACGGGCGCTACCAGCACCTGATCGGGAAGACTGTGATCCTTCCCCTGATGGAGCGAGAGATCCCGCTGGTCGCGGACTCGTTCGTGGATCGTGAGTTTGGAACGGGAGCCGTGAAGGTGACGCCCGGACACGATCCCAACGACTTTGAAGCCGGGCGTCGCCACCAGCTTCCTATCGTCAGTGTCATCGGGGAAGACGGGATCATGACGAAGGAGGCTGGACCGTACGCAGGCCTGGACCGGTTCGAGGCCCGGCGGCGGGTGGTAGAGGATCTCCAGGAGAAAGGACTTTTGACTCGGGTCGAGGATCATGCTCACCAGGTGGGCCATTGCCAGCGTTGCGACACGATTGTTGAACCACTCGTGTCCACTCAGTGGTTCGTCAAAGTGCAATCGCTGGCGGCGGCGGCGATCGAGGCGGTCGGAAAGAAGGACACACGCTTTGTTCCCCCGCGCTACGAGAAGATCTTTCTCAACTGGATGTACAACATCCATGACTGGTGCATCAGTCGCCAGCTCTGGTGGGGGCACCGCATCCCGGCCTGGTACTGTGGCGAATGCGAAGCAGTCATGGTGGCACGGGAAGCCCCCGCCAGCTGCGACCAGTGTGGAGCCGCCTCGCTCAGGCAGGAAGAAGACGTTCTCGACACCTGGTTCAGCTCGGGTCTCTGGCCCTTCTCGACCCTGGGATGGCCGGAGGAGACTGTTGAGCAGGAGGTCTATTACCCGACGACCACTCTGGTGACGGCATCGGACATCATCTTCTTCTGGGTGGCCCGCATGATGATGCTGGGCCTCCGTTTCAAAGGCGCCGTGCCCTTCCGGCAGGTCCACATCACAGGGCTGGTCCAGGATGAGCAGGGCAGCAAGATGTCCAAGTCCAAGGGGAATGTCATCGATCCACTGGAAATCATCGAAGAGTACGGGGCGGATTCGGTGCGTTTTACTCTCAGCGTTTCTGCGGCGCCTGGGACAGATATTCCTTTCTCCATTTCCCGGATGGCTGGTTACCGCGCCTTCTGCAACAAGATCTGGAACGCTGGGCGCTTTCTCCTCTTGAACCTGGAAAGGACCGAGCCTGTCTCGACGAACGAGATGAAGGGCCTGTGCCAGGAGAGCAGCCTGCAACTGGAAGATCGATGGATTGTGAGCCGCCTGCACCAGGTGATCGGAAGCGTCGAAACCAATCTCAGCAGGTTCCGCTTTCATGCAGCCAGCAATGAGCTTTACCACTTTTTCTGGGATGAGATCTGCGACTGGTACATCGAGTTCATCAAAGTGAGGCTGCACAGTAATGATGCGAGGGATCGAGAGGTCGTCAATACGACTGCCCTCTACGTTCTGGAGACTTCCCTGCGCCTGCTGCACCCCTTCATGCCTTTTGTGACCGAAGAACTGTGGCAAAGGCTTCCCCACGAAGGCCCCACCATTGCCCTGGCTTCGTACCCGATCGTGCAGAGAAGCTGGATCGATCCACAGGCGATCGAACGAGCCGGGAGACTCCAGGAGCTGATTTCTTCGATTCGAACCGTCAGGACCGAGAACAAAATTGATCCTCGCCACAGACTGCCCTGCCGACTCAAGGCGAGCCCCGACTCCCTGGTGGCAGATCACGCTCAAAAGGTGGTGACGCTTGCGGTGTTGAAGCAGATCGCGCTGGTGGATGAACTGCCCGGTGGCGGCGTTCAAATCCGGGGGCTTTCCTCCCTGGGTGAGTTCGCCTTGCAACTCGATGACGTGATTGACGTGGAAGCCGAGCGAGGGCGACTCGAGCGACACATCGAGAAGGTGAACGGGGAAATCAAGAGTCTGGAGGGGAGGCTGCAGAATCCATCTTTCGTCGAGAAGGCCCCGGCAGCTGTCGTAGAGGGCGCCAGAGAGAGACTCTCTGATGCCCGCAACCGGCTGGCCAAGCTTCAGGAGCAGTCGAATGGACTTCCTCAGTCTTGATCCTCTTCTCGAAAAGGCACTCCGGGAGGACGTAGGTCGGGGAGATATCACCAGCGAAGCCCTGCGCCAGACGTTCCCGGGAGCGGATGGGGACGCAGCGTTCGCGGCCGTCATGGCCAAGGAGGCACTGGTGGTCGCGGGCTGGCCGGTGTTTGTCCGCGTCTTCCAGCTTCTGGGTGCTGTCGAGATCGTTGCTGCGCCTCGGGAGGGAAGTCATGTAGCGCCCGGAGAGATCGGACGGTTAAGGGCAGACCCCTTCCTGCTGCTGAAGGGAGAACGGGTGGCGCTGAACCTCTTTCAGAAGACATGCGGCATCGCCAAACAGACAGCCAGGGTGGTCAGCCTGGTGTCACACACTGGAGTAGGCATTCTGGATACGCGCAAGACGACACCCCTGTGGAGAGACCTGGAGAAATATGCAGTTCGTGTTGGCGGCGGAATGAACCATCGCTGGCGCCTCGACGATGCCATTCTGATCAAAGACAACCACATTCAAATGGCTGGTGGAGTGGCAGCCGCGGTCAGAGCTTGCCGAACGGGAGCTCCTCACCTGGCCCGAGTCGAGGTGGAGGTCTCCACTTCTGACCAGCTCGAAGAAGCCATCGAGGCAGGAGCCGAGGTTGTGATGCTTGACAATATGAGCCCGGCCCAGGTTCGGGGGGCAGTTGAGAGGGCTGCCGGCCGGTGTCGGCTGGAGGTTTCCGGCGGAGTCACTGCGGACAACGTTGTTGAATACGCGGAGGCCGGGGTCGACTTCATCTCCATGGGGGCTCTGACCCATTCTGTCCGGGCATCTGACATCAGTGTTGAGATCACATGTTGATTCGAGAACTGACGCAGGGTGCGTTCGTAGAATTCGAGCTGCTGGATGTTGCTGATTCCACCAACGAATACCTCAAGCAGTACGCAGACCAGGGCCGAGCTCGGATTGCCCAAGCCCGGGAGCAGACGGCGGGCCGGGGGAGAGGCCGCCGCCGCTGGCTTTCGAGTCGTGGCCAGGGGCTGTATATCTCGTTTCTGGCCTATCCGAACTGGTCTGCCCGGCTCAGCCGAATCTTGAATATCGTCGGTGTTCTCGCCGTGATTGAGAGCCTCCGGTCCCTGCTGCCCCCGGAGTTACTGGTGGAGGCCAGGTTGCCCAACGACGTTCTGCTCGACAAGAAAAAGGTGGCCGGGATTCTGGTGGAGCTGAGCACTCTTGGCCCGGAGATCAAGTGGGCCATCGTGGGAATCGGAATCAACGTCTTTCAAACCGAGTTCCCCGGCCAAGACCGATTCCGCCTCCCTCCCACATCTCTCCAACTCGCAGGGGTTCGAGTGGACAGCATGGAGGCCGTCACAGAACAGGTTGTGGGGTGGTTTGCTGACTTCTTTCGGCGCGCTCAAGAGGGGGAGATGTCTGAGTTGGAGCTGCGTTTTGGCGGAGAACTCACCCCTCCCGAAGTCGCGGCGAAATGAGTATCTTTCGATACCAGAAAAGAAAGGGCTATTTCACCAGGTTCAAGGAGGCTCTGCAGGTCACCAAGGACGATCTGAGCCACAAAATAAACCAGGTGATGGGAACCGGATCGAGTGGCATCACCGAGACGCAACTCGAAGATCTCGAGGAGATCCTGATTGGTTGTGACATCGGTGTGAAAACAACTCTCGAGATCCTGGAGAGAACCCGTCAGGAAACCAGGGACCAGCGGTTCCTGACCTCCTTTCAGCTCCGTCGGACCCTTCGTGACTGCCTGCTGCAGATACTTTCCAACGTGGATGAATCTGAAGTGGAAAGCGGTCAGCCGCATGTCGTTCTCGTGGTGGGAGTCAACGGAGTTGGGAAAACGACGACGATCGGTAAACTGGCCCACTACCTCAGTGCTCAGGATAAGGAAGTCCTGATCTGCGCCTCCGATACGTTTCGTGCCGCAGCCGTGGACCAGTTGGATATTTGGGCACAGCGATCCGGGGCGGATATCGTCAAGCAGACTCAGGGAGCCGATCCGGCCGCCGTGCTCTACGATGCAATTGCTGCAGCCAGGGCGCGATCCAAAGATGTCGTCATCACGGACACCGCAGGCCGATTGCACAGCAAGATCAACCTGATGAAGGAACTCGAGAAGATGATCCGCGTGGCCTCCAGGGAGGTTGATGGAGCTCCCCACGAAACGCTCTTGATCCTGGACGCCACCACCGGCCAGAATGGGCTCGTGCAGGCCCGGCAGTTCCTGGAAGTCGCCGGTGTCAACGGTATCGTTATCACCAAACTGGACGGCACGGCCAAGGGAGGGATCGTGGTGGCCGTAGCCAGGGAACTGGGCATTGCCATACGGTTTGTTGGCGTGGGGGAAGGTTTGGAAGATATGCTTCCGTTCTCCCCTGAAGAGTTTGTTGACTCACTGATCGGGGCGGAGTGAGAGAGGGAGAGGGGTCAGGGCTACGGCCGGGAATTTAAACGTTCTCCGCCCTGACCCCTCTCCCTCTGTCCCGTTCAGGTTGAACTTTACGGGCTCCCACCATCATCATTAGTACTAGATGGGTTACAGAACACTGTGCATTGCCTGGACACTCCTGATCGTTTCTTGCGCCAGTTCCTTTGGTCAGACCCTTGACGATGCCGTGATACCGCGAAAGACGGAGATTTTCGTCAAGATTCAGCGCTCCCTGAACACCAAGACAGCCCGGACCGGAGATCGGTTCCATGGCCAGGTCGAAGTCCCGGTGACGGTGGAGGACAAGATCATTATCCCGCAGGGGAGTTTCATCATCGGACACGTGGACATTTCCAAAACCGGCGGGCGTGTCAAGGGGAAGCCTGAGATGAGACTTCTGTTCGACACAGTGATCCTGCCCAGTGGTACCACCAGAGACATTCGGGCGGTACTTTCATCGGCTGAAGGTCAGAAACTGGATCCCACCCGTGAGGACGGCACGATACAGGGCCAGGGAGGCCAGGGGGGTGAGGTAGCGGGCACGGCCACCAAGGGAGCGATTCCAGGGGTTGGTATCGGTGCCATCGCCGGCGGCTGGAAAGGGGTCGGGATTGGCGGAGCGACAGGAGCGGCCACCGGCGCCCTGATCGGGCTTCTAAAGAAGGGGAAGCCGGTGTATCTCCCCCGTGGAAGCTCCATCACCATTCAGCTGGAAGACGACATTCAATTCGTTAAGCCCTCCGCCCGAACCGCCACCAACTGAGTTCCACGTTCTACGTTGAGTTCATCTGCGGCGTGGAACGTGGAACGTGAAACGTGGAATTAGTACGCTTCCCATTCGTGCAGTAACTCTCCGTCCAGTGAGTAGATGCGGACTCGAGAGGGCCGCCCCGGCCCGGTCCCCTCCCCCAGCAGGATCTCGTCGATTCCGTCGCCGTCCACATCCACCGATCCCACATGGCTGCCGTGGGCATCGGGATCCTGCAGGGGCGGAAGGTCGTATTGCATCCTCCCGTCCATGTCAAAGACACGTACCAGAGCAGGATATCCGTGCAGGGGTCCGGGTGCTGCGGCTATTCCGATGCTAGCCTGGGAGAGTCGAATCCGACTGGCTTGAAGTCCGAAAGTGGTGGCCAGAGTCGGGAAGGACCGCTTTTTTCCGTCTTCCAGCGCATGGATGTAAATGGTCGAAGGGTTCACGGCGACATCAGTTCCCCAGAGCACCAGACTGTGAGGCTCTTCGTGCACCTGACCCCCGGGGCTAGTCACCTGGGCGCACAACGGAGTTCCTCTCAGTCCGTTGACAAAGGGAAGATCGGAGAAAGAGAGTTCTTTCAGTAGATTCCCGGCGCCGTCATACTGGACAATCTTCTGATCCGCCCGCGGGGCCGGGCCTGGAAAGGCCCAGATCGTCCCGCAGCCGGTCGACACCCAGGCTCCGAAGTTCCCCGAAACCGCCGGGGCTGCGAAGTCGCTCAAGAGTTTCCCCTCCGGACTGTAAACACGGATCAGGGGCGGATTGCCTCCTCCCGGGCCGGGAGACAGGACGATTTCGTCACCTGGCCCGAAGCCCACATCCCCGACGGCGATTTCAGCGGAGAAGCGCCGCTCTGGAAAAGCAGTCCAGGAAGCCCTCTCCTTCCCATCAGCGCTGAAGACCTTGACTTGTGATCGCGTGAACCAGTCGGGGGATGGCACCGTTGCGACAAAAGGTCGGCCTCTCTCGTCATAGCCGCCGCCGACCTTGACTCCGCTTCCGTAGTAGTGGAAGCGATAACCGGCAGGACCAATCTTGAACTGGTCGAAAACATCGAATTTGAAGAAGAGAAGGAGTGTAGTCGTTATCAGAATCTGTGAAACGGCGGAGCACAGGAGATTTGGGGATCTCGTGAAGAGAATGCACCAGAGCAGGCCGACCAGAAACGCTCCGATCATTAGGGGACGGTTGGGCAGGTGGAACAGGGAGAAAAGAGCCGCCGCGCAGAGAATGGGTAGCCAGAAAGCTCTCTGGGAGTCTGACCTTCCCAGGGCGTCGAAGCTTCGGAGTCGCAGGAAATTCTGCAGGAGATGCTGCTGCAGGACAGCCCAGACCAGGTAATCCTCCAGTCCATGCCAGTTGCTGAGACTGCTGCTTCCAGCCACCAGCCCGGTGACGGTGATGACGAGACAGGCCAGTAGCGTGGGACCAGCGAACAAGCGGGCGGCTTCCTTCAGGTTGTCCAAGCGCAGCCCCAGTCTGCGGCTGTCATCCTTGAAGTAGATGTGATTCCCCACCACGATCAGAATTCCAACCGAGTAGGTTCCCAGCCTTAGCCAGCGGTAGAAGTAGTGAAAACGCCCCCACCACAGATAGAGCAGGATGAGCGACGTGAACACGAAAAGAGACGTGAGCGCCAGCAGGCGGGGGCGAGCTTTCATGGCACGTTTCCGCGGCCGCTTTCTTGCAGGTGTTCAGGGGGCTTCCCGGGGCTGTCCAGGTCGAAGCTCAGACTGGCGCTTCCGTCAGGCCTTCGGTGGAACTGAACATCGGCCTCGAAGATATCTTTCAAGGTCTCGCCCGTAATGACTTCTCGTGGAGCACCCCACTGAACCAGTCGACCTTCCTTCAAGAGCGCCACTTCTTCGCAGAAGGCATCCGCCAGTGTCAGATCGTGCAGAACCACCAGAATGGTCGCCCCTTGTTCTCGATGAAAGGTCTTCAACATCCGGAACATGGCAACCTGATGGTTGATGTCCAGATGGGTGCTGGGTTCATCGAGTAGAAGAAGCGCAGGGTTCTGAGCCAGGGCCCGGGCGATGAGGACACGCTGTCGCTCGCCGCTGGATAGTTCCGAAATGGATCTCTGCCAGAAGGGTCCGATCTCCGTGAGCCGGCGGGCTCTTTCGATCCACTGCCGATCCTCGCTGCCGGGGCTCTGCAGTCTGCCCAGGTAGGGGTACCGTCCCATTTCCACCACTTCGGCAACCGTAAACGGAAACTCGAAGAAGTTGTCCGAAGGAATGACCGAGACGCGTTGGGCAAACTCCCTGGCAGAAAAGGAAGACACATCTCTCCCCTCCAGCCGGACGGTTCCCCGGGTTGGACGGAGCAAGCGGCTGATCAGTTGAAGCAGCGTGCTTTTTCCGCTTCCGTTGGGACCCAGGATCCCCAGGATCGAGCCCTGCCTCACTTTCAAGTTGAAGTCCTTCAGACCAAACCCGGATGGGTAAGAGAAGGCAACTTGATCCAATTCAATCTGGGTCATAAACGCACTCTTCCGGCTAGAGTATTTCTGCAAGTAAGTACTAAAACTCTCCCGCCCGCTGGCGGCTGCGCAGGAGGTAAACAAAGTAGGGTGATCCGATCAAGGCGGTGATAGCTCCCACCGGAATCTCGAGAGGGGCATAGACAGTCCGGGCCAGGGCGTCCGCTAAAACCAGAAACGTGGCACCCCCGAGCGCGGAAGCCGGGATCAGCGTCTTGTGGTTCGGTCCGGTCATCATTCTCATCATGTGAGGAATGATCAAGCCGACAAAGCCAATCATTCCGGCCACCGCCACGGCTGCTGCTACCATGGTGGAAGCGGTTACGAAGAGGATCTTCTTGGACACCTCGACCCGCAGCCCCAGGTGAAAGGCCGCCTCCTCTCCCTGGGTCAGAAGGTTCAGGTCTCGCGACAGGATCCAGGAGACTGCCACTCCCACCAGAATAAGCAGGGAAGAGACACTGATCTTGAGTGTTTCTCCCTCGGTCAATGTGCCGAGGAGAAAAAAGAGGACATTGTGCTGTTCGCGGTGAAACAGGGAGAAAAAGACGAAGACCCAGGCATTGAAAAAGAGACTCACGATGACTCCGGAAAGAATCAGCGTTTGCACCGGTGTTTTGCCTTGAGTCTGAGCGATCTTGTACACCAGCAGGATCGAAAGCAGGGCGAAGGTCATGGCAAACAGATAGACGGAGTATGGTCCTGAGCGCAGCCCCACGAGTCCCGCCACCATCACACCGGCCGTCGCAGCGCTTGATGTGCCCAGAATAAAAGGATCGGCCAGGGGATTCCTCAGGACACCCTGGAGCACGGCTCCCGCCGTGGCCAGCCCGAACCCGACGATGATGGCCAGCAGTACACGTGGCAGCCTCAACTGTCTGATGATGTTCCAGTCCGCATCACCTACGGGGCCAACGAAAATGCTGGCACAGGCACACACGACCAGCAACAGGGCCAGGATCGTAAGGGTGCTTGCTGCGCCTTGGTGAGTCCTCATCCGGATCGATCATCATAGCAGCCCCTCACTCCCTTTCGGAAACTCCGATCTGCCCTAAGAGGATCTGCTGGAAGGAAAGCATTCCGTCGGCCAGCCTGTGATTCCCCCGTACCAGCAGACGGTGTTCGAACTGGTCAATAATCCGCCCCTGTTTCACAGCCTCGATGGTCTCCCATCCTGGCCGGGACCGAACCTGCTCGGCGCTGGCTACAAACGAGAGAATGAACCCTGGATTACGTTGGATAATGGTTTCCGCGGAAACACGGGGGGCACGATCGTCCAGGTCTCCGAAGATGTTGTCGGCTCCGCACAGGGAGAGGGCTTCGCTGGTGAAGGTGGGGCCTCCGATGGTCCAGGTGGGAACATCGTTCTCGATATAGATGGTGGGTCGAGCGGGTAGCCTTCGGGCTCGTTCTCTCACCGTCTCCACCTTCTCCTTCATAGATGCGACCAGGCTGCTTGCTTCCTCTGCTCTTTCCAGGGTCTTCCCCACCGACTCGATGAGCTGGTAAATGTCTGCAATCGAGAAGGGGTTCCGGAACTCGATCACTGTCTGGCCCAGGTCACGAAGCCTCTCGGAGCTACGGGACGATGGCCAGTCTTCGGCCAGTATCAGATCGGGCTTCAGGGTCATGATTATTTCCAGATTTGGACGAATGAAGTCTCCGACCCGGGTCTTGAGTTGGGCCTCTGGCGGGTCGTCACAGTAGGTGGTGACTCCAACCAGATGGTCCTCCAGGCCGAGTGCAAAAACGATCGTAGTGATGTTGGGAGCCAGAGAGACGATTCTCAAGTCGGTGCTGTCCGGATCGAGTTCGACGGGCTGGGACCAGAAGAACTGAATCAGGACCACGACGAGCAGAATGAGCACAATGGCGGCGGCATATTTCCACATCGAAAGCGATCTCTTCCTGGTGTAGTTTCAGTCCCCGGGACACCGCGATTCCAGATCGTCCAGAAAACGATCCGCCACCCCCGAGTCCGGAACCACGCAGGAATCGAGCCTGCCAAACCATTGATAGCGGTGCCCTGCTACCCAGTTGTAAACCCAATCCCGGAGCGGAGCCGGGATCAGAATCAACGCGTAAAAAAAAGACCACGGCGCCCCCAGAAGCTTGAGGATCCGCAGGGCAGCTTGACTTCGAACGTGGGCGTCGTCCTGTTCAATGAGTGCCATCGTGGATAGCTCCAGCTTATTCAGGCCATGCTGCTCCAGGAGGTCCTGACCGGCGCGGGACTGAAGGGCGGCAAAACGGAAAATTTCTCGTCGGTCGTGATCCAAGATCCAACTGACCGACCGATCGCAGAGGCCGCAGACACCGTCAAAAAGGATAACAGGAGTACTTCCGTTCAACATGGATCTGTCAAAGGCTTCATAATATCGCAAGGGCGTGTTTGCAAGAGACCCGTGGTACTCTGTGCCCGTCGTAATGCGACGCGGAGCGCAAGTCCTCACGAGCCCTGAAAGGGAGTGCTGAAGCCATGTCGGACCCGACTCCCGGCCGTGACCGGGTACTTGGAAAGGCAGCCTGCCTGGTGCTGGGCGGGATTCTGCTTTTTGCGTCCTATGCCAAGCTGCTCGAGCCGGGAGGATTCGTCGAACAGATCCACCTGGAAGGACTCGACTTCTGGTGGTCCGCCACCTCCGTCGCTGTCGTTGCCATTTTCCTGGAAACGTGTCTTGGCATCCTCTTGCTGCTGGGAGTCACCAATCGAGTCGTGCTGGGGTGGGCGGCCTTGCTGGCCCTGTTTTTCCTGTACTTGACGGGGCAGAATTACTGGCTCGTTTCGCAGGGCCTACGTGACCCGGAGACAGCCTGCGGCTGTTTTGGAGACCTGATTCAGCGCAGCGCTGGAGAAGCCTTATGGCAGGATCTTCTCATGCTGGGACTTCCCCTCGTCGTCGCGATCCGCCTGCTGCCGAGAAGTCTCCATTTCCCCTTGGTTCGATCGATGATCGCGGTGGTCGTGTCGATTCTGGTGGCCCTGTTCATGGCGAGATCTCCCTCCCTGGTGGCAGCCGGTGACGCCCTCCGCTTTGCCGCAGAGGGAGCTCGCGAGACGGTGCTTTTGCCCATGCCTGCAACCGTCTTCGTGGACGACAAAGAAGATCTCGCAGCTGAGGTCTTTCTTTCCGAAGGCAGCGCCAGTTTCGTGCTTGTCTCCCCCAGTCTCCCTCACCTCATCGTCCTTGATCCTCGACAGCAGAGTTTCAAAGCAGTCGGCCGCGAGAGCCTCCTGGCGGGCTCGGGCGGTGAGCGGAGGCTTGCAGAAGCTTCTCACCCTGTGGCTGAAGGGAACTTCGAAATGGCTCCCGACGGCATTCGCCTCTCTGTCGGCGGAAGGGCCGTCCGCTTGATTCCCAAATAATTCTTACTAGTCAATGATGGCAAGATCTCCGTGATGGAACGAAAAGATGAGGTCAGGGCAAAGGCAAGGGCAAGGAGAGGACACCAATTCCAGCCCTGGAAGAGCGATAGAGACTTGACAACCCTCTCCATGGCTGCCTAAACTTGGACCTTCTAAACCGTGAACCGTCACGACCTGGATGTGTGGGAAGATCGGTGAAAGTCCGACGCTGCCCTCGCAACTGTAATCAGTACACTCCAGTTCATCATTCGCCACTGTTCAGCCGCTGAATGGGAAGGCCTGAGCTGGTTGCCGCTGAAAGCCAGGAGACCGATCCGGTCGTGCCTCTCTGCTTCCGAAGGGGAAGCGAAAGGAGGACCAATGTTGTCCCGCCAAAAGTTGAAATCTGACCCTCCAGGCGGATCCGATCCAGGCCGTTGAGGCCTTCCGGAATCACGTAGGAATTTCACCGGGCGCTCTTCCGACGCCCCTCTCTACTATCCCCGATTCCTGCGCAAGCTTGAACCGACCAATCGCCTTGGAGGAACAACATGAGGTTTCAGATCTTTGTCTTTGTCGTCTTTTTGATGACGGTACTGACAGTACCAGCCGGCCAGGCCCAGAGCCGGACCCAACCAGATCCCGAACCCGACAACCAGGGAACCTCGGAGGAAGAACCGGAAGAGGATCCCGCAACCCCCGACCCACTCGAGTACGAGGTCACCGTAACGGCCACTCGAACTTCCATCCCGGTAGACAAAGTGGGCTTTACAACTCACGTAATCAGGCGCGAAGAGATCGAGGCGCAAGGAGCCCGAAACATAGCCCAGGTCCTGGAGACGGTCCCCGGCTTCAGCGTAGTTCGCACGGGCTCTTTTGGAGGACAGACTGCTGTCTTCGTGCGTGGAGGGGAGAGCAATTTCAACCTGGTTCTAGTGGACGGCGTGCAGATCAATCAGCCCGGAGGGGCGATGGATTTTGCCGATCTGACCACGGCCAACGTGGAGCGCATTGAAATCGTTCGAGGTCCCGGCTCCGTACTCTACGGGTCCGAGGCTGTCACATCGATCATCCACATCATTACCACTCAGGGGCAGGGAAGGCCCGCAGCGAACTTCCAGGTCGAGGGTGGAACTTTTGACAGCTACCTTTTCAGTGGATCGGCCTCGGGAGGAACGGAGAGGGTAGGCTACGCTTTGAGTGGACTTTTTTCAGACACAAGCGGCTTCCTGCTGTTTAACAGCGACTATCAGAGGGGCGAGATGTCCGCCAGGTTTGATTTTGAGCCCTGGAGCACTGGGGCGGTCACAGCCACGGTTCGCCATCGAAGTTCGGAGCAGCATTTTGCCACGGATACAAGCGGGGCCGTGGTTGATCCCAATGACTTCCGAACCACCGAGGACACGCTTTATACGGTGAGATTCAGCCAGATCGTGACTCCCAAGTACACTTCCAGCGTCCAGTTTGGGTTTCACGGCAGAGATACTGAGAACTTTACCATCGCGGACGGAGTCACCGACTTCTTCGACTTCAACTTTGCCACCGAGGACACACGCACCTATCTCGATTGGCAAAACGACTTCGTGGTTGCCCACAGCCACCTGCTGACCGCGGGTCTCTCCTACGCCAGGGAGGAATCGATCACAGCTTCCGCGGATCGCCGCAGCCTGGGTGTTTACGTTCAGGATCAGATGTCCCTGGGCAACCGCCTCTCAGTGACGACGGGCTTTCGTTTTGACGACAACGACCGCTTCCAGGATTTCGTTTCAGCCAACTTCTCTGCTTC
The DNA here is from genome assembly GCA_965205345.1 of Acidobacteriota bacterium. Taxonomy (GTDB): domain Bacteria; phylum Acidobacteriota; class UBA6911; order RPQK01; family CBDAPI01; genus CBDAPI01. The sequence goes on along the minus strand of CBDBGQ010000031.1, from coordinate 40,446 downwards.
CTTTAAGCTCAGTCCGTATGCTCGCCTGCGCGGTAGCGTTGGGAACGGATTCCGGTCTCCGACCTTCGATGAAATACTGGGCTTCCCCAACTTCGGCATCCTGGGTAACCCTGATCTCAGACCGGAACAGAACCTGGGAATGGATGCGGGGATTGATCTTCGTTTGCCGGGCCGTTCGGGCGGCTTGTCCGCCACTTTCTTTTGGAACCGGTTCAGCGATCTCATCGAGTTCACTTTTGCCGTTCCTCCGGGAAGTCCCAATACCCTGAACATCCAGGAAGCCAAGAGCCGGGGCCTTGAAATCGAGAGTTTCCGTGAAATCCGGCCCGGCCTCAGGCTGGGAGGGGGCTACACCCTTACGGAAACGGGGGTGACTGACTCGGGTTCCACGCCCGGAGGGAACTTTGTGGAGGGGGACAGTCTGCTCAGGCGCCCCCGACATTCGGGCCTTGTCTATGTGTCCTATTCGGCCCGACGGCTGACCGGACGGATCGATTTCAAGTACAAGGGGCAACGCGACGACCGGCAGTTCTTTCCTGACTTTTCGAGTGCTCGGGTGGAGTTGCCGGGCTATCTGAAGGTGGATTTTGGTTTGCGCTTTTCACTTTTTTGCTGGGGTTCGGACGGTGATGTGGCCTTCACACTGCGAGGCCAAAACCTCTTCGACAGGGAGTATGACGAGATCGCGGGCTTTGACGCGCCCGGGAGACAGATCATGGCAGGGTTGGGGTTCCGGTTCTAGGCGCGAGCAGAGCGAGCGCTCAAAGGTCGCAGGCCGCCGGGAAACCGGGGATTCCTCGGGCTGTGAGAGCGGCTCGAACGATAGCGCGTGACGTAGCCTCGGCGGCCAGAGCTCCGACCAGACCGAGGCGAGCGTCCACGGGCTCTCCCGTGGACAGTGCAAACACGGTGTCGCCATCGCTCGGGGTGTGAACCGGATTGATGGCACGGGCGAATCCGTCATGGCTCATCTGGGCCACTTTGGTCAGCTCTGTCTTGTCGAGTCGGGCGTTGGTCGCGACAACAGCCAGCGTCGTGTTCTGGAGCCGCCTCGGTAGGGAGCCGACTTTCCCATTCCGTATCTGGCTCATGGTGTTGATCAGCGATCGGCCGTCGGGTGTTCTGGCCCCCGCCACGAGTTTGCCCGAGTGTGGATCGACGATGTCTCCGACCGCGTTCACGGCTACCAGCGCAGCCACCGTCAACTCTCCTACCTTCACCGAGGTGGAGCCGATTCCCGCCTTCATGGCCCGAGCCATCCCGAAGGTCTTGCCGACCGTAGCACCGGTTCCCGCCCCTACATTGCCCTCCGCGACGGGGCCCGATGATGCCCGCGAGCAGGCACGATAGCCTGAAGCTTGATCGGGTCGGATCCTGGGATCCCCGATTCCAAGGTCGTACAGAATGGCAGCGGGCACAATGGGTACCGGACCATGGCGGGTCTTGTAGCCGAGTTTTTTTTCTTCCAGGTACCGAACCACGCCGGTTGCGGCTTCCAGCCCGAAGGCACTGCCTCCGGAAAGCATGATGGCCTGAACTCGATCCACCGTGTTCACAGGATTGAGCAAATCTGTTTCCCGCGTTCCCGGAGCAGATCCCCGAACGTCGACTCCGGCAGTGGCTCCGGCTTCTGTGAGAACCACCGTGCAGCCAGTGCCTTCCAGAGTGTCGTGACCAACCCGGATCCCGTCAATGCTGGTCAATCCGCCTTCGTATTCCGGTCCTTCACAGGTCGGATTCAGTGACAGGAGCGGGGCTACGAAGCCCAGAGCGGCAAACTCGCGTCGGCTCAGTTTGGCAGCGGCGTGCTCGGAGGACATGGGTTTTCTCCGGATCTAGGGCTTACCTATCCTGGCCCAGGCCTTTGCTGTTACTCGAATCGGTGCCTTCAACGGTCCCGGGCAAGTGGAGATGTAAGCCGAATCCTGTCACGCCCGGGGGCGCGGTGATCATTCATCTAGGAGTCGGGTCGCCCCGGCCCTCGAGCGGCCTACCCGCTCCGCGTTCGCATGAAACGAATGAGCCGGGCAAGCTCAGACGGAGCCTATTTGGCCTTGCACCGCGTGGGGTTTACCCTGCCTCCGAGTGTCACCACCGGAGCGGTGAGCTCTTACCTCACCGTTTCACCCTTACCATCCGGAGATGGCGGTTTATTTTCTGTGGCACTTTCCGTAGAGTCGCCTCTCCTTCCCGTTAGGAAGCACGCTGCCCTGTAGTGTTCGGACTTTCCTCCCCCCGGAACCAAGCCGGGCGGCGATCACCCTCTCCACTTGCCCGGGAGGTATTTTAGCACGGGGCGCTAGCGCCAGCGAGTGCTTAAGAAATCCGAACCCTTGTCCTCGAAAAGCGGGGCGTTTCAATCAGCATCAATCGACCGAATACCCGGCCCAGCTTGGCGGATGCTTCGAAGCGAACGGGGAGCCGAAGGTCACCGCGGCTGTACCATATTAGGAAATGTCCTCCTCCTCTGAAGATCCCATCTTCAATTCGCAGACGCACGCTGTCATGCGAGTCCAGGCCTGATCGAACCCGTTCCACGGCCTCGACCCGCACCTGAACCTGCTTGATCCGGGCATTGTCGTGAAGATGAATCAGGTACGTTTGCAGCGGAAGAAGTTCCCGCAGACGGCCGGCATAGAACACAGATACAACGTCCGAGATCGGGCCGGGCAGTGTTTCGATTTTCTGGTTGCGAATCGTCCGTCCGGGGCTGTCTGCGAGATCGATCTCCCGGAAGACTGCATGGCCGGCCTCATAGTTCACCCTCATCTCCAGATCCCGTTTTCTCTTGCCGTGCCGTTTGCGATGAATGAAGCGGAGAGAACGAAAATCACGCGCATCGACGATCGACTCAAAATCATCCTCGATCTTCAGCCCCATGGAGGCCAGGAATCCCCTTGATCTGGCCTGGGCCGTGATCCGGTAAGCTGGGGCTCCTTCGAATTCCTCTCGCCGGATCTGAAAATCAATCTCACCGGCCTTCATGGCGGGCATGAAGGGAAGGGGTCTCCAGCTCACCTCGTAGCGGACCTTTTCCCCGTCCTGGAAAGGGACCGAGTCTGGCCCAACAGAAGCCCCAAGCAGAGGAGTTGGAGGCACCTCCGCCGGAGCGACCAGGCTCAGATGGAGGATCCACCACGCCAGGAGAGTCGGGCTCCAGAGTCTCCGCGCGGAACTCAGATCGACCATTGCAACTTCAAGCACAGGAAAAGGCTGACGATAAAGTACCCCAGAACGGCATTGTACTCACGATTCTCCCACACACGGCTCCAATTGAACCTGGATTCCTGCTCATGCCCAGAGACGGCCAGGGGCCTCCCCGGTAGAAACAGTGAGACGCGTTCTCTGTAAACCAGATAATCCTCTCCGTACTCGTCACCCAGTTCCTTTTCTTCTCGTCTCATGACCGGTCTGTAGAGAAGGACAAAGAGGAGCAGGAAAAGTATCAGCAGGAAGAGCCTGGCCGAGGCGAGCGTAAACCCCAGCCCCAGCAGGAAAGACCCGAAATAGAGTGGGTTACGAGTGAAGCGATAAGGTCCGTGCACTGCCAGCCGGCGCCATTTATCGAGATGTCCGGTGGACCAGATTCTGAAAGCCAGGCCGGCAGCCGCCAGCAGCAAGCCCGCTCCCAGCAGATAAGGAACGGGTCTGCAAAAGTACAGAAAAACCAGGCCGTAGAGAAAACCGACAGGAACACGGATCCGCTGCACGTTCACGATTCTCTCCCGCGGTCAACTGGAGGCGGCAAGTTCGAGGCGGCGCTGCACGGCCTGGAGGACCGTCTTTGCCGGGATGTCCATGCAGATGAACTCGTTGCAGACTCGCTTGTAAGAGTTGGAACAGGGAAGGTCCCGCTTTACCACGATATCCGCCTCCGAATAGGGTCCGTTGCGAGTGGTTGCCGTTGGTCCCAGAATGGCCACTACAGGAGTCCCTGTGGAAACTGCCAGGTGCAAAGGTCCCGAGTCTCCCGCCACCATCAGGCGGGAAAGCCGGCACAGAGCTGCGAGTTGCGTAATCGTAGTCGCAAAAGCCACCACGTTTTTTACCCCGGCCTGCCGCCTCAGTTCCTCCACCAGGCCTTCCTCTCCTGGCCCGTAGGTAACTGCCACCGGGAGCCCCAGGTGTTCCACGATCATTCTTGCCAGGCGACCATATTCGCTGGCAGGCCAGAGCTTGGTCACCCATCCCGCTCCCGGATTGAGCAGAACAGGGCTGCGAATTTTGAAGTCTGACAATCGACGGCTCACATATTCTTGATCTTCCCGGGAAATCTCAAAAGGAACGAGCGGCGTGGCATTGTTTCCACCGACAAACCGTTTGATCAGCCGCAGGTTGCCATCGATCACGTGTTGACTGAGGTCGGATTCTCCTTCCTCACGGTAAGTGTAAAGCCACCCCGTGCCCCTCTCTTTGAACCGCTCGGCCCTGAATCCAACGACTCGCCCCCGGCCAGCGATGCGGGCCAGGACTGCCGATTTGAGCAGACCCTGGAAGTCGACGACCATGTCAAATCGTTCGCGCCGCAGAGACCTGATGAGGCGGACAACGTCGGGAGCGTCGGAGGAATCCGATTTCCATCGTCTGAGATTCGCCGGCCAGGCTTTTCGAATCCCGGGTACGCAGCGGAGCAAGGGAATGTAATGGGGCTCCGCCAACCAGTCGATACTGGCACCGGGAAGACGGGTGTGGAGCAGTTGCTGCGCAGGCAGGGCGTGAAGGATGTCCCCCAGGGCCCCGAGTCGAACAATCAGAACTTTATCCATTTGCGTCATAGCGGGTCCAAAGCCTTTCGGAGTCGCTCCAGCAGGTCGGCACTGGAATGATCCTTCGGGTCCCCTACAATGGCAATGCGCCCCCCATAGGCTTTCACTGTTTCGCGCTCGGGAACCGTCTCAGGTGCGTAGTCGGTCCCCTTGGCATGTACATTCGGGCGCAGTTGCCGGAGCAGTCGATCGACGCTTGAGTCATCAAAGATGAGAACCGCATCAACACACTCCAGCGCTGAAATTATTTCTGCCCGCTCCTCTGCGGGGAACAGCGGACGGCCATCTCCCTTCAGAGTCCGCACCGAGCGGTCGCTGTTCAGTGCCACGAACAGAATGTCGCCTTCGTCAGCTGCTCCCACCAGGTAGCGTATGTGACCCACGTGGAGCAGGTCGAAACACCCGTTCGTGAAAACCACCGACTGATCCTGTCTCCGTGCCTCTTCCCGCAGTTCCAGTGCTCTTTCCAGGGTGACCAGTTTCCGCCGGGCCAGAGGGCTGTCAGCCACTACGGATCGCCTCCAGGAGCTCACCGCCCGTGACGGTGGCAGTCCCTTTCTTGGTTACGACCAGACCGGCAGCGATGTTGGCCAGTCTTGCCGCCTCTTCGAAGTCGGATCCGGCGGCCAGGCCGGCAGTGTAGGTGGCTGTCACCGTGTCGCCCGCCCCCGTGACATCTGCGACCTCATCACTGCCAAAAGCAGGTATGTGGTTGACCCGGTCAGCCTCGAAAAGGCTCATCCCCAGCCGGCCGCGAGTGATGAGTAGAGAGTCCAAAGCCCACTCCTTCAAGAGGCGCTGTCCGATGCAGACCAGCCGTTCTTCATTCTGGCCGATACTCACGGACGCTGCCTTCTCGACCTCGCTGATATTGGGTGTTACCGAAGTTGCCCCCGTGAAGCGTTCCGGGTGGAACCTGGAGTCGACCACAATTGGGATGGCTGCCTCGCGGGCAATCTCGATCGCCCTGGAGGCCACCCGGGTGCTGATCGTTCCCAGGCTGTAGTCCGAGATAATGATTGCGTCTGCCCGGGATTGGAATCTCTCCAGATTCTCTAGCAGACGTGATTCCACTACTTCGTTCAGTTCGTGGCTGTGCTCGTAGTCGAGACGAACCACCTGCTGTCGAAAGGAATGAAATGATCCTGCCAGCAAGCGGCTCTTGCAGGTGGTCTGGAATTCCGGCGACACCACGACTCCTTCCGTAGACACCGAATCGGGCCAGGCTGAAAGAAGTCCCTGCCCCCACGGGTCGTCACCCAGAACACCAACTGGTGTGACCCGGGCACCCAGGGCCGCAACTCCGGCAACGGTGTTCGCACCCCCGCCAGGGCGCCATTCTCTTTCCCGATATCTCAGGATCAGGACGGGAGCCTCCCGGGAGGTTCGAGTGATCTCCCCGAAGATGAATTCGTCGAGCAGAAAGTCACCCACTACCAGAAGGTGAGTGTGTTGGATGGCGGGAATCAGTCTTTCAAGATCTCTCAAACGATCTCTCCCAAAATCCAGTGTACGGCCTGAAGCACATCCGCAGCCACGAAATTCGCGCTGGAACCGATCTCCGAAAGTGAATGATTTGCGTCTCCTTCGGTTTCGATCAGGACGGTTCTGCAGCCGGCTCGCCGACCGGCGTTCACGTCAATCTGAGAATCGCCTACCATGAAGCTCAGTTGGGGAGAAAGCCCCAGTTCGTCCGAAGCACGAACAATGAGTCCAGGTTGGGGCTTCCGGCACATACAGTTTCTCCGGTAGGGCCGTTCCCCTTCTGTAGGGTGGTGAGGGCAGTAATAGAAAGCATCCAGAAAGGCGCCGCGATGTCGTAGGCGGGCCTGCATCTCAGAGTGGATCGCCAGCAGCCCGTCTTCGCTCAGGAGCCCGCGCGCAATTGCCGACTGGTTCGTGATCACCACCGCCGGGATTCGGTTCTGGTTGAGGAGCCGAACGGCCTCCCCGGTTTCCTCCAAGACTTTTAGATCGGAGATATCGGTGAGATACTCGCAGTGCCGAATCAGCGTCCCGTCCCGGTCAAGAAAAACCGCCTTCTTGCGGAGCAGAGCAGCCACCTTCGGATGCTGAGAAGAGGAAAGATCGACGATCGCACCCGTTCCTGCCATCTCCCAGAATTCTCGCAGGTTTGGCTGCCAGGTTCCAGGTTCAGAAAGCGGGAAGGCCCCGGGCGACTCCCGGAGGGATTTAAACGGTCGCTGCCCCGGGGCCCTTCCCACTTTCTCCTGACACCCAGAACCCGGTCGCAGCCCTGATCACGCCGCCCACATTCAGGTTTCAACGTTTTGATCTGGAATTTGGAATCTGGAATGAAGTAAACCCTGAGCCGCTTCGAACACCTCATCCACGGTGATCCGGTCCAAACAGCGCAGGTCAATCGGACACTCTCTGAGCAGGCAGGGGCTGCACCCGACGTGTTTGTGAATGACGACGACGCGATCGCAGAGGGGGCCCGTGGCGATCTCGTCGGTGGAGCCGAAAAGAGCCACCTGGGGGATACGCAGGGCTGCAGCCAGATGCATAGGGCCGGAGTCGTTTGTCACAAACAGATCACATTGGCTGAGCAGACCCATCAAAGTTGAAAGACTGGTTTTTCCGCTCAAGCAGTGCGGCCTGGCCCGCATCTGCTTCTCGATCTGCCTGGCAAGCGGGGCTTCCTGTCTGGACCCTACGACCAGGATCTCCGCTCCTTCCTCCTCCACCAGGAGATCGGCGACCGCTGCATAGCGGTCCAGAAACCAGCGCTTCGCAGGCCCGAAAGCGGCTCCGGGATTCAGGGCAACGAGTGGAACACTGCGATTGACTCGCATTTCCTCCAGCAGACTCTGCGCTTTCTGGATGGCCGACTTAGAGGCCTCGAGCGTGATGTCCGGAGCGTAGTCCCTGTGCACCAGATAGTCGACTTCGGAGAGCCTCAGTTGATGGATCAGATCGAGGTAATAGAATGCCTGGTGATGTCCGAGGCGCTTGCTTCTGGGCCGGACCCCGTGGGTCAGCAGCAGGGAGCGGCCGTCCGTTCGGTATCCAAGTCGGTCCGGAACTCGAGCCAGGAAAGCGGGAAGGGCTGAAGCGAAGGAGTTCGGGAAGAGGAGGATCCGATCCGAGCCTCGCAGTGCCCGGCTTTCCAGACGAATCCGGCCCCATCCTCCAGCAGGTTCCAGGGCAATGACCCGGTCGACGAAGGCCTGTCCCTCGAAAAGACCCGTGACCCGCCGGTAGCCCATAATCGTCAACCGGTCTTCAGGGTACAAACGCCGCAATTCTTTGACTGCAGCCACCGACATAACGCAATCCCCGATCCAGTTGCTGGCTCGAATCAGCAGTTGGCGACTCATATCATTGTGGCGGCATCAGGCCCTCGACTTCCTCCTTCCAGATTCTCAAGAACTCGTTCGGGTCTTCGGGACGAGCCTCGATCTGGAAGACCATCAATTCTCCCTCCTCGAACTGAAGGTGGCTCAGACGAACGGCATCTTTCTCCGTGGTCATCACGCATCGGGCTCCCACTTCTCTGGCCTGATCCAGTGCTCTGTCCAGCTCGCTTTGCCGGAAAACATGATGGTCGCGGAAGAAAATCTGGTCGGCTACCCGGATCTGGTAGTGAGCCAGGTCCCTGAGAAACACTTCCGGATTGCCGATTGCGGCCACGACGATCACGTGCTGATTCATCAGATCACGAAGAAGGTAATGCTTTCCAGTTCGAAGGTCTTTCAGTCCAACGGCGTCGTGGTAGAAGTAGGCGATCGGAACGGTGGGGTGGCGATGGCGGATGGCCAGTTCGATGCCCTCGGTATCTGCGACCACATGGGAGCGAGTGACAATGATCATGTCTGCGCGCGAGATCGCCCTCAAAGGTTCCCGTAGTCGCCCTCTGGGTAGAAGATGGCTCCCGCCGAAAGGATCCGTCCCGTCAATGAGAAGAAGGTTCAGGTTCCTTTTCAGCGCCAGATGCTGAAAACCATCGTCCAGGAGATGGATAGCTCGTTCATAGCGATCTTCGATCGAGCGGCCGGCCCGATAACGATCCTTACCGATCACGACCGGGACCCCGGGTAGAGCTCTGGCCAGCATGTAGGGCTCGTCACCACAGTCATCCGGCCCGAGCAGAGGCTGGGAACCCTCCGACACAATCCCTCCTGTCCTCTCCCGGCTTCCGCGGTATCCGCGACTCAGGATGATCGGCTGGTAGCCAAGTTTCTGGAGAACTCGAGCCAGGTAAGCCACAAAAGGAGTCTTGCCCGTGCCTCCCACAGTCAGGTTACCCACACTGATGACGGGTGAACGGAGTGTCTTCGCTTTCAGAATCCCCCATTTGAAGAGGAGCCGGCGGATCTCAACGCCGGTGCCGTAAAGCAGCGAAAGCAGAAAGGTCATACCTGTCCGCCACCCCCCGATTTCGAAACCTGTGGAGCACAGTGGTGGACCAGTTCCATGGTACGACGAACAGCTCCCTGGTTGTTCCGGATGACTCTGCGGGCATTGCCCCCCAGCCAGCCCCGTGTTGAAGCGTCGCGCAGAAGTTCACGCATTTTGTTCTGCAGTTCTTGAGCCGTCTGGACCTGCAGGGCAGCATAGGAATCCAGGAAAACCTCAGATATTTCTCTGAAGTTCTCCATGTGAGGGCCGAACAAGATCGGTTTCTTGAAATGGGCTGCCTCGATCAGGTTGTGCCCGCCCACTGGAGTGAGACTGCCTCCCACAAAGACCAGATCAGCGATTTCATAGAGATGAGCCAGTTCACCAATCGTATCCACAACGACGACCTGGGGATCGATGCTCTCGCAGCTCTCCAGTTGAGATCGTCGAACGACTCGCAGAGAACTCGCCCTGAGCAGTCTCGTGACGGAGTCGGACCGGTGGGGATGCCGGGGCGCCACCACCCACCGAAGATGCTCGAACTCCTTTCGAAGGGCGAGAAAGACGTCCAACAGGACCGCCTCTTCTCCCTCGTGAGTGCTGCCGCAGACCCAGATCAAGTGGCCCTTTTCATGGCCCAGAGCAAGGGCCACCTGACGAACGGCCGCGCTTGCTCCGGGATTCTCCGGCAGAGAGTAATCGAATTTCAGATTCCCGACCCAGTGGATTCGATCGGGCGGACCTCCCAGCCGGACCACTCTGTCTCTGTCCTCGCGAGTCTGCATTCCCAGCTTGCAGAAGGTCTCCAACATCCAGCTGGTCAGGAAGCCGATTCTCTGATAGCGCTTGAAGGAACGGTTCGAGATGCGGCCGTTTACGAGCAGCAGTGGAATGCAGGCTGTGCCGACGCAGTGGATAAAGGATGGCCACAGTTCGGTCTCGGTCAGGATCACCAGATCCGGAGCCACGGCCCGAAGATACCGGCGGCAGCTCGTTTTCCAGTCCAAGGGAAAAAAGAAAACTGTCGATTTTTCGGAATAGAGGTGTCGGGCCACGGCCTGGCCCGTTTCAGTTGTCGTGGAAATGAACAGACGGTCTCTGGAAAGACCCAGCTGCTCCACCAGTGGTCGGAGGGAATTCGCTTCCCCGACCGACACGGAATGAATCCAGACCCGGGGAGCGTTTTTGGGAGGGAGTTCGCGCAGCGACCGGGGCAGCAGGCCCGCCCGCTGCAAGATCGGCCTCCAGCTCTGGTCGCCCCTTAAAAGCCTGACCAGGAAAACCGGGAAATAGAGGAGCAGGCCAACCGTGTAGAGCAACGGATAGAGATAATGAAGGACAAAGTGCATGGTTTCTTTGAAACGATAGCCGCTGCCGGCTCATCGTAATACCTGAGGGACCTAAAACCTAGAACCCAGAACCCAGAACCCAGAACGCCCTTGACAGGGAATCGGCTGCAGGCTTAAGATTTAGAGCTCGTTATTTGACAAGGAAGTGCGTCCGTTTCGATGATGCTGCGGCATCTTTTTTTGTTTCTAGGAGAACGCAACAGTGCCCACGTTTAATCAATTGGTCAGAAAGGGGCGAAAGCGCTTGAAGAGCAAGACGAAAAGTCCGGCTCTCCAGGCCTGCCCTCAGAAAAGGGGAGTGTGCGTGCGCGTTTACACGCAGACACCCAAGAAACCGAACTCGGCTCTTCGCAAGGTGGCCCGGGTCCGGTTGACGAATGGGATTGAGGTCACAACCTATATTCCCGGCGTGGGTCACAATCTGCAGGAGCACTCGATTGTGCTGATCAGGGGAGGTCGTGTGAAAGACCTGCCCGGCGTCAGGTATCACGTCATTCGGGGAACTCTGGACGCCATCGGAGTGGAGGGTCGAAAGCAGCGCCGCTCCAAGTACGGCACTAAGAGGTCCAAAGGATAGTCGCAAGATTCTGTTTTCATCCAAGCTGCATTGACCCCTGTGCAGCTTGTTTTGTTTTTTGGAGCAGCAGGCATGCCCAGGCGGAGAGAAGTTCCCAAACGTCCGATTCCTCCAGATTCTGTTTATGGAAGTGCACTGGTTTCACGCTTTGTCAACCAGTTGATGAGGAACGGCAAGAAGATGGTTTCGGAGCGCGCGTTCTATGCTGCCATGGATCTCGTTCGGGAGCGCACCGGCGATGACCCGGTCAAAATCTTTCGGCGGGCACTCGACAACGTCAAGCCAATGGTTGAGACGAAATCTCGCAGAGTGGGGGGTTCCACCTATCAAGTTCCGATTGAGGTCAATACCCGACGCCGTAGTTCTCTGGGGATTCGCTGGTTGATTTTGTCTTCCCGGGCTCGGCACGAACGCACGATGGCGCAACGTCTGGCAAACGAAATCATGGATGCCGCTAATGCCCGAGGTGGGGCGGTGAAGAAGAAGGAGGACGTACACCGCATGGCCGAGGCCAACAAAGCTTTTGCGCACTACCGCTGGTAGTCCGACACGCCTGGCTCGTTCAGAATCACACCGGAAAGAAAACAAGCTCCAGTGCTGAAAGCACGGAGAATTGAGAAATAAAAGTGTCTAGAAAAGTTCCGCTAAGCCAAACCAGAAACATCGGCATCATGGCCCACATTGATGCCGGTAAGACAACCTGTACAGAGCGGGTTCTCTTTTACACCGGCATCACCTACAAGCTGGGAGAGGTGCATGACGGGACGGCCACGATGGATTGGATGGTGCAGGAGCAGGAGCGGGGAATCACGATTACCTCGGCTGCCACCACCTGCATGTGGGGTGGGACCCGAATCAACATCATCGACACCCCGGGCCACGTTGATTTCACTGCCGAAGTGGAACGATCTCTGCGGGTCCTGGACGGCGCGGTGGCGCTGTTTGATGCTGTGGCCGGCGTCGAGCCTCAATCCGAGACCGTTTGGAGACAGGCCGACAAGTACGGGGTGCCCCGGATCGCCTTTATGAACAAGATGGATCGATCCGGCGCCGATTTCTTTGCTTCACTGGATTCAATCCGCCACAAACTAGGCGCCAATCCAGTTCCGGTTCAGATCCCTCTGGGACGGGAGGATGGCTTTGAGGGAGTCATCGATCTCATCACCATGCAGGCTGTTGTCTACGAGACGGACACTCTGGGCGCTGAGTTCAAGACCCATGAGATTCCCGAGGAGTATCTCGAGCAGGCAGTCGAGTGGCGAGAGAAGATGGTGGAGCTTGTAGTTGAAGGTGACGATGCCCTGTTGGAGAAATATCTTGCCGGTCAGGACATCACTTCCGAAGAGTTGGTCGCCGCCATCCGGAGAGGTACCTGTCGGCTCGACTTCACCCCCTGCCTGTGTGGAAGTGCTTTCAAGAACAAGGGAGTCCAACCCCTGCTGGACGCCATTGTCAGTTTCCTTCCCAGCCCGCTCGACATTCCTCCAGTGCGGGGAGTACATCCTGATAGCGGAGAAGAGTTGGAACGCAAAGTCGATGATCGGGCTCCCTTCTCCGGTCTGATCTTCAAGATCATGACCGATCCATTTGTGGGCCAACTGGCTTTCATGCGGGTCTACTCCGGCACTCTACCGACAGGAACCCGAGTCCTGAACAGCAGGCAGGGAAAGAAGGAACGGGTTGGCCGCATTCTGCGCATGCATGCCAATAAGCGGGAAGAGATGAAAGAAGTTCACTCCGGTGACATCACAGCTCTTGTCGGATTGAAGCGCGTCGCCACCGGTGACACCATTTGTGATCCCCAGGCCCCGATCATCCTCGAAGCGATGGACTTTCCGGACCCGGTCATCTCGGTCGCGATCGAGCCGAAGACCCGTGCGGACCAGGACAGACTCGGGTTTTCGCTGCAGAAACTGATGCAGGAGGATCCGACGTTCAAGGTCCACACGGATGAAGAAACCGGACAGACCATCATCTCCGGAATGGGTGAGCTGCATCTAGAGATCATTGTGGATCGCCTGCTTCGGGAGTTTGACGCCAACGCCAGTGTGGGGAAACCAGAGGTGGCTTACCGGGAAACGATTCGATCGACCGCAGAGGCGGAGGGCCGTTTCGTGCGGCAGACAGGCGGCCGCGGTCAGTACGGGCATGCCAGGATCCGGATTGAGCCGGTGCCTGGAGAGGGTTTCGTGTTCGAGAATCAGATCATCAGGGGTGCCATTCCCAAGGAATTCATACGCCCGGTGGAGCAAGGGATCCGGGAGGCGATGGAAAGCGGTATCCTGGCTGGTTACGAAATGCAGGATGTGAAGGTGACCCTCCTTGATGGTTCTTTCCACGAGGTCGACTCTTCCGAGGTGGCCTTCAAGATCGCCGGTTCCATGGCTTTCAAGAAGGCGGCTAAGGCCGCTGACCCGGTTCTCCTGGAACCGGTGATGAGTGTCGAAGTGGTCCTGCCGGAGGACGAGGATTACACGGGTGACGTCATCGGAGACCTCAATTCTCGCAGGGGCCGGATCGGACAGATGGAATCACGGGGAAACAGTCGGGTCGTGACGGCTACGGTTCCCTTGTCGGAGATGTTTGGATATGCCACGACCGTGCGTTCACTGACGCAGGGGCGGGCCAACTTCACGATGCATTTTGACCGTTACCACAGAGTTCCGGAGCAGGTTGCCGATGAAATCGTGGCACGGACCCAGGGGCGCCTGGTGGGATCTGGAAAAGGGAGTGGATTGTAGTCATGGCGAAAGAGAAGTTTGAGAGAACGAAGCCGCACGTGAATGTGGGGACGATCGGTCACGTGGATCATGGGAAGACGACGTTAACGGCAGTGATCACACAGGTGCTGGCGGAGAATGATCCGACGGCGCAGGTGCGAACGTTTGACTCGATCGACAATGCGCCGGAGGAGAAGGAGCGAGGGATCACGATCGCGACGGCGCACGTGGAGTATGAGACCCAGAATCGGCATTACGCGCACGTGGACTGTCCGGGGCATGCGGATTATGTAAAGAACATGATCACCGGGGCAGCGCAGATGGACGGGGCGATACTGGTGGTGAGTGCGGCGGATGGGCCAATGCCGCAAACGCGAGAGCATATATTGCTGGCGCGGCAGGTCGGGGTGCCGTACATTGTGGTGTTTTTGAACAAAGTGGACATGGTGGACGACGAGGAGCTGGTGGAGTTGGTGGAGCTGGAGGTAAGAGAGCTGCTGTCGACGTATGAGTTTCCTGGAGACGACATACCGGTGGTGAAGGGGAGTGCGTTAAAGGCGCTGGAAGGAGACGAGGAAGGGAAGGAGCAGGTACGGGAGTTGATGGCGGCGATCGACGAGTACATCCCGGTACCGGAGCGAGCGGTGGACAAGCCGTTTTTGATGCCGATCGAGGACATATTTTCGATCAGTGGTCGAGGGACGGTAGTGACGGGACGGATCGACCGAGGGATCGTGAAGGTTGGGGAGGAGATGGAGATCGTGGGGATCCGAGAGACGATGAAGCGTGTGGTGACGGGAGTGGAGATGTTCAAGAAGCTGCTGGACGAGGGGCAGGCAGGAGACAATGTAGGGTTGCTGTTGAGAGGGACGGACAAGGATGACGTGGAGCGAGGCCAGGTGGTGGCGCAGCCGGGGTCGATCACGCCGCACACGAAGTTCAAGGCGGAAGCCTATATATTGACGAAGGAAGAAGGAGGGCGGCACACGCCGTTTTTCAAGGGATACCGGCCGCAGTTTTACTTTCGGACGACGGATGTGACGGGAGTGGTGGAACTGGGGGCCGGGACGGAGATGGTGATGCCGGGAGACAATGTGTCGGCGTCGGTGGAACTGATCACGCCGATCGCGATGGAGAAGGGGCTGCGATTTGCCATTCGGGAAGGCGGAAGAACGGTCGGGGCCGGTACCATCGCCGATATCGTGGAGTCCTAACCCCGGCTGGGGAAGAATGGAAGAAAGGAGCATTGAATCTCGATGTTGGATGAAAAAATCAGGATTCGGCTAAAGGCTTTCGATCATCGTGCTCTGGATCAGTCCACGCGTGAGATCGTGGACATTGCCAAGAGAACAGGGGCACGCGTTTCGGGTCCGGTTCCGCTGCCAACCAAAATCAGCCGATACACCGTGTTGAGATCGCCTCACGTAGACAAGAAATCGAGGGAGCAGTTCGAAGTGAGAACTCACAAGAGACTGGTGGACATTCTCGAACCGACTCCCCAGACGGTAGATGCCCTCATGAAACTGGATCTGCCGGCAGCCATCGATGTCGAAATCAAGGCCTTCGGCACGGAGAAGGAATAGGACATGGTGAAGGGTTTGATCGGTAAGAAACTAGGTATGACTCAGGTCTTTGACGATCAGGGTCAGGTGTTTCCGGTGACTGTCCTTCAGGTCGGGCCTTGTGTTGTGGTGCAGAAGAAAACCACTGCAAGCGACGGTTACCAGGCGGTCCAGCTTGGCCTGATCGAAAAAGAACCCGCCAAGGTCAACAAGCCAGAGGGCGGTCATTTTGAGAAGGCAGGTGTTGCCGCCACCCGCCGGCTGCGTGAGTTCGAGTTCACGGAGGAGCAGGACAAAGAGATCTCGGTGGGTGACCAGGTGCTGGTGCAGGATGTATTTGCCGTTGACGACAAGGTCGACATCCTGGGAAGGTCCATCGGCAGGGGTTTCCAGGGTGTCATTAAACGACATGGATTCTCCGGCGGCAATGCGACCCACGGGTCGATGTTTCATCGCGCCCCGGGTTCAATCGGCCAGAGCGCTTCTCCCAGTCGGGTGTTGAAAGGAATGCGGGGCCCCGGACACATGGGCAACCGAAGAAGGACGGTGAAGAACCTGAGGGTAATCAAGATTGACAAAGACCGGAATCTGCTGCTCGTGAAGGGCGCCGTTCCGGGAAGCCGCGGGAACTACGTCCAGATTTGCAGAACAAGCGGATAGAACAATGGCCAAGGTCGAAGTCAGAAATCTGAAGAACAAGCCGGTTGGGGAGCTGGAGCTCAACGACGCGGTCTTTGATTACAGCGCCAGCGAGACACTGGTCTGGGAGGCAGTTCGGGCTTTCCTGGCAGGGCAGAGAAAAGGAACTCACAAGGCCAAGAACCGGGTTGAGGTTCGAGGAGGCGGGGGGAAGCCGTGGCGCCAGAAGGGAACCGGTCGTGCCCGCATTGGCAGCGTGCGAAGTCCGCTGTGGCGAAAAGGCGGTGCCGTGTTTGGTCCCCGGCCTCGTGACTATTCGCAGCGCTTTCCCCGCAAGAAAAAGCGGGGGGCGGTTCGCATGGTGCTCTCCGACAAACTGCGTAACCAGCGGCTGATCGTGGTGGACGACCTCAAGGTGGAGAGCCACAAGACCCGAGATTTGGCAGGCATTCTGGAGGTTTTCGATCTGTCGGGGAAGGTTCTGATCGTTGACGAGCGCAAGAACCGTAACCTCTATCTGAGTTCTCGAAACCTTCCCGGTGTGAAGATGGTTCCAGCCAGTGGAGTGAACGTGTATGACTTGCTCAACTGTGAACATCTGATGCTCTCTAAAGAGGCCGTGGAAAAGCTCGAAGAGACGTTGAAGCCATGAAGATCACAAAGTTCGACATCCTTAAGTACCCTCATATCACTGAGAAAACCACCATGCTCAAAGACAACAATGAGGGTCGCGTCGTAGCTTTCAAAGTGAGAAAGGAAGCGACCAAGCATCAGATTCGTGAGGCGATCGAGAGAATCTTCAAGGTCAGGGTTGAGAAGGTCCGGACCGCTAATTTCCAGGGGAAACTAAAGCGCCAGGGTCGTAACGTTGGACGGCGCCCCTCCTGGAAGAAAGCCTACGTGACCCTCAAGTCAAGTGAGAAAGAGATCGAGTTCTTTGAAGGTGTTTAGATTCAATGGCTATTAAGGGTTACAAGCCGACATCCCCGGGGCGACGCTTTCGTACCGTCGACACCAGAGACGATCTGGCTGATGTGAAGCCGCTGAGGCGGCTGACGAGTGGAAAGAAGCGCATCAGCGGCCGCGGCAGTTCGGGGCGAATCGCAGTTCGACGCCGGGGTGGAGGCCACAAGAGAAGATATCGGACGGTTGACTTCCGGCGAGACAAGGATGGCATCCCGGCGAAGGTTGCATCCATCGAGTATGATCCAAACCGCAGTGCCTGGATCGCACGTCTCCATTACGCCGACGGAGAGAAGCGCTACATACTGGCAACCGCGCGTATGAAGCCCGGCGACACCGTCAATTCCGGGCCCGATGCAGACATCGTTCCCGGCAACAATCTTCCGCTGGTCAACATTCCGCTGGGAACCACGATTCATAACCTGGAACTGACGCCCGGTCGAGGAGGCCAGCTGGTTCGAAGCGCCGGAGGCTCCGCCCAACTGGTGGCCAAAGAGGGCCGTTATGCTCAGGTCCGAATGCCTTCGGGTGAGGTGCGGAAGATATTTATCCTGTGCCGTGCCACTGTGGGCCAGGTCGGGAACACCAGCCATGAGAACGTTTCCTTTGGAAAAGCAGGTGCATCTCGATGGCGTGGCCGCCGGCCCAAGGTCCGGGGAGTCGCCATGAATCCGGTGGACCACCCGATGGGCGGGGGAGAAGGCAAAACCTCGGGTGGCAGGCACCCCTGCTCTCCCTGGGGATGGCCCACCAAGGGTTACAGGACGCGAAACAACAAGAGAACGGACCGTTTCATCGTACGGAGAAGGAAGTAGGAAAAGGAGTATTCAATGCCCAGATCGATCAAGAAAGGGCCTTTTGTTGACGATCACTTGATGAAGAAGGTTCGTCACGCAGTGGCCACCAAGGACAGCGGCGTGATCAAGACCTGGTCTCGACGCTCCATGATCGTTCCCGAAATGGTCAGCTTGACCATCGCGGTCCACAACGGAAGACGTTTTATTCCGATTTTTATCACCGAGAACATGGTGGGGCACAAGCTGGGCGAGTTCGCCCCGACCAGAATCTTCAAGGGGCATATCAGAAGGTACGAAAAGACGGCTCGAATGCGCTGAGGGTCTAGGCCTGGGAGCAGAGATGGAAGCGATAGCGAAAGGCAAATACATTAAGGGATCACCCTATAAGGCTCGACTTGTCATCGATCTGATCCGGGGTAAGAAAGTCGAGGAAGCCTTGACGATTCTTAGATTCTCACAAAAGAGATTCGCCCGACCCATCGAGAAGGTGCTGCGATCCGCTATTGCAAACGCAGAGCAAAGGAACTCTGCCCTGGAGGTCGAGGATCTCTATGTCAAGGAGGCATTCGTCGGTATTGGACCGACCAAGCGGCGAAGCCGAATCCGGCCAGCTCCCATGGGTCGCGCACATCGTCAAATGAGAAGGCTGAGTCACATTACTGTTCGAGTTTCGGACGGCCAGGGTTCATAGGAGGAGCAGTTTGGGTCAAAAAGTACACCCCTATGGTTTTCGGTTGGGCTACACCAAGACCTGGCGTTCACGCTGGTTTGCGACCAAGAATTACGGTGAACTCCTGCAGGAGGATCTGCGCATCAAGCGGAAGCTCAAGGAACGCTTTTTCCACGCCGGCATCTCCTCGATTGAGATCGAGCGAGCGGCCAACAAGCTCACTGTCGTGATCCGGACTTCCAGACCGGGCATCGTGATTGGTCGAAAGGGCAGCGAGATCGATCGGTTGAAAGTAGACCTGCAGGCCGCCACGGGCCGGGAGGTCTTCATTAACATTCAAGAGATCCATAAGCCTGAGCTCGATGCTCAGCTGGTGGCGGAATCCATCGCCCAGCAACTGGTCAAGCGGGTGGCTTTTCGGCGTGCCATGCGACGCGCGGTGGACACGGCCCTGCGCTTTGGGGCCAAGGGCATCAAAGTACGATGTGGCGGGCGCCTGAATGGAGCCGAGATCGCACGGGCCGAATGGTATCTCCACGGACGGCTGCCCCTTCACACTTTGCGGGCTGACATTGGATACGGGTTGGCCGAGGCCTTTACAACTTATGGCGTGATCGGGGTCAAGGTGTGGATTTACAAGGGCGACATTTTTGATCCGGAAACGATAGGAAACAACTGAGTACTAAGCAGGAAGTACAGCCATGTTGATGCCCAAGAAGGTCAAGTATCGGAAACGTCAGAAAGGCCGTCTCAGGGGGAAGGCCAATCGAGGCAGCAGGGTTCAGTTCGGTGAGTTCGGCCTCAAGGCCTTGGAGCCGGGTCGCATCTCTAACCGGCAGATCGAGGCAGCCCGAATTGCCATCACTCGCTACATCAAGAGAGGGGGCAAGGTCTGGATCCGCATCTTTCCCGACACTCCCTTTACGAAGAAACCGGCGGAGACCCGCATGGGCAAGGGAAAGGGAGCCCCTGAAGGCTGGGTTGCACGGGTGAAACCAGGTCGGGTTCTCTACGAAATGGAGGGGGTGTCCGAGGAGGTCGCGCGTGAAGCCATGCGACTGGCCTCTCACAAGCTCCCGATTCGAACCAAATTCGTGACTCGACTGGGTGAATAAATGAAAGCCAGCCAGTTTCGGGAAATGTCAGCTGAGGATCTTGAGGCGGAAGCCGTGATCCTCTCAGAGCAGTTGTTCAAGTTACGCTTTCAGTTGGCCACCGGTCAGCTGGAAAACGTGATGAAGTTTCGTGGAGTCCGCAAAGATCTTGCCAGAGTCAAGACGGTGCTCACTGAAAAGCGTCGGGCCTCAACTGAGTCCTGATGGTTGAAGTTCTAATGGGGTCCTAGTTGGTTATGGAGCAGCAAACGACAAAAAGCCGAAAACGGGCAACCCGCAGCGGGCGAGTTGTTTCCAATTCCATGGAGAAGTCAATCGTGGTGGCCGTCCACCGCCTGGTGAGACACCCTCTCTATCGGAAGACGTTGAGACGGACCTCCAAGTTCATGGCACACGATGAGGAGAATCAGTGCCGGGTAGGAGATAAGGTCCTCATTGAAGAGACGCGCCCCATCAGCAAGAGGAAGCGCTGGCGCCTGAAGGAAGTCCTGGAAAAGGCGAAGGCGTAGGGAGGTACGGTCATGATCCAGATGCAGACCATGCTGAACGTCGCGGACAACTCGGGTGCGCGGCGTATCTGTTGCATTACTCCGCTGGGCGGCGACACGGGTCGGGGAGCTGGCCTGGGTGACATCATCACCGCTTCAGTGAAGGAGGCAACCCCGGATGGAACCGTCAAGAAGGGAGAAGTGGTCCAGGCGGTCGTGGTGCGCACCCGAAGGGGTAATCGGCGCCGCGATGGTTCCTACATCAAGTTCGATGAGAATGCGGCTGTATTGATCAACAACCAGAAAGAGCCGATTGGAACGCGTGTCTTCGGTCCTGTGGCCCGTGAGCTGCGGGAGAAGCGCTTCATGAAAATCGTTTCGCTGGCACCAGAGGTGCTGTAAAGCGTCGCGAGGGTGTAAGGATGCTGCACATTAGACGAAATGACGAAGTTCTCGTCATCTCTGGAAAAGACAGGGGAGCCCGGGGCAAGGTGTTGAGAGTCTTTCCCCAAAGAAACCGGGCCATTGTCGAGAACGTGAACTTCATCAAGCGACATACTCGCCCCAATCCCCAAAAGAACATCCAGGGCGGAGTGGTGGAAAGGGAAGCTCCCCTCCACCTGTCCAACCTGATGCTGGTCTGTCCGGAATGTGGGGAGCCGAGTCGAGTCGGCTTCGCCCTGCTTTCCGACGGCGACAAAGTGCGAGTCTGCAAGAAATGTAACGCTACTATCGGAAAACGGTAGCAGGTTTTCGAAATGAAGAGCACCAAGCAAAGATATCTGGAAGATGCGGTTCCGGCCCTGACCAAAGAGTTCGAGATCAAGAATCCTATGGCCATACCGAAGCTCGTCAAGGTCGTGGTCAATATCGGTCTCGGGGAGGCGATACAGAATGTCAAACTGCTCGACGAAGCAGCCGAGGAACTATCCCGGATCACAGGACAGAAGGCGGTGATTCGCCGCGCCCGCAAATCAATCGCGGGGTTCAAATTGCGGGAGAATATGCCCATCGGCGTGAAGGTGACTCTACGAAAGGATCGGATGTTCGAGTTTCTGGATCGCCTCCTCAATGTCGCCCTCCCCCGTGTGAAAGACTTTCGAGGCGTGTCCAACAAGGCCTTCGATGGAAGAGGGAACTACACGATCGGATTGAAGGATCAGCTCATTTTTCCGGAGATCGATCTGGCAAAGACCGAGCGTCTGAACGGGATGAACGTCACGATCGTGACCACGGCCCGGGACGATCAGCAGGGCCTCGTGCTGTTGGAGAACATCGGTGTCCCTCTTGGCGAAGTGGAACGCCGCCTACTGGTTTTTTGAGCATGGATGCAATCGGGAAAAAAGGAGAAGGACAACTATGATGACGGATCCTATTGCGGACCTGCTCACGCGGATTCGCAATGCACTCATGTCCGGTCACGAGACCACTGAGATGCCCTATTCAAAGATCCGGGAAGAGATTGTTCGGATCATGAAAGAAGAGGGGTATCTCGTTGGTTACACGCTGGTCGAGGAGAAGCCCGTAAGTCGTATCAAAGTGCTTCTCAAATACCAGCGCGACCGCTCACCGACCATTACGAAGTTGAGTCGCGTTAGCAAGCCGGGAAGACGGGTCTACGCGGGGAAAGATGAGATTCCTGCAGTACTGGGAGGACTGGGGATCACAATCCTCTCGACTTCCAGGGGAGTGATGACAGGAAAAACCGCCCGCGACAAAGGCGTCGGAGGCGAGATCCTGTGCGAGGTGTACTGATGACTTCCCCGGTTCGATCGGACCAGTTGAGGGTTTGACCAATGTCACGTGTCGGTAAGCAGCCAATCGTAATCCCTTCCGGTGTTCAACTCGACGTTGAAGCTGTCCGGGTTGTTGTGCAGGGACCCAAAGGGACCCTGGAAACTTCCATTCCGGCAGGAATTCAACTCGAAGTCAACGACGGCGTGGCAGAAGCGAAGCGGAGCAACGAAAGCAAGAAAACCAGGGCTCTTCACGGCTTGTTTCGCTCTCTGGTAGCCAACGCCGTGTGGGGAGTTTCCGAGGGGTTCAGCAAGGAACTTGATCTGGTGGGGATTGGATATCGGGCCGAGATTCGAGGCAGGGCTCTCACCCTCAGTGTCGGCTTATCGCACCAGGTCGAGTTTGAGTTCCCCGAGGGAATCGAAATCAAGGTAGACAAGACAAGAAAGAACATTCCGAATCATGTGGCCACCATGGTGGTGAGCGGAATCGACAAGGGGCAGGTGGGGCAGGCGGCCGCAGATATTCGAAAGATCCGCCCTCCCGACGCCTACAAGGGCAAGGGGATACGTTACGCCGACGAACTCGTACGTACCAAAGTTGGAAAGAAAGGCGCTTAGTACTTACTTGATGAAAGTGAGTTCTAGGTCGGGCCAGAACGAACTAGCGATCTACGCAATATGGCTAAGAAGCTCAGTAAGAATCAACGACGCTTGAAGGTGCATGCACGAATCCGGCGAAAAATCTCAGGCCGGGTCGAACGACCCCGTCTGGTCGTGTTCCGAAGTCTCAGACATTTCTATGCCCAGTTGGTGGATGATGAAGGTGGAGTCACCCTGGCATCCGCTTCAACGTTCGGGAGCAAAGGAAAGAAGACCGGATCAAACGTCGAAGCGGCGAAACAGGTCGGAAAGAGGATTGCGGCAGAGGCAAAAAAGAAAAACATCGAGACCGTTGTCTTTGATAGAGGGGGTTACATCTACCACGGACGGGTCAAGGCCTTCGCTGAGTCGGCGCGGAAACAAGGGCTGAAGTTCTAGGAGTCACTATGGCGTTTAGGGATAGAGGAGACACGGAATTCAAAGATCAGGTCATCTCGATCAACCGCGTCACCAAGGTTGTCAAAGGCGGCAAGAACCTGAGTTTCAATGCCCTAGTGGTGGTCGGGAACCAGAGCGGGCGAGTCGGCTTTGGAATGGGGAAAGCCAAAGAGGTTCCCGCAGCCATTCGGAAAGGCCTGGAGAGGGCGCGCAAGGACATGGTCGGGGTCTCGCTGAGCGGTTCGACGATCCCTCACATGGTCGAGGGTGTGTACGGAGCGGGCAGGGTTCTCCTTCGGCCGGCCCCCGAAGGAACCGGAGTCATTGCCGGCAGCGTTGTCCGCGCTGTTATGGAAGCCGCGGGAATTCGCGACGTGGTGACCAAAGTCCTGGGAAGCCAGAATCCGCACAACGTGGTCAAAGCGACATTTCAGGGCCTCGGTCGTCTTCGGAGCCCGGAAGAGGTGGCTCGGGTTCGGGGCATTTCCGTAAAGGACCTGTAATGGCTAAGAAGGCACCGAAAACAATCAAAATCGAGTACTTCCGGAGCATGATCGGACGACCTGAGAAGCAGCGTAAGGTCTTGCGAGGTCTGGGTTTTCGCAAGCTAAATCAAGTAGTGGAACGTCAGGATACCCCAGCAGTTCGGGGCATGGTGGCCAAAGTGCCCCACCTGGTTCGAATCGTCGAAGGAGAATGAACATGTCTCTAAAACTGCATTCTCTCAAACCGGGCCCAGGAGCCAATCAGAAGCGCAAGCGAGTGGGGCGGGGGCCCGGTTCGGGTCGGGGAGTCACCGCCGGACGAGGTCATAAGGGTCAGAAGTCCCGTTCCGGATACTCGCGTCGACCCGGTTTCGAGGGGGGACAGATGCCCCTCTATCGTCGATTGCCCAAGCGAGGCTTTACCAACATCTTTGCCAAGCGTTATGTCGTCCTCAATGTTCGCGACCTGAATCAGTTCGAGGAAGGAGTGGATGTCTCTGCCGAGATGCTCAGAGAGATCGGCTATGTCAAGAAAACTCACGACGGGCTTCGCATTCTCGGCGAGGGAGAATTGAAGAAGCCGTTGACGGTCAGGGCAAGTCATTTCAGTGACTCGGCTCGCAGCAAGATTGAGGCTGCGGGAGGGACTGCCGAGGTTGTCAGCTAGTATGGCCGATTTCAACAGTCTTGCCGCCACGCTGCGGAACATCGTCAACATTCCGGAGCTTCGCAAGAGAATTCTCTTCATGCTCGCAATGTTGGCGCTTTACCGTGTCGGCAGTTGGATTCCGACTCCCGGTGTCAATAGCGAAGCTCTTGCCGGGTTGTTCCAGCAACAGTCCGGCACCATCTTTGGTTTCCTGGACATTTTCACCGGTGGGAACCTGTCCCGTCTTTCTATTTTTGCCCTGGGCATCACCCCCTACATCACCGCTTCCATTATTTTTCAGCTCCTAACGGTTGTCTGGCCCTACCTGGAACGGCTTTCCAAAGAAGGAGATCTCGGTCGCCGCAAGATCAACCAGTACACCCGATACGCGACGGTCGGGCTGAGTCTCTTCCAGGGCATGGCGACAGCCACTGCCCTGGAGCGAACCGCCAGCTCACCCCCGATTGTCCTCAGCCCCGGATGGGGTTTTCGGCTTATGACCATGCTCACGCTCTGCACCGGCACCATCTTCGTCATGTGGATTGGAGAGCAGATCTCAGAGCGGGGAATCGGCAACGGCATCTCCTTGATCATTTTCGCCGGGATCGTGGTGGGTTTGCCGGGTGCTTCCTGGTCTCTGTGGCTGGATCTGCAGAGCGAGCAGAAGTCCATTTTTCTCGTTGCGGCGCTTGTGATCATGATGGTGGCCGTCATAGCAGCTATCGTCTTTGTAGAGAGAGGTCAGCGACGCATCCCGATACAGTATGCAAAACGGGTCGTCGGGCGCCGGATGTACGGTGGTCAGGCGACTCATCTGCCGCTCAAAGTCAACTCTGGTGGGGTGATCCCGGTGATCTTTGCGGCCTCCATCGTGGCCTTCCCTTCGACACTCCAGCTTGTGTTGCCCTGGGCCTGGCTGCAGAGTATGGGGACCCAGCTGCAACAGGGGTACCCCCTTTACAATATTGTCTATATCGCCGGCATCATGTTTTTCTGTTTTTTCTACGTCAGCATCATCTTCAATCCTGATGAAGTGGCGGACAACATCCGAAAGTACGGGGGATTCATTCCGGGAATCCGGCCCGGTCGCAGAACATCGGAATTCATCGACAAGGTTTTGACTCGCCTGACCTTCGCGGGCGCGGTCTACCTCGTCCTGGTTTGCCTTCTGCCCGAGTTTCTGATCACCGGCTTCAAGGTGCAGCCCGTACCCTTGGTTGGCGCCTCGCTGGACAATTTCCTGACAGAGAACGGCCTCGCCTGGCTCACCACGGGGCTCGGCGTAGCCTTTTACTTTGGCGGAACCTCGCTGCTCATCGTGGTTGGAGTTGCCATGGACACGGTTCAGCAGATCGAGTCCCAGCTGGTCATGCGGCACTACGAGGGCTTTCTCAAGAAGGGACGGGTGCGAGGAAGACGAGGCTAGAGTCGCGGAGTTTTAATTTGATAAGATTACTAGTTTGTGTCCGAACCAGTTGGTTGATATGAAATGATTGTCTGTAAGGGCAAAGATCAACTCGACAAGATGAGGCAGGCGAACCTGATCGTGGCTCGGGTTCTAGAGCAGCTCGGTCGGCTCATTCAGCCGGGAGTGACGACCGCGTATCTGGATCGGGTGGCCGAGAAAATGATCCTTGATGCTGGCGGGCAACCTGCCTTCAAGGGATATCAGGGTTTCCCGGCCAGTTTGTGCGCTTCAATCAATGAACAGATTGTGCATGGGATTCCCGGTGACCGTCCGCTTGAGGCAGGAGATATTGTGAGTTTGGACGTGGGAGTTCGCTGGCAGGGCTTCTGCGGCGATGCGGCATGGACTTTCCCGGTGGGGGAAATATCGAGCCCGCTGAAGGAATTGTTGAGAGTGACCAGAGAATCTCTCTTCAAGGGGATTGAGCAGGTGGTGGTTGGGAATCGGATTTCTGATATCTCGGCCAGCGTGCAGAACCACGTCGAGGCAAGCGGTTTTTCGATAGTCAAGGAATTCGTGGGACATGGAATTGGAGAGCGCCTTCACGAGGAGCCTCAGGTGCCCAACTACGGAACACCGGGTCGCGGTCCCAGGCTCCGTGAGGGGATGGTTCTGGCTATCGAACCCATGGTGAACAGCAAGGGGCCCGGTGCCAGAGTCCTCAAGGATCGGTGGACAGCGGTGACAACCGATGGAGGGTACAGCGCCCATTTTGAGCATTCAGTGGCCCTGACCAAAGAGGGTCCCTGGATCTTGAGCCAGCTTGGCGGTCCGGAAACAGACTTGTCATGAAGAGTGTTCCAGGACTGGTACAGATCTCTCGCTGGCTGGAAGAAGAGCAGGTTGGCCTGGAAATCTCTCCGTCCGACCGGTCACGGAGGAGAATGATTGGGCGGGTCAAGTGGGGTCAATGGAGGTCGAAATGAAAGTTCGAGCCTCAGTAAAGAAGATTTGTATTAACTGTAAAATCGTTCGCCGCCGCGGTGTGGTGCGCGTGATCTGTCCCAACCCCAAGCACAAACAACGGCAGGGATAGGGTCGGGGAGAGTAAGGTTTAAGGAAAAGGTATGGCACGCATTGCTGGAGTCAATATTCCGGACCACAAGAGGATTGATATCGGCCTGACCTACATTTACGGAATCGGCCGAACCCGGGCGACCAAGATTCTGGAGAAGGCGAACGTCGAAGCCCGTATGAAAGTGGGTGAGCTCTCGGAAGAACAGGGGACCGCTATCCGCCAGATTATCCAGGATGAGGGGAGGATCGAAGGAGATCTTCGCAAAGAAGTACAGATCAATATCAAGCGCCTGATGGATATTGGATGCTATAGAGGTCTTCGACATCGCCGCGGATTACCGGTCCGAGGCCAGCGCACGCATACGAATGCCCGAACCAGAAAGGGACCCAAGAAAACGGGAATCCGCAGACGCAGGAAGTGACAGGAAACTTGAGCCATGGCTAAAGACCGAAAGGGCGGAAGAAAAACGAAGAAGAAGGAGCGTCGAACCGTGGTCCACGGTATCGTTCACATCAAAGCGACTTTTAATAACACCCTCATCTGTATCAGCGATCTGGAAGGCAACGTTCTCGCCCACGCAAGCGCAGGTGGGCAGGGGTTTCGCGGCAGTCGTAAGAGTACACCCTTTGCTGCATCCCAGGCGGCTCACCGTGCCGCAGCCGCTGCCCGGGATCAGTTCGGGATGAGATATTGCGACGTGCGTGTCAAGGGTCCGGGTTCCGGCCGTGAGGCCGCCATTCGTTCGCTGCAGGCGTCCGGTCTTGAAATCCGGAACCTCACGGACGTCACGCCCATTCCGCACAACGGGTGCCGACCCCCGAAGAAGAGAAGGGTCTAAGAAAATAGAACCGAGCATCAAATTTTAATTCAAACCGGGAGGATCAAAGAATGATCATTGATCCTCTCGACCAAAACCATAGATTGGGAGTCATAACATGAGCAGTTTTCAACGTCCGAAGAGACTTGCGTGTGATCTGGAAACACGCTCTCCTGCTTTTGGGCACTTCTTTGCCCAACCTTTCGAGCGGGGGTTCGGAAGCACCATCGGTAATGCCTTGAGAAGGGCCCTTCTTTCCTCCATTGAGGGTGCCGCGATCACGGCCGTCAAGATCGAGGGTGTTCTACACGAATTCTCGTCGATCACAGGGGTCCATGAAGATGTCACCGACATCATTATGAACCTCAAGCGAATTCCCTTGAAACTGCACACGGACCATCCCAAGACGATCTACCTCGAGTCGAGCGGGCCCGGTCCGCTGACATCGGGCGCAGTCAAGCCCGATCCCGAGGTTGAGATTCTGGACCCCGACATTCAGATCGCCAACGTGAACGAGGCCGGAGAGATCAGGATGGAGATGCGGGTTCGGAAAGCTCGCGGGTACCAGCCTGCTGACGAGAACTTCGAAGAGGAATTGGGAGTGGGTTATATCCCCATGGATTCTGTTCATTCGCCGGTCAAGAAGGTCAACTTCTATGTGGAGGCTGCTCGGCTCGGACGTGCAACCGATTATGACCGTCTCAATCTTGACATCTGGACCGACGGTTCCGTCAGTCCCGAGGACGCGATTTTTCAGGCAGCCAAGATTCTCAAGGACCACCTGTTTATTTTCATCAATTTTGAAGAAGAGCCGGAGGCCCACGAAGAGACTCCTGACCAGCACCTCGAGGCAATCAATGACAGTCTCAGCAAATCTGTGGAAGAACTGGAGCTCTCGGTCCGCTCTTACAACTGTCTCAAGAACGCCAATATCCAGACCATCGGACAGTTGGTCATGAAGAGCGAGGCGGAAATGCTAAAGACTAAAAACTTCGGGCGAAAGTCTTTGAACGAAATCAAGGAAATCCTGGCCGACATGGGTCTCAGCTTCGGTATGAAGCTGGATGATGTCAGCCGTCCGGTCGCGGAAGCGGACGGAGCCTAGTACTCACAAGGGAGTACTAAGTGAGGAGACGCTGCCATGCGACATCGGAAAGCCGGTCGGAAGCTGAATCGAACCTCCACTCACCGCAGAGCCATGCTGCGGAACATGGTGACGGACCTGCTCGACCATGAGCAGATGATCACAACCGTTGCCAAAGCAAAGGAACTGCGCCCCTACGCCGAGAAGATGATCACACTGGGGAAGAGAGAGACACTCCATGCCCGGAGACTGGCCCTGGCAGTGATCCGGCGGAAGAAAGTCGTTGCCAAGCTGTTCGACACGCTGGCAGCGCGTTACTCAAAACGCCCCGGAGGGTATACGCGAATCATCCGCCTCGGCAACCGCAAGGGTGACGCAGCACCACTTGCCCTGATCGAGCTGGTCGACAGAGAGGCCTCTGCGGCAGCCGGGAAAAGGTAGCTTCCTCTTCTCGGTTGAGTCCTCCCTTACCCCACGCTTGCAGGGCGAACGGGATCTCTCCCGTGGTGGACTAGAGTACCAGCCAGACGACGAAAACGACGAAAATGAAGGCCCACAGCGCCTTGGGAAGCGGTTTATTATCACTCATATCGGGCGATTGTGGCGCTAACGTGTGACGTTTGCAAGCGAAAAGGACCCTGATGGAGCTACCATCAGAAGGTGTGTAAATAGCATAGGCGGTGAGTATCCTTCCGGGTTGATTTAAAACCAGGGCCGAAAGGCCCGCAACGGAAGGAGTACACACCGCATGAGCAAGCAGAACATTGAGGAAAGTGTCGAGTCAAGAGTTTGTTTCGAGGAGCTGGAAGATTGGGTGGGGGAGAAGATCCAAGGCTGGGTTCAAGAGCTGCTGGAGGAGGAAGTCACGGAGTTATTAGGGCGGCGTAAGAGTGAGCGGCGAAGGGCCGTGGACGCTCCGTCGGGCTATGGCAATGGATATGGGAAGCCGAGGCATCTGACGCTGAGCTCGGGGACGATCCAGGTTCGAAGGCCTCGAGTGCGGGATCTAGAGGAACACTTTGAAAGTCGGGTGTTGCCCCTGTTTGCCAAGCGGACGCGGCAGGTTCGAGAACTGATCCCTGAGCTGTACTTGCATGGTCTGGCGCTGGGGGATTTTGATCTGGCTCTGAGAGGGCTTTTAGGGGAAAAGGCGCACCTGTCGTCCTCCACGGTGGCCAGATTGAAAGAGCAGTGGCAGGCCGAATGGGAGGTCTGGCAGAGTCGACCCTTGAATGATCTGGAAGTGGTGTATTTATGGGTAGATGGAATCTACGTCAAGGCGGGTCTGGAGAAGGAAAAGGCAGTCCTGCTGGTGGTGCTGGCCGCCTTAAGTGACGGAAGCAAAGCCGTGGTGTCGGTCACGAGCGGCTATCGGGAATCGACCCAGAGCTGGTCGGAAGTACTGCGCGACTTGAAGCGCCGGGGGATGGGCTGTCCACGGCTGGTGATCGGAGACGGCCACCTGGGCATCTGGGGAGCTTTGCGCAACGTCTATCCCCAGGCCGAGGAGCAGCGCTGCTGGAATCATCGGATCGTCAACCTGCTGACCAAGCTCCCTAAGCGAGTGCACAAGCCGGCCTTGCTGATCCTGCGGCAGATCCCTTACGCCGAGACTCGAGAAGAAGCACAACGACTCAAGAAGGTTTTTCAGCACTGGTGCCGGCAGCGAGGGCTGACTCTGGCGGCTGAGCTAATCGAGCAGGACTGGGACCGGATGGTGACCTTTTACCTGCTATCCAAAGAAGCAGTGGCAGCATCTGCGAACCACCAATCCAGTGGAGTCACCGTTTGCCGCTCTTCGGCTGCGAACGGACGCGGCCAAGCGATTCAAGAAAGTGGAAAACGCCCAGGCGGTGATCTGGAAGATGCTGCTGGTGGCGGAGCAGCGATTCCGCCGGTTGAAGGCACCGGAGCTGATGAAAGACGTCTACCAGGGCGCCAAATATGTCAATGGAGTCCCGGTCAACCAAGTCCCGGAGGAGAAAGCCGCCTGATGTTTTTCCACACCTATTGACAAGAGCTCCCCTGATGTCCACTAGTGCACTAGCTCGTAAACATGGCAAATCCGGTCTTGGCGATTACCCACAGAGCCCACAGACCTAGGATGGCCCCCAGTCCGGTGCCGAATCCCGCTCGACGGCCGCAGATCATGGACACCCCCAGGGACAAGAGGAAGAGATTGTAGAAGGGCAGCAGGTCGAAGGAAGCAGCGAGAGTGAAAAGCACAGGCGATTCGGTCTGGTCAACCAGGACTCCAAGATGGGATTGAACCAGGTTGCGTGGGTCGAGTGAGGCGGGGTCCTGGGCCAGGTAGATGACAGCAAGAGCCAGGATATGCGCGACGACAGAATAAGCCCAGAAAGAGTGGACAGTTACAGAGAACAGTCTTGAAAAGCCGGGGGAATGGCCGAGGATCATCAGGATGAGTATGAGAATACCCGCTACCAGCAGTAAGACGAACGGAAACAGGATGGGCCCGCTCATGGCTATGAACCTGACCGCGGTCGACTCGAGGGCTCCCTCAATGGCTGCTTCTCTTTGCTCCCTGGACATATCGGAGGTAAACGGGCTCTGCTCAATCTGCACTCTGACCAGGTTCTCGTAACCGATGCGCTCCACAATCAGGGTACTGGATCCCAGGGAGATCAGGACGAGCATCAGGCAGGGAATGAGCCAGACCGGTCGGTGCTTGATTCTCTGAAAGGTCGTGCTGGGATCCAGGAAGATTCCCGCCAGGCTGTCAAAAAGAGTGGGACCCTGCGCGGCAGGGTCGCCGGTCGGGTTCGATTCAACCATCGCTGCTCCTCTCTTTCATTCTAGGTTCTAGGTTATAGGTTCTGGGTTCTAGGTTCTGGGTTCTAGGTTCTGGGTTATAGGTTCTGGAATCTGAAATCTGGAATTCATAGGTTGGAATTTGCCATAATCCGTTCTTCATGGCAAAGCAAGCAACCAGGACCGCGATCACACCAACCCGCACGGAAGACTATCCCCAGTGGTACCAGCAGGTAGTCCGCGCTGCTGATCTGGCCGAAGCCTCACCTGTCCGTGGCTGTATGGTGATCAAGCCGTGGGGCTACGCAATCTGGGAAAACATGCAGCGCGTCCTGGATGGAATGTTCAAGGAAACCGGGCACAGGAATGCCTATTTCCCGCTTTTCATTCCCAAGAGCTTTCTCGAGAAGGAAGCTCAGCACGTCAAGGGATTCGCCAAGGAATGTGCAGTCGTTACCCACCATCGTCTCGAAGAAAGAGAGGGTGAACTGGTCCCGGCCGGCAAGCTGGAGGAGCCATTGATCGTTCGTCCCACCAGCGAGACGATCATCGGGGCCAGCTTTGCCAAGTGGATCAGCAGCTATCGCGATCTTCCTTTACTCATCAACCAGTGGTGCAACGTGGTCCGCTGGGAGTTGCGGCCACGTCTCTTTCTCAGAACTACCGAGTTCCTGTGGCAGGAAGGCCATACTGCCCATGCCAGCAGGGAGGACGCCCTGGCCGAGACCAGAGTTATGCACGACGTGTACGCCCGTTTCGCCGAAGAGTTCATCGCCATGCCCGTCATCAGAGGAGAGAAGACTCCCGGGGAGACCTTTCCCGGCGCTGAAAAATCGCTCACAATCGAGGCTATGATGCAAGATCACAAAGCTCTGCAGGCCGGAACTTCGCACTTTCTGGGGCAGAACTTCGCCAGGGTCCAGGACATTACTTATCTGGACGAGAACGGGGAAGAGCAGCATGCCTGGACCACCTCCTGGGGTGTCTCGACAAGACTGGTTGGCGGTCTGATCATGACTCACGGTGACGATGACGGCCTGGTGCTTCCACCTCGGCTGGCCCCAGCTCACGTCGTCATCATGCCGATTCTCTTCAAGACGGAGAACCCGGAACAGGTGCTCGAGTACTGCAGGAACCTGCGGGATGAACTCCAGTCCCGGACCTACGATGGTCGCAGGATTGAGGTGGAGCTGGATGAGCGGGATGTGCGGGGAGGAGACAAGGTCTGGAGCTGGATCAGAAAGGGAGTGCCGATTCGCCTGGAAATCGGCCCGCGTGACATCGCATCGGACAGTGTCTTCATGGGGAGACGCGATCGTTCGCCCCGGGAGAGAGAGTCGGTTCCACGAGCCCGATTTCTGGCAGAGAGCCCCGCTCTGCTACAGGAAATCCAGGAGCATCTTTTTGAACGAGCCCGGGAACTCCGTGCGCGTCACACTCGGATCGTGAATACCCGAGAAGAGTTCTTCGAGTTCTTCGGCGCCAAGGGATCCGGTTCCAAGATGTCCGGCGGCTTTGGCCTGGCTCACTGGAACGGAGACGAAGTGATCGCCGATCAGATGCAGAGAGAGCTGGGAGTGACCATCCGCTGTATCCCTGTCGATGACGCCGACGGGGGCGGTGGGGGATCTGGTACGTGCATCTTTACTGGCGAACCAAGCGCCCGGAGAGTGGTTTGGGCGAGGGCCTATTAGTTGGTTCGTTAGCGCACGAGCCCTTTGCCAAGAGCTACCATCAGAAGGTGTGTAAATAGCATAGGCGGTGAGTATCCTTCCGGGTTGATTTAAAACCCAGGGCCGAAAGGCCCGCAACGGAAGGAGTACACACCGCATGAGCAAGCAGAACATTGAGGAAAGTGTCGAGTCAAGAGTTTGTTTAGAGGAGCTGGAAGATTGGGTGCGAGAGAAGATCCAAGGCTGGGTTCAAGAGCTGCTGGAGGAGGAAGTCACGGAGTTATTAGGGCGGCGTAAGAGTGAGCGGCGAAGGGCCGTGGACGCTCCGTCGGGCTATGGCAATGGATATGGGAAGCCGAGGCATCTGACGCTGAGCTCGGGGACGATCCAGGTTCGAAGGCCTCGAGTGCGGGATCTAGAGGAACACTTTGAAAGTCGGGTGTTGCCCCTGTTTGCCAAGCGGACGCGGCAGGTTCGAGAACTGATCCCTGAGCTGTACTTGCATGGTCTGGCGCTGGGGAATTTTGATCTGGCTCTGAGAGGGCTTTTAGGGGAAAAGGCGCACCTGTCGTCCTCCACGGTGGCCAGATTGAAAGAGCAGTGGCAGGCCGAATGGGAGGTCTGGCAGAGTCGACCCTTGAATGATCTGGAAGTGGTGTATTTATGGGTAGATGGAATCTACGTCAAGGCGGGTCTGGAGAAGGAAAAGGCAGTCCTGCTGGTGGTGCTGGCCGCCTTAAGTGACGGAAGCAAAGCCGTGGTGTCGGTCACGAGCGGCTATCGGGAATCGACCCAGAGCTGGTCGGAAGTACTGCGCGACTTGAAGCGCCGGGGGATGGGCTGTCCACGGCTGGTGATCGGAGACGGCCACCTGGGCATCTGGGGAGCTTTGCGCAACGTCTATCCCCAGGCCGAGGAGCAGCGCTGCTGGAATCATCGGATCGTCAACCTGCTGACCAAGCTCCCTAAGCGAGTGCACAAGCCGGCCTTGCTGATCCTGCGGCAGATCCCTTACGCCGAGACTCGAGAAGAAGCACAACGACTCAAGAAGGTTTTTCAGCACTGGTGCCGGCAGCGAGGGCTGACTCTGGCGGCTGAGCTAATCGAGCAGGACTGGGACCGGATGGTGACCTTTTACCTGCTATCCAAAGAAGCAGTGGCAGCATCTGCGAACCACCAATCCAGTGGAGTCACCGTTTGCCGCTCTTCGGCTGCGAACGGACGCGGCCAAGCGATTCAAGAAAGTGGAAAACGCCCAGGCGGTGATCTGGAAGATGCTGCTGGTGGCGGAGCAGCGATTCCGCCGGTTGAAGGCACCGGAGCTGATGAAAGACGTCTACCAGGGCGCCAAATATGTCAATGGAGTCCCGGTCAACCAAGTCCCGGAGGAGAAAGCCGCCTGATGTTTTTCCACACCTATTGACAAGAGCTCTTTGCCAAATCTCCAGTTCTTCAAAATGTCTTACAGTGGGCACCTGCTACTTAGAACGTCCGAGTCCAAGAAAATGCGAATTCCGCTTGGAGAGAAACTCAGAGCCTTGTCCCAACCTTCGACGCTTTCCCGGCGACGTCCAACTTTCAACTTTCAACTTTCAACTTTCAACCTCAGGCTCCTAGGCCTGCTGTTCTTGATCACCGGGATGACCTTGGGCCAGGGAAAGCTGCTAACTCTAGACGACCTCTATCACCCGGAAGACAAGGTGAAGCTCACCCCCACCCTCCCTACCATTCTCCGCTGGTTGAAGGATGGAGAGCATTACGTTCAGACCATAAAGGTCGCCGAATCGGGGGCTCCCCGAATCGTCCGGGTCCATGCCCGCACAGGCGAGACCTCTCCCCTTTACAACAGCGAGAAAGTGACCGCGGCTCTGATCCGCCTGAAAGGCTTCGATAAGGAAAAGGCCGGTCGGCTCAGAAGGAAAGAGCGCCCGATCTTCAGTCCCGATGAGTCGGCAGTCTTGTGGCGCTATGAAGACGATCTCTTCTACTACGACCTTGGCAGCGACCGGGCGCTGCGTCTGACCAGTACGCCCCAGGAGGAACGTGAGCCCTCCTTCAGCCCGGACGGACGGAAAGTGGCCTACATAAGAGATTACGATCTCTTTGTCTTCGACTTGCGGCACAACAGGGAACACCGTCTCACCAGAGGCGGCCACGAGAACCTTCTCAATGGGATCCTCGACTGGGTCTACCAGGAAGAAATCTACGGCCGCGGCGACTTCAAGGGCTACTGGTGGAGCCCCGACTCGAGCCGGATCGTCTACCTGCAGCTGGATGAATCACCGGTTCCCAGCTTTACGGTGATCGACCACATTCCCCGGCACCTGGAGCGGGAAGTGACGCGTTATCCCAAGGCGGGAGATCCCAACCCCCTTCCCCGGCTGCGTGTGGTGTCGAGCACTGGGAATCGGACCCGCTGGATCGATCTCCACCAGTACGCACCCGAGGACCTGTTGGTCGTCCGAGTGGGGTGGAATGGGGATGGCAGCCGGGTCGTGTTCCAGGTCCAGAACAAAGATCAGACCTGGCTCGATCTCAACCTGGCCGATCCCCGGACGGGCCGTGTGAACCGGCTCTTCCGAGAGACCACACAAGCCTGGGTGAATGTGCTGGACCAGCCCACCTGGATTCAGGACGGATCCTTTCTCTGGCAAAGCGAGCGTAGCGGCTGGCGCCATCTCTATCACTACAAACCCACCGGCGAGCTGATGCGCACCGTGACCTCGGGAGACTGGGAGGTTCGCGCGCTCCACGGTGTGGATGATGCGGGAGGATGGGTCTATTTCTCCGGAACCCGGCGCTCTCACATCGCGGAGGACGTTTACCGGGTTCGGCTCAGAGGGGGACGTCCGCAGAGGCTTTCCCAGCGAGAGGGCACACACCGGGCTACTTTCAATCGCCAGTTTACGCTCTATTTCGACCGCTGGAGCAAGATTGACACCCCGACCCAGGTGCGATTGCACGACTCCGAAGGTAGCGAGGTTCGGACCATCTTTGATAAGCCCGCGAAGAAGCTCGCCAGATACAAATTGAGTGAGCCCGAGTTTCACCAGGTGACGACACGGGACGGTTTTGTCATGGAGGCGATCATGATCAAGCCATCCGACTTTGATCCTTCCAGGAAATACCCGGTCATGTCGCATACGTACAGTGGTCCCCATTTCCCACGTGTCCGCAACTCCTGGGGCGGAACGACATACCTCTGGCATCAGCTGCTGGCCCAGAAGGGATACATCATCTGGATCTGTGACAACCGGACAGCCAGTGGCAAGGGCGCCGAGTCGACCTGGCCGTTGCATCGAAACTTCGGGGAGCTGGAACTGCGCGACCTGGAGGACGGCCTCAGCTGGCTCAAGTCCCATTCCTGGATCGACGGCGACCGGATCGGCCTCTGGGGATGGAGCTTTGGAGGCTACATGACCGCCTATGCCCTGACCCACAGCAAGAGTTTCAAGCTGGGAATCGCTGGGGCTCCGGTAACAGATTGGCACCTCTACGACACCATCTACACCGAGCGTTACATGAGTACTCCGCAGAAGAACCCCGAGGGCTACAAGACAAATTCCGTGAAAGATGCGGCAGCCAATCTGCACGGCAAGTTGATGATCATCCACGGCTCCATGGACGACAACGTTCACATGCAGAACACGATTCAACTCGTCTACGAGCTGCAGGAAGCGGGCAAGCAATTCGACCTGATGATCTATCCCAAGTCACGCCACAGCGTGTGGGGCCCTGAGCAGATCTACCACATGCGCCGGATGATGACGGATTTCATCCTGGAAAATCTGTGAATTTTCCAGGATGTTGTTCCACGTTTCACGTTCCACGTTCCACGGCCTGAAGACCGCAACTCGTCTTGACCTGGTCAGCCCGCATCCGCTATATTTCCGGGCCTTGCCAACCGTGCTCCTCAGTAGCTCAATTTGGCAGAGCATCCGGCTGTTAACCGGAGGGTTGTTGGTTCGAGTCCAACCTGAGGAGCCAATCTTTTCAATAGTTTAGCGTGTTCCTGGAAACACGAGAATCTTGCCTGGGTCACTAGGTGGGACACCTACGTGTTCATTTGCTCCGCCTAACCCGGATTATGCATGAGATCTGAATCCGAGTGAGATTTGGGCCCAGAAAAAAGGCCGTAGCTCTCTGATATAAAAGGGTTTACATAAACAACGACCCTAAACAGGAGCTACGGCAATGTTGAAAGCAGTCTGCCAGAATACCCTGCCATTTCACAGCCACAGAAAGATCACGGCGCGTTTTGATGGGGGGAGTCTGACTTCCGACGCAGGATGGTTGTTGTTTGGATCGCTGGATCGGCAACATCGGTTGTGCGAGGGCTTCAGTTCGTGTATTTCGGAAAGCCGGGACCGACGCTACGTTCGTCATGACCTGTTGAAGTTGATTCGACAACGAGTCTTGCAGATCGTGGCCGGCTACGAAGACTTGTAATAGTAGTGTAACTTTTTTTCTGTAATTTCTGGTCAGGCCTTGGGTCGGAAAGACAGAGGTCTGGGACAGGATTCTCCAAAAACAGAAACGAGAATCTGGCAAGGAGAATCAAATGAACCCAGATCTGGAAAAGAGAGTACCACGGGAGATCCTGGCGGAGTTGATCGAGGAAGGAACAGAAGCCTTTCGAGGAATCCTGGAGAAGTTGTTCAACGTGGCGATGCAGTTGGAAAGAAGCGAGTTTCTGGGAGCGGAAGCGTACGAGAGAACAGCCAGTCGGCGAGGCTATCGAAACGGATTCAAAGGCAAGCGGATTCAGACTCGAGTGGGAGAGCTGCACTTGGAGATTCCACAGGTGCGTGGGTTGAGGTTTTATCCCAAGTCGCTGGAGAGGGGTTGCCGTTCGGAGAAGGCCCTGAAGCTGGCCATTGCCGAGATGTATGTGATGGGCGTCTCGACGAGGAAAGTCACCGAGATCACGGAGCAGCTGTGTGGGTTGGAGATCTCGGCCACCCAGGTCTCGAGAGTGGCCGGGATGCTGGACGAAGAGCTGGAAGAGTTTCGAAGCCGGGAGCTGGGAGAGTATCCGATCGTGTATCTGGATGCCCACTACGAGAAGGTTCGAAGAGGCGGCAGGGTGCAGGATCGTGGCCATCCTGAAAGCCATAGGAGTCAATCGTTTCGGGACGCGAGAGGTGTTGGGTCTGAGCGCCAAGATCAGCGAAGCGGAGGTGCATTGGCGAGGGTTTCTGGGAGATCTGCACAAGCGTGGACTGAGAGGGGTCGAGCTGTTGGTCAGTGACGATCAAGAAGGACTGAAGGCGGCCAGGCGGGCAGTTTATCCGTCGGTGCCCTGGAACCGTTGTCAGTTTCACCTGAGCAAAAACGCCCAACAATATGCTCGCCGCAAAGAGGACAAGCCCCGCATCGCCCAGGCCATGCGGGACATTTTCGATGCCCCGTCTCGAGAGGATGCCGAGGAGCTCAAGGGTAAAGTCGTCAAGAAGTTCGAAAAGATTGCACCGGAGTTCGTGAGCTGGCTGGAAGACAACCTGGATGAAGGGCTGACAGTGTTTGATTTTCCGAGGAGCTGGTGGCGAAGGATCCGAACCATCAACGGACTGGAGAGACTGCACCGGGAGATCCGGAGACGAACCCGGGTGGTGGGAATCTTTCCCCACGAAGCATCGGCGCTGCGGCTCATCTCGGCTGTGCTTGCAGAGATACACGAGGAGTGGTTAACCGGCCGGCAATACCTGAACCTGGCCGGCTGGAAAAAACAAGTGGAGCAAGTCTTCCCTACAGGCCCTAGAGGAAATTACAGAAAAACGGTTGCTTAACCACTGTAATGACGCCGATACGCTGCGCTCCGATCCGATGCTCAAGACAGTCTGTGATCAGTTGCCCGAGAGCGATCCCGATTTGGCCACCCAGCCGACTTTCTCCCGTTTGGAGAACTCCGTCACCAAGAAGGATCTGATGCGTCTGAGCCAGTGGCTGCTAGGCCGTTATGTGCGCTCCCTGAAGAAGAGACGTCCCAGCAAGATCATCCTGGATCTGGACAGTACCGACGACCACACTCACGGTCAGCAGGAGTTCTCCTTCTACCATGGGTATTACCGAAACCACATTCTGCATCCTTTGCTGATCTTCGATGCCGACACGGGCGACCTGGTGTGTGTCGTGTTGAGACCTGGCAACAAGGGGGCTGCCTCTCACATCGTGCCCATTCTGAAGCGAGTCGTGGAGGCCATCCGACAAGGAGTGGGGACGGATGTCGAGATTGAGATTCGGGCCGACAGCGGCTTTGCCACGCCTCGGCTCTACGAGTTCTGTGAAGGTGAAGAGAATCAACTCCAATATGTCATTGGGTTAAGTCGAAACCCTCGCCTGCAGCGAGTGGTCGAGCCGCTGCTGGATTCGACTCGGCTGCAGTTCGTTGAGCTGGAGGAAAAACAGCGTCAGTTTGACGAGTTTCTTTATCGAGCCAAGAGCTGGGATCGATCCCGTCGCGTCATTGTCAAAGTGGAGGTCGATCAGCGCGGGATCAATCGTCGCTTTGTGGTCACCAACCGGGACGATCTCTGCTCCCAATCACTTTATGACCACTATACAAACCGAGGGCAGACCGAGAACTTCATCAAGGCCTTCAAGAATCATCTGAGCATGGACCGACTCAGCTGTCATCGATTCCTGGCCAATCAGTTTCGACTCCTCCTGCATGCACTGGCTTACCAGATGTTCGTGCGCCTCCGCGACTATCTGCACGGGACTCCCTGGCACAAGCTCGAAATCGAAACCTTACGTCGTCGTGTCCTCAAGATCGGGGCCCGCATCCGACAAACCACTCGACGCATCTGGGTCCATCTTTCCTCAGCCTTTCCCGAACAACCCCTCTTCCACCTCGTCTTGAGTCGCCTCAACTCCAGCTAGCTTCTCCCAGTTCCCCAAAAAACCGCTTCCGATACTCATCCAGGCCCAGATCTGTCTGAAATTCACTCCCCCAACCACTCAAACGCCTCCCCAACCGATATTCTTCGCAAATCCGCCTGTCACACCTGCCCGCTTCCGAGTTGGGCCACTTCTCGACTCGTTTTTCAACACCGGACTACGGTTTTTGCATAATCCGGGCTAAAGCGTTGTCAATTAACCGGATAGCACGGTTTTTGTGCTGGGGAGAAAGATGCGCGTAGCGAAGTGTCATCGCGAGCGTCTTGTGACCTAGAAGTTCTCGCACAGTGTTTAAGTCAACTCCGTTCATGACGAGGTGACTGGCGAATGTGTGTCTCACGTCGTGAAATCGAAAGTCCTTGATTCCAGCTTTCCTCAGTGCTGTTCGGAACGAGTTCTTCTTCGTCGAGCTGGCAAGCAGGCGTTCGATCTCCTCTGAGTTCAGAAAACGAACTCGCTCATTCTGCTCCCTAGCCAGTTTCACGTAGGTCACCGGATTCTCAAGAACCCGGCGCCACCTCTTGAACTGGATCACGCGGTTGAACATGCTCTTCAACTCTTGCAGATCACGATTCACCCGCCTTCTTGAAGATCGCGGACGGATACGGAGGGCACACGCAGGTACTGGCGCTGTTCGACAGGTCGGGTGAGATCCGAGGTCCAAAGATCCACGGCGTCACGCCGGAGGGTGTGAGTGCTAGGACATCAACGCTGGACCATCTGGCATTTGAGATCGACCTCGCTGACTATGAATCCGAGAGGAAACACCTTGAAGGGCTTGGCCTCAAGGTCGAA
>CBDBGQ010000030.1:0-22064 GCA_965205345.1 Acidobacteriota bacterium | reverse complement strand
CCACGCGGCGCCGTCTTCGTCCGAGAGTTTCCCTCCACCCCGAGACAACGTGAAACGTGGAACGTGGAACGGAAGTCTGGCTGGGGGACAGGGATTCGAACCCCGATTCCATGGTCCAGAGCCATGTGTGTTGCCGTTACACTATCCCCCAGCAGGGGAGCAGGGCGAGATTATAGCGAAGCCCCGAGCGACCGGGCAACTGGCTCAGCGGGACACCGTATCCAGTTTGGCCTCGGCCTGCCTGAGCAGCTCAGAAGCGGCTTCATAGTCTGTCCCGGATCGGGTTGATCGCAGGTCGGCATGGGCCTTCCGGCGATCCGTTTCGGCCTCTTCTGTATCGATCTCATCGGGTCGGGAGGCAACTTCTGCGAGGACAGAGACCCGGGAACCCAGCACCTCCACGAATCCGTAACTGCAGTACAGATGTGTTTCCCGGCCCTGAGTTTTAAATGAGATCACTCCGATCCCAAGTTCCGACAGCATGGGAGCGTGTCCGGGCAGGATGCCCAGGGCTCCATCCAGGCTCGGGACAGTGACCTCGTCAACGCTACCGCCGTACAGATGCTCCTCGGGGGTAACGATTTCCAGATCGATGCTGGTTGGCAGGTTCGCGGACATGAGTTCTACGCTGCTTCGTCTTTCATCTTCTCTGCCCGCTCTTTCACCTCGTCGATTCCTCCGGCCATGTAGAAAGCCTGCTCCGGAATGTCGTCGTACTGACCTTCGCAAACTTCCTTGAATCCCTGAATCGTGTCCTCCAGAGAAACGTGGGCACCCGGGATGCCGGTGAACTGCTCGGCCACAAAAAAGGGCTGCGACAGAAAACGGGCGATCTTACGGGCCCGGGAAACAGTGAGCTTGTCTTCCTCCGCGAGTTCGTCCATACCGAGAATGGCGATAATATCCTGTAGATCCCTGTAGCGCTGCAGGATTCCCTGGACCCTGCGAGCCACATTGTAGTGCTCCTCTCCAATCACCCTGGGGTCGAGAATCCGGCTGGTCGAGGCCAGCGGGTCCACGGCAGGGTAGATCCCCTGCTCGGCAATGGAGCGTTCCAGGGCGGTTATGGCGTCCAGGTGCGCGAACGTGGTTGCCGGTGCGGGATCGGTGTAATCGTCTGCGGGGACGTAGATGGCCTGAATCGACGTGATCGATCCCTTCTTGGTCGTTGTAATCCGTTCCTGCAACTCGCCCATTTCGGAAGCCAGGTTAGGCTGATATCCGACGGCCGAGGGCATTCGGCCCAGCAGGGCTGACACCTCGGATCCGGCCTGAGTGAAACGGAAAATGTTGTCAATGAAGAGGAGTACATCCTGGCCTTCCTCGTCGCGAAAATACTCGGCCACAGTCAGGCCGGTCAGGGCAACACGCAGACGGGCTCCGGGGGGTTCGGTCATCTGGCCGTAAATGAGAGCCGTCTTGTCGATGACTCCGGACTCGTTCATTTCCAGCCACAGATCGTTGCCTTCGCGCGTTCTTTCACCCACACCGGAGAAGACCGAAAAACCGCCATGCTGGGTGGCAATCCGGTTGATCAGCTCCATGATGATGACCGTCTTTCCGACGCCAGCTCCTCCGAAGAGGCCGATCTTTCCGCCCCTGGCAAAAGGCTGGATCAGATCGATCACCTTGATGCCGGTCTCCAGCATTTCCGTCTCGGTGCTCTGATCCTCAAAACTGGGTGCAGGACGATGGATGGGATAACGTGAGGAGCGATCCAGCTCGGGACCGTCGTCCACGGGCTCACCCAGCACGTTGAGAACCCGGCCCAGGGTCTGCCGGCCTACGGGCACGGAGATCGGTTCTCCCGTGTCGATAGCTTTCATCCCGCGCACGACCCCGTCGGTCGGCTGCATCGCGATGCACTTGACGAGCCCCTCGCCAAGGTGATGGGCCACTTCGAGCGTAATATCGATCTCGATGGGCGTGTCGAAGTCCTCCGACGTGACTTTGATGGCATTATAGATTTGAGGGACATGACCGGCCTCGAACTGAACGTCGAGGACGGGTCCCATTACCTGCAAAACTTTTCCTTCAGCTTGCATCCGATCTACTCCTCTGGATTTAGTGCTCTAGTGATCGCTGTCGCGCAGGGCGTCGGCTCCACTGACAACCTCGATGAGTTCCGTTGTGATCGAGGCCTGCCGGATCCGGTTCATTTTCAGCGTAAGCTCGTCAATCATCTCTCTGGAGTTGCGCGTAGCCGCGTCCATGGCCGTCATACGGGCTGCATGCTCGGCAGCCTCCGATTCCAGCATGGCGCGAAACAGCTGAGTCTCCACGTGGCGCGGAAGAATCGATCCCAGAATCTGCTCCGGAGGCTGCTCGAAGATGTACTCCAGGAGCGCATCCTCGGCGCTACCGACCTCGAGTTTCCGTATGGGTAAAAGGGGCTCGATCAGGAGCTGCTGCCGGATAACCGACTTGAACTCGTTGTAAACAACGTGGACCGAGTCGAGCTCGCTGTTGACGTAATAGTTAATCAAGCTCTTCGCCAGTTCTTTGGCGTATCTGGGGTCAACCTTCGCCATGATGTTGACGTAGCGATGCTGAATCGGCCAGGGCCGGCTCTTGAACCACTCGTTTCCCTTCCGTCCCACCAGCGTGAGACTCAGTTCCTTGTTGACAGCCTCATTTCGGATGTGAG
Source organism: Acidobacteriota bacterium (assembly GCA_965205345.1). Taxonomy (GTDB): domain Bacteria; phylum Acidobacteriota; class UBA6911; order RPQK01; family CBDAPI01; genus CBDAPI01. The sequence continues at coordinate 19,417 of CBDBGQ010000030.1, read as the reverse complement.
CCATGGCGCCCTTGATGATGTTGCTGTTGAAGGAACCACACAGGCCCTTGTCGGAGGTGATCACGACCAGCATGATTCGTTCTTCGTCCCTCCGAACCAGGAGCGGATGAGAGGAGGGGTCCACGCGAGTCGCCAGCGAGTTCAGGACAGCCAGTATTCGGTTGGCATAAGGTCGAGCGGAAAAAATGCGGTCCTGGGCCTTCTTGAGCCGGGAGGCGGAGATAAACTTCATCGCCCGGGTAATCTGCTGAATATTCTTTACGGAACGGACCCTTCTTCGAAGGTCAATCAGTTGGCCGGCAGGCATGGTCAGTTGTCACTCACGGTCTCGGACTCCTCTGCTTTTTTCTCGCTGAAGCGTTCCTTGAATTCTTCAAGCGCCGAATTGAGCTGTTCCTCCGCCTTGTCGTCAATGGTTCCTTTTTCAATGAGACTCTGCAGAAGGCTGCTGTAGCGGGTGGCGAAGAACGGGTAGAGGCTTTCTTCAAACTCGGCCAGGTCGGTGACTGCGACGTCGTCCGTGTAGCCACGAGTTCCCGCGTAGATCACCAGAATCTGCTTTTCTACTGCCAGGGGCTCGTACTGGTCCTGCTTCAGAATCTCCGTGAGGCGTTCCCCGCGGGCAAGCTGGGCCTGGGTTGCCTTGTCCAGATCGGAGCCGAACTGGGCAAATGCCGCCAGTTCCCGGTACTGGGCCAGGTCCAGGCGAAGTCTCCCGGCCACCTGTTTCATGGCCTTGATCTGTGCATTTCCACCCACGCGACTGACCGAGTTGCCGACATGAATGGCGGGTCGGATACCCGAGTAGAACAGATCCGATTCGAGATAGATCTGACCATCGGTGATGGAGATGACATTGGTCGGAATATAAGCCGAAATGTCTCCGGCTTGCGTTTCGATGACGGGCAGGGCTGTCAGGCTCCCTCCGCCCAGATCATCCTTCATCTTGGCAGCTCTTTCCAGCAGTCGGCTGTGAAGGTAGAAGACGTCGCCGGGGAACGCCTCCCGACCCGGAGGGCGCCGGAGAAGCAGTGAAATCTCACGGTAAGATGCGGCGTGTTTGGAGAGATCGTCGTAAATGATCAAGGCATGCTTCCCGTTGTCGCGAAAGAACTCGCCCATTGAGCAGCCGGCATAAGGGGCCAGATACTGCATGGTTGCCGGATCCGAAGAAGAGGCCGCAACCACCACCGTCTTGGACATGACGTCGTGATCTTCCAGAGTCTTGACGACCCGGGCGATGGTCGATCTCCTTTGACCGATGGCCACATAGACGCAGAAGACATCGGTGTCTTTCTGGTTGATGATGGTGTCGATGGCAATGGCGGTCTTACCGGTCTGCCGATCGCCGATAATCAGCTCTCTCTGGCCTCGGCCAATCGGAATCATCGAGTCGACCGCCTTCAAGCCTGTCTGAAGAGGTTCTTTGACAGGTTGGCGCTGGAGGACGCCAGGTGCAATGGCCTCCACTGGATAGTTCTTTTCGGACGAGATGGTGCCCTTTCCGTCAATCGGGGAGCCCAGCGCATTCACGGTCCGGCCAATCACTCCCTCGCCTACCGGAACCGACATGATTTGCCGGGTGCGCTTCACCAGGTCGCCTTCCGCGATGTGGTGGAAATCGCCGAACAAAACAGCGCCCACATTGTCTTCTTCCAGGTTGAAGGCGAGCCCGTAGACGTCGTGCGGGAACTCCAGCATTTCCAGAGCCATGGCCTTTTCCAGGCCGTGAATCCGGGCGATGCCGTCGCCGGCAGACACCACGGTCCCCACTTCACTGACGACCAGGCCGGCCTCGAAATCCTTGATTTGTTCTCGGATGATCTTGCTTATCTCTTCTGCTCGAATTGCCATACGTTTTCTCCAAATCGGAGTCGCATTGGACTGCTATCCCGCCAACTCCTTCTTCAACGTCTCCAATGCAGTCTGGATGGATCCATCGAAGACCGTTGACCCGATCTTCAGCTTGATGCCCCCTATGAGCGCTTCGTCCTGCTGGAAGTCCAGTTTGGCTCCTCGACCGGTCATCTCTCGGACCGCCTCCACAAGCCTTGTCCTGGTGGAGTCGCCGAGAGGCTGGGCGGATGTCACTTCGCCTCGCACGATTCTGCGGCGCTCATCCAGGACCTCCTGCAGAGCGGCCAGGGCCTGATCGAATTCTGCGATGCGGCCGTTGCGCAGGAGAACCAGAACAAAATTCCGAGCCGTTTCGCTGAGACCCAGCCGAGAGGCGAGCTCTTCCACAATTCGCCGCTTGGGCTGAAAAGGAAGGGCCGGGGTTTCGAGGGTCCCGCGCAGTAGTTCATGGTCGGACAGGAGCACCTGGAAAGCCTCCACCTCCTGTTCGATCCGGTCCTCAATGACTCGTTCTACGACCACATCGATGAGGGCGCGAGCGTACTTCAGATAAGTTGAATAGGCCATCTAGTTTCTGCGGTCCCCGGTCTTCAAATCGGCCAGAAACTGCTCGGTCAGTATGGAATCGCTCTCCGAATCCATCCGGTCCCGAAGACGATCACCGGCCATCTGAACTGCGATCTCAGCCGCATAGTCCTTCAAGTCCTGACGTACCGATTGGCCGAGGGTACGGATATCCCGGCGCGCCATCGAAAGAATCCTCTTCACTTCTTCCTCGGCCTGTGCGCGGATCCGTTCCTTTTCACGTTCGGCTTCTTCCCGGGCCTGCCGGCGGATAGCGTCGAGTTCCGAATCGAGCTGCTTCATGCGTTCTTCCGCCTCGGCCAGTTTGGCCTCGGCTTGCTGGCGAGCCTCTTCAGCCCGCCGTATCTGCTTCTGCAGCTCCGCCTTTCGATTGCTGAAGAACTGGCGCGCCGGTTCCCTGACGAAGTAGGTGATTACGCCGAACAGAATCAAGAGGTTGATCCAACGACCAACCGTCTCGCCCCAGCCCCAGCCTCCGTGTCCTTCCTCTGCAGCCAGCAGCGGCCCGGTGAGAGCGAAAGAAATCAGAATAAAAACAAGGAATCCTCGGGTTTTCATAGTTCGATTGCTAAACGGTGGCGGGACATGATCGCAGTGCTGTCCGGGTCTCAGCCTGCCCTGCAAGGCAGTTACCGGGATACCCTCAGCACCCGATCCGAGATGGCTCGGGCAATTTCCTCTGACTCGGTTCGCAGCTGTTGCCGGGCTGATTCCAGCTCACTCTGGATCTCCTCTTTGGCTTCGTTGAGCATCGAATCCGCCTCATCGCGAGCCGACCGTATTCTTTCTCTACGTTCACTCAGGGCTTCATTGCGCAGCTCCTGTGCCAGTTTGAAGCTCACCTGTCTTTGCTCTTTGAGCTTGCGGTCAACCGTGTCGACCAGGGCCTGAAAACGGGCCTCGTATTCTTGCGCCTTCTCGAATACGCCGGAAGTACGATCTCGCCGCTCCCCGAGAACCTGCATCAAGGGTCGCAGCAAGAGCCGGGAGAGGGCAAACCAGGTCAGGATGAAGATGGCTGAAGAGACCGCCAGACTCCAGTTGATGTCAATCATGATGATGACCCGTCGCTGCCCAAAAAAAGTAAACTTCTAGCACGCTTCAGGCCGCCGGTCAAGAACCGATCCGGCCTCCTCGCCATGTTAGAATACACGCTTTACCTTGTGGGTTCTCGAACCCTTTCGAAAGAGTGATTGTTCTTCCAAAAAGGGAGTGCCAAGATGCCACTGGAAAAATTGACCGAAAAGCTGCGTGGGAAAAAGGATCGGGTTAACATCACGGATTCGATCGGAGCCGAGCCCGAGACCACTTCTGAGATGCCGGTCGTGCCTCACAAAGTCCTGATCACCGACATTCCGTTTTACGCTGATCCTGAGTGCCAGAAGGAGGTGGAGAGCGCCAGGATTGTGATCCTGCGCCCGCTCGATCCGGATGGTTTCGAGGTGCTGGAAGTCGTTCCCTGCCGCAAGCAATATGCACCCGGTCAGTACCTGACCTGGAACCTGAACAATAAGAAGCTGTGGGAAGACTGCTACTATCAGAATCCCTTCACTGGAAAGGTCGAACAGGCCTGGACCATGCACGTCGAGTTCCTGGGCCGGGTGGTGAGCGATCAGACAGTTGAGGCGAACCGCGAGAAGATTGGAAAACTGGAGGCCCAATACCCACAGGACCAGGATTTACGCGGGCAGATTATGTAGGGAGGTTCCGCGTTGTCTCGGCGTGAAGGCAATCCTTCGGGCGAAGGGCACCGCGTGGAACGTGGAACGTGGAACGTGGAACGCGGTCGGGCCCCAGCCCGACCGCTAGATCACCGTGCCGTCGGGAATGACGGCGTTCTTGGGGACGATGGCGATCCCCTCCCGAATAAAATAGTTGTCGCGATCGAGATGCTGGGTTCGGGAGCGATTCTCGATCCTGACCTCCTTACCCACCCGGGCGTTCTTGTCCAGGATCGCGTTCCGTATGGTGGACCCGGCGCCGATGCCGACTGGAACTTCCGGGTCGGGGTCTGTTTCGAAGTAGTCTGCTCCCATCATCAGTGAGTCGTACATCTCCACCCCTGCACCGATGATCGACCGGATTCCAATGATGCTGTGACAGATCTTGCGGCCTTTGACGACACAGCCGTCGGCAATGATGCAGGACTCGATCTTACCTCCCCCGATCCAGCTGGCAGGGAGAAAACGGGGATGAGTGTAAATGGGCGAATCGGCGTCATAGAAATCGAAGGGTGAGTCCTCGCTCGTCAACTCGATATTGGCTTTGTAGAAGGCTTGTATGGTCCCGATATCCGCCCAGTAACCGTCAAAGACATGGGCATACACACGGTGATCCGAAAGAGCTGCGGGAATGACATCACGGCCAAAATCGATCTTGGACTCGTCTTTCAGGGACTCCACCAGAATATCCCGGTTGAAAAGGTAGATCCCCATCGAGGCCAGAGCTTGATCTTTCCCGTCCGCCCGGAGAACACGACAGTCCCGAACCAGCTTTTCGATCACCTCCCGGTCTGATGGCTTCTCGTGGAAGGAGGCGATTCTTCCGTCCTCCCCAACGCTCATCAGACCGAACCCGGAAGCGCGGCTGGCCTCGACCGGCAGGGTGCAGATGGTGATCTGGGCCGCCTTCTCCTCGTGAGTTCGAACGACTTCACTGAAGTCCATCCGGTAGAGCTGGTCTCCGGACAGGACCAGGATGTAGTCAACACGGAAGGCGAGAATGTGCTTCAAGGACTGGCGGACAGCGTCCGCGGTTCCCTGAAACCAACTGCTGCTTTCCGGTGTCTGCTCGGCCGCCAGGACGTCCACGAATCCACGGGAGAACATTCCCAGCTGGTAAGTCATCTTGATGTGGGAGTTCAAAGATGCGGAATTGTACTGAGTGAGAACGAAGATCCTGACGATTCCCGAGTTGATGCAATTGCTGATGGGGATATCGATCAGTCGGTACTTGGCGGCCAGGGGAACGGCCGGTTTGGAGCGCACGGAGGTCAGGGGGAAGAGCCGCGTTCCCTTGCCACCTCCCAGTACAACTCCTACCGTTTCTTTCACTTGGCCTTATTCTATCGCGGTGGTCAGGGAGGGTTCTAGGTTCTAGGTTCTGGGTTCTGGGTTCTGGGTTCTGGGTTCTGGAATGTGGAGAGTTCGAGGAATAACGGCAGGCTTACCCCTTGCCGTTCTGTTGTTGTGGTGCCAGGGAACGGGACAGAACGGTAGAGGCGTGAGCTCACCGTTAATCCGGAGTTCGGCATCAGACCTCGGCCAGCTTCTCCAGGGCCTCGCGGGTCCGGGCATCGGTCTCGATCCCGAGGCGCTCGATCAGCCCCTTTCGAGCCTGATCTCCTCCAATCTCTTTCAGGCCCCAGGCGGCGTGCCGGCGTACCATTGGATCCGGACCGTTGAGCAGCTGGATGAGTTCGGGCACAAACCCCTCGCTCCTGCTGTTTCCCATGGCCACTGCTGTATTCCTCATCAACCCTCGCCACCCGGCCCGCTTCACCGGGCTTTTCCGAAACAGAGATTGATAATCGTTCTCGGTCAATCCGGCCAACTCCTTCAGAAGGGGGCGCCGGAGCGCTTCCCGGGGGGAAAAGGAAGGCTCGCGGGACTCGGCTACCCGGCGATTCCAGGGGCACACATCCTGGCAGATGTCGCAGCCAAAGATCAGATTCCCGTTGCCGCGACGCAGCTCCTCGGGAATATCTTCTTTTACTTCGATCGTCAGGTAGGAGATGCAGCGGCGGCTGTCCACGACGTAGGGTTCCACAATGGCCTCGGTCGGGCACTCGTCCAGACAGCGGCGGCAGCTTCCGCAGTGATCGCGCCCCGGTGTATCCGGGTCGAGTTCCCGGTTGAGCAGGATCTCGCCAATGAAAAACCAGGAGCCCAGCTTCTTGCCCGCAATCAGATTGGCATTCTTGCCGATCCATCCGATCCCGGAGCGGGCCGCCCAGTGCTTGTCCATCACCGGCCCCGTGTCCACATAGATCCTGCCCGCGGTGCCGGGACAGAGCTCCTCAATCGCCTCCATCAAAGCTTTCAATTTGCGGCCCAGAACCTCGTGGTAGTCGTCGCCCGATGCGTAGCGGGACACGACTCCCGAGGCCGGGTCGTGGTAGGGAAGGGTGTAGGAATGATAGTAGTTCAGCGCAACCGAGAGAACAGTCCTGGCACCCTCCAGGATCAGGCTCGGATCGAGACGTTTATCCACACCCCGGGCCATGTATTGCATTTCGCCGTGATAATCGCGCTTTAACCAGGTAAGAAGCTTTTCGTCGGGTACGTCCTCGACGGGCGCGATCCCCACCCGATCGAAACCCAGATCGAGTGCTTTCTCTTTGATTCCCTGGGTGAGGAGAGCACGGAGCATTGGAGCGAAGTATAGCAAGACGCTGAGCGCTCGTGGAACGTGGAACGTGTAACTCAGACCGTTGCAATCACCCTTCAGGTAATCTGAAACTGGCGCAGCATGTACTGGTAGAAAGGATCCCGGGTGTACTCGCGCACCCAGTTCAGGGAGACCACGCAGTGCTCAAACTTGTCTGCCAGCTTGCGCAATACAATGGTTTGCTCCCTCTTTTTCTCGAGTTCGCTCGCCACCAGGTAGCTGCGCCGGCCCGTGTCGCCGTAATAGGAGTGGGGGATCGACACCCGGCCGTAACTCAGGCTTTCCGGGAACATTCCCAGGATGAAAGGACTGTAGTCACCGATGTACTGATAGCGTGCCTTGCGTTGACGATTTGAAGTGTCTTCGGGCAGTGGCTGCATGTCGATCAGGTACTTCACGCGCCGGCCCGACTTGTCGCAAAGTGGATAAAGCTCATCCACGTGAGCAAAATCAGCCAGCATGTCGCTCAAATAGGCGAGCAGGTCCCCGTCGCAGAGGTGTGTCTGATCGAAGGCCCGATCTGCCAGGCTTCGAAAAATCTTTCGGATCGGCTTATTCACCGGAATTTTCCCTTGACGGCTCACTGGTTGGTCCCCAAACCTAGCAATCAGGCCTGACCATAGCGCCTGCGCCCACTGTTTTTCAGTGATTCAGACAAGGGCAGGCCGGAAAAGTTTCGTGCTGCCGCCGGTTTGGGTCGGGTGAGATTCTCAGCACTTGCCCTGAAGGCGCTGTTCTCTCCGTTTCAGCGCGCCTTTGAAGCGCCGCCTGTCGGCCTCTGTCCGGGGGCGGAGGCAGGGGGCCTCACAGGGATTTCCGTCGCCATTCAGGGCCACAAAGGTCAGGAAGGCGGTGCTGGTCTGGAGCCTCGCGCCGGTTCTGAGATCCTCTGAGAAGACCTCAACCTCCACCTCCATGGATGTGCGGAATACCCGGCAGACATTGGCCTCGAGCAGAACAAGTTCTCCTACTTTGATGGGATGTAGAAACACCAGGGAATCAACTGAGGCGGTCACCACCTGAAGACGACAGTGGCGAGCCGCTGCCATGGCCGCCGCCAGGTCGATCAGGTGCATCACACGACCACCCATGATATTGCCCTGAACATTGGCATGATTCGGCAGCACGATTTCGGCCATGGTGGTGTGCGACTCGGACGGGGTTTTCGCTTCGGCTCGAGACTCGGAACGGCTCACCTTTCACTCCCTTCTTGAAGAGACCTCAGCAATCGGGTGCCCTAACCTTACGGTTTCCGGATTGCAGATTCCACCCTACTGAAAAGTGCAATGCTCCCCGGCAGCTTCCGCGCTGCTGCGCAGTCACTGTCGTTCCTATCTCTGTAGTTTCCTTGATTGCCACGGTTCCTCGCGGCTTCCGGGCCGGTCCCGGAGCTGAGCTGTACCGCCACCGAGTAGGCAGAGGCGCGAATGCAATGAGTGCGCCAGAACCCAGAACCCAGAACCCACACATCTGTGCTAAGGTAAACCTCGATGGAAGCTACCCCTCTTTTGAACTGGTCATTGCTGGTTCTGTTCCTCGTTCTCGCTGCGCAGAGTATTCTGCTGGCTGTCGTCATTCTAATGATGAACGCCCGGATCCGGCGCATCCACTCGAAGAGTGAGCAGAGCCTGCGCCAGTTGTTTTCGTTCCTCACCACTGCGGACACGACCCTGTCCAGGGTGTCCAGTCTGACCGGGAGATTTGCCGACTGGGAGGCGCACATCCAGGAGGCGACGGAAGCGGCTTTCCGGGCTGTGTCGGAAGTGGACGAGAAAGTCGAGCAGGGGCTGTCTTACCTGGAGACCAACCTGCAGCAGTGGCAGGGCCGGTCCGACGAGCTTATGGGGAGATTCTCGAGCGCCAGCAATGAAGTCTACGATGCTGTCCTCGAGCCCGCCTCCAGGGTCTCGCTGGTTCTGCGGGCAGTGGGAGCCGGCCTGAAGAGGTTGCGCTCGGGTCCGGAGGCTGGTGAGGATCCCAGCCACCATCATGAGGATCAGCAGATCTTCATTTAGTACTGTAAGGAAGGACTACTTCCGTTCGGCCAGCCTCACCAGCAACTCCCGTTTGATCTGATCGCGGATGACGACAATCTTGACCCGGGCGCCGGGGCGTCGCGAGCGCAATTCCCTGGTGAACTCGTAGTTGCTGCGAATGGGGACACTTTCAAACCGGACCAGGATGTCTCCGGGCCTCACGCCGGCTAGCTGTGCGGGACTTCCACTCAGCACTTCAGAAAAGCGAACTCCGGAACCCTTAAAGGCCATATCAACGAGCCCGCCGAAGAGGGGACCGAAGAGCCACTCTCGACTGATTGGCTCTGCAACCGGTTCAGCCACCACGGGGTCTGCAGGTCGGATGGGCAGACGCGAATCATCGACAACCGTTACGAATTGGCGGGCAAAGTCGACGATCTGCTCCGCTCTCTGGACGTTGATTCTCTGGAAATCGTCCGTCGGCCGGTGGTAATCGGAGTGCAGGCCCGAGAAAAAGAAAAGCACGGGGATGCCCTTCCGGTTGAAACTCAGGTGATCGCTCGATCCCCCTGCGGTCTCCGCCGTCCGCAGGGTCAGCGGTGTGTTCAGAGCCAGGTCTTCGAGAATCGGTCCGAAGTCCGGGCTGGTGCCGACTCCCCCGAGCAGGAGTTCCCCTTCGCTCCTTCCAATCATGTCGAAGTTGAGCATGCACAGGGTGTGCTCCAAAGGGAGAACGGGCTCCTGCAGATAATGGGTTGAGCCCAGCAGACCAAGCTCCTCTCCCGCAAAGGCCACGAACAGGATTCCGAAGTGCCTGGGAGTGGCGGACAGGTCCTCGGCCAGTTGCAGAAGAGCCGCGACCCCCGAAGCGTTATCGTCCGCCCCGTTGTGGATCTCTGTCTCCCGTTGCACTTCCAGGCTGGCTCCACTTCCGGTTCCAAGATGGTCATAGTGGGCGCCCAGGACCAGGAAATCCGGGCTGGCACCCGGGAGCAGGGCAACCACATTGTTCACCTGGTGGTTGGTGGGCCGGATATCGAGACGGATGCGGACATACAGGGCGTCGAAATCGAAGGAGTAGGGTGTCATGCGTCCATTGATCCATCGCCACACCTCCCGTGCCTCCCGACCACTGGCCGCCCACAGGCGTTCCGACCAGCTTCGATCCAGGCGCAACACGGGGATCCCAGCGGAGTCCAGATGGCCGCCGCTTCGCCATCTGCCTTCCTTCAACCTGGAATGGTTGAACCAATCCGGAATGATGATCAGTCCCGTCGCGCCCCGATCCCGGGCAGTCTCGGCTTTCCTCAGCAGAGAGGAATGGAAGGTCGGATTCAATCCCTCGAAGGGGCTGTCCGGGCAGAGTTCTCCGGGTTCGTGATCGAAGACGACCACCACCTTGCCGGAAACGTCCAGGGAGGAATAATCGTCGTAGTTCAACTCCGGTGCCGAGATGCCAAATCCGGCAAATGCCAGTGGGGCGTTCACCTCCCTCTTCTCGCCGAAGGCTAGAGAGGTGTAGTCCTGCCCGTAGGTCAGTGAAACGGGGAGACCCAGCAGGCTGTAAAAGGAGCACTCACTGTCATTGCCCAGTTCCACAGCGGTGGTGACCTGAAAGGGCTGAAAGAATGAACCGTCCGGTCCGGCAGGAAGCAGTCCCAGCTGCTCGAATTCTCCGGCAATATAGGAAGCTGCTTCCAGGAGCTCCGGCTGGTCATTTCCTCGGCCGCGCAGTTCGTCCGAGGCCAGGTATCTCAGGTGGCGGACAAAGCTGGATTCGCCTCGAGCTTCTGCCCGGGCGGGTGCGATCAGGAAGATGGCCAGAGCCAGGAGTACAGCCCGCATGTTCCCTCCATCTTAACCCATCGGGAGTAGGCCATGGGTTTGAGGAGACGAAGTACAAGCAGCGCTTGGCGTGGAACGTGGAACGTGGAACGTGGAATATCCTAGTCAGCCAGTCGAGTGCCGACTTCGATGGTGACGGGCTTGTCCAGCTTGAACTCGAGGAGCGTCTGGGCTGAGATCTTGACCTGCTTGCCTCCGGTGGCGGCTGCCACGGCAGTTCCCGCCGCGGCACCCACGGCGGTACCGATCAGAGCACCCTCTCCGCCGTCGGCAACCGCTCCCACGGCCGCCCCCACGCCGGCACCCACTCCGATCTTGAGGAGCGTCCTGGCCTTTTCACCGTCAATCTCGAGGGCCGCCGTGGAGATAGGATAGATCTTGTCTCCCACCAGCAGATCGATGAGGCTCAGCTGCAGCTTCGCCTTTCCTGAGAGCTTTCCGGCTTTCTTGACTTCCCCCAGGAGTCCGTATACTTCGCTTCCCGCGGGAGCGACAGTCCTGCCGTCCACCTCCAGATCCGTGTGTAGAAAGCCCTTGGTTCTGTCTCCCTTTTTGTTCTTTCCGCTGTTGAGGTCATCGGCGGTGCGAATCTGGATCTGGGTGCCGGCCGCAACCGTCAGCTGTGTGGGAATCGCCGGCAGGGGAGCGGTTCCTTCCGGTGGTTGAGGCGGATCAACGAGAAGAAAGACCTGCTTCTCTCCATCCAAATAGGGAAGGTAATACTGATGCTCGATCTTGAAGAAAGTGACGGCTGCCAGAGGGACAGGTTCGAAATCGGCGGGAAGCTCCGAGATGGTGGTCAACCCGGCCGGCTTCTCCACCACGACGTAAACCTGCTGGCCCCCCTGTTCCACCTGCCGGTAGAACGTGTTGCCGTAATAAGAGAAGCGGGTACCAGCCGCCAGAGTTGGCAATCAGCGTGGCGTTGCCGGCGGGAAGTGACTTTACCTGAGCACCGGAGGGCGCCTCTGTCACCTTGTAGGCTACTTTTCCTTCTTTGGAGAGCTCTTGTCACTAGGTGTGGAAAAACATCAGGCGGCTTTCTCCTCCGGGACTTGGTTGACCGGGACTCCATTGACATATTTGGCGCCCTGGTAGACGTCTTTCATCAGCTCCGGTGCCTTCAACCGGCGGAATCGCTGCTCCGCCACCAGCAGCATCTTCCAGATCACCGCCTGGGCGTTTTCCACTTTCTTGAATCGCTTGGCCGCGTCCGTTCGCAGCCGAAGAGCGGCAAACGGTGACTCCACTATATCCAGGATTGGTGGTTCGCAGATGCTGCCACTGCTTCTTTGGATAGCAGGTAAAAGGTCACCATCCGGTCCCAGTCCTGCTCGATTAGCTCAGCCGCCAGAGTCAGCCCTCGCTGCCGGCACCAGTGCTGAAAAACCTTCTTGAGTCGTTGTGCTTCTTCTCGAGTCTCGGCGTAAGGGATCTGCCGCAGGATCAGCAAGGCCGGCTTGTGCACTCGCTTAGGGAGCTTGGTCAGCAGGTTGACGATCCGATGATTCCAGCAGCGCTGCTCCTCGGCCTGGGGATAGACGTTGGAGCTACCATCAGAAGGTGTGTAAATAGCATAGGCGGTGAGTATCCTTCCGGGTTGATTTAAAACCCAGGGCCGAAAGGCCCGCAACGGAAGGAGTACACACCGCATGAGCAAGCAGAACATTGAGGAAAGTGTCGAGTCAAGAGTTTGTTTAGAGGAGCTGGAAGATTGGGTGCGGGAGAAGATCCAAGGCTGGGTTCAAGAGCTGCTGACTCAGAGGAGGAAGTCACGGAGTTATTAGGGCGGCGTAAGAGTGAGCGGCGAAGGGCCGTGGACGCTCCGTCGGGCTATGGCAATGGATATGGGAAGCCGAGGCATCTGACGCTGAGCTCGGGGACGATCCAGGTTCGAAGGCCTCGAGTGCGGGATCTAGAGGAACACTTTGAAAGTCGGGTGTTGCCCCTGTTTGCCAAGCGGACGCGGCAGGTTCGAGAACTGATCCCTGAGCTGTACTTGCATGGTCTGGCGCTGGGGGATTTTGATCTGGCTCTGAGAGGGCTTTTAGGAGCGTTGTTGCATGGATCGGGGCGGAGATGGAATTCGCCCTTTCCCAAGCGGTAGCGTCAGGCGATACGTTCGAACACAGGCCGTCCGAGTGCGGTCATTGTGTTCAGGACTTTCTGGCCGACCTGGATCTCCGTGATCTGCCTGGAGAAGCTGCGGGATCTGAGTCTGGGGCCGATGACGCTCTTCCACCGGCCGATCTGCGTTTCTATCCGGCTGCGCTGGTTGTACCCTGTGGCCGCCTGCCAGGCCATGCGGCCGTTGCTGCGGATCTGGGCAATATGGCGATCCCGAACGGTTGGATCCCGCGCCGATTGCGGTCGGATCACTGCGTTCTTTGGCGGCGGTATAACCACATCCAGGGTCTCCCCATACCGTTCCCTCAGCAGATCCCGTGTGGACGCTCCATCATAGGCGCCGTCCGCCAGAAAGCCCGTGACCGGGGCATCGAGTTGATCCAGGAGCCCGGGTAAGGCGGTGCTGTCTCCAACGTCATCGTGAATCAGATTGGCGCAAACAATCGCACCGCTATGGAGGTCCAGTCCGAGGTGGAGTTTGCGCCAGCGGCGGCGTATTCCCCTGGTTTTATGCTTCTGCGCGAGCCATTCCCCTTCGCCGAAGATCTTGAGGCCGGTACTGTCCACCACCAGATGGACAGGCACAGACCCGGCTTGCCTCATCACCTGCGCGATGCTCAAGCCGTTTGCGCGACGCGACAGTGTGGAGAAGTCCGGCACCCGTATATCCAGCCCCATGAGCGTGCCAATGGAACCCATCAGCCCCTGCGTTTGTCGCAACCCAAGCCGATACGCCGTGCGCAGCGTCAGGCATGTCTCGATAGCCAGATCCGAGTATCTCCGCTGGCCACCCCGTGACGTGCGGCGCGGCGCGCGCCACACACTTTGAGCCTCATCACTGACCCAAATCGTCAGATCACCCCGCTGGCGCAGGCTCTCGTTATATTCCGCCCAGTTGATCACCTGATACTGCGCCTTATCAAACTTGTGCCGTCGGGCTGCGTTGAACTTATGTGGCATCTAGGTTATCCCCGGTGTTGAAAAACACGATGATAAGGCATCCTTCGGGATGATCCATGCAACAAGGTCGCTGCGAACCGTCCATCACCGTTCCGGCTTCCAGAGCGAAGAAGTTCTGGAGGACACCTGGGCTCTTTCCGTGGACCTGGTCATTATCGCTATGATTTTCTGGGTGCTCTCGGGGCTCTGGATGCTCTGGGAAATCCGGGCCGCCCGCAAGTGGGGGCTCCTCTGCGGCGTGGCCGGTAGCGGCCTTTTTGTGTTCTTGATTCTAGTCCTCTAACCGGAAAAAAGAGCGACCATGAGCTTTCAATTGATTAATCGTCGCGTGCACCTGTACCTGGGCATGTTTCTGCTGCCCTGGGTTCTGATGTACGCGCTCAGTTCTCTTGTCTTCAGCCACTTGCAAGCCATCTCTGCCTGGGACGGCCGGGGCAGAACAATCTTTGAGATTGAGTGGGAGAAGGATCTGGACCTTCCTGTACCTGAAAACGCTGATCTCCGTGAGTTTGGTCCTAAGATTCTGAAAGAGGTCGGTTTAGAAACCCCCTTTTTTGCGAGCCGGCGGGGAAACCAGATTACGTTCCTGCTGATAGATTTCTGGAAGCGAGGGAGGCTCGTTTACGACCTCGAACAGAAGAAGGCCGTGCTGCGGAGCTTCGAACCGCGCTGGTATCAGATGCTGACCGGTCTTCACCTGCGGGCGGGCTACCGGCACGATGACTTCTGGAGTGATGTGTGGGCCTTCGTGCTGGATCTGGTTTGCGTGGGGTTCCTGGTCTGGATCGCTTCCGGCCTCTACATGTGGTGGAAGATCCGGCACCTGCGCTTCTGGGGTTTTGCCACCCTGGCAGGCGGCGCGATCTCCTTCTTTCTTTTCATGGTCGGCCTGTAGAAGCCGCTTCCATGCGGCGATCTGATCGGACCACGGAGGATCCTCCTACAGGGCTTATTCGAACTGACCCTTGAACTCCTCCAGTCTCTCCTTCAGCTCAATCATTTGCTCCTTGAGAGACTGAACCTGTGCCTCGAGAGCCTCGATCCGTTCGTTTTCGGCTCGTACCTGAAGGGTGGCCGGTTCGGGTGCCAGCGTGGCTTCAATGGCGTCCAGGTCGGGCTCTCCGGACAGAAGATGCACGAATCGGCTCTCTTTGTGACCGGGCTGGCGAGGTAGCTTCAAGACAAACGGCCCCTCTTCCCGGGCATTCAGGCCCGGCAGCGTATTCTCCACCTCTTCGACATCGGTGAAGGCGAACATTCTCCCGCTGCGGCCGCGAATCTCTCCCAGGGTCTGTGGCCCGCGAAGGAGCAGCACACACAGGATGGCCACCTCCCCGGCTTGGAGTGCCCATTTGTCTCTGACCCTGTGCTCATACTTGGCGACGCGCATTCCCGCCCCGTACCTCTCACCGGTGAGATGTTTCGCACGCAGACGGTCCAGCGCACGGACGACGTCCGTCTCCTGCAGCGACATGACCGGCTCACGGTTGGACTTCTGATTGCAGGCCGCGGTCAGGGAATGGAGCGTGAGCGGATAGTAACCCGGCGTCGTCAGTTCTTTCTCGATCAGACAGCCCAGCACTCGAGCCTCGATGTCGTCTAGCTGAAGGTCCATTGGCTTATCCTCTGCGGCCTTGGTCGAGCCCAATCTCGAAGGGATGTCCCCCCTGGGCCTGACGGAGACCGATACCCCGTCTGTCATTCACTTCGATCCGCCCCGCTCACACCTGCACAGGGTATTCGGCAGGGGTCGTCCAAGCGCTCCGCTTCGTGTGACTCCCAGTAGCGTTTGCGCAGGAGCATGGTGATCCTCCCGGGCTTGCCGTCTCCCACCGGACGTCCGTCGTAGCCTCTTTCGTCAACTTTGGCGCGTCAGTATATTAACAGGCTGGAATCGCAGAGTGGTATGGCCCCTGAAAGGCGGTTGACCGTCGACCGTCGACGTGGAACGTGGAACGCAAGGAGCGTGGACCAGGAGTCTTCAGCAGCAACCGATTGTCTCTGTTGCACTCATCGTCCTCGCGGCCGCGGCTTTGCGTTTCTATCACCTGGGGGGTCAACCGCTGTGGCTGGATGAGGCTCTGACCTGGCTCTATGCCGGAACGCACTATCCAGGGGGTTGCCTCCCAGGATGTTCATCCTCCTCTCTATTACTCCCTGGTCCGGGCGTGGATGCACGGAGTTCCCGGTCTGGGGATTCCTCCCATCGCCAGCCAGGACAATGAGTTCTTCCTGCGGGTGCCATCGGCGGTACTGGGTGTCCTCACCGTTCCTCTCGTCTACGCGTTGGGCCGGACCATAGGAGGAGCGCGGCTCGCAGCTATGGCAGCTCTTTTCTTTGCCATCGCTCCTCTTCAGATTCGTTACGCACAGGAAGCCAGGATGTATACACTGTTGACTTTCCTGGCGGCTCTCACCATGTGGGGAGTGTCCTCGCTTCTGGCCCCCTCCGCCGCCGGGGCGCGAAGTCCTGGAGAAGAATCACCCTCCTTCTTGCGACGACGACGAGTGCTGCTGGCCTGGCTGGCCGTCGTCGCGGGCAGCATGGGTGTCCTCTACACCCACAACACGGCCATCCTTCTCCTGGTCAGCTGGAACCTGGTTCTGTTCCTTTGCGTGGCCACCGGCAAGCTGGATCGACGAAACCTGATCAGAAACTGGTCGCTGGCCCTGGGAGCGATCGTTCTTTGCTGGATCCCGTGGTTGCCGAGGATGGCCGGCCAGGCCAGGGGAGTTCTGGCCGACTACTGGATCCCGGCACCCGATCTGAATCGGGTGATCGAGACTCTCGGAGCACTCTATCTCCCCCTGGATGAGCCCTTCCCCCTCTATGTGGGAACTTCCCTTCTGGTGACCGGGCTGTGGGCTCTCGGGTTGTTTCAGTGGCGACGGAATTACCGCTGGGCCGTTTTCCTTCTGGTTCTGGTCGCTGCGCCCATCACGGGCGTCCTCCTGGTTAGTCTCGTGCAACCCGTTTTCCTGGCCAGAACCCTGATCTGGACCACCATTCCCTTCTATGTGACGCTCGCCGCCGGTGTGCTTTCACTGAGGAACCGCCGTCTGCGGATCCTCCTCCTCTTTGCGGTGGTGGGCTTGAATCTTTGGGGAGTGGCAGACTACTACACCTCCTATGAGAAGGAGTCCTGGGACGAGGCGGCCGCTTACGTGGCCGGTAAGGCCACGGCGGGCGACGTCATTCTTATCCACAAGAACTATGTGAAAGAACCTTTCAATTACTACTTCCGGAAGTATGAAAGTGCTGTGCCCCAGCATCCTCTGCGCGGCAATGCAGCTGAAATCGAAGCGCAGATTCGAGCCCTTCCTCCCCACAAACGCCTCTGGCTGGTGGCGTCCCATGGTCCTCTGGAAGAACTCTACGATGTGCTGAAAGTGCTGGTGAAAGTAGGCGAGTTTCGTGAAGAAAAGCCGCTGGTAGGAATGAATGTCTTCCTCTTTGACGCAACTCCAGGGGCAGCAGAAGCCCCCGGCCGGGAGCCTTGACGAGGGTCGGTTGTTGGGCACTCCTACCCTAAATCGACCAGCTCGGGAGCGTGGTCCACCTCTTCGAGGAAGCGGATCAGATCCGGCGTGGCGATTCGAGTCGTCATGGAGTTATCCAGGGGGTGAAAGTTCAGCTCCGGGATCTCCAGCAAAGACCGCTCAAGCACGAGCCGCACCTGACCCTCTCTGTCGTTCATCACGGCGAAAGGTGACACTGCCCCGGGGATGACGCCCAGGTACTGCATCAAACGGTCTGGGCTGCCGAAGGAAAAACGCCCCGCCTCCAGCCTTTTGCCCAACTCTTTCAGATCGAGCTTACGTTCCTCGTCACAGACCAGCAGCCACATCCGGCCCTTCTTGTTGCGCAGAAACAGGTTCTTGGTGTGACCGCCCGTCATCTCGGAGCGGACGGCTTGCGCTTCTTTGACCGTGAATAAGGGCGGATGGTGAGCCGTTTCGCAGGTAATCCCCAGCTCCCGGAGTCGCTGGAAAAGGTCCTCCGGGGTGGCCGGTCTCGTCCCGTCCGCCAGCCGGCCGCTCGACTCATGATTCATTCGATTAGTGTAGCCGATTTACTCAAAAGTGAGAAAAAGGGGACAGTCTACTCTGGCACCTTTTCTTAGGCCTGGGAAGATTGGGGACAGAGCAGACGGCCCCTTTCCTTTCTACTGAGCCGCCACGGGCACCACCGATCGACTATCGATAGACATCCCGCCGATGTGCAACCCGGACCACAGAGATCAGCAGGTCCCGTCCGTCAAAAGCATAGACAACCCGGTAAGCTCCTATCCGCAGTCGCCTGAAACCCTTCCACCTGCCGCTCAGGATCTTGCCCCGAAGCGGATCGTCGCAGAGAGTTCCGACCGAATCAAACACCTTCTGCCGATCCTTCTTCGGAATTGCGGCAAGTTCTTTGACCGCCCTCCTTTCCCACCTAATCGAGACTGAGCTCAAGCCGGACCTCGTCATGCTCGAGCCACTCGGCCTCCGGATCGCGGAACCGTGCCAGGGATACCTCGAGATCCTCCTGAGTTTCCAGGTATTGCTCCAGAGCCTCGACAATATGGGAGCTTTTTGATCGGCGTGTCGTCGTGGCCAGTTCGGTCAATCGAGCCGCCAGTTCACCAGGTAGTCGTACGGATTGTGTCACCATTTGTATTCTCTAAGTCTAAGTGTAGCACATGTAATACAACCGATGGACTGGGTAGCCGAACGTGGCAGGCCGGCAACATTGGTTGCATTTCCGTAGGGCACGCCAATCTGGCGTGCCGAACGTCGCGGTCCGGCAATTCCTGCCGGGGGATGGAGGGACGCGGCAGCGCGCTCAGCTCGGCACGGTTGATAACCGTGCCCTGCGACCTGTCTAGCCCGGATTATGCAAAAACCGTAGTCCGCTGTTGAAAAAAGACCCGAGAAGTGGCCCAACTCGGAAGCGGGCAGGTGTGACAGGCGGATTTGCGAAGAATATCGGTTGGGGAGGCGTTTGAGTGGTTGGGGGAGTGAATTTCAGACAGATCTGGGCCTGGATGAGTATCGGAAGCGGTTTTTTGGGGAACTGGGAGAAGCTAGCTGGAGTTGAGGCGACTCAAGACGAGGTGGAAG
Source organism: Acidobacteriota bacterium (assembly GCA_965205345.1). Lineage (GTDB taxonomy): Bacteria > Acidobacteriota > UBA6911 > RPQK01 > CBDAPI01 > CBDAPI01. The sequence goes on along the minus strand of CBDBGQ010000030.1, from coordinate 575 downwards.
AGGGGTTGTTCGGGAAAGGCTGAGGAAAGATGGACCCAGATGCGTCGAGTGGTTTGTCGGATGCGGGCCCCGATCTTGAGGACACGACGACGTAAGGTTTCGATTTCGAGCTTGTGCCAGGGAGTCCCGTGCAGATAGTCGCGGAGGCGCACGAACATCTGGTAAGCCAGTGCATGCAGGAGGAGTCGAAACTGATTGGCCAGGAATCGATGACAGCTGAGTCGGTCCATGCTCAGATGATTCTTGAAGGCCTTGATGAAGTTCTCGGTCTGCCCTCGGTTTGTATAGTGGTCATAAAGTGATTGGGAGCAGAGATCGTCCCGGTTGGTAACCACAAAGCGACGATTGATCCCGCGCTGATCGACCTCCACTTTGACAATGACGCGACGGGATCGATCCCAGCTCTTGGCTCGATAAAGAAACTCGTCAAACTGACGCTGTTTTTCCTCCAGCTCAACGAACTGCAGCCGAGTCGAATCCAGCAGCGGCTCGACCACTCGCTGCAGGCGAGGGTTTCGACTTAACCCAATGACATATTGGAGTTGATTCTCTTCACCTTCACAGAACTCGTAGAG
>CBDBGQ010000029.1:0-82860 GCA_965205345.1 Acidobacteriota bacterium | reverse complement strand
TCCGGTCTGTCCTTTCGATGAACACCCTCTTGGCTTGAGCATCTCCGGCGTGCCCTGCGATGTCACAACCCTTGAGGTGCAGGAAAGTGAGATCGTTCCGCTCAATCGAATCGAGCGTCAGTTCTGCCTTTGCATCCAGATCCGTATCCAGGTTGGCGGTGAGCTGTGGGCCCGTAATGGCCTCGAGTCCTGACAGTCGAGCCATTCCGATAACCGTAGATTCCCCGCTCACAGCGGCGATTCTCAGGCCTGTCTCCGACGGCATGTTCTTGAATGGCAGCCGGTTACCGGCTGCACGAGTCAGGATCCCATTTGCTTGAGGCAGTCCCTGCCGGGCTCTCGCAACATTGACAGGATGATCCGAGAGAACGCGGCGGGCTTCTTCGGTGAGCCGATTCAAAACGCGGGCAGTTCTAGCGGCTTCCGGTGTATTCTCGATCGGTCTGACCACCTGGATCTCCGCTCTTCCACCTCCACCTGGATCGGAATCGTTGACTCTTCGAGAGAGGCCTGCACCATGCATCACCAGGACGCCTCGGTGTTCCGTGGCCGGAAAGAACCGGAGCTCGACCGAATCGATGGCACCGATGTCATTCAGTGAAGCAACCAGGTGATCGGTTCCCTCTCGAATCCGACCAGACCGCCGGTCGACGATTTGACCTTCCGTAGCAAGGGTGCAGAAATTAAATCTCAGGGCAATCTCGCCGGCCTCCAGTTCGACCCCAACTCCGGCGGCCTCCACGGGTCCCCGCGCATACTGATTGTCCCTAAAGTCCTGGCCAAACCAGCCCAGATGGCCCACGTCGGTTCCAATTCGACCGTCCTGACCGAAGATGCCCATCATTCCCGTACGCCCCCGCAAAGCGAGGAGATCCATAACCGGAGTCGAGGCTGCCTCCAGCGGAGTCTGGTCCTGTAGCTCAGCCAGCGGCCGGTCGCCAAGTCCGTCCTGGATCAGGATCAGAGCCCGCCCACTCCCTGTCATGAGTCAGGTGCCGGCCGCGCATGGGTCTTGGGAGGTGACATCCCAGAGAGGGCCTGGTCGACAAGTTTCTCTCCTTCCAGATCGAACTGGGCCCGCAAGTCGTCAGTGATGGTCTCAATGAGCACCGAAACAGACTGCTCCAGGTCCTCATTCTCGACGATAGGAATGTCGTGACCGTGGGCCATGTCCAGGATGTAGTCTTGAATCTGAAGAATGGCGTCGATGTTCTCGAGGTACTTTTCGGGCGAGCGACTCTCCTGGCGGGACGCCCGCAGGGGAAATCTTTGCGCGTAAGCGTCGGGGTCCAGATTGGCCACCACTACATGAACACAGTAGGCCCTGGTCTGAAGACGCTCATAATTGAGGAGACCCGGGACCAGGTGGACTCCCTCAATGACCAGATTGTGATTCTCTTTCGCCGCCCGGTCTACCAGCGCGGTAACTCCCACGTTGACCCGATTACTCTGTTCTACGAAAGCACCGATCACGGTCTCGGAAGAAGTCTCGCCGGTCCAGCCCTTCCATGCCTCATACGAAGAGTAATGAAGAGTGGGAAGCAGGTCGCGCGAAAACATCATTCTCATGATCTCGCGGACACTGTCCGTCGTTACCACTCGCTCAATTCCCAGCAGGTGGGCGACTTCCGAGCCCAGAGATGTCTTCCCGGCTCCACTCGACCCGCCAAACAGCAACACCACGGGTTTGTTGGAGAAACGCGCGTGGCGCCACACCAGATAACGCTCCCCAGCCTCTTGGCCGTGAGCCTCGAGCAACTGCAAGTAAACGATTCTTCTCAACTTCCTACGGCTGATCGTCTTCCTTTTTTCACTGAGCAGCTTTTCTTGAATCTCGAGTGCAGTCGAGTAGGCTACCGATGGATCAAGGCCGGCTGCGCTGAGGGAGCGAGACAGGATGCCCTTACTGAAGGGGACCTTCTCCTCTCCCTTCACGAAAATCACATCCGGGAGAACCTGCGGCCGGACAGGCAGAGTCGAACCGTACTTTTCTTCGAGTATCGAATCGACAGTCTGACGAAGTTGCTTCCGAGAGACGCTGCCTGCTTTTTGGAAGTGGTCACGCACCCTGTTGGCGATTCCGTAGGCTTCCTTGAAGCTGAGGCCGCGCTTGAGAAGGGAATGGGTCAACACGCCCCGGAGAAAAGGTGCTCGTGCTTCACCTTCGACCACCTGTAGAGGGTACTTGGCCATGATGAATTCCTGCTCTGCGGGAAAGAGTCCGCTTCCGGATCATACACCACTCCCATAAACACGGCACCGTTTGCGGATGAGGCTTGCGAGTAGAGGTTGCGAGGAGAGAAGAGAACGATGTTTCTTCACCCTGAAAAGGACGCGAGAGCGTCCTCTTTCTTCTCGTAGGAATCGAAAACCGTCAGCAGTTTCGTGATCGCGAGGAGTTCTTTCAGCTTCTTTGTAAGACTCAGAAGCTTCAGCTGCCCTCCCTGATTGGAAACTGTGGTAAAGGAACTCACGAGTTCTCCGATACCCGAACTGTCAACGTAGCTGACATCGCCCAGATTCAGCAGTATGTCCGTCTTCCCAGGAGCTACCATCAGAAGGTGTGTAAATAGCATAGGCGGTGAGTATCCTTCCGGGTTGATTTAAAATCCGGGGCCGAAAGGCCCGCAACGGAAGGAGTACACACCGCATGAGCAAGCAGAACATTGAGGAAAGTGTCGAGTCAAGAGTTTGTTTCGAGGAGCTGGAAGATTGGGTGCGGGAGAAGATCCAAGGCTGGGTTCAAGAGCTGCTGGAGGAGGAAGTCACGGAGTTATTAGGGCGGCGTAAGAGTGAGCGGCGAAGGGCCGTGGACGCTCCGTCGGGCTATGGCAATGGATATGGGAAGCCGAGGCATCTGACGCTGAGCTCGGGGACGATCCAGGTTCGAAGGCCTCGAGTGCGGGATCTAGAGGAACACTTTGAAAGTCGGGTGTTGCCCCTGTTTGCCAAGCGGACGCGGCAGGTTCGAGAACTGATCCCTGAGCTGTACTTGCATGGTCTGGCGCTGGGGGATTTTGATCTGGCTCTGAGAGGGCTTTTAGGGGAAAAGGCGCACCTGTCGTCCTCCACGGTGGCCAGATTGAAAGAGCAGTGGCAGGCCGAATGGGAGGTCTGGCAGAGTCGACCCTTGAATGATCTGGAAGTGGTGTATTTATGGGTAGATGGAATCTACGTCAAGGCGGGTCTGGAGAAGGAAAAGGCAGTCCTGCTGGTGGTGCTGGCCGCCTTAAGTGACGGAAGCAAAGCCGTGGTGTCGGTCACGAGCGGCTATCGGGAATCGACCCAGAGCTGGTCGGAAGTACTGCGCGACTTGAAGCGCCGGGGGATGGGCTGTCCACGGCTGGTGATCGGAGACGGCCACCTGGGCATCTGGGGAGCTTTGCGCAACGTCTATCCCCAGGCCGAGGAGCAGCGCTGCTGGAATCATCGGATCGTCAACCTGCTGACCAAGCTCCCTAAGCGAGTGCACAAGCCGGCCTTGCTGATCCTGCGGCAGATCCCTTACGCCGAGACTCGAGAAGAAGCACAACGACTCAAGAAGGTTTTTCAGCACTGGTGCCGGCAGCGAGGGCTGACTCTGGCGGCTGAGCTAATCGAGCAGGACTGGGACCGGATGGTGACCTTTTACCTGCTATCCAAAGAAGCAGTGGCAGCATCTGCGAACCACCAATCCAGTGGAGTCACCGTTTGCCGCTCTTCGGCTGCGAACGGACGCGGCCAAGCGATTCAAGAAAGTGGAAAACGCCCAGGCGGTGATCTGGAAGATGCTGCTGGTGGCGGAGCAGCGATTCCGCCGGTTGAAGGCACCGGAGCTGATGAAAGACGTCTACCAGGGCGCCAAATATGTCAATGGAGTCCCGGTCAACCAAGTCCCGGAGGAGAAAGCCGCCTGATGTTTTTCCACACCTATTGACAAGAGCTCCTTCCCAGCCTGGAGGAGCTCACGCACCATCTTGCGGACTTCAGCGCTTCCCTCGCCGATAGTTATCTTGCCGTGAATATCGAGAATCGTGACAGGACCCGACGTGCGCGTCTCAATGGTCATTTGAATCTCCTTTTGTGTGGTTTAGCCTCTTTTCCATACGCATTTCCCAACCACCTTCAGGCAAGCGTCGGTATCCCACATCGTCCATGAAAGACCGTACATAGAAGATGCCTCGCCCGCTCGGTTTGAGAATATTGCCAGGGGCCAGTGGATCCGGAATCCGAGCTTCGTCAAAGCCCCCTCCCTCGTCCTGAACGCGTATGATCAGGCGATCATTCGAGATCGTGAATCGAACCCCGACCTTCTTGGCTGCATCCTTGTTATTGCCATGCATGATGGCATTAATCACGGACTCGCGGACGGACAGGCTCACCCAATAACGGCCATCCTCGTCGAAGCCCACCATACGGCCGATGCTCTCGGAAATGTCCTGAACCAGCTCCAAAAAGCATAGGTCACTTCCAAAGGACAGTTCTATGTTGCCTGATCGCAATCCGATGCCGATCTTTCAAGCCTCCGAAAGTTCATGAATCATAATCAGCAGCCCAGTCTTTGTCAACCGGACCAGAAACCTCCCGCAGCTGATAAATAATTAAAAATTGAAGATTGAAAATTGAAAATTCTTTTACCTCGCCGTCTTGTTCATAGCTCAGCGAATCTTTAATTTTTAATCTCTAATTTTCCAATTTTTTGATTTTTAATCTCTAGTGAATCTGATCTTCGAGGCCACGTCCCCAGCGCTCTCGGAGGATGCGCTCGAACCTGGGGAGAAGCACGATTTGATAAGTACACTCTTTCCCTGGAAAGAGGCGGAGGACGGCCTCTTCGGTCTTTCTCACAAGCTGCCGTGCTTGCCTCAGATTCAGGTCTTGATCCTGGTAAAGAGTGCTGGTTACCAGATCGACCAGGACCCGCAACTTTCGAATCCGTTTTCTTTCCTCCTCCAGCTCGTCTGCTCGCGACCCCGGCTCCATGCTTCTCAGTGTAACTCATTCGTCTAGAGCGCCATGCTCTCTCCCCCTGGCTTCCGCCAGGTACCTGTTGAGTGCCTCGCCCTTGCCTTTGCCCTGACCTCATCTCGTCGTTCCTTCAAGGCTCTGACCAACCCAGTCTACATTGATCCGATGTTCACTCTTTCTTCACTTTTTGTCTTGACGTTTCACCTTGTTTTCACCATACTTGGTGCTCGGGACCCCACGATGGGGCTCCAAGGAGGACGAGAATGCCACTCACCCGCAGACAGCGCCAGATCCTGGACTACCTCCAGGCCTATATCGAGGAGAGAGGTTACTCACCCTCGTTCGAAGAGATCGCCAGACACTTGAATGTTGCCTCTCTGAATGGAGTGTACAAACATCTTCGCGCCCTGGAGGAGCGAGGTTTTATTCGCAGGCTCTCCAACCAGGCTCGTTCCATCCAGATTCGCAACCCGGAAGACGCTAACGGTCTCACTCTGCCACTGCTGGGAACCATCGCGGCAGGGCAGCCAATCGAGGCGGTTGCCGACCAGCAGGAGATCTCGGTTCCGGAGGACTTTCTCGGAAAAGGTCGCCATTTTGGGCTGCGTGTGAGCGGAGACTCCATGATTGACGAACAGATCCGGGATGGCGACCTGGTCATTGTCCAGGAGCGATCGGACGCTCACAACGGAGAAACCGTCGTGGCACTGATCGACGGAGAAGATGTGACCCTGAAAAAGTACTATCGAGAAGGCTCCCGGATCCGCCTGCAGCCTGCTAACGAGAACCTGGACCCCATTTACGTTCAAGAAGACAGGGTCAAGATCCAGGGCGTGGTCCGAGGGGTTCTGAGGCGCTATTAAAGGGGAGGAGAAAGACATGCGTTATCAAGTAAGAGTGGCGGGTAAAATCTTTGAGGGAAGCGACACCAGGGCGCTAATCCGACTGGCGGTCGCAGCGCGGCGAGAGGCGATGAAACAGACCGGCGTCAACCTGCACACTGCAGTGGAAACCAGCCAGCCCCGTTCCTGATTTCTCAACGTTTCAGAGTTCCAACGTTCCAAGGGCTCTCCGACAAGGCGCTGACCAGTTTCCACTATCTCTGTGAAAAACGGGTGGAAATCCCCTCGAAAATCAGGCCCGGAAAAAGGTGGGTATAGCTTGCTTATCGGGTTGCATAGAAAATGTGCAGCCCGACGGCGTCGATGCTGCTTTCCCCCCTGGCCGACCTCGAGGCGTGTCCGCCACCATTCCTTGAAATTGTCGAGCGCTGAGAACCGGGATACCACTGTACTCCAGGATCACATCTGCTTCCTGGATCCCGGCCTCGCCGGCCGGACTGCCCTCCTGAACGTCCGTGATGTACACACCCCGCTCATGAGGAAGTCCCAGTTTCCCGACGTCTTCGCTGGCGACGTCGCGAATACCGACTCCCAGGTAGGACCCTCCACCGGTGACGAAAGAGTAGGCCACCTGGCCCCAGGCCGGTGGGACTGCAAGTGGTGCCAACAGAAGAAGTGCTAAGAGTTTCTGCATTGCAAAGATTTCCTTCTCAGTCCTTTTTCACGTCCGTCCTGGGAGTGTGTTCCGTATTTTTGCTTTTTCAGTATGATGGCTGACTGAGGATTGGACTTTTGCTATTCTTGGCGCCCACAAAAACATGCAACTTTTTTTCACCGCAACCTTCACTAATTAATGAGACCGAATACTGGAGGGCTCAGCAAGGCCGGCGCGAAACTGTCCGGAGACGCTCTCGATCGGCTCATTGCGAGGGTGAAGTCAGGCGAGGTGGCTGCTTTTGAAGAGGTTTACTTCATCTACAGTAAGAAGATCCTCAGTTACATCTACCGAATGACTGGATCACGTGCCGACGCAGAGGACCTGACCCAGGAGACGTTTGTATCGGCGTTCCACAAGATCGGAACTCTCAAGGAGAACCGAAAGTTTCAAAGCTGGCTGTACCGCATCGCCCAGAACAAGGTTTATCAAGGATTTCGGACCAAGCCTCCCCACCATGAATCGATCGACGCTAATGAGGGGCTGGATGCCTCTGATATGCGACGACTGACATCCTCCATGAAGAACCCTGAAAGCAGCATCATGTCGAAGGAACTCCAGGAGGTCGTTCAGGGAGTCATCAACTCTCTTCCCGAGAAATACCGGGAAGTCTTCGTCCTCTCCGCTGTACACAAGCTCAGATATCAGGAGATCAGCCGGATCGTAGGGCGCTCGCTGGCATCAGTGAAATCGGACATTCACCGCGCCCGCCTCAGAGTTCGAGACAAGGTAAAGGCCTATTTGGGAGAAGACTATGGAATGTCAGGCCTGCTCTAGCCAGTTGACAGCGCTGATGGACTTTGAGCTCCCTCCCGAGCAAGCTCGGGAGATCGAAGGCCATCTCGCCTCCTGCTCCGATTGCCAGGCCGAGTACGAGTCACTGCGCTTCGCCGACAACCTGATTGAGCAGCTTCCCGCTGCAGATCTGTCGCTCCCTCCCTGGTCGCCGATTCAAGCGAGAGTGCTTCCTGCTGCCGCGGGGATCGAGACCTTTCGATGGGATTTGTTTTCGCCGCGTATCTGGGCGCCGGTTGGAGCGGCCGCTCTTGCCCTCGTTTTCTCACTTGGGCTGTTGATCCCCACTAGCACGGAGAGGTTGAAATTGTCTCGGGCACTGGGAGAATATGTGGACCGACGCCAGGCTGAAGAGACACTTCTGGAGACCGCGTGGGGCCTTGTCGATGAGCGAGATTTGCCAAATCCTTTCAGTCTGGGCGAGGTGAAGCCGATCAACCCTTTTTTGACGGAGTAAGAGCTGCATGAAAGCTTCTGTGTTGCTGCCCGGTTTCTGCCTGCTCCTTTCTTTTCAGCAGCCGCCCCAGACCTCAGAGAGGATGATGAGTATCGCCGAATCTGAGCACGAGATCGTGATGCTCCTCATCAAGAAAAAGTCTTACCAGGAAGCCCTGGCTGGGTGCGCCAGGCTTTTCGCGATCGAACTACCCAAAAGAGAACAGGACAGGTTTCTCATCTCGGCCAGAACCATTTCAAAGGAACTGCGCAGACAGGGGCAACCTCACTTGGCGCTCCAGGCTGTCGATGTGGCGATCAAGGCTGTGGACAGCAGGAAAGTGCTGGCTGGCCTCTACAAAGAGAAAGCTTTCATACACAAAGTGATGGGACAGGAAGACGAGGCAATGGAGCTCTTCAAGAAGGCGATTGAGCTCGAAGAACCAGGCAGTTGAGAGGAGGGGACGACACCTTGACGTCTCCCCGTTCGCTCCTGTCTAATCGTCTTCATGAAAGCAGGTCCAAAGGCTCAGGACTCCCAGCGTCACCCCGAGACGGGACAGACCTTTACCTCTCTTTCGGGCGAACCCGTCCGGGCCCTTTACTCGTCTGAAGATCTGGTCGGGCAACGGGATCCCTCGGAACCTGGAGAGTTCCCCTACACACGCGGAATCCATAAGGAGATGTACCGCCGAAAACTGTGGACAATGCGCCAGTTTTCCGGCTACGGAACCCCGCAGGAGACCAATCTCCGCTTCCGGTACTTGCTCGAACACGGACAGGCTGGATTGTCGGTGGCCTTTGATCTTCCCACCTTGATGGGACTGGATTCGGATGATCCCCTCTCGGCAGGGGAGGTCGGCAAGTGTGGGGTTGCCGTCGACTCCCTGACTGACATGGAGGCTCTGTTCGATGAAATCGACCTGGCGGGCGTGAGCACATCCATGACGATCAATGCCCCGGCCGCCATTCTACTCGCCATGTACATTGTGGTTGCAGAGAAACAAGGGGTGGCCAGGAAGCACATCCGCGGAACCCTTCAGAATGACATTCTGAAGGAGTACATCGCCCAGAAGGAGTGGATCTACCCGCCCAGACCCTCCATGCGGCTGGTGGTCGATTCCATTCAGTTCTGCAGTGAGGAACTGCCCGCCTACAACAGCATCTCGATCAGTGGCTACCATATTCGGGAGGCAGGATCGACGGCAGTTCAGGAACTGGCGTTCACCCTCCGCAATGGTATGGAGTACATTGAATGGTGTCTTCAGGCAGGAATGAAGATTGACGATTTTGCCCCCCGGCTTTCGCTCTTCTTTAATTCCCACAACGACTTCTTTGAGGAAATCGCCAAGTTCAGAGCCGCCCGGAGGATCTGGGCCAGGACCCTGCAAGGGCGATTCGGGTCCACACAGGAAAGGTCGCTGAAGTGCCGCTTTCATGCCCAGACGTCTGGCTGCAGTCTCACTGCCCAGCAGCCTTACAACAACATCGTGCGCACGGCAATTCAGGCACTGGCGGCCGTTCTGGGCGGAACAAACTCGCTTCATACCAACTCCTATGACGAAGCCCTGGCCCTGCCAACTGAAGCGGCAGCAACGATTGCCCTCCGGACGCAGCAGATCATCGCGAGAGAAAGTGGTGTGATCAACACTGTGGATCCGTTGGGTGGCTCCTATTACGTCGAGGCCCTCACCAACCGCATGGAGCAAAGCGCTCTGGAGTATTTCGACAGAATCGACCAGATGGGGGGGATGATCAGTGCGATCGAAGCAGGATTCCCCCAGAGGGAGATCCTGGACGCATCTTACGGATACCAGCAGGCGCTGGAGCGGAACGAGAAGACGGTTGTGGGAGTCAACGAGTTCGTCCAGGACGAGGGGGCGCCTCTAGCGACTTTGAGAATCGGAGACGAAGCCGGAAACCGTCAGGTTACCCGTCTGCAGGAACTGCGGTCTCGTCGCGACAATTCCAGAGTTCAGGGAGCCCTCGAGGCATTGGAGGCAGGCGCCCGGACATCCCAGAACCTGATGCCGCTGATCCTCGAAGCAGTTCGCGAATATGCCACGCTGGGGGAAATGTGCGCTACGCTCAAGCGAGTCTTCGGGATCTATACAGAGCCGTCATTTTAGAAACGGTTGAAAGTTGAAAGTTGAAGGTTGAAGGTTGAAGGTTGAAGGTTGAAAGGCGACGTCCTAGCGGGTCATGACGGAAAGACGGATTCGGGTGCTTATCGCCAAGCCCGGGCTGGACGGGCACGATCGCGGAGCCAAGGTGGTGGCCCGGGCCTTGCGCGACGCCGGCATGGAAGTGATCTACACCGGCTTGCGGCAGACTGTCTCCCAGATCGCGTCAGCAGCGATTCAGGAAGATGTCGATGCAATCGGTCTCTCCATCCTCTCCGGGGCTCACATGCACCTGTTCAGTCAGCTTCTCGAAGAACTCAACAAACGGGGTGCACAGAGTATTCTCATTTTTGGTGGCGGCATCATCCCTGACGAAGACATTCCGACGCTCAAAGAGCTCGGAGTCAGTGAACTCTTTCAGCCCGGAACCCACACCGGCGAAATCGTCAAGTTCCTACATACTCACGTGGATGAATAAGATGACGTTGGTTGAGACTTCTCCCCTCACTCGGGTTGAGAAGGAGGCTGCCAGGCTGTACCGTCAGCTCTCGGGTCAGTCTCCACCCTTCATCTCGATACGCTTTTATCCCTACTCCAGTCTCCGCCACACGATCCGGAAAAGGGGACAGAGTCTGGAAATGCGCATCAGTGATGTTCTCGAAGAGGCACCCCTCCCCCTGCTGTCGGCCGTTTCCGCGCTCCTCCTTTACAAACTCTTTCGGCTCAAGCCGCCGAAATCCTCCAGGCTACTGTATCGTGAATACAGCAGCCGGGATGAGATCGTAGAGCGAGTCAATCGAGTGCGGCGAAGCCGCAGCAGGAAAAGCTTTTCGGGACCTCGGGGCCGGCATTTCGATCTCCAGATCCTTCTTGATGGCTTGAATGAGAGCTTCTTCAACAATGAACTCGAGATAGAGCAGGTTTCCTGGAGTCCCGGGGCATCCCGTCGAAGGCTAGGGCACTTCGATCCGGCCTTCAATGCCATCGTCATCAGCCGAGTACTGGATCGTGAGGACGTGCCGGAATGCGTCGTCTCCTTTGTCCTTTACCACGAAATGCTGCACGCCTTTCTCGGCGAGACGGTTCGGAACGGGAAACGATTCAAACACCATCCCCACTTCAGGGCCGCCGAGCAGGATTTTCCGGCCTACGCGGAAGCCGTCCGGTTCATTGAAGAGAGTCTCTAGCCCGGATTATGCATGAGATCTGAATCCGAGTGAGATTTGGGCCCAGAAAAAAGGCCGTAGCTCTCTGATATAAAAGGGTTTACATAAACAACGACCCTAAACAGGAGCTACGGCAATGTTGAAAGCAGTCTGCCAGAATACCCTGCTATTTCACAGCCACCGAAAGATCACGGCGCGTTTTGATGGGGGGAGTCTGACTTCCGACGCAGGATGGTTGTTGTTTGGATCGCTGGATCGGCAACATCGGTTGTGCGAGGGCTTCAGTTCGTGTATTTCGGAAAGCCGGGACCGACGCTACGTTCGTCATGACCTGTTGAAGTTGATTCGACAACGAGTCTTGCAGATCGTGGCCGGCTACGAAGACTGTAATGACGCCGATACGCTGCGCTCCGATCCGATGCTCAAGACAGTCTGTGATCAGTTGCCCGAGAGCGATCCCGATTTGGCCACCCAGCCGACTTTCTCCCGTTTGGAGAACTCCGTCACCAAGAAGGATCTGATGCGTCTGAGCCAGTGGCTGCTAGGCCGTTATGTGCGCTCCCTGAAGAAGAGACGTCCCAGCAAGATCATCCTGGATCTGGACAGTACCGACGACCACACTCACGGTCAGCAGGAGTTCTCCTTCTACCATGGGTATTACCGAAACCACATTCTGCATCCTTTGCTGATCTTCGATGCCGACACGGGCGACCTGGTGTGTGTCGTGTTGAGACCTGGCAACAAGGGGGCTGCCTCTCACATCGTGCCCATTCTGAAGCGAGTCGTGGAGGCCATCCGACAAGGAGTGGGGACGGATGTCGAGATTGAGATTCGGGCCGACAGCGGCTTTGCCACGCCTCGGCTCTACGAGTTCTGTGAAGGTGAAGAGAATCAACTCCAATATGTCATTGGGTTAAGTCGAAACCCTCGCCTGCAGCGAGTGGTCGAGCCGCTGCTGGATTCGACTCGGCTGCAGTTCGTTGAGCTGGAGGAAAAACAGCGTCAGTTTGACGAGTTTCTTTATCGAGCCAAGAGCTGGGATCGATCCCGTCGCGTCATTGTCAAAGTGGAGGTCGATCAGCGCGGGATCAATCGTCGCTTTGTGGTCACCAACCGGGACGATCTCTGCTCCCAATCACTTTATGACCACTATACAAACCGAGGGCAGACCGAGAACTTCATCAAGGCCTTCAAGAATCATCTGAGCATGGACCGACTCAGCTGTCATCGATTCCTGGCCAATCAGTTTCGACTCCTCCTGCATGCACTGGCTTACCAGATGTTCGTGCGCCTCCGCGACTATCTGCACGGGACTCCCTGGCACAAGCTCGAAATCGAAACCTTACGTCGTCGTGTCCTCAAGATCGGGGCCCGCATCCGACAAACCACTCGACGCATCTGGGTCCATCTTTCCTCAGCCTTTCCCGAACAACCCCTCTTCCACCTCGTCTTGAGTCGCCTCAACTCCAGCTAGCTTCTCCCAGTTCCCCAAAAAACCGCTTCCGATACTCATCCAGGCCCAGATCTGTCTGAAATTCACTCCCCCAACCACTCAAACGCCTCCCCAACCGATATTCTTCGCAAATCCGCCTGTCACACCTGCCCGCTTCCGAGTTGGGCCACTTCTCGACTCGTTTTTCAACAGCGGACTACGGTTTTTGCATAATCCGGGCTAACAGACAGGGCTTCCAGCAGCTCGGTCTTGGAAGCGGATGCGGTGCCGAGCTTGGCGACGACAATCCCGGCGGCCAGGTTTGCGAGCACCGCCGCTTCATGGAAGCTCCCACCACTCACTACACTGAGACTGAACACTGAGATGACGGTGTCGCCGGCTCCGGTCACGTCGAATACCTCTCTGGCAGAGGCTCGAATGGAATGCGAGTCTTCTCCCTGGTAAAGGGACATCCCCATTTCTCCTCTGGTGACCAGCAGGGCCTCTACCGCAGTGCGCTCCATAAGTGAATCAGCGGCCGCCGGCCAGTCAGCCCGGTCGGCTGGCAGATCGCCTTCAGCGGCCGCCTCAAATTCGGCCTGATTCGGAGTGATGACGGTTGCCCCCCGATACTTGGCGAAATCGGTTCCCTTGGGATCAACCGATACGAACTTCCCGGAAGCTCTTGCCCTTTCGATGACTTCGCGGGTTAACTCGGATCCTACGACGCCCTTTGCATAGTCTGAGAGAATCACGCCTTCTGCCAGTTTGACCGAATCAGCCAAGCTCTCGAGAAGGCGGTCCAGTGGGCCCTCATTCAGCGGTTCGCGGTTCTCGCGATCGGTCCGACAGACCTGCTGGTGTTGAGCGATTACCCGAGACTTCAGGGTGGTAGCCCGGCTCTCATCCAAAACGACTCCCGAGGCTTCGATGCCCAACTCACCCAGCTTCCGGACTACCTTCCGGCCCGCCGCGTCGGAGCCGACAACTCCCAGCAGAGACACTCGGGCACCCAGCCGGGCGAGATTCACGGCTACGTTGGCAGCCCCCCCCAGGTGATCGGAGATGCGCTCGACTTCAACGACAGGCACCGGTGCTTCTGGAGAGATCCGCTTCACATGCCCCCAGATGAAGCGATCCAGAATCACATCGCCGACGACCAGCAGACGGCGGCCTTCGAATCGATCAACAATGCCTTCCAGTTGGCCCATGCCCGCCTCCAAAGAACGATCCAAACGATACCACAGGCCGAACGCGATACCGGGACAGCCCCTTCTGTCAGCCTGTCAGTTTGTCAGCCTGTCAGTTGTTTCTCGGGAGCGTTTAGAATTGGGGCGTGGAGCTAGTGCTAGTGCACTGTCCGGAAAGTTCACGCCGCTACTTCGAGCGTCTTTTCGCCGACAGCTTTGTTGCGCTACCTCGAGATACTCCCGGCATTGCTGCGTCGCGCGCCTCACTGACGACGAAAATCCATCCCGAATTAACGACGCGAACTTCCCGGACAGTACACTAGTGCCTTGGATAATGGAAACCAGTTCCGGAAAAGAACCAGCAAGGATCCTACTGGCCCGCATCGGGGCCCTGGGAGACACCATCATGGCTCTGCCGGTGGCTCAAGCACTGAAGAGCCAGAAGCCGTCACGTCCGGTTGATCTCCTGTGCTCGGCGAGTGTGGCTCCTCTGGTCGACTTGAGCTCGCACATCGATCATGTCTATCCGCTCAAGCACCGCAACCTTCCCTACCGGTTATCGAGGGAGAAACAAAAACTGGTCAAACAACTCAAGAAGTCAAGCTACTCTCGGGCAGTGTTGATGGAGAATGCGCAGCGCTTCTTCACGATCCTTCATGAAACGGGGATCCAGGAGATCTCCAGTTATGTGGAGCATCCCTTTGATCCGAGTCTCCACAGCGTGGAGAACAACCTCCGTCTGGCAGGCCTGGAAGCGTATTCTGAAGTCCCGTTGAAGATGGACCTGGATCTTTCCTCGCCTTCCTGTCACGGCTTTGAAAGCGCTCTCGACGGGCTGGAACGACCTTTCGTCGGGATCCATCCCGGCTACGGCCCCCCGGGGCGCAAGAGAGGCCAGACTACAAGGCTGAAAGGCTGGTCGCGCGGCTCCTTCATCAGGCTCGCGCAGGCGCTTCAGGAGCGCGGCGCCAGCGTGATCATCACGGGTTCCAGCCAAGATACTCACGATTCCCAGCTCATTGCAGGTCACCTCGACCCAAAGCGGACCAGAGTTCTGGCCGGGAAAACAACCCTCCCTCAGTTAGCAGGCCTGGTCACGCAGCTCGATCTTCTGGTATCCGTCGATTCCGGACCGGCCCACCTGGGCGCCGCCCTGGGAACTCCCCTGGTGGTGCTGTGGGGGCCGGCCAAATGGATCCAGACCAGACCACTCCCCACCACCGCCTCTCTCGAACTTCTGCGCCAGGATGTACCCTGCAGTCCGTGTTACGACACACCGGCCATGAAGAGTTGTCGCAGGAACGTCTGCATGGAATCGATTCGCGTCGAATCGGTCTTTGAGGCCTGTTGTCGCAGCCTGCATGCCGGTTGAGCAGGGACTGGGAGTACTACTCCGGGGCTTCCTCTTCACTTCCAGAAGAGGCTCTGGTTGCCTCGTCTATCAGCATGACAGGGATCCCATCTCGGATCGGATAGATCAGGTGGCAGGCCGTACACTCCAGACCATTTTTGTCCGGCGTCAGCACAACCTCAGATTTACACGAAGGGCAGGCCAGGATTTCCAACAGTTCCGGACTGATAGGGAGATCGTTATCCATTTGAACAAGCAATCTATTGGATGGACATTCATTCGTCAACCCTCACCGACCCGTTGACCGTTGACCGTTGACCGTTGACCGTTGACGGTTGACTTGGGCTGGAACTTGGAACGTGAAACGTGGAACGTCGTAGGTGTAACCAATCCAACAGTGACGGCGTTTTCTTTCTTGGTGTAGTCTAGATGCTAGGAACAATGGCTAACAGCGCACATTATCGCGTGGCTGCGGTCCCCGATCTTGCGGGGGCGCTCGACTTCGAACAGCCCACCATCCCGGCCCATTTGACCGACGAAGAACTCGTGCAGAGAACGCGAGCCGGTGACGTGACGGCCTTCGATACTCTGGTTCTGCGTTATCGGAGGAAACTGACTGCCATCGCCTGGCGTTTTTTCTCGGATCAGGCTGATGCGGAGGATATGGCTCAGGAAGCGTTTGTGCGGGCCTTTACGAACCTGGAGAAGTTGCGGCCGGGGGTCCCGTTTCACAACTGGCTCTATCGGGTCACGATCAATCTCTGTCTGGACCGGATTCGCAAGGAGAGACGGAGGCCTCAGCAGCTCGAGCCCGACCTCTCCCAGCCTGAAGAGGAGTGGCTGGAACGACAACTCTACCAGGAAAAAGCGGATCCAGAGCCCCGCTTCGTGGATCATCTGATTGCTCAGCAACTGATCAGCCGAGTGCTTGAACGAATTGCTCCGAAGGACCGCCTGGTCCTGCATCTGCTCTATTGCGAAGGTCGGAGTGTTGCAGAGGCCGCTGCCACACTCGGTTGGACCAAAACAAATGTCAAAGTCAGGGCTTTTCGAGCTCGTCGAGCTCTGAGGAAATACTTGAATCAGCTGGACACTGTCCACGAGGAATGAACGATGCGCACCAACAATCGAGATGACGAGACACGGCTGGAACGATTCCTGGAAGGTGTATTCCGCCGGGTCGAGTTCACTGGCCACAGCGATGATGACGCTTTCCTGGCCGGCATTTACAGGAAGCTGAAGCAGGGTTTGCGAGTTGAGCCCCAGACGCTCGGAGTCTGGTGCTGGAAAATAGCTCCGGTAACAGGAATCGCGAGTTTTCTTCTTTGTCTGACCTTTGTTTTTGGCCAGCCGGGCGCAATTGTCGCACCGGCGGAGGGCGATGAACAGGTATTCACGCTTCTGAGCGAGAACCTGGAGGGAGACACGATCGTCGAGGTGATTCTCCATGAGGAAGGGAGGGAGTAATGAGTTTCTGGAAGAGGTTCACGGGTGTTGCGCTACTTTTTGCTCTCGGCTTCCTGGCGGGGGCGACCGTTTCCAGCAGCTTTGATTTGAACCCGGCGGCAGATGGGCCCAGACACCGGGGACCCTCGCCACTTTCGAGCTCCTTTTATACGGATTTGAATCTGAGTGAAGAACAGAGGACCGCAGTCGAAGCGATCGCGGAAAAGTATCGGTCAGGATTGGGTGAGCTCCGAAAGAGTATGGCACCCAGGATTCACGAAATGCTGACACAGGCCGAGCGAGAGATAGAGCCGATTCTTGACGCTGAGCAGAAGACCCTGTACAAGGCGCAGCTGTCAGACTGGGAGAAAAGGCATCGTCGTCGCGTCGAGCAGAAAAGACAGCAATACAATTCCCGAACCGAGTCGAAGACGGATTCTCGGTAGGGGCCAGTGTGCTCTTTCGAGAAGCTCCTTACGGAAGTTTTTCGGACAGTGCACGAGGCTCGATCCGTGCAGACTTGACCCTCTCCATAGCGTTCACAAGATCGGTCTGAGAAATGGCTGATCGGTTGGCCCTCGCCACCCGCAGCGCGGCATCAATGACGGCGTTCTTGATGTCCCGTCCACATATATGCTCGATATCTGCCAGCCGATCCAGTGAGACATCGCCGGCCAGGGGCAGCTGCTCCGGCAGGTGCCGGCGCCAGATCTCCCGGCGGGCGGGCTTGTCGGGCATGGGGAAGTATAGATTTCGAACCCTGGTTTCGAACCCCCTGTCATAGTTCTCAACCAGATTCGTGGCAAAGATGACGATCCCCTTGAACTGTTCCAGGCAGACCAGGAGCTGGCTTCGCATCGAGTTGATCGCCTGTTCCGCTCCCTGTGTGACATTGGTCAGCCGCCGGGAAAGTAGAGAATCAGCCTCGTCGATGAAGAGGACCGCTTCGTCTCTCTGAGCAGCAAAGAAGACGGCCTCGACATTCTTGGCACCGTCCCCCACATACTTGCTTTCGATCTGCCCGTAGCTGGCCATCAGAACCGGGCGCTCCAGGTAATCAGCCAGTGAATGAGCAGCCAGAGTCTTCCCCGTACCCGGCGGGCCGTGAAAATTGAGAGCTGTCCGAGGGAAGGGTTCGATGGCCTTCAGGTTCCATCGCTCGAAAACCAGTGTTTCCAGCTTCACGAGGTCGACTGCCGAAAGAAGACTCTCGCGTAACTCCGTGGGTACCACCAGAAAATCAAAGTCATAGAAAGGGCGTCGCGATACATACTGTTCGGCTCGCTCTTCAACCGAAACTTCATCCTCACTTCGAGTTCGCTGGGAGGAAGGGGGTTGCGCTCTGGGAGCTCGGTCATTTCTTACGGAAAGAGAGATCTCATCGACTCCCGAGAGATCCATCAGCTCTCGAACCGCTTCCACGAGTCGTGCCTTGCACAGTTCCGCCACACCCGTCGGCACCGTCTTGGGCATACCTTCGATCACTATCGACGGGGCTTTGTCAGGGTTACAGTTCTCTTGGTCTTCGCAACAGGTCATTTTGGCTAGTACTTAGTTCACAGCCGTAGGAACGGCCAGGGTAAAAGGGGCGATCCGGGCGTCGAATTCCTCTTCGTCGTCGGTGATCATCCGGTACTCTCCATGCATGGAACCAACCGGAGTGTGGAGCGGGCAGAAGCTGGTGTATTGAAAGGAATCACCGGGCTTGAGAACGGGTTGTTTGCCCACCACTCCAGAACCCTGAACGGTTTCCTCCCGCCCTTCCGCGTCAGTAATGATCCATTTTCGACTCACCAGCTGGGCAGTCTGAGAGCCGAGATTGGAGATGGTTACCTGGTACGCAAAGAAATAATAGTCCTGGCCCGGTCGGCTGCGCTCCGGAATGTGAAAGCTTTCCGCTTCCACTCGAATTCCACGAGTCGTCACGTCACTCATCGAACAGAGATTATCTCACAGCGCCGCACGACAGCCAGAGCAAGGAAGTTCTAGTGCAGCTCGCCATAAGTTCTGAGCCAGGGTCAGCGCGTCAATCGTCGTCGCTGGTTAGGCGTCGCGAGCGAGTCATATCATGCCATATGGCGAGCGAGCGCAACAACGCCAGCGGCGGGGAGGGGCGTCTGAACGTGGCTCAGAACTTATGGCGGGCTGCACTAGACTATAGCTTGAGCAACTCCCTGATCTTCTCGAGGTCAGCCGCAACCTGGATAGTGGGGTTGCCAAATCTCGATTCAATCTCTCGGGTATCCCCTTCGAGGCTGTCAAGCTCGAGCTTTCCAAAATGGTAATTCACGGTGTATTCGGGGTCTTTCAGCTGGTGGCCTGTCAGGATGGCGACGACCTTCTCGCCGGGGTGAATGGTCACCGAATCCTGTTCGTGGTTCGCTTCGAGCAGTTTCTTGAGGCCCGCGACAGTGGTTGCCGAGGCAGGTTCGCATCCAAGCCCATCTCGCCCCAGCACTGCCTTGGCATCAGCGATTTCCTGCTCATTCACAGCGTCGCACCAGCCGTCCGAAAACTCCAGGGAGCGGAGCGCTTTCTTCCAGCTCACAGGGCTTCCGATCTTGATGGCAGTTGCGTGTGTCCGGGCAGGAGCAAAGGGCCGCAGAGTCTCCAGCCCCGAGGCCAGCATGGAGTGAAGAGGGGAGGCTCCCGAAGCCTGGATGATAGTCACCCGAGGAATGCGGTCAATCAGTCCAAGCTGCTTCAGTTCCCACAGAGCTTTGCCGATGGCGGCACTGTGACCGAGGTTTCCCCCGGGTACCACAATCCGATCCGGTACCTGCCAATCGAGTTGATCCAAGAGCTCGAAAACGACCGTCTTCTGACCCTCGACACGAAAGGGATTGATGGAGTTGAGTAGATAGATGCCGGTCGATTTGGCCAGTTCTCGCACCAGTTTCATCACCTTGTCGAAGTCGCCTTCGATCTGCAGCGTCTGGGCGCCGTACTCCATCGTTTGAGCCAGCTTTCCGAAGGCGATCTGACCCTCCGGTACGAATACGATTCCCCTCAGGCCGGCTCTGGCCGCATAAGCCGCCATGGAGGCAGAGGTGTTTCCGGTGGAGGCGCAGGCGACCGCTTCCACGCCCAGTTTGCGGGCCTGGGTCACACCCAGAGTCATCCCGTAGTCCTTGAAGGAACCCGTGGGATTCCAGCCCAGGTGCTTGACCTTAAGACCCTCCAGCCCCGCGTAACGCGCTGCCCCGGGGGCGTCCACAAGTGGCGTGTTCCCTTCACCAAACGTCACAGCAAGGTCATAGTCGTCCGGCTCAAAAGGGAGGAACTCGCGAAAGCGCCACACCCCGCTCTGGTCGAGGGGATGGTTGGACTGGCGACGACTCCGAAAGGTGTCCTTCAGCTCCCGGGGATCAAAATCGGGGAAACTGTAGGCGATATCCAGGAGATCATGACAAGCGGGGCACTCGTAAATGCTTTCAAGAGCGTCGTACTCTCTCCCGCATTCAGAATTGATGCACCGGAAGAAGAAGGACGAACTCATTCCCCCAGCGCTTCGCGAAACAGATCGACTACCGACGGAGTATCCCACTCGGCTGGGCCCATGTGGCTGTAAATAACCCGGCGGTCGTCATCCAGGACAAAGGTCGTGGGCAGCCCGATGACACGCAGCCGTCGTGTCAATTCTCCTGTGGGATCAATCATGATGGGGAACGGATAGGGATGGTGCTCCAGGTACCGGACCACCAGCTCCCTGGGTTCTTCAGTCACGGCAACCATGCTCAGGCCATCTTCTTTCAGGAGTCCGTAGAGTCCCGCCATGGAAGGCATCTCAGCTCTGCAGGGGCCGCACCAGGTCGCCCAGAAATTCAGGAAAAGAACTTTTCCCCGGTTGTCTGCCAGGGATACTTCTTTCCCGTCCAGCGTGAGCAGCACCCCGGATAAATCTACACCCTCCCTGTCGGGAGACGCTGCCTCACTTCCCGCGAGCGGGGCCGCGTATGGAACCAGGATCAGCAAACCCGCCAGGGCAGCCAGGCACAACGCCCGGCTCGAAAATCGAGTCATAAAGAGCCCCAGCAAGAACCAGGTTGCCACCATGATTGCCAGAGCCCCTATCCAGTACATCAATCCATTCTCCACCCGCCGAAAGCGCGCGGTAGCCCGTAGTTTAGCATCAACGGTTCCACTCTTTCCATGACGCAATGGCGCTCGAATATTCCAATGGGTTCTGGGTTCTGGGTTCTGGGATTTGGAATTACTTAGTAGGAGCCTCAGGGCCGGCGACCACAGAGGGGAACTGAGAAACTGACGCCGAACTAACAAATATTCTTGTTTGTCTTCCTCGGCGTCGTGCTACTGCGTCTGCTGACAGCTGATCTGAAATCCAGAACCTAGCGAGGCTGCGCCTCAGACCAACGAGCACTGTGCTCAGGCGCTGAGCCAGGCCCGCACCATCCCGCTCACAGAACGGCACGGCGTCAGCGTGCCGTCAGACACCAGGGACGGTGCGCTTACGCCACACCGTTCTGTCCGTCCGCTCTCAAACTTGACTTAACTTCAAAGATGCGCTTCGTACAAGTAACCCAGAACCCAGAACCCAGAACCAGTTTTACAAACCCAGGCCCGGGGCCTTACATTAGTCAGATTCCGGTGCTCCGGAACAGGTCAAACCTCGAAATAGGGTCATGTAGCCGAATCTCATGAAGGTCTCACTCTTCGTCACCTGTCTGGTCGATCAACTCTATCCACAGGTTGGACTGTCGACGGTCCGGCTGCTGGAACGCTTTGGTGCAGACGTCGACTTCGATGCCCGCCAGACCTGCTGCGGCCAGCCCGCCTTCAACTCCGGTTACGAGGACGAGGCCAGGCAGGTGGGTCGGCACTTCGTGGACCTCTATCAGGATCGGGAGTGGATTGTCACTCCTTCGGGCTCCTGCTGCAGTATGATCAAGGTTTTTCTCCCCGAACTGCTGGAAGATGATCGGCGATATGCGGAGGCTGCCCGCAAGATTTCCGAGCGGACCTGGGAGCTTTCGGACTTTCTGGTGTCGGTTCTGAAGGTGGAGTCAACCGGGGCCTCCTTTCCGGCCCGGGTCACCTATCATGACTCCTGCCATCTGCTACGGGAGCTGGGCATTCAAGACGCACCGCGCAAACTCCTGGGCGCTGTGTCGGGCATTGACTTGCGCGAAATGTCTAACAGTGATCGGTGTTGTGGGTTTGGAGGAACTTTTTCGGTCAAGTTTTGCGAGATTTCCTCGGCCATGGGGTCGAACAAGCTGGACGCAATCCGGCAGACCGGGGCGGACTACGTGGTGGCCACAGATGTGAGCTGTCTGATGCACCTGGACGGCCTGATCCGGCGCCAAGAATCAAACCTCCAGGTACTCCACATTGCCGAAGTCCTCGCTCGATTCCAAGTACACTAAGTGAGATGAGTTTAAAGATCGAAGAGGCGCTGCAGGACAGACGGTTACAGGAGAACCTTCCCCGCACGCTCGAGCATGCTCAGGCGGCTCGCGCCCGGGCTGTCGAGGAGGTCGAGAACTGGGAGGACTTGAGGACTCACGCGAGCCGGGTCAAGGGCCACACGCTCGATCGCCTGGACGACTATCTGATCCGCCTGGAGAAGTCGATCGAAGGGGCAGGAGGCAAGGTCGTGTGGGCCAACGACGCCGCCGAGGCCATTGATTTCATCCTCCAGCTTCTTCACCAGAGGGAAGCCACCCGGGTGGTCAAGAGTAAGAGCATGACCACCGAAGAAGTGAACCTGAACGCAGAGCTGGAAAAAGCTCACATCTCACCCCTGGAGACAGACCTGGGGGAGTACATTGTGCAGCTGGCCGGTCAGAAACCGTTTCACCTGATCGCCCCTGCACTGCATTTCTCTGCCCGGGAAGTAGCCGAGCTCTTTGAGCAGGAGCGCGGGATGCCCTACACGGAGGACGTTGAAGAGGTAACCGCCTGGGCCAGAAGACATCTGCGAAGGGAGTTTTTGAAGGCCGATGTCGGCATCAGCGGGGTCAATTTTGCCGTTGCGGAGACGGGAACACTGGTGATTGTGGAGAACGAAGGAAACGCCCTGCTTTCCACTTCCAGCCCTCCCCTGCACATCGCTCTGATGGGTATCGAGAAAGTGGTTCCGCGACTGGCTGACCTTCCCATCTTTCTGAAACTGTTGACCCGAAGCGCTACCGGACAACCGATTTCGAGCTACGTCCATTTCATTACCGGGCCACGTCGCCCCGGAGAGCCGGATGGTCCCGAGGAGCTGGTTCTGATTCTCCTCGACAATGGAAGAAGCAAAATCCTGCGGGACCCCTATTTGTCACAGACTCTGCACTGCATCCGCTGTGGAGCTTGCCTGAATGCCTGTCCCGTGTATCAAACCATCGGCGGACACGCCTACGGGTCGACCTATCAAGGCCCCATAGGCGCCATCCTGACCCCTCAGTTGCACAATTTCGAAGAGGACCTCGAGCATCCTTTTGCTTCTTCTCTCTGTGGTGCCTGTGGCGAGGTTTGTCCGGTTAAGATCGAGATTCCACACATACTCCTGAAGCTGCGCGGTCGGATCCAGCAGCAACATGCTGTCCGCGCCAGCCGGTTGCCCTTCGAACGACTGGGTTTTCGCTTCTGGGCCTGGGCCATGAGCCACTCGAGCCGTTTCGAGTCGCTGAGTCGCTGGCTCAGGCGCCTGCAGGGGCTCTTGCTGAGCGGACCGGTTGTGAGGTTGCCCTTTTCTCCACTTAAGAAGTGGGCCCGGAGCCGCGAACTCCCACAGCTCCCACCCGAAAGCTTCCGGGAGATCCATCAGAGAAGGAGGGATCGTGAGTCGATCTGAGACCCTGACCAGGTTGCGGGCGGCTCTCCAGGGACGAATGTCGCCGGAGCTCCCCGAGGACCTTCCCGCACTTCCCCGCTTTGAGGATCCGGTGGGGGTCTTTTGTGAGCGATTGACCGCGTCGGGGGGAATCGTTCTGGACAGCCGGAGTGCGGGATTGGAGGCGTGCCTGTCCAGGGTTCTGACGCAGGCCGATACGGAGGCTATCTTTTGGGAGGAGAAGGCGACTCTGGATAACCACTCCATCCCCTACACGATCGTCAACCATTCGGCCTTCGAGAATCAGGACCTGGTGTTGAGCAATCATCCGAACCAGCGGATCACGTTGCCTTTGCTGCTCACCACCAGAGAATTCACGCTGAATCAAGTCGAAGGCGTAGAAGTCTCAGCTGGCTCGGCGGAAGTTGGAATTGCTGAGACCGGAACCATTCTGTTTCGCTCCGGTCGGCGCCGCAGCCGCCTGCTCTTTGCCCTGCCTCCCTGCCGGATGACACTCCTGTCGGCAGGCTCCATTGTCCATAACCTTTATGAGGCCACCGATTTGGAACTGCGGGTTGAGGAGAGTGCACTGCTGACATGGGCCACCGGCCCCAGCCGGACGGCGGATATCGAGAAGAGACTGGTCATCGGGGTGCACGGGCCGGGTACCTGGTTCGTCATCCTCACCGACTGAAAAAGGGGACAGTCTACTCTGTCCCCTTTTTCGCCTAGTTCGAGAACATCTCCGACAACATCTCGTTCAGCCGGTCGGTGCGAATCTGAAAGATGACGGACCGGTCCTGCAAGACACCCTTGATCTGCAACCCGGAACTTGAACCCACCGCAGTCGCGAGCAGTTCCCTCCAGGTCCGGGCACTGTCCGGACTGTCAAGCTGCAGAACCAGTTCCCCCTCCAGGACCCGGTCCGAAACAATGTCAAAGCCGAAGCGGACCTTTTCGATGGTACGAAGCTGCGGCTCGTACCGGGACACCTGCTTCAGAAAGTCAGGAGCGTCGCCCCTGGCCTGTTTCTCCACAACACTCAGCAGCCAGTTCATCAGTTCCTCTGGCATTTCCAGATTCCCAAAAAGGTCCCACTTGGCAGCGAGTTCTTCGTAGGCTTCGTACATGTCATGGCTCACACGGTCGCCCGAGACAGACTGATCGACTCGATCCAGGACCAGGCGGATCACGTCACCCTTACCCGTCCAGATGATCGTGTTCTCCACGAAAGCCACCGTCCCACCCTCGCCGTAGTCCTGATAAACGCGATCTCCATGTACTTCCACACCGCGAACAAGTCCCACAACGGAAGATGCGAGCTTGATGAAGCGAGGGAACTTGGCCAGATTGGCAGCCACGACTATCTGAGGGCTGTGGCCGGGAAGCAACTCGACTGTCGCCGTGACCTCGCGGGGCAGGTCTTCCGTAATATTGTCCACATTGTCACTGGCGTCTCCCATGCGGGCCAGCCATTTCACGATTACGGGTGCATTGGAGCCTTGTAGCTGTTCCCGTCGCCTTTCGTCCAGGTGGCTCAGGCTGGCGTGCAGCAGCTGGAGGACGCCCTCATCCGTAGCCAGGTTTTGAAGTCGGACAAACCCGGCACTATCAGCTCCGATAATCGCCTCCGTAGCGATCTGCTGTCCCGGGCTGGAGACCCATCGATAGAAAGAGAAGAGGACGAGAATGAGAATCAGAAGAAACAGCCCGCAGCCTATGGCACAACTGGCCAGGCGGCCTCCCCATTTCTTGGGCGGCTCTGTGGTCATACACAGTCTCCTTGCAGTCTCTACGACTCTAACATGCCTTTATTCGTTCACAGGGCGAAGTGTAGGAGCCGCTTCCATGCGGCGATCTGATCGGACCAACGGCGGGGCTAGCCAAGCGAGTGACGGGCAGTGTCGATGGGAGCGTGGAGGAACTCACCAACCCTCCAAAGTGGACCGGATCTGAATGGACGAGGATTCCACGAACCAAGATCGAGTTCCGTGTCTTGGACTTCCAGATCGTTAACTAGGATCCCTGGGGCAAGAATGCCAGGTCCTGAGTTCAAAACAACTTGGGCATTTCAATCGTGTCAGGAGCGGTCAGGAAGGGTCATTAAGGCGCACTTTCGCACCCCGGGCGCACCCAGGATCCAGCTGCTTCCCCACCGCCATCTGCGTCGAGCCACTGGCTGATGTTGTCCGTAGTAGGCGGAAAAGGCTCCATCGACAGGCCAAAAGCGCCGCCTTAGTGGAAGTTCTCCATCAGCATGATGTCTGAGGTAACCATCGTTATCGTTGGGGCAGAGGAGTACACCTTGTAGAATGACGATGGTGTTGATCGATCAAGCTCGTGGCTTGGTTCAGCCCCTAAGCTCTCCCGGCATCTTAACTCACGTTTTTCACCGGAGGGTGACAAATGGATCCCACACGAAGTTCTGTCAAAGCACTGGGTGAGATCGCATTGAGGGTGAACAACCTCGATGACATGCAGCACTTCTACGAGCGGGTGATCGGTCTGCAACTAGTGAAGCGTTTCCCGCAGGCCGCCTTCTTGAAGATTGCGGACGGATACGGAGGGCACACGCAGGTACTGGCGCTGTTCGACAGGTCGGGTGAGATCCGAGGTCCAAAGATCCACGGCGTCACGCCGGAGGGTGTGAGTGCTAGGACATCAACGCTGGACCATCTGGCATTTGAGATCGACCTTGCTGACTATGAATCCGAGAAGAAACACCTTGAAGGGCTTGGCCTCAAGGTCGAAACAGCAGTGCACGAGTGGACAAAGTGGCGATCCCTCTACGTCTCCGATCCCGAAGGGAACACGGTCGAATTCGTCTGCCGTGACAACTCCATCTAATCCCTATCCCGCGCAAGCTGGACTGGCTAAAAAGAGGCTCTCTTTCCGGGACGTATTCACCAGCCAGGTGGCGTTCGCTTTATTTTTCTTGATGGTGCTTGTCGCACGGTACGCCAGATTGGATCTCATGTCTGTCCAGTTTGGGCACTGGAGGAGGAATGGCTCAACAACACTTGCCTGAAGAAGCACCGGAGTTTTTCGGGTGGACAGGTGCCCGGAGTGACAACTGGCAGACACCCCTTCTGAACGAGGCCCGCTCCTACTCCAGGTTCAACGACTACCGCTGTTACTACCAGTGGGCCCTCACAGACGAGCTATGGGAGGCGACCATTCAGAGGCTGGAGTACGAGCAGATGTTCCCACCGACCCGGTTTCCGGAGTGTTACCAGGGCGCAGCTGGTCGCTGACCTAAGTCAAGTCCCTATACTTGTCACTAGGAGAAAGCGAAAGCCCGGGCGCGGCGCTTTCCCTTTCCGGCCAATCACCCGAAGAGAACGAGCTTGGCACACTCCTGCTCACTGCGCTTCAGGATATCTTCCACGATCTGGAGGAGGACAAGATTCCATCCCACCGCCTCGTCTCGGAACTTGCCAAGCGCGAGGAAGAACCTTGGGGCAGCTGGGGCAAACAGGGGAAGCCGATCACTCAGAACCAGGTAGCTGGATTACTGAAGCCCTTCCGGATCCGTTCGCGAGATATCTGGGTGGGAAAATCGCTCAGGGGATACCGCCTTGAGGACCTCAAAGACGCATTCTCCCGCTATATCCCCCATTCCGAAGTGCGAGACCCGCGAGGATCCAGTTCTGATGCGAGTTTCAGCCCCCTTTCCGAAGTGCGATGCGAGGGTAATCATCGCACCCAAAAAAACGACCTCAAACCCAGTCCTGACACGGGTTCTCGCACCCCTCGCACCCTGAAACAGGGGGAACCGGATGATTCTCTGTTATCGCAGGAGTCCGACGCTGAGCCGGATGACGCTCCAGGGTGGGAAGAAGGTCTCCTGTGAACGCGCTCGGCCTTTTCTTCTACCTCGAAAGTCAAAAGGTTCAACTCCAGCCTGCCAGGGAAGGAGTCCGCTTCCGTGCCCCTCGGGGGGTTCTGACCGATTCCCTGAAAAGACTGGCCAGGGAGCATAGAGAGAACCTGGCGGAAATGCTTCAGGCCCGGCGGAAGTTCGGATACCCAGGGGCCGAGCTGTTCCCGTTCATCGGGCATGGCGTGACCATTCCACAGGGCTCTGGAGAGCTATTGAGTGTCTTTGCCAAGTATTGCAGGGTGCAGAACCACAGGACGGGCAAAGTGACGCTCTATTCTCCGGGGGAGTTGATCGCCCTGGCCGTGAGCGAATTCAGGGAGGAGCTGGCAGCATGAGTAAGTCGGAAGTTCCAAAGCAGGTGCAGAAAGTCTCAACCAAAGACCCTCTATTTTAGGCGGAACCGGGCTGGCCATGCTAACTTGGTCTGACTTGGAAACAGATTCTAATTCCTGGAGGAGAAGGCAGCCTATGCAATTAGGACGGAATGGAGGAAGAGACAATGTCTGAACTCGACCGCCGAGACTTTGTCAAACTGGGTGCGGCCACGGCCGCGGGCGCCGGCGTGCTGGTGCGATGTTCCAGGGAAGAGCAAAAAGTTCCGGACACGCTGGACCTGGCTGTGCGGGCCGGGCTGTCGGTGAATTCCCTGATGAAACCGTTCGACTGCGACGTTATTGTAGGCCAGCGTAATGTCATTACAGCCGATAGTTTCTGGGAAACGGGGAAGATCCTTGAGGCCATGGCACGTTTTGAGATCACCCAGGCGCTAGTCTACCACGCTGCGTCCGAGGAGGTTGATCCACAACGTGGCAACGAATGGGTCGGTGAAGAGGCCGCTGAAGCTGGCGCCATGAGGCCATCGTGGGTCCTCAGCCCTGCTATCCGCGGGGAATGGCCTGAGCCGGGACAGATCGTGGAAAGCCTGATCGGCAGCGGGGCACGCGCGGCCCGACTGTTTCCGCATGCGCAGTTCTTTCCGCTTTCAGTTTTCATGCTCGATGATCTGCTGGCGGGGCTGGAGCAGCACCGAGTACCCCTGCTCGTACACGCGGCCACGACCCACACCTGGAACGACCACACGGACTGGCGTGGGCTGGAGGAAATCTGCACCGCTTTCCCCGGCCTCCCGGTGGTGGCCATGCGAGTCGGCCTGCGTGTTACACGCCCCCTGTACCGGATGCTGGAGAAACTGCCAAACTTTCACTACCAGCTGAGCGCGATGAACTGCAATTTCCGGGGTATCGAGGACGTTGTATACCATTTTGGATCGTCCCGGATCATTTTTGGGTCCATGATGCCCGTTATCAGCCCGGCTATTCCGTTGACCCAGATAGCCTATGCCGACGTGACGGATGAAGATAAACGCAATATCTGCGGTGAGAATCTCCGGCGCCTGACAGGAGGAATCATCCCGTGAGCCTAGCAGAGATGGCCCGGAAAGCCATGCCCCTGTCTTCGGAAATAGTTATCGACGCCCATGCACACGTGGGTCCTTTCGCCAGTTACTACATCGCCGGCAATACGCCGGCCGGGATGGTCGAGGGTATGGACCGCATCGGCGTGCAGTCCTGCTGGCTGTTCCCCTTCATGCTCGGGTGCGAGTGGAAGCGCGGCAATGACGATGTACTGGCGGCAATGAAGGCATTCCCGGAAAGGTTCTGGGGCCTGGCCTGCATGTCTCTGAATTACCAGGACGAACTCATTCCGGAACTGGAACGTTGCCTCGAAGCCGGCTGCGCTGGTGTCAAACTCCATTCTGGCTGGAGCCGATTCGACCCGGACACCGTGGACATGGACAATCTTCTCTCCTATCTCAACGAATACGGTCTCGTGTGCTTCTCCCATAATTTTGGATCCCCGGAAACTATCGCGCGTTATGTCAAAGCATATCCCCGGATCACTTTTGTTGCCGCACATTTTTCCCGACACTATGCAGGTGTCGTCAACAGCTGTGACAATCTGTTCATCTGCGCGTGCACGCCCTGGGGCATGGGCGACCTGGAGGCTTTCGTGGCCGAAGTCGGCGCCGAACGTGTGCTGCTGGCCACCGATTTTCCCTGTCTGGACTTCGCGACTGGGCTGGGCCCGGTCCTGTACGCCAATCTTCCAGACCAGGAGAAGCGGCTGATCCTGGGCCTGAACGCCAGAAAAATCATGGATAGAGTGAATCGGAACACCCGTCTCTGGCGCGAATCCAGAGACCGTGCCGCACGAAAAATCGTACCAGAAACGGAATAAGTACGGCAGCTCTCTTTCGCCTGACAGTATCCGCAATTCTCTCGGTCGGTACGGATCCAGCAACGTTACGTGCCCTTGCAGCCATCTCGGCCCGGGCAACCTCAACCTTAGCCCTGAGGGCAGCTAGTTCGCTCTGTCGTCGCAGTTGCGCCTTCGCCGCAGCAATCTCGGCCCGGGCAACCTCAGCCCGGAGGTCAGCTAGTTCGCGCTGTCGTCGCAGTTGCGCCCCAGCCTCGTAGGCCCTGATGAAGTCCTCGACTTGTGCAGCCGCCGCACTCGTGAACGCGGTAAGTGCACAGAAAAAGATCAGGGACTTGACCAAGAGTCTCATTTGAAGGGTCCTCCGTTCTTGTGCTCATGGTACCAGACCCGCATTCTCCCGCCAGTCCGTCTCAGTCAGAACGCGAATATGAGCGGCCACTTTCCTAGCCAAAACGCACCCTATGCGCACCCTGTTGTTTTTGGAGTGGCTGGGCGCTTATTATTTCTCAAAGCTAAAACACTGATTTTAATGTGGTTAAGTGTACTTTACGTAGAAGGGTAGGACTCACTGATGGCCTTTATCGAGTATGTGGAATCGCCCGAATGGCAGCTCGACCCTGACAACATCATCCGAATCCATGGCGTGAATCGGCCGGTGCTGAGAGCCCACCTGTCTCTGTACCGCGCCATCATGCACGGTGACTCTCCGCTCTCCCGGGCACAGCGTGAGATGATCGCTGTTGTGGTTTCGGCGAGGAACCAGTGCCACTACTGACTGCACCATCACGGGGCGGGTCTCCGTAAACTGATTGCGGACAGCAGTTTGGTCCGGCAGCTGTCGGGCAGTGATCCTCTCTCGGCACGGCTCGATCCTCAGGATCGGGAGTTGCTTCGGTTTGCCCTGCAATTAACCGAACAGCCTGCGTCGGTTGAGAAAAGCGACATTGAAGAGCTTCGGCGAGTGGGATTGGATGATCGGGCGATTCACGACGCCTGCCAGGTTGTGACCTATTTTGCCTATGTGAATCGGGTAGCGGACGGGCTGGGGGTGGAACTTGAATAGTTTCACGTTCCACGTTGGGCCTGGATGAGTATCGGAAGCGGTTTTTTGGGGAACCACGTTTCAAGACGAGGTGGAAGAGGGGTTGTTCGGGAAAGGCTGAGGAAAGATTTCGCGTTCTTGAGGACACGACGACGTAAGGTTTCGATTTCGAGCTTGTGCCAGGGAGTCCCGTGCAGATAGTCGCGGACGTGGCCGCTCGCTTCGCTCGCTGAGTCGGTCCATGCTCAGATGATTCTTGAAGGCCTTGATGAAGTTCTCGGTCTGCCCTCGGTTTGTATAGTGGTCATAAAGTGATTGGGAGCAGAGATCGTCCCGGTTGGTGACCACAAAGCGACGATTGATCCCGCGCTGATCGACCTCCACTTTGACAATGACGCGACGGGATCGATCCCAGCTCTTGGCTCGATAAAGAAACTCGCGTTTTTCCTCCAGCGTTGAAAGTTTCAGGTTAAAAGTTTCTCTAACCTTCAACCTTCAACCGGTAAACCGGTAACGAGGCCCACTAGGGCCTCACAATAACCACCCATCGAAACGCCCAGCGCCATCTGATCTCAAAGTCGCGGCAGCCAGCCGACTTCAGCAGGTCCACCAGTTCCCGCCGGTGAAAGCCTTTCCGTACCGACAGGGGCCCGTCGTGGCGCACCGCCGGGGAGCGAGAAAAGAGACGGGTGAGCAGGCGAATCGACCAGTAGGCGACACGGTGTCGCTGCAGGTCGTTAATGACAATGGCGGTTGTGGCACACTCCCGTAACCGGGACATGATCTCGGTAAGCTGCCGGTCACTGAAATGGTGCAGGAAGGCGGAGCAGAGAATGAGGTCGGTGCTTCTCCTGGAAAGCGGCAGGTGGAACACGTCTCCCCGGACTAGGCAGATTTCGGGATAGTCCGCCACGCGGTGGCGGGCCAGGAGGCAGACCGCCGGGCTCGAGTCGATAGCGACGATCTGCACTCGAAGGCTGCGCCGGCGGCACCATTGAACCAGAGCGAGGGGAATGTCGGCCGATCCTGTGCCCACGTCCGTAATGCGGATGGGGGCCTGCCCGATCCCTTCGCTCAAGAAGGGGGCAACGGCCTTCACGCTGGTGGAGGTTCCACCCAGCCAGCGGTTGACCAGCTCGAGCTCCCGGAGAATCTGCTCCATTTCTTGAGCCGTGATTGCCAGGGGATCGTCAATCAGTTCGGCCGCTGTGGCCCGCTCCGACAGATCAACCATTTTTTCGTGGAACGTGAAACGCGAAACGTGGAACTTGGAACGCGAAGAGCGCAGCGACTACACAAACCGCACGATTCGCACACCGATCCGGCGAGTGGCGTCATTCGCTGGACGGTTCCACTGAACCAGAATGGGGCTCTGATATTTTCCCTGAATGATGGAGCCTTCTCCGTTCTCTTCCTGATCGGAGACGAGGAGACTCAATGAGCGCTTCATCCACAGAAACCGGGAGGCCGGAAGGGCAAGAAACTTGTCGACAATTCGCTCAAAGAAAGACTCACTGAGACCCAGAGCGTCGACGATCTCGTTGACGACCTGGACGAGGTCATACTTGGCATAGTTGAGGGCCTTTCCAGGGATGGCCCGGGGGTCCCGGATCATTCTCCTCCCGGTCTCGACCATGAAGCGCAGTGGATAGCGGAGGACCTCCACCAGGTCGTGCTTCATGAGGAGAGTCTCGTACTCGTTCACAGTCAGACCCGTCTGAAGCTCTCCGGCTCCGAGGCTGATATCCACACGACCCTTGACGATCTCATAGTGATCGATCAACTCCTGAAGTTCCTCGAAGAGGCCGAAACGCGGATCTCTCAGATTCACCGAGTCAATCGGATGGCCCGACACGGGGATCTCCCGCCAGATCTCCCTGACAGTCTCCTCCGTATTGAAACCAATGACGGTGGTATGTCGCCGGCGAGCTGTTTTTCCGTAGACGCCATCCAGGTCAACGAAATAAACGGGAACCGCCGGCCGGTTCTCATAGGTAACACAATTCATCAGACCGGAGCTGATGAACGTCAAATGGGAGTCCGCGTTGCGAGGCTCGACCAGTTTTTGTTCATCACTCAGTTCCGCTCTCAATTCGAGTTGATCATGCCGGTAATCGGCATCGGGAGGGAAAAGGGTCTGGAAATACTGAACCACCCTGGAGATGGTGTCCCGGTTGTTCTGGAGACGCTCGCAAAGGCTCTGTTCGAAGTACCCGGCCGTCGTGTGGTAGGAGTGATAGAGGGCCTTCCTGTATCTT
Source organism: Acidobacteriota bacterium (assembly GCA_965205345.1). Lineage (GTDB taxonomy): Bacteria > Acidobacteriota > UBA6911 > RPQK01 > CBDAPI01 > CBDAPI01. The sequence goes on along the minus strand of CBDBGQ010000029.1, from coordinate 50,234 downwards.
CTCAGGACCTCACCGTACTCCTGCCTCACCCGATTCGTCACGTTGATCAGGTCAAATCTGGTGGCGGGCGTGAGGGCGAGCTTGAATTCCAGGCGCGGCGAAACCATATCTCTCCAGTCCCCAAAATAATGATTTGAACCCAGAAAAGTCAAACAAGTCTGTGACTAGTGTCTCAAGTTGAAAGTGCAACCTTGACAGTTGATTCACGGATTCCAGATTACAGAGAGGTGATGACTGAAAACAGGAGGGCAGGGCGTCAGCCCGCCGTTGATCTCAAAACGGTGCGCTCACGCGCTACCGTTCTGTTCCACCCGTGCAGGCCCCGAACTCGAAACCCGGAACGTGGAACGTGGAACTAGATTATCTCAAGCCCGTCCCTGCGCACCCAGCCGTGATTCCCGTCGGCGAGGACGATTTCGTACCAACCGTCTCGAATCTCATCGATTCCGACCTTCACCCCTTTATGCAGCACAAAGACCTCAACTCCACCCCCTCCGGGAGACCCAAAAGCCCGGACGCTCTCGGCGGTCACAATGGCCCCGGTGGTGCCGGACCGAGTCCACCACTGGCTTACCAGACAAGTCGCACCGATCAACAGAACCAGCAGACAGACTTTGGCTGCCGGGGCTGACCAGCGGGTCCAGGAGGAGTCACCCAGCAACTGAACGATCAAAGAGGCTACAAGACCCAGCCAGGATACGGTCAGGAGGATGCTCAATAAGGCGGGAGACATCAAGTGAACAGATCCTCTCCACAGTCGAATCAGCCAGAATTCGGGCATAGCGGTAATCTTGTCGATCACCTTGAGCTGACTCAGTTCGAGATTGTGGGCCAGATCCTCGTCTCCCGGCATGAACAGCCGTGCTCGCTCATAGAAGAGAATGGACTTTCCGATTTTGCTTTGACGGTAGTAGCAGTTGCCCAGATTGTAAAACAGGGGTCCACTGGCAAAGCCCGTCTCTGCCACTTCGAGGTAGGTTTTCAGGGCTTCGTCAAACTTGCCCTCTGAGTAGTACTGGTTGGCCTCCTGGAAACGGAGCCGCGCTTCTTGCCGTGTCTCATCGACTGAACACTTGGCATTCAGAAGTGGCAGGAGACTCATGATCAACGCCGCTGCGGCTGCACGTTTTCCACTTGTTCGAAGAAGCCTGACCATCAGCTTCGCCGCCTCCCCAGCTGGCTCCCAAGTGCTGTCAGACAGCGCTCCACCCGGCCCAGGAACATCTCCTTCTTCTCGCGGGAGGTGCTGTGAGGTGAAAAACGGTTTCTGTCGCAGATATCCCGGCAGGCCAGCGCTTCGTTGACCAGTTCCGCACTCACGCCGGCTGCCAGTAGCATCTGCCGGATCTCATGGCTGATCAGCGAGGGATCGGGAAGATTCAACTTGTTTGCAATGAACCCCGCCAGGGCCCGATCTACCTCCCCATAGAAACCCACGCTTCCTCCCTCCAGACTTCGTCTTGCCCGGCTGAGACGCTTGCGTGCGGCCCCAGCCGCCCGCCGCGACCGCGCCCAGGCCACATCGCTCTGCAGCCGCAGGCGGTGCTGGCGTAGGACCCCTGCTCCCGCCAGGGCCACCAGGGGAACCACCAGCAAGCTCCAGAACCCGGTTCCGGGCTGACTGGAACGCCTGAAAAGCTCGTCCCCGCTCATCTTGATGAAGCGAATGTCCTGTCCTACCAGCTCCAGCTCTCTCTTCGTCAAAGAAGCTGTATCCACAGCCAGGGAATCATCTCCGGGTGCGATCTCGAGGGTCAGTGGCTCTGAGCGGGCAGTCTTGTAGGTGCGGTCTCGTGGATCAAAATAGGATATCTCAATCGGTTCGAGCGAAAAGGAGCCCGCCCTTCGCGGAATGGCCACATATTCGTAGGTTTTCTGACCGGAGACACCGAGCGCTCCGTGGCGCAATTCCTGCTGGATTTCAGGCGGATAAGCCTCGAACGATTCCGGGAGTTCGAACCTCGGTTCTGCCAGATGCTGAATATTGCCTTCGCCTTCGATCTTGACTCGGAGTGAGAAGGCCTGATTGGCCCGGCTCGATTCAGTTTTTACCTGGGTAGAGATGCTAAAACGGCCCACGGCTCCATTGAACCCTGGCGGTCTCTCTGCTTCGGGAAGGGGAAGAATCTCGAGTTCCACCGGGTTGGATTCGACAGAGAGAGTCTCGCTGCTGCCGAACAGGTCGCGGGAGAAAAAGTCATCGAAAAGGCTGCGAGTCCGACGCTGAACCCGGACCTGACACTTGATCTGCAGGGGACCGATTTCCTTTTTCCCTGCAGTGGTCGGGAAAATAGCCATCTTCTTGATCGTCGCAACGGTATAGCGCCGACCGCTGAGGATCGCTGTACTGGTGGAGGGGCTCTGGGGAAGTGTGTAGTTTTCGACCCAGAATCCGGCTGTTTCGGGCAGCCGATCGATACTGAAGGATGACACGGAGAGGCGAGTGTAGAGCTTGTAAGTAATCACGACTGCCTCGTTCTGAAAGGCAGTCTTCTGATGGGGAGTGGCGACCACAAAGAGCTGGCGGTCTCCCGGCCGCGTCGCCGCCAACGGATCGCCTCCGGCTGTCGGGGACGGGCCGATAGAGAGATTGATGGGCTGAGTAGGGTACATCCTGCCCCTGGATTCGACCTTGACTGGTCCGATCTCGAAGTCGCCTTCGCGGGTCGCCGTGAAGTAGAAGTCAATCTTGTGTGAGGAGGAGACCCGGCCGTTGATGATCTGGAGCTGCTGGGAACTTCCACTTCCCTGAAAACGAGCAAAGTCGCTCATTTCGGGGAGAGAGGGGTCTTCATAATCTCGAGCTGCTTCTCCACTGATTTCGACCGAAAGTACAAATCGTTCTCCCAGCCGAACCCGGGTCTTGTCGAGGTAGGCTCTCACAGGTGAACCCTGAGCGCAGAGCACTCCTGACAGCAGGGCCGACAGGGTCAGCAGCGCCACCACGGGGCAGAGTGAGTACTGAGGGTTACCAGTCTTTCTCGGCACGGCTCTGTTTCAGTTTCTTGAGCTGCTCCCGGCGCAGGCTCTGGAGGTCTTCCTGGATAGCTTCCAGCAGGCGGGCGGCTTGTTCTTTCGTCAGTTGCCCCTGCACAGGGTCTGGATCCTGGCGGGCATCGCTCTGGCCATCGGTCTGATCTTCAGCCTGTTCCTGTTCGCCCTGAGCTGGCTGGTCCTTCTGCTGCTCGTCTTCATCCGGCCGGGAACTCTCGTCGGAATCCTTACCCTCGTCTTCACCCTCTCCCTGATTTTCCGGGTTCTCTGAAGGTTGCTCGTCGGGCTGCTGGCCGGATTCTCCTTCTTCCTGGTCTTGTTGATCCTGATCTTCCTGATCCTCCTGGGAGGACTGATCCTGATTCTGTTGCCGCTGTTTTTCCTGTTGCTGTTGCTGTTTCAAAGCGAACTCGAGGTTGTGCTTGGCCGCACGGTCTGCCGGCTTCAGTCGCAGTGCCTGCTTGTAACTCTCGATGCTCTCCTCAATTTGCCCCTGCTTGAAGAGGGAGTTGGCCAGGTTGTAGTGGGCTTGTGCCAGAAGCTCCCGGTTCCCGCTCTCAATCGCTTCCAGGAAAGACTCTGCAGCACTGGAGAATTCCTCCAGTTTGTATTCGGAATCTCCCAGGTTGAAGGTCGCGACGGAGGACTCGGGAACTCTCTCCAGGGCCTTCCGGTAGCTCTCGCGGGCGTTCTCGTACTCTCCCGCATGGAACTGGCGATTCCCCTCCTCTACCTCACTGCGACCTTTTTGTCCGTGGGCCCAGGGCGCGGCCGATAGAAGTAGCATCAGAAAGAGCAGTCCGTGGTGACCACGGGCTGCTAGCAGAGATCTGGTTCTGGTCACTGGAATCGTCCTTTCCAGAGTTGGCCGACACGCTTTCGCTCTCCCAGCAGCAGTTCGAGCACCAGGAGAACCCAGGCCAAGCCGACGAAGGCCTGGAACTGCTCGTCAAACTGTGTGAACTCCTGAGCGGATAGTCTTTTCTTGTCCATGCCTGCTATCTCGGCCTGAATATCGATCAGTTCGCGCTCACCAGGGGAGGCACGAAAATACCTCCCACCAGTTTCACGAGCGATTTCCTGAAGAGTTCCCTGATCGAGCCGGGTCATGACGACATTGCCCCCCGCGTCTTTCTTGAAGCCCTCGCGACGTCCCCGCTCGTCTCGAACCGGGATCGGAGTCCCTTCCAGTGATCCGATGCCAACAGTATAGATGACCACCCCCTGCTCCGCCGCCTTTCCAGCCGCTCCAACCGGGTCTCCCTGGTGGCCTTCGCCGTCCGTGATCAAGACCAGTACTTTGTGAGTTTTCTCCTCTCCGGTGAACATGTCGGTTGACTTCAGAATCGCCTCCTCCAGAGCGGTTCCCTGAACAGGCAGAATGCTTGTGTCCAGGGCGTCAAGGAACAGTCTGGCGGCATCGTAATCGAGCGTCAGCGGGCACTGGACAAAGGCCGCGCCCGCGAAGGCCACCAATCCGACCCGGTCACCCTGCAGGAGGTCAATGAAAGAGCTGATGGCGTGTTTGGCTTTGGCCAGGCGGCTCGGCTGGATATCCTCGGCCAACATGGAAAGGGAAACATCCAGCGCCACCACTACGTCCTGTCCTTCACGCTCTACGGTTTCCAGACGGGTTCCGAACTGTGGTCGGGCGAGAGCAGCCAGCAAGAGGCTCATGGCCACAAGGACCAGCAGCATTTTCCCCACTCTGCGTCGAGGGTCCACGGCCGGTGCCAGCCGCGCCAGCATCGGTTCAGCCACAAAGCGCCGAAGTGCTTTCCGCCTGTTCCTCAGAGAAAGCCAGGCGCAGCCCGCCAGGAGGGGAACAAGCATCAGCCAGAACAGTTGGTCGGGGTTGGCAAACCGAAACATTTCGTCCTCTGCTAGGGTATTTTCCGTAGAACGGTGAAGCTCAAGCCGGCTTCGATCAACAGTATCAGAGAAGCCAGGCCAAGCGGCCGGGCGAAAAGTTCACCGTAACGAGTGTATTGTTTCACTTCAATCTCGCTTTTCTCGAGTGTATCGATCTCAGCATAAATGTTCTCCAGGCTCTCCCGGTCGGTGGCCCGAAAGTATTTCCCACCTGTGGTGTCTGCAATCCTCCTGAGAGTGTCTTCGTCAACGTCCACCTGGACCTGCAGGTAGCGCCTTCCCAGGACCGGATCGTTTACAGGGTACGGAGCAGAGCCGTGACTGCCCACACCGATCGTATAGACCCTGACCTCGTTACTGACTGCCAGATCGGTTGCAGTGATGGGGTCGATTTCGCCCGTATTGTTGCGACCGTCGGTGACCAGAACGATCACCTTGGACTCGGTCGCGCTGCTGCTCAGACGCTTGACGGCCGTGGCCAGTCCCATTCCAATCGCTGTACCGTCATCGATTATGCCCACGTTGAGCTCGTTCAGGAGCTCAACAAGAACTGAGTAATCGAGGGTCAAGGGGCACTGGGTGAATCCCTGGGCAGCGAAAACGACCATACCAATGCGATCGTTGCGGCGGCCCTGAATGAAGTCCCGGGCGACTGTCTTGGCTGCTTCAATCCGATTGGGCTGGATGTCTTCGGAGAGCATCGAGCTGGACAGATCAAGGGCCAGAACGATATCGATTCCTTCACTGCGGATCTCTTCTCGCGTAGCTGACGATTGGGGCCGGGCCAGAACCACAATGAGAAGGGCCAGAACGAGGCAGCGCAAAAGGAAAGGCAGGTGTCGCAGCCAGAAGGGAGTCTGAATCTGCTTCAGAATCGCCAGAGATGAGAACTTGAGCGTTGCTCCCTTGCGATCTCGCCGCTTCCAGTAGAGGAGAAGAAAAATCGGGATGAGAAGCAGCAACCAGAGGTAGTAACTGTCGGCGAAACGATGGAACATTTTTGTTAAGTTAAAAGTTAAAAGTTAAAAGTTGAAGGTTGAAAGTTAAAAGTTGGATTCTCCGGTCTTTTCAGGTTCTTGTGGACGGCCCTTTTCGACCAGGTTCCTGGCGTCTCCAATAGCGGTTAAACCCTTTTCTCGAGGAGGTTTCAGCCTGGCAAACTTGACGAGGTCACAATCCTGAAGAATGGAGTTGGCCGGCCCAGAGAGGGCTCCGGCTCCGGTTTCCGACAGCTGCAGCACGATTTCAGGGGTTGTCGCTTCCAGCGCCACAATGCCAAAGCGCCTCCAAAGGTAGTGTCTCAGGATCTCCGACAGCTTTGTGTAGAAAGGCTTCACCTGTTCCCCCCTCAGCAGGCCCGATGCTTCCAGCGCCCGCAGGGCCGCCAGAGCTTCGTCCTCTGGGGGGAGCAAAGGGCGGCCGGCTCCGCTCCCGGTAACGCCTCTCTTTCGCCTCCGCCAGAACCACCAGGCCAGAAGCCCCGGGAGGAGGCCGGCCACCAGCCATGGCCAGTAAGCCCACCAGGCTCGGGGGACGTCCAGCGGCGACTTGATGTCCAGGATGTCCTCGGCTTCGTCGGGCAGAACACTCTGCACCTCCAGCTGCACAGAATCCGTGGTCAGGGTGAACGGCCCTGCCGAGGATCCGGTGACTATCAATTCCACCCCGGGAAAGGTCTGGGGGCCAGTCTCAAAGGTGGATACGGTCAGATTCCAGCGTGAGGTGACCCTGGCTGCCGTGGTCGTGGGATCGAGTTCCTCCACTGAGCGGACCTCGAAGGAGCCCAGAGAACCCGGTTGTTCCGGCAGACTGAGCACCAGGTGAGGAGCATGTTTCACCTCGATGATCACTCTGACCAGATCTCCAATGCTGATCTCGGAGGGTTCAGCCCGGGTCTGAACAACGATTTCGGTCTCCTCCCTGCCCTGGGCGAGGGTCGGATCGCCACCTGCCAGCCCCATCAACAGGGGGATCGTGATGAAGTGGAGCCAGGGAGAGATTGGATGGGGGGACGAACCTGCTGGCGAAATCAAGGTCTTCATCTCAAGCGTCGCGCTCGCTGCTGGAAGAAACGGATCAAGGGCTCAACGTAACCACGGTCGGTTCGAATATCGATTCGGTCCATGCCGATCTTCTTCACCAGCTGGTTCAAGGCGGCCTGACGCTGGAGGACATTTTCGCGAAAAAGAGTTCTGATTCTCGGGTCTGAAGTGTTCACAACCACATGTTCGCCGCTCTCGGCATCCTCCAGTTCCAGCAGGCCCACGCGCGGCAGCTCCTCCTCTCGGGGATCGCCAATGCGGACGATGATCATGTCGTGTCGCCGGCCGGCCACCCGCAGTTGTTTGTCGAAGTCTTCACCAAGAAAATCGGAAACCAGAAAAGTCACACTTCGCCTTCTCTGAACCCGGCTCAAATACTCCAGCACCGCTCCAATATCCGTGCCCTTGTGCGTGGGTCGGAAGTAAAGCAGTTCTCGAAGCACACGGAGTACATGTTTCCGACCTTTTCGGGGAGGGATGAACTTTTCAACCTGATCGGTGAAGATAATGAGACCGACCTTGTCGTTGTTCTTGATGGCCGAGAAAGCCAGCAGGGCACAAATCTCCACGGAGATCTCACCCTTGGCCCGGTTGAGACTCCCGAAGTCTCCCGATCCACTGGCGTCGACCAGCAGCATGACAGTGAGTTCACGCTCCTCCCGGAAGACCTTCACGAAGGGATGACCCGTACGCGCCGTGACGTTCCAGTCTATCGAGCGGATATCATCCCCAATCTGGTATTCCCGAACTTCCGAGAAGTCCATTCCTCTTCCCTTGAAGACAGAGTGATACTCCCCGGAGAAGAGCTCATTCACGAGACCTCGGGTGGAGATCTCAATCCGTCGGACTTTCTTTAAGATTTCTTTAGGGATCATTTTCCTGCCGGCTGCAGAAAGAGTTCAGTCCAGGGGGATCAGGGGACTTCGATGGTGTCCAGCACGCGCTGCACGACGTCTTCCGGCGTGATCTCCTCGGCTTCTGCCTCATAGGTGACGATGATCCGGTGGCGCATGACATCCATGGCCACCGCGCGAACATCTTCAGGCGTAACGAATCCCCGTCCTTGAAGGAAAGCATGAGCTCTACTGGTTCTGGAAAGAAAGATAGAGGCGCGAGGAGAGGCTCCTATGGAGAGCAGGCTCTCCAGGTCACTCAATCCATAGTTCTGGGGTTCTCGAGTGGCAAATACCAGGTCGACGATGTATCTCTCGATCTTGGGATCCATGTAGATGGAAGTGACAGCATTCCTGGCCTCAATCAGCTCTTGAGGCGAAACCACCGCGGATACGGATGGGATCTGACCCCCCGACATGCGGCGTAAGATCTCGAGCTCCTCTTCACGGTTCGGATACCCGATGGAAAGCTTCAACATGAAGCGGTCTACCTGGGCTTCGGGGAGTGGATAGGTCCCTTCCTGTTCGATCGGGTTCTGGGTGGCCAGAACCAGGAAGGGGTCGTCCAGCTCGAAGGTGCTCTCTCCAATGGTGACGGTCCGTTCTTGCATCGCTTCGAGCAGAGCTGACTGGACCTTTGCCGGTGAACGGTTGATCTCGTCGGCCAGTATCAGGTTGGCGAAAATGGGTCCCTTCTTGGTCTTGAAGGAGGACTCTTTGGGATCGAAAATCAAGGTACCGATGAGATCCGCAGGTAGAAGGTCCGGGGTGAACTGGATGCGCTGGAAATGGGCACGGATCGTGGAAGACAGCGTGCGGACGGTCAGGGTCTTTGCGAGTCCGGGAACGCCCTCGAGCAAGACATGTCCGTCGGCCAGAAGGCCGATCAGAAGCCGGTCGATCATGTAGCGCTGGCCTACGATCACCTTCCCCATCTCAGCCCGGATCTGACCGACAAAACGACTCTGTTCCTGAATCCGCTCCTGAATCAGTTCAATGTCCTGGTGCATGGTCCCGATCTCCTCCGTGAGGAGCCCTGTCCTCCGGCAAGAACACTACTCTATACGGGATTTTGCCACACAGGGTTGTTTTTTTTGGTTTCCGCTCGCTCTGCTTGCCGTTCCGGGTTCCGAGTTCCGAGTTCCGGGCTCATGACAGTGGGAGGGGCCTCTGGTGTGCGGTGCCATGACATCCTTTACACGGTGTGCCAGGACATCCTTTACAGAATGGGGTAAGAAGAGAGCTCTCGAAAGGAGGTCTCAGATTGCCCTGGAAAGTGAAGGATGTAATGGAACAAAGGATCGAGTTTGTAGTGCGAGCCCTGCAAAAACAGAGCAGCGTGACGCAGCTGAGCAAGGAGTATGGGATCAGTCGGCCGACGGGGTATCAGTGGTTGAATCGGTACCGGGAGACAGGAACGTTTTTGTCGCTTGGTGATCGATCTCGGCGCCCGCATAGCAGTCCTAGGCAGACACCTCAACAGCAGGAGGACAGAGTGATCGAGCTGCGGCGGGGCTACGGGTGGGGAGCCAGGAAGTTGGAGGTATTGCTCAAGAGAGAGAGGATCAAAATATCGGAGAGAACCATCAATCGGATATTGAGTCGTCGTGGGGAGATCTGCAAAGAGGACCGACGGCGACCGGCCTTGACTCGGTTTGAGCGCAGTCGACCGAACGAGCTGTGGCAGGTGGATTTCAAAGGGGAATACAAGCTGGAGTCGGGAGGCTGTTGTTATCCGCTGGGGATCATAGATGATCAAAGCCGGTATTGCGTTGGTTTGTACGATGTGCGCAGGCCGACCTACGAAGCGGTGCGGGCCAGGCTGTGGGAGGCTTTTGACGAGTATGGGGTCCCGGAAGGGATGCTTTTTGACCATGGGACTCCCTGGTGGGGAACGGCGACTGTGCTGGGTTTGACGCGATTGGCAGTAGATTTAATCGAGCAAGGAGTGGGCTTGCACTGGAGCGGGATTGGTCATCCTCAAACGCAAGGAAAGGTGGAGCGGTTTTTTGCCACCCTGGCCACAGCACTGCGCCATCGAGGAGGTCCCCCTCAAGGGTTTGAACAATGGGCAGGTGTACTGACAGAAATCCGCCACGAGTACAACCATGTGCGTCCCCACGAGGCACTGCAGATGCAGGTGCCGGCACAGTGCTATCGAGCCAGTCCTCGAGCTCTTGAAGCTGAGCCAGCGCCATGGAAGTATCCGTCAGGCTGGCAACTCAAAAAGATCTGTCGCTCTGGAGATTTGCCATGGGATGGCAGTCGTTATTTCGTAAGTACGGCCTTGGGAGGTCGACAAGTTGGCGTGTTGGAGGTGGACGCTCGGCTGTTGGTACGTTACCGACGCAAGTATTTGTGTGAAGTGGATTTAAAGAATCAGCGAGTCCTCAGTTGGATCCGTTCTCCTCATCAGGACACCAGCCAACTGCAGACTTAGTGAGGAGGTGAGTAGGACTGTGCAAACCGCCCCCCTGTGGAAACAACAGACCAGGCAACGAAACTGTGAATCTCAACGTGGAGTGTTCCCACAGGGCTTGGAAAACCCTGCGGGTTTTCCACTGCTTGCACAGTCCCGACGACTATTTACCAACCATCGAAAGTGTAAAGGATGTGTTGGCACAAGTTGTAAACCATGTATTGGCACTTGACACCTCAGGCCGCGACGTCTTGAAAGTGGGAGGTAGGCTCAGGGGCAGCGACCGTTTAAATCCTCCCGGGAGCCGCCCTGAGTCTGCCTCCCACTTTCCGCGAGGAACAGAACCTATCCAGGGATAGGAGCTTTAGTGACAGCGCGGTGGGTGCCTGCCGCCGACCTGAGTCGGGTGTCAGTTGGTCGGCTTGTCAGTCTGTCAGCCCTCACGTGTCACCCTGTCCATGCACGATCCCTAACGGTTAGATGCAAGATAAAACAGACCCCCATTTGACCGGATTCTCTTCTTGCTACTGGCATTGATGGAAAACCGCTGAGAGTGAATCGTGGACAGCTGCCGATCCCGTTCGAAATGGACGTCTAGTCGCTCAGTGCCCAGACTCCATTCAGCGATCACGAAATAGCTGACGTAGCTGGGATCGAGCTCCAGGGATTCATTGAGCACCGAGATAGTGGATCGGCCGCGGTCATCTTCTCGGACCTGCCTCAGGAAATAAACTCGCGGCCGAAATGATTCACACGACTGCCGGCACTTCGGTTTCTGGTAGCCAGTGTAATGGAGAGTGGACTGGTTGAACCATTGCAGCTGCTGATCGACTGACTTGAGGCTGTCAAAATGACGGGCCCGCCAAAACTTTCGGGCAAACACCGAGTTGTTGCCCTCGATGGAAGCCTGAGAGAAGGGCTTTCTGGGGACCGAGTAGATGGGAACGACCTGGTGTTGGAGAAGAAAATGCATAACCCGGCTGATGTTTCGTCGCCCCGAAGTGCTCCCAATCGTGGCAGCACAGTTATCGATTTTCATAAAGGATGGCTTTTCGAAGCGTTCAAAAAAACGGCTCGTCTCGTCGATAAACGCCTTTGCCGTCTGCCCTTTCACCCGCTGGTAGTAGCGAAGCCTGGGGGCCTGCTTGAAGCTAAAGCCTATGAAATGCAGAGGTTCACTGCGGCCGGCCAGATACTTCTGGCCCACAAAGTCAGCCTCCACTACCCGGCCACCCAGGCTCTGGTAAATCGTGTGTTCCGGGTAGCACAGATAGGCGGCTGCTCCACGATGGTCTCTTTTCTTGGGCGACTTCGTGAGCCCCAGATCCGACATCATCTGCCCTATCGTCCTCAGCGGTGGAGACGGCTCTTGAGGCCACCGCCGCCGCCACTCAAGCTCAATGGCCGAAGCTCCTGTGTAAAACTCAGTCGGCTCCTGACTCAGATAGCGATGAATTGCAGCAACCTGCTTTTCTGTCTGCGAGCTCCAGCGTCGCCGCTTGCCCTTGGGCCAGCCACGCCCGTCTCGTTTCACGTCCTCTCCCTTAGATTGTGTCCACCGGATCACGGTGTGCTTACTCATCCTTAAATGGCTTGCAATCCGTTTCTTGGACCATCTTCTGTCAAAGTACAGTTGCTGTACCTGGCGCCGTCGACGTATCGCTTTTTTTTCGAGATCATCGCCTCTACAATGCCTCATTCGACCCCCCTATTGGGGGGGGTGCTATTTCATTTTGCCTATAACCGGTAACCAGTAACCATTCACGGCACGAGCGTCAGCGAGAGCCAGACAGGCCGCTCAAAAAATAGTGTAAATAAACGGTGCCACTGCGCTTCCTCCCAGAGCGATCAGGGCTCCCAGCAACAGCAGAACCAGGATGATGGGAGTCAGCCACCACTTCTTATTGTGTGAAAGAAAGTCGACGAACTCCCTGACCAGCCCTGACTGGGGCTGTTCTGCCTCCCGGAGGAAGTCCTCTTGCGTCTGCTTCTCAGTCATATCCTGTTCCCTTGGAAAAGTTTACTTCCCTGCACTAAAACTGGCGAAAATACCGTTTTCGGTCTTCCGGCGGACCACAGCTCTCCCAGTAGCTGGTCCTGCCATCTGACCGGTCCCTTCGAGACATCGGATCGTAACCAAACAATCGCAGAAGAAGCCCGGTTGGAGTCACAACCCCAAAGTACACGATGGTGAGGAAGACATGCGAGATCGTCCAGCCGATGGGGAACGCGGCATACATCCATCCCAGATAGACAAAACGGCGCAGTGGAGGTACTGCAAAGTGGAGCAGAGACAGCCCCCCTCCCCCGGTCCAGATCCATCGGGCCACAACCGGAGAGTTCCACACGAAGTGAGTCACCAGACCCAACACGCCTGTGAAGACTACCAGCAGAACACCAAATACGAGCAGCTCACGCCGACTCGGATTTCGGTTGATCTCAATCAGTCCCATTTTCTCAGCTTTTTCCTTCTCGCGACTGGCACTTCAAAATCCCCCGGGCAGCAACCCACAAATCCATCCAACTAATCCGGCTCGAACTGGGACAAATACTGATGTGAGTCCACAAGCTGCGACCCGGGCTGCTCTTCTTTCAGGAGCAGAAAGTTCTCTATCACCAGCACGTCCATGTCGGTTCCCATGAAGCAGTGATAGGCCTCTTCGGGCGTACAGACGATCGGTTCTCCACGAATGTTAAAGCTGGTGTTGACGACGACCGGACATCCCGTGATGCGCTTAAAGGTCTGAATGAGTTTGTAGAACCGGGGGTTGCTCGCAGCATTCACCGTGTGGACTCTCGCCGAGTAGTCCACGTGGGTAACCGCCGGGACCTGCGAGCGGACGAGCTTGAGCTTTTCAACTCCCTGGAGGCTTTCGCTGTGCGACCGCAACGGGGTGCGCCTGCTCTTGCTCACCGGAGCCACCAGCAGCATGTAGGGGCTGTTGTCCTGAGGACGCATCTCAAAATAATCAGACGCGTCTTCCTCGAGCACTGAGGGAGCAAAAGGCCGGAACGATTCCCGAAACTTGATCTTCAGGTTCATCACGGACTGCATGGTCGGGTTTCTGGGATCTCCGACAATGCTCCGGGAACCCAGAGCTCGAGGCCCGAACTCCATGCGTCCCTGCACCCATCCCACTACCTTGCCTTCCGCCATCAGCCCGGCCACTCTCTGGCACAGGTCCTCTTCATCCGGGCAAACCACCGTCACCGCACCGGCATCTTCCAGAGTCTTTCTGATCCCATCGTTCGCGAACCCGGGGCCCAGAAAGGACCCGCGCTGGCTGTCTCCGGGGTCCACCTTGCGGGGACGCTCCAGCAGCTGGTGCCAGGTGAAGAGAGCTGCCCCCAGCGCTCCGCCGTCATCTCCGGCAGCGGGCTGGATCCAGATCCTGTCGAAGGGTCCCTCCCGAAGAATGCGTCCGTTGGCGACACAGTTCAGCGCCACACCGCCAGCCAGGCAGAGGTTCTTCATCCCCGTCACCTGGTGTACATGGCGAGACGCCCGAAGCATGATTTCCTCCGTGACCTTCTGAATCGAGGCAGCGATGTCCATGTCGTCCTGAGCCAGTGGAGATTCAGGTTTTCGCGGGGGCCTTCCGAAAAGCTGGTTCATTTTCTTCGAGGTCATGGTCAGGCCCTGACAGTAGTTGAAATAGGACAGGTCCATCTTGAATGAGCCGTCCTCCTTGAGATCGATCAGCTCATCCAGGATTCGATCCACGTATCGTGGCTCACCATAGGGAGCCAGCCCCATCAACTTGTACTCCCCGCTGTTCACTCTAAACCCGGTGAAGTAGGTGAAGGCCGAGTAGAGCAATCCAAGCGAGTGTGGGAATCGGAGCTGATGAGTCAGCTCGATGCGGTTTCCGCGACCTGTTCCAAAGGCAGCCGTGGCCCACTCCCCGACGCCGTCCACGGTCAAGATGGCAGCTTCCTCGAAAGGGGAGGGGAAAAAGGCGCTGGCTGCGTGCGACTCGTGGTGCAACGTGAAAACGTAGCGCTTCTTATACTTGTATTGAAGACCCTTATTCATCACCCGTGGGAGGTGCAGCTTGTGACGAAGCCACAGTGGCATCGCGCTGGCAAAGGAGCGGAAGCCCAGGGGTGCGTATGCCAGATAGGTCTCCAGAAGCCTCTCAAATTTCAGGAAGGGCTTGTCATAGAAGCCGACCAGATCCAGTTCTTCCGGAGTGATCTGCCCTTCCTTGAGGCAGTAGCTGATGGCATGGAAAGGAAACGCGTGGTCGTGTTTCTTGCGCGTAAAGCGCTCCTCCTGAGCTGCGGCCACGATCTCTCCGTCGATCACCAGGGCAGCGGCCGAGTCGTGATAAAAAGCCGAGATACCCAGAATTGCCGTCATCTCTTACCCCTATCGCACAGGATAAGAGTGTAGTGGGTTTATTGGAAGAAGAAAATGAGACCGAGTTGTGGAAGGAGAGAAATGGAGGTAACTTAAGAAAAAGGTGCCCGTTCTTGGTTTTCATGTGGAGGATGAAGGGGTGAAACAGCAGCGCCGGATTCTCAGGGCAGTCGCACTTCTGTTCACAATCGTGAGTGCCTTGACCGGGCAGGCTCGGCCCAGCAGCGAGCTCAACTTCGTCTATCTCACTTTTCGAAACAACACCCTGATTGGAGTGGCCATCTACAACCCGTCCGATCAGGACGCTGAATTGACCTTTACCGCTTACGATGACGACGGCAATGTCGTACAAGCTCAGGGGCTCCAGAATCCCGTTCAGTTCATGGTGAAGGCGAGGGAACAGTTTGCTGCCGTCACCAGCGCCATTTTTGGCCAGGGGGTGATCCAGACACCATAGCCTGGTTTCAGGTGACCAGTCCCGTAGACGGGTTGACAGGCTTCTTTATTTTTCTGACCGGCGACTTCAGGGAGCTTGACGGGGCCGATCTCCCGCTACCGTCCAGAGAACTTGCTTTGACGGAAGTGAATCTGAATCCGGGCTTTTCCACCGAGCTGACGATCGTGAACCCGAACGATTCCGAAGTGACCGGAACGGCCGCCCTCCTGGGAGGACCGGAACCTCTCTCTGACCGTGTGACCTTGCCGGCACGCTCGGTTTTGCGATTCGATGTGGCGGAGCGATTTGGAATTGAGAATCCGATCGAATCCAACTTCCTGACGCTGAAAGCAGATGCAGAACTGGTGGCCTTTGCTTTTGTCAAATCGGGCGATCTTCTCGGCCTCAATGCAAGACCGCTTCAGGAACTGCTGGACACTCTCTACTTCCCTCAAATGGCCGTGCTGGGTCCTTTCAAAACGGAACTGGTTGTGGTCGACAACAGCGACCGGTCGGTGATCGTGACGATGACAGTTTTTGGGGAGGATGGACAGCCGTTTGGACCCCAGGATCTGCAGCAGAACCCCGTCGCCCTGGCCCTGGAGCCGGGGGAAGTGCGCCGCTTCGATCTGGCCGAACGGTTCGGCTTCAAAGGAAATGAGTTGAAACAGGGGTGGCTCAAGGTGGAGTCAACGGAGCCTTCGCTGAGTGGCTCTCTGAGCTACTCCCTGACCGAGACGGGAGCCCGCGCGGCGGTCGCCACGGCGGCACGGGGAACTCGCCGGGCCATCTTCTCTCACCTGGCCACCACCGTCGACTTCTTCACCGGTCTGGCGGGCTTGAATCCCGGCAGCGTGGCGGCCAACGTTCGAGTGATCGCAATCAGAGCCGACGGAACGGTGCTGGGATCCTTCTCGACGACACTGGCACCGGGCATCAGATTTGCCGACCTCATTGGAACCGACATCATCCAGGAAGCCGCAGGACAGGCGGGCGGCGCCGTAATCGTCGAAAGCGACGTGGTGATCTTTCTGACCGCGATCTTCGGAAGCCTGCAGACGGGAGCACTCGCCAATATTCCGCCACAGGAACTTCCAACTGACTTTGAAGTCCTGGGCCCTGCCCTGCGCGTGATCCCGCCACTGGCGGTACTCAGTCCATCGAGTACCCAACAGTTCCAAGTGGTGGGTGGAGGACAAGTCCAGGCCTGGCAGGTGAACGGCGTCAGTGGAGGCAGCGCCGCCCTGGGTACGATCGATGGCTCTGGTCTTTTCAGGGCTCCTGCGGTCTTGCCCGACGAGTTGCCCCTGACGATCACTGCCCGGGTGGGTCCTTCCACAGTAGGAGCCTCTGTCGATGTCATCACGACCAGCAACCTGGTCGCCGATCGAGGCATCGTTCAGTCCGTGGCCTACCTCTCGGGTCTGAATCGACTCTATACGTCTGAACTGAGTGCCTCCGGGTCACCGCTCCTGTCCGGTGCCGTTCCTGCAGGGAGCGAGGATTCCACGATCTTTGATGTGACGGGTATGCCCGTCAGCCAGGTTCGAGCATTCCCGACGGAGAACATTCCCAAAATCATCGAGTACAGAGCCGGAGACGATCAGGACTATCTGCTGATGGCTGCCCGCAGCAGCGGAGCCATTCTGAGGCTCGAACCGCTGACCTCGAGTGTGCGTGAGGTGGCGAGCGGATTCGACTCACCCAACGCAATCGTACTGGATCCCGTGACCGGTGCGTTGCTGGTTGCCGAGGCCAACCAGGTAAGTGCCGTGTCTGCCCTGCAGCTGAATCAAGGGCTGATGGCCACGGCCCTCTCGACCGACGATCCGGGAGCAGCTCGGGCCAGAGCTTTAGTCGCTGGCGTGACTCCGGCCGGTGTCGCCGTGGATGCCTGCAGCGGGGACATCTATATTTCTGACGCGGCGCAGGGCGCGATAATCAGGATCGATCGGCAGACCCTCAGCCAGAGCGTGGTGGTGGACGGGCTTCTCAATCCGGGTCAGCTTCTGGCCATATACCGCAAGGGCGTTACCTGTCCGGATGGTTTCCAGCTCCTTGTCGTGGAGCAGGGACGAAACCAGATCACACTCGTGATTCCTTCCCAGGGAACCGCCCAGAAATGGGCCGACGCGCCGGGAGCTTTGGACCTTGCCTCGCTGCCTCCGGACAGCGGTCTGGCCGACCAGGGCATCCTCATCGCTGGCAATCCCCCCCGACAAAACGGAGTCGTTTCCGTGGTCGAGAATGATGTCAACAATGCACAGACGATCAATCCGCCGACTCCTCCGGATTCGGTCGTCTCGGGACTGGTCGGCTTTACTAGCTCTGTGGAGTTCTTCGCCACGCTGGGGGTTGAACCGTGGAGGATTGAAGGTTACGAGACCTTTGCTCTGGGCACTTTGATTCCAGACGGATCGACCGCCAATGGCGTCACCTATCGTTTCCCCGGCGGTCTGGATGGCCTCGTGGACAATGAGTTCAACTCCTTCGAAACGCGTAGTCTTCAAATCAGTCGCGGTCCCGGTCTGAACTTCTTCTTTGTAGGAGACTCGGTCACTGTCGATTTCGAGGAGCCCTGTTTTGCGGTGGGGGTTTTCATCAATGCCAATCTCGAGGCGGACTCATCCGACGATCTTTTCCTGCAGACTCCGGACGGAACGGTACGCACAGGGGGCCTCGTGTACGACATTCCGTTCTTCCCCCCCACCCGCTCCCAACCTTCTTTTTCCTGGGGATCATCTCTGATGTGCCTTTCACTACGGCTACTTTCGGGTCTGCCGAGCTGCTCTCGTACACGGTTGACAACCTGGTCTGCGCCCCGGCCCAACCCTAGTCCTAACCAGGCTTTGCCTCAGACCGACGAGCACTGTGCTCAGGGGCTGAGCCAGGCCAGCACCATCCCGCACACAGAACGGCACAGCGTCAGCGTGCCGTCAGACACCAGGGACGGTGCGCTTACGCCACACCGTTCTGTCCGTCCGCTCTCAAACTTGACTCAACATTAAAGCTGAACTCGGCTCAAGTAACCTAGTGCAGCTCTCCAGGGGCGGCTGTGTAGGGCTCATCCCCCGTAGCTACCAAAGAAAAGGCCGCTTTCGCGGCCTTAGTGTTTGTTCAAGATAACTGGTTGCAGTAAGGGGAAGAGACTACAGTGTATCCCATTATTCGATGAAGATGAATTAGAAATGTGCAGCTCAGTCCAGATAGATGAGAATGATTGGCTCATCCCCGCAAACCCGCAACACCAAAGAGAAAGGCCCCTTTCGGGGCCTTGGTGTTTGTTCAAGAAGATCTTGGTTGCGGGGGGGGGATTTGAACCCCCGACCTTTGGGTTATGAGCCCAACGAGCTACCAGACTGCTCCACCCCGCGCCAAAAGCACATCATCGTAGTATCCGGGGCAAAACATTGTCAAGTTGAGATTCCGAAACCAACGGCAGGCTCACGCCTTGCCGTTCTGTTGTTGTGGTGCCAAGGGGCATGTGAACAATCACGAGTTCTGCTGAGGCTGCGAGCAACATTGTGAAGCCTTTCACTTCAGCCCGTATTTCCTTCACCCTCGGAAGCTTCCTCTTCTACATCCTTTGCGCACCGAAATCCGGTTCCATACTGGCCTCTGGGCAGATAGGCAGCTCGCGTCCAGAGGGGGCTGCTTTTCCCTTTGATCGCGTAGGAGCCTCCCCGGGCAGAAAACCAGCCACGCTGGAAATAGGGGTTCTCTCGAGCCGGGCTCCGCGGGTAGGCCATGAACTCATCACTAACCCATTCCTGCACGTTGCCCATCATGTCACGGACATCGTAGGGACTGCTGTCAGTCTCAATCTCACCTACTTCGACCAGGGTCTGATGCCCCTTCTCGTTGCAGTTCGACTTGGTCGGATCCCACGTGTCTCCCCAGGGATAGGGTCGCCCGTCCGGACTCCTCGCGGCCTTTTCCCACTCCGCCTCGGTGGGAAGCCGTCCCCCGATCCACTCGCAATAGCCCTTGGCATCCTCCCAGGTCACGTTGGCCACCGGATAATACCCTTTCTCAATGCTGGAAAATCTGCGCCAGTCACCCTCAGCTACATAATCGCCCTCGATCTGGAACCTGGTAAACTCGGCGTTGGTGACTTCAAAAACGTGGATCTGATAGGCGGGCAGGTCGACCGTATGCTCAGGTTCGTACAGGGCAGGCCGGTCTTTCAGGCCATCCGGCCTGATGTCGCTACCCATGGTGAATTCACCGGCTGGAATGGTCACAAAGTCGCCGTGCTGGGGCTTGGGCGGGGACTCTTCAACCGGCTCGGAAGGGGCGTCTGACTCCACTTCCTGTGCCGGGGTACAGGCGGCTGCGAGAAGGGCCGGACAGAGTACCGATAGGGACAATATTAGGATTCTTCTCATGATACCTTTATATCAGATGTAGTAGGGACAAACAATGGGTGTCGGGTCGCTGTGAGGGGACCCGTGGGGAAGAGTGCAAAGTGTGAGGTTCAAAGTGGAAAGTTCAAGGTTGAAGGGAGCCATTGGGAGGTTCAGCTGAATCGTGGAACGTGAAAACGTCGGCACTTTGAGGTGCTGATTCTCCAAAGAGTGGTGTTCAAGACAACACTTTCAGTACCGAGGAAGCGCAGTGAGCGAAGTGAACCAACTTGGAATCAGCCGTCAGGGCTGATCTCTTTCCGGACCCATTCCAGGGCTTCTTCACGTGACTTAAACTCTCTTTCCAGCTGCCTGTCCTCAACAGCGGAAAGCAGCTCTCCAAATATGGGCCCGGGATCCAGCCCCAGGGCGATCAGATCATGGCCCGTCACCAGGGGCGGCGGCTTGATTTCTTCTTCGCTCAGCTCCTCCAGCTTCTGCCTGCAAAACTCGTAGGCTGTCAAGTCGCCGTGACTGGCCAGGCAATCGACGCGGTGCAGTTCGAGGTGTTCGTCAAAGCTCTCCTGCCTCAGAAACCGCTTCAGCTTGGATTCGCGCATCTGCTGGACATCTATGAAACGAAGATGCTGTCGAACCAGTTCCACAACCGTCCGAAGCTGCTGATTCGACACGCGGAGACGTCGGCACACCCTGGCAGCCAGATCGGCCCCGACCTCGGCATGGCGGTCAAAGCGGATCCGATCACGAACCGAATAGGTCAGAGGCTTGCCGATATCGTGGAGGAGCATTCCCAGAGCCAGCGTCTCGGATGGATCGCTCACCAGACGGAACATCAGGCATGTGTGGATCCAGACGTCTCCTTCGGGATGGAATTCCGGTGGCTGCTCCACCCCGACCATAGCGGCCACTTCGGGAAGGATCACCACCAGCAGTCCCGATTCCAGGAGCAGGCGAAGCCCCCGATCGGCATGCTCCGCTGTTAACATTTTCAGAAGCTCGTCACGAATCCTCTCCTGGCTGACGCGCTCGATGTCGCCCGCCTGAGTCTTCAGCTCGTCCCAGGTGTCCGCCTCGATCTGGAAGCCGAGCTGGCCTGCAAAGCGAACGGCCCGAATCAGCCTCAACTTGTCTTCACCAAAACGATCGGCCGGCTTCCCAATCGTTCGAATGATCTTCGCCTCCAGATCCTTCCGGCCTTCGCAATAGTCGAGGATCTCCCCGGAGGAAGGGTCGAGGAGCAGACCGTTCACAGTGAAATCCCTGCGCTGTACATCCGTGCAGGCATCCACGAACTCCACCCGGTCAGGTCTTCTCCCGTCGCTGTACTCCCCCTCCGCTCGGAAGGTGGCGACCTCATAGCTAATCCCGTTCGCGACCACGATCATGACCCCGAACCGCTTACCCAAAGGAATGGTGACGGAGAAGAGACTCTCAATGGCGTCCGGGTCCGCCGACGTCGCCACGTCGAGATCCCCAACCGACCGGCCCAGAATCAAGTCGCGTACCGCTCCCCCGGCAATGTAGGCTTCATGGCCGGCGGCCACCAGCCGCGAAATAATGCTCTTGGCGCCTCGCAGGAGCTCCGGGTCAGTACTCTTCAACAGATCAACCGGCATCGCTCCATTGTAGATTCCAGTTTCTAAATTCCAAATTCCAAATTAACGGTGAGCTGACGCTCTACCGTTCTGTCCGTCCGCTCTCAAACTTGACTCAACATTAAACATAAACTCGGCACAAGTACCCTAGAACCTAGAACCCAGAACCTAGAACCTAGAACCCATAACCTGTTCCTGTGCTATGCTGGCCAGAATTTCTGGTATGGTAGCACTGACCTTCGGAGAACTGAAAAACCAACTTCCGGAGCCACCACGAGCTAGCGTCAAAGACGAGATTCGCTCGAATCTAATTGACGCTATTCGCCGGCGGAGTGAGATCTTCCCAGGGATCCATGGATATGACGAGTCGGTGATTCCGGCACTGATCAATGCCCTCCTTTCAAAGCACAATCTGATTCTTCTCGGCTTGAGAGGACAGGCAAAAAGCCGCATCCTGCGCAGTTTGACCAGGTTACTGGACGAGCGGATTCCGATGGTGGCCGGCTGCGAGATCCACTGCAGCCCCTACGCACCCATTTGCGCAAGATGCTGCCGCAAGCTGCATGAAAAAGGCGAGCGCCTGGAGGTCGAGTGGCTGGACCGGGAACAACGCTACGTGGAAAAGCTGGCCACTCCCGATGTCACGATCGCCGACATGATCGGGGATCTGGACCCGATTCGGGCAGCCCGCACCGGCAGAAACCTCTCCTCTCAGGAGAACATTCAGTTCGGACTTCTGCCCCGGGCTCACCGGGGCATCTTCGCCATTAATGAATTACCCGATCTCGCCCCCAAGATTCAGGTCGGTCTCTTCAACATCATGCAGGAAGGGGACGTGCAGATCAAAGGCTTTCCGATCCGCTTCCCTCTCGACGTTTTGCTGGCCTTTTCGGCCAATCCCGAGGACTACACGGCTCGAGGAAAGATCATCACCCCTCTGAAGGATCGGATCGGATCCGAGATCAAGACCCACTACCCTGAAACGCTTCGCACAGGAGTAAAGATCACTGGCCGCGAAGCCTGGACAGAACGGTCAGCGGAATCGGCCTCCGTGATTCCAGATTACGTGCGTGAGATTGTGGAGGGTATTGCCTTTGAAGCCCGCCAGGACCGTCATATCGATTCCTCTTCGGGCGTTAGTCAACGCCTGCCCATCTCATGCCTGGAGAACTGTCTCAGCAATGCTGAGCGAAGAAGGTTTGAATCTGACGAAGAAGAAGCCGTGGTGCGAGTGGTGGACATTTACGCCGCCCTGCCCGCCATCACCGGGAAGCTGGAACTGGAGTACGAAGGAGAGCTACAGGGAGCGGAGAAAGTAGCCGAGCGTCTCATCCTGCAGGCCGTTCGGAGGACGTTCGAGCACCATTTCTCCGAGGCGGAGTTTGACCAGATCGTCACCTGGTTTGAACTGGGTGGCCAGGTTCGGGCCACGGATCAGACTCCGTCTCGAGAGTATCTGGAGAAGATCGCCTCTATTCAGGGTCTCCTCGAAATCGTCCGGGAAAGTGAAATCGACGAAAAGACAAATCCCGAACGGGCTGCCTCTCTCATCGAATTCATCCTGGAAGGGCTGTGCGCTCAGAAACGCCTGAGTCGGACTCCCGAAAGAGGTTACTTTCACGAAGGAGAAACGGTTTGAGAAGATATTCTGACGGAAATAGCAGCCAGGAAGAACTGAGAGTGGGAGGGGGCTCGGGGCTCGGGGCGTGCGACCGTTTAAATCCGGCCGGTCGCCGCCCCGAGCCCCGAGCCCCCTCCCACTTTCCCAATATCGAAAAAATGTCTCGATTCAAATATACAAACTACATCCCCTCTCCTCTTTGAAGAACTGGATCTCGCCGACCTGGTCGACAAGCTGAAGGATTTCTTCCTGGAGAGTGGTTTTCAGGCGCGATTCTCACCCTGGCAGCAACCCACGCGAAGCCGGGAGGGGCTCCTGTATGCCCTGGCCGACGTGCTGAAAGACAATGAGGCTCTGCCCGAGGAATGGCGCCAGGAGCTTCAGGAGTTCGTCGGCGAATATCCCGATCGGAAGCTGTCGGGAGAAGTGAGCGAGTTTTTGAATCAGGTGATCGAGCAACTGCTGCAGCAGGGCTTTATCCGGGAGACTGAGAGTGAAGGGCCCATCAACCGGCCGGGCGAGGAAGGAGAGGTCGGTGTGCCTGATTTGCATGTCGAATATGAACTGGCGGACAAGGGGGCCGACTTGCTGGGATACAAGACCCTGAAGAATCTTCTTGGATCCCTGGGGAAGAGCCACTTCGGGCAGCATGATAGTGACCGTCTTGCCACCGGAGTCGGCGCAGATGCCGCCAGCCGGCCCTACGAATTCGGAGACACGCTGAATCTGGATATTGCAGAAACTCTGCGGAATTCAGTTCGGAGGGCAGGCCTGCAGATCCCGCTTGACCTGGACTATCAGGACCTGCGCGTACACCAGACCGAAGACACGAATTCCTGCGCAACCGTTCTCATGCTCGACTGCAGTCACAGCATGATTCTCTATGGCGAAGACCGATTTACGCCGGCCAAGAAGGTTGCCCTCGCGCTGGCCCATTTGATCCGAACACGATTTCCGGGAGACTCCATTGATGTCGTCCTCTTTCATGATTCTGCAGAACACATTCCCCTGGCCAAGCTTGCTTCGGTCAGGGTGGGTCCCTACCACACCAACACCTGTGAGGGCCTCAAGCTAGCCCGCCGACTACTTCGAAACCGACGCAAGGAAATGCGTCAGATCATCATGATTACGGATGGCAAGCCTTCGGCAATGACTCTGCCTGGAGGGAGGATCTTCAAGAATTCGTTTGGACTCGACCCGATGATCCTGCGGGAAACTTTCCGAGAAGTTCGGAACTGCCGCCGCTGGGGAATCACGATCAACACATTCATGGTGGCTCAGGACTACTACCTCGTCGAGTTTGTGAGAAGAGTGGCCCGAATGAGTCAAGGTAAGGCCTATTTCGCTACCACACTCACTCTGGCCGATTACATCCTTCTCGACTTTGTGGGGGGAAAAGGCAAGCGGGTGCACTAGCTTAGCTATAGCTAGTTGAACATGCTGAACTCCACGTCGGTGACCCCCTGGAGTGCCTCTTCCATATACTCTTTGATCCGACGAACCAGAGATTTTTCATTGAGGCGAATCGCCTCCCTGGTGACGCCGTAGCGATCCGCAATGGTCTGCAAGGTAAGAGTTTCTTCGGCAATCAGACGCTCCTGCAGTATGGTCTTTTCCCGATCGGACAGGGTCTCGGCGAACGCAGCCAGATGACGATTGAAAGCTTCCTTCAATTCGCCCCGGGCCAGCTGGTCATCAACCATCTCCTCCGCGGCACTGAGGCGCTCGGATAGCGGGACGAAGTTGTCTCCAGGGGGAGCACTGTCCAGACTTACGTCGCCCCCCTCGATGGCCTGATCGATCACGCGCACATCTTCGATGGGAACGTTCAGTTTTTCGGCAATCAGCCGGTGGGTGGGTTCGATCCCCTGAAGTCTGAGCTTCTCTTTTTCTTTCCGCAGGTTGAACAGCAGTCTGCGACGCTCATTGGTCGTCCCCACTCTTACGATTCGAAAGTTGTCGAGCAGGAACTTGAAAACATAGGCCTTGATCCACCAGGTAGCGTAGGTGGGCAGACGAGCTCCTTTGAACGGGTCGAAACGCCGGACCGCCTCTACCAGCCCGATATTTCCCTCCTGGATCAGGTCCATGGTGTTCGAATAAACGCGGTTGTACATCATGGCAACACGGACAACCAGCCTCAGGTTCGAAGTGATGAGCCGGGCTGCGGCTTCCTCATCACCCTGGCGAGAAAGCTGAGCCAGCTCTTTCTCTTCGTCCGCCGTCAGTTCCGGATACATCCGGATTTCCCACAGGTACTTGCGCAGGGGATCGGCGGGAACGAGACTCTGCTCCGCGGCCGGGACAACTGCCCGGGAAGCGTCCGCGGATTCCTCTCCAACCGGGTCTTCGTCAGGAAGCTCAACCTCAACAACCACTTCCACTTCGGTTGGCCGTGTTTCGTCTTTCTCCGAAGCACTCATCGAGATATCAATTCTAACATTGGTCTATCCTCGACCCGAGCCAGTCACCGGGCAGACAGAGGCGCCAAGAACAATGAGCGCCCAACGTGGAACGTGAAACGTGGAATCTCCTAATCCCGGCGGTCGCGGCACTGAGGCCCCTACTTAGAGACTCCAAATTGCAGATTGCGTGGAACGTGAAACGTGGAACCTGCAACGATGTGAGAGCGTTCACTCGAACCTGTGCCGCCACCGATCGAGGGCAACGGCCAGGACAATGATTCCCCCGGTAACCATCTCCTGCACCCAGTTGTCGAGCCCAAGCTTGGTGCAGCCGTTGCCGACCACAGTCATAATGAACACCCCCACCATTGACCCCAGCACAGAGCCCTCTCCTCCCGAAAGGCTGCCGCCTCCAATCACGACGGCAGCGATCACGTCCAGCTCGGCGCCCAGAGCGGTCGTAGGATCACCCATCGTCAGATAGGAAAACTGCAGGACACCTGCGAGTCCGGCAAAGGTTGCTCCCAGCGTAAACACCAGCAGTTTGATGCTCTTCACCGGGACCCCGCAGAGCCGGGCCGTCAACTCATTGGAGCCGATGGCAAAGATATAGCGGCCGGCTTTCGTGTAAGTCAGAAACCCGGCTGTCAGGAGAGCCGCAACCAGAGTCGCCCAGACTCCTGAAGGCAGTAGACGCCACCCTTCTCCGGGAGCGAGACTGGTGAGCAGGTCGTTCAGCCAGGTCTCGGGAGCGCTCACCATCTGCTGGGAGGAAATTCCTTTGGCCAGGCCGCGGTAGATCCCCAGCATGCCCAACGTAACGATGAAGGGCGTCACTTTGAGGCGGGTGACCAGGAAACCCGTGAGCAACCCACACAGCGAACCCGTGACGACACCGCACAGGGCCGCCGCAAGGGGAGAAAATCCGACCGCCAGCAGGCGGGCAATCACGACCGTACAGAGTGCGATCGTGGAGCCGACAGACAAGTCGATCCCTCCCGAGATGATGACCATCGTCATCCCCAGCGCCGCCATCCCGACTACAGCACTCTGAAGCAGCATAATTTCGAGATTGCCCAAAGTCAGGAAGGTGGAAGGGCGGAGGGAGGAAAAGACCAGAAAGACAAACACCAGACCGATCACGGGCCCAAGTGTCACGAGCGCAGCAGTTACCGGGTAACGCCTGTTTGAACTGCTCACTGGCTTCCTTTAACCGGTGTAGTCGCCAACTGCATGATCTTCTCTTCGCTGAGGCTCTCCACAGCAGCCGGCTCGGTAAGAACTCCCCTCGACATGACGGCGATTCGGTCACACACACCGAGCAACTCGGGCAGGTAACTGCTCACAAAGAGAACCGCTCTGGGGGACACACCCTGGTCCCGATCTCCCCTGGCCAGCCGATCGATCAATCGATAGACCTCGACTTTGGAACCGATGTCGATCCCCCGGGTCGGCTCGTCGAGCAGCAGGAGGTCGCAGCCATGGTAAAGCAGTCGAGTCAGGGCGATCTTCTGCTGGTTTCCTCCCGACAGCTCTCTGACAGGCTGGCGCGTGCTCTGATAACGGACCTTGAGACGATCCATCCATTTTTCACAGGCGCTGGATTGGCGCGCGGGCAGGACCAGGCCCCAGGGTCCCAGACCGGATAGCCGGGGAAGTGTCACGTTGTCCTGAATCGACAGGCTCAGGGCCAAACCCTCTTCTTTTCGATCTTCGCTGACATAGCCAACTCCCTGACGCCATCTCTGGAATGGAGAAGCGGGACCCGAGTAGGCGGCAACCCGGACCTTTCCCGCGCGAACTTCGGAGAGGCCGAAAATCGTCTCCAGCAGTTCCGTGCGTCCTGATCCAACCAGACCTGCAATGCCCAGAACCTCTCCTCGATGCAGCGAAAAGGAAGCCGTCTTCAGCCCCTCCCGACCCTGCAAATCCGTAACCGTCAAGGCCACTTCCCCGCCAGAGTGGGCCGAACGATGGTAGAGCTCCTGCAGAGATCGACCGACCATGGCCGCCGCCAGTTCATCGAGCGAACTCCCCGCCACTTCCCTGGTGCCGACCCGGCAGCCATCACGGAGGATTGTGCAGCGGTCGGCAATCTCAACCACTTCATCCAGAAAATGAGAGATGTAGATGACCGACCGTCCTTCGTCTTTGAAACTTCGGATCAGTCGGAACAGCCGTTCTTTTTCGGCAGCGGTCAGGCTGCTGGTCGGCTCGTCCATTATCAAAACTCGAAATCCACTTGCCGCAGCTCGTGCCACTTCCACCAGTTGCTGCGCCCCGATAGCCAGTTCCCGCACTGGTTTTCGTAGAAGATCGATTGAGAGCCCGACTACTTTCAAACTCTCGCCTGCCCGCTTCCGGCTCGTGCTACGGTCCAGCAGCGGCCCGGGTCCAGGCTCGATCCTCAGCATCACATTCTCTTCCACCGTCAAGTGGGGAGCCAGCGCCAGTTCCTGGTAGATCATGGCGACACCGGCCTTGCGACTGTCCATGGGATTGGCGGGAACGAACCGCTTTCCGAAAAGCTCGATTTGTCCCGAATCCGCAGCAACGGCTCCAGAGAGCACATTCATCAAAGTGCTCTTCCCGGCGCCGTTTTCTCCAATAACGGCGTGAACTTCTCCCTGGATCAAGGTCAGGTCGACCCGGTCGAGCGCCCGCGTGGGCCCGAAGTTCTTGCATATCCCCGACATCCGGAGAGCTGGGATGCTGGTGGCGTGATCACTCAAGTCGGAATGATTCTAACGAACCGGTTGCGGATTCCAAATGCCGGATTTGATATTCCATATTGGGAAATGTGGGAGACGCCTTGGGCCGGTGACCTGCTATCGTGAACAGTGACACCCGGCGTAGGGTACGCCAACCTGGCGTGCCGAACGGAGCAGGCTATCTCCGCAGGTTCAGTTCGGCACGGTTGATAATCGTGCCCTACGAACGGCAATCAGGATCGACTGAGGCCCCACTTTCAAGTCCTAGACGTGAAACGTGGAACATGGAACGTGGAACGCATTATTCCCCCACCAGTTGTCGAATCGCTGGATCGTTCAGGTTCTCGCGGGTTACCAGTTCGACTCCCGTGTCGATTCGCTGGGCAACATCTCTGCCCCGAATACTGCCCACAACGGTCCGCACTCCGTCATAGCCCATTCGAAATGGATTCTGCACCACCAGCCCCTGGATCTCACCTTTCGTTAGCGCGTCAATCAGCTCTGGAGAGGCATCGAAGCCGACGAACTTGAGGCGACCAGCCAGGTTATTTTTTCGCAATGTCACCAGCATGCCGTAGGTGGACGATTCATTCGGACAGAAGACTCCGTCGCTGCGCCGGAGATGATCAAGCAGTTCCTGACTCTTCTGGATTGCCTCACCCGCCGTGGCTCCGGCGTACTGGTTGTCGACGAGAAGCTCGATATCGGGATACTCGGACAATGTCTCCAAAAATGCCTCTTCCCGGTTGGTGGTACTGGCTGATCCCACCTGATACCGAAGAAGAACCACCTCCCCCTTCCCACCCAGGAGTTCGGCCAGTCGGCGGCCAGCCAGCCTCCCGCCCTCTCGATTGTCGGTGGCAACAAAACTGGCGAAATACTGACCGGCTCCTGCTCGCAGCCCCGAGTCGATGATGACGACGGTGATCTGACTCATGGCAGCTGCTTTGACCGGACGAAGCAGGGCGCGATCGTCCAGTGGAGCCAGCACGATTCCGTCGACTCCCTCACCCACGAACTGTTCGACCAGGGCAATCTGCTGGGCCCGGTCGTTTTCCTTGAGCGGCCCTTTCCACACAATCTTGACGTCCAGTTCTTCCCCGGCCTTCCTGGCACCAGCCTCCACCGACTTCCAGAACACGTGGGTAGTGCCCTTGGGAATCACCGCGATCGTGAGCCGGGTGTCGGGCTGGACAGGATTCGAGTCGGGGCCACAGGCAACCAGCAGAGTGATCAGTACGACGGCCACAACAATGAGAGATCCTTTTCTCACGATTCGCTCCTCCAGTAGGGTTGTCTTATCTTACAGCCTCAACGGTAAGCTCACGCCTTACCGTTCTGTTCTTGCTTAAACGGTGGGCTCACGCCCTACCGTTCTGTCCTTGCCATGCCAACCTGGCCTGCCGAACCGAACACACCGGCAACTGGTTCAGTTCGGCACGGTTGATAACCGTGGCCTACGAATCATTTCCGGCGCTCGCGGCCCTGAGACTCCTCACTCTCTTCGAGATTCCAGAACCCAGACCCCAGAACCTAACGAGGCTCTGCCTCAGACCGACAAGCAATGTACTCAGGTGCTGAGCCAGGCCTGCACCAAGCCGCTTACAGAACGGCACGGCGTCAGCGTGCCGTCAAACACCAGGGACGGTGCGCTTACGCCACACCGTTCTGTCCGTCCGCTCTCAAACTTGACTCAACATTAAAGATAAACTCGGCACAAGTAACCTAGAACCCAGAACCCAGAACCCACCTAAACGACCCTGCATCCGGCCTCCAGAAACTGGCGGCAGATCGCCAATCCAATGCCTTCCGCCGCAGCGGTAACCAGTGCCGTCTGGCCTGACAAATCGATTTGTGGCATACTCCCTGCCCTACGTACTGGATTCACTGGACTTGGTTCCTTCCTGGAGTAGCAATATGAAATGGGTTCGTCTTGAACACGATGGCTCACCTCGCTTCGGTATTCTACAGAATGGCTCGATCACCGTAACCTCCCTGAGTTGGAAAGAGATTCTTGAAGGAAGGCCTGCTGACTCTCTGGGCGTGATAGAAGCGAGTGAGGCCACTCTGCTGGCTCCGCTGGATCGCCCCGGGAAAATCATAGCCATTGGGCTCAACTACATGGATCACTGTCGGGAGACCAACTCCAAACCTCCGGAAAAACCGATTGTCTTCTGTAAGTTCTCAACCTCCGTAGTAGGACCTGGAGATGAGATCCGCTGGTCCGAGGATCTCACCCGTCAGGTGGACTATGAAGTGGAGCTCGCGGTCATCATCGGAAGAACGGCACGGAGAGTCAGTGAGCGAGAGGCCCTCAACTACGTGTTCGGCTATACAGTTGGAAACGATGTGAGCGCCCGCGACCTTCAGTTTTCGGACGGGCAGTGGATTCGAGCCAAGAGTATCGACACATTCTGTCCGCTGGGCCCGGCCATTGTCACGGCCGACGCCGTGGCGTCACCTCAGAATCTGGACATCCGCAGCCATCTGAACGGCCAGACCATGCAGGACAGCAACACCAGTGAAATGATTTTTTCGGTTGTTCACCTGATTTCTTTCTGCTCGCATGCATTCACGCTGGAGCCGGGCGACGTGATTCTGACGGGCACCCCGCATGGAGTTGGAATGGGTCGCGACCCCCAGATCTTCATGCAGGACGGCGATCACATTGTGGTTGAGATTGAAGGGATCGGAAGTCTGGAAAACACCTGCCGCACCACGAAATCGGAATAGCGACTTGGGCTCAGACACGTTCCTTGTTACTGGAGCCATGGGCTGCATCGGCGCCTGGACGGCAGCTCACCTCATCGAGGAGGGGCAGCAGGTCATTGCCTTTGATCTGAACCGGGACACCCGTCGAATCGGGTTGCTGCTGGAGACAGCCGATCTGGAGAAGATGGTCATCGAGGAGGGGGACCTCACCGACTTCAACTGTGTGTCAGGTCTTTTTGAACGGCATTCAGTCGACCATGTCATTCACCTGGCGGCCCTGCAGGTCCCCTTCTGCCAGGCTCATCCGGTTCAGGGTGCCCGGGTGAACGTGGTGGGAACCGTTAACCTGTTCGAGGCGGCCAGACAGGCCGGCCTTCCCCACCTGGCCTATGCGTCCTCTGTGGCCGTCTACGGCCCGGTTGGCGATGACATGCCGGGACCTCTGCCGGAAGAAGTCGCGCAAACTCCGCTGACCATGTACGGGGTCTTCAAACAGGCAAATGAAGGGACGGCACGCATGTACTGGACCGACTATGGGCTGAGCAGCATCGGACTGCGTCCCCATACGGTCTACGGTCCCGGCCGGGATGAGGGGATCACCAGCGATCCCACCAAAGCCATGCTCGCAGCTGCCGCCGGCGAACCCTTCACCATCCAGTACTCGAATGGGTTCCTGCTCCAGTTCGCTTCCGATGTGGCTCGACAGTTCATTGAAGCTAGCCGGCACCCCGGTCGGGGAAATCATGTCTTCAACCTGGGGGGGGAGGCGCCGCCCATGCCCGACCTCGTCGAGATGATCCAGGAGATTGTCCCGGGCGCCCGGATCGACTTTCGTGAACGCAAGTTCCCCATTCCGGAGCTGATGGACAGCACGGCCCTGAGGGAGCACTTTACTCGAGTACCGGAGACCCCCTTGCGGTCAGGAATTGAGCAGACGATCCAAATGTTTCGGCGCTTTCTCGCAGAAGGGAAGCTGTCGGCGCCGTAGGCAGCCCGCCAAGCAGTACGAACTGGAGTACCTAGTGCATTAGTGCAGCCCGCCATAAGTTCTGAGCCACGTTCAGACGCCCCTCCCCGCCGCTGGCGTTGTTGCGCTCGCTCGCCATATGGCATGATATGACTCGCTCGCGACGCCTAACCAGCGACGACGATTGACGCGCTGACCCTGGCTCAGAACTTATGGCGAGCTGCACTAGTCGCCCTTGCCCGCTCGGATTCCTTCGACTTTCGATTCCATCCGATCTTCCAGCTTCTTCCGCTCCAGTGGGAGTTCTTCCTGCAGGACTCGGACCTGATCCACCTGACCTGACTCCAGAGCCTCTTTGATCCTGGACATTGAATTGATCTCGGCCTCGGCGATTCGCGCCCTGTACTTACGGCGTGTTTCCGCAATGGCTTCTTTTTGCTCTGCGCTGAGCTTCTCGATTTTCGCCTCTCCCCCGGTCTCCATCTTCTCCAGGGCAATTTCCCAGGCTGATTTCAGCTCATCCGACATGCTTCCCTCCGTTCGCAGCACTCAATCCCTCCATGATAACCCGGACCCGAGTTCGTGGAAGGTGGAATGCCAGCGAACACACCGGCAACTGGTTCAGTTCGGCACGGTTGATAACCGTGCCCTACGAATCATTTCCGGCGGTCGCGGCCCTGAGGTAGCTTTTCGGTTTGTCGGGCAGGCAGAGCCGCGAATGATAATGAGCGTGAAACGTGAAACGTGGAACGTGGAACGTGGAACGTGGAACTTCTTCAATACCCCGCCTTCCGAAGATCTCCCTCCTTCAGTCCGAAATGATGCCCGATCTCGTGCAGCATTGTCTTTCTCACCTGTTCCCGTATCTGGCTGCGGTTGCTACAGATACGCTCGATGTTCCGTTGATACAGGGAGATTCGATTGGGCATGGAATAAGTGCGGAAAGTGCTCTCTCTCGTCAGCGGTGTGCCCTGGTAAAGTCCCAGCAGAAACCCCCGGGGAAACCGTTTCCTGATCTCCGGTGGCGGTTCGGGTTCCACCACAATCTCGACCTTTGAGATTCGGTGGACGAAGTCAGCTGGAAGGGTTTTTAGAACTTCAGCGACCAGAGCCTCGAACTCCTGGCGCGAGGTTTTCATCATGGAACTATTCTATCGGGCTGGCACGCTCGGAACAGTATCTCCTTCCTGGACGCGGCTCGACACCCACCGCGGCGTCATAGTACAGTCACCACTGATGAGAGTACTGCTCTGTTGTTTGCTCCTGGGGAGCTTCGCATGTCAAGGCGAGACCGGAGTCCCCTCCTCCGCGGCCTCGCCGGAGGTAGAGTCTCTGGTCGACCCGGTGGAAGCGAGTGTGCTGCGCAGCGTCCAGGAAATGATACGCGAAAATAGCGGGAGAGTCACTTTTTCTGAGCTTCACAACGACCCCAGGTTCGGACCTGAGGAAAGGGCCTTCCTGGGCCGCCTGTATGAGACTTTTTTTCAGATTCCCGGTTATGTAAAGGCTCAACATATGGCGGGAGGAAAAATTCCGACCCGGAAAAAGATAGGCGACCATTTCAGAGTCAGCAAGGACTCTGTGGAGCTCCTGCTGCAGGTGATGGAGATGGACCCCAGAATGCCTCAGTTCTTTTCGAGAGACTCCGCGACCCGGGAGATTCTCTCGATCCAGCCGGAGGCGATTGAGGCCTTCGTCAGTCGGCGGGGCGGGGCGGTCAAGGTGACGAACTGGGAGGGGGAGGAACTGCCTGACTTCAAATTAGAACGAATCGACCAGACAGGTTCCCTGTCCCGGGCTGATCTGGAGGGACAGGGCTCCCTGATCTATTTTTGGTTTTCCGGGTGCCCTCCCTGTGTTCGAATCGCTCCCCACCTAGCCGGACTCGACAAGAAGTATCGGTCCACGGGCTTTCACATCGTGGGCTTTAACGCCGACAAGGTTCTGAGTATTCCTACCAGTGACAAGAAGCGCGCGGCCTATCTTGCCAAGACAGGCGCAACCTATCCCAACCTCCACTTGACCCAGAAGGGACTGGAAGCCTTTGGGAACGTGAACGTCTACCCGACTCTTTTTATCAGTGGATCTGACTTGAGAGTCAGGGGCCATTTGATCAACTATCAGGATCTCGAAACTCTGGAAACAGCGATCAAAGAAGTGATCGATCACTGAAAGACGTTAGGTTCATTCTGTGCGGCTGTTTCGCGAGATCTCACTGAGCTCCTCCCTGCTCATCGTAATCGGTAATATCATAGGAGTCGGAATATTCACGACTTCAGGTCTGATCGCCGGCGAACTGGGGGAGTCACGCTGGGTGATTGGTGTGTGGCTGGTGGGAGGGGTGCTGGCCCTGATGGGCGCGCTCTGCTATTCGGTGCTGGCCCGCGAGACACCTCGGGCGGGGGGAGAGTACGCCTTCCTTTACCCGGTGTTTGGACCCCTGATTGCCTTTTATTCGGGTTGGACATCACTCTTGATTGGGTTCTCGGCGCCGATTGCTGCCGGTGCAATCGGCCTGGCCGCCTATGCCAGCCCCCTCCTTCCTTTTTCCACTTCGGGTGACTTTGCTTCGAAGGCAATCCCTGTTTTTGTTGTGCTCCTGGTCACGGCTGGCATCTCTTTTGGCCTCAGGTTCGGAGTCAGACTGCATTCCCTTCTGACCGTTCTGAACCTGGGACTGCTGATCCTGTTTGCATCAGCAATACTGTGGCAGTCCGGTTCTTCATCCCACCTGGCTGCAGTACTGGAATCACAGACAGGTCCGGCCACCTTTTCTTTTGCGACGCTTGGCTCCACCGTCATATTCGTCATGTTTGCCTACAGCGGCTGGAATGCGGCGGCCTATGTAGCCGAAGAAGTTCGCAACCCGCGCCTGAACATTCCTGTGGCACTTGTCTCCGGAACGGTGGTTGTGATTGCCGCCTATCTGCTCATCAACCTCGCTTATTTCAGCGCGGTTCCGGTTGCAGAGTTGAGCGGGCAGCTTGCCGTTGCCGACATCGCAGCCAGGGCCTCCTTCGGACCCTGGGGGAGCGGCTTTGTGAGCTTGCTGATCGGCACTTCGATCGTCAGCTCGATCACGGCCATGTCCATCGCCGGCCCCCGAGTCTACTTTGCCATGGCGCGTGATGGCCTTTTGCCGGAGGTACTCAGCAGGGTCGACTCCAGGCGAAAGGTGCCGACGCACGCCATCTGGTTTCAGGCTTCTGTGGCCGTGATTCTGATTCTGATCGCCAGCTTTCAGGAGATCCTTCTCTCTGGCGGCGTCGTGATGGTCTTTTTCGCCACCATCACAGTGGCCACATTGCTCAAGGGGCCGCGGAAAGAGGGGCGCCTTCTCATTTTTCTGGTTTTTTGGCGGATCCTGCCCCTGCTTTTCATCGGGATCAATGTCGCGATCCTGGTCAGTGCCTCGATTACCCACACCCGAGAGTGTGTTGCCGGCCTCATCGCCGTCCTGCTGGGCACTCCGGTGTATTTCCTCTACCGATCACGGGATGGGTAGTTACTGGTTGCCGGTTACTGGTTGCTGGTTAAAGGTTGAAAGTTGAAGGTTGAAGATTGGGGTTGAGGGTTGGAGGGCTGGCTGGTTCCATCGGAACTCTGGCGAACTTGAAACCAGGAACGAGGAAGCACGAGCGACAGCGAGTGCCATACCCAGAACCCAGAACCCAGAACCTAGAACCTAGAACCTAGAACCTAGAACCCATCACGGCACCTTCTGTTGCTGCGCTTCTCCGGTCATGGGGACAAAGCGGACGGGAATCACTGGAGTGCGCTTGAAGCCCCCCTTCGTCCGTTCAATGACCAGAAGCGTCTGGGTCAGGCCGGTACTTCCCACAGGAATTACCAGGCGCCCTCCGATCGTCAACTGCTCCAGTAGAGGAGGGGGCACTTCCCGGGGCGCGGCAGTGACCAGAATGCAGTCAAAGGGAGCTTGCTCGGGCCAGCCTTGATATCCGTCGCCCTGTCTTACGTGAACATTCTCGAGACCAAGCTCGGAAAGCAGGCTCGCTGCCCTCGCGGCCAGACCGGGCACGATTTCGATTGTGTAGACCTCGTCGACAAGTCCGGCCAGAACAGCTGCCTGGTAACCCGATCCAGTTCCGACTTCAAGGGTCTTCGACGATTTCCCGGGGCGCACCAGCTGAGTCATCAGGGCCACAATGTAGGGCTGTGAAATGGTCTGCCCTTCGCCGATGGTCAGCGGATGGTCATCGTAGGCCTGGGAAATCTGGCTGGCCGGTACAAAACGGTGGCGAGGAACATCCCGCATCGCCTTGAGTACGCGCGGGTCATCAATGTCGCGAGCCTGCAGCTGACGCTTCACCATCTGCTCGCGTTGAGATTTAAAGTCCTGGGCCTCCATCTCAGCCATCCTGGCGACACCTGAGTTGCACGTCAAGCCGGACAGTCCGCCGATTGAAACCAGCAACGCTACTCGGAACAGACTCGACTTCATCCTTCTATGATTCTACGAGGCACAGGGTCCAAATTGAAAGTTAAGGTTGAACTCTGCAAGTTGAAGCATCGGACCACGGAGAGTCCTCCTACACTGGAAATGTCACTAGATGGCGAAGAGTAGGAGCCGCTTCCATGCGGCGATCTGATCGGAATCGTAGATACGGTCTTGGAATTCAAGCATGATTTGGAGTCTCTTGAAAAGGAGTCTGATTTTTGAGGACGCCGCGGGAGATCTGCAAGAGCTTGCGCATGCTGGCGACAAGAGCCGCTTTTTTCTCTTCTCCCCGGTTGAGCAGACGCTGATAGTAGACACGAACCGTGGGGTTGTGACGAGTCGCTACGAGAGCTGCGAAGTACAGAGCTCGGCGAACTCTCCAGTTTCCCTGCTTGCTGATGCGTGGTTTCTTGCGAACCGATGTTCCCGATTCCCACTTGACCACATCCAGGCCGGCGAAAGACTCCCACTCTTTAACCGAGTAGTTGAGAGCATCCGAACCATGCTCGCCCAGCAAGGTGGCAGTGGTTTTGGTTCCGATGCCGGGAATGGACTGCAGTAAACAAGCAGCCTCTTGCAAGGCCGGCTGCTGGAGTGATTGCTCGACTTTGTCCAGGATGTTTTTCATTCGCCTCTCCAGCTCCTTCAACAGACTGTCAAAGGATTCGCCCAGGGCGGCTGGAGCGTCCGGATCAGCCAGGGCTTTGTCTCTCTGATCGTGGATTACATCGTAGTGGTGGCGCAGCTGCAGGTAATGTCGAGAAAAAGCTCGTAAATGGCGGTAGGCTTGCTTTTGCGCCTCCAGGGCCGGGGGTGTGAAGGTCTCTGCAAAGTGCACCAGCAAGCGGGCATCCAGAGGATCTGTCTTCGACACCAGGCCGCCTGCTTTGGCAAAGTCTCGCACTCGACGAGGATTGACCACGGAGCCAGCGATCGGTTGGGTTTGAGACTGCAAGAAACAAACCAGTTTTTGCCAATAGGGTCCAGTCGACTCGAGGACAACCTGAAGGTGAGCGTTCTTGGGTAGCCATTGGGCAAAGGCCTGCATGCCCTGCTCATCCATAGAGCTCTTGTCAATAGGTGTGGAAAAACATCAGGCGGCTTTCTCCTCCGGGACTTGGTTGACCGGGACTCCATTGACATATTTGGCGCCCTGGTAGACGTCTTTCATCAGCTCCGGTGCCTTCAACCGGCGGAATCGCTGCTCCGCCACCAGCAGCATCTTCCAGATCACCGCCTGGGCGTTTTCCACTTTCTTGAATCGCTTGGCCGCGTCCGTTCGCAGCCGAAGAGCGGCAAACGGTGACTCCACTGGATTGGTGGTTCGCAGATGCTGCCACTGCTTCTTTGGATAGCAGGTAAAAGGTCACCATCCGGTCCCAGTCCTGCTCGATTAGCTCAGCCGCCAGAGTCAGCCCTCGCTGCCGGCACCAGTGCTGAAAAACCTTCTTGAGTCGTTGTGCTTCTTCTCGACTCTCGGCGTAAGGGATCTGCCGCAGGATCAGCAAGGCCGGCTTGTGCACTCGCTTAGGGAGCTTGGTCAGCAGGTTGACGATCCGATGATTCCAGCAGCGCTGCTCCTCGGCCTGGGGATAGACGTTGCGCAAAGCTCCCCAGATGCCCAGGTGGCCGTCTCCGATCACCAGCCGTGGACAGCCCATCCCCCGGCGCTTCAAGTCGCGCAGTACTTCCGACCAGCTCTGGGTCGATTCCCGATAGCCGCTCGTGACCGACACCACGGCTTTGCTTCCGTCACTTAAGGCGGCCAGCACCACCAGCAGGACTGCCTTTTCCTTCTCCAGACCCGCCTTGACGTAGATTCCATCTACCCATAAATACACCACTTCCAGATCATTCAAGGGTCGACTCTGCCAGACCTCCCATTCGGCCTGCCACTGCTCTTTCAATCTGGCCACCGTGGAGGACGACAGGTGCGCCTTTTCCCCTAAAAGCCCTCTCAGAGCCAGATCAAAATCCCCCAGCGCCAGACCATGCAAGTACAGCTCAGGGATCAGTTCTCGAACCTGCCGCGTCCGCTTGGCAAACAGGGGCAACACCCGACTTTCAAAGTGTTCCTCTAGATCCCGCACTCGAGGCCTTCGAACCTGGATCGTCCCCGAGCTCAGCGTCAGATGCCTCGGCTTCCCATATCCATTGCCATAGCCCGACGGAGCGTCCACGGCCCTTCGCCGCTCACTCTTACGCCGCCCTAATAACTCCGTGACTTCCTCCTCCAGCAGCTCTTGAACCCAGCCTTGGATCTTCTCCCCCACCCAATCTTCCAGCTCCTCTAAACAAACTCTTGACTCGACACTTTCCTCAATGTTCTGCTTGCTCATGCGGTGTGTACTCCTTCCGTTGCGGGCCTTTCGGCCCTGGGTTTTAAATCAACCCGGAAGGATACTCACCGCCTATGCTATTTACACACCTTCTGATGGTAGCTCCATCCATATCGAACTCTCTCTGGCTAAACCCTCTGTGCTGGCGATAGGCAGCATGGAAGGAGTCCTTGCTCACATCCACACCGATCCACAAGATTGATTTCATACAACGATCCTCACTAAGATGGAGTTCACTCTTTCGGCAAGAGGCGGTACCTACCTTGCAAATAGAGGCTCGAAGCCTTGGATACGGTCGGGTATCGAGGAGGGCGCTTATCTACGTCATACAGGCTCTTGAGCCGACGGGCAACCAGAGCGTCTATTCCTCCTCGCCTCTTGCCGACCTTCACAACTTTGAGAAGATCTCAAGACAAGGTTGAAGATACAAGGGGCGACCCTTGTGGTCGGAAAGAAAGGGGACAGTCTACTTTCTTTCCGGTGCTGGAAGCTTCAGGACCACAAAGGTCAGCCACGACGGAAAAAAGTAGACTGTCCCCTTTTTTCCGCCGGCAGGGTTGCAAATTGTAGAAGCCGCTTCCAACGCGGAAGTGTAAACTAGCCCGATCCGCTCAAGGAGTCGACTATGCCGCGTTTATCCCGATTTCGAGTGTTTCTGGTCCTCGCTGCAGCTGCCCTCTCGGCGCTGAGCCCAGCGGCCGCACAACTGAAAGTGCCTTCTCCGCTGGAGGAATTCGGGTTCAACCTGGGAGATGACTACCACCTGGCAAATTACAGGCAACTGGTCGGCTACTGGAAAAAGCTGGAGACGACGTCGGATCGGATGCGTCTCGTTCAGATCGGCGAGACAGCAGAGGGCCGTCCCATGTGGATGGCAATCATTACCTCTCCCCAGAACCACGACAGGCTCGGCCGCTACCGGGAGATCTCCAGACTCCTGGCTCTTGCTGAGGATGTGGATGAAAGTCAGGCTCGAGAGCTGGCTCGTGAGGGGCGAGCGATAGTCTGGATTGATGGAGGCCTGCACGCCAGTGAAACGCTGGGAGCCCAGCAAGTGATGGAACTGGTTTATCAAATGGTGAACCGCACCGACAGGGAAACCCTGCGTTTCCTGAACGATGTCATTCTTCTGGCGGTTTGCACCAACCCCGACGGGCTGGACCTGGTCGCAGACTGGTACATGCGGGAACCCGAACCGAGCAAGAGAACGACCCGGGGACTGCCGCGGCTTTACCACAAGTACGTCGGACACGATAACAATCGGGACTTCTACATGTCGTCTCAGCCCGAGACAGAAGCGATCAACCGGGTTCTTTACCGCCAATGGTTCCCTCAGATCGTCTACGACCATCACCAGACCGGCCCCAGCGGAACGGTGCTCTTTGCTCCCCCCTTTCGCGACCCTTTCAACCACAACATCGACCCACTCGTGATCACCACGCTCGACCTGGTCGGTGCGGCCATGCACAGCCGCTTTGCTGCCGAGGGCAAGGGTGGTGCCACCATGCGGGGAGGAGCCAGTTACTCAACCTGGTGGAATGGAGGCCTGCGTACGACCCCCTACTTCCACAACATGATCGGTCTGTTGACGGAAATCATTGGAAATCCAACCCCGACGGAGGTCCCGTTTCGACCGGAACGGCAGCTTGCCAGCGGAGATCTGCCTTTCCCGATTGAACCCCGGCCGTGGCACTTCCGCCAATCGGTCGAATACTCGATCACTGCCAATCGGGCAGTTTTAGACGTGGCCTCCCGCCACCGCGAACAGCTTCTGTACAACATCTATCGAATGGGAAAGAACTCCATCGAAAGAGGTAACCGGGATACCTGGACGACCCGGCCAGGAGCGATTGAGGCCGCCCGTTCGGCCCTCGGAGATCAGGAAGAATCCAACCGGCAGTCCTCCCCGTCTGGAGCGGCGGCGGCGGTCTACCGGAAGTTCCTCAGGGATCCCGAAAAACGGGACCCCCGGGGATACATCCTTTCTTCACATCAGTCCGATTTCCCGACCGCAGTGAAGTTCGTCAACGTTCTCATCAAGAACGGAATCCAGTGGCACCGGGCCGGTGCGGACTTTCAGGTGGGGGGCCGTCGTTACCCGACCGGTTCGTTCATCGTGAAAACGGCTCAGGCCTTTCGGCCCCACATCATCGACATGTTCGAACCTCAGGACCACCCGAACGACTTTCTCTACCCGGGTGGACCTCCAATCGCTCCTTATGACAGTGCCGGCTGGACTCTGGCCCTGCAGATGGGAATCGAATTCGACCGAATCCTGGAGCCCTTCAACGGCCCGTTTGAAGAGGTTAACGATCTGCTCCCGGCTCCAGCTGGCCGGGTGGAGCGGTCGCAGGATGCTCCGGGCTTTCTCTTGAACCACCAACTGAACGACTCATTTCGGGCAGTCAACCGGCTCCTGAGCTCCGGTCACGAGGTTTACTGGCTGCAGGCGGGAAGTCATGATTTCTACGTCCTGAATCAACCCGGTCTGGCAAGCGACATGGAGGATCTCGCCCGCCAGATCGGTGTCAGTTTCCAAGCCCATGAACTCCCTCTCAGCGGCTCGGCACTGCGGCTCAGGCAGCCCCGAATCGGATTGTGGGATCGGTTTGGTGGATCGATGGACTCTGGCTGGATGCGCTGGATCTTTGAGCAGTGGGAGTTCCCCTTCCGCCTCGTGTTCCCTCAGGAGCTAGACGCCGGAAACCTCACCCGGGAGTTTGATGTGCTGATTTTTGTAGACGGTGGCATTCCAGAGGCAACGGGACAAGGAAGACAAGAGAGAAGTCCTCCCAAGACGGAAGAGGTCCCGGAAGAGTTCCGCGAGCGGCTCGGTGAAGTAACGGTCGAGAAAACGATCCCTCCATTACGCCGCTTCCTGGAAGAGGGAGGGACGGTCCTCACAATCGGGAACTCCACCGTCCTGGCGCGGCATCTGGGCCTTCCCGTGATGGACGCGCTGGTTGAGCCGGGCGCCAGTGGAGAAGAGGAACCACTGCCTCGCGAGAAGTTCTACGTCCCGGGCTCCATCCTGCGTATGGAACTGGCCAATCAACACCCCCTCGCCCACGGAATGAAGCAGGCGGTCGACGTGTTCTTTAACAAGAGCCCCGTCTTTCGTCTGGCACCACAGGCTTTGGAGAAAGGAGTGCAGGTAGTGGGATGGTTCGGTTCGGATCGTCCACTGCGAAGTGGTTGGGCCTGGGGACAGCATTACCTGCGAGACACGATTGCAGTCATGGAATGGTCCGTCGGTCGAGGCAAGCTACTCATGTACGGCCCAGAAGTTACGTTCCGATCGCAGCCGCACGGGACCTACAAGCTGGTTTTCAACGGGATTCACTATGGAGCCGCTGAGCCTGTAGACCTTCCCCTGGCTGAATAGGTAGGAGGAGCCTCCGTGGTCCGATCAGATCAGATCGCCCCCTCTCACACTTCCCGCTTTTCGTTTCGCACTTCCGACCATACCGCGAAAAGGCATGGCCTGAGTAAGAACCCATCGGGCTCTGATGCAGACCTTTCCGTCGTTGACGAACTTCACACCTCCTGGTATCATCCGCCGAACTAACGAGAGGGGTGCACGCTGGCAGGAAGTCCCTCGAAACCAATACCCTGAAACCGCCCCGAAGAAGAATCGGATGCGCAAGCTGAAACAGTTCAAGACCACGCTTCGAGAGTGGAAAATGGCCGGTTTCGCTGTGGTCCATACCTCTCACCCGATTCTCGCCCAT
This sequence comes from Acidobacteriota bacterium, assembly GCA_965205345.1. Classification (GTDB taxonomy): domain Bacteria; phylum Acidobacteriota; class UBA6911; order RPQK01; family CBDAPI01; genus CBDAPI01. Next base: position 8,308 of record CBDBGQ010000029.1, on the reverse strand, counting down.
ATTATCCCCATGCGCCGGTGCAATCTTGCCTGCACCTACTGCAACGAGTTCGACGACTTTTCCAAGCCCGTTCCCGTCGAGACAGTGAACCGCTGGAACGACAAGCTTGCGGAGCTTGGAACCTCGGTGGTCACAATCAGTGGAGGAGAACCGCTGATGCATCCCGAGCTCGAGTCGATCATTGCGCACATCCGCAAGAGAGGCATGCTTACCGGGCTGATCAGCAACGGCTACCTGATGTCGAAGAAGCGCATCCGTTCGCTTAACCAGGCGGGCCTGGAACACCTGCAGATCAGCATCGACAACGTCCAGCCCGATGACATTTCCAAGAAGAGTCTGAAGGTACTCGACAAGAAGTTGCGCTATCTTGCAGAGTGTGCCGATTTCAAAGTGAACATCAACTCGGTGTTGGGCTCGGGCGTCACCAATCCTGAAGATGCCCTCACCATTGGAAAGCGTGCAGTTGAATTCGGTTTTACGTGTACGGTTGGCGTCATTCACGACGACACGGGACATCTCAAACCGTTGAGCAGTCAAGAGATCGATATCTTCCGTCAACTGAAGGCCATCGGAAAAAAGGGATATCCCAAGGTCAATCGCTATTTTCAGGAGAATCTGGCCAGGGGCAAACCCAATAACTGGCGCTGCCGGGCCGGGGCGCGCTATTTGTACATTTGTGAAGACGGGCTCGTGCATTACTGCTCACAGCAGCGAGGCTATCCCGGCATTCCCCTTGAGGATTACACCCTCGAAGACATTCGTCGGGAGTACCTGACTGAGAAGAGCTGTGCTCCCTACTGCACGATCTCTTGTGTTCATCAGGCCTCCACGGCTGATTTCTGGCGCGATCCTCAGGTCAGTGCACAGCACGTGGCGGAGCCCCGGGCGCAACCCAAGGAATCCCCCGAGGGGGAACTGGTCGGGCTGGATACCTGAGAAGAAGGTTCCACGTTTCACGTTCCACGAACCTTCAACTTTTAACTTTCAACTTCGCACCTGGCAACCGAGGGGAACACCCCGTTTTCATCGGACTCAGGCACGTGAGTCAACCATCTCCCGCACAAGGGCCAGCACCTGGTCGAACATCTCTCTGGTCAACCGGCCCGTCTGGGTGTTTTGCTGGCTGGGGTGATACGACCCCACCAGGGTGATCCTTGAATCCAGCTCACACAGGGCACCGTGACCAAACCTGGGAAGAGGACGGGGGAGAGCCAACTCGAGCTGGCGGCGGGCCGCAAGATAACTTTGCCAGGCGATGCCGCCCAGAGCCAGGACCACCCGAACCCGCCGCAGCAGGATCAGTTCGCGGCACAGGTAAGCCAGACAGGTCTTTTTCTCCTCGGGGGCTGGTCGGTTCTGGGGCGGAACGCAGCGCACGGCGGCCGTAATGAATGCATTGACCAGGCGAAGACCGTCCTGGCGGTGAAGGCTGGAAGATTGATTGCAGAAGCCGGCACGGTGGAGAGCGGAATAGAGAAACTCACCACTTCGGTCACCGGTGAACATGCGTCCGGTCCGATTGGCGCCATGCGCACCGGGTGCCAGCCCCAGGAGCAGCAAACCAGCCTCAGGGTCACCAAACGAAGGCACTGGACGGCCCCAGTATTCCCAGTCCCGGTAGGCCCGGCGCTTTTCTGTCGCCACTTTCTCGCGATAGTCCACCAGCCGGGGACAAAGACGACATTCCACAATCTCGTCCTGCAGCAGCGTCAGTTCCAATTCTGTTTCCCCTCGTTTTGGATAGTACTCGTACTATACTCAGCTCTCACATGAATACTACAAGATGGTTCACATCCATCCCTATCCTGCTCTCCCTCGCGTCGTCACTGGCGACAGCGGAGCGAACCTGTATTCGTGAGAAGGTCGAAACGGGTCAGTTCGCCGTCCACCCGAACTCTCACCCGGAGACCCTGAAGATTGTGAGCCTCAACATGCACGAGGAACAGTCTCTGGACCTCATTGTCGAAGGTCTGCAACAAAAGGGGGAACTCTCCGACTCTCACATCCTCCTTCTCCAGGAGGTTGCGGAGAATCCGGGTGGAGGTGAGAATCTCCTCGCCCGCCTGGCGGAGAGACTTCAACTCAATTATGTCCAGGCCATCGCCGAAAGGCTTCCCCATGGAGGCAACCATGGCCTTGCCATTCTGTCTCGCTATCCGCTGCGCGATCCCGAGGTTCTCTACCTGAAACGGATCAAGGTAAAACGGAACAACCGCTGCCGCATTGCCGTGGGAGCCACGGTGGACACGAATCTGGGTTCGGTACGAGTTTTTGGTACCCATCTCGACACCCGCATCAATGCAAGTCGGCGGTGGGAACAGATGGAGCCCATTGTAGAGGCAACCGAGAAGTTCAGCGGGCCCGCCCTGATCGGTGGCGACTTGAATACCGTAAACATCTACTGGGTCGAGAATCTTCTACCTGTTCCCTTCTTTCACCGTCAGGGAAGGAAGATTCGGAACCAACTCGAGGAGCACGAGTTTGTGACTCCTTTTGCGGATACGGGGAAGACGCACTCCTGGGCACCTCTGAAACTGGACTGGATCTATCTGCGGGATATGGAAACCGTCCAGAAAGGGATTACCGGGATCAGCTTCTCGGACCATCGTGCCCTGTGGGTCGAGGTGAAGTTTTGATCCAGGCACAGGCGACCTTCGAGGTTCGCACAAGCGGGCCGGGACTCTATGACTTCACGGACGAAGTGCTGAACTGGTGCCGGGCTCAGGAGATCGGAACCGGTCTTTTGACCCTGTACATCCGCCACACATCTGCTTCCCTGACCATCCAGGAGAATGCCGACCCGGACGTGCGCCACGATCTGGAGAACTTTTTCCGGCGACTGGTTTCCAGAGATCCCGGACTCTATCGCCACCGTATGGAAGGACCGGACGACATGCCGGCTCACATTCGCTCGGCCCTCACCCAGACCAGCCTTTCGATTCCAGTCTCCAGCGGTCGTCCCGTACTCGGAACCTGGCAGGGCATCTACCTGTACGAGCACCGCGACGCATCTCACAGCCGCCGCATCGCCGGCCATCTAGTCGGGGAATAGGATCTCCCATCATGAAGAAACCACGTCACCCACAGGGTTTACCTTTCTGGAGCTCAGGCTTCCCGGTTGAAGGTGAACCTGTCGAGACAGTGACAACATTGAACTTTGAATACACGGCCCCTATTCTTGGATCTATGATTCGTAAAGCCCTTGTTCGCCTTTTCTTCGTTTGGCTGGTTGCGACCGGACCGGTGCTGGGGCAAACAGACCTTCCGAGGGCATTCGTTGATGGAAGTGGCCCCGGCTGGAAGGCCCTGGGTGAAGACGATTTCGTCAACGTGAACTGCGCTGACGACACCTGGAGCTGGGAGGAGGAAGTGGCCCATGCCACGGGAACTCCGACCTGTGTGCTGCGGACAAAGAGGCAGTACACAAACTTCGAGCTGGTGGTGCAATGGCAGCACCTGCGTTCAGGCGGGAACTCGGGCGTTTTTGTCTGGTCTCCCCCGGAGTCGCACGTCGGGCTGGAGCCGAACCGGCTTCCCTCCGGCGTGGAAGTACAGATCCTGGACCCGGGCTTCACCGAACAGTGGATCAAAAGTGGCAAGAAAGCCGACTTTTTCAGTGCTCACGGTGACGTGTTCGCGGTCGGGGCCTCCACCAAGATGACCCCCTTCCCTCCCGTTTCACCCAACGGTACTCGCAGCTTCCCAACCAAGGACCTGGTTCTGGGCAGTGATCACTGGAATCACTACTACGTTCGTGCCATCAACGGCGAGATCCGGCTGTGGGTCAACGGCGAAGAGGTCTCGGGGGGCACCGACACGGAACCTGCCAGCGGCTACCTGTGCCTGGAATCGGAAGGCTCGCCGGTACAGTTCAAGAACCTTCGTATCCGCGAGTTGCCGTAGGAGGACCCTCCGCGGTCCGAACAGGGTCAAGTCAGTGTGGGAGGGGCCTCAGCGCCGCGACCGCCGGGATTGAAATCTTAATGCGCACTTCGCCTCAGCAATCTGCACACGCTGGATGCGCCAGATCTGATGGACGAAGACGGTCGAAGCCAGATCAAATGCCGAATTTTCTTGTACTGCTCCAAGCTTTCTGTTCCACTTAGCGTAGGCGAGAGTCATTTTGATCAGTGCATTTCGGTTCTCCTACGGGCTAGCCCGGCATGTTTGTAGGCCGGGAGCCGAAAAGAGAGATTGAAGCATGAAGCAGCGGCTCGTATACCTTGTAGACGACGAGGAATCGATTCGTGATTCTCTGTCGCGACTGTTCGAATCGATCGGGCTGGACGTCAAAACGTTTGCAGACGCGGGGGATTTCCTGTCCGATTATTCCCCGGATTGCCACCCCTCTTGCCTGCTTGTGGACCTGCGGATGCCCGGAATGAGTGGCTTGACTCTGCAGGAGGAGCTCAAGCGCAGAGGCCCAGGCATCCCCATCATATTCATGACCGGCTACGGTGATGTCTCTTCCTGCTCGCAGGCGATGAAGAGTGGGGCGCTGGATTTCCTCGAAAAGCCATTGAACGAACAGACGCTACTCGACGCGGTGCATCGTGCCCTGGATTTGGACCAAAGATCGACACAGCAACTCACGCAGTCCGCTGTCCTTCGCCAGCGCTATCAACGCTTAACGCCACGCGAACGCCAGGTTCTCAGTCTTGTGGTCCTGGGCTTTCTGAACAAACAGGTTGCCTTCGAGCTGGACATTGCTGAGGGGACTGTCAAGGGGTATCGAGCCCAAGTGATGGAAAAAATGGAGGCGGAATCGCTTCCAGAACTGGTGCGCATGACTCAACAACTGGAGCCGAGTGAACTCGCTGTGCCGGAATGACAAAGGCGATCCCCGCGGATTCCCGAGGCACGCCGGCTTCTTCGGTGTCAGCTTCGGGGAGCTAACCCTTCAAACCTTGCAGCAGAATACGACCTGCTTTGCCGCCATTGCCGGATATGTTTTTCTTGGCAATCAGTGATAGAGCCTTAACATGATTGCCTAGAGTGTGAATGTCATCTGCTTCCAAGGTGTCTTTCGCATTGAAAAGGTCATGAGCTGCGGTGGCTATTCTTGTAATCAGATGATAGCCAAACATCCGGCCCGAGCCTTTGAGTGTGTGGATTAGCATGGACACTTTGCTTCTAAGCTCGTCATCGGTTGGGCTTTGCGCAAAGTCAGCAAACGCTGTGTTCAGTTCGTCGCATTCCTCGGTTAGACTTTTTTCGTACATAGCCTGCAATTCAGCCAGCTTGTCCGGAGCTACGCCTGCCTTTGCCAAGAATGGAACATTGACTTTCTCGTCAAACTCTGAAAGTTGGTCGACAAGGTTTGATACACGTTCCAGCACTCGTGTGAAGCTGCCATCTCTTGCAGCTAACTCTGAATGATTGGCGACAGTTAGAATTCCCCGCGACGACAAATGGAATTCCCCGCTTTTTCAGGGCTGATCCTGACCATGAGGGCATGGTTAAGGATCAGCAAGTGCGGAGGTTAGTAAAGTTGAAGAAGAACGAGAAGACGCTAACGATGGCGGCGGCCAAAGCGGGGATGTCGCGAAAGACAGCTCGCAAGTACCTGAAGTCGGGAAAGCTACCGAGCCAGTGTCAGCCGGAACGGTATTGGAGAACTCGATCGGATCCGTTCGAGTCGGTGTGGCCGGAGGTGAAAGAGATCCTGAAGCGATCGCCGACGGTGGAAGCAAAAGCGGTGTTCGATCATTTGTGTCGTCAGCAGGAAGGGGCCTTCCAGCAAGGCCAGTTGAGAACGCTGCAGCGCAGGATCAAGCAGTGGAAGGCAGAATACGGAGAAGCGAAGGAGGTGATGTTCCCGCAGAAGTATCAGCCGGGACATCAAGCGCAATCGGACTTCACGTTTATGGGGCGCCTCGGAGTGACGATCCAGGGCCAGCCGTTTCCCCATCTGCTGTACCACTTCGTGTTGGCCTACTCGAACTGGGAAGCGACCACGCTGTGTTTCAGTGAGTCGTTTGAGAGCCTCAGCCTGGGGCTTCAGAACGCGTTGTGGGAGTTGGGGGCGCTGCCCGAGGAACACCGAACAGACCGGCTTTCGGCGGCCGTCAACAACCTGAAGCGGGAAGAGTTCACCGAGCGCTATCAAGGGTTGCTGAGACACTTCGGGATGCGCTCGAGTCGCACCCAGGCAGGAAAGGCTCACGAGAACGGGGATGTGGAACAGGCCCATCACCGCTTGAAACGGGCCATTGAGCAGGAACTGCTGCTGCGGTGCAGCCGTGATTTTTCCAGCCGGGAAGAGTACGAGGGCTTTGTAGCGGTGATTGTGGACCGGCGCAATGCGGTCCGACAAAAGCGCCTGGGAGAAGAGCTGGCCGTGATGCGCCCGTTGCCGGCACGCCGTCTGGATGACTTCACCCGGCAGTGGGTGAGAGTCTCCCCCAGCAGTACGATCCGGGTTCGCCACAACACCTATTCGGTGGACAGCCGGTTGATCGGCGAGCGGGTGCAGGTGAGGGTGTGGGCGGATCAGGTGGAGGTCTACTACGGGGGTCAGCCACAGGCACGCATGCCGCGCTTGCGAGGAGAAGGCAAGCATCGCATTGACTACCGGCACGTGATCCATTCCCTGGTGCGCAAGCCGGGGGCGTTTACTCGCTATCGCTGGCGGGAGGATCTGTTTCCGGGGATCTTGTTTCGAGTCGCCTACGACGAGCTGCGCCGAGATTGTCCGGCCACGGCGGATCGCCAATATCTGAAGATCCTCGAGGTGGCTGCCCAGGAAGGTGAACAGCGGGTGCGAGAGGCACTTCAGGTGTTGATTGAGCGGGGACAAAGAATCCGTTTTGAAGCACTACGAGAATGCCTTGTCGATCCGGTGGTGGAACCCTGGGAAGTGATGGTGGAGAAGATGGACGTGGGCCTCTACGACACCCTTCTCGAGAACCGGGAGGTGAGGTCATGAGCACAGGCAACTTACCGCGACTTCGCGAGTGCCTAATCGAGCTGCATCTACCGGCCTTTCGGGAGCACTACGCCGCCCAGGCGGCACTGGCCACCCAGGAAAGTCTGTCCTATCCCCGGTTTCTCTTGTCGTTATCTGAGATCGAGGTGGCGGAGCGGCACGAGCGCAAAATCCAGCGCCAGCGTCGGGCCTCCAAGCTTCCCTGGGAGAAAACGCTGACGGCGCTGGACCGCTCGCGCTTGCCCCAAAGCGTGGATCGACAACTCACAGCGCTGCTGGAAGGGACGTTTTTGGATCGTGCCGAGAACGTCTTGGCTTTCGGTAACCCTGGGAGCGGGAAAACCCATCTGGTCTGTGCTCTGGGCCAGGAGTTGATTCTGCTGGGGCGCCGGGTTCTGTTTTCTACCTGCGCCCTGCTGGTACAGCGATTGCTGCGGGCCAAAATCGATCTGACTCTGGAGAAGGAGCTCAAGAAACTGGATCGCTTCGAGGCTCTCATAGTCGATGACATCGGCTACGTTCAGCAAAGCCGGGAGGAAATGGAGGTTCTCTTCACACTGCTGGCCCATCGTTACGAACGTCGCAGCATCTTGCTGACCAGCAACCTGATCTTCTCGGACTGGGAGAGGATCTTCAAGGACCCCCTGACGACGGCAGCAGCCATCGACCGGCTGGTGCACCACAGCGTGATTCTGGAACTCAACGTCCCGAGCTATCGAATGGAGAGCGCCAAGGCAAAGCAGCAGGGAACCACGAAATGAGGAAACCGCGAGGAGGTCAAATCCGGGCAAATCGGCTGATTGGACCCCGGAAAGTGCTTGGTGAGGGCGATAGACGAGTGCCCGCCAAGGGGAGAGGTCGTACAGCGCCCTACAGAGGCCGCTCAGCAGCCTCGTGGATCTGGTCCACTCCCCTCGACGCCAGCGCGAGCGAGGGGGAGCTCCGTTCGGGCTACGCCCTCACTCCGTCCCCCTCGCATTCTAGGAACAATCTCTCTTTTTTACAGAAAGGAGGACCGCGGAAAGGGCCGTCTCAGAGGACGGCTACAGCTCTTTTTTTTTAATCCTTGTGTGGGGATTTCCAATCGTCGCTGCGGGAATTCTATTTGACGTTGATCAACTTCCAGATCATTCAAGGGTCGACTCTGCAGACCTCCCATTCGGCCTGCCACTGCTCTTTCAATCTGGCCACCGTGGAGGACGACAGGTGCGCCTTTTCCCCTAAAAGCCCTCTCAGAGCCAGATCAAAATCCCCCAGCGCCAGACCATGCAAGTACAGCTCAGGGATCAGTTCTCGAACCTGCCGCGTCCGCTTGGCAAACAGGGGCAACACCCGACTTTCAAAGTGTTCCTCTAGATCCCGCACTCGAGGCCTTCGAAC
>CBDBGQ010000028.1:0-33254 GCA_965205345.1 Acidobacteriota bacterium | reverse complement strand
CTTGCCAAGGACACTTCCGAGTACAAACTGGTCGTGCCGCATCAGCAATGCTCTCAGGTTCGAGGCGGCTTTACTATCCCGTCCAGAGCGATCGTTAAAATTGAAAAACTAACCGTGGACAAAGGGTAAAGCCTCTGGGTCAGGGTGACTCTAAAGGAGAAAGCGCCATGAAGGAGAAGGGTAAGATCCGAAAGAAAGACAGCCCCACCCGCTGGGACTCCAGCAAGTACTATCCCACCAAGGCTGAGCTTGAGCAAGACTTGAGAATCCCCGGTGCCACCCCTGAGAAGCTGGCAAAGGCGGTAGCAAACTACCACCTGAACAAGAGGAGATAGCCCCTCTCTTGGGTACTACCGTATATAATTCCCCTAACCCGGATTATGCAAGAACCGTAGTTCGGTGTTGAAAAACGACTCGAGAAGTGGCCCAACTCGGAAGCGGGCAGGTGTGACAGGCGGATTTGCGAAGAATATGGGTTGGCGAGGCGTTTGAGTGGTTTGGGGAGTGAATTTCAGACAGATCTGGGCCTGGATGAGTGTCGGAAGCGGTTTTTCGGGGGAGCTGGGAAAAGCTAACTGGAGTTGAGGCGACTCAAGACGAGGTGGAAGAGGGGTTGTTCGGGAAAGGCTGAGGAAAGATGGACCCAGATGCGTCGAGTGGTTTGTCGGATCCGGGCCCCAATCTTGAGGATCCGACGACGTAAGGTTTCGATTTCGAGCTTGTGCCAGGGGGTTCCGTGAAGATAGTCGCGCAGGCGAACGAACATCTGGTAAGCCAGTGCATGCAGGAGGAGTCGAAACTGATTGGCCAGGAATCGATGACAGCTGAGTCGGTCCATGCTCAGATGATTCTTGAAGGCCTTGATGAAGTTCTCGGTCTGCCCTCGGTTTGTGTAGTGGTCATAAAGTGATTGGGAGCAGAGATCGTCCCGGTTGGTAACTACAAAGCGACGATTGATCCCACGCTGATCGACCTCCACTTTGACAATGACGCGACGGGATCGATCCCAGCTGTGGGCTCGATAAAGAAACTCGTCAAACTGACGCTGTTTTTCCTCCAGCTCAAGGAACCTTTCCCGAGTCGAATCCAGCAGGGGCTCGACCACTCGCTGCAGGCGAGGGTTTCGGCTTAACCCGATGACATATTGGAGTTGATTCTCTTCACATTCACAGAACTCGTAGAGCCGAGGCGTGGCAAAGCCGCTGTCGGCCCGAATCTCAATCTCGACATCCGTCCCCACTGCTTGTCGGATGGCCTCCACGACTCGCTTCAGAATGGGCACGATGTGAGAGGCAGCCCCCTTGTTGCCAGGTCTCAACACGGCACAGACCAGGTCTCCCGTGTCGGCATCGAAGATCAGCAAAGGATGCAAAATGTGGTTTCGGTAATACCCGTGGTAGAAGGAGAACTCCTGTTGGCCGTGAGTGTGGTCGTCGGTACTGTCCAGATCCAGGATGATCTTGCTGGGACGTCTCTTCTTCAGGGAGCGCACATAACGGCCTAGCAGCCACCGGCTCAGACGCATCAGATCCTTCTTGGTGACGGAGTTCTCCAGGCGGGAGAAAGTCGGCTGGGTGGCCAAATCGGGATCGCTCTCTGGCAACTGATCACAGACTGTCTTGAGCATCGGATCCGAGCGCAGCGTATCGGCGTCGTTACAGTCTTCGTAGCCGGCCACGATCTGCAAGACTCGTTGTCGGATCAACTTCAACAGGTCATGACGAATGTAGCGTTGGTCTCGACTTTCCGAAATACAGGAACTGAAGCCCTCGCACAATCGATGTTGACGATCCAGCGATCCAAACAACAACCATCCTGCGTCGGAAGTGAGGCTCCCCCCATCAAAACGAGCCGTGATGTTTCTGTGGCTATGAAATGGCAGGGTATTCTGGCAGACTGTTTTTGACATTGCCGTAGCTCCTGTTTAGGGTCTTTGTTTCTCTAAACCCTTTTATATCAGAGAGCTACGGCCTTTTTTCTGGGCCCACATCTCACTTGAATTTAGATCTCTTGCATAATCCGGGCTAAGTTAGACCTGGGACCATTTGAAGTCCACCTCGTGCATCGTTGCCATGTTCTCGTCCTCCTTGCGGACCGGCTTCTGAGCTCTTGTCAATAGGTGTGGAAAAACATCAGGCGGCTTTCTCCTCCGGGACTTGGTTGACCGGGACTCCATTGACATATTTGGCGCCCTGGTAGACGTCTTTCATCAGCTCCGGTGCCTTCAACCGGCGGAATCGCTGCTCCGCCACCAGCAGCATCTTCCAGATCACCGCCTGGGCGTTTTCCACTTTCTTGAATCGCTTGGCCGCGTCCGTTCGCAGCCGAAGAGCGGCAAACGGTGACTCCACTGGATTGGTGGTTCGCAGATGCTGCCACTGCTTCTTTGGATAGTTGTAAAAGGTCACCATCCGGTCCCAGTCCTGCTCGATTAGCTCAGCCGCCAGAGTCAGCCCTCGCTGCCGGCACCAGTGCTGAAAAACCTTCTTGAGTCGTTGTGCTTCTTCTCGAGTCTCGGCGTAAGGGATCTGCCGCAGGATCAGCAAGGCCGGCTTGTGCACTCGCTTAGGGAGCTTGGCCAGCAGGTTGACGATCCGATGATTCCAGCAGCGCTGCTCCTCGGCCTGGGGATAGACGTTGCGCAAAGCTCCCCAGATGCCCAGGTGGCCGTCTCCGATCACCAGCCGTGGACAGCCCATCCCCCGGCGTTTCAAGTCGCGCAGTACTTCCGACCAGCTCTGGGTCGATTCCCGATAGCCGCTCGTGACCGACACCACGGCTTTGCTTCCGTCACTTAAGGCGGCCAGCACCACCAGCAGGACTGCCTTTTCCTTCTCCAGGCCCGCCTTGACGTAGATTCCATCTACCCATAAATACACCACTTCCAGATCATTCAAGGGTCGACTCCGCCAGACCTCCCATTCGGCCTGCCACTTCTCTTTCAATCTGGCCACCGTGGAGGACGACAGGTGCGCCTTTTCCCCTAAAAGCCCTCTCAGAGCCAGATCAAAATCCCCCAGCGCCAGACCATGCAAGTACAGCTCAGGGATCAGTTCTCGAACCTGCCGCGTCCGCTTGGCAAACAGGGGCAACACCCGACTTTCAAAGTGTTCCTCTAGATCCCGCACTCGAGGCCTTCGAACCTGGATCGTCCCCGAGCTCAGCGTCAGATGCCTCGGCTTCCCATATCCATTGCGATAGCCCGACGGAGCGTCCACGGCCCTTCGCCGCTCACTCTTACGCCGCCCTAATAACTCCGTGACTTCCTCCTCCAGCAGCTCTTGAACCCAGCCTTGGATCTTCTCCCGCATCCAATCTTCCAGCTCCTCGAAACAAACTCTTGACTCGACACTTTCCTCAATGTTCTGCTTGCTCATGCGGTGTGTACTCCTTCCGTTGCGGGCCTTTCGGCCCTGGGTTTTAAATCAACCCGGAAGGATACTCACCGCCTATGCTATTTACACACCTTCTGATGGTAGCTCCTTCTCTGATCCGCACTATGTAAAAACGGCCGGTGGTCGAGAAAAGTTCCGGCGATACCTGAACTTAAAAGAGTAGCCTGATTGGTAGAACTCGTGGTAAAAATCGGGTCTCAAAAAGGGGGCTGCCAATGGCGAAGCAGATCACGCGCCGAGAAATCCTCAGGGGAAGTCTGGCGGCGACAGGACTCGCAGCAATGGGCGTTCCGGAATGGGCTCTGCCCGCGCTCGCGCAGGGCGAGATGCTCGTGCCATTCACCGACATTCCAGAGAACTTCAACACGAATCCGAGCGAGCAGGTCCGTTTCCTGGACATCCGCAAGATCGACGGTCCGTTTACGCCCCGGGATCAATTCTTCGCCGTGCAGCACTATGGCCAACCGGAAATCGACGGCGCCAGCTTTCGGTTGAAGGTGACCGGCTTGGTCGCAGGCCCGATGGAATTCTCCATCTCCGACCTGCTTCGGATGGCCGGCGAGGACCTGGCGGTCGGGTTCGAGTGCTCCGGCAACAGCCCGCGCCGGATCCACGGCCTGGTCGGGAACGGGCGTTGGACGGGTGTTCCGGTGCGGACTCTGCTCAACGAAGTCGGCGTGAAGCCCGCGGGCCGGGAGGTGGTTTTCTTCGGCGCCGATAAGGGCGAAGAGGAGGTCGAGTTCCGCGGTCGGACTTACAACGTCGAGCAGGAATTCGGACGCAGCATATCGATTGAAACCGCGATGACCGGGGAGCCGCTCCTGGCCTACGCGCTCAATGGCGAACCGCTGACGCGTCACCAGGGATTCCCTTTGCGTGTGATTATGCCGGGGTGGTACGGCGTCGCCAACGTCAAGTGGCTGGCCCACATCCATGTCCAGGAAAAGCGCTACCTGGGCAAGTACCAGGCGCGCTGGTACCGCACTCTGAGAGCGGAAATGATCGACGGAGAAGTGAAGTACAAGGAAACCGCCATCAGCAAGCTGCAGTTGAAGTCGGTCATCGCCCGCGTTACGCAGGAAGGAAACCGGCACAAGGTTCTCGGCTTCGTCCTGAACGACGGGACACCATTGCGGTCGGTCGAGGTCAAAGTCGACGATGGGGCCTGGCGGCCGGCCGCCATGGATTCGTCCAACACCAAGTACTCCTGGAAGCTGTTCTCTTACATGTGGAACGGCGCGACACCCGGTGAACACACGCTGGTTTCGCGGGTGACGGACGAAAACGGGAACGTCCAGCGGGAAAGCCTGGACGAGAAGATGACCGGCCTGGAGAACCACGCCCAGTTCCCGAGAACGGTGATGATTGGATAGTAGTAAATGGGTGTAGGTGCGCTCACAGAGAGCACCTACACTCACCCGGCCAGGGCGGCGATGTTGGTCGTGCACCGTCCGGCCCAGGTTGTCCAGATTGTAGCCGCCTTCCAGTAAAGACACGACGCGGCCTTCGCCGTGCCGACTCGCCACCTATGAGCACCGGTCCTTCAAGCAGGGACCAGTTGGTCGTGGGGCTGGCGAAGGGAAGTTCCGATACGGACGTGAAACGCTACAGGAAGGTTTAAAGAAAGCCTTTCAACATTTGCAGTCCAACCAGAAGAACTATCGGTGAGAAATCCATCCTGCCCATGGTCGGGAGAACGCGCCGGATCGGCTGCAACAGCGGTTCGGTAAGGCTGTTGACAAACCGGACAGCCGGATTGTCATATGGGAGTTGGAACCACGAGAGTATGACCGCGACGAAAACGATCAATGAGTAGAGATCGATGATCTTGATCAGAATCATGAGTTTTGTTCATTCATCTGGAATTTTCGATTTGGACTTCTGGCTGCAACAGGATAGTCCCTCTGCTCTCCGGAACACAATGAATTCACCGCCGGAAATCAGCCCCGGTTGGATCGTCTTGCGCCTGCGGTTCGATCCGGCCGTGCTTGACTTCCGGCGGGCGGAGGCGCAACCCGCGAGCGCCCCCCTGTCGGATGAACACAAAGAGCCGTATTTACATCTCACTAAGGAAGGAGGCGCGATCCGCTCCATGAAGAAGCTCTGTTTCACTCTGGTCCTACTCTTTGTGGCGACCTTAACCACCGGCGGTTGTGCCGCCAAAATAGGCCTCTCCGATCTCCGCCACTTCGCCGAAGGATTTCGGCGCGCCCAAGAAGATGAGATCCGCCGATGCTGGGTAGCCAGGTGCTGTTGGACCGGCTACTACGGTAGTTGTCTCCAGCACGGACCACTCCCAGGATACAGAACCCTTAAGCATCCGTGTTACTGAAGTTTACGAAGCTCGGATCTCCGCAGGCACTCCTTATGCAGCGATATCAGATGAAATACAAAATTGCTACGGGGCTTCAGGCTTGATCTTGGGCCTCCGTTTTCTAGTCGCTCGGATCGTACCTCGCGGCGTCGATCTCTTCCTCGGTGCCCACGTCCTCGGCCATCAAACCGATCCTCTCCCCCAACTCCCCCGTCAATTCCACCGTTTCACCTGTCGTCAGCGCCTTCCAAAATTGGCATTGTCACGTTAATCGTGTTGGGCCGCAAAGGCCCCGCATGGATTCCCTTTCAGGCGGCCGCACTCGCACTTTCCCATAGATTGAATGCGTCTTTTCGAAATCGTTTGAACGTGAATCTGTTGCGTAAATGCCGCTGGACATAAAAGGTGTTGTAAACGGCGGATTGAATGTTCAGAAAGCGTTGGGCCGAACCCGGTGAGGTGCTTCTTCAGGCAAGTGTTGTTGAGCCATGCCCCCTTCAGTACCCAAACTGGACAGACCTGAGATCCGATTTAGCGTACCGTGCGACAACCACCATCAAGAAAAATAAAAAGAACGCCACCTGGCTGGTGAACACGTCCCGTAAGGAGAGCCTCCTCCGCACCAACCCAGCTTGCATAGCTGGAGTCCTCACCGTTTCACCGAATCTCAGAGCCGAGTGCGGACGCACGAAGTTGTAATACGCCATGAGGAGGGCCACCTGACCTTCCAAGAATTTCGTACGGCGGGCGTGACAAGGTGTACGACGGCCAAGATAGGAACAGCCCTGGCGGATGGTTAGATTGTGGCGCTCGATGAAACTGGTGTTCAGGGTGCTGGAATCCTCCGAGTGAAAGAGTGCTTCCTCCAGTGCCGCTTGTGTTTCGAGAATCAGTTTACGATCGACTCGGACCACCCTATTGTCTCGGCGCTTCTTGATGACCTGACCGTAAGTGCAGACTCCCAAGAGTAACCTCTTGGCTGCCCACTCATACATTTCGAAACCGTCTGTGCTAAACAGGAAACGGTGTTTCGGACGGCCGCGTTCCAGGGTGTTGAGAATCACTCTCTTGATGTTCCGGAAGTTGCGACGGCCGACCACTACGGAGACCCAAAGTCTGGACCAGACTTCCAGTGTCGTGAGCACCCAGATCACCCGCTTCTTTCCACCAACAAAGGTCCTGATCTCGTCGGCCTGAAGTTCACAGATCACAAGGCCTTTCAGCATCTGAGCGTTGAAACGCTTTGCGTATGCGGCGGCCGATTCAAGCCAGCGGGCGACGGTACCCCAGGCCATGCGTTTGATTCGAGCCATGGTAGATATCGCAATGCCGTGGACACACATGTGGACGACTTCATCGAACAAAGATCTGGGCTTGTGCAGCCGATAATAAGGCGTTCCGTAGGTCGAAGAGAAGGTTCTGCCGCACTGTTTGCAACGGTAGCGCCGCCGTCTTCCCTGTGTCGTAGTGTAGAAGGAATGGCGGATGATGTTGCCTTTTCCCGATTGTCCCCTGAAGCAGCAATTGGGGTTAGGACAGGTGCGAGTGGACTGCTTGCTCCGTTTCATACATGTTTGTTGCCAGAAAACTATCAGGAAATCCAGTTGGAATCATGTGTTGCGAGGCTGTTGGACAGTTGGAGAAAGTCAACAACACTTCCCTGAAGAAGCACCAGGCTTCGACGTTGACCGGGTCCTGATCGCGGAAGATTCGGCGTTGCACCCCCAGGATGAAGCCGAACGCCTCGACATGGGAGGGTAGGTCCACCAGGGCGAAAGAGGTCTGCTCGCCCTCGTCCAGATCGTGAAGCTCGAAGCTCTGGAAGTCGCTGACCAGGATATAGCGCGGGCGGTCCCTCTCGGGCAGGCTGTCAAAATACTCCCCGGCCTGCCCGTAGGCGACTTCGAGATCGCGCCCTTCGCTCTTTTGCTCGACGATCAGGATGCCCGGCCAGAACAGGTCGATGAACCCGGAGCGGTTATCCAGCTTCTTCACATGCTCTTCGTAGCGCGCGACGGAACGCCGCCGTACACCGAAAATCTCGAAGAACTCGTTGTAGAAGCTCTGCGTCTCACCCTTCTCGTACGCGGCGTCGGCCCATTCGCGGACGAATTTGGAGGCGCGCGTACGAATCTCGTTCCAGGACAGGCGCATGGCCTAAAGGTCTTTCACGTCTAACATGTCGAAATAATCCTCGGGCGGCCGTAGCCGGTGATGTCGGCTATAGTGTAACATTAAATGTTACACTTCCTTTTATGATCAAGAGGTTCGCTTCTAAGGTCCTTAGGGTCCCACTCTGGGATGGGTGAACCCCCTCGCCTTTAGGCGAAGCCTTCAGGAGGCTTGGGGGTACACTGCGGAGGTGTCTGAGTAGCGGAAAAGTTCGCATGCAGTGTATCGGCTGAGATATCACTTTGTGTTCATCACCAAGTACCGCAAGCCGGCTCTGCGAGGAGAGATCGGGAAAGAGGTGCGGGATCTGACGCGAGAGATTTGCCGATCGTTGGATATCGAGATCGTGAAGGGGCATGTGCGACCCGATCATGTGCATTTGTTGTTGGATGTGCCGCCGAGATTGGCGCCGAGCCGAGTGATGCAGGCGATCAAAGGGAAAACGTCGCATCATCTACTGCAAGATCACCGCAAGTTGCGCAAGGAGTTTTGGGGACGACATCTTTGGGCACGAGGGTACTTCGTGGCGACGACTGGGAATGTGAGCGATACGATGGTTGCAGAGTATATAGAAACCCAAGATGTCGAGACCCGAGACGACGATTTTCGGGTCACTGAGTAGTCAGCCTGCGAGCGAAGCGAGGTCTTTAGGCGACTTCAGTCGCATGTCGAATCCACCGCCTTCAGGCGGTGGAGAGTGGGACCCTTCTCAAGAGGGCGTTTGAAGATGGGAACTGCCGGAGGATCAACCCTCAATGGAGAGCCAGGGTTGAACTTCTCCTGGACGCATTGGACGCAGCAGAGAAAGTGGAAGACTTGAACCTCCTGACGCTTGGCACCCACCCGCTGAAGGGCAACCGAAAGGGTGAGTGGGGAATGACCGTGACGAAGAACTGGAGGATTACCTTCAGATTCGAGGCGGGAGACGCCGTCGAGGTAGACCTGGAAGATTATCACTAGAATGGAGGGCGGGACATGGCTAGAAATCTGGAGAGGAGACCGACGCATCCAGGTAGGTTGCTACGGGGCGAGATCGAGGCTCGAGAACTCAATCAGAGGCAGGTGGCGGATCTTGTCGGTGTCGGGCGCAGAACTATTAACGCAGAACTATTAACGAGATTTGCCAAGAACGAAGACCGATGAGCACCGACATGGCGCACCGGATCGGGAAGCTCTTCGGCAACGGTCCGACGCTCTGGGTCAACATGCAGAAGGCGATTGACATGTGGGACGCTGAGCGCGAGCACTCGACAGACTACGCAAAGATCCAGACCTTGGAGATAGCACGATAAAGCAGGGGGGACGAGAGAAGAAGGGCCCACCGGTGTATTGCATCCAGACGGTCCCAAGAATCGCCCCTGACGACCGCTCTTCCGGTTAAGCAACAGTTTTCCTGTAATTTCCTCTAGGGCCTGTAGGGAAGAATTGCTCCACTTGTTTTTTCCAGCCGGCCAGGTTCAGGTATTTCCGGTCGGTTAACCACTCCTCGTGTATCTCTGCAAGCACAGCCGAGATGAGCCGCAGCGCCGACGCTTCGTGGGGAAAGATTCCCACCACCCGGGTTCGTCTCCGGATCTCCCGGTGCAGTCTCTCCAGTCCGTTGATGGTTCGGATCCTTCGCCACCAGCTCCTCGGAAAATCAAACACTGTCAGCCCTTCATCCACGTTCTCTTCCAGCCAGCTCACGAACTCCGGTGCAATTTTTTCGAACTTCTTGACGACTTTACCCTTGAGCTCCTCGGCATCCTCTCGAGAGGGGGCATCGAAAATGTCCCGCATGGCCTGGGCGATCCGGGGCTTGTCCCGTTTGCGGCGAGCATATTGTTGGGCGTTTTTACTCAGGTGAAACTGACAACGGTTCCAGGGCACCGACGGATAAACTGCCCGCCTGGCCGCCTTCAGTCCTTCGTGATCGTCACTGACCAACAGCTCGACCCCTCTCAGGCCCCGCTTGTGCAGATCCGCCAAAAACTCTCGCCAATGCACCTCCGCTTCGCTGATCTTGGCGCTCAGACCCAACACCTCTCGCGTCCCGAAACGATTGGCTGCAATGGCCTTCAGGATGGCCACGTCCTGCAACCCTGCCGCCTCTTCGAACCTTCTCGTAGTGGGCATCCAGGTACACGATCGGATACTCCCCCAGCTCCCGGCTTCGAAACTCCTCCAGCTCCTCGTCCAGCATCCCGGCCACTCTTGAGACCTGGGTTGCCGAGATCTCCAGACCACACAACTGCTCAGTAATCTCGGTGACTTTCCTCGTCGAGACTCCCATCACGCACATCTCGGCAATGGCCAGCTTCAGGGCCTTCTCCGAACGGCAGCCTCTCTCCAGCGACTTGGGATAAAACCTCAACCCTCGCACCTGGGGAATCTCCAAGCGCAGCTCTCCCACTCGAGTCCGAATCCGCTTGCCTTTGAATCCGTTCCGATACCCTCGTCGGCTCTTTGTCCTCTCCTAGGCCTCCGCTCCCAAAAACTCGCTTCTCTCCACTCGCATGGCCACGTTGAACAACTTCTCCAGGATCCCTCGAAAGGCTTCTGTTCCTTCCTCGATCAACTCCTCCAGGATCTCCCCTGGTACTCTCTTTTCCAGGTCTGGGCTCAATTGATTCTGCTTTCCAGATTCAGGTTTCTGTTTTTGGAGAATCCTGTCCCACACCTCTGTCTTTTCGACTCAGATCCGACCAGGATTTACAGAAAAGAAGTTACGCTACTCAAACGAGGAAGGGGCACACAGTATGGCGACAGTTGTGAGCATGATCAATATGAAGGGTGGTGTTGGCAAAACCACACTTGCAATGCACCTAGCCCACACTACTCAGCAGAAGAATTTGAGAATACTTGCTGTTGATCTAGATCCACAATCCAACTTGAGCCAAGCTTTGATGCGGCCGAAGGCATACGTGGAGTATCTAGAGGCACGGAAACCGACCGTCGTTCAGATCTTTGACGATTATGTGCCGACCAACTCGCAGCACGCGTCCCCGCGAGTGATTGATATCAAAAAGGTTATCATCAAGAATGCTGGCTACTGGAGCAACTCCACCCTCGATCTGATCCCGAGCCGACTCGAACTTTCTCGAACTCTGAAGAACCCCTACGGGAAGGAGCAACGATTGGCAAAGGCGCTCGCGCAGGTTCGAAACAAATACGACCTTGTTCTTGTTGATTGCGCACCAACGGAGTCTGTCCTGACCGAAGCGGCTTACTTCGCGAGCCGTTACATCATCGTGCCGATTAAACCGGAATTCATGGCCACGATAGGTTTGCCCCTTCTGGCAAGGTCTCTCCAGGAATTCTGCCTCGAAAACGAGGCCCATGAAATTGAGATCGCTGGCTTGGTGTTCAACCACTCGTCGAGCTACTCGGCTGGACCCGAAGGACAGCAGTCGATCAAGGACGTCAGCAAAGTGGCGGCAGAGCATGCATGGTATATTTGCGAAAATCAGATCCGCTATTCGGCCTCTTACGCGAGATCGGCGCGTGAGGGTGCCCCGCTTTCGCGGACGAGCTATGCCCGATGGGAGGTTGTTCACGACTTCAATCGTCTCGCGGATGAAGTATTCGATCTCATTGGCGTCGCACAGGGGACAGCGTGAGCAATAAACTTCTCGACATTGATGTGCAGTTACTAATCCTGCGGTACGGCAGGCCCAAAGTGCTTCAGGCTCTCGCCCGCTTAGGTGATCAGACGGTTGAAGATCTGGAACACCAACTGCGGGCAGCAGAGCAGGAACCGAAAGCCAAACGACAGAAGCTGCATGCAATTGATCTCATTGCTTCTGCGTGTCGAGAACGCCCCGAAATCGCTGAGTCTCTACGCGCGCTGGCAGTTCGCTTTGACAACCGTACATTTCTCCCGCATCTGCGGGACGTACGACGATTTCTTGACCGGATCGGTGCCTCCCCCGCAAAGCTTAGGTCGCGGGCTGCGGCCGCACCATTTTTGATGCAAGCGCTCGCGAAACGGACATCAGAGGATCTTTCTCGGCTATCTATCACGGATGAATCAGCAGGCGAGAGTGATTACTCCTTGCTCGCGCACGCAATCATGAATTCACCGGTGGAAAATCCGAACGATTCCAGCGAATCGAAGGACAAACCAAGCAGTTAGGTGGGTCCCACGGGGATGTCGCGGCGGCAAATCGCTCCGGGGGCCCTTCAGTAAGAGTCCGTGAAAAAATGAAGCAGGTAAGCTTGCTGACGGTGCGATTCGTGCTGGTAATCCTGACGGTCGTTCTTTTGCTGTCAACACAGGCGCATGGAGCTTGCTGACGTCTGGTCTTGTCTGGACCGCATGGGAGAAACGATGAAGAGCTATGTCTGACCAAGAACCCTGTTTGATATGCGGGACAACGCATGAAGCAGCACCGCATGATCCTAACTTTGTTCACCAGAAATGCCCGCATTGTGGAGAATTTAAGCTGACCATGAAGGTCTCCACGCTCGTTCAAGGACTGGATGCGGCGGTTCGAACAAAGATTTCTGGCTGGGTATTGGACCAGAACAGAAATAATACTGTTCCAATAATTTCAAGCGGTGTGTTGAAAAACGTAGCAGCTTGCTCTCTTCCAACCTTTACCGAACGGGCCAATAGGCTGTTGCTTGAGGCGTTGCGAGGGCAGGATCGAGTGGGCAGCAAGATCGATATTTCCAATCCAAGAATCGTCAACGCTACATATTCCCAGGATGTAGACGAGGTTACGTTGATGGGAAGACTATTGTCGGAGAAGGGCTGGATGAAGTCGGATTCACCGGTTCTGGATGATGACGACTACGAGATTCTACCGTCAGGATACGTTGCTGCCGACGAACTAACCCTTCGAGTTCCGGGAATCTGATAAGGGCTTCGTTGCCATGTCGTTCAGCGAAGACCTGAAGCCAGCCTACGACAATGGGTTTTGCATCGGCATCAAAAACGCGGGCTATGAACCGGACCGTGCGGATCGAGGTGAATACACGAACCGCATCGATGACGAGATCATCGCCCGCATACGGGCGGCAGCTTTCGTTGTCGCGGATTTCACCGGGCACCGAGGGGGCGTCTACTATGAGGCCGGGTTTGCCTTCGGCCTAGGCCGACATGTGATAGGGACTGGTTAAGCAACTGTTTTTCTGTAATTTCCTTTAGGGCCTGTAGGGAAGGATTCCTCCAGTTGTTTTTTCCAGCCGGCCAGGTTCAGGTATTGCCGGCCGGTTAACCACTCCTCGTGTATCTCTGCAAGCACAGCCGAGATGAGCCGCAACGCCAACGCTTCGTTGGGAAAGATTCCCACCACTCGGGTTCGTCTTCGGATCTCCCGGTTCAGTCTCTCCAGTCCGTTAATGGTTCGGATCCTTCGCCACCAGCTCCTCGGAAAATCGAACACCGTGAGCCCTTCATCCACGTTGTCTTCCAGCCAGCTCACAAACTCCGGTGCACTCTTTTCGAACTTCTTGATCACCTTCCCCTTGAGCTCCTCGGCATCCTCCCGAGACGGCGCGTTGAAGATGTCTCGCAGGGCCTGGGCAATCCGCTGCCGGTCTTGCCTGCGACGAGCATATTGCTGGGCATTCTGGCTCAGATGAAACTGGCAACGGTTCCAGGGCACTGACGGATAGACCGCTCGCCTGGCCGCTTTCAATCCTGAATGATCATCGCTGACAAACAGCTCGACTCCTTTCAAACCTCGCTTTTGCAGCTCCGCCATAAACTCTCGCCAGTGTACTTCTGCTTCGCTTAGCCTGGCGCTCAGACCCAACACCTCTCGCGTTCCGAAACGATTGACTCCAAGGGCTTTCAGGATCGCCACGTCCTGCACCCTGCCACCTCTTCGAACCTTCTCGTAGTGGGCATCTAGATACACGATCGGATACTCTCCCAGCTCCCGGCTTCGAAACTGCTCCAGCTCTTCGTCCAGCATCCCGGCCACTCTCGAGACTTGGGTGGCCGAGATCTCCAACCCACACAGCTGCTCCGTGATCTCGGTGACTTTTCTCGTCGAGACTCCCATCACATACATCTCGGCAATGGCCAGCTTCAGGGCCTTCTCCGAACGGCAACCCCTTTCCAGCGACTTGGGATAAAACCTCAAACCGCGCACCTGTGGAATCTCCAAGTGCAGCTCTCCCACTCGAGTCTGAATCCGCTTCTCTTTGAATCCGTTTCGATAGCCTCGCCGACTGGCGGTTCTCTCGTACGCTTCCGCTCCCAGAAACTCGCTTCTTTCCAACTGCATCGCCACGTTGAACAACTTCTCCAGGATCCCTCGAAAGGCTTCTGTTCCTTCCTCGATCAACTCCTCCAGAATCTCCCGTGGTACTCTCTTTTCCAGGTCTGGGTTCATTTGATTCTCCTTGCCAGATTGTCGTTTCTGTTTTTGGAGAATCCTGTCCCAGACCTCTGTCTTTCCGACCCAGGTCTGACCAGAATTTACAGAAAAGAAGTTACGCTACTATGACCTGTTGAAGTTGATCCGACAACGAGTCTTGCAGATCGTGGCCGGCTACGAAGACTGTAACGACGCCGATACGCTGCGCTCGGATCCGATGCTCAAGACAGTCTGTGATCAGTTGCCAGAGAGCGATCCCGATTTGGCCACCCAGCCGACTTTCTCCCGCCTGGAGAACTCCGTCACCAAGAAGGATCTGATGCGTCTGAGCCGGTGGCTGCTAGGCCGTTATGTGCGCTCCCTGAAGAAGAGACGTCCCAGCAAGATCATCCTGGATCTGGACAGTACCGACGACCACACTCACGGCCAACAGGAGTTCTCCTTCTACCACGGGTATTACCGAAACCACATTTTGCATCCTTTGCTGATCTTCGATGCCGACACGGGAGACCTGGTCTGTGCCGTGTTGAGACCTGGCAACAAGGGGGCTGCCTCTCACATCGTGCCTATTCTGAAGCGAGTCGTGGAGGCCATCCGACAAGCAGTGGGGACGGATGTCGAGATTGAGATTCGGGCCGACAGCGGCTTTGCCACGCCTCGGCTCTACGAGTTCTGTGAATGTGAAGAGAATAAACTCCAATATGTCATCGGGTTAAGCCGAAACCCTCGCCTGCAGCGAGTGGTCGAGCCCCTGCTGGATTCGACTCGGGAAAGGTTCCTTGAGCTGGAGGAAAAACAGCGTCAGTTTGACGAGTTTCTTTATCGAGCCCACAGCTGGGATCGATCCCGTCGCGTCATTGTCAAAGTGGAGGTCGATCAGCGTGGGATCAATCGTCGCTTTGTAGTTACCAACCGGGACGATCTCTGCTCCCAATCACTTTATGACCACTACACAAACCGAGGGCAGACCGAGAACTTCATCAAGGCCTTCAAGAATCATCTGAGCATGGACCGACTCAGCTGTCATCGATTCCTGGCCAATCAGTTTCGACTCCTCCTGCATGCACTGGCTTACCAGATGTTCGTTCGCCTGCGCGACTATCTTCACGGAACCCCCTGGCACAAGCTCGAAATCGAAACCTTACGTCGTCGGATCCTCAAGATTGGGGCCCGGATCCGACAAACCACTCGACGCATCTGGGTCCATCTTTCCTCAGCCTTTCCCGAACAACCCCTCTTCCACCTCGTCTTGAGTCGCCTCAACTCCAGTTAGCTTTTCCCAGCTCCCCCGAAAAACCGCTTCCGACACTCATCCAGGCCCAGATCTGTCTGAAATTCACTCCCCAAACCACTCAAACGCCTCGCCAACCCATATTCTTCGCAAATCCGCCTGTCACACCTGCCCGCTTCCGAGTTGGGCCACTTCTCGAGTCGTTTTTCAACACCGAACTACGGTTCTTGCATAATCCGGGTTAGCATCGTTGCTCCAGGTTCCCGCAGTTCAACATGAGAGCCCAGATCAAGCTCACGCCACCTCTATGCCGGGTGCCACCTGGCCAGCAGACAGGTTTCCGCCAGATTCGTCCCGGGGCAACATCAACTCCCCGGTTTCGACACCATCTCGTCCTTTCGGCACTTGAACGGTGGTTCACTTGTGTTCGTCTTCCTGATCCACACCTGATGCTTCTAGAGCACCTTTTCCGTAACGCTCACGACCGCGGCTTTTGACCACAGCCACTTACGGTGGTTTGCAACCTGCTCCTGCAAGCCGGTTGCGGGAGGCCTACTCCCATCTCTCACGCCGCTTGCTGCGGCACACTGATGTCGGCAACCCACAGTCGGTTGGGGCGGCTGACCTGGAAGTTTCGCTCCACCAGATCCGGAGCCGGACGGCTGTCTTGGCCTCTCAGGGTCGTGCGTGTCTTGCGTCTGCGGCTAACGCCTTCAATGCCGGCGACTTTCATCAGTCGGGCCACCCGGTTTTTGCCCACCAGGTGACCTTCCTCTCGAAGTTCCGCCGTAATGCGGGGAGCTCCATAGGTCCGACGACTTTGCTGGTGGATCCCGTTGATTGTTTCCAGAAGACGAGCATTCGCTTCATCTCGAGTCGAAGGTCCGCGATCGACCCACGCGTAGTAGCCACTGGTGGAGACACCCAGCAAACGGCACATGGTGGTGATTGGATAGTCGGCCTGATTCACTTTCACGAACCTGAAGACTTCTTGGAAATCGGATCGCTCTCCCGTGCGAACCAGGCCGCGGCTTTTGCCAATATTTCCCGCTCAACCCTCAGCTGCCTATTTTCTTTGCGCAACTTCCGCAGCTCGGCTCGTTCTACCGTCGTCAGGCCGTCTCTACGACGGCCTTCATCCAGGTCTGCCTGGGCGATCCAGTTGCGGATCGTCTGTTCGTTGGGTTCAAACTCTCGGGCCAACTCACCGGGGCTGCGCCCGGCTCGATGAAGCTCGACTATCTGCTGGCGAAACTCGGGTGGATAAGCTCGTCTTGTTCTTGGCATCGTGTCCTCCATTCTCCCAAAGGATTAGGTGTCCACGAAACCGGGGGAACTCCATGTCGAGACCCGAGACGACGATTTTCGGGTCACTGAGTAGTCAGCCTGCGAGCGAAGCGAGGTCTTTAGCCCGGATTATGCAAGAGATCTAAATTCAAGTGAGATGTGGGCCCAGAAAAAAGGCCGTAGCTCTCTGATATAAAAGGGTTTAGAGAAACAAAGACCCTAAACAGGAGCTACGGCAATGTCAAAAACAGTCTGCCAGAATACCCTGCCATTTCATAGCCACAGAAACATCACGGCTCGTTTTGATGGGGGGAGCCTCACTTCCGACGCAGGATGGTTGTTGTTTGGATCGCTGGATCGTCAACATCGATTGTGCGAGGGCTTCAGTTCCTGTATTTCGGAAAGTCGAGACCAACGCTACATTCGTCATGACCTGTTGAAGTTGATCCGACAACGAGTCTTGCAGATCGTGGCCGGCTACGAAGACTGTAACGACGCCGATACGCTGCGCTCGGATCCGATGCTCAAGACAGTCTGTGATCAGTTGCCAGAGAGCGATCCCGATTTGGCCACCCAGCCGACTTTCTCCCGCCTGGAGAACTCCGTCACCAAGAAGGATCTGATGCGTCTGAGCCGGTGGCTGCTAGGCCGTTATGTGCGCTCCCTGAAGAAGAGACGTCCCAGCAAGATCATCCTGGATCTGGACAGTACCGACGACCACACTCACGGCCAACAGGAGTTCTCCTTCTACCACGGGTATTACCGAAACCACATTTTGCATCCTTTGCTGATCTTCGATGCCGACACGGGAGACCTGGTCTGTGCCGTGTTGAGACCTGGCAACAAGGGGGCTGCCTCTCACATCGTGCCCATTCTGAAGCGAGTCGTGGAGGCCATCCGACAAGCAGTGGGGACGGATGTCGAGATTGAGATTCGGGCCGACAGCGGCTTTGCCACGCCTCGGCTCTACGAGTTCTGTGAATGTGAAGAGAATAAACTCCAATATGTCATCGGGTTAAGCCGAAACCCTCGCCTGCAGCGAGTGGTCGAGCCCCTGCTGGATTCGACTCGGGAAAGGTTCCTTGAGCTGGAGGAAAAACAGCGTCAGTTTGACGAGTTTCTTTATCGAGCCCACAGCTGGGATCGATCCCGTCGCGTCATTGTCAAAGTGGAGGTCGATCAGCGTGGGATCAATCGTCGCTTTGTAGTTACCAACCGGGACGATCTCTGCTCCCAATCACTTTATGACCACTACACAAACCGAGGGCAGACCGAGAACTTCATCAAGGCCTTCAAGAATCATCTGAGCATGGACCGACTCAGCTGTCATCGATTCCTGGCCAATCAGTTTCGACTCCTCCTGCATGCACTGGCTTACCAGATGTTCGTTCGCCTGCGCGACTATCTTCACGGAACCCCCTGGCACAAGCTCGAAATCGAAACCTTACGTCGTCGGATCCTCAAGATTGGGGCCCGGATCCGACAAACCACTCGACGCATCTGGGTCCATCTTTCCTCAGCCTTTCCCGAACAACCCCTCTTCCACCTCGTCTTGAGTCGCCTCAACTCCAGTTAGCTTTTCCCAGCTCCCCCGAAAAACCGCTTCCGACACTCATCCAGGCCCAGATCTGTCTGAAATTCACTCCCCCAACCACTCAAACGCCTCGCCAACCCATATCCTTCGCAAATCCGCCTGTCACACCTGCCCGCTTCCGAGTTGGGCCACTTCTCGAGTCGTTTTTCAACACCGAACTACGGTTCTTGCATAATCCGGGTTAGGCGACTTCAGTCGCATGTCGAATCCACCGCCTTCAGGCGGTGGAGAGTGGGACCCTTCTCAAGTGTCACAGAAACGGTCGTTTTGGAGACGCCAGTGCTGATCGGCTACGCGCGGATAGCAAGGCGGACGGTTCCCAGAGCCTCGACCTGCAGAGGGATGCTCTGCGCGAGGGTGGTCCGCCATAGCCGGATCGTCACGTTTCAGATGGCGGAGGTAGCGATAAGCAAGGATATATGGGCCGAGCTGTTGTCTCGGATTGATCGATTGAGATGGATGACAGCCTAGCGACGAGGGTTTCTGATTGAACCGCTGGAGGTGTCTCTATTGATCAGGTTTTTGACCAAAAGCCACCTAGAAAACCGAGGGATCAGAGGCGCTTTTGATGGACAGAGAACCAAAGACCACTTGAGGCAAGATTGGCGGTCTGATAAGTTTTGGTCATTCACTGGGGAGACCGGAAAAAGGTCCTTCCGAAGTTGATATGAGGAATGTCGACTAAGAACGGCGAGCAGGTCGGCAACTAGGGCGGACCGGAGTCCTATACTGGACCGGGGTGTTGTGTAGAATTGTCAGCATGCTGCGATTCCGGGGGATACGTGCATACAGATTTTGGCGACTGTATTTGTGTGTAGGGGCAGGGCTTTTCCTCCTCGACTGGGCTATTGGAGTAGCTTCCTTACGCTGGGGATCGCCATTCAATCATATCTTTACGGTCATCAATTTCCCGTTGAGCTGGCCCGCTTGCCTTTGCCCCGGCTAACCAGCTTGCCGCGCACGATGATGCGGCCCTTGGTGAAGCTCACCTCCTCGCGGATCTGCGCCATCTCGTCCCAACCGGCTTTTCGCAGGGCCGGTGTGATGAACTTGGTGCAGATGTCACGTTCGCTGAGGCTTTTCTTGTCTATCGTCATCGGCCTCCTACCACCGCCAGCTCCGTGCTCGTCGGGCCTCCTTCCTAAACCGGAAATCCTAACATTCAAACTGGACTCGTTTTAGGGGGCAAGGTCAGAGCATCTCTCTTAGGCGGGCTCGTAGCGTTGGATGGTGATCTCGCTTGCACGTGCACGCATCTGCGAGGCGTCGTGCCAGGCCTGCATCCGCAGCAGCATGTCCATGCTCACGTCAAAGGCCTTTTCGATGCGCAGTGCCATCTCCGGCGATAGCGCGGCGTTGCCGTTCAACAGGTCCGAAAGCGTAGCGCGGCGAACCCCCAGAATCTGGGAGGCCCTCGTGACGTTCAGACCTAACTCCTCGATGACTTCCGTGCGGATGAAGTCACCCGGATGGGAAGGGGTCATGTTCACTTTAATGCCATTGGTAGCCATCAGTGGTAATCCTCCAAGTTCAAGCGGTCGATGTAGCTGTCCTCTTCTTTAAACGTGATCCGCCAATTGCCGGAAACCGAAACGCTCCATTCGTCCTGCCTGTCACCTGAGAGCCGGTGGACGCGCCAGCCGTGTGGCGCATCGGCAATAAACCCGTCGATGTGCTCAGCCAGAATCACCGCCGTCAAAATTTTGCGCACCCGGTCGACCAGATTCTGCCGTAGGAACCGGGGGTTGTCCTCTTCGATCAGTCGGCGCAATCCCCGGTGGCGGACAGAGCGAACAACCATGCCATGAGTGTACGGTAATACCGTTCACTGTGCAAGTGGTTGTGTTGCAACCGTGGCCGCCGGTCGGATTGCCTTTTCATGATCTCTTCAGGTTACCAGTAGGTGGCCGCCAAAGTTGCAAAACATCCCTTTCTCGTCGCGCTGCACATCTTGTATCTGTCCAGTTGAAGCATACCCTAACCTAACGTCAGGGACGGGGCGCTAAGGCGTCAGAATAGAGTTCTAATTTAGATTGATGGACACATCCTGGCCAGGGTTCTAGAGTTATTCCTGACAGTTGTAACGGAAACGGCGGATCAAATCGATACTGCAACACTGTTTCGCAACGCCCAAGCCCTTGAAAAACCGTCAGGCGCGGGATTGTTGCGGAACCGCTCCTTTGCACAACGACCCAAACCTAGCTTCCACCAGTCGATTTCCCAGGCGTTCAGATGGCTCAATTCCTGAGTGAACAAAACTCAATCTGTACTGGTTTTCAGAGGGTAGAGTCCTGTGCTGTAATGCCTGTTGCGATGACCAGCCGTTTTGAGCAAGCCCTCATGTTCGCCGCACAACTCCATCGGGAACAGCGGAGGAAAGGTTCCAGTATTCCTTATGTTTCACATCTGCTGGCCGTCGCGTCGTTGGTGATCGAACATGGCGGAGGCGAGGACGAAGCCATCGCGGCACTGCTGCACGATGCCATTGAGGACCAGGGCGGCGCGAAGACGCGGGAAGAGATCCACCGCCGTTTCGGCGGCCGCGTGACCGCGATTGTCGAAGGCTGTACGGACTCCGAAATCATTCCGAAGCCTCCATGGGAAGAGAGAAAGCGGGTTTACATCGCGCGGCTCAGGAAAGCGTCCGCGCCGGTCCGGCTCGTCATTGCCGCCGACAAACTCCACAACGCGCGCAGCATCCTCAGCGACTACCGCACCCGGGGCGAGGAAATTTGGCAACGGTTTGTGACCCGCAAAGAAGGGACGCTGTGGTACTACCGATCGGTGCTCGATGTCCTCATCCAAGCAGGCAGGACGCCGCTTATCGACGAGCTGGACCGGGTTGTAAGCGAACTTGAACGGCTCGCGAGGCAGGCATCGCAGACTGGCCAGCAAGGTTCTGGCACCTGATTTTCCAAGCGCTCGGCCTGCCAAATTTCTTGCCGCATCCCGCAACTGCTGGTCAAAATCAGCTCGGGCCACTCCTAGCCCGCATAGATCACCGATAGGACCTGAAAAGGCCGCCCTGTTTGGTATAAAGCGTTTTGAATGAAAGACTTCAAAGCCAAACGGAGGCGGCCCTTATGAGAACAGAGTGTAAACAAGCCAGGTTCGAATTTCACGGACTATTTCAACGCAAAGTGAAGGCGCGGTTCGACGGCGGGAAGATCACCTCCGATGCAGGGGTGCTGCTGTTGCGAGAGGTCGAGAGGGGGACGGGTCTGATCGCCGGACTGGCTGAGTGTTTCAGGGATCACCGGGATCCGCGGTTGATCGAACACACGGTCGAGGAGTTGTTGGGGCAGCGCATCTACGGACTCTGTCTGGGGTACGAGGATCTGAACGATCATGATCAGTTGCGCACCGATCCGATGCTGGCGGTGGCGGTGAATAAGGCCGATCCGTTGGGGGAGAGGCGGCGGCAGGCCTCAGATCGGGGGAAGGCGCTGGCGGGCAGGTGTACGCTGAACCGGTTGGAGTTGACCGGCGCCGAGGTCGATGAGCAGGAGCGGTACAAGAAGATCGCGATGGACCCGGACCGGATCGACGGCTGGATGGTGGATGCCTTCGTGGAGTCCCACGAATCGGCGCCCGAGGAGATGGTGCTGGATCTGGATGCGACCGACGACCCGATCCATGGCCAGCAGGAAGGCCGGTTCTTTCACGGTTACTACCGCCACTACTGTTATCTCCCGCTGTACATCTTCTCGGGGGAGCATCTGCTGTGCGCCCGGTTGCGGTGTTCCAATATCGATGGGGCCGCGGGATCGGTGGAGGAACTGGAACGGATCGTCGGCCGGATTCGGCAGAGCTGGCCGGAGGTCTCGATCGTCATCCGGGCCGACTCGGGCTTTTGCCGGGATGACTTGCTCCGCTGGTGTGAAGACCATCACGTGGATTACGTGATGGGGTTGGCCAACAATGATCGGCTCAAGTCAGAGAGCGCCGAAGCGATGACTCAGGCCGAAGCCGAGTTCAACGCCACCGGGCGACCGGCGCGGGTGTTCAAGGATTTCCGCTACCGGACTCGCCACAGTTGGACCTCGGAGCGACGCGTCGTCGGCAAGGCCGAGTTCCTGGACAAAGGCGCCAATCCCCGATTCGTCGTCACCTCCCTGTCGCCGGAACGCCTGGGGGCCCGCGCGCTCTACGAAGACTTCTACTGTGCGC
Source organism: Acidobacteriota bacterium (assembly GCA_965205345.1). Taxonomy (GTDB): domain Bacteria; phylum Acidobacteriota; class UBA6911; order RPQK01; family CBDAPI01; genus CBDAPI01. The sequence goes on along the minus strand of CBDBGQ010000028.1, from coordinate 10,780 downwards.
GGGGCGACATGGAGAACCGCATAAAAGAACAGCAGTTGGGTCTGTTCGCCGACCGGACCAGCGCGGCAACGATGCGCGCCAATCAACTCCGGCTGTATCTGTCCTCCGCCGCCTACATGCTCATGCACGCCTTGCGTCGTCTCGGACTGAAGCAGACCCCCCTGGCTCGCGCTCAGTGTCAGACGATTCGCTTGAAGCTCCTCAAGATCGGCGCCCAGGTCCGCCTCACGGTCCGCCACGTCTGGATCTCCATGTCGGAAGCCTATCCCTACAGCGAGGTCTTCGCTGCCGTCGTTCGAAACCTCCAGGCCATTCCTCTGCGCTGCTGAGGTCTGTCCCGATCAAACGCCCCCAAAAACGAAATCGTTCCATCGCTCAGGCCGAGCTCTGCCTGAATGCATTCCGTCACGCTCTTCCGAACCCGAAAAACGGTTCATTCACGACCATCCACACCACCGCATCACTCGACCTGGACCGGATCGATAGCGAAACTCTCAGAAAACCGTTCCGGCCTGCCAAAATCACCTTCATTTCCAAATCGGTGATCTATGCGGGTTAGAGTTATCCCTGACAGATTGGATGCACAGTCACCGCATCATATGCCAAAATTAAAATATGGCCCTGAGGCCATAATCTTTCCGTTTCACAACCCGTGTGAGACACGCTTATCCTGGTAGGTGATCCAACTCTGACTCCGTGTCTTTCGACACCTCGACGAAGCCCGATACGCCGGTTTCATGGGGCGCTTCTGAAATGGGCGGGCGGCGACGTTGAGAATGATCGGACCAGCCGCCTTGCGCGCGGTTTCCCGGGCGGAACGGCGCGAAGGACCGGAATGCGCTGGCGCTGGAGGGGATGCGGCAGGAGCAGCGCCTTTCCCCCGACCGACAGGGCCGGGACCTCGGTATTGAGCGGGGGCTGGACTGGCCTGACATCGGGTAGAGCCGCTGAATCTTTCAGACCGTCTTGACGCCGTTCCCGTGCATTCGGATCGGGCGCCGACTTCGAGAGGTGTCGGTGAAATCGCCCGAGGGCGGTGATTCTCGGAGGGATTCGACTCCAGCCGGAGGGCAAATTGATGGGGCTTGTGGAGAGCTACCATCAGAAGGTGTGTAAATAGCATAGGCGGTGAGTATCCTTCCGGGTTGATTTAAAACCCAGGGCCGAAAGGCCCGCAACGGAAGGAGTACACACCGCATGAGCAAGCAGAACATTGAGGAAAGTGTCGAGTCAAGAGTTTGTTTCGAGGAGCTGGAAGATTGGATGCGGGAGAAGATCCAAGGCTGGGTTCAAGAGCTGCTGGAGGAGGAAGTCACGGAGTTATTAGGGCGGCGTAAGAGTGAGCGGCGAAGGGCCGTGGACGCTCCGTCGGGCTATCGCAATGGATATGGGAAGCCGAGGCATCTGACGCTGAGCTCGGGGACGATCCAGGTTCGAAGGCCTCGAGTGCGGGATCTAGAGGAACACTTTGAAAGTCGGGTGTTGCCCCTGTTTGCCAAGCGGACGCGGCAGGTTCGAGAACTGATCCCTGAGCTGTACTTGCATGGTCTGGCGCTGGGGGATTTTGATCTGGCTCTGAGAGGGCTTTTAGGGGAAAAGGCGCACCTGTCGTCCTCCACGGTGGCCAGATTGAAAGAGAAGTGGCAGGCCGAATGGGAGGTCTGGCGGAGTCGACCCTTGAATGATCTGGAAGTGGTGTATTTATGGGTAGATGGAATCTACGTCAAGGCGGGTCTGGAGAAGGAAAAGGCAGTCCTGCTGGTGGTGCTGGCCGCCTTAAGTGACGGAAGCAAAGCCGTGGTGTCGGTCACGAGCGGCTATCGGGAATCGACCCAGAGCTGGTCGGAAGTACTGCGCGACTTGAAACGCCGGGGGATGGGCTGTCCACGGCTGGTGATCGGAGACGGCCACCTGGGCATCTGGGGAGCTTTGCGCAACGTCTATCCCCAGGCCGAGGAGCAGCGCTGCTGGAATCATCGGATCGTCAACCTGCTGGCCAAGCTCCCTAAGCGAGTGCACAAGCCGGCCTTGCTGATCCTGCGGCAGATCCCTTACGCCGAGACTCGAGAAGAAGCACAACGACTCAAGAAGGTTTTTCAGCACTGGTGCCGGCAGCGAGGGCTGACTCTGGCGGCTGAGCTAATCGAGCAGGACTGGGACCGGATGGTGACCTTTTACAACTATCCAAAGAAGCAGTGGCAGCATCTGCGAACCACCAATCCAGTGGAGTCACCGTTTGCCGCTCTTCGGCTGCGAACGGACGCGGCCAAGCGATTCAAGAAAGTGGAAAACGCCCAGGCGGTGATCTGGAAGATGCTGCTGGTGGCGGAGCAGCGATTCCGCCGGTTGAAGGCACCGGAGCTGATGAAAGACGTCTACCAGGGCGCCAAATATGTCAATGGAGTCCCGGTCAACCAAGTCCCGGAGGAGAAAGCCGCCTGATGTTTTTCCACACCTATTGACAAGAGCTCGCTTGTGGAACCGGATCGGCGTTGTGATGTAAAATCTGGCGTGTTTGGCGGTGTTGGAGCATAGGGGTCGTGACCCGGGTATCCAAAACGGAAATCCCAGTTGATAATGACGGCGGAGCCTATCGAAACCGACGCGGGACTCGAACGGGGTGTTCAGGAGGCCTTCGCCTGTGCGCAATCCAGCCTCGGCGGCGGCCGCCTGGCGACGTATATCCCCGAGTTGGGCCGGGTGGACCCCTCGAAACTCGCCGTGAGCCTGCATGCCGTCGACGGAAGAGTGTTGGGTGCCGGCGACGTTGACGAACCCTTTACATTGCAATCGATCTCTAAAGTCTTCACGCTGGCCTATGCGCTCCGGGCCGGTGGTGATGGCTTTCTGAGCAAGATGTCGATGGAGCCGAGCGGTGATGCCTTCCATTCGATTGTCCGGTTGGAACAAGAACAGGGGCGACCGCGAAATCCCTATATAAACACCGGCGCGATTCTGGTCAGCGAGCAGCTTCCGGGACGGAATCCGGAGGAAAAGATCGACGGGTTTCTCGATTTCCTCAAGGAACTCGCCCGGTTCGATCGGCTCGAGGTCGACGACAACACCTACCGCTCCGAGGTGGAAACTGGGAACCGAAACCGCGCCCTTGCACACTTCATGAAACACCACGGCACCATCGAGAATCCCACCGTTGCGGTGGAAACGTATTTCCGCCAGTGTTCGATACGCACTACGGCGCTTCTCCTGGGGCGGATGAGCCTGTTCCTGGCCAACAAAGGTGTCGATCCCGTAACGGGGTGCCGCATATTGGACGAGAAATCCAACCGCATGATTGTCGCGCTGATGGCGACGTGCGGCCTATACGATGAGATCGGACGATTTGCCGTCCAAGTGGGACTCCCAGGAAAGAGTGGCGTCAGTGGCGGAATCATGGCCGTGGCACCGCGACGCATGACTATCGCCGTCTACAGCCCGAAACTCGATCCGAAAGGCAACAGTGTCGCCGGGATGGCGGCGCTGACAGTCTTGTCGGAAAAACTCCGCCTGTCGCTGTTTGAGTAACAGGTAAGAGCGCGCAGGGTGTCTCCCGGGCGGCTCGGGATAGCCCGGACCCGACCCCATCGCGAGTCATTTGCCAGGATTTCACATTCCCTTTGGCCACGGGCTGCTAGACGCCGAACCTGCACTTGCGACCGAGGCCCCCCGGAGGCGTACTCGTGCAGTACGTCAAGGAGGCCGACCGAGCGTAACGCAGTCGGGGCGGGAAATTCCCACGCTGCAGTAGAAAATTTATGAATTATCCGGGCTAGACGCCGAACCTGCACCTCAGAGACTTGTTTGAACAGTTGGTCAGTATAGCCTCGGCGTTCTGATTCGGACCTGATTTGGAATGAAGACCGAGTAAGAGAAAAGCCATGCCGAAGGATGCGTTGACGCCACAAGCCAGACACCACTTCACCCGCTTCGATCAGGTGGACCAGTTGGCGGCGGCCCGCTTCGCTGGCCAACCGCATCCAGAATTCCGCGTTGCTCCCGGCGGCGGCTTCTAGTTCTCGGAAAAACCGCCGCAATCCCTTGGGTTATAATCCCCCCCCAATGAAACGGCCACTGAAAATTGTCGGGAACATCGGCCTGTACTATGCTTGCTTCAAGCTGTCCGAGCTCGGCTGGAACGTGATGCCCACGTCGCGCAATGCCCGCGGAATCGACGTTGTCTGGCTTTATAATCTATTGTCCGGTAACAGTTCGGCGGCGTGAGTAGGGCTTGTCCCCCTCGTCGGCACTGTCAGAGGAAATCCGCAGGTCTGAGTTCTCCACCGGCGACAAGGAATTAGGCTGCCCCCACCTGTCGCCACTGGGCTGGGAGCACATCAACCTGACAGGAGACTACAACTGGCGGCAGAACAAGCAAGTCGAACAGGGCGACGTCCGCCCCCTGCCGCCGCTCAATCGGCCTTAGCGTGCGATTTTTCCCGTTTCGTGAGGTGACCCCTAATAGAAAGGGAAAATAGGCACTGATGTTCTGGCCAGAATCTCGTCAGTGCGTGTCAGTTAAACGATCAGATAGTGTGTGCTTCTATCCTTATTTGTATAGCCTCCCAAATGAGCATGGCCGGATCGTTTTATGCTTCGACACTGAGCCTTCCCTGTCGCTGTGAGCGGGGCTCTCGGATGACGATTTCCACGTCACGACCAAGCGCCGTCAACAGGCGTAGGAGCCGCTCAACAGAATACTCCCGAAAGCTTCCCCGCAGGAGGCGCGAAACGTCAGGTTGGGACAGTCTGAGCAACTTCGCCGCCTCGACCTGCTTGAGCCCGCGCTGGCGTATGATCTTGTCAATACGGGCGACGAGTTCTGCCTTTAACAAGTGCGCCTCGGCGTTAGGGTGCCCCAGGTCCGCAAACACGTTTCCGCTGCCACGTTCAATCTTCATTGCTTCTCTCTTCATTGATCTACCTCTTCGTCATAGGTGTCCGAGTAGTGCTGCTCCGCTGCCTTTAGCCTGCGCTTGACCAGATCGATATCCTGCTTCGGTGTCGCGATGCCCCGTTTGGCCTTCTTCTGGAAGGCGTGCAGGACATAAACGGTAGCCTTAAACCGGACCGTGTACACCGCCCGGTAGGTGTTGCCGCCGTGACGTGAGACGACCTCTAGAACATGGGCACCAAGTCCCTTGAGCGGTTTGGCATCGCGGTGTTTGAGTCTGGCCTGGGCCAGATACAGCGCAAAGCCGACCTGATCCTGCGCGATGGCTGGAAACTTCTTCAGGTCTCCTTTACTTGAGCCAACCCATTCGACGGGCTTCAACATCTCTTTGGCTACATCTAATTATGGTTATTTTACCATAATTAGCAAGAGTGGACGATAACAACATTTCCCCACCCGCGAGAGATTCGTAACACGAGAAGGTTTTATAAAAGACCGATAAAAGGGACCTTGTTGCATGGATCATCCCGAAGGATGTCTAATCATGGTGTTTTTCAACACTGGGGATAACTTAGATGCCACATAAGTTCAACGCATCCCGACGGCACAAGTTTGATAAGGCGCAGTATCGGGTGATCAACTGGGCGGAATATAACGAGAGCCTGCGCCAGCGGGGTGATCTGACGATCTGGGTCAGTGCGGAGGCTCAAAGTGTGTGGAGCGCGCCGCGCCGCACGTCACGGGGTGGCCAGTGGAGATACTCGGATTTGGCGATCGAGACATGCCTGACGCTGCGCACGAGGTATCGGCTTGCGTTGCGGCAAAGGCAGGGACTTATGGGCTCCATCGGCTCGCTCATGGGGCTGGATATACGGGTGCCGGATTACTCCACACTGTCGCGTCGCGCAAACGGCTTGAGCATCGCTCAGGCGATGAGGCAAGCCGGATCTGTGGCTGTCCATCGGGTGGTGGACAGTACCGGCCTCAAGATCTTCGGCGAGGGGGAATGGCTCGCCCAGAAGCATAAAATCAAGGGAATACGCCGCCGCTGGCGCAAACTCCACCTCGGACTGGACCTGGCCAGCGGTGCGATTGTTTGCGCCGATCTGACTCACGATGAGGTTGGAGACAGCACCGCCTTACCCGGGCTCCTGGATCAACTCGATGCTCCTGTCACGGGCTTTCTGGCTGACGGCGCCTATGATGGAGCGTCTATACGGGGTTTGAGCCGCAACGGTGTGAAAAATTACTCTAAGGGTCCGTGTGTGACCATCCTGGAGTAACTCCCGGCACCCCTTCCGCTGCTATAAAGCACCCGTTCTTCGGGACTTGGACCTCGGAAACGACTGCCACAGTCATGGCCAAAAGGTATAGATTATGGCCATGCCGGAATCGACCCCGAGAAGGCCCGTAAAACCTGGCCAAAATAGAGACTCGCGCAATGAGGTTTTTGGCCACCCCGAAAGCCAAGCCAGTCCACTCCCTCGCGTCGACCTCGACGCCCGATTTCGGGACCAGCGACCTCGCTTAGAGTAATTTTTCACACCACTGCGGCTCATGCCCCTATTGGGCGTTTGCACGGGGCGGCGCATGGCGCAACCCGAAGCCGACCGGCGGCCCCTATGTCTGCGAGCAATGCCGCCTGGACGCCTGCGGCGGGCACGACGCAACCCTCACCATGCAGGCCATCACAACAATTGAGCTGGTCCCTGCGGACGTGTGCGCCTACTGTGGTGCGCGGTTGTTGGAGGAACTGGAAGTCAAAGAGGTTAAGCAACTGTTTTTCTGTAATTTCCTTTAGGGCCTGTAGGGAAGGATTCCTCCAGTTGTTTTTTCCAGCCGGCCAGGTTCAGGTATTGCCGGCCGGTTAACCACTCCTCGTGTATCTCTGCAAGCACAGCCGAGATGAGCCGCAACGCCAACGCTTCGTTGGGAAAGATTCCCACCACTCGGGTTCGTCTTCGGATCTCCCGGTTCAGTCTCTCCAGTCCGTTAATGGTTCGGATCCTTCGCCACCAGCTCCTCGGAAAATCGAACACCGTGAGCCCTTCATCCACGTTGTCTTCCAGCCAGCTCACAAACTCCGGTGCACTCTTTTCGAACTTCTTGATCACCTTCCCCTTGAGCTCCTCGGCATCCTCCCGAGACGGCGCGTTGAAGATGTCTCGCAGGGCCTGGGCAATCCGCTGCCGGTCTTGCCTGCGACGAGCATATTGCTGGGCATTCTGGCTCAGATGAAACTGGCAACGGTTCCAGGGCACTGACGGATAGACCGCTCGCCTGGCCGCTTTCAATCCTGAATGATCATCGTTGACAAACAGCTCGACTCCTTTCAAACCTCGCTTTTGCAGCTCCGCCATAAACTCTCGCCAGTGTACTTCTGCTTCGCTTAGCCTGGCGCTCAGACCCAACACCTCTCGCGTTCCGAAACGATTGACTCCAAGGGCTTTCAGGATGGCCACGTCCTGTACTCTGCCGCCCTTTCGAACCTTCTCGTAGTGGGCATCCAGGTACACGATCGGATACTCTCCCAGCTCCCGGTTTCGAAACTGCTCCAGCTCTTCGTCCAGCATCCCGGCCACTCTCGAGACCTGGGTGGCCGAGATCTCCAGACCACACAACTGCTCGGTAACCTCGGTAACCTTTCTGGTCGAGACTCCCATCACGTACATCTCGGCGATGGCCAGTTTCAATGCCTTCTCCGAACGGCAGCCCCTCTCCAGCGACTTGGGATAAAAACTCAACCCGCGCACTTGGGGAATCTCCAAGCGCAGCTCTCCCACTCGAGTCTGAATCCGCTTGCCTTTGAATCCGTTTCGGTAGCCTCGGCGGCTGGCTGTTCTCTCGTAGGCTTCCGCTCCCAGAAACTCGCTTCTTTCCAACTGCATCGCCACGTTGAACAACTTCTCCAGGATTCCTCGAAAGGCTTCTGTTCCTTCCTCGATCAACTCCGCCAGGATCTCCCGTGGTACTCTCTTTTCCAGATCTGGGTTCATTTGATTCTCCTTTCCAGATTGTCGTTCTGTTTTTGGAGAATCCTGTCCCAGACCTCTGTCTTTCCGACCCAGGTCTGACCAGAATTTACAGAAAAGAAGTTACGCTACTGTCAAAGACTGGGCATAACAGCCCCAGTATAATATTCTAGCGTACGATGAGAACAAGCCTGTCCGGCAAATTCCGAACCCGCCGAACCCGCCGAACCCCCTTGGCCACACTATTGCTTCTCGTGGCGGTTGTGTTCTCCGTCCGCTCCCTGGCGGGACAACAATGCCTCGAAGTCGAGGTCCTCGACCCCTCGTCGGCTCCGGTGTCGAACGCAACGGTCTCCATTGGCAACAGGGAACAGTTGACCGACGGCTCCGGCCTCGCGATTTTCTGCGAACTCGGCGCGGGTTCTCACTGGATTATCGTCTCAGCTGCGGGTTTCCAGCCCAAGGAAGCATCCGTGCAGCACGCGGAGGACCAGATCACTTTCGTACTTCAACTCGCCACCTTGAGCGAGGATCTGGTTGTCGTGGGGACTCGCACGGAGGGCCGGGACCCCCTGGAATCTTCGGTCCCCGTCGAGCGCATCCGCGGCGAACGCCTGCGTCGCTCCGGCGTGCAGGAAACAGGCCGGGCGTTGCAGATGGAGGCCCCCTCGTTCAATTTCTCCAGTTCCAGCATCAGCGACGGCACGGACGCCTTACGCCCGGCCACCCTGCGAGGCCTGGGCCCGGACCAGACGTTGGTGCTGGTCAACGGTAAACGGCGCCACAACAGCGCACTGCTGCACGTCAATACCTCCGTTGGCAGAGGAACGGCCGGCACTGATATGAACGCCATCCCGCTCGCGGCCATCGAACGCATCGAGGTGCTGAGAGACGGCGCGGCGGCGCAATACGGATCGGACGCCATCGCCGGCGTCATCAACATCGTGCTCAGGAACCGCCCAGGCTTCAGCATGGACACCTCATGGGGACAGACCTATGCCGGGGATGGAGACATCTTCACGCACAGCATGCATGGAGGGTTCGCATCCGAGAGCGGCGCCTTTCTGAATCTGACCTTCGAGACCCGTCTGCGCGATAGCACCAACCGTGCCGGTCTGAGCGGTGCACGCCAGTACCATTACACCGACTGCGCCTCCGGACAAACTCCCGACAACCCTGCTGGCGGCAACTGCTTCGACCCTCACGAGTACACCTTCAATCGCAAAAACTTCCGCATCGGCGACGCCGAGAGCGAACAGTACAGCAGCTATTACAACGCCGGCGTTCCATTAGGGGATAACGCCCGGTTCTACTCCTTCGGCGGCTTCACGCTGCGTGACAACAACAGCGCCGGGTTCTACCGTCGGGCCAACCAGGACAGCAGAGTCGTGCTGTCGGTCTATCCCGACGGCTTTCTGCCCGAGATCAACACGGCTGTCAACGACATCGCCGTGGCGGCGGGGATCGAATGGACGACGAATCGGGATTGGAACTTCGACATCAGCATGAATCACGGGCGCAACACGTTCGACTTCCTCATCATGAACTCGATCAACGCATCTTACGGAGCAAACAGCCCGAGGATGGCTGACTCGGGGGCCCTCATTTCAACCAGACCACCTTCAACTTCGACGTCTCCCGCCTCTTCGAATACTCCGGGCGGACGATGAACCTCGCGTTCGGCGGCGAGGTACGGCGTGACGCCTACGGTATTCGGCCGGGAGAACCCCTCTCCTATCTGCACTGCACAGACGATCCGAACGTGGACCCATCCACCTGCGAGACCACCAAGTCGGCCGGCATCCAAGTGTTCCCCGGCTTCCAGCAGAAGGTCGACGAGAGCCGGACCAACATTGCCGCCTACACCGATCTGGAGTGGTCGTTCGGCGACAAGTTCATGCTGGGCACCGCCGGCCGATTCGAGCGTTACAGCGATTTCGGATCGACTGTCAGCGGCAAACTGTCGTCGCGCTACGACTTCACGCCCGCCTTCGCCCTGCGAGGCAGCGTGAACACAGGATTCCGAGCCCCATCACTCCATCAGGTGTACTTCAACAACCTGAGCACACAGTTTTTGCCCGGAGCGAGTGGCGAACTCGAGCCCTTTGAGGTCGGCACGTTCCGCAACGACAGCGACGTCGCCAAGGCGGTCGGCATTCCCCCACTGAAGCAGGAGACTTCGCTGAACTTCAGCGGGGGCGCCGTGCTCAGGATGGGTGAGACCATGTCTTTGACGGCGGATGTGTTCCGCGTGCGAGTGGACGACCGAATTGTGATCAGCGGGAACTTCACCGCCAGCGCTCTTGAGGAGACGGCTCCTCAAATAGCGGCGGCGCTGCTCTCGGCCGGGGCCTCCAGGGCGCAGTTCTTCACCAACGCGACGCAAACCGTAACGTCGGGTGTCGAGTTCTCGTTCGACAGTGTGCATGCCTATCGCAACGGCGGGGTGCTGGATTTAGGATTTTCCGGCATGTACGCCGATACCGAACTCGTGGGCGGCGTGGACGCCCCGGCCCTATTGACCGGCTTCGAGAACATCATCTTCGGGAGCGTGGACCAATCCATCCTCACTGAGTGGCAACCCAACACCCGCCTGCAAGCGCTGGCGGACTACACCATCGGCCGTTTTCAGATTCGGCAGCGCACTGCGCTATTCGGGCAGCTACTGGATCCAGGAAGGCTCCAACCGCCAGGAGTTCGGCGGCAAGTGGCTGACCGACGTCGATTTCGGCATCCGGATGTTCCAGAAGACCGAACTCACGTTGGGTGTACACAACTTGTTCAATGTCACGCCCGACCTCAACAGGATCGGCCAGTCCCGCGGCGGCACACTGGTTGACGCCAGCGGACGCGGAATCGTATCCTCGCCCGGCGTATTCCAATACTCACGTCGTGCCGCGCCATTCGGCTTCAACGGCGG
>CBDBGQ010000027.1:0-17181 GCA_965205345.1 Acidobacteriota bacterium | reverse complement strand
CCGGGCCACCGTGATGCTGCAGATCGGCGAGCAGACCGCCTTGCTGCGCGCCGGTCTGTTTGAAGGGGATCCGGACGAACCGGCCTGGATCGGGCTGACCAGCTTCACCAACGAGATCGGCACCTTCTTTTAGTTCGGCACGAACACGCTGTCTCAACTCGACGGGGGCGTGGCCATCGCCGAAACCAGTATGAATATCATCCTGACGCGGGTCTTTGATGGCCCCCAGGCCTTTCGAGGTCAGCCCGCCACAACCCGGGTCTCCATCCTCAATCCCAACGAAGGCGAGGTCACTATCGAGCTGAATCACCGGCCTTTGGCCAATGGAGCCGCCGCCCAGGGCACCTCCACCGTCACCCGCACGATTGAAGGACAAAGCTTCCTGGACGAGCGGGCTGCCGACTTGTTTGGATTGAATCCCTCCGGAGATGGCACACAGCTTTCAGAAGGCGTGATTACAGGAGAGGTGACCGAAGGAGAGGGCGTGGTGGCCTTCGAGCTGATCCAGCTGACCGATCAAACCACGGTGCTGGGTCTGAATGCGGCCACGGGCAACGCAACAAATCGAGCCTACTCGGCCCAGCTGGCGTACCAGCCGGGACTGTTCACCAGTGTCAATCTGGTCAACGGGTCGGACCAACAAAGAAACGTGATGCTCAAGGCTGTGCAGGAAGACGGCAGCGACCACGGGGATCCAGTAGCGATGGTACTGGATCCCGGAGAGCAGTTCACGGGAGATGCCCAGGCGCTCTTTGGAGGAGGAGCCGCCGGACCGTATCCCGCCCAGGGAGAGAGCTTCGTGGGTTCGCTGATCGTGGAAGCGGATGGAGATGGAGTGCTGGGCGATGTGATCTTTGGGGACTCCGAGAACCTTGCCTATGCCGCTTCGTTGCCGCTGCAAACGCAGGCTTTCACGGAGGCGCTGTTCAACCAGGTGGCCAACGTGTCAGGGTTCTTTACAGGTCTGGCCTTCTTTTACCCGGGCCCGGCGCCAGGAAGCTCACCACAGGGCCCTGTGCACACCGTGCTCACGATCTGGGTGTTCCTGCCCGACGGCGAGATGGTCGGCGAGAGGATCCTGACGCTGAACCCGGGTGAGAGGATTTCCCAGCTCGTGGAGGAACTGGTGGGGGAGATTGAGCTGGCGGGCGGGTACGTGCGGGTTTTCTCGAGCAAGCCGATCGTTGGACAGATGTTGTTCGGCGTCCTTGGCCCCGGCGGGATTCAGCTCTTTTCAGCCGTGCCCGCGACCGTGGTTCGGTGAGGGTCCAGAGCGCCGCCGGCGGGTGCTTCCTCAGGCCACTGTAGTCGATTCTATTGCCGTTCAAAGTGGCAACGGTCAGGAGTCGGGAAGCAATTTCTGTTTCTCGGTCAGGTAAACGGCGTGGAACTCACCGTTATGGATTTCCAGCGCTGATGGCCGCCCCCCCGGGTAGTAGTCGACAAAGAGGCCCGTATCAATGAGGAAGACACGACCGCCAAAGCGCGAGCGGATACCGGTCTTCAGCATCAGCGTATGACCGACCACGATATGGTCGACGCCATAGGTCTTCAGGACGGCGTCGGCGCGGGCCGGACCTTCTTCTTCGGACCAGTGGGCATAACCCCTGAACCAGAGGGGGCCCTTGGGGTGCGTGCTCAGCCAGTTCCCGCTTTCCAAAAACTCTTTGAGGATGCCAAGGTGGTTCGTTTTCGGGGCCTCGAGTCCGGTTTCCAAGGGACTCAATTTTCCCCAGTGCTTAACTTCCTTTTGAACCGCCGCCATCATCTCTTCCATTCTGAAAAAGGGCAGGATGACCTCATGACTAGTGAAGTAATCGACGTAATAATCGAACGCTTTCAGCTCCTGTCTAATCCTCTGATTGAGCTTTTCAACGGGCATGGTAATGTCCGGACTCAGCCCGCCGTGAAGGTAGAGAATCTTCCCGTGGCGAACGACGGCTGACCCTTTTCGGATCCATTTCCCGTATTTGCCGCGAGCGCTGAAAGCCTTCCTGTGTTCAAAGAACCCGGGAGGGTGATCGTCAAGCCAGCGGGCTTCATCTACGTCAATATCTAGTTCGGGTTCTCCGAAGAACCTGGCCCTCTGTTTCAGGTAGGCTCGGTACTGCTTCAAAGCAGCTTTTCGTCGTTTCTCAGTTTCGGGATCGGCAAAGAATGCGTAGGACTGCCGGGTGACGTAGCGCAGGTCTCCCATCACATTCATGACCTCATGGTTCCCGATGGCCACCAGCACCTGCCCGCCCTGCCTGGGAGCATTCTTTTGGAGGTCCATGATCAGGTCGAGAACGGCCCGGTCGTGCGCGCCGCGGTCAATCAAGTCTCCGACCTGGATCAACGTTGAGCATCCTCCAACCCATCGATTCTCCTCATCGACGAGACCGGTCTGGCGAAGAATCGCAAGGAACTGTTTCAGACCTCCGTGCACATCGGCGATGGCCACAACGCGGTTTCTGGTTGTCTGGTCCTTGCAGGGAGCCGGGGAAGCGGTGCCGGGTAAGGCAAGGAGGAGGAGACAGAAAAGAGCGATGCGAACTCGATAACTGGGCACAATCCCTCTTGATGGGTCCCGAATTGACTATTCTGTCATTCTGGTGGTTGTCCTGCCAGATTGCTTCTTTAAGAGCCGGGCGGAGGACCAGAAAAAAGGGGACAGAGTAGACTGTCCCCCTTTTTAAGTTTAAGTGAGCTCGGGCGTGTCTAGAACTGGGAAAAGAGAATCGAACCCGTGCCTTTCTCATCCATCAGCTTCTGGAGGTGCTTGACCAGCAGATTTCTCCGTGCCATCAGGGCTTTGATCTGGCTGCCGCTGAGGACGTTCTTGAATTCCTTCTCCAGCACTTCCCGATCCAGATCCTGCAGGTTTTCCCACAGGTCGCGCCGGCACCACCGAACCAGTTGGGGAGAGCGCAGTTTTTTGGTTTTGCTGAAAGCGCGCGTGTGGTCGATCATCCACACTTTCCAGTCCGAGTCGATGAGGATGTTCCCCATGTTGCGGTCGCTGTTGTCAATCAGGTTGTCGAACAGACGAAGGGTCTGCCACTGGTAGGTCCAGGGCATTTTTCGAGGTGCCTGGATCTTCTTCGAGCGGCGTTCCTCTTCCATCATCGCGTTCTCGACCCAGAGCTGAAGGGTTCCGTCATAGCGCCCGAACTTGCGGCTGACGACGGGAGGAACGTTGTCCAGGCCCAGCAGCTTGCTGAGACGATAGGCTGCCACTTCGAAGCGGCAATCATCTCGAAAGTTGAAAGCGACTTCACCGTTGGCGAACCTCATCTCCGTCTTGGAGATGCTGACCTTGCGAAAGGCTGCATGCACTCGCACGCCGTCTTTCTCCAGGAGCACTTTGGAAATCCCGTTGACGCCCACGCTCACCGTCTTCTGAGACACGATCCGGGCGCTACGCAAGAACTCCAGGATTTCCGCGTCGTTCTGGAAGGGCAAAAGAGTCCCGTCCGGATCCTGCCAGGTCATCGAGGAAGGTACCTCCTGCCGAAGACTTTCGAATCCCTGGAAAGGATCCGCGGCGATCCGGTTGGCAACCGTCTGGATGGGAAGGGTGGGGTTCGCCCCGGGGAATACCAGGGGTTGCGTTTCCAGCCGCACGGGAACAGCTTCGACCGGATGCCCGGCTGCTGGCTCGTCATTCGCCAGAGTCCAGGACCCGGGAACGAGTGAAACACTCAGGATCAGGGTGGTGATTGTGGCTTGGATCGTCATCGTTTCGTCCTCCTTCTTGTGTTCTCACCAAGGAAGACGAAAAGCGGATCCGGGAACTACAAGGGCTATGGGAGCTTTTCTTGGGCGCGGGGGCCCTCCTTAAGGAGCCGGCACTAGGAAGTCGCGCGCCAGGCAACCGGCCCGAGATCACGCGAGAGTCAATGGCAGGGCAACGGATTGACTTCTACCCGATTGTTTTTCTGATCGGCGCCGGCGTATGGGAAAGGTAATATTTACTGTCCACGTGTCCCATTTTGCGCTCCGTTCTCGCCGTATTAAGTAGGAGCAAGGTGAAAAGGCGATGACTCCATGCCGATCGGGCGGCTCGCCGATCCGGAAAGTTTGAGCGAAAGGGAAGGGTACAAGAAATGAAAAAACGAACTTTTCTCTTTCTGTTTACGGCACTTCCGCGACAGGGTTCTACAAAAACACTCCGGCGGTTCTCGATTGAGAGCCAAACCTGCTGTAATATAGGGTCAAAGTACAATTCCATAGCCGTATAGAGAGGGCGAACATGAAGAAGCTACTCTTTTCTTTGGCCTTGCTAATGGGGATGGCGAGCCTGGGCAACGCTGTGCTCAACGCCTGCGGTGCCAAGTTCCTGGTGAGCAGCAGAGGTGCTCGCTATCAACGCTTACTGGCTAGCATCAAGCCTACGAGAATCCTCATCTACTGGAAACAGGATGAGAACACTAAAAAGGAAGACCGGTGGAACCCTGAGGCCACGAAGGTTTTGGGGAAGGTAGGTCATAGTGTTGAGGTGGCTTTCCGTTCCGATGGGTTAAGCAACCGTTTTTCTGTAATTTTCTTTAGGGCCTGTAGGGAAGAATTGCTCCACTTGTGTTTTCCAGCCGGCCAGGTTCAGGTATTGCCGGCCGGTTAACCACTCCTCGTGTATCTCTGCAAGCACAGCCGAGATGAGACGCAGCGCCGACGCTTCGTGGGGAAAGATTCCCACCACCCGGGTTCGTCTCCGGATCTCCCGGTGCAGTCTCTCCAGTCCGTTGATGGTTCGGATCCTTCGCCACCAGCTCCTCGGAAAATCAAACACTGTCAGCCCTTCATCCACGTTCTCTTCCAGCCAGCTCACGAACTCCGGTGCAATTTTTTCGAACTTCTTGACGACTTTACCCTTGAGCTCCTCGGCATCCTCTCGAGAGGGGGCATCGAAAATGTCCCGCATGGCCTGGGCGATCCGGGGCTTGTCCCGTTTGCGGCGAGCATATTGTTGGGCGTTTTTACTCAGGTGAAACTGACAACGGTTCCAGGGCACCGACGGATAAACTGCCCGCCTGGCCGCCTTCAGTCCTTCGTGATCGTCACTGACAAACAGCTCGATCCCTCTCAATCCACGCTTGTGCAGATCTCCCAGAAACCCTCGCCAATGCACCTCCGCTTCACTGATCTTGGCGCTCAGACCCAACACCTCCCGCGTCCCGAAACGATTGACTCCTATGGCTTTCAGGATCGCCACGTCCTGCACCCTGCCACCTCTTCGAACCTTCTCGTAGTGGGCATCTAGATACACGATCGGATACTCTCCCAGCTCCCGGCTTCGAAACTGCTCCAGCTCTTCGTCCAGCATCCCGGCCACTCTCGAGACTTGGGTGGCCGAGATCTCCAACCCACACAGCTGCTCCGTGATCTCGGTGACTTTTCTCGTCGAGACTCCCATCACATACATCTCGGCAATGGCCAGCTTCAGGGCCTTCTCCGAACGGCAACCCCTTTCCAGCGACTTGGGATAAAACCTCAAACCGCGCACCTGTGGAATCTCCAAGTGCAGCTCTCCCACTCGAGTCTGAATCCGCTTCTCTTTGAATCCGTTTCGATAGCCTCGCCGACTGGCGGTTCTCTCGTACGCTTCCGCTCCCAGAAACTCGCTTCTTTCCAACTGCATCGCCACGTTGAACAACTTCTCCAGGATCCCTCGAAAGGCTTCTGTTCCTTCCTCGATCAACTCCTCCAGAATCTCCCGTGGTACTCTCTTTTCCAGGTCTGGGTTCATTTGATTCTCCTTGCCAGATTGTCGTTTCTGTTTTTGGAGAATCCTGTCCCAGACCTCTGTCTTTCTGACCCAAGGCCTGACCAGAAATTACAGAAAAAAAGTTACACTACTTTCCGATGCCTTCCTGGACGCTGCCGAAGAAGGTGATTTCGACGTAGTGATGATGCCGCTCGACGATGCGAGACAGTTGGCGGTTAAGGTCGCGTCGTCGTCTCCGGACTCCGGACTGCTTCCGGTCCTCTACTTTCCGACACGAAAGGAGTACTCCCAGGCGAAGAAGGAGTTCAAGAACGTGTTGAAGTACCCGACCACGATGAGTAAGCTTCTAACGGCGGTGGAAAAGACCAGAAAAGCCGCTGGGGCCAGAGGCGGGAGGGCAGGTTGAACGCCCGGGTCTTGCCCCTTGTGCCTCTCGCATTGGCCGCGCTCATCCTACAACTGATTCCAAGCAACGCCCTGGGTCAACCCTGGACGCCTCCCAGAGGAGAGTTCTTATTCTCTCTCGGCTATCAGTTTCTGGACGGCGGGGACCATCTCTTAGCGGACCCTGTCCTGTTGGGGATCGACTTTGGGTCGACCAAGGTAGACTTCGGCAAGACCCGATCCCAGGTGCTCGTTTTGGATGGTGAGATCGGGCTCACCGACCGACTCGCCGTGAGTGGAGCCGTGGCGTTCGTGGGGTCAAAATATACGGTAGGAGGTTTTGGCGAAGCCTATGGGGCTGATACAGGCGAGTGGGAGCAAGCCTTCCAGGATGGGCGGATCGGTGCCCGATTCCAGGTACTCAATAGTCCCACCTGGGCAGTGACCCCTTCGGTCTCATATGGCTTTCCAACCACGAACTACCAAACGCTGGGCCATTCCGCCATCGGTCGAGGCCTGAACGAGCTTCGGCTGGGAGTCGATGTGGGACGGGTGTTATCTTTTGGTGATGTTCCGAAGGCCTATCTCCAGGGATCCTTTTCCTATGCGTTCATGGAACATCCGGATGTCGGGCATATCCTTGTTGGTGATCATCATATCGAACCTCTCAATCGCAACAACCTCTTCTTCGAGTTCGGATATTTCCTCCCCAAGTTTGTGACTGTGCAGGCTTTTGCAGATTACCAGAACATGCGCGGCGGCATAGATACCCGAGACTTTGACCACTTCCACGGCGGGCACTCAGACGGGGAACAGGCAAATTTCGAGGAATTCTTTGCGGTCCACGACGCTTTACTCGCAGAAGATTTCTGGCGAGTAGGCGGCGGCTTCTCAATTCCGTTAGCTGAAAGCGTCGAGCTCAACAGCAATATCGCTACCACAGTCTGGGGCAAAAACACCCACCAGGCCTTGACCGTAAGCCTCGGAGTGTCGTGGGCCTTCCAGCTTTTCGGTGGTATAGAGAAGATAGGACCCTGAGCACCCGCTCGGCCACCACGACGACAGGCTGCTAGCGCGGCCGCCCGACTCATGAGAGTTCATCGGTGCCCACAAAGTCTTACGCTCCTGGGTGTTGGACTCGTCCTGGGAAGTGGGAGCTGTGCGAAGCTTTCCGGCCCTGAGCCCAGGGTTGCTCGCTGGTACCACGCCCGTCTCCTCTCACCAGAGGGGACCAGGATTCCCTTTTTTCTCCAACTCCCCGGGGACTGTAGGACGGAAGAAGCTACTATCGTCAATGGAGAGGAGTGGATCCACGCCGCCTGCCACGACAGCGAAGCAGGCCTTCTCATCGATTTTCCTGTCTACGGAACGCAGCTCGAGGCCAGGTTCGAGCCGGGTGGAAACCTGACCGGCATCTGGTACCGGGAGCGACCTGCCGGAAGGGTGCCACTCTTAGCCTTTGAAGCTCAGGCCATATCTGAACCGAACCCGCGAGCTCGCTTCGTCGTAGACTCCGAGAACAGAAAAACGGATCCACCCAGGGCAGACTTTGCGGGCATCTGGCGTATGGAATTTGATCTCTACGGTCTGGCCAAGGGCGTTTTCACGCAGGATGCGTGGGGTGTGGTGAGGGGAACCGCCGAGGTCCCTGCTGAGTACGGAGACCTGCGCTTTCTCGCCGGCAATGTGCGTGGGAAACACCTCGAGATCTCCACGTTCGATGGCCAGCATGCTGTCCTTCTCCAGGCGGGGATCAGGCCCGATGGCACGATTAAGGGACACATCGAGGGGCACGGGGGCCTCAAACATTCCTGGGACGACTTCGTTGCCGAGCGTGCTGAGAGTGTCCAAATGCCCAATCCCCTGGATCGTGTGGCTTTAAGGACAGGCAACCAGCTTGATGTCGATTCCCTGCGTGGCCCGAGATATGCCGGCAAGCCCGTGATCCTAGAGATCTTCGGCACCTGGTGCCCGGGCTGCAACGACCACGCAAAAGTAGTGGCAGAGCTATATCGAAAACATCATGAGCAGGGGCTGGAGATTCTGGGTCTTGCCCTAGAGTACCCGGGCTCTCCGGAAGTCAAGGAGCGGCGTGTTCGAGAATTCAAGAAGAAGCACGGTGTCGAATGGGAGATTGTGATCGCCGAGATGACTCTTGAGGAGCTGGCCAGGGAGGGGTTTGGTGGATTATCGACCATAGAGGGGGTGCCGGTCACGATCTTCGTGAATCGCGACCGCACCGTGCATGCCATCTACACGGGCTTTTCGGGCCCGGCAACGGGGGAAGCCTACCGGGAAGCAAGGGCGCAGTTCCACAGGCTCACTGCGGAGATCTTGAGATGACATCCGTCCCCTGAAGGCGAGGAGGTTCACCCATCCCAGACTGTGACCCCAACTTGATGACGATGTTCTGTGACGAGGCTGGGCGAAAGGGGTTCAGTACATCTCCCGAAGTCGCCGGGTTTGCGTCTCCACGAGTTCATTGAAGGTGTCGGATCTTGGAGCAGGCAGGGAAACAATGGTCTCGAACAACCAATCTATGTCAGGTCGAATTCGACCCTGCCGTGCGATGCGGAGTAGAAGTTCGCTGGCTCGCTCTGTTTCGCCAGTTCTTGCGAGAACGACGGCCAGCAAGTAGAATTCCCAGAGATTCACATTGGTCGACAAGGCGCGTTCTAGTTCCGCAAAAAAGGCAGCTTTTTCTCCGAGAACTCCATGGAAACACGCCAGAAAAACGCGCCTTTTCAAGTTGTAGGGATAGGCTTCGCGATCGGGCTTCAACAGCTCGACTCCCCGTTGCCAGGTCTGCCTGGCGCGGATGTGATCCCCGAGCCGCTCGTAAATGAGGCCGCTAAAGAGAAGGCCCTGGAGGTTGGCGTGCGAAGCCGATGAGCGGATCGAGGGAGACGTCGCACTCGTCAGTCCACGCGCCTTTTGGTAGTGCTCCTGCGCACGCGCGAGATCACCCAGAGCTTGATAGCTCAATCCAACCCAAATATGAAGCTGCTGGTCGTCGCCAAATCGATTGAAATAGGTCTCTGAAGTTACCCCACTTTTGTGGACAGTTTACGGCTTTCGAATCAAGCCACATCTGAGTGCCTCGATTCATAGTTGATCGGCGACAGATAGTCCAGTGACGAGTGCCGCCTGTGAGGGTTGTAAAAGTCCTCGATGTAGTCGAAGACAGCAAGTCTGGCCTGCAGCTTGCTGCGGAAGCTGTGCCGGTCGATCAGTTCACACTCCAGAGAGGCAAAAAAGCTCTCACACAGCGCGTTGTCATAACAGTCACCGACCGAGCCCATGGAGGGTCTGATGCCGGCTCTCTTGCAGCGCAGCCCGAACTCGATCGACGTGTATTGCGTCCCCTGGTCCGAGTGATGGATCACCCCGTCGGATTCACGCTCTTGAAGTGCCATTTGCAGGGCATCGGTCACTAGCCGGGTCTTGAGATCATTTCTGAGCGACCAGCCGACCACTCGCCGACTGAAAGCGTCGACCACTACGGCCAGGTAGACGAAACCTGCCCAACTCGGCACGTACGGTTGAGTAGGCCGGGGGAGTCTCACCCCCAGCCCCTCCAAGAACCGGACGTGAACCTCTCAGCTCATCCGGCTCCTATCACTCAAGCCACAAAATGGCTTTGCTACTTTCAAGGGCTCCTCCTGCCTAGCAGTTGGCCGCTTGTCTGTAGCCGAGTGACCAAGCCCCTTCGCTCCGCTGCCATTACGACAGCCTCATCGCTACTACGAGCTTGTCCGCCCCTGGGCAACGCTTCGATACTGTCGGCCTCGCAGGTTCTCTGCTTGTGCCTTTCTCTTAGCATCGTTGCTCCAAGTTCCCGCAGTTCAACATGAGAGCCCAGATCAAGCTCACGCCACCTCTATGCCGGGTGCCACCTGGCCAGCAGACAGGTTTCCGCCAGATTCGTCCCGGGGCAACATCAACTCCCCGGTTTCGACACCATCTCGTCCTTTCGGCACTTGAACGGTGGTTCACTTGTGTTCGTCTTCCTGATCCACACCTGATGCTTCTAGAGCACCTTTTCCGTAACGCTCACGACCGCGGCTTTTGACCACAGCCACTTACGGTGGTTTGCAACCTGCTCCTGCAAGCCGGTTGCGGGAGGCCTACTCCCATCTCTCACGCCGCTTGCTGCGGCACACTGATGTCTGCAACCCACAGTCGGTTGGGGCGGCTGACCTGGAAGTTTCGCTCCACCAGATCCGGAGCCGGACGGCTGTCTTGGCCTCTCAGGGTCGTGCGTGTCTTGCGTCTGCGGCTAACGCCTTCAATGCCGGCGACTTTCATCAGTCGGGCCACCCGGTTTTTGCCCACCAGGTGACCTTCCTCTCGAAGTTCCGCCGTAATGCGGGGAGCTCCATAGGTCCGACGACTTTGCTGGTGGATCCCGTTGATTGTTTCCAGAAGACGAGCATTCGCTTCATCTCGAGTCGAAGGTCCGCGATCGACCCACGCGTAGTAGCCACTGGTGGAGACACCCAGCAAACGGCACATGGTGGTGATTGGATAGTCGGCCTGATTCACTTTCACGAACCTGAAGACTTCTTGGAAATCGGATCGCTCTCCCGTGCGAACCAGGCCGCGGCTTTTGCCAATATTTCCCGCTCAACCCTCAGCTGCCTATTTTCTTTGCGCAACTTCCGCAGCTCGGCTCGTTCTACCGTCGTCAGGCCGTCTCTACGACGGCCTTCATCCAGGTCTGCCCGGATTATGCAAGAGATCTAAATTCAAGTGAGATGTGGGCCCAGAAAAAAGGCCGTAGCTCTCTGATATAAAAGGGTTTAGAGAAACAAAGACCCTAAACAGGAGCTACGGCAATGTCAAAAACAGTCTGCCAGAATACCCTGCCATTTCATAGCCACAGAAACATCACGGCTCGTTTTGATGGGGGGAGCCTCACTTCCGACGCAGGATGGTTGTTGTTTGGATCGCTGGATCGTCAACATCGATTGTGCGAGGGCTTCAGTTCCTGTATTTCGGAAAGTCGAGACCAACGCTACATTCGTCATGACCTGTTGAAGTTGATCCGACAACGAGTCTTGCAGATCGTGGCCGGCTACGAAGACTGTAACGACGCCGATACGCTGCGCTCGGATCCGATGCTCAAGACAGTCTGTGATCAGTTGCCAGAGAGCGATCCCGATTTGGCCACCCAGCCGACTTTCTCCCGCCTGGAGAACTCCGTCACCAAGAAGGATCTGATGCGTCTGAGCCGGTGGCTGCTAGGCCGTTATGTGCGCTCCCTGAAGAAGAGACGTCCCAGCAAGATCATCCTGGATCTGGACAGTACCGACGACCACACTCACGGCCAACAGGAGTTCTCCTTCTACCACGGGTATTACCGAAACCACATTTTGCATCCTTTGCTGATCTTCGATGCCGACACGGGAGACCTGGTCTGTGCCGTGTTGAGACCTGGCAACAAGGGGGCTGCCTCTCACATCGTGCCCATTCTGAAGCGAGTCGTGGAGGCCATCCGACAAGCAGTGGGGACGGATGTCGAGATTGAGATTCGGGCCGACAGCGGCTTTGCCACGCCTCGGCTCTACGAGTTCTGTGAATGTGAAGAGAATAAACTCCAATATGTCATCGGGTTAAGCCGAAACCCTCGCCTGCAGCGAGTGGTCGAGCCCCTGCTGGATTCGACTCGGGAAAGGTTCCTTGAGCTGGAGGAAAAACAGCGTCAGTTTGACGAGTTTCTTTATCGAGCCCACAGCTGGGATCGATCCCGTCGCGTCATTGTCAAAGTGGAGGTCGATCAGCGTGGGATCAATCGTCGCTTTGTAGTTACCAACCGGGACGATCTCTGCTCCCAATCACTTTATGACCACTACACAAACCGAGGGCAGACCGAGAACTTCATCAAGGCCTTCAAGAATCATCTGAGCATGGACCGACTCAGCTGTCATCGATTCCTGGCCAATCAGTTTCGACTCCTCCTGCATGCACTGGCTTACCAGATGTTCGTTCGCCTGCGCGACTATCTTCACGGAACCCCCTGGCACAAGCTCGAAATCGAAACCTTACGTCGTCGGGTCCTCAAGATTGGGGCCCGGATCCGACAAACCACTCGACGCATCTGGGTCCATCTTTCCTCAGCCTTTCCCGAACAACCCCTCTTCCACCTCGTCTTGAGTCGCCTGAACTCCAGTTAGCTTTTCCCAGCTCCCCCGAAAAACCGCTTCCGACACTCATCCAGGCCCAGATCTGTCTGAAATTCACTCCCCAAACCACTCAAACGCCTCGCCAACCCATATCCTTCGCAAATCCGCCTGTCACACCTGCCCGCTTCCGAGTTGGGCCACTTCTCGAGTCGTTTTTCAACACCGAACTACGGTTCTTGCATAATCCGGGCTAGCCCGCATAGATCACCGATTTGGAAATGAAGGTGATTTTGGCAGGCCGGAACGGTTTTCTGAGAGTTTCGCTATCGATCCGGTCCAGGTCGAGTGATGCGGTGGTGTGGATGGTCGTGAATGGAGCGTTTTTCGGGTTCGGAAGAGCGTGACGGAATGTATTCAGGCAGAGCTCGGCCTGAGCGATGGAACGATTTCGTTTTTGGGGGCGTTTGATCGGGACAGACCTCAGCAGCGCAGAGGAATGGCCTGGAGGTTTCGAACGACGGCAGCGAAGACCTCGCTGTAGGGATAGGCTTCCGACATGGAGATCCAGACGTGGCGGACCGTGAGGCGGACCTGGGCGCCGATCTTGAGGAGCTTCAAGCGAATCGTCTGACACTGAGCGCGAGCCAGGGGGGTCTGCTTCAGTCCGAGACGACGCAAGGCGTGCATGAGCATGTAGGCGGCGGAGGACAGATACAGCCGGAGTTGATTGGCGCGCATCGTTGCCGCGCTGGTCCGGTCGGCGAACAGACCCAACTGCTGTTCTTTTATGCGGTTCTCCATGTCGCCCCGCGCACAGTAGAAGTCTTCGTAGAGCGCGCGGGCCCCCAGGCGTTCCGGCGACAGGGAGGTGACGACGAATCGGGGATTGGCGCCTTTGTCCAGGAACTCGGCCTTGCCGACGACGCGTCGCTCCGAGGTCCAACTGTGGCGAGTCCGGTAGCGGAAATCCTTGAACACCCGCGCCGGTCGCCCGGTGGCGTTGAACTCGGCTTCGGCCTGAGTCATCGCTTCGGCGCTCTCTGACTTGAGCCGATCATTGTTGGCCAACCCCATCACGTAATCCACGTGATGGTCTTCACACCAGCGGAGCAAGTCATCCCGGCAAAAGCCCGAGTCGGCCCGGATGACGATCGAGACCTCCGGCCAGCTCTGCCGAATCCGGCCGACGATCCGTTCCAGTTCCTCCACCGATCCCGCGGCCCCATCGATATTGGAACACCGCAACCGGGCGCACAGCAGATGCTCCCCCGAGAAGATGTACAGCGGGAGATAACAGTAGTGGCGGTAGTAACCGTGAAAGAACCGGCCTTCCTGCTGGCCATGGATCGGGTCGTCGGTCGCATCCAGATCCAGCACCATCTCCTCGGGCGCCGATTCGTGGGACTCCACGAAGGCATCCACCATCCAGCCGTCGATCCGGTCCGGGTCCATCGCGATCTTCTTGTACCGCTCCTGCTCATCGACCTCGGCGCCGGTCAACTCCAACCGGTTCAGCGTACACCTGCCCGCCAGCGCCTTCCCCCGATCTGAGGCCTGCCGCCGCCTCTCCCCCAACGGATCGGCCTTATTCACCGCCACCGCCAGCATCGGATCGGTGCGCAACTGATCATGATCGTTCAGATCCTCGTACCCCAGACAGAGTCCGTAGATGCGCTGCCCCAACAACTCCTCGACCGTGTGTTCGATCAACCGCGGATCCCGGTGATCCCTGAAACACTCAGCCAGTCCGGCGATCAGACCCGTCCCCCTCTCGACCTCTCGCAACAGCAGCACCCCTGCATCGGAGGTGATCTTCCCGCCGTCGAACCGCGCCTTCACTTTGCGTTGAAATAGTCCGTGAAATTCGAACCTGGCTTGTTTACACTCTGTTCTCATAAGGGCCGCCTCCGTTTGGCTTTGAAGTCTTTCATTCAAAACGCTTTATACCAAACAGGGCGGCCTTTACTGGCCGTAGCTGCAGACCCCGACTATCAGGTTTCCCTGCAGCACCGGCGTCGAGATCAGGGCATGCAGGCTGTCGGTATCTTCGGGGCGCTCACTCCGGCCCTTACGTTTCCAGACCACCCGCGCAGAGGGGCGGGCCGGGTCCAGTTCGAGCATGAGGGAGCCGCCGTAAAACTGGGAAAGAAACAGATGGTCGCCGTCTCGCACCGGTGTGGCCACAGTCAGTCCGATAGGGGCCTCCCAGAGCTCCTCCCAGTACACTTTGCCGGTTGCCGGATCCAGAGAGCTGAGCACTTCCGGATGCCAGATGATGAGCTGGCGTACTCCGCCTGCCTCGACAACGAGCGGCGGGGCGTAGCCCATCTCCGGTCCCGGCGACAGCGCTCGCCAGATCTCTTTCCCGTTGAGTTTATTAAACGCTACGACCTGTGCATTTTCTGAGCCACCCACCACAGCGATGAGGAGATCCTTTTCAATCAGAGGCGCGCCGGTTACGCCCCAGGTCGGAACACTGGTCCCGAAATCTCGTTCGAAATTCCTTTCCCAGGCCAGCTTGCCGGACTCCACCACCAGCGCCTTCAAGACGCCCGTGGCTCCCACGACGTAGACGAGACCCGAGTCCACCGTCGGAGTAGCCCGCGGCCCGGTCGAATAAGTGCGCGCCAGCCTGGCGTAGCTGGCCTCCCAGGAGTGAGTCCAGAGGATTTTTCCGGTTTCCTCATCCAGGCAAAGGAGGCGCTCCACCCCCTGCAGCGGTTGACTTTCCTGAAAGTCGAAAACAAAGACCCGGCCATCTGCAACGGAGGGTCCCGAGTATCCGCCTTGAATTGGTACTCTCCAGGAGATCTTCAAGCCTTCTGGCGGGAACTTCTCCAGGATTCCGGTCTCGTTCCAGACTCCAACACGTCCCTTACCCCTCCACTCGGGCCAGTCCTCGGCCCGGACGGAAAGCGGAGACAGCCCCGGGGTCAGTAGTGCGGCAACAGTCAGAAGGGTCGAAAAGGCGCGTGGTAATCGTTCAAACAATGGCATGGCAAAGGTGTTCACTTCCCCAGCTCCAGGGCCACAATCGTCTCGCGGTCACGGACGTAGAGACGGCTGCCCACCAGCGTGGGTGCCGTCCACGAGCGGGAGTTGAAGAGCTGGAACTTCGAGCGGACTCTCAAGCGCTTGGGGCCCGGGGTGGCCAGGGCCAGGAGACCATCCTCATCTACGATCACGAACTGGTCGTCGGCCATGACGATCTGAGCCTTGGCGAGACCTCGCTGACGCCACGCGACCTCACCGCTTCTGACGTCCACTCCCACGAAGAAGGCGGGTCCAAAGTCGCCACTCGAGCCGTAGACCATATCTCCTACCCGGATGGCGCTGCCAAAATGAATCCTCATGCGCCGGCTGAACCACAGCTCCCGTACCGAAGTCGCCCCGTTTTCCTTTCTCAACTCGAGGACCCGGCTCCCACTATTGTAGGCGCTCGATATGTAGAGTAGATTGTCTTCTCCCCAGATCGGCGTACTGATGTTGCAGTCGTAGTCGGTTTTGTGGGGGTAACTCCAGAAGAGATCCCCGGTGGCTGGATCTAGTCCGATGATCTCGCTTCCCATGAAGAGGACCAGCTGTTCCTGCCCGTCCACGTCAATGAGTATCGGAGAGGAAGGGGCCAGTTCAAAATCATGCCTCTTCCAGACCACCGAGCCGTCGCCCTGATGCAGCGAAACAACGGCCTGCCCGGGGCCTCCAACGGGGAGGATCAAGGTCTCCCGGTAAGCGATCGGGCTGGACGAGTATCCCCGGTTGGACTTCGTTCCGATCCGCTCCATGGAAAGCTCGTTGTAGAGGTCCCGGGACCACAGCAGTCGACCCGTTTTCTTGTCCAGAGCATGGACTTTTGCCATGACGCTTACGGAAAATAGCCTCTTCCCGGCAATAAGAGGGGTGGCATTGGGGCCGGGTCCGAGAGACGCATTCAGTTTGTCGGGAAGAGGTTCATCGTAGCGGAAGTCCCAGCGGGTGTGACCGTTGTCGGCGTCCAGGGCAACCACCACCTCCTGACCTTCTCGCTCGCCTGTGGAGCGGCGGTACATGGTGTAAAGGGTGCCCCCCTGCGCCAGAATCGTGGAGTACCCGTCTCCCAGAGGCCGTTGCCAGATCAGGGGTGGCCCCCCGGCCGGCCAGGTGTCTGAGAGTCCCGGCGTGGTGACGCTGAAATCTCGATTGGGTCCGCCCCACTGGAGCCAGTCGCCCTCGGTTTCGACCTCGGATTCGAGAATGAAGGCCAGCACAGCGCAGACGACAACGACAAGAATCGGACCCTTCCACCGCATCGCTCCCTATCATCTCTTTCCGGACGGTCGATGTCGAGGCTAGCAGTCCGTGGTAAAAGTCCCGCGGGTCGCGCGCCAGGGATCTGCGTTCGCTGGCAAGGCACGAGGAGGAAAACCGATGCTGGTCATCGGAGACGACGAGAAACGCCGCCAGCGGGCGCAAACCCCTGGCGCCCTTCGGGTTGCGGGCGGCGCAGGCCCATCTGCCGCGTTGCCCCTCCTCGCCGATGCTTTGGCATGGACTGCGTCGGTTCGCCTTGCATCTGGACCCACGGCGCCCGCAACGCGGCCCGCGGGACTTTCACCACGGCCTGTTAAAATTCGACGCGGTCACGGTTTGGCGGGTGTCCCGCGTTCAGGCCCGAAGCCAACCAGCACTGTCCGTGAGCTTGTATGGGTGAGATCCTCCCTCCGAAGGGCCTTTACTCGGCCCACAACGCTGACCCTGAGAAGAGAGCCCGACTCTCTCGCCGCGACCTGCTTGCGGGTGCCGCTGCCGCCCTGCCCGCTTTGTCTGCATGCAACTCAGCGGGCAGAACCAGTCCTCTGGTCGAAAATCCGGCTTTCGCCTCGGCTATCGATCTGGTGGGAAGCTTCAGCTCGCCCAGGGTGTGCCCCAGGGCTCTGGGAAGCTCGGACGCCTTGACTTTGGAAATCTCCAGATCCTGACCGCTGA
>CBDBGQ010000026.1:0-10424 GCA_965205345.1 Acidobacteriota bacterium | reverse complement strand
ACGATTCGCGTAGGATCCCTCTCCAGAAGTACCCTGTATCCTTCCCTGACTCTTCGATGGAAGCCCATGGTCCTCGGCTTCGAATCGCCCAAGATGACTCTCTCTCTCGTCCACATTTCGGGAGCGAGCTCTGTGCAGGGCAACTTCGACTTCCACGTCGATCCAGAGCGTAACGTCCGGCATGCGAATGGCGAGATCGCGAGCCAGGGCATCGATTTTCTCCATCCCCAG
Organism: Acidobacteriota bacterium; assembly: GCA_965205345.1. Lineage (GTDB taxonomy): Bacteria > Acidobacteriota > UBA6911 > RPQK01 > CBDAPI01 > CBDAPI01. The sequence continues at coordinate 10,193 of CBDBGQ010000026.1, read as the reverse complement.
GTTTCTAGCGTGGCCCTGGTAGGACAGCGTGGCGTCATGGTATCGGTCGCTGATGACCCAGTCACCCCGCTCCAGCGCAGGGTTGATCACCTGGCTCAGGTGCTGGCACCGGTCTGCCAGATACAGGAGCAGCTCAACCACAGGCTCTCTCTCGACACCATCGTCGCTGAGCAGCATTCTCCGCAGGGATCCGACCGAAGTCGCTTCCTCCGGGCTCTCGAGTCAGAAGATGAGGAATGCTGCGCTCGGACAGTTCCTTGCTGAGCCGCCGGGCCTGAACTGTCTTGCCGCTCCCCTCGATTCCCTCAAAAGTAATGAGATATGGTCGACGCAACGACTACGAGATTAACTCAAAGGAAGATTAGGTTCTAGGTTCTGGGTTCTGGGTTCTGGGTTGCGCGCTCTTGAAGTGGGAGGGCCTCGGGCCGCGACCGCTGGGTGTGATTCGTAGGGCACGCCAACCTGGCGTGCCGAACCAATGGAGATGGCAACGATGGCCCGGAAATGGATGAACTGTGCCACCGAGTCCAGTTCGGCACGGTTAATAACCGTGCCCTACAGGCAATGCGCGGGCCAACTCACCCTTTGACAACACGCCCCCCCGGAACTCGCAACCCGGAACCCCGAACCCCGAACCCGGAACCACCCGTTATACTGAGGCCGTGAACTCCATTGCCGAGAATTTGCAAGCCTTGAGAGCCCGCGTGCAGGAGTGCGCACGAGAGAGTGGAAGAGATCCGCTTTCCGTCCAGATCCTGGCTGTATCCAAAATGTTTCCGCCTGCGGCAGTCAGGGAAGCCTGGGATGCCGGCCAGCGCCTGTTTGGGGAAAACCGGGTGCAAGAAGCCGCTTCCAAAGTCCCGGCCGCTCCGCAGGGAATCGAGTGGCACTTGATCGGGCCTCTTCAATCGAACAAAGCCCGTAAAGCCGTCGAGATCTTTGACGTGATCCAGACACTGGATCGCTCCAAGATTATTCACAGAGTCGGAAGAATCACCGAAGATCTAGGCAAGAAGATCAGAGTTTACCTGGAGGTCAATGTCGGAGATGAAATCCAGAAACACGGGGTCAGCCCCGACCGGATCTCGGCCCTGCTCGAGATTGTGGATCAATATCCTAATCTCCTCTTCGAGGGCCTCATGTGCATTCCCCCTTACCTTCCCGATCCCGAGCAGGCCAGGCCTTTCTTCCACCGACTCAGGTCTCTCCTCGAGCAGATCTGTGACTCCGGCTCTGCGTCGGCCAGCCAGCTCTCCATGGGTATGAGCCAAGACTACGCAATCGCCATCCAGGAGAGAGCTACTGTGATCCGAGTCGGTACCGCCATATTTGGACCGAGAGTGTGAGCGGAGTACGTGTCCAGGGTCCTCTCCTTGCCTGTGCCCCTCGCCCTTGCCTGTGCCCTGAAGCCAGAACAAACGCCAGACGATTGACGGGCAAGGGCAAGGACAAAGGCAAAGGCAAGGGAGTAAACAGGTATTGAGCGGATGCTCACGATCTTTGAGAGAAACGGAAAGCGCTGCTTTCGAGTCCGGGTTCAACCCAGAAGCAGCCAAGAATCGATCGTCGGCTGCTGGAATCAGGCTCTCAAAGTACGCCTGACCGCGCCCCCCCTCGAGAACCGGGCAAACCGACAATTACTTGAGTTGCTGGCTGACTCCCTGGCTGTTCCCAGGGCTTCGATCAAGATTTTGAGCGGCCATCGGGGCCGTCTCAAAACTGTCCAGATACTGACCCTTTCCCGAAAAGAACTGGAAAGCCGCATCACACCATATCTGGTGTAGTAGTGAACCCGAAAACACCATATAATGGGTTCTGAGGTTCTGGATGCAAACTCGATTTAATGTCAGATCCCGGGTCTAGACTGACCAAACTTTTCGTCGCTTTCAGCCTTTTCTGGAGGCCGGAAAAAGGATCAACAATCGAGGTTCTCAGTTAAGTACTCACTTCCATAAATACGATGATGTTTGTTGGGAGCGCGACACAGACCAGATTGAGGCGAGACGACGAGTCGATGCGGAGCCATCGGCGAGGAGGAGCAACAAAGAGATGGGCCCGTCCCGCCCCAACCCTTCGGGCGGATGGGGGTTGCGGGCGATCTCTTTGTCGTTCGTCGTCAACGATGCTTGCGCATCGCCTCCTCCTCTCTTCGCGATCTCACCTCGCAAGCCCCATCCGCAAACGTCACCGTATTTATGGAAGGGAGTACTAAGCCAAGCAGGAGAGAGAATGAAGGAACTGGCCGAAGTCACCAGCAAAGACGGGTTGAAATTCGAACGTCACTTTACGCGGGACGGTCTTCACCCGTTCAAGCAGGTGAAATGGGAGAAGCGTGTCGCCGAAATCAAGGACTGGAAGAGCGGAAAGGTGGCTTTTCACCAGGAGGATCTCGAGTTTCCCGATTTCTGGTCCCAACGAGCCACCGACATTGTTGCCAGCAAGTACTTTCGGGGGCACCTGGGAAAACCAGGGCGTGAAAACAGCCTGAAACACCTGATCGGCCGCGTCGTAGACACCATCAGCAAATGGGGCGAGAAGATGAACTACTTCGCCTCCCAAGACGACGTTACCACCTTCAACCATGAACTGACCCATATTCTCCTCCACCAGATGGCCGCCTTTAACTCTCCCGTGCAGTTCAACGTGGGGATCAAGTCGAACCCTCAGTGTTCGGCTTGCTTCATCAACAGTGTCGAGGACTCCATGGAATCGATCATGAAACTGGCCAGAACGGAAGCCACGATCTTCAAAGGGGGATCCGGGTCCGGCATCAACCTTTCCAGAATCCGTTCTTCCAAGGAGCCTTTGAAGGTGGGGGGATTCGCGTCCGGCCCCGTCTCGTTCATGCGCGGGTACGACAGTTTCGCGGGAGCCATCAAGTCAGGAGGTGCCACTCGCAGAGCAGCCAAAATGGCGATTCTGAATGCAGATCATCCTGACATCGAGGAGTTCATCTGGTGCAAGGCACGGGAAGAACAGAAAGCCCAGAAGTTGATCGAACTCGGGTATGACGACTCGATCGATGGTGAGGCTTACTCGAGCATTCAGTTCCAGAACGCCAACAACAGTGTCAGTGTCACTGATGAGTTCATGGAAGCAGTGGTCGAGGACAAGGAATGGAACATTCGAGAAGTCACGACCGGTGAAATCGATGAAGCCTACAGCGCCAGTGCCATGATGGACTGGATAGCCCAGGCAACCTGGATTTGCGGCGATCCCGGCCTTCAGTTCCACTCGACGATCAACGACTGGCACACCTGTCCGAGCAGCGATGAGATTCGAGGCTGCAATCCCTGTTCGGAATACGTCTTCCTGGATAACTCCGCCTGCAACCTGTCTTCGATCAACCTGATGAAATTCGCCCAGGAGGATGGGAGTTTCGACATCGAAGGCTTCAAGCATACGGTGCGGACGTTGATCACCGCACAGGAGATCATTGTCGATAATTCCAGCTATCCGACTCCGGAAATCAAGAAGATCAGCCATGAATACCGGACGCTGGGCCTCGGCTATGCCAACCTGGGCGCCTATTTGATGTCGAGAGGATTGCCCTACGACAGCGAAGCGGCCCGCAATCTGGCTGCGGTCATTACAGCCGTCATGACAGGGGAAGCCTACTTAACGAGCGCCGAAATCGCACGAGAAAAAGAGCCTTTTCTGGGCTTTGAAACAAATCGTGTCCCCATGATGCGAATCATGCACAAGCATCGAGACGCACTGTCCAGTATTGATTCGGCTCTCGTCCCGATGGATCTTCTTCACGCTGCCATGGATCGCTGGGACGAGGCCATTGTGAAGGGATCGGAGTCGGGCTATCGAAACGCCCAGGTCACTCTCCTGGCTCCCACCGGAACCATCGCCTTCATGATGGACTGTGACACCACGGGAATCGAGCCGGATTTCTCGCTTGTCAAGGTAAAGAAACTAGTGGGCGGAGGAACCTTCAAGATCGTCAACAACACGATTCCCCTGGCTCTGCGCAAGCTGGGTTACAGCGATGAGCAGATCACCGCCATTTGCGAATACGTTGAGGAAAAGGAGACGATCGAGGGAGCACCCCAACTCGACGACCTGCATCTGCCGGTCTTTGACTGTTCCGATCGGACCGCCAACGGGGAGAGGAGTATCCGCCGTCTAGGTCACATCAGGATGTGCGGAGCCGTTCAGCCCTTTCTTTCAGGCGCCATCTCGAAAACAGTGAATCTACCCCACGAAGCGACCATAGCGGACATTCGGGATGCTTACATCCAGGGCTGGAAGCATGGGATGAAGTCCATCTCCGTCTATCGAGACGGATGCAAGATGGTTCAACCCCTCTCCAATAAAAAACGGGAACCGTCCGCCACCGGTGTCACAGCCGGACCGATCCATCGCAACATGCCCAAAGACCATCCTGCCTACCAGCACGAGTTCAGAATCAAGGGGTTCAAGGGTTTCCTCACCATGGGACTGTATTCCGAGGATGCCGAGTTGGGAGAGATCTTTGTGAATTTCGCAAAACAGGGATCCACTTTGCAGGGCATGGCTATGGCGTGGGCCATTGCGATTTCAATGGGACTTCAACGGGGAGTTCCGCTGGAAGACTATGTACGGATGTTTGCTCACATGAGCTTCGAGCCGGGAGGGTTCACCGATAATTCACAGATCCCCTTTGCGACCTCCATCCCCGATTACGTGGTTCGATACCTGGCCAGCAAGTTCATGCCGGAGGAAGCCCAGGAGGCACTCGGCATCCACGGGATCAAAGCGAATGGTTCGATCCAGGACGGAGTCCAGATCAACTTCTCCGAGGCGAACCGGAAAGCCCCTTCTGACTCGGCTCGGCTAGCGGCGAAGTTGATAGTCGACACCAGATCCGAGGCGGTAACCTGCCACTCCTGCGGCAATCTGATGCAGCGCAACGGCAACTGCTATGTGTGCACGGTCTGCGGCGCAACATCGGGGTGCAGTTGAAGAGGCGCTCGCTGCGCTCGCGCCTTCCCGGGTTCCAAGTTCCACGTTGCGCGCTCTTGAAGTGGGAGGGCCTCGGGCCGCGACCGCTGGGTGTGATTCGTAGGGCACGCCAACCTGGCGTGCCGAACCAATGGAGATGGCAACGACGGCCCGGAAATGGATGAACTGTGCCACCGGGTCCAGTTCTCTGATGGTTTCTGCTGGCGGTAGTCAGAGCCCGGTGCGGGAGCACCGGGTCTACCGGCTCCGTTTCGGCTTCCCTTGTCAGACCTGCAGAGCAGGATCCCCCACCTAGAACCCAGAACCTAGAACCCAGAACCTAGAACCAGAGCTTGAAAGTCTTGGAGAGGCCCAGGATGATTCCGGTGTTGGGGTCGGTATCTTCGAGGCCCCAGAAACCAGCCAGGTCCCAGGTAACACCGCCGGCTTCGAACTGAATCCCGGCCCGAATCCGAGACTGATTCTCGGTCCCAATTCCGCCCGGGCCGGTCCTGCCATTGATCTCGGCCAGGAGATTCAGGCGGGGAGTGGCCTCGGCCACGACCGCGAATCCATATGTGAGCAAATCGTCCTGCGCACCGGCATCCTCGGGATCGCCCAGAATCGCCAGACCCACATTCCCGATCAGATCCACCCGGTTGAGCCGCTTCTCAACCAGCAACTGGGTAAAGAAATTCGTCTCGTCCGTACCCAGCCCCTTCTGGTTGGACGTGTTGGGCAGTTCGACCCCGAAGCGCGAGGCGATGACCAGCCTCCCCTGTTGCCCCGAGATCAGCTTGACCTTGGTGGCCAGATTAAGGTTGCCAAAATCGCTGGTCGAGTTTCCCGAGACGTTCAGATCCCCGGATCCCGGAGCGTCGAAGCGCTCGTTGATGTTCAGAAACTGTCGGACGGTCCCCAGCATTTGAACCTCAACTCGACTTCCCATCCCAAAACGGGCTCCGATCACGCCGGCGTTGGTCAGGTCTCCCTTCAGACCGGAAAGGGGCAAGACCGCATCCTGGAGGAACTCAAACCCGACGTCGAATAACAAATGTCCTTCCTCGACCGTACGCGCCCGCTCGGTAAGGAGCGGTCGTTGCTGGGAAAAACAGGGGAGACTGGAGAAGACAAAGGCAGAAAGGAGCCACAGCGCTCGGAACCTCGCTCGCATTCGGCGTGTGTAGTGAACGGGTCTTAACGAGTCAATTCAGACGTGCTGGAGGGATGCGTCCCCCAGCGTGGGACTCTCACCACGGGCTGCTAGATCTCCCCACAGGTACTGAACCAGTGAGACAGCTGCCAGGGCAGCCGTCTCGGCACGGAGAGTCCTGGGTCCGAGAAAAACGGGGCTTGTATCATGCACTTCAAAGAGACGGCGATCCTCCGCACCCCATCCCCCTTCCGGGCCGGTCAGCACTACGATCCTCCGAGACGAGATGCCGCCCAGTTCCTTCTTGATCTCCCGGAGGTCGTTATCCGCTGCGGGATCCAGAACGATCTGCAAGACTCGCGAAGAGGACTCCAGAAACTCAACCAGACGGCTCGCCGGTCTCATCACGGGAGCCCGACTGCGACCACACTGTTTGACGCTTTCCTCCAGTATCTTTCGCCAGCGCGGTAAGAGCTTGTCGGCCCGTCTCGCCAGGCCCCCTTCAACGTAGCGGGTAATCAAAGGGACAATCTCAGAAACTCCCAGCTCACAGGCTTTTTGAATCATCCACTCGAACCGCCCCTTCTTGATCAAAGCGGCTCCCAGGACAATCTCGAGGGAAGACTCACCGACCGTGCCGATTCTGGTCACCACGTCCACTTCCCATTCCCCGCCCCTGCGGATGAGATGGCACTTGTACCAGACTGCCTGATCCCTGGCCAGACCCAGGAACATCTCTCCCTCACCGAGACGTCGGACACGAACCAGATGGTGGATTGCTGCCGGCGACAGAAATGGCTGACCGGCGGCGTCAAATTCGAGAACTGCTCGGCAGGTCCAGTTGGTCCCAGACGTGGTCATCGCAGGTCAACCGAACATCTCTTTGACCTTCTCAAAGAGCCCTCCGCCTTCCTGCACTTCGTCTCCAGAGATCTCGGCGAGTTTCCTCAGCAGCTCTCTCTGCTCCTGACTCAACCGAGAGGGTGTAACAATCCGCACAGTGACGTACTGGTCGCCGTGCCCTCGCCCGTTGAGGCTCGGAACACCCTGGTTCTTCAACCGAAAAACCGATCCACTCTGAGTCCCTTCCGGGATTCTGATCGTCTCTTTCCCCGAAAGCGTAGGAACGCTGATTCCCGCTCCCAGCGCCGCCTGACTGAAGGTGAGAGGCATCTGGCAATAAATGTGACGATCCTTGCGTGTAAAAAAGGGGTGTTCTCTGACGCTCAGGACAACGAACAGATCACCCGGGAGTCCGCCCCGACTTCCCGGCTCACCCTCACCCGCAACTCGCAACTGCATACCGTCATCGACACCAGCCGGAATCGCAACCTCGAGAAGCTTCTCTTTGCGAATCCGGCCAGCCCCTTTGCAGGCAACACAGGGAGTCCGAATGATCTGACCCGCACCCTGGCAGGCACTGCACGTCCGCGTGATGGAGAAGAAACCCTGCTGGTAGCGCGTCTGCCCCTTCCCTCCACACTGGGCACAGGCAGCCATGCCGTCCTCCGCTTTGGCCCCTGACCCACTACAGGTGGCGCACACCTCATGACGAGGAATCTTGATCTTGGTCTCGATGCCGAATGCCGCCTGCTCAAAGTCCAGTTCCAGATCATATCTCAGATCGGCTCCCCTGCGGGGTTGGGTGCCTCCACGCGATCGTCCTCCAAAGAGGTCCCCGAAGCCGAAGAAATCTCCCAGGATATCTCCAAAATCGGCAAAGATGTCCGGATCGAAACCTGCAGGCCCGCTTCCCACACCAGCATGCCCGAAGCGGTCATACCTGGCCCGCTTGCCCTCGTCGCTGAGAACGCTGTAGGCCTCAGCCGCTTCTTTGAACTTCTCCTCCGCCTCATGATTCCCAGGGTTGCGATCGGGGTGATACTTTCCTGCCGCCCGACGGTAGGCCTTCTTGATCTCCGAAAGAGATGCGTCCCCTGGCACTCCCAGGACTTCATAGTAGTCTCGCTTGGACACGTCCACTCCTGTTTTCCTGTCTAATACTCCCTTTCACAAGCACGGCAACGCTTGACATCGTACACGAGCATCCAGCCTATAAGATCCCCGACAACTGATTTCAAGGAGATCAGAGAAAAAAAGCTAGATCAAGAAGGCACAGAAGCGACCTTTACCTGAGCCGGTCGAAGGAGCCGGCTCCTCATACTGTACCCCTTTCGAAGCAGTTCCAGGACTTCACCGTCTGCGTGACCTTCGCGCTCCTCGACGAGGAGGGCCTCGTGAACCATAGGATCGAACTTCTGACCCACTCCAGGCACTTCCACTACTTCAAATCGGCTCAAGACTCCCTGCAAGCCCTTGAGAAGGAGTTCGAGACCCTGGTGGTAGACTTTCACTTCTTCTGACGAAGCCTGCTCCTCGAGAGATGCCAGCCCTCTCTCACACGAGTCGATGACAGGCAGAATCTCCCTGAGTACACTCGCTCTCGCTGATTCAGTCAACTCCTGCCTTTCTCGGGCAAACCGTTTCCGCAGGTTCTGAATCTCCGCCTCCTTGCGCAGCCACCGATCGTGAAGATCCTCCTTTTCTTCTCGTAAGGATTCCAATAAGTCGGCTGGCGACTCAGACTCGAGAGCCTGCTCCTCGGGCCCCTTCTCCAGTTCGGGGTTGGAAACAGATTCCGAGAGCTCGAAATCTGTCAACTCTTCGGTGGGCTTCTCGTTCATTCGCCCGCGACGACCCCCTGGCTTCCACCCGACGTCATCAGCTGGCAGCACAGCTTGGCGACATGATCCACTACACTGATGGCTTTCTCGTACTCCATCCGTCGGGGACCCAGAACACTCAAGGTCCCTCTTCCGGCACCCCAGTCGTAGGAGGACGAAATCAGGCTGAAATCCCGACCACCCGGGAAATGATCTTCCAGTCCAATGGTGACCCGGGTGCCAAATTCTTCCTGGCTGATGCAGGCATTGACGATCTTGACCAGTCGGTTCTTCTGCTCGAAGGCCTGAAACAGCACGGTGAGCAGGTCAAGATCGCATTCGCCGATGTTTTCAATCATCGTGGTCGTACCACCCAGATAGACATCGGACTCAGCGGATGAATCCGCCATGAGACTGGCCGACCCAAGAACAATCACACTGCTCAGGAGACGGTCGTACCTGGCCTTTTCCTCTGACATGAGACGGACCAGGTCGGTCCGAATCTGGGGCAGGGTTTCTCCTGCGTAATTCATGGTCAGGTACTTGCCGGCAGCATCCAGTTCACGCTGGTGGAAGGCGTCTTCTACCCGGATCAGCCGGTTCGCCACCTGACCGGTTGTGGAAACGAGAATGGCCAGAACCCGGTGAGGGGAAAGCTTGAGGAACTCGATCTGCCTGATGGGAGCCAGTGACATGGGCGGAGCCACTACAATCCCTACGTGATCGGATAAGCTGGCCAGAATCTGCGACACCCGTTTCATCAGGTGCCCGGGATCTGCTTCTGCCTCCAGCACGCTGCGAATCCAATCGACGTCAAGACCCGAGAGCTCCCGCAAGCGGATGAGAGAATTCACATAAAGCGAATAACCCTTCGCCGTGGGAACGCGACCAGCCGAAGTGTGGGGCTGAGATAAAAAGCCCTCTCTTTCCAACCCGGCAACGACCGTGCGAATCGATGCAGAACTCAGGCTCTCGCGATTCAGGTCAGCCAGGCGCCTGGACCCCACAGGTTTCCCGGTCCGTACGTACTCCCGGACCAAGTCTCTCAGAATCTCTCTTTTTCTTCGCGATAGAATTGATTCGTTCACCGCAAACCGTGGAAAAGTCTAGATCTACAGAGATCCTTATAGCACAGGCCTCTGCCCGCGCGCAATTTGGCGGGTCAGGGCGGGAATCGGGAAAAGAAGCTCCCCCCGAAAGGGACTCCAAGTCTGCTTTCCGAGCTCCGGGAGTCGTCTCTGCCAGGGCCTGCGACAGATTCGGAAGAGGGCTTCTGGCGGCCGCTATGGAGTACCATTGATTCCATGCGCCTCCGCATGGCATTCCCCGTCTACACCGGGCTGTTCGGGCAGCCCCCAACAGCCCGTGGTGGAAGTCCCACGGGTCGCACTACGGGCGCCGTCGACTTTCACAACGGACTGCTCAGTTCGTCCGCCGTCAGGTGT
>CBDBGQ010000025.1:0-71700 GCA_965205345.1 Acidobacteriota bacterium | reverse complement strand
TCTGCGAAAATCATGATTGAGGCCAAGGGTCTGTCGAAGTTCTACGGCGACTTCGTAGCCATCCAGGACATCTCTTTTTCGATTCCTGAAGGCCAGATCGTTGCCTTTCTAGGCCCCAATGGGGCGGGGAAATCGACGACCATGAAAGTCCTGACGGGATTCCTTTCGCCAAACCGCGGGAGAGCGGAGATCGCCGGCCTGGACATCCAGCGGCGGCGGATCGAGGCCTCCCGCAAACTTGGATATCTCCCTGAAAACGGCCCCCTCTACCAGGACATGACACCGCTGGAACTGCTCACCTTTTTTGGCGAAGCCAGAGGGCTGGCTAAGAGCGAGCTGGAGGAGGCCATCGACAGAGTGAATCATCTGTGTGCTCTCGATGAAGTCATGGAGAAGCCGATCAGCAAGTTGTCAAGGGGCTATCGACAGCGCGTAGGACTCGCCCAGGCTCTTCTGCATGACCCGGAAGTCCTGATCATGGATGAGCCAACCGCAGGACTTGATCCCAACCAGATTCGAACTTTTCGGGACAACATTCAGGAGCTGGGGCGGACCAAGACGATCCTCATTTCGACCCACATTCTGCAGGAGGTGGATGCGGTGGCCGATCGGGTGCTTCTGATCAATGAAGGCAAGCTGGTATTCGACGGAGTGCCGGAAGAACTAAAGGAAAACGGCTCCATGGAGCAGCCCTTCTATCGCCTGACAAACTACCAGAGTCCCGCAGCGGAGCAGGAAGCCGTTCCTGCTGAAATAGCCGGAGCGCCGGGAGAGGAGGCGTGATGTTCAAAGACCTGAACCTCGGATTCATCAAGGCTCTGATCAGGCGGGATCTCTGGAAGTACTTCACGAATCCCACCGGATATGTGTTCATTACGCTTTTCATTTTCTTGAGTGCGATGGCGGCCTTCTGGCAGCATCGTTTTTTTCTGAACAACCTGGCCAACCTCGATCAATTGAACAATCTGTTTCCCTATCTGCTGGTGTTTTTCATCCCGGCCCTGACCATGGGAGTCTGGTCCGAGGAGCGGAAGCAGGCTACCGACGAGCTGCTGTTCACCCTGCCCGCAACCAGCCTGGAAGTGGTTTGCGGCAAGTACACGGCCGTGCTGGGGATCTACACTGTTTCTCTGATTCTGTCCTTCAGTCACGTATTGATTCTAGCCTGGCTGGGAAGTCCGGATCTGGGAATGATGCTGAGCAACTACCTTGGTTACTGGTTTGCCGGCGGTGCCATGATCGCCGTGGGAATGATTGCTTCGCTGCTCACCGCCAACGCCACCATAGCATTCATTCTGGGGGCGCTTTTATGTGCTTTTCTAGCCTTCTTGAAGCCGGGCGCTTCGCTGCTCAGCAGCACTCTGGGAGCGGCGGTTGAGCCTCTCAGCATCAGCCCACATTTCCAGGATTTCGCATCCGGGGTCATCAGCTTCTCGTCGATTTTGTACTTTTGTTCAATCGTGGTGGTGGGGCTCTTCATCAATATCATTCTGGTGGATCGTCGCCACTGGCCGCGCAACACAGAGGGATATCCTACCTGGAGCCACTACACAGTTCGTACCCTTGCACTGGTGATCGGATTTGCAGCGCTAACCACCCTGGTGACTCGAATTGGCATTCGGATCGATGCCACCTCCGAGAGGCTCCACTCGTTGAGCTCTCAGACCAAAGCGCTGGTACGAGGTCTGGATGCCGAAAGACCCGTTTTTATCCAGGCGTTCGTGAGCCCAGACGTGCCCGAAGCCTACGTGCAGACGCGAAGTAACCTGCTGGGGATGCTCCATCAGCTGGATTCGCTGGGTGGAGCGACCGTTCAGGTGAGAATCGAAGATACGGTTCCTTATTCTAGTGGAGCTCGCGAAGCACGTGAAAAGTTCTCGATTACTCCCACTCAAGTGCCCAATCTGGGCGACGCGAGCGCAGGTTTTGTGGATGTTTTCATGGGGGTGGCTTTTACCTGTGGAGCCGAGGAGCAGGTCATTCCGTTTCTGGACCGCGGACTCTCGGTGGAATACGAACTGGCTCGCAGCCTGCGTGTGGTGGCCAATACGGAACGCAAGAAGATTGGCGTCGTGACGACCGAGGCAAAACTGTTCGGTGGCTTCGACTTCCAGTCTTTTCGAAGTAGTCCATCCTGGCCTGTAGTCGACGAATTGAAGAAACAGTACGAGGTGGTTCAGGTCAATCCCACAGGTGCACTGCCCGAGGACCTGGACGGCCTGATGGTGGCCCTGCCATCCTCGCTTTCGCAGGAGGAATTGGACACGGTCCGGGGGTTTATTGAATCGGGGATTCCCGCGCTTCTTCTCGTCGACCCCATGCCGGTGGTCAACCTGGGTCTCTCTCCCTCGGAACAAGCCGGGGCCAACCAGAATCCGTTCATGCGGAATCAGGGACCGCCTCCCAAGCAGAAGGGGGACATCCAGGGATTCCTGGCCAGCCTTGGGGTGAGCTGGGACAAGTCCATCATTGTCTGGGATACCTACAATCCACACCCCGATCTCGAGCAATTGCCCCCTGAGGTTGTCTTCATGGGGCGTGGAAACGAAAACCCGGATACCTTCAACGCGGAAAACAATGCTTCGGCGGAACTCCAGGAATTGGTGATGCTCTATCCCGGGACGGTCTCGCCGACCGTGGGGAGTGACTTCGAGTTCCAGCCGCTGATCCGGTCGGGTTTTGTTTCGGGCCGTCTCAGCTACTTCCAGCTGGTTCAGCGCAGCTTTCTGGGGGTCTCGTTGAATCGAAATCTTCCCCACCGCCCGGACGGCTCCGACTATGTGCTGGCCGCCCTGGTGACCAAGAGAGGGAGCCCGCCCGCGGAGGAGAACGAGGAGGAGAACGAGGAGGAGAGAGAGGAGAGAGAGAAGAAGAAAATTCTGAGGAGACGGCTGCCACTGACGGGCCTCCCAAGGACATCCGTCTGGTGGTGATCGCCGATCTGGATTTCATTTCTGAGCAGTTCTTCCAGATCCGAGAGCGGGGGCCTGAGAACCTCAATTTCGACAATGTCACTCTTTTCTTGAATGCAATGGACATTCTGGTTGGGGATGAAAGCTTTGTGTCGCTGCGCAACAAGCGAGTCAGGCACCGTACTCTGGAGCGCGTTGAGGCCCAGACGCGGGAGTTTATCGAAACCAGGATTCGGGAAGAAGAGCAAGCCGAAGCGGATGCCGAGAGAGCCCTGGCAGAGGCACAGAAGAACCTGGATCAGCGCGTGGAGGAAGTACAGAGTCGACCTGAACTGGACGATCGCACCAAGCAGATCATGGCCCGCAACATTCAGGAGGTCGAATCCCGGAAGTTCGAGGTGTTGAAGGCAAGTATTGAAGCCGAGAAAGAAGCCAAAGTGAATGCCAGCAGAGAAAACCTGGAATCCCAACGGCACCGCATTCAGAGCAACATCAAGACTTTAGCGGTGGTGTTGCCCCCGATCCCGGTTCTCGTGCTTGGCATCCTGATCTTCCTGCGCCGCCAGAGGCGAGAGCGGGAAGGTGAATCTGTGGCCCGTCTTTTGAAGGGATGAAGGAGAAGTCACTATGAGCGAGACTCGTAAAACACTGACTCTTGTAGGCGTGGCAGCGGTTCTGCTTCTTCTGGTATTCGTCACCGCTCCGGGCAAAGTGAACCCCGAGGCCTTCGACGATGTGGGTGAACCCTTCTTCGGCGATTTCGAGGATCCGAATGCGGCGACCACCCTGGAAGTCATTGAGTTCGATGAGGAGACGGGCACAGCCAGACCGTTCAAGGTCACTTTTGAGGGGGATGTCTGGACAATTCCCTCCCACCACAACTATCCCGCCGACGGTAAGGATCGGCTGGCCAAGACCGCGGCCGGACTGATCGGAATCAGGAAGGATGGTCTCCGTTCCAACAATGCGGCCGATCATGAAGCCTGTGGCGTAGTGGATCCGCTGGACGAAACCATGACCAGCCTGGCAGGGCGAGGCGAGCGAGTCACGGTGAAAGACGCCTCGGGCCAGGTCCTGGCTGATCTGATCATAGGGAAGGCTACCGGCGAAGAAGACAACCTGCACTTTGTCAGAGTTCCGGGACAGAAGCGAGTCTACGTCTCCAGGCTGGACCTCGACATCTCGACCAAGTTTGCCGACTGGATCGAAACCGATCTGCTCGAGGTCGACAAGGATGATATCGATAAGGTCATCATCAAAGACTACTTCATCAACGAGCGCACCCGCCGGGTTGTCGAGCGCGGGGAGATCGTTCTCAGCGAGGATGATGGGACCTGGACTGCGGCTGAGATGCGCTCCAGTGAGGAGGTGAATTCCACCAAAATGGATGACCTTCTGCGTGGTGTCGATGAGCTTTCCATCGTAGGTGTCCGTCCCAAGCCGGAAGGGCTGACGCAGTCATTGAAGCAGTCCGGTGACGACATCCCCATCTCACAGGAAGCCCTGCTCTCCCTGCAGAGCAAGGGATACTACTTCACCCGTGACGGGAACCTGCTCTCAAACGAAGGAGAGTTGCAGGTGGAAACGGCCCGGGGAGTGACCTACAGTCTTCGTTTCGGAGAGGTTCTCTACGGCACCGACGAGGCTGTCACGGCCGGAACGGAAAGCAGTGACGACGAGTCGGCAGGTCCGGGAGAAAATCGATATCTTTTCATTACCACCACCTTCAACTCGGATCGTTTTCCGGAGCCGGAGGGGCCGTCCGATCTGGCCTTTCAGAGCAAGACCGATGAAGATCTGACGGACGAAGACAAGAGGAACAAAGAACTCCACGAAAAGGTTCAGGAATGGGAAAAGGACCTGGCCGAAAATCGCGAGACATCAGACCAGCTCAATCAGCGGTTCGCTGAATGGTACTACGTCATCTCCTCCAGCAGCTTTGACAAAATCCATCTGGAGAGGGATGACCTGATTCGGGAAAAGTCTGAGTAGTGTGATCTACGCCGGCACGTCGGGATTCTCCTACAAAGAGTGGAAGGGGATTTTCTATCCCGCGGATCTGCCTCAAAAGAAGTATCTCCATTACTACTCCCGACAATTCAACACCACTGAGATCAACAGCACCTTCTATCGAATTCCTTCCCAAAAAACGACCGCGCAGTGGGCCAGTTTGGTCCCGTCCAGTTTTCGCTTCGCGTTGAAGCTGAACCAGAGAATCACCCATCGCAAGAAACTGGTGGAGTGCGACGAGGAGATGGGCTGGTTTTTTCACGGGGCCAACCCGCTCTGGTCTCAACTGAGCTGCATCCTGGTCCAGTTGCCCCCCTGGTTCAAACAGGATCTGGAGGTGCTGGAAGGATTCCTGGGGAAGTTTGCGGACAAAGCACCGCTGGCGCTCGAGTTCCGCCATGAATCCTGGTTCGAATCAGCCACCTTTGAGCTTCTCCGTGATTACCAGGCTTCCCTGGGCGTGGTCGAGTCCGACAAGCTGGAGGCTGTTCGGGAGATCACCGCGCCTTTTACTTACATGAGGCTCCGCAAGTCCGAATACAGCCGGAAAGAGATCGAAGGGTGGGCGGAGTGGATCCGGGGACGGGATGGCGATGTGTACGTGTATGTCAAGCACGCAGGAGCGGCCCCTACCCTGGTCCGACAGTTGAACGAAGCGTTGGGCTGAAGAGCTTGTTGTTCCTTTTCTCCGGCTGGGGACAACCTGCGTGCAGGAGGAGTAGGGAGAGGAGGCCTGCCACTGTCCGGCCCCGAACCGCCACCCGCAGAAAGGCAAAGTCTCCGCCGGCTGGGAGCAAGCGGTTATGGTAGTGTAGGGTCGGCATGAAACGCGCTGTTCTTGTCCTGGCTTCTCTGGCCTCAGCACTGCTGTTGGCCGGGGCAGCCGATTCCGACCAGCCGGGACAGAAAAGGCAGCCCGACTTCACGTTCGTGAGGCTTCAGTATTCCAGCACCCTCTGGGGCGGGTCAACCTGGGCGGTCGACTACCCCAAGGCCGATATCCAGTTTCTCTGGGGTCTGGGAAAGCTGGCGGACTATGCTTTTCCAAAAGCCGACCGGCGAGCTCTACCCATCGACTCCCCCGAGTTATTCGAACATCCCTTTCTCTACGCCGTTGAGGTCGGTTACCTCAACCTCTCCCAGGCAGAGGCGAACCGCCTCCGGGAATACCTGCTGCGTGGAGGCTTTCTGGTTGTAGACGACTTTCACGGCTCCTATGAGTGGCAGAACTTCTATCTGCAGATCAAGAAGGTGTTCCCCGAATACGAGCCCTTTGATCTGCCCCTGGACCACTCCATTTTTCATTGCTACTTTGACATCCAGCAGCTGCTTCAAGTGCCCGGGTTTCACTCTGTCCGCTATGGCCGGGACCTGGGAACAGGACGGTTACGATCCCCGCTACATGGGAATTGAGGATGACCAGGGTCGGCTCATGGTCATGATCAACCACAATGTCGATCTGGGCGACGCCTGGGAATGGGCCGAACAGGAGGCTTACCCCAGAGAGTTTGCCCACCTGGCCTTTCAGTTAGGCATGAACTACATCGTTTATGCCATGACGCACTAGCCCGGATTATGCATGAGATCTGAATCCGAGTGAGATTTGGGCCCAGGAAAAAGGCCGTAGCTCTCTGATATAAAAGGGTTTACATAAACAACGACCCTAAACAGGAGCTACGGCAATGTTGAAAGCAGTCTGCCAGAATACCCTGCTATTTCACAGCCACCGAAAGATCACGGCGCGTTTTGATGGGGGGAGTCTGACTTCCGACGCAGGATGGTTGTTGTTTGGATCGCTGGATCGGCAACATCGGTTGTGCGAGGGCTTCAGTTCGTGTATTTCGGAAAGCCGGGACCGACGCTACGTTCGTCATGACCTGTTGAAGTTGATTCGACAACGAGTCTTGCAGATCGTGGCCGGCTACGAAGACTGTAATGACGCCGATACGCTGCGCTCCGATCCGATGCTCAAGACAGTCTGTGATCAGTTGCCCGAGAGCGATCCCGATTTGGCCACCCAGCCGACTTTCTCCCGTTTGGAGAACTCCGTCACCAAGAAGGATCTGATGCGTCTGAGCCAGTGGCTGCTAGGCCGTTATGTGCGCTCCCTGAAGAAGAGACGTCCCAGCAAGATCATCCTGGATCTGGACAGTACCGACGACCACACTCACGGTCAGCAGGAGTTCTCCTTCTACCATGGGTATTACCGAAACCACATTCTGCATCCTTTGCTGATCTTCGATGCCGACACGGGCGACCTGGTGTGTGTCGTGTTGAGACCTGGCAACAAGGGGGCTGCCTCTCACATCGTGCCCATTCTGAAGCGAGTCGTGGAGGCCATCCGACAAGGAGTGGGGACGGATGTCGAGATTGAGATTCGGGCCGACAGCGGCTTTGCCACGCCTCGGCTCTACGAGTTCTGTGAAGGTGAAGAGAATCAACTCCAATATGTCATTGGGTTAAGTCGAAACCCTCGCCTGCAGCGAGTGGTCGAGCCGCTGCTGGATTCGACTCGGCTGCAGTTCGTTGAGCTGGAGGAAAAACAGCGTCAGTTTGACGAGTTTCTTTATCGAGCCAAGAGCTGGGATCGATCCCGTCGCGTCATTGTCAAAGTGGAGGTCGATCAGCGCGGGATCAATCGTCGCTTTGTGGTCACCAACCGGGACGATCTCTGCTCCCAATCACTTTATGACCACTATACAAACCGAGGGCAGACCGAGAACTTCATCAAGGCCTTCAAGAATCATCTGAGCATGGACCGACTCAGCTGTCATCGATTCCTGGCCAATCAGTTTCGACTCCTCCTGCATGCACTGGCTTACCAGATGTTCGTGCGCCTCCGCGACTATCTGCACGGGACTCCCTGGCACAAGCTCGAAATCGAAACCTTACGTCGTCGTGTCCTCAAGATCGGGGCCCGCATCCGACAAACCACTCGACGCATCTGGGTCCATCTTTCCTCAGCCTTTCCCGAACAACCCCTCTTCCACCTCGTCTTGAGTCGCCTCAACTCCAGCTAGCTTCTCCCAGTTCCCCAAAAAACCGCTTCCGATACTCATCCAGGCCCAGATCTGTCTGAAATTCACTCCCCCAACCACTCAAACGCCTCCCCAACCGATATTCTTCGCAAATCCGCCTGTCACACCTGCCCGCTTCCGAGTTGGGCCACTTCTCGACTCGTTTTTCAACACCGGACTACGGTTTTTGCATAATCCGGGCTAGGAACGTTCCACGTTCCACGTTTCACGTTCCAGGTCAGCGGCGACTGAAGGGTTTTTTAAGGCCCTTGCGGGCCCGCTTGTGCGAGCGCTCGCGGTTGGGTTTTTTGAGAACGGACTGGTAGTACTCAACGGCTTCGCTTCGCCGGTCCAGAAGGTCCAGCGAGTTGGCGGAGCCGAGCAGTGAGAGGGTTCGTTCTCGCTCCGGTGTCTCGGAATCATTCATGGATTTCCGGAATTGTTCCAGTGCTGCCTCGACGTTTCCCAGCTTGAGAAGTTTCTGGCCCGTTGCATAGCGAAACGTGGCCAGGGGGATCCGGTCGAAGTGGGGCTGGCCATCCTCGACTCTCCTGACCACCTCCTGGTAGAGGAGGGCAGCCTCCCTAGGGCGGCCCAGAGATTCCAGCAACCGGGCCTCGTTCAAGTAAGCCACAAAGTTCTTGGGTGACTTGCTCTTCAAGTAATGGAGGGACAACAGGGCATCCTCGTATCGTTTTTCCCGGATGAGGAGTACGAGTTGGACCGTTCTGGCGTTGTCTGAGACGAACTGCCCTTTGTCGACCGCCAGTGACAGGTATTCGAAGCCCCGCTTCTTGCTGCCCCTGTAACCCACCAGGGCGGCCAAGAATTTGAGGTACCAGGGAAGGCTTCCGACCACGTATTCATAGACCCCGGCGGTCATGTAGGCATCGTAGTAGCCGGGGTCCTCCTCGATGAGGTCGATGTGATAGCGGTAAGCCTTCTTACCGTGCTTGAAGGCCCGTGTCCTGCTGCGGTCGATTGTGATGGCAAAGGAACCCAGAACGCTGTGCAGTGCGCCCAGGAAATAGCGGGTGTCCGGGTCGCCCGGACTGGCTTCCAGCAGGGTTTCACAAAGCTGCTGGGAGCTGGTGATCAGCTCATGGAATCAAGCCTTCTCGGCAGTCGCCATGGTCTGTCTTGAGGGTTGGTCGAAGTAGCTGGGAGAAATAAACTTGTCCAGTTCCAGATCCTGACGTTGAAAAAGCTCCTTCAGCCAGATCGTAGTGGCCATGTAAAGAGGAGGACCCGGATGCTCGGGGTATTCGGCGGCCAGTCTTTCGAAGCTGGCAAAGGCGTCATCGTAATCCAGGTCGAAAATCTGGTCGAAGCCGACTCGGGCCTTCTCCAGGAAACCCGGGCTGCGCAGATTCTCAGCCTGAAGTTGGGTCAAAGCCGGCGCTGAGAGAACGGAGCAGACCAGGAAAAAGAGCAACCAGGAGAACGGTCTGGAAGTCTGTGGCATTCTGTGACCCGAACGGCTTGCCAGAGTGGCTGTCCGGCACAGTACAGTCTACTACAGTGTTATTTTAGAACCCTTTTATTGACAGTACCCTACGAGTTACCATCCCGGAAACAAGTGACTTTAAGGGTCGTTAACGCGCACTTCCGCACCCTGGGCGCACCCATTTCTTGGGGACCACCCCTGATCTGTGTAGAGACTGCTAAAAGAAGCTTTGTGTCGTTCTGCAGTCGAGGGTACTTTTCGCCTGCACTACTGATTCAGTCGATCATCTGGAGGCAAGCCCTTGGGTGACTCAGCCAGGGATACTGTTGTGCACCTCCAAGAATGCTATGCCGCCGGTATCGATGCCGACGTCTTCGAGAATGGGCATAAGTGTCTCAGAGAACTTGTCGAAAGTCTCCCTGGACTCCCACACCTCGGAAACCATCAGATTCCCGGGTTCTCCGAAGCACACATGGTAAAGGCGTGCAGGTGGATGGCCAAGGCCGGCGTCCGCGAGGCGCCTGATCGCCTCATGGTATTGATCGGCGGTCAACCCGACCGGAGTGTGTCTGACAAGAATCGCCATGGCTAGTCCCTCCAAATGATGAAAAGGTTTGTTGTAAGGAAACTGTTCATTCTAGGTCCACGGTCTCTGTACTTTCAATGGGGAGAACGTGGAACTACATCCTCACCGAGACGACTTCGGAGACGCCGGGTTCCTGCATCGTCACTCCAAACAGGGTGTCGGCCATTTCCATGGTCTGCTTGTTGTGGGTGACGACAATGATTTGAGTTTTTTCACTCATCTTTCGGAGCAGCGTGGTAAGGCGAGTTATGTTGGCGTCATCCAGAGGGGCGTCCACTTCGTCCAGGACGCAGAATTGGCTGGGTCGGTAAGCGAATAGACCCACCAGGAGGGCAAGAACGGTCAGCGCCTTCTCTCCTCCTGAAAGCAACAGGACATTCTGCAGGCGCTTTCCCGGCGGTTGCGCGTAGATCTCCAGGCCACTCTCCAGAACGTCCGCCTCGTCCAGCAGCCGCATTCCGCAGTCTCCTCCGCCGAACAGAGTCTGGAACACCTCCTTGAAGTTGCGATTCACCGCTTCAAAAGCCGTCTTGAACTGTTTCCGACTGCGGCGGTTGAGGTCCTGAATGGCCCGCTGCGTGTCGGAGATCGATTCTTCCAGATCAGTCCGCTGCTTGACCAGGAATCCGTGCCTTTTCTCGCTCTCCTGGTATTCGTCAAGCGCGGCCATATTAATGGGCCCGAATCTCTCCAGGCGATCTTGGAAATAGGCGAATCTCTCGAGGGTCTGTTTTTCATCGACACTGTCAAGCTTGACAGTGCTGAGCAGTGCCTGGACGGATACCCTGAGCTGTTCCTGGCATTGATTCTCAATCCCCTGGAGCTGGGTCTCAATCCTGGCAACTTCAACCTGCCGATCGGACCTGGACTGCTGGGCCGCCTCCTTCTGGCTCCTCAAATGATCGAGGTCGTTTTCAAAACCCGGGGCTTCAGATTTCCACTGCTGATATTGAGATCGTTGTGCCGAGAGCTTCCCTGCGACTTCTTCTTCCTGTTTCTGGAATTGTGAAAGGGCCTGGGACATCCTCTCGATCTCAGAGGTCATCTCTTCCACCCGTTGCCGGCTTTGTCCCATCGCCTCGGAAACAGATTTCTGGCGGGCTTCGAGGCCTTCCTCCTGCTCGCCGACGCGATCCAGAGTCTCTTCCAGAGCTTGTTTCCTTTCCTGGATCACTTTGTGATTGGACGCAACCGCGTTGTACTGCTGTTGAACCCGCTCGAGTTCCTCGCGTAACTCCCGGAGCTGCCCGGTTTTTGCTGTGAGCAACTTGTCGGCCGCCGTTTTCTCGGTATTCACTGCTGTCAGGTGTTCCAGGCTCTGGCTCTGTTGGCGGCGTGTCGACTCAATGTTCTTCTGCACCCGTTCGAGCTCTGCGCCCAGATCCGCCGCACTTTTCTGCTCGCGCTTCAGATTGGATTCCATCTGCTCGAGCTTCAACTGGCACTGCCAGAGATCGCGGTCGATTCTCCGGCTCTCTTCCTGGTTGGTTCGTCGTTTGGCCTGCAGGGAGTTCAGCTCCTGCGTACCCGAACGCAGCCGCTTCTCGAGACGATTCTGTTTGCGCTGGGCCGCCCCGATTCTCTCCTCCACATCTTTGGTTTTTCTTTTCAGGGTCAGGAGACCCAGTTTCCGGGTGTCGGATACGTTCGCAGTCAACAGACCACGCGGTGCCAGGGTGGCCCCGTCCAGAGTCAGGAACGTGGAGTCTGGATAGGAGTGGGCCAGATGGAAAGCTCTCTCCAGATTCGACACGACAACAGTGTTGGCAGCTTCCGGTAGCACTCGCCGGAAGGCGGACTCGATGTCGGAATCCATCTTCAGCAGCTGAGCGAGTGTACCGATGACTCCCTCTGATTCAACGGAAGGAAGCTGGTCGGGATCCATCTCTTTCCCAAAACCGTTGTCGGAATGAAGAGTCAGGAAGGAACAGCGGCCCCCTTTCATCTCCAGGGCCCTGTCGAGTCCAGCCCTGGCTTCCCTCATCGAGTCGACGAGCACGTACTCCAGCTTTTGGTTGAGAAAGCTTTCAAACAGCTGTTCATACTCCGGGTTGGTCTCAATTCGATCGGCCAGGGTTCCGCTGGTTGCAACCGCTCCGTTTCCCCTGAATGAATGGAGGAGCTTCTGAACTCCGTCGCTGTACTGGGAGCGGCTCAAGTCAATCTCATGGAGCGATTGCAGCCGCTCAGCCAGTGCGATGAGCTGGTTGTTGAGCTGGGTTCTGCCTTGCTCCAGGTCGTTCACTTCGGCCCGCAGCTGGCCTTCTTTGGCTTCCTGTCTGGTCAGGCTCTTCTCCAGGGTTGACCGTTTTGAATTCAGTTTTGCCACTTCCTCCCTGCGCTGCTTGACATCCCTCTTCCAATGTCGAGTATCGAGAACGGACCGGGCATGATCTCCGGCTAGCCT
This sequence comes from Acidobacteriota bacterium, assembly GCA_965205345.1. Classification (GTDB taxonomy): domain Bacteria; phylum Acidobacteriota; class UBA6911; order RPQK01; family CBDAPI01; genus CBDAPI01. The sequence goes on along the minus strand of CBDBGQ010000025.1, from coordinate 59,321 downwards.
CTCTTCCCGTTCACGAAGTTCGGCAAGTTGGTGGTCAAGCTGCTCCAGCAGTCGAGTCAGGGAAGCCTTCTGAGCCGCCAGCTCCAGAATCCGGTTACGTTCCTGTTCGATGGCAGTTTCAACTTCGGAGACCTTAGCGGTGCTTTGCTCCAACAGATTGCGATGCTGGTTGATGAGCTCTTCATGTCGATCGGCTTCTTTGGAGATTCCTCCGATTTCCTCTTCGAAACGCGCACGATCTGACTGGACGTGCCGAAGTGTCTGGCGAATCGCGCCGAGATCCGTTTCCAGCTGTTCGAGATAACCGTGAGTCGCCTGGATCTGCTCACGGTGGCCGGCAATCGAGTTGGCGGTCCGATCGATCTCCAGCAGCAGCTTCGAGCTTTGCTCGTTGAGTGAGGAAAGTTCGCTTTCCAGGTGGTTGTGCCCTTCCGTGCGCAGTTTTTGTTCGCCAAGAGCGGTCTGGAGCTTCTCTTCCAGACGGTTGCACTCTCCGGCCAATTGCGCAAGTTGCTGGCGCCGCTCGCACAACTCCTGCTGGCGACCGCCGGCTTCCAGCACAAAGCGGATTTTCTGGAGGTTCCGAAACTCTTCTTTGAGGTTCTTGTAACGTCTGGCTTTTGCAGCCTGGCGCTTCAGCGATCGCAGGCGTCGTGCAACTTCGACAACGATGTCATTGATGCGGAGGAGGTTCTGCTGAGCCATCTCCAGCTTGAGTTCTGCCTGGCGGCGACGGGTCTTGTACCCCGTGATCCGCGCAGCTTCCTCGATGACAGCCCTGCGCTCGAGGGGTTTTGCGGTCATCAAGGAATCAATTTTTCCCTGAGCAATCAGTGCGTAGGAGGCATAGTCCAGACCCAACTCCTCAAGGATCTTATGGATGTCCTTCAACCGGCAGCGGCGACCGTTGACCAGATAAACACTTTCTCCGGAACGGTATAGTTTGCGACAGATCTCGAGCCGATCATCCCGAAACGTCTTTCCCTGAATGTCGAAGCTGCGAGTCTTGTTCAGGCAGACGCCGAGACTGGCCTGGGCCATTCCGGATTGCTTGCGTTTCCCGGTGCCCCCGAAGATGAAATCCTCCATCTTCACGCCCCGCATTTCGCGAGCGTTCTGGCCACCCAGAACCCAGGAGAGGGCATCGAAAAGATTGGATTTGCCGCAGCCATTGGGGCCCACAATCGCAGTGATACGCTCGTCGAAAGATACATGGACCTTATCGGCGAATGACTTAAAACCAACCAGGCTCAGGGAATCGAATCTCATCACGAATGAAAGGGACAAACTTCCCCCCCGAAACAACAGCTCTAATGATGACAATGCAGACTGACACAGACTGGGTCGGCCGCTCAGTGTGCATCCCTAAGCCAAGTCGGGTAAAGGCAATGTTGATCTGGCCCAGGAACCGCAGTGAGCGAAGTGAATAAACATCATTGTATTTATGGAAGGGAGTACTAAGCCTTCCTGTATAGTGGTATTTCTTGGAGCTTTACAAATTGCTGAGAGCAATGAATTTCCGTTTCCCTGTCCTTGTGATGGCAGGAGCCCTGCTGGTTGTTGAGGGCCTTGCCCAGCAGCCGTCTTTTCTTTCCATCAGCCAGATCAAGCCTGGTATGAGCGGGACGGGCAAGACCACCTTTGAGAAAGTTGCCATCGAGGAGTTTCAGGTTGAAATCCTGGGGATTCTGGAGAATGTCCGGCCTGGCAGAAACCTGATCCTGTCCCGCCTCAAAGGGCCCAGGGTGGAAAAAACAGGGGTGTTCTCGGGAATGAGTGGCAGCCCTGTTTATATTGATGGAAAACTAATTGGGGCTGTGGCCTTTAGCTTTCCTTTTTCGAAGGAGCCGATTGCCGGCATCACTCCCATCCACGAGATGTTGGAGGTATTTGAAAGCCCGTCTACTCCAGCTCAATGGTCTTCGTCGAGGAGCTTCTCCGACCGCTCCGACGATCTGGGAAGGATGAAGCGGGTTGCGGCTGTTTCGCACAGAATAGCGCTCGAGTTGAATCAGGTGGGCCTGGCCGGCGAGCTGGAACCGATTCTTACTCCGCTCAGTCTCTCTGGATTCGATCCTGCGGTCGTTCGATTTTTCGAGAGCGACCTGCGATCGCTTGGTCTTCAGCCCACGCTTGGTATCTCTTCTTGGAGCGACGATTTTGGAGATGCGCCTGTCGCTCCCGGGGCGACTCTGGTGGCCCAGCTGGTGCGGGGAGATCTCGAGATCGGTGCGGCCGGAACCATCACCCATGTTGATGGAGCTCGGGTCTATGCCTTTGGCCATCCCTTTCTAGGCACTGGATTCACGGATATGCCAATGGCTACAGGCGCAGTCATGACTGTCATTTCGAGTCTCTCGACCAGTCAGAAGGTGACCGCCGTTGACAATCTGGTCGGGAGCATCAAGCAGGATCGGGACACCGGAATCCTGGGGCTGCTGGGAGAAAACTCCAGAATGCTTCCCCTCTCGATTCGTTTACACACCAGTCGGGAAGGTGTTCGCGAGATCAACGTCGAGCTGGTTCGCGGTTCTTTCCTGACTCCTCTCCTGGCCAATTTTGCAGTCTTCAACAGCCTGATCAGTTCGGAGAGATCCACGGGACCACAAACCTTCCGGGTCGAAACCAAGATCAGGGTCACCGGCCAGCCTGAGGTGACATACTCGCGGAATGCTTCCCAGATGACGGAGGCTGCGGTCACGGTTGGGGGCGTGCTGGATCTGCTCATGAACACGGGGTTCGACGACGTGCCCGTGGAAAGCGTCAATGTGGAGATCCAGGCAGTTGAAGAGGAACTGGCAGCCAGGCTGGAGCAGGTCTGGGTTGACAGACACGAGGTAAGGGCGGGGGAGAAGGTAAAGCTTAGTATGGTGCTACGCCGGGATAACGGCAAGGCGATCCTGCAGGAATATGAACTCCAGATCCCGGAGGGTTTGAAGGAAGGTCCGATTCAGGTTCTGGTTGGAGAGGGGGTCTCGCTGGCCAGGAGTGAGGCGGCGTCCAAAGACGCCGGCCAGTTCATCCCGCAAACGGTTTACCAGCTGGTGCGGGCCATTAACAATCTGAAGAAGAACGATCGCCTCTACGTGCGGCTTTTCCGAGAACAGCCTGGAGTGGTACTGGCGGGCGAGGGACTGCCGATGCTTCCGCCCTCGATGCTCGAAATCCATCGCTCTAAACGAACAACTGGAGCTGCCCGACCCCTGCACAACGTAGTCTATTTCGAGAGGGAACTCGCTGCCGGCGATCTGGTGCTGGAAGGAATAAAGACCATCCAATTGATCGTGAAAGGCTGATTCCCCGAATTGATGCGACTCGTCTGCTGCCTCACAACTCTTCTTGTGACCATCTCACCGGTGCTTCTGGGATCGAGGCCGGCCCTGTGGAGGTCGTCCATGCAGGAGGATTTCCTCAAGGGTACCTTCAAAGGCGTTGCTCTCAGCAGTGACGGGCGCCTCGTGCAGGCCCCCGAGATCAAACTGCTGTTCGACACCGCCCAGCCCTTCATTTACTCCCTTCAGGTTGATCAGCAGGGAAACATCCTGGCGGGAACGGGCAGCGAGGGTAAGCTCTACCGGGTGACGCCCGACGGCCAGGGGTCCGAGCTGGCTGATTTCGAGCAGTCGGGTGTGCATGCACTGGCTGTCCGTCCAAATGGTGAGATTCTGGCGGGTACGGCTCCGGAGGGAAAGGTCTACCGGATTTCAGCCGGCGGGTCTGTGAGTATCTTTTTCGATCCCAAGGAGAAGTACATCTGGGACCTTACCCTGGATCCAGCAGGGACACTCTTCGTAGCGACGGGGCCCAACGGCAGGATCTTCAAAGTGGATGAGCAGGGCCGCGGGGAGGTTTTCTATGACAGCCGTGAAGAACACATCGTTGATCTGACCTGGGACGCCGGAGGGAACCTGCTGGCCGGCTCCTCCCCGGCAGGTCTTCTCATCAGGCTGGATCAGGCCGGAAGGCCCTTTGTCTTGTTCGATTCCAGCATGGAGGAAGTGCGGGCCATCAACACGGACCGATACGGCAACATTTATGCCGTGGGCATTTCATTCAGTACGACCCCTTCCAAGACATCGACCGAGGCTAAACCGCCTCCTGCTCCTCCGAAGCCCGCCAATCCGGGTGCCGAGGAGACGGTTGAGATCGAGGGGATCAGGAAAGGGTCGAAACTCGAGCTTTTTCGGATTGATCGTGACAACCTCGTGGAGGTGCTCTACAGCGCGGATTCGCAGACGGTATTCGACCTGCTGGTTCGGCAGAATGGCGAAGTGTTGATGGGGATCGGGCAGCAGGGAAGATTGCTCTCGATCACGGCGGCAAGGCTCAAGAAAGTGTTGGGTGAAACGCCCGATGAACAGGTGACTCGGATGGTCAGTGCTCGAAATCAAATCACCCTCGCTACCAGTAACCTGGGGAAACTCTATCGTCTGTCCCGTGGACCTGGCACTACTGGAACTTACGAGTCGGACGTGCTCGACGCCGGGGTGGTTTCCGATTGGGGGCGGATCCGCTGGCAAGTGACGAATCCCAGCGGTGACGGAATAGAGTTTTCAACCCGGTCGGGGAATACCGGGAAGCCGGACGACGCCTGGAGCGAATGGAGAGGCGTGGAGAACAGTGCTACAGGGGGCCCGGTGAACAGTCCGGCTGCTCGTTACCTGCAGTGGAAAATCGATTTTTCCAGTCCGGGGGAGGCGACGGCGCTCCTCTCGGAGCGCAATGGTGTTGACTCTGTGGAAGTCAGTTATCTCCAGAAGAACGTTGCTCCGCGGATCACCTCAGTGAGTGTTCATGCACCGGGAAGCGCTTTCGTCAAGGCTCCGGCAACCAGCCAGCTCAATGCGGCGCTCGGGGGCCCCGACAACTCCCACTTTCGCTCTCTTCCGCCTGCCATCCGTAGCCTCAAGAAAGCTCCCACCGCTCCGCCCCGGCAGATCTACACACCGGCTTCCAGAAGTGTCACCTGGAAGGCGACCGACAACAACGGCGACGACCTGGCATTCGACCTCTACCTGCGCGCTCAGGGTGACGTGATCTGGAGGCTGCTGAAAAAAACTTGGGAGGAGACCTTCTACACGCTGGATGGTGCCAGTGTTCCAGACGGGGTGTATGCCTTCAGAATCGTGGTCTCAGATCGGCTCAGCAATCCGCCGGATCAGGCCCTCCAGACTGAAATGATCAGCAAACCCTTCACCGTCGCGAATCACCCACCCGCTCTTGAAATCGGGGAGCCTCGAGTTTCGGGAGATGTGGCTACTTTCCAGGTGACTGCGGAAACCCGCGCCAGTAACGTCTTCCAGCTCGAATACTCCCTGGACGGGGGAGCCTGGGTCATCGCCTGGCCGGCAGATGGCATTGCCGACAGCCAGAACGAGACCTATGAGATCGAGATAGGGAGCCTGTCACAGGGTTCCCACGGCCTGGTGATTCGGGTGATCGACTCGGTGGGTAACCTGGGAACCGGGAAGATCGAGTTTAGGGTGCCCTAGGCACTCGCTGGGGCTCGTGCCGTTCCACGTTCCACGCCCTAAATTCCCAATCGTGGAACGTGAAACGTGGAACGCTCAGAGTCCCTCATAGACGTCCACCTTCTGAAAGGAATAGATCAGGAAGGCGTTGGGCATTTCGGAGATCCCGCCAAACTGGCTCTCTCGGAGTGTGAGGTCAACTGCATGCAGCAGTTCCATCGTTTTCGGATACTCCAGAATATTCTCGATGCGGGCATTTCCCTCGGGGCTGATCTCAGCGATCAGAGAGAAAGAATCCTCGTAGGGGATCTTCCAGGCTGTGTCAACCAGTTCGTCAACACTCTTGTTTGACTGGAGCACCTCGACCAGCACGGGTGGTCGGCTGGAAGTGGAGGGCGAGTCCAACTCGGCTGCATGAACGGGAAAAGTCCATTGTTGAACGGGAAGAGGAGGCAGCTGAGACGCCAGCACGAAAAGCAAGACGAAAGAGACGGGCAACGCCGAAAGGCGGCACAGAGCAGACTGTCGATCCAGATCTCTGAGAGCGGTCCGGAACTGTCCCAGTAAAACGGACGGGTAGTCTGACCACCTTCGGCGGGTTCGGGTGAGCAGTGCGTGTCGCATCCTCTTGCGACTTCCCTCAGGGAGATAAACCGGAAGAGACAGAGCCCGGCCGACGAGTTGAAGCTCGCTCAGGTGGCGGTCGCACTGCGGGCAATCCCCGAGGTGACGCTGCACAACGAGTGCTTCAAGAGGCGACAACTCACCATCGACAAACTGGTTTAGCTTCTCACTGACTTCTTGACAGTACACTTCCGACCTCCGAGTTGGTAACGCTGAAGAGCACGGCGCAGCTTTTCTCTTCCTCTGGCAATGCGCGACTTGACGGTTCCTACAGAAACACCAACCGTCTCAGCGATCTCTTCGTAACTGAGATGCTGTACGTCTCTCAGGATTACGGCAGCCCTCTGGTCAAAAGGGACCTTGTTGCATGGATCATCCCGAAGGATGCCTTATCATCGTGTTTTTCAACACCGGGGATAACCTAGATGCCACATAAGTTCAACGCAGCGCGACGGCACAAGTTTGATAAGGCGCAGTACCGGGTGATCAACTGGGCAGAATATAACGAGAGCCTGCGCCAACGGGGTGATCTGACGATTTGGGTCAGTGATGAGGCTCAAAGTGTGTGGCGCGCGCCGCGCCGCACGTCACGGGGTGGCCAGCGGAGATACTCGGATCTGGCTATCGAGACATGCCTGACGCTGCGCACGGCGTATCGGCTTGGGTTGCGACAAACGCAGGGGCTGATGGGTTCCATTGGCACGCTCATGGGGCTGGATATACGGGTGCCGGACTTCTCCACACTGTCGCGTCGCGCAAACGGCTTGAGCATCGCGCAGGTGATGAGGCAAGCCGGGTCTGTGCCTGTCCATCTGGTGGTGGACAGTACCGGCCTCAAGATCTTCGGCGAAGGGGAATGGCTCGCGCAGAAGCATAAAACCAGGGGAATACGCCGCCGCTGGCGCAAACTCCACCTCGGACTGGACCTCCATAGCGGTGCGATTGTTTGCGCCAATCTGACTCACGATGACGTTGGAGACAGCACCGCCTTACCCGGGCTCCTGGATCAACTCGATGCCCCGGTCACGGGCTTTCTGGCGGACGGCGCCTATGATGGAGCGTCCACACGGGATCTGCTGAGGGAACGGTATGGGGAGACCCTGGATGTGGTTATACCGCCGCCAAAGAACGCAGTGATCCGACCGCAATCGGCGCGGGATCCAACCGTTCGGGATCGCCATATTGCCCAGATCCGCAGCAACGGCCGCATGGCCTGGCAGGCGGCCACAGGGTACAACCAGCGCAGCCGGATAGAAACGCAGATCGGCCGGTGGAAGAGCGTCATCGGCCCCAGACTCAGATCCCGCAGCTTCTCCAGGCAGATCACGGAGATCCAGGTCGGCCAGAAAGTCCTGAACACAATGACCGCACTCGGACGGCCTGTGTTCGAACGTATCGCCTGACGCTACCGCTTGGGAAAGGGCGAATTCCATCTCCGCCCCGATCCATGCAACAACGCTGATCATGACCATGAGCCGACCCTGGTCATCCTCAATTCCCATGTAGCGGGGATCGTAACCGTCCTGTTCCCAGGTCCGGCCATAGCGGACAGAGTGAAACCCGGGCACTTGAAGCAGCTGCTGGATGTCAAAGTAGCAATGAAAAATGGAGTGGTCCAGGGGCAGATCAAAGGGCTCGTATTCGGGGAACACCTTCTTGATCTGCAGATAGAAGTTCTGCCACTCATAGGAGCCGTGAAAGTCGTCTACAACCAGAAAGCCTCCACGCAGCAGGTATTCCCGGAGGCGGTTCGCCTCTGCCTGGGAGAGGTTGAGGTAACCGACCTCAACGGCGTAGAGAAAGGGATGTTCGAATAACTCGGGGGAGTCGATGGGTAGAGCTCGCCGGTCGGCTTTTGGAAAAGCATAGTCCGCCAGCTTTCCCAGACCCCAGAGAAACTGGATATCGGCCTTGGGGTAGTCGACCGCCCAGGTTGACCCGCCCCAGAGGGTGCTGGAATACTGAAGCCTCACGAACGTGAAGTCGGGCTGCCTTTTCTGTCCCGGCTGGTCGGAATCGGCTGCCCCGGCCAACAGCAGTGCTGAGGCCAGAGAAGCCAGGACAAGAACAGCGCGTTTCATGCCGACCCTACACTACCATAACCGCTTGCTCCCAGCCGGCGGAGACTTTGCCTTTCTGCGGGTGGCGGTTCGGGGCCGGACAGTGGCAGGCCTCCTCTCCCTACTCCTCCTGCACGCAGGTTGTCCCCAGCCGGAGAAAAGGAACAACAAGCTCTTCAGCCCAACGCTTCGTTCAACTGTCGGACCAGGGTAGGGGCCGCTCCTGCGTGCTTGACATACACGTACACATCGCCATCCCGTCCCCGGATCCACTCCGCCCACCCTTCGATCTCTTTCCGGCTGTATTCGGACTTGCGGAGCCTCATGTAAGTAAAAGGCGCGGTGATCTCCCGAACAGCCTCCAGCTTGTCGGACTCGACCACGCCCAGGGAAGCCTGGTAATCACGGAGAAGCTCAAAGGTGGCTGATTCGAACCAGGATTCATGGCGGAACTCGAGCGCCAGCGGTGCTTTGTCCGCAAACTTCCCCAGGAATCCTTCCAGCACCTCCAGATCCTGTTTGAACCAGGGGGGCAACTGGACCAGGATGCAGCTCAGTTGAGACCAGAGCGGGTTGGCCCCGTGAAAAAACCAGCCCATCTCCTCGTCGCACTCCACCAGTTTCTTGCGATGGGTGATTCTCTGGTTCAGCTTCAACGCGAAGCGAAAACTGGACGGGACCAAACTGGCCCACTGCGCGGTCGTTTTTTGGGAAGGAATTCGATAGAAGGTGCTGTTGATCTCAGTGGTGTTGAATTGTCGGGAGTAGTAATGGAGATACTTCTTTTGAGGCAGATCCGCGGGATAGAAAATCCCCTTCCACTCTTTGTAGGAGAATCCCGACGTGCCGGCGTAGATCACACTACTCAGACTTTTCCCGAATCAGGTCATCCCTCTCCAGATGGATTTTGTCAAAGCTGCTGGAGGAGATGACGTAGTACCATTCAGCGAACCGCTGATTGAGCTGGTCTGATGTCTCGCGATTTTCGGCCAGGTCCTTTTCCCATTCCTGAACCTTTTCGTGGAGTTCTTTGTTCCTCTTGTCTTCGTCCGTCAGATCTTCATCGGTCTTGCTCTGAAAGGCCAGATCGGACGGCCCCTCCGGCTCCGGAAAACGATCCGAGTTGAAGGTGGTGGTAATGAAAAGATATCGATTTTCTCCCGGACCTGCCGACTCGTCGTCACTGCTTTCCGTTCCGGCCGTGACAGCCTCGTCGGTGCCGTAGAGAACCTCTCCGAAACGAAGACTGTAGGTCACTCCCCGGGCCGTTTCCACCTGCAACTCTCCTTCGTTTGAGAGCAGGTTCCCGTCACGGGTGAAGTAGTATCCCTTGCTCTGCAGGGAGAGCAGGGCTTCCTGTGAGATGGGGATGTCGTCACCGGACTGCTTCAATGACTGCGTCAGCCCTTCCGGCTTGGGACGGACACCTACGATGGAAAGCTCATCGACACCACGCAGAAGGTCATCCATTTTGGTGGAATTCACCTCCTCACTGGAGCGCATCTCAGCCGCAGTCCAGGTCCCATCATCCTCGCTGAGAACGATCTCCCCGCGCTCGACAACCCGGCGGGTGCGCTCGTTGATGAAGTAGTCTTTGATGATGACCTTATCGATATCATCCTTGTCGACCTCGAGCAGATCGGTTTCGATCCAGTCGGCAAACTTGGTCGAGATGTCGAGGTCCAGCCTGGAGACGTAGACTCGCTTCTGTCCCGGAACTCTGACAAAGTGCAGGTTGTCTTCTTCGCCGGTAGCCTTCCCTATGATCAGATCAGCCAGGACCTGGCCCGAGGCGTCTTTCACCGTGACTCGCTCGCCTCGCCCTGCCAGGCTGGTCATGGTTTCGTCCAGCGGATCCACTACGCCACAGGCTTCATGATCGGCCGCATTGTTGGAACGGAGACCATCCTTCCTGATTCCGATCAGTCCGGCCGCGGTCTTGGCCAGCCGATCCTTACCGTCGGCGGGATAGTTGTGGTGGGAGGGAATTGTCCAGACATCCCCCTCAAAAGTGACCTTGAACGGTCTGGCTGTGCCCGTCTCCTCATCGAACTCAATGACTTCCAGGGTGGTCGCCGCATTCGGATCCTCGAAATCGCCGAAGAAGGGTTCACCCACATCGTCGAAGGCCTCGGGGTTCACTTTGCCCGGAGCGGTGACGAATACCAGAAGAAGCAGAACCGCTGCCACGCCTACAAGAGTCAGTGTTTTACGAGTCTCGCTCATAGTGACTTCTCCTTCATCCCTTCAAAAGACGGGCCACAGATTCACCTTCCCGCTCTCGCCTCTGGCGGCGCAGGAAGATCAGGATGCCAAGCACGAGAACCGGGATCGGGGGCAACACCACCGCTAAAGTCTTGATGTTGCTCTGAATGCGGTGCCGTTGGGATTCCAGGTTTTCTCTGCTGGCATTCACTTTGGCTTCTTTCTCGGCTTCAATACTTGCCTTCAACACCTCGAACTTCCGGGATTCGACCTCCTGAATGTTGCGGGCCATGATCTGCTTGGTGCGATCGTCCAGTTCAGGTCGACTCTGTACTTCCTCCACGCGCTGATCCAGGTTCTTCTGTGCCTCTGCCAGGGCTCTCTCGGCATCCGCTTCGGCTTGCTCTTCTTCCCGAATCCTGGTTTCGATAAACTCCCGCGTCTGGGCCTCAACGCGCTCCAGAGTACGGTGCCTGACTCGCTTGTTGCGCAGCGACACAAAGCTTTCATCCCCAACCAGAATGTCCATTGCATTCAAGAAAAGAGTGACATTGTCGAAATTGAGGTTCTCAGGCCCCCGCTCTCGGATCTGGAAGAACTGCTCAGAAATGAAATCCAGATCGGCGATCACCACCAGACGGATGTCCTTGGGAGGCCCGTCAGTGGCAGCCGTCTCCTCAGAATTTTCTTCCTTCTTCTCTTCCTCTCTCTCCTCCTCGTTCTCCTCCTCGTTCTCCTCCGCGGGCGGGCTCCCTCTCTTGGTCACCAGGGCGGCCAGCACATAGTCGGAGCCGTCCGGGCGGTGGGGAAGATTTCGATTCAACGAGACCCCCAGAAAGCTGCGCTGAACCAGCTGGAAGTAGCTGAGACGGCCCGAAACAAAACCCGACCGGATCAGCGGCTGGAACTCGAAGTCACTCCCCACGGTCGGCGAGACCGTCCCGGGATAGAGCATCACCAATTCCTGGAGTTCCGCCGAAGCATTGTTTTCCGCGTTGAAGGTATCCGGGTTTTCGTTTCCACGCCCCATGAAGACAACCTCAGGGGGCAATTGCTCGAGATCGGGGTGTGGATTGTAGGTATCCCAGACAATGATGGACTTGTCCCAGCTCACCCCAAGGCTGGCCAGGAATCCCTGGATGTCCCCCTTCTGCTTGGGAGGCGGTCCCTGATTCCGCATGAACGGATTCTGGTTGGCCCCGGCTTGTTCCGAGGGAGAGAGACCCAGGTTGACCACCGGCATGGGGTCGACGAGAAGAAGCGCGGGAATCCCCGATTCAATAAACCCCCGGACCGTGTCCAATTCCTCCTGCGAAAGCGAGGATGGCAGGGCCACCATCAGGCCGTCCAGGTCCTCGGGCAGTGCACCTGTGGGATTGACCTGAACCACCTCGTACTGTTTCTTCAATTCGTCGACTACAGGCCAGGATGGACTACTTCGAAAAGACTGGAAGTCGAAGCCACCGAACAGTTTTGCCTCGGTCGTCACGACGCCAATCTTCTTGCGTTCCGTATTGGCCACCACACGCAGGCTGCGAGCCAGTTCGTATTCCACCGAGAGTCCGCGGTCCAGAAACGGAATGACCTGCTCCTCGGCTCCACAGGTAAAAGCCACCCCCATGAAAACATCCACAAAACCTGCGCTCGCGTCGCCCAGATTGGGCACTTGAGTGGGAGTAATCGAGAACTTTTCACGTGCTTCGCGAGCTCCACTAGAATAAGGAACCGTATCTTCGATTCTCACCTGAACGGTCGCTCCACCCAGCGAATCCAGCTGATGGAGCATCCCCAGCAGGTTACTTCGCGTCTGCACGTAGGCTTCGGGCACGTCTGGGCTCACGAACGCCTGGATAAAAACGGGTCTTTCGGCATCCAGACCTCGTACCAGCGCTTTGGTCTGAGAGCTCAACGAGTGGAGCCTCTCGGAGGTGGCATCGATCCGAATGCCAATTCGAGTCACCAGGGTGGTTAGCGCTGCAAATCCGATCACCAGTGCAAGGGTACGAACTGTGTAGTGGCTCCAGGTAGGATATCCCTCTGTGTTGCGCGGCCAGTGGCGACGATCCACCAGAATGATATTGATGAAGAGCCCCACCACCACGATTGAACAAAAGTACAAAATCGACGAGAAGCTGATGACCCCGGATGCGAAATCCTGGAAATGTGGGCTGATGCTGAGAGGCTCAACCGCCGCTCCCAGAGTGCTGCTGAGCAGCGAAGCGCCCGGCTTCAAGAAGGCTAGAAAAGCACATAAAAGCGCCCCCAGAATGAATGCTATGGTGGCGTTGGCGGTGAGCAGCGAAGCAATCATTCCCACGGCGATCATGGCACCGCCGGCAAACCAGTAACCAAGGTAGTTGCTCAGCATCATTCCCAGATCCGGACTTCCCAGCCAGGCTAGAATCAATACGTGACTGAAGGACAGAATCAGAGAAACAGTGTAGATCCCCAGCACGGCCGTGTACTTGCCGCAAACCACTTCCAGGCTGGTTGCGGGCAGGGTGAACAGCAGCTCGTCGGTAGCCTGCTTCCGCTCCTCGGACCAGACTCCCATGGTCAGGGCCGGGATGAAAAACACCAGCAGATAGGGAAACAGATTGTTCAATTGATCGAGGTTGGCCAGGTTGTTCAGAAAAAAACGATGCTGCCAGAAGGCCGCCATCGCACTCAAGAAAATGAAAAGCGTAATGAACACATATCCGGTGGGATTCGTGAAGTACTTCCAGAGATCCCGCCTGATCAGAGCCTTGATGAATCCGAGGTTCAGGTCTTTGAACATCACGCCTCCTCTCCCGGCGCTCCGGCTATTTCAGCAGGAACGGCTTCCTGCTCCGCTGCGGGACTCTGGTAGTTTGTCAGGCGATAGAAGGGCTGCTCCATGGAGCCGTTTTCCTTTAGTTCTTCCGGCACTCCGTCGAATACCAGCTTGCCTTCATTGATCAGAAGCACCCGATCGGCCACCGCATCCACCTCCTGCAGAATGTGGGTCGAAATGAGGATCGTCTTGGTCCGCCCCAGCTCCTGAATGTTGTCCCGAAAAGTTCGAATCTGGTTGGGATCAAGTCCTGCGGTTGGCTCATCCATGATCAGGACTTCCGGGTCATGCAGAAGAGCCTGGGCGAGTCCTACGCGCTGTCGATAGCCCCTTGACAACTTGCTGATCGGCTTCTCCATGACTTCATCGAGAGCACACAGATGATTCACTCTGTCGATGGCCTCCTCCAGCTCGCTCTTAGCCAGCCCTCTGGCTTCGCCAAAAAAGGTGAGCAGTTCCAGCGGTGTCATGTCCTGGTAGAGGGGGCCGTTTTCAGGGAGATATCCAAGTTTGCGGGAGGCCTCGATCCGCCGCCGCTGGATGTCCAGGCCGGCGATCTCCGCTCTCCCGCGGTTTGGCGAAAGGAATCCCGTCAGGACTTTCATGGTCGTCGATTTCCCCGCCCCATTGGGGCCTAGAAAGGCAACGATCTGGCCTTCAGGAATCGAAAAAGAGATGTCCTGGATGGCTACGAAGTCGCCGTAGAACTTCGACAGACCCTTGGCCTCAATCATGATTTTCGCAGATCTTTCCATAACTGGTCCTATCCTCTCGCAAACACTTCAAGATTTCGCTCTACCAGCCGACAACGGCCAGCAGCACACTCCCGACACCTGATTATACGATTCCGTTGTATAAGGGTTCCGGAGAAGCTCCACAAAGCCCCTGGTTCTCCTGCCCTATCGTCACGTTACGCGTCCGAGTCAACCGTTGACGCCCGATCCGGGTCGCGCTTCTTCTTCCTTTTGAAGCTGATCAATATAACCAAGAAGGGGCCTGCATGGGAAGACCCCATGCTATCAGCCAGGCAAAAGAGCAGGGACGGAAGCGAACTGTACAGGACCTCTAAGGGCGATTATTCTTGGTGGACAGCAACAAGATGAGTCACGACGACATCGCAACTCAATTCGAAATCGAGGGCGAGCTGGCATCCGTCATCCCCTTCCCAATGGGACACATTCACGACTCCTTTGTCAGCACCTGGCAGACCAGCCCCGGCCTGGTGCGCTACCTTCACCAGCGACTCAACCAGAATGTGTTTTCCAACCTTGCTGCTCTCATGGGGAACATCCGGCGTGTCACCGAGCATCTGCGGCTTCATCCCGTTGCCGGAGAAAAGCAGCTGACTCTGATCCCGGCCAGAAGCGGGGACGACACCTGGATCAATGACAACGGGTCTCACTGGCGGACTTTCAGTTACATCGAAAACACTGAGGTTTTCAACCTCTGCCCCGACACCGGACACGCTTTCGAAGTCGGTCGCATCTTCGCGAGCTTCGCGGCTCGGCTGGGGGATCTTCCGCCCGCCAGCCTGGCCACCACGATCCCCGACTTTTTCGACACGCCCGCGCGGGTGCGGCGATTAGAAAATGCGGTCGCGAGAAACCGCTCCGAAAGGCTGAGCCAGGCCCGGGAAGAAGTCGATTTTGTACTGCAGCGAGAAGCCTTTTGTTCGATCATTGCGGCTCCGCTCGAAGAGAACCTGCTGCCTCAGCGCGTGATTCACTACGATCCCAAAATCAACAATGTACTTTTTGATCGTGACTCCGGGAAAGCAGTCTGTGTGGTTGACCTGGATACCTGCATGCCGGGCTCTCTTCTCTATGACTTCGGCGACCTGGTGAGAACGGCCGGGGTGGACACCGTCGAGGACGAGCCGGACACCTCCCGGGTAGGTTTGAACCTGGACCTGTACGAGGCTCTCCTGAAAGGGTACATGGAGTGCCTGGGGCAGCACATGACCCCCCTCGAAGTACGGTTGCTGGCGCAGGCGCCCAGGCTGGCGACCCTGACCATCGGAATGCGATTTCTGACTGACTATATTGGTGGGGACACCTACTTCAAGGTAGAACATCAAGATCACAACCTGCAGCGCGCCCGCGCCCAGTTCGCACTGGTTCGAAGCATGGAAGAACTGGAACCCGAAATGGAGCGAATTGTTTCCGTTTTGACTTGACCGGACCTGGCTGATGAGTCTGAGATCACGACTGAGCACGATGATGTTTCTCGAGTACGCGGTCTGGGGTGCCTGGACCACGGTGGGGGCGGCCTATTTCCAGTCACTCGGGTTCAGCGACACGATGATCAGCTGGCTTTTTGCCGTTCTCTGGCTGGCCTGCATTGTTTCTCCTTTCATAGGGGGCCAGATTGCTGATCGAACTTTCCCCACGCAGTACTTCCTGGCTGGAGCCCACCTGATCGGGGCTGTGCTGCTGTTCTTGATGGGAGAAGAGCGGTCCTTTGGGGCCATGCTGACCTGGATGGTCATCTACTGTCTCCTTTTCGCCCCAACGCTGGCCCTCACCAACTCCATCTGCTTTCACCATCTCAAAAACGTGAACCAGGAATTCGGTCGCATTCGAGTCTGGGGAACCATCGGCTGGATTGTGGCCGGTTGGATTCTGAGCGGATGGCGCTCCGCCTTCGATTTTCAGCTCCTCGGCGACCTGTTTTACGTTGCAGCGTGTGGTTCGCTGCTGCTCGGCTTACTTTCCTTTTTTCTTCCTCATACTCCACCTCGCAAGGAAGCCCGCAATCCGCTGGCTTTCCTGGAAGCCATCAGGCTGCTCAAGGACAAGAACTTCGCCGTTTTCATGGCCATCGCCTTCGTCGTGACCACTGAGCTGTAATTCTACTATATCCCCACGTCGATCTTTCTTCAGGACCTCGGCATTTCGAGCCAGTCCGTTCCGGCCATCATGACTCTGGCGCAAATTGCCGAAGTTTTTGCGATGTGGTTTCTTCTGCCCCGGTTGCTGGGAACTATCGGCATTCGCTGGTGCCTGGCTCTGGGAGTCATCGCCTGGCCGCTTCGGTATATGATTTTCGCCCTTGGTGAACCTCTTTGGATGGTGATCGCCTCTCTGGCATTTCACGGGATCGGCTTCACGTTCTTTTTCGTTACTTCTCAGATCTATGTCGATCACGTGGCCAAAGCCGACATCCGTGCCAGCGCTCAAAGCCTGCTTACCCTGGCCACACTGGGGATCGGGAATTACCTGGGAACCATGCTCTATGGGTATGTCAAGGTCCTCCTGACCCATAACGGCGTGACCGACTGGAGCAGACTCTTCCTGGTGCCCTGTTTCTTGACCGCCGGCTGTGCGATCGCCTTTCTCCTGCTCTTCCGACCCACCCGGCATGAGCTTCATTAGCTCGGTTCACGCTTGAACTGGCGGCTTGAATGGTCGATTATCGTCAACCATGGGACCGACGCACCGATTCGAAGACTTAGCCCGGATTCCGCTGCCCGGCGACAATTGTGCAATCGCTACCCGTGGCCTGGAGGCTGGAACCCGGCTGACGAAGGACGGCCAGACGCTGCACATTGCCTCTGCCATTCTGGTTGGCCACCGCTTTGCTCTCGAGAGCATCGCAGAGGGACAGCCCCTGTTTTCCTGGGGCCTGCCCTTTGGCTATGCGACCCGAAGTATCCGCCCCGGGGAATACGTTTTCAACCCGGGAATGGTGCAGGAGATGTCCTATCGGGAACTGGACTACCCGGTCTCCGAACCCAATTTTCGAAATGACATACGACCCTTCCGGCTCGATCCTATCGCTTTCCAGACTGCCCGGCAGGTGGAGACATACGCCCGGCCCGGAACGTTCCACGGTTTCAAACGATCCGGGACACGGGGAGTCGGCACTCGAAACTACATTGTGATCCTGGCCGCCAATTCACGAACGTCCAGCTTTGTTCGACTCCTGGACAGGAAGCTGAAACCCGAGCTGGGACCATACAAGAATGTAAGTGGCGTGGTCGCAGTCTCTCACACGGAAGGCGGAGCTGACCTGGAGCCCAACAATCGGGAGCTGGTACTTCGGACCCTGGCCGGTTTCATCGTCCACCCCAATGTTGGAGCGGTACTGATCGTCGATTCTCCCGACAGCTCGGTCACTAACCTGATGCTTCGCCATTACCTGGACCACCACAAGTACCCGACTGCCGGCCTGACCCATCAGTTCCATACACTGGAAAGAGATCTCGAAAGGGAACTGCAGTCCTGCCGCGAAACGATTCGGCAGTGGCTTCCACAGGTGAATCGCTACGAGAGATCCCGACAGCCTCTCTCTGAACTCAAGGTGGCTCTGCAATGTGGCGGGTCGGACGCGTTTTCGGGAGTATCTGCCAACCCCCTGGCTTCCTGGGTGGCGAGAGAGATCATTCGAAATGGCGGAGCTGCCAATCACGCCGAAACCGATGAACTGATTGGCGCCGAGTCATACATGCTGCTGAAGGTCCGCACTATCGAGGTGGCTCAGAAGTTCCTCAGTAAGATCGAGCGCTTCAAGGAGATGTCTTCCTGGCACGGCGTCACAGCCGAGGGGAACCCCTCGGGAGGGAACAAGCTCCGGGGTCTCTACAACATCTCTCTCAAGTCAATTGGGGCCGCCCTGAAGCGACACCCCGACGTACGGCTGGATGAGGTTCTCGAGTACTCCCAGCGAATTCCCGGGCCCGGCTTCTATTTCATGGACAGCCCCGGAAATGACCTGGAAAGTGTGGCCGGCCAGGTGGCGTCGGGGGCGAATCTCATTTTCTTCACGACCGGCAACGGGTCGGTGACCAACTTCCCTTTTGCGCCGACCGTCAAGATGGTGACAACCACTGAGCGGTACGAGCTGCTGAGCGATGAGATGGATGTCAACGCCGGAGAGTACCTGGACGGCGTCTCCATGGATGAACTGGGTCAGCACACCTTGGATGAACTGGGTCAGCACACCTTTGAACTGACCTGTTCCGTAGCCTCGGGGAAACTCACCAAGGGAGAGACGGCCGGACATTATCAGGTCTCCATCTGGCGCGACTGGAGACAGCTCGACCTATCCGCGCTGCAGGTTCTTCAATCACAGCCGCCACCCTCCGGGGAACCACTGATGGTCCGATCACCAGACTCTCAGGACTCCCTTCAGTTCCGGGCGATCAGCACACCCCTCGGCCCTGCCGCCGACCAGGTTGGTCTGATCCTCCCGACCAGCCTGTGCGCCGGTCATGTTTCTTTCCTCATCGCCCGACAACTGAGCCAGGAGGTGGGCGGAGGGACCCTGTCCCGAATCGTAGCACTGCCTCACTCCGAGGGCTGCGGGTACCTCTCCGGCGATTCCCGGGACCTCTTCCTGGACACACTGGTTGGTTACCTGACCCATCCGCTGGTGGGCGCCGCCCTGCTGCTGGAGCACGGCTGTGACAAGATCCACAACGGCGTCGTCCGGGCCAGGCTTCTGGAAGACGGGATCGATCCGGCCCGCTTCGGGACCGCCAGTATTCAACTCGACGGCGGGCTGGAGCGAGTCACCGAGAAGGTGATCAACTGGTTCCGATCCAGGACCGGGCGGGGCCGACAAGTGTCACGGCAGGACGCGGGAGTCGGTGACCTGACGATTGGAATTCTCTCTTCCCGGCCCATCAGCCAAGAGGCAGGGACGACTCTCTCTGAACTGACCCGACGGCTGGTTGAAGAGGGAACCACCTTGATCCTGCCCGAAGGCGATCCGCTGCTCGAGCTTCTACTGGAAAACAAAATCCTGGAGTCGGAACCAGACCCAACACTGCCCTACGGGGGAATCGCGAAGCAGGCCGGTCTTCATGTCATGGCCAATCCCGGTCGACACCGGGTGGAAGCCCTGACCGGAATGTCAGCCTGCGGCTGCAGTCTCATCGTTGGGTACGAAGGTTGCCGGCCGCAGGCCGGTCATCCCCTGGTTCCGGTGTTGAGAATCAGTGCCGAGCCCCGGGCGGCCGAAAGCTCCGGCAGTGATCTGGATCTGGTGCTGGAGGGAGATCCGGGGAGCTGGGACGAACAGATCGCGCAATTGATCGTGCGAACCACCTCCGGGAAATATGTGGTGAGGTCGATGCAGACCGGCCACACAGATGTCCAGTTCACGCGCGGCCTGCTCGGGTTCTCCGGCTGAGCGACAACTCATTCCTGGAACGTAGTTTGATTGGTCTCTCAAGGGGGGAGATAATGTAGCGGAGATGGTTGGGTGTCGCAAACCTCTGGTTGGATCTGCACTGACGGCAATCCTGCTAGTCAGCGGCGTTCCTCCCGGGGGACGGGCCAGCCAATCCCAGACCGAACCGGTTGAACCCGCCGCGGCAAGACCAGTCAATCTGTTGTTCATCATGACGGATCAGCAGCGTTTTGATGCACTGAGCAGGGCGGGCAATACAGAACTGGAAACTCCCAATCTGGATCAGCTGGCGCGTGATGGGGCCTATTTTGTCAACGCCTACACCCCTTCTCCGATCTGTGTACCGGCACGAGCCGCCATACTGACAGGTCACAGCATAGAATCGGTTCGGATGACCCGGAATAGTGAGATCAACCGTCCGGATGCTGCACCGGTACCCTCATTCGACAACATCCTGGCCCACACCGGCTACCATACCGAGTACTACGGGAAGTGGCATGCACCCTACAAGCTGGCGTCGACCTACAAGAATCGGGTTCGCCCCACCAACAAGAACAAGGGCGCCCCCAGCACTGTTACGACCCAGAGCGACGCTTTCCGGCAGTTTGTCAAGAGGAATGTGACTCCTCGCCCCCCAGACGCCGGGGAGCTTCTCGACGATCGCTCCGGCCGGCCCTATGTACCCGACTTAGCTGTTTGGCAGCGAAGCATCCAAGCCTTTCGCCGGAGCCGAGGCTTGATCGAAAAGCCGACTGACCGAGTTTTTGGTCGCCTGGATCTTCCCAGCGAGTTCGGCCGGACTGCCTTTGCGGTGAAGGAAGCCATGCAAGCACTGGAACAGATCAAGGACCGCCCCTTCTCTTTGACTTGTTCGATCGCCCCACCCCATCCTCCATTCCTGGTCAGCGAGCCCTACCATAGCATGTACCCTCCGGAGACACTGTCGCTACCGCTTTCCATGACGGACTCGATGGTCAACTCCCCTTACCGGAAGAAAGCCTCCTCGAACCAGGCACACGGCTACCGAAATCCCGATATGGTCCGTCGAATGAAGGCCAACTACTACGGGCTGGTGCGAGAGGTGGATGTATGGCTGGGAAGACTTCTCGCTAAACTGAGGGACCTCGATCTAGACAAGAACACACTGGTGATCTTCACCAGCGACCACGGCGAAATGCTGGGCGATCATGGTATCGGAGGAAAAGGCATATTCTACGAAGGAGCGGTCCACGTACCCTTACTGATTCGCCTGCCTGGAACGATCCCTTCGGGGACCATAGTGGAAACTCCGGTGTCCACCATCGATCTCTTCGCTACGATCCTTGACTACACAGGACACACGGGACACACCTCCGAAGGCCGAAGCCTCCGCGGACTGATTGAAGGAACCGAAATGGATGGACCGGACTACTGTGTCTCAGAACGGCCCCTCCAAATCATGGTTCGAACGAAGAGATGGAAGCTGCTCTCGCCATCACGGCTCAACTCGGGCGCAAGCCCCGCCCTGTACGACCTCGAAAATGACCCCCACGAGTTGACGAATCTGCTCGGATATAATCCCAATCGGGACCAATACCGGGCAGTAGTAGAGGAAATGAAAGGCCATCTGGTCAGCTGGCTGGAAAAGGTCAAATCCCCATATCTTGAACAGGTTCAGCAGCGACCCGTTATCCGATGACGGAATACTATTCGAGCAGCTTCAGCTGGATGTTCCGATACTCGACATAGCTGCCCTCTCCGGCGTGGGAGTCCTGAATTCCGACAAAACCCGAGAGAGGCTTCTCGCGGGCGCCCTCGCTTTCGGACTGATCCAGCTCTGTACACTTGAGCCCGTCGGAAAAAACGGTGATCCGGGGGCCCCGGGCATGAATCTCAAAGGTGTGCCAGGTATCGGCCGACTCATCGGGGCGGGGATCCACCGCAGCGTATCCGTAGAGCGAGCAGGTGCAGTGCAAATCATCGCGGGGCCGGTTGGAAATCTGGATTTCGTAGCCGGTCTCCCAGGGTCGTCCTTCCTCGGCGGCCCGAATAAAAACACCGCTGTTGCCGTTCTCGGAGACCTTCCAGTCCAGTTTCAGGATGAAATCACTCTGGGGCTCATTGAAGCGAAGCCAGTCTCCCCCCCGAAGGCCTTCCGATCGAATGATCCCGTCTTCGATAGACCACCCCCCCGGATCGCCCATGATCGTCCAGCCGTCCAGGTTTTCGCCGTTGAACAAGTTGAGAAATCCGCCCGCATCAGGAGCCTTCAGAGCCAGTGAGTGGGAGCCTTCCGGCTCTTGTTCTGCTGCTACAAGAGGCTGCTGCTCCCTCACCAGAGACTCCGCCCCACAGGCTGACATGGTCCCTGCGAGAAGCGCCAGGCTCAGACGAACACGAGCATTCATTTCAGACCTTCCAGGGTGATCTGTACTGCTTGGTCAAAAGCCGGTTCGCCTCGGCGTCGCCGATGATCCGCTCGTTTTTCTTTCACTTTCATGATTTCTTCTCTCCCTGGGGGTTAATGAGGAGTCAAGTCTAGCACCTCTGCACTGTACGGTAACCACCAACGCCAGGAAACATCAAACGGTGGACGAAGAGTGGGAGGGGCTCGAAAACGTCAAGAGAGTGGGAGGAGGCTTAGTGAGGTGGCCGTTTAAATTCCCGGCCGCAGCACTGAGTCTCCTCCCACTCTCGGGCCCGTCACTGGCAACCGGCTACCGAAACCTGCTAGCCTTTGCAGATGCGTTTCGTCTCCATCCTGGGCACGGTTCTTTTTCTACTGGCGGCGGCAGTTCAATACAATGATCCCGATCCCCACATCTGGATCCCTGTCTATCTAATCCCCGCACTGATCTGCCTGGCCGCACTCTCGGGAAAGCTCCACTGGATCATTCCAATTGTGGTGAGCGGCCTGGCTTATATCGGTTTTGCGGTGATGGTCTTGCGAGTCTTCGGCCAGCAGCCCCCGTTCTCCGAAGAGGCTCGCGAGATGTGGGGACTTCTGGTGACCGGGCTGTGGATGGACGGACTGGGGGTGGGTCTGCTCATCAAGAGCCGGGGACCTCTGTAGCAGGCTGGTTGAAAGTTAAAGGTTGAAAGTTGATGCCTTCGCTCAGGTTGCCCGCTCACGCCCTGCCAACCTGCTTCCACTCTCCGTCGGCTGCCGAGGCCAACACCGCATCACAGACCACCTGGGTCTTGAGGCCGTCGCGGAAATCGGGACATGTTTTCTGCCCTGACTCCAGTCCCAGGAGAAAGTCGGCCGTAGCATTGATAAAGGTGTGTTCGTAACCAATGGCGCAGCCGGGAACCCACCATTTGTCCATGTAGGGATGATCCGCATCCCAGACCTGAATCGTTCTCCAGCCTCGAACCGTACTGTCACCACCGTGACTGAAATACTGCAGCTGGTGTGCATCCTCCAGGTCAAAGTAAAGAGAACCCTTGTCGCCATTGATTTCCAGGGTGTTCTGATTCTTACGGCCCCGGGCATAGCGTGTTGATTCAAAAGTAGCCAGAGACCCATTCGCGAAGCGGGCCAGGAATGCGCATGCGTCATCAATCCCCACGGGGGCGATCGTGCTTGGATCATCCTGCAGAGGACGCTCTTTGACAAACGTCTCCGTCATCGCAACCACAGACTCGATCGGTCCATTGAGCCACAGGGACTGGTCGATCGAGTGGGCCAGCAAGTCCCCGGTTACTCCGCTCCCGGCTACGTCCACATCCAGGCGCCACAGAGCTTGCCCCCCCTGGGGAACGTCCGGGCTGATCGTCCAATCCTGCAGGTACTTGGCTCGATAGTGGAAGATCCGGCCCAGCCGCCCCTCCTCGACCAGCTGCCTGGCCAGCGCGACCGCCGGCACCCGGCGATAGTTGAACCAGATCATGTTGGGGAGGCTGACCGCTTCCACCGCGTCGGTCATCTCCTTGGCTTCGGCAGTGTTCATGGCCAGGGGTTTCTCGCAGGCAATCATCTTACCGGCCCGAGCCGCCGCCAGAGCAATGTCGAGGTGGGTGTTGTTGGGAGAACAGATATCCACCAGGTCAACATCCTCCCGTTCCACAGCCCGGCGCCAGTCTGTCTCGTGTTCCTCCCAGCCCCATCTCCGGGCAAACTGGCTGAGATTGGCCTGGTTGCGCGCACACACGACCTTCATCACCGGCTCGTATGTAAGATCAAAAAACTGGTTCACCTTTCGATAAGCGTTCGAATGGGCCCGCCCCATGAAGCCGTAACCGATCATTGCCACGTTTAGTTTCTTCGCCATGCTTCAAACTCCTCCTGGCGCTTCCTGGAGATTCTCCAGAATGCCAGAGTGCTCTCCGGTCAGAGAAGTCGTCCAGAGAAAACGGTTCATGCCAAGTCTCATTGCAACCATCCATCTCTTGTGTAATGCTCTTCGGCTGTCCCAGGTAGGCAACCCTATCAGATCGCACAAGATCCCTGACAGCCCGGGTCTCCGATGTCCCATCGTTATACCAGAGTCTCCAGTTTGAACTCCCCCGAAAAGTTTCGCTCCCATCTGCAGAGACTTGGCCTGTCGCTGGACTTCGACGATGAGCTCGAGGCGGGAACGGATTCACCCTTCGCGCAGTCCCTCGAGATCGGCTCGAGAATGGTCGGAAACCGCTTCTGCGTCCTCCCCATGGAGGGCTGGGACGGAACTGAGGACGGCAAGCCTTCCCTCTTGACCCGCCGGCGCTGGGAGAACTTTGGCCGGAGTGGGGCCAAGCTCATCTGGGGCGGGGAGGCGGTGGCGGTCCGGCAAGATGGGCGGGCCAATCCCAACCAGCTCCTGATCAACGGGTCCAACCAGGAGGCACTCGACGATCTGCGCCGCCGGCTGGTGTCGACTCACGAACGGCACTTCGGTAGTTCCCGAGATCTCCTGGTCGGTCTGCAACTGACTCACTCGGGACGCTTTTCCAGACCCAGAGACAAGAACAGGCTGGAGCCCAAAATTCTATACCATCATCCGATCCTGGATCCCAGATTCGGCATCCCCGCCGATTACCCGTGCCTGACGGACTCCGAAGTCGAAGAACTGACCGAGGACTTCATTCGGGCCGCTGCCCTGGCCTGGAAGATCGGTTTCCACTTCGTCGATATCAAGCACTGTCATGGTTACCTGGGACATGAGTTTCTGAACGCCAAGAGCAGGGCTGGACCCTACGGAGGATCATTCGAGAACCGAACCCGATTCTTACGCAACGTTGCCTCGGGGATTCGAGCCGTGGTGCCACAACTTGAGATCGCAGTCCGGCTCAGCGCCTTTGACATGGTCCCGTTTGAAGAGAACGCCTCGGGCAGGGGCGTTCCCGGGGAAGAAGACAGTACGTTCATATTCGGGCGGATCGCTCCCCGACCCGGGTTGGCCATCCCCGGCTCCGCCGAAGTCCCCGGCTCGGCTTGGGACGAGATCATTGCGGTCATCCGACTCTTGAAAAGTCTATCCGTTCGGCTGATCTGCCTCACCGGAGGCAGCCCCTACTACAATCCCCACATCCAGAGACCGGCCTTGTTCCCGCCCTCGGACGGTTATGAGGCCCCGGAGGATCCGCTGGTAGGAGTGGCCCGCCACATTCAACTGACTCGCCTCGTCAAGAAGGCTTTTCCGGATCTCATCGTGGTTGGGTCGGGCTACAGCTACCTGCAGGAGTGGCTCCCCCACGTTGCGCACAGACAACTGCGGGAGAAGGCTGTTGACTTCGTCGGGTTGGGCAGAATGGTCCTGGCTTACCCTCAGCTTCCGGCCCACGTCCTGGCTGGCCACCCGCTGGATCGAAAGTCCATCTGTCGAAGCTTCAGCGATTGCACGAGCGGCCCGCGCCAGGGACTCGTGTCCGGATGCTTCCCTCTTGACCCGTTCTACCGGAATCACCCACAGGGGCAGGAGTTGCGGAGGATCAAGAGGAAACTTATTAAAGGGTTCTAGGTTCTGGGTTCTGGGTTCTGGGGCAACATCACTCCTGAATCTCATTCACTCTCACGCTAGTGCCTGATTCAAACGATGCCCGGGCGGCGAGGGCCACGCGGAGGGCCTCCACGCCATCCTCTACCTGGATTCGAGGCCGGCACTGGTACCTTACGTTGAGAGCAAAATCTCTCAGTTGAAGGCGGTAGGCACTCTCAAATCGCTGGGGAAAGTAGGGAACTGTGTCATGCGATACACAGTTTTTCGTCAGGACCTGGATCGGTGTCTCTCGCAGATACCCGATTCGAATCGTCCCCTCGGTACCCAGAATCTCTGTCCAGATATCGTAGCCGTAGATCCCATTGCGACTCAGATCCACCTGGCCGATCGCGCCATTCTCAAACTGCAGGCTGACAACAGCGTTGTCAATGTCTCCGATCTCTCCAAGCTCCGGGTAAACCAGGACTCCCCCGGTACTGAACACTGAGCGGACCGGACCCATGAACCAGAGAGCGAGATCAAAATCATGGATGCCCATGTCCACGAAAATCCCTCCAGAACTCTCGGGGTTCAGATAATCCAGTGACGGGCGGTACGGATCCCTGGAACTGGACTTGAACATCACACTGCGACCCAGCGTACCCTCTTCGATCCTCGCTTTGGCAGCCGCATAGCCGGGGTCGAAACGGCGCATGAAACCCATCTGAAAAAGGACTTTCGAATTCTCTACCAAATCTCGTAAGGCGTTCGAGTCTTCCAGGGTCACCGACAGGGGTTTTTCACAGAACACAGGTTTACCGGAGGACAGGGCCGCTTCGACGATCTGGCGGTGGGTGCCGGTGGGCGAGACAATGATCACTGCCTCGACCGACGGATCCTGAATGAGTTCCTGGGATTCTCGATAGCAGCGCGTCTCCGGCCAGCGCTCGGCTACGAAGCCAAAGGTCTCCGGGTCAGGATCGGCTACTGCTGTCAGTCTGGTCTCGTGAATCGTTCCTGCCAGATGACCGGCGTAGATCCTGCCCAGGCGACCGAGACCGACAAGTCCAACCTGAACAACATCTCCAGTACGAGTTCCAGTCATCGTTCATCGTATTTGTGCAAATGAGTACTAAACGTCCCGCGGGGGACCGGCGGGCTGGCCGGGAATGGCCATCTTCTCGCTGATTGACACTCCACCCCATTTGTACTCCGTGGGACCCAGCCGCAGCGACGAATTGAGAAACTCTTCCCGGTTCACGGTCTCTCCGGAGTAAGCGGAGACGCGACCCATGATGCCAGTCAGGGTGGATTCTGCCACCTGCCGTGCCTCATTGATCGGCTCACCCGTGCGAATGGCTCTCACCAGGTCGGTGTGCTCCTGTGCATAGGGATTGGGCTTCTCCCCTTCGTACTCCCAGATCACATCGCCATTCGGCCCATAGATCAGGTCGGCACAGTTCGTCGAACCTCGAGTTCCCACCATGTACTCGGAGATGTTGTTGGAACAGCCATTGATCTGTCGTGCCTGACTGTGGGAACGAATACCATCATCGTGAGCGTATTCCACGCTGAAGAAATCGTACTGGTCCCCGGTGGCCCGCCGATGCCTCCCGCCGAACCCATTGGCCGTGACCGGGTTCTTGCCCAGAAACCAGTGAATAACGTCGATCTGATGGATGTGCTGTTCGACAATGTGGTCGCCGGAGAGCCAGGCCCAGTTGTACCAGTCCCGAATCATGTAGGTCATCTCGTCCCACTCGGGCCGGGGTGTACGGTGCCAGAGAGCTCCCTGGTTCCAATAGGCCCGGGCCGAGACAATGTCCCCAATGGCGCCTCCGGCGATTCGCTTTTGAGTCTCGATGTACTGAAATGCGTGCCGGCGTTGGGTGCCGGCAACTACACACAAACCCTTTTCTTCCGACCGAGCAGCAGCTTCGAACATAGTTTTGATACCAACCGGGTCCACTCCGACCGGTTTTTCAATGAAAGCATGTTTACCGGCCTCGACAACTGCTGCAAAATGCTCCGGGCGGAAGTGAGGCGGTGTGGCCAGAATGACGTAGTCCACATCGGTTTCCAGGACCTTCCGGTAGGCGTCAAATCCAACAAAACAGCGTTTGGCAGGGACTTCTTGACCGTACTTGGTCAGACTCGCTCGGGTCTTCTGAACCTGGTCGTCAAAGACGTCGGCCAGCACGCTCACTTCAATATTAGGTGCGGATTCAATGGCATTACCCACTGCTCCCGTTCCCCGACCGCCACAGCCAACCAGACCCACCTTCAGGGGAGGTCCCGCAGGGACTTCGTCCCTCTTAGAAGAACTCGACCTCAACACAGCCGGAGCCGCAGCCGCAACTGCAGCGGACTGAATAAAGCTGCGCCGATTGATGCCAACTTTTCTGCTCATGTTTTTGCCTCTCTCCTTGCTTGCCTGTCTTCTGATTCTGGCACTGCAGGCCAAAACTTTCCAGTCTTGATACTAGATTACTTGAGCCGAGTTTCATCTTTAATTTTGTTCGCTTTGCTCCGTTAGAAGGGAGCCCTTCTCCAGCAACATAGCAACGCAGGCTTGACTCGCGCAACCACGCGTGGAACGTGGAACGTCGTGGAACGTGGAACGTGGAACGTGGAACTTCCTAGAGCGACTTCAAAAAGGCCAGAAGGGCCCGGGTCTGCTCCTCCGACAGTGCCTCAAAGGCGACCCGACTGCGCTCTGCCTCGGCTCCATGCATGAGAATAGCTTGCTCAAGGTTGGACGCTCTTCCGTCATGAAGAAAAGGGCCGCGAAACCGGACCCCCCACAGGGGTACCGTCCGGATCTCGTTGGGTTGCGCGTCCGCCTGCCCGATTCCATCTCCCGTCCCCACCTCGTGGAGCAGAAAATCAGCATAGGGAAAGAACCTCTTGAAGCTGAGGGCAGGCGAGGAGGCCTGGCCGGTTTCAAGAGATTCAACGTGACAGCTGTGGCAGCGCAGACTGCGAAAGATCTGCTCGCCAAGCAGCACTTCCGGGCTGATCTCTCCCCGGGTCGGGGGACCCAGCAGACGCAGGAAGTTTTCAAAGTTATCGACCCCCCTCAGTCCCGTAGTAATATCCGGGGCATCTTCAGGGTCGGGAGCAGGGTCGATCAGCTCCAGGAGTTCGCAGTCGACGCCATAGGGGCAGGCCTCTCGGGGAAACAGAACATTGGTAATGCCCATCTCATCTCGATAGGCCTCTGCCCCAAAAGTGAAAAGGCTGGACTGCTGGGCCTTCCAGCCAAAGCGGCCGACCCGGACTTCACCACTGCCCCGATCCAGGACCCTGGCGGCCCGGCCGCTGATCCCGTCTCCGTCCGAATCATCCGGGTCCTCCAGCGCGATCAGAGTTTCGTCAGGTACCGCCTCTACGAGACCATTGCCGAACAGGGCAAGTGACTTCCGGAAGGCGACAACGTTGGCTTCGGGTGGGATGCCGGCTTGAATCGAGTGGATGGGAAGAGAGAACATCTGGAAGTTGGAACCTCCAGGGAGTTCCTCGAAACGACCATCTTCATGCAGGATTCCGGCCCGAGGCTCCATGACCGTTCCGGAGCCCCCAATGGCAGGGATGGAGTGGCACAGGGCACAGGAGCGGCCGTTGAAAACAGGGCCGAGTCCTTCGGCTGCGTCCTCCACTTCCAGAAAATCCTCCAGGCCCAGTCGAAAAAGTTCGAACTCTTCAGCCGTGATGCCGCTGACCGGGTCGCCCATAAAGGTTCCGACTACGCTGCCAGCTTGCTGGCCCGTTTTCGGCAGGCTGCGCGGTCGGCTCTGGTATTTCCACTGAAATCCAAACAGCACGCTGCTGGACAGCAGGATGACCAGAAGACAGGAAGGGTAGCCCCGCAGCCACCCAGTTCCACGTTCTACGTTCCACGTTCCACGTTTTACCTGCTTCATTCTCTTTTTCCTCTTTCCTCGGGGCCTGATGGAGGCGCTTGCTTCTTGCGCCCGGCCACCTGAATCACTCCACGCATGGAGGCGTGCCCGGCTCCACACACGTGCGAACACTCAAAACGATACTGGCCCGCCTGATCGGTTCTGAATGTGACCTTGACCTGACCCTTGCCTCGGGCTGGGATCTGGACATCGATGTTGGTTCCCACAATCTTGAATCCGTGCCTTACATCCTGACTGGATAGAACGATCTCCAGAGTTGTTCCCGCTTCCACTTTGATCCTGGAGGGCACAAACTTGAACCGCCTGGCTTTGACCTTAACCTGTTTGGTGGGTTCCACCAGAACCGTCTCACTCTCGGCACTCAGGCGTAGGAAGAGCCCCAGAAACCCGGCTGAGCCCAGAAGTCCCGCCAGGAACAGAACCCTCCCCATGGCCATTGCCGCGTTCTTCTCTAGATTCTTATCTATTAAGGTCTGCATCATCTTGTACCGCACGGCCTGTAGGGCACGGTTATCAACCGTGCCGAACTGGACTTTATGGCACAGGTCATCCATTTTTCGGGCCATCGTTGCCACCTCCATTAGTTCGGCACGCCAGGTTGGCGTGCCCTACGGCTTTCATCGGATCCGGCATGATTCCCCTCAATTCTCAATCAGAACCACCATCCGATGCCAAAGTTCCAGCGATTCAAGGCTTTTACCACGGAGCTGCTGTTCTCCATGATGTTGTAGTCGAACTTGAAAGCGATGTCGGGATGGGGGAAGTAGGTCAGACCCAGCACGTGGGCGGAGCGGTCAAACTGCTTCAAAGGTAGGAAACCCGCCGGCATCCGAAACTGGGTGTCGAAATCCTCGTACCGATAGAAGGCCACGAGCTGATGGGGGAACTCCAGAGGCAGAAGCTGGAACCCGCCTTCCAGATAATAGCCGCGCATCCTTTCGGCAATATTCGGGTTGACTCCGCTCTGCAGCTGGACCGCCCGGTTCATCTCCGCCGCATCCCCGAGATGAGTGAGGGCAAACTGGCCGCGCGTTGAAAGGCGGTTCCAGTTCCACTCTCCATCGAACTCGAAGATTCTGGTTCTTCCCGACACATCGAAATCGAAACCCGTGTTGCCCATCCAGAAGCTGGTGCCCAGGTTGACATTGGGAATACCGGCATACTCCAACCGGCCCACGCCGGAAACGTGGCTGGCATTATCAAAAAAGCCCTTCTGGCGGCCGTCTCTGAAACCTTCGTCAGCCGAGAAAAAGGAGGCGTTGAGACTGCTCATGGCAAACGCCTTGAAGGAGAACCCTTTTCCCAGGTCGCCAACCAGTCCGGCCCCCTGGCCGAACCAGGTGGCGGGAATGATCACAGTGTCAACGAAGGGTCTCTCCACACCGTTGAAGGTGGCCGGTTCGTGTCTCTCATTCACAATCCCCATGGGGGTGAGCATCATCCCGGCCCGAAAACTGAAGTTCGGATTCAGGACGAAATCCAGGTAGGCCTGTTCCAGCTCCAGCTCGCCGCTCTCCTCTCCCCCCTCGACCAGGGCGTGCTCGAGCTCCAGTTCTCCAACGAAACTGATGCGGTCGTTGAAGTTGTGTCCAAAGAGAAGCACAAAACGGTGGAAGTCGAGCACGGTCGGATTCAGGTTGTCATGGTTGACGTGCATTTCCATGTACCCGCCGTAGGGAACACGACTTTCGGCTCCGGGATCAGCGGCCACAACCTGGTCTTGAGGAAGTTCCTCAGAGGCTTCCTCCGATTCCGCGCTGACTTCGGCCGCCAGATCCTCCGTTTCCTCGGCAAGTGTAAGAGAGGCCTGGACAAGGGTTCCAGACTCCTCCTCGGGCAATAGTCTGGCCAGACCGGTCAGGATCTGTTCAAGGCCTTTTTCCACCCTTGACAGGCGAGCTTCCAGATCATCCAGGCGGGCCTGTACATCAGCATCCTGAGCTTTCGCCTCAGGCGGTTGAATCTGGGCCGAAAGTGTGTTGATTGAAAAGAGAAGAACCAGGAATATTACTACTCGAGAAGCCACAGCATCCCTCCTACTAGAAATCACTTAGTGGGAATGATTTGAGATTCCTAATAAAAAGTTTAGTCTAGACTAAACCACAGGTCAACAGCCGGAGCTTAAATGCGGGGGACGGACTTACCGGCTCCAAACCGGTTGAAGGTTGAAGGTTGAAAGTTGAGAACCCTGCTGCGGTCCGCGATCGGACCACGGAGGATCCTCCTACATTGGGATGTCACCGGATGGCGAAATGTAGGAGCCGCTTCCATGCGGCGATCGAAGCGATGTTCGCGGTTGGGTTGACTCTCGGAAAAAAACAGCGATAGAATTCACAGCAATGCCCTCCCTGGAACAGAAGATCTCAGAATTGCGCAGACTTCTCAGTAGTTATGAACGGGTTCTGGTTTGCTTCTCCGGAGGCGTCGACTCGAGTTACCTGCTGGCCGAGGCGGTGCGATCTCTCAACGGCGGTGCTGTCGCCTTTACCGCCGTTTCACCTAGTCTGGCTCCCTGGGAAGGGGAAGAGGCCGCCGGGCTGGCCCGCCGACTGGGTGCAAGGCATCTCCTGGTCGAGACGCACGAGGTTGACGACCCGCGCTATGCGTCCAACCCTGTGAATCGATGTTACTTCTGTAAAACCGAGGTGTACGGGGTCGCAGTTGAAGAGGCTCGGAAGGCCGGGATCGATAAGATCCTGGATGGGTTCAACCGAGACGACCGGGGTGACCACCGGCCAGGACGAAAAGCGGCCCGGGAACACGGCATCCTGTCGCCTCTGGACGAGATCGGTTTCGGAAAAGACGACATACGGAGTGCCGCCCGGCAGATTGAGCTCCCTGTGTGGGACAAGCCTGCTCTGGCCTGTCTGTCCAGCCGTTTTCCCTACGGGACCGAGATCACGCCCGAAAGACTACAGCAGGTTGCGGAGTGCGAAAAGGTCCTGCGGGACTCGGGCTTTCACACCTTCCGCGTTCGCTACCACGATTCGGTTGCGCGCATAGAGGTCAGCAGCGAAGAACTCCCCCGACTTTTTCAGACCGAAGTGAAAGAGACCATTCTTCGCCGATTTCGTCAGTCAGGCTTTACCTACGTGTCCGTCGACCTGCAGGGATATCGAACGGGGTCAATGAACGAGGCTGTTCAAGGCGACAGAAAGATCGTCCAACTGGAAAGTGCATCCAAATGAGCGGCATGAATGCCGCGGAAAAGGAGAGTCAGACATAAGAATCGCAGAGGCAAGCTCGACGTTTTCTCCAACGGTTAGTCCCTCGAGTCAATGCTGCTTCCCTGGAAAGGGGACCAGAGCGGCGACCTGGCTCCCGCTCCCGAGCCGGAGGAGCCGCCGCGGCAGCAGCAGTTCTGATTCTCAGGCGGTGTGATCTCTAGCAGACACCTGAACTTCAATGCCGTCGGGGTCATGGAAATAGACCCGGTTTCCGGATCTCCGTGACTTTAGTCCCTCGGATTTGAGCGTTTCCACAACGGCATCGGCGTCGTAGCCGTCAATCGCGATGCAATAGTGGTTCATGCCCGACGGGCTGCTCCGGAACAGCGCCAGAAAATGCGGGCCCAGGTCCAGGAAACAGCTGTTCTCCGACTCCCGCACTACCGGGAGGCCGAAATGCTTCTGGTAGAAGGCCTTGGACCGCTGGATGTCGGTCACGCTCAGGGCAACGTGATTCAGACTCATGCCCTTGAACGTTGAAGCCTGCACAGACCGTGTAGATCCGAGCAGGGCAACGAGACCCGCGATCAATCCCCGGCGGCTGATCTTCCCTTCTTCGTAAGTAGCAAGGATTTGCGAAATCGTTCTTTCCATGTGACTCCTCCTTGCCCCCATACTACCCTGGGTCTAGCGCTACGCGATGTGCTACAATGTGCGTCATGGCAACGGTGGGGGTTCGCGAACTGCGGCAGAATCTCAGCAAGTACTTACGCAGAGTCGCTCGAGGAGAGGCTTTTCGCGTGACCGACCGGGGCAGGCCGGTGGCCACTCTGGGCCCGCTGCCGGAAGAGTCCACTCCTCTGGACCGCCTGGTAGCCTCCGGAAAACTGATTCGCTGCAGCCTGGATCTGGTGAGCCTCGGACAACCCCAGGATTTTCCGGCCCAAATACCGATCAGCAAGGCCCTCGACCAAGAACGGTCCGAGACATGAATGAGTCCTCCCAGCCGGCGCCCGTCTATCTGGACGCTTCGGCCCTGGTTAAACTGATCCTGCCCGAAAACGAGACTGCTGCCTTGCTCTCCGCGCTCAGAGAATGGCCGGATCGCGTGACCAGCGAAATCGCTCTAGTGGAAGTGGTTCGGGCGGCCCGGCGGGCCTCTCCCCGGGTTGAGGTTTCGCGCCGTACCCGGAGCGTGATGGCGGCAGTCCACCTGCTGCGACTGGAAGACTCCATTCTGGAGGCGGCCTCGACCCTGGCCCCGTCGCGGCTCAGCACGCTCGATTCCATCCATCTGGCTTCGGCCTTGGCGCTGGAAACGATCGCCGGGATGATTGTCTACGATTCCCGGCTGGCCCGGGCTGCAAGGGATTCCGGACTGAAGGTCCTGGCACCTGCGTAGATTCCTTACAGGATTCAGACCTGACACGCTTGGGATGGAGGGTGGACTCAACGCGCGGCCCAAAATCAGGGGGAGGGTAGTACCGCACGCTGAGTCGGGGATTGAGTAATCAATTAGCAGCTTACCTGTCAGGGGTGACTTTCCTGACGGGGGTTCAGGCGAAGACCCCGTCCAGGGCTCTGACCAGCCGTTTTCTGAGGGCAGCGTCTTCCTCTTCGCGCTGCAATAGTTTGCAGAAACG
This sequence comes from Acidobacteriota bacterium, assembly GCA_965205345.1. Taxonomy (GTDB): domain Bacteria; phylum Acidobacteriota; class UBA6911; order RPQK01; family CBDAPI01; genus CBDAPI01. The sequence continues at coordinate 25,399 of CBDBGQ010000025.1, read as the reverse complement.
AGAGGCCCACTATCATAATTGGGCGCGCCCGATCCGCCTTTGGTGCGGCGGGCATGGGCCAATGGAATCAGAGCCATGGAGGAAAACCCCGAGGTACTGTTCGAGAAAGAGTCCTCACTCGCGTGGCTGACCTTCAATCGACCCCGTTCCCGAAACGCTCTGACCCTTTCCATGTATGACCGCCTGTCGGAGATTTGTGACACGGTCGAGGGCGACTCCCAGACGCGCGTCCTGATACTGAAAGGTGCCGGAGAAGAGGCCTTCGCCGCCGGTACGGATATCGGTACCTTTCGGAGCTTCCGCAACCCGCAACATGCGCTGGATTACGAACGGCGCCTCGATTCGGTCATGGACAGGCTGGAATCGCTACTCCTTCCCACCATAGCGATGGTCCGGGGCTATGCGGTGGGCGGAGGCGCGCGCATCGCTTTTTCCTGTGATCTTCGAATCGTCAGCCCCGATGCCCGGTTTGGCATTCCGATCGCCAGGACCCTGGGGAATTGCCTGTCCACGGCCGGCTACTCGAGACTGATCGATCTGCTGGGACCGGCGCGCACCAAGGAACTTCTCTTCACCGGGCGAATGGTGGACGCCCGGGAAGCCCTGTCCATCGGCATCGTGAATGAGATCGTGAAGTCCGACCAACTGGAAGCCAGGGTGAGAGAAGTGGCCACCTTGATCGCTTCAAATTCTCCACTCACCATCCAGGTGACCAAGGAAGTGGTCCGCTCCATCCTCCGCCAGCGCCAGCCTGCCGAAGACTCGGATATGATCCTGAAATGCTACATGAGTGAGGACTTCGCGGAAGGGGTGAAGGCCTTTCTGGAAAAAAGAAAACCCAGGTGGCGGGGACGATGAGCAGCTCGGATCAAGTCCAACAGACGCCGCTAAAAGGCATGCAGGTCCTGGATCTGGGCCGGCATCTAGCGGGTCCCACCGGCGCCATGTGGCTGGGCGACCTGGGGGCGGATGTGATCAAGGTCGAGTCTTTGGAAGCGGGTGATCCCGGCCGCGCCGCTGGGCCACCCTTCTTCCAGGGGGAAAGTGCATTTTTTCTGGCCGCCAACCGAAACAAACGCTCGCTGGCCCTGAATCTGAAGGTCGAAGAGGGGCAGAGACTGTTTCGCCGCCTGGCCCGGACCTCGGATGTCGTGATCGAAAACTTCCGACCTGGTGTCATGGAGGCCCTCAACATCGGCTACGAAAGAGTCTCGCAGAGCAACCCGCGAATCATTTACGGATCGATCTCGGGATACGGTCCCACTGGACCCATGGCCCACCGCCCCGGTCTGGACCAGATCATTCAAGGATTCTCAGGCTTGATGAGCGTGACCGGATTCGAGGAGAGTGACCCGGTACGGGTCGGGATTCCCGTTGCCGACCTTGTGGCCGGTCTATTTTGTGCCTATGGAATTCTGGCGGCGCTCCAGGCCCGCGAGAAAACCGGCCGCGGGCAGCAAGTCAGTACCTCCCTACTGGAAAGCATGGTGGGAATGATGTCTTTTCAGGCGCTCCGCTTCCTCAACGGGGGTGACGTACCGCCGCAGGCCGGCAATCACCATCCGATCATCGCCCCCTACGGGGTCTTCAAGGCTCGAGACGGTCTTCTCACGATTGGCACAACAGACGAGAAGAGCTGGCAGAGGCTTTGCCGCGCTATCGATGCACCGGAGCTGCTGGAAGATGCCCGTTTCCAAGACAATGGTAGCCGCTTCCAGTTCCACGATGAACTGGCGGGTCTGCTCAGTCAAAAGCTGCAAAAAGGGACCGTCGAGGAGTGGGAGCAGAGACTGACCGATGCCTCAATCCCCTGCGGGCCGGTTCACACGATTGAGCAGGCTTTGAATCATCCTCAGCTTTCCAGCAGGAGAATGATCGTCGAAATGGAACATCCGTCGGCCGGCACCGTCCGCTTGTTAGGTTTGCCAGTGAAGCTCAGCCACACTCCGGGCCGGATCCGTCATCCCCCGCCCCTGCTCGGACAGCACACACGAGAGGTGCTCCGGGAAATCGGGGTCTCCCCCGGCGAGCTGGAAGATCTGGAAAAGGTCGGGGTGATCGGAATGGTCACGGGTGAAACCAGGGGGTGATCAGGTGAGCTTTCGAAGCGGAAGACATTTCCTGCAGATCCCGGGTCCGAGCAATGTTCCTGACCGGATCCTCCGAGCTATGGATGAGCCGACCATCGATCATCGCGGCCCCGAGTTCTCACAGCTCACCCGCGAGATTCTGGAGCGACTGAAGGGGATCTTCAAGACCTCCGGGCCGGTTCTGATCTACCCCACATCGGGCACCGGCGCGAGTGAAGCCGCTCTGGTCAACTGCCTTTCCCCCGGAGACCGCGTGCTGCTGCTCGACCACGGTTTCTTTGCTTCCAACTGGGGTCGAACTGCGGAAAAACTGGGGCTGGAAATTCAAAAGATCGAAGGCGACTGGCGCACGCCTGTCGATCCCGACGCCACCTTTGCTGCTCTGGAGGAAAACGCTCGCCACCAGTTAAAGGCAGTGTTGATGGTCCACAATGAGACCTCAACCGGGGTATGCAGCCGGGTGGACCTGGTGCGGGCTGCAATTGACCGGGCGGCTCATCCTGCTCTCCTGATCGTGGATACGATCTCCTCACTCGGCTCGATCAATTATCGGCACCAGGAGTGGGGAGTGGATGTCACCGTCGGAGGATCTCAGAAGGGTCTGATGCTGCCTCCCGGTCTGGGCTTCAACGCCCTCAGTGAAAACGCTCTGGATGCCCCATCAGAACTCGCGCTTGCCGAAGTCCTTCTGGGATTGGGGTGCCGTTCTGAGATCCAATCAAAGAGGCTTTTATCCCTACACACCGGGCACCAATCTCCTCTATGGTTTGAAAGAGGCTCTCCTCATGTTGGAGGAAGAGGGACTGGACCAGGTTTTTGAAAGACATTCCCGGCTGGCCGCTGCCACCCGTGTAGCAGTCAAGGCCTGGGGACTGGAGATTTGCTGTCTCGACTCGGATGGCTGCAGCGCCAGCCTGACCACGGTTCTTCTTCCCGAGGGGGCTGATTCCGATCAGTTACGTGCCTTGATCCTGAACCGCTTTGATCTCTCCCTGGGAACGGGATTGGGCAAGCTCTCCGGGCGGGCCTTTCGCATCGGACACCTGGGAAGTATGAATGACCTGATGCTGGCGGGAACTCTGTGCGGGATCGAAATGGGGTTACAGGCCCATGCCGTGCCCTTTCAAAAAGGAGGTGTGTCTGCCGCCCTGGACTATCTTCTCAAAGAGGAACCCGATCCGAGATGATCCTCCTAAGTACTCCCGGGAGCCCCACGCCCCGGATGTACGGACTCCTGATCGGTCTGCTTCTCCTGGTGGGCTGCCAGTCCGGAGTCGAGTCCGTTCGCAAGCTCAAGCTTGGTCATGTTGGAGCTCCTGATTCGCTCTTTTCCCACTCCGCCCGGGAGTTCGCGCGGCTGGCCAATGAACGCTTACAAGGCAGCGCGCGGGTTGTGGTTTTCGGCGCCAGCCAGCTGGGCAGCGATGAAGTGCTCCTCCAGAAATTGAAGCTGGGCACAGTCGACCTGGCCCTCCCCTCCACCATCATGTCTTCCTATGTGGATGACTTTGGTGTTTTCGAAATGCCCTATCTGGTCAAGGACCGGGAGCACATGAAGCGAATCGAAGCGGAGATTTTCTGGCCCCAATTGGCTCCAGCCGCTGAAAGAAAAGGCTATCGGGTTCTGGCAGTCCCGGAGAATGGGTTTCGTCACATTACCAACAACATCCGGCCCATCCGGGTTCCGGAGGACCTTCGCGGGATCAAACTGAGAACACCTCGGGGCCGATGGCGGGTGAGGATGTTTCAGGCTTTCGGGGCAAATCCCAGTCCCATGGCATTCTCCGAGGTCTTTGTCGCCCTTCAGACCGGGGTTATGGACGGGCAGGAGAATCCCTTCAGCCAGATCTACACTTCCAAGTTCCACGAAGTGCAGACCCACCTCTCCATTACGCGGCATGTATACACTCCGGCCTACCTGACGGTTGGAAAAGAGCGCTGGAATGAACTGCCCTCTTCCATCCGGGAGGTTCTCGAGGGGACGGCCAGAGAAGTCCGGGATTTTGTTCATCGAACCGCAGCCCGGATCGACTCAGAACTTCTTCAGGAGCTCACAGCGGCTGGTCTGGAAGTCAATGAAGCCGACCATGAGAAGTTCCTGGCCGCCAGCCGGAAAGTGTACTCGGACTTCTCCCAAACGGTTCCCGGGGGGGCCGAGTTAATCGAAAAGGCTCTCTCACTGGCCGAAGCAGAGAGTCGATGACGTTGCGGTCCGCATTCCGGGGTCTTCTCGAATCCATTGTCATCGCCCTGATGGTGGCACTGGCGCTGCTGGTGATCACTGCCGTCCTCTTCATTCAGGAAGGGCGGGGCCTCCCTGGTCTGGTATGACGAAGTCGCCTCCATCCTGCTGGTCTGGTTGACTTATTTCGGGGCCGCCCTGGCAGCCCTGCAACAGGCACACATCGGTTTTCCCGGGCTGGTCGGGAGTCTAGGTCGGAGGGGTCAGCTGGTGGCCCTGGCGGTTCGCGAGGTGATTGTCCTCGGTTTCCTGATCGTGCTCGCCTGGGCGGGGTACGAAGTGGTCGCCGTCCTGGAAGGAACCTTCCTGGTAAGCCTCCCCTGGGTCTCCGCCCGGCTCACCCATGCGGTGATTCCAGTCGGTGCCGCACTTTTCATTCTCTCCGAGGTCTTGATCCTCCCCGATCTTGTCCGGCGCACCCTGGAGGCAGAAAATGGAGGCCGGCCGTGACAGCCCTGCTGATGCTGGTGGGCCTGGTGCTCCTGGTTCTCATCAACGTTCCGATCGCAATCGCCCTGGCAGTCGTGGCCACGGTTACGATTGCCGCCGGCAGCGGTCCGGAAGCTTTGCCCAACGTGGCACTGCTGATGTTCGACGGGGCGACCCGGTTTCCCCTCATCGCGATCCCTCTGTTCATCCTGGCCGGGCCCATCATGAACGCCTCTGGGATCTCTCGCCGGCTGATCGATCTTGCCCTGGCGCTTCTTGGATTCGTGAGAGGCGGCCTGGCGATGGTGTCCATCGGCGCCTCCATGTTCTTCGCCGAGATCTCCGGGTCGGCCGTAGCGGACGTGGCGGCCCTGGGATCGATCCTGATTCCGGCCATGAAAAGAAGCGGCTACCCGACACCTTTCGCGGCGGCCGTGACCTCCTCATCTGCCACTCTGGCGGTGATCATCCCGCCTTCCATTCCCATGATCCTCTACGCGGTGATGTCCAACAGTTCGGTGGTGGAGCTGTTTGTCGCAGGGATCATTCCCGGGCTCCTGGGAGGTGGCCTGTTCATGGTCCTGACCTTCCTGATGGCTCGTCGTCGCAACTACCCCGTCGCAATGGAATTCCAACTGGCAAGAGTGTGGAGTACCTTGCGAGCGGCTGCCTGGGCTCTTACCCTGCCCGTCATTATTCTGGGAGGGATTTTCGGCGGCTTTGTCACCGCCACAGAAGGAGCGGGCCTGGCTGTACTGGCAGCGCTCGTCATCGGCACAGTGATCTACAGAGAGCTGAACTGGACGAGACTGAGACAGGCGGTCATCGAGGGTGGGGTCCAGACTGCGGTGGTCATGCTGCTGGTGGCGGCATCGACCCTGGTTGGAGATCACCTGACCACCACCCAGCTGCCTCAGCGATTGGCTCAGTCCATCGCCGATTTCACCACCAACACGTACCTGATCCTCGGCCTCCTGAACATCTTCCTCCTCGTGATGGGCCTCTTCCTCCACTCCGCGGCCGCCATCATACTGGTGGTCCCCATCGTGATGCCGTTAGTCGATGCCGCCGGAATCGATCCAGTGCACTTCGGCTTAATTGTGACCCTGAATCTGGGAATCGGGCAGCAGACTCCGCCGGTGGCCAGTGTGCTGGTCACAGCTTGCTCGGTTGCCAAGGCCGACATCTGGGAGGTCAGCAAGGCCAACCTGGGCTTTATTGGAGTACTGTTCTTCGTCCTCCTGCTCGTGACCTATCTGCCCGGTGTGTCGATGCTGCTGGTGGACCTGTTCTACCGATGAGAATTAGGAAATTGAGAATGAAAGATTGAAAACTATGAGCCTGTTGCCGAACCTGCGATTGGCAGCTTGAGCCGTTCGTAGGGCACGGTTATCAACCGTGCCGAACTGGACTCGTCTGCACAGGTCATCCATTTCCGGGCCATCTTGCCATCTCGGAACGTTCGGCACGGTTGATAACCGTGCCCTACGAATCCCGCCCGCCGTTCGCGGCCCGGAGTTCCTAAGTGGCCAGCAGGGGATGGAGATGAAGCTCGTGATACTGCATGAGACCGGGTAGAATGTCGAGTATCGATTCCGGAACGTGCAGTGCACTATAGTGAATGACTGATCCTGGGAGGTGTCGGATGCGAATACCGTCCATAGCTGCTTTTATTCTCCTGATTGGGCCGACCACAGCTCTCGCTGGAGAGGATCCGGGAGCCCCGCCCTTTACAACAGAGCGAATTCAACTGATCGCCTCCGAGGAAGCCGACGGCTGGAACTATGAGTTCTACCGCAACCATGCCTATACGTGCGGAGTCAGCGGCTACCAGACCTTCCTCCTGGCCTATCGCGAGGACACTCCTCTTTCCGAACGCCGCCCCTTGTGGATGCGGCTTCACGGGGGCGGTGGGGGTACCTGGCTGCGCGATGGGACCTACAGTCCGCCCGTCCACTATCCCAGAATGCTGAATGAAGAGTCCTTCAAGTTGCTCAAGCGACACTTCGGGGACCCCGGCCTGCTCGAGTATGTGCGGGGCCACTCCGCCGGGTTCCGTTTTCTGGTGGCTTCTCTGTGCGATCACGATTTCTACAGTGGTGTCGGGCAGATCGACCCCTACAACCCCCACAATCCCGATGAGAACGGGAAAAAGTGCCGGCTTGACGGCCTGCCTGCAAACCTCTCCGCATTGGCCTTCGCACGAGGACGACTGAATTCCGGACACGTGTTCGTTCACGGCACCAGCGCCGGCTCCATCGGCACCATGACTTTGACAATAGCTCTGGGCCGCCAGGGTCAAACTCTCAGCGGAGCGATTTCTGACAGCTGGGTGATGAATGGCTATCTGCTGCCCTTGATGGACTCGGGGTGCCGGGACCAGCGAAACGTATCTACGCCGACGGACCATACCCTTTTTCTGGACCGAATCGGGTTCTACGCAAGAGCCGAGAACCTGCCCGAAGTCGCGGTCTCCCGGGGACTGGTGAAGACGCCATTGTTCCTGATGTGGTCCCGCGGTGATCCCGGGATGTGCGGGGAAAAGATGATGACCCTCCAGAACTCGACAGGAGAGGAGCTGACCGGAGAGGGCAGCTGGCTGATGAACCAGGCTCTGACCAAAGCCATCGACAGGCACAACCGGGGGGGCGCTTCCCGGTGGCGCCGTGTGTGCGTGGACAATCCCGATCTTCCCGATTCCAAGTGCGACCGGCATTCACCGTCACGCTTCGATGTGGCGACTTTCGGCGGAGACAACTCCCGAGACGGGGAGGACTATAACCGCGTGATGCTAGACTGGGTTACGGCCCGGCTCGACGATCCGTTGCCTTGAGTAGAATAGCCGGGCGACAGCCTGCGGAGGTGAAATTTGTTTTTCAGACCAGCCCTCATCCTCTCTGTAACCGTGCTGGCCATATCGGCCGGAGTGTCAATGGTCCAGGGCCAGAGCGGCGCTGCACCTGCCCAGCCTCGCGCGCGCGGGATCCCACAGGGAGGGGTTACCCATTACCAGAACGTAGGGCACGAGTACCGCCAGGATGACATGCCTTCGATAGCCTCTTCCCCGGACGGCTCCCTGTGGGTCGCGTGGATCAGCTTCGACGGCTCTCAGGATGACATCGCGATCCGACACCGGCGTGTGGACGGAAGCTGGCAGAACCTGCAGTGGGTTCCGGGCTCGGACGGCGACAACTGGGCGCCCCAGGTCAGCGTCGATGGTGCAAATCGGGTCTGGGTCGTGTGGTCCCGCCAGGTGGAAGGGAATTGGGACATCTATGCGCGCCGCTTTGATCCGGAGCAGTCCCGCTGGAGTCAGCTCGAGCAATTGAGTTCGGACCCTCTTCCCGACATCCATCCTCGAGTCGGTTCCGATGGGCACGGTGGTGCGGCCTTGGTCTGGCAGGGCTTCCGAACAACTGAAGGGAGTACCAGCAGCAACATCTTTCTTCGAGTTCTGAAAGGTGATGCCTGGACAGATGAAGTGCAGGTGACCCGGGATGCAGCCAATGAGTGGGAGCCTGCGGTGGCTGTAGACTCCGAGGGGGTGGCATGGATCGCCTACGACTCCTACCGGCAGGGCAACTACGACGTTTTTCTGGCCCGGGTCGCCGGTGGCCAGGTCACCGAGCCGGCCATCCCCGTGGCTGTGACTCCTCAATTTGAGGCCCGAGCCGCCGTTGCGGTGGATACAGCCGGGCGAGTCTGGGTCGCGTGGGAAAGAGGCCCTTCGGACTGGGGTAAGGACCTGGCACGAATCCTGCCCGACTTTTCCCTCGAGAACACTCTGGGTTCCCCGCGAACGGCCGAGATTGCGTTTTACCAGGGAGGCCGCTGGTGGGAACCAAAGAAGTCCCTCTCGGAAGCATTCGATCACTCCGACACCTATCATCCCCGGGTCTTCTCAGATGGATCCGGATCGGTGTGGATCGTGGCCCTGAGCCGGCAGCGAGGGTCCGCCGTGCGCCCCAACCCGGATAGCAGACTGTCCTACTGGGAACTGTACGTGGCCCGGCCGTTAGGTTTCTGGGAATATCAGGCGACCCATTTGGATGGAGAAGCCTGGTCCAACCCTGTCACGATCCCCCACAGCAAAGGAAGGCTGAGCACGCGAGTCGGTGGAGCCCCGGCTGCCGGCGGGCAACTGTGGCTGGCCTGGCCCACCGACAACCGAAGTGAAACCTACTACCACCGTCCCACCCGCCAACAGGTCTACGCGGGGGTACTTGACAATGTGGTTGAGCCCCAGGCCCTGTTCACATCTCCGCGAGCGGACCGGCCCCTTCCCGAAGCCTCGTCTGGTGAAGCCAATCTCCTGGCGATTCGGGATCACCGGATCATCCTGGGAGGAGAAGAGCACCGGCTCTTGAGGGGGGATCTCCATCGCCACACTGAACTTAGCTGGGATGGGGGGAGGACAAAAGGACGGATCTCTTCAGGACTTCTATCGCTACATGCTGGACGCGGCGCAGCTGGATTTTGGCGCCAATTCCGAACACCAGGCAGGTCTGTGGCCCTACTGGCAGTGGTATTCGCAGAAGATGACCGACACGTACCACATTCCGGGTCGTTACGCGGGCCTGTTCGGCTTTGAGCGAAGTGCCAGTTTTCCGTTTGGCCATCGAAATGTGTTTTTTGCGAAGCGGGATCAATCCCGCCTCATCCCCTTCTTTCTCAAAGAAGGCGTCTCGCTGTATGCCCTGCCACTCACTTCGGAAGGAGACGAGCCGGCAGACGAGTCCATGCATCTGGTAGAGAACGAAACCGAGCTGGTCTACGAGGAGATCCGCTCTCGACAGGGGATCGCCATACCCCACACCACGGGAACGGGGATGGGAACCGACTGGCACGTACATGATTCGTACGCGGAGCCGGTGGCCGAGATCTTTCAGGGGATGTGCCAGAGCTACGAACAGGTGGACGCCCCCTATGCCCCATCCGCGGAACAGATCGAGCAGGAAGCGAAACGAGAGAAGCAAAACCCCTCCAGTTGGCCCGCGACCCTGAGAAGAATCCAGCCGGAAGGAATGCTCTCTGAAGCCTGGAAGAAAGGACACAGAATAGGTGTCATTGCTTCTTCCGATCATTTCTCCACCCACATGTCCTACGCCATGGTCTACACCCCGGATTCGACCAGAGAGGCCATCCTGGAGAGCATTCGGGCCAGGCACACTTACGCCGCCACGGACAACATCATTCTGGAGGTCTGGATGGGTGAGCATTTCATGGGAGAGGAGTTCTCCACCTCTGAAGCGCTGCCAGCCCTCTCAGTCAAAGCCCAGGGGACCGGATCCATATCCAGGGTAGATGTGCTTCGCGACAGTCAGGTGGTCTTCTCGAGCCAACCCGCCAGCCGAACAGTTGACCTGGAGTACCAGGATCGCGATTCAGCCCGGGGTACCCATTACTACTACGTTCGCGTTCTTCAGGAGGACGGAATGATCGCCTGGTCCTCCCCCATCTGGGCGACCATCGAATAGAAGGGACAGTCTACTCTGACACCCCTTTTGTTCCGTGGATCAAAAATGGTTCGATATGGCAGTTAGGCCACAATTCCTCATTATCCTGGCAGCCTTAACACTTTCGATCGGCTGCACGGTGCCCGCCAGCCAGCTCCCGAACATCGTCCTGATTATTTCCGACGACCAGGGATGGACCGATTATGGCTTCATGGGTCACCCCGTGATTCAGACGCCTCATCTGGACCGACTGGCCCGGGAAAGTATCTTGTTCAGGCACGGATATGTACCGACTGCTCTCTGTCGCCCGTCCTTAATGACACTGGCCACCGGACACTTTGCCCATCGCCACGGTGTGACAGGAAACGATCCTTCCAGGAAGTATGCGGATCCCGGCTCGGCGTTGTTCCAGGAGCGGAAGGCCACCCTGATTTCTTACCTTGATCGCTTCGACACCCTCCCAAAAGTGCTGGCCGAGCGCGGCTACCTGAGCCATCAAAGCGGGAAATGGTGGGAGGGAAGCTTTCAGCGGGGGGGCTTCACGTACGGCATGACCCGCGGCTTCCCCGAAAAGGGAGGGCGGCATGGCGATGACGGACTAACGATTGGTCGGGAGGGACTGAAACCGGTCACGGATTTCATCGATCTGGCCCTGGGAGAGGCACAGCCCTTCTTTCTCTGGTACGCCCCTTTTCTCCCTCATAGACCACACAATCCTCCGGCCCGCCTCCTGGAAAAGTATCAGAAGGACAAACAGTCACCGCCCCTGGCACGCTATTACGCCATGTGTGAATGGTTGGACGAAACGGTGGGGCAGCTGGTCGACTACCTGGAGGAAAAGAAGGTTCGGGACAACACTCTGATCGTGTACGTCACCGACAACGGGTGGATCCAGAATCCCGAGCGCCGAGGGTATGCCCCCCGCTCCAAGCAGACTCCTTATGAAGGCGGGGTGCGGACGCCCGTCCTCTTCTCCTGGCCGAAACGCCTTGAGCCCGCAGACCGGAGAGAAGTGGTCAGCAGTATCGATCTCTTCCCCACCATTCTAGCAGCGGCTGACGCACCAATCCCCGAGGGCCTGCCCGGGCTCAATCTTCTTTCCAACCTCGAGGAAAAGACCGAGATAGAGCGCAGCTCCATCTTTGGAGAGGGTTTTGCCCACGACATCGCCGATATCGCCAACCCGGAAGCATCACTGCTCTACCGCTGGTGTATCGAGGAAAACTGGAAACTCATCCTCACCTATGACGGCGAAGTCAACCGTTATGCGTCAACCCATCCGCGTACGGAAAGGCGGCCCCAGCTCTTTGACCTGGACGCAGACTCGCACGAACAAACCAATGTGGCACCGGACCATCCTGAAATCGTTGCCCGGCTCGCCCGCAGGATCGAAACCTGGTATCCGGTCAAAGAGCGAAAAGCTCTGGCCAGATTCTGACCCGGATCGCCGCTTCAGGATGTTTGAGTGATGTATACTGATATTATGCGACGTATACAGATCTATATCGATGAAGAACTCGATGAGCGTCTGAAGGTGGAGGCCGCCAGGACGGGCCGTTCCAAGGCAGCTCTGATTCGCGAGTCGGTGTCTGCGCGCTTTGGAAAGATGGAAAGTATTGAAGCAGATCCGGTTACCCCACTGGTTGGAAGCATCGACGCCGAGCCGGCTGACGTCGACGAAGTCGTTTACGGCTCATGAGAGTCGTCGATACCAGCTACTGGGTTGCACTGCTCCTCTCCCGGGATCAACACCACGATGAGGCCCGGGCGATTTGGCGCAGCAACCCGGGAGCAATTCTGATGACAAATCACATCCTGGGTGAAACCTGGACTTTCCTTCGCCGGCGTGCGGGTCATGCGGCTGCGGTCTCGTTCCTTGACGCCGTTCGCGACTCGAATCGAGTCTCCATTGTCCATGTGGATGAGCGGACCGAGGCCGAAGCACTGGCCTGGCTCCGCCGCCACGACGAGCGCGAGTATTCTTTTGTAGACGCCACCAGTTTTACCCTCATGCGCCGGCGGCGGATCAGAGAAGCTCTTGCGTTTGACGGAGATTTTGCTGCGGCCGGATTCATCGAAATCCGTGTTTGAAAAGACCTAACCCGGATTATGCATGAGATCTGAATCCGAGTGAGATTTGGGCCCAGAAAAAAGGCCGTAGCTCTCTGATATAAAAGGGTTTACATAAACAACGACCCTAAACAGGAGCTACGGCAATGTTGAAAGCAGTCTGCCAGAATACCCTGCTATTTCACAGCCACCGAAAGATCACGGCGCGTTTTGATGGGGGGAGTCTGACTTCCGACGCAGGATGGTTGTTGTTTGGATCGCTGGATCGGCAACATCGGTTGTGCGAGGGCTTCAGTTCGTGTATTTCGGAAAGCCGGGACCGACGCTACGTTCGTCATGACCTGTTGAAGTTGATTCGACAACGAGTCTTGCAGATCGTGGCCGGCTACGAAGACTGTAATGACGCCGATACGCTGCGCTCCGATCCGATGCTCAAGACAGTCTGTGATCAGTTGCCCGAGAGCGATCCCGATTTGGCCACCCAGCCGACTTTCTCCCGTTTGGAGAACTCCGTCACCAAGAAGGATCTGATGCGTCTGAGCCAGTGGCTGCTAGGCCGTTATGTGCGCTCCCTGAAGAAGAGACGTCCCAGCAAGATCATCCTGGATCTGGACAGTACCGACGACCACACTCACGGTCAGCAGGAGTTCTCCTTCTACCATGGGTATTACCGAAACCACATTCTGCATCCTTTGCTGATCTTCGATGCCGACACGGGCGACCTGGTGTGTGTCGTGTTGAGACCTGGCAACAAGGGGGCTGCCTCTCACATCGTGCCCATTCTGAAGCGAGTCGTGGAGGCCATCCGACAAGGAGTGGGGACGGATGTCGAGATTGAGATTCGGGCCGACAGCGGCTTTGCCACGCCTCGGCTCTACGAGTTCTGTGAAGGTGAAGAGAATCAACTCCAATATGTCATTGGGTTAAGTCGAAACCCTCGCCTGCAGCGAGTGGTCGAGCCGCTGCTGGATTCGACTCGGCTGCAGTTCGTTGAGCTGGAGGAAAAACAGCGTCAGTTTGACGAGTTTCTTTATCGAGCCAAGAGCTGGGATCGATCCCGTCGCGTCATTGTCAAAGTGGAGGTCGATCAGCGCGGGATCAATCGTCGCTTTGTGGTCACCAACCGGGACGATCTCTGCTCCCAATCACTTTATGACCACTATACAAACCGAGGGCAGACCGAGAACTTCATCAAGGCCTTCAAGAATCATCTGAGCATGGACCGACTCAGCTGTCATCGATTCCTGGCCAATCAGTTTCGACTCCTCCTGCATGCACTGGCTTACCAGATGTTCGTGCGCCTCCGCGACTATCTGCACGGGACTCCCTGGCACAAGCTCGAAATCGAAACCTTACGTCGTCGTGTCCTCAAGATCGGGGCCCGCATCCGACAAACCACTCGACGCATCTGGGTCCATCTTTCCTCAGCCTTTCCCGAACAACCCCTCTTCCACCTCGTCTTGAGTCGCCTCAACTCCAGCTAGCTTCTCCCAGTTCCCCAAAAAACCGCTTCCGATACTCATCCAGGCCCAGATCTGTCTGAAATTCACTCCCCCAACCACTCAAACGCCTCCCCAACCGATATTCTTCGCAAATCCGCCTGTCACACCTGCCCGCTTCCGAGTTGGGCCACTTCTCGACTCGTTTTTCAACACCGGACTACGGTTTTTGCATAATCCGGGCTAAAGGGCCGAATGAACCCGAGGGAGCGAGCATCCTTCCTGCCCGTCCTTGCCCCATCACTTCAGGAGAAAGAGCGTGACTAGAGCGAAAGAAAGTGGTCGCTCAGGCGCTGAAAGCCGTTTTCGGTGATCAAGTAGTTGTGCTCCAGCCGGATCCCCCCAATGCCTTTGACATACAGTCCAGGTTCCAGTGTCACTACATCTCCCAACACCAGTTCGTCCTCGCTCTCCGGCACCAGGATGGGAGGCTCCGGGTGGGCCAGACCAATGCCGTGGCCTGCGTGGTGCACCAGGGGGCCGTGGTCGGCAGTTTCCAGTTGTGAAGACACAATGTCAAAAACACCGCTGGCTGTCGTGCCCGGCACCAGGGCACCTTCACCCTTCTGCAGCGCGGAACAACAGACCGCGAATAATTCCAACTGGCTCTCACTGGGTTTTCCTCCTACGTGGATAGTATTTGTCGTGTCGCCGCGATACCCGTCCAGCACGACTGAGAAATCCAGAATGAACAGATCCCCTTCTTGAAGTGTGTAATTGGTTGGAAGCCCTCCCACCTTAGGTCGAGCAGCAGTGGCGGCACGGAAGTCTCCGTAAACAAGAGCCGGTTGGCCGGCAGCTCCCAGCACTGCCGCCTGCACTTCCTGATAGACATCGAATTCGGTAATACCTGGCCGAACGATTTCCAGGGCACGGGCATGACCGGCTTCAGCAGCCAGCAGACATTCTCCAAGAAGTGCAACCTCGTCCGATTCCTTCTTGCGACGCAGGACACGGATGACGGATCCAAGGTCTTCCTCCACCAGCGGTTCCGACGGAGTCAAGGCAAGAGATTCCAAGGCTCCCAGGGGAAAGGAACTCTTCTCGATGAGACCGTGGCGATTGGCAAGTCGATCCGTGAGGCCGCCCAGAGTCGAAGCCAGCAAGTCAGTGCGGTTCACTACCGAATGCTTGTGGTCATACCATTTCCCCACAACCTCTTCATCGACGACCGGTTCCGAGAAAGCCGAGCGCAGCGCGAAGTTGTCTCCGATCAGGATTGTATTGCTCCCCCTCTCGAGGACCAGGAAAGCTCTCTCGCCGGAGGAAAAGCTGAGGGGGTTGATCCAGAAATTGGAGAAGTAATGGACGTGCCGTGGATCGGCAATCAGCACCCACTCGATCTGCTCGGGAAGAACTCCCCAGAGCCGTTCTCGTCGTGCCAGGCAACCTTGTGCTGTTAGCATTGGAAGATCATCACATCGGATACTCATACTCGGCCAGGGGCAACCCGAAGGTTTGAGCCAGCCAGCGATTTCCCTGGGCGGTCTGCTTCTCGATTCTCTCGATCCATCGGCTCCCAGACCAGTCCAGCCTGGCCGGGGAGCTCGAGCCCTTGACGGCCAGCATCGTGTCGCGACGCCTCACTCCCATGGCTCGAAAGATGCCTGAGCGCCATCGGGAAGAGCTGATCTCTTTCAATCGTAGAACCTGCTTTTCCGTCCAGCGAGGGTTTACCTGCCGCTCACGCGCAAGGTCCAGAATGGTGGCCGGATTGACACCGAGGTAGTCGCACACCTGTTGAATTGTCGCTTCCAGATCCCGAGTGAGCTCTTCGAAGAGAAAGACCCTGACGTTCGAGCCCCCGAGAACTCGGCAGTAAACCTGGATGGTGCGTGCATAATCCAGCAGATTGAAGAACCCCTCTTCAAGCTCGAGGTTGGCCTCGAGCCATTCATCCACATCAAAGTAAAACTGACGCCCCAGTCTGTCTCTCAAATCCGGACCCATGCCCTTGCGTGCATATTGTCGGAGCCGGTGAAAATACATGGACTCGACTAGAGTCAATGGATGGCGTATAAAAAAGAGAACACTGCAGGGAGACCAGACCTGCTCCAAAAACTCTGCCCGCTTCTCGTGAGAATCCGGCAATCCGACGCTCAGGCCCTCACTTGAAAGGACTGGCAGGCGACCACGGCGGATAGCCGGCTCAATGTACCCTTCTCGCATCCCGAGGGCCAGGCTGTCGTCCAGCTCCTGGGCCGCTGTGATGCGCTTGACAAACTTCTCAACCTCGGGAGAGATCCAGTTCCCTTCCAGCTTGCCCAGGTAGTCGAGATCAGGATGGCACCCGAACAGATGTTGCTGGAGCAGTGTAGAAGCCGCTTTCGGCAGCCCGAGATGTAAAGACCATCCGGCAGTCGGGTCCACTTGATCCTCCTTGACCGCAGCCCGGCGTGGAGCAGCCACCAGGCCAGTTCCCGAGGTGCTTTGATAAACCGGTTCAAATGTCGGCACAGGCTCAGAGAGTACCTATATCAGGCCAGAGGGAGAAAATCGATATCTGAAACCGCGAGGAGGAGAGAGATTCGAGTCGTCAATGTGTGAAACGCCGGTAGATACTCTCGAGCATCACTCCCTCGCTTCCGCTCTCAGACTTGATTCACTAGGAGTAGCGGTCTCAAGCGAGTCCGGTTACCTTGCCAGTTTCCACGTCCACATCCACGCGGCGGTAGGCGGGGTTCGACGAGGTACCGGGCATCAGTTTGATGTCGCCTGCACACGGGCACAGAAAACGGGCGCCAGTGTACACCAGAATGTCCCGGATGGGCAGCACCCAATCTTTCGGAACACCCTTGCGGGCGGGGTCATGACTGAGACTCAATGGTGTCTTGACCATTATGGTAGCGAAGTTGTCGAAGCGTTCGTCAGACTCCAGGCGGGCGGCTTTGGCACGTGCTTCCGGCGTCCAGCGGACACCCTGGGCGCCGTAGACCTCTCTGGCAATGACTTCGACCCGCTTCTTCAGTTTCATTGTCGAAGGGTAGAGAAAGCGAAATTCCTTCTTTTCCTCTGCCGCTTCCACAACCCGTTCGGCCAGTTCTATGGCGCCCTCCCCACCTCTGGCCCAGTGGTCGGAGGGGGCAAAGCGCGCGTGGCAGCCTTCCACGGAATTCCGAACCAGCTTGATTTCTTCGTCGGTGTCACTCTGAAAGCGATTCAGACAAACCACTGGATTCACACCTGACTTGCGAATGATTGCGACGTGGTGCAGCAGATTCGGCAGACCTCTTTCAACCAGGTTGAGATCCTGATTCCTGTATTCGTCCGGGAGGGTGCTCCCGGGAATGACCGGCGGTCCTCCCCCGTGCAGCTTCAGTGCTCTGATCGTCACGGTCAAGACCACGGCATCGGGTACGAGCCCGCTGGTCCGGCACTTTACATTCCAGAATTTCTCAAAGCCGATCTCCGACCCAAAACCACTCTCTGTAACGTGGTAGTCAAAGAGTTTCAGGCCCAGACGATCGCCGATGATGGAGGACTGCCCAATGGCGATATTGGCAAACGGTCCGGTGTGAACCAGGCAGGGTTGATAGTCGGCCGTACAGCACAGCGTAGGGTCAATGGCGTTGCGCATCCAGGCGCACATGGCTCCGTCGACCTCCAGATCCGCCGTGGTGACCGGCTGGCCCTGCTTGTCGAAGGCGACTGTGATCTCGGCGATCCGTTTGCGAAGATCGGGCAGATCCTGAGCGATCGAGAGAATGGCCATCAGCTCCGAGCTGGCGGATATGTTGAACTTGGAACTCATCATGAAGCCGTCCAGGCGGCCGCCCATCCCAATCACGATGTTGCGCAGCGACTGGGCGCAAAAATCCATGACCCAGCCGAATTGAACCCGACTCGGATCGACATCCAGGCGCGGCATGCCGCTTCTACGCAGCAACTCGTCGTCACGGTAGTTGCGTTCGTGCTGCATCCTGGCAGTCACCGCAACCATGGCCAGATTGTGAGCGTTGGTCACATCGTTCATGTCACCGGTCAGCCCCATCGACAGCTCATCCATGGGGATCAGAAGCGCGTTACCGGCTCCCGCAGCGGTCCCCTTCATGTTCATGGTGGGTCCCCCCGAAGCCTGCCGGACACAGCCTCCCGGACTCTTCCCCAGCCTGGACAGCCCCTGAATAAGCCCCAGCGCCGTGGTGGTTTTCCCTTCCCCCAGAGGAGTGGGAGTCATCCCGGTAACATCAATGTATTTTCCGTCCGGCTTGTTCTGGAGACGATCCATGATCTTCAAGAAGCTCAGCTTTCCAAGTCTCCCAATGGCAATAATCTCCTCCTCCGTGAGCCCCAGCCGTTCACCCCATTCGTAGGGAGTCGGCATGTTCTCCTCGGCTGCTCGCGATATCTCCCAGTTCGCCATTGAAGTCGGGTCATAAATCATTGTCACTTCTCCCGCGGTGTTTCTACTGTCGCGCTGGCTGTCATTCCCATGATCCTTCCCACAAGCTCACCCTTGCCACAACCCTCCCCTATCCCGAAGTGCTCACTCATTGTTGCGGGATCGTCCATAATGTAACAAAAGTCTTTCGCTGTTTGATTTCAGGCTTCAGAGTTAGAGAGTGGGAGGGGGCTCCCACTCTCGGTCCTATGGCTGCTCTCCGTCCCAGTAGTCGTCAGGACGCAGGTCTGTCCGCGTGACCTCTTCGTTGAGCCAGGGTAGAACTCCATACGGCCTCCGGCGCGGCCACAACTCGTCCAGTGAGTCGCCCTCGTAAAGCCGTCCCGCCTTCATCACGTAAGCAATGTCCGTGCTGTTGCGGATATTGTCCAGCGGGTTCGAGTTGAGCACCACCACGTCCGCCACTTTCCCCACCTCGACAGAGCCGATCTCCTCCTCCAGTCCCAGGAAGTGGGCCCCGTCCAGACTGGTCGCTTCCAGGGTTTCCATCGGCGAGAGGCCGTGTGCATAGGCCCAGGCTTCCCAGTGAGTGCCCAGGCCGTCCTGCTCACCGTGCGCCCCGACCGCTAGATAGGCTCCGGCACGCTTCATGTCGGCAGCCCCTTCGGCCAGAATCGGAAACATGAATTCACGGGCAGGTTTCTTTACAAAGCTGCGCCGGGAAGCCGTCTCTTGCCAGGGACTCCAGTGCATCAGCTTGCTGTCTTCCCAGAGATCGTTGGCTCCATACCAGTACTCGATGGCGTTTCCGATTGGATAGTCGCTCATGAGGAGCTGGGCTGAGTAGTGAGCGCGGGCCTGGCCAAAAAAGGTGGACACGTCGTTGTAGATGGGAACGTACTGAACAGGGTGCTCCCAACCTGCGTGGCCGGTCATTACCAAACCGAGAAAGTACCCCAGATCCGACCCTTCAGAGGTCAGGGTTACCCCTCTTCTGCGGGCGGCTTCGGCCAGCCAGGTACGTTGAATGCGGGTGCACTGTTTGTAGTCCTTTATCGAGATGGCTCCCAAATTGGCCAATCGGTTCACGTGCTGCTGAGCATCCTCAAAAGTCTGGATCTGGCGCAGTCGGCTCGAGGGGCCGCAGGTCAAGACGGGTCCGGTGGAGAAGCTGCGCGGGCCCACCATCCGGCCAGCTTCAATCAACTCCCCGATCGTGAAGGTGTGAAGCATCGGGGCAGCCGGATCATGCACCGTAGTGACCCCGTAGGCCAGATACTGAGCCGAGGTCGAGCGATGCTGCGAAATCATCCCAGTGGGGCCATCCGCGGCCAGGTGGTGGGCATGAACATCCACCCATCCCGGCATGATTGTCTTCCCTTTGAGATCCAGTATCTCAGCAGTGCCGGAAGTGTCACATTCACCCACACATGTGATGCGACCATCGCGGACGAGGATGGTCCCTTCCTCGATCACCCTGCGATCATCCAGGGTGATGATGCGAGCCCCGTCCAGGGCGATGGTACCCCTCCCCCTGTCTCTCGGGAGCTCCAGGTCAATGGGTACGGAATCAGAATCCGCGGTGGCTACGTTGTAAGTGATGTAGCGGTTCGCACTCACAAACTCGAGTACTTTATCGCTGCGCCAGTGGGGATACCGCCCCCCTTCCAGGTTGAGGCGCTTTCCAGTTCCCCGGAGGTCGATTTCGGACGGCCCACCGGCAAAAGTGCCAGCAGGCAGGCGCACAAGATAAATGTCTTCTTCATACTCAACGGCCAGCCAGCGACCGTCCGGCGAAGGCACGGCCCCCTGGGCGCGAGAATCCAGCCTGGCATCCTCTCTGGCCTCTCTGCCCTCGGCGTCTACCGACCTGAGCCTTCCACCCCACAAATGAAAAAGCCGGTTCTCCCTCCCCGGAGAACTCTGGGGCGGCAAACCGGGAGCGGTCAGTTGGGTGATGGAACCATCCGCAGCAGTGACCCGAATCAACTCCCACTGTGGCCCGGTCCAGCGAGGAGTCAAAGCCGCCGGCCAGCGACTGACTACGATCGACTGACCGTCGGCAGCCCAGCTCGGGTTCAAATAGGACCCGGAGACTCGAGTCAGACGTTCGGGTTGTCCACCCTCGGATCGGACTCTCCATAAGTGGCCTCCCACTTCGTCCTGCCACGTAACGAACGCGATCCAGTTGCCGTCGGGCGACCAGTCGGGAGTGAGCTGGAAAGCGGTGGGTTCTGCGCTGGTCAGCGGCCGGGCCTTTCCGTCCGGCAACCGCATCAGCCAGAGTTGTCCCACTGCTTCGAACACGAGCTGCCTTCCATCCGGCGATGAGACAGGCCAGCGCACAGCCCGAACTTGAAAACTGTCGTCGATGCGGGCCTGCCCTCGTGCCGCTTCAGAAATGGTTCGCTGCACCCGAGCCTGGAAGGGAATGGTCTCGACCTGGCCCAGGTCGATCCACAGGCGCCGGATCCGACCTCCCTGACTGAGAACGATTGACTTGCTGTCTCTGGCCCAGCTGTAGCCGGGAAGCACCCGCACGTGCCAGCTCGGATGGTGTTCGGCCAGAGTGTTGGAGATGGGGTCCATGATGATTCGCTCCGACCCGGTCTCGAGATCTCGCAGCCACAGTGCAGTCCGTCCAACGTACTCCTTACCCCGATAGGAGGTCCGGCCCCCCGGAAGCTTTCGGGCAAAAGCCAGCCAGCGACCATCGGGCGACACTTCAGGGGCGACTTCTCCCAGTCGCCGTGGATAGGCGGGACGGCCACAACAGGAAAGGTAGCGGTCCTTGCCTTCGGTCACGCTGTCAATCCGACCCGTCTCGAGGTCAATGCGCCGCAGCCGCCGGTCCGCGCCAGCAAAGGTTGAGCTGTGAAAGTAAACATGGCGGCCATCGGAAGTGAAGGAAGGCCACTGGGCCCGGTCGAGTCCTGACCACACTCCGGACCGGGCCGGCGCTGCTCCTCCGGAGGATCCCAGGCGTACGACCTCAAAGCCCTTTTCCCCCGTTCGAGGAAACATCCACAACACGTCATGGGTACGGTAGAAACCGGTGGGACTCTTTTCCCGCCGGGTCACCAGGATCTGTCTCCCGTCAGGAGACCAGACCGGTTCCGCGACACGGGCGTTCATGTCGGCAAAGATGAGCCTCGGACTGGATCCGTCGGCAGCCATCACCCACAGGTTGTCCTGCCCACCCCGATCGGATACGAAAGCGATCTCTCCGCCATCCGGTGAAATCCGGGGATGATAGTTCATGGCCATGCCGCTGTTCTGGGTCAGCGAAACCGCTTGCCCTCCAGTAACGGGAAGGCGGTAAACATGTCCCAGGAGGTCAAAGACAAGCCAGCTGCCATCGGGTGAAATGTCTACCGACATCCAGGTCCCTTCTTCCGTTGTAAACGAGATCTCCCTGGTATTCCCCCGTGGAACGGTCACGTCCCACTCTTCCTGATCCTGGGCGTGAGGAGAGCTGAATCCGGTCATTGAGAGTACAGCGATGATCAGCCACTGGCTGAAGCAGTTCGGGGTGGTGTCCATTCCAAGCTCCTGCGAAAGAACGTCGTATTTTCTTGATTCTCTCCCCTTTTAACAGATGTGGCTCCTTTTTTCCCGTATGAATCCGTTCGGTTGTCACGTTTTTCCGGCAGCTTCCGCGCCTGCCTCTGACGGTTCCTTGATGGTCACTCTTGCTGGCGGAATGTGGAAGGCACCTTGGGGCGGTGACCGGGAGAGTTGAACCTCACGCCGGGCGGTCGCGGCCCGAGGCCCCTCCCACTTTCATGAGCGCACAACGTGGGCTCCTCCTCGGTTCGGTTCCTTGCAGCTTTCGCATCGAAATACTAACGTGTCGCCTGGCAGTCCGTGGTGACGGTCGCGCGTCACGGATCTGGGTTCGCTGGCAAGGCACGAGGAGGAAGTCGATGCTTAGTACTCACGTCCATAAAATTTGCTGTTCAAGGCAAATCTCCATCGATCCAAGAAAACGCAGTGAGCAAAGTGAACAAACGTTGCCGTATTTGTGGACGGGAGTACTTGGTTATCGAGGACGACGAGAAACACAGCCAGCGGACGCAAACCCCTGGCGCCGGCGATGAGCTCCTCCGCCAGCGGCGGGGGCACCGCCCCTGAAGAGTTCCCTGAGTATGACAGTTACGACGGACTGGGCCTGGCAGACCTGGTAAGCAGCAAGGAAGTCAAAGCAGAGGAACTGCTCGAAACTGCCATCAGACGTATCGAGAAGGTGAACCCACGGCTCAACGCCATCGTGACCGAAATGTATGACGAGGCCCGGCAAAGCGTCTCCAGCGGCCTGTCCGACGGCCCTTTTAGCCCGGATTATGCAAAAACCGTAGTCCGGTGTTGAAAAACGAGTCGAGAAGTGGCCCAACTCGGAAGCGGGCAGGTGTGACAGGCGGATTTGCGAAGAATATCGGTTGGGGAGGCGTTTGAGTGGTTGGGGGAGTGAATTTCAGACAGATCTGGGCCTGGATGAGTATCGGAAGCGGTTTTTTGGGGAACTGGGAGAAGCTAGCTGGAGTTGAGGCGACTCAAGACGAGGTGGAAGAGGGGTTGTTCGGGAAAGGCTGAGGAAAGATGGACCCAGATGCGTCGAGTGGTTTGTCGGATGCGGGCCCCGATCTTGAGGACACGACGACGTAAGGTTTCGATTTCGAGCTTGTGCCAGGGAGTCCCGTGCAGATAGTCGCGGAGGCGCACGAACATCTGGTAAGCCAGTGCATGCAGGAGGAGTCGAAACTGATTGGCCAGGAATCGATGACAGCTGAGTCGGTCCATGCTCAGATGATTCTTGAAGGCCTTGATGAAGTTCTCGGTCTGCCCTCGGTTTGTATAGTGGTCATAAAGTGATTGGGAGCAGAGATCGTCCCGGTTGGTGACCACAAAGCGACGATTGATCCCGCGCTGATCGACCTCCACTTTGACAATGACGCGACGGGATCGATCCCAGCTCTTGGCTCGATAAAGAAACTCGTCAAACTGACGCTGTTTTTCCTCCAGCTCAACGAACTGCAGCCGAGTCGAATCCAGCAGCGGCTCGACCACTCGCTGCAGGCGAGGGTTTCGACTTAACCCAATGACATATTGGAGTTGATTCTCTTCACCTTCACAGAACTCGTAGAGCCGAGGCGTGGCAAAGCCGCTGTCGGCCCGAATCTCAATCTCGACATCCGTCCCCACTCCTTGTCGGATGGCCTCCACGACTCGCTTCAGAATGGGCACGATGTGAGAGGCAGCCCCCTTGTTGCCAGGTCTCAACACGACACACACCAGGTCGCCCGTGTCGGCATCGAAGATCAGCAAAGGATGCAGAATGTGG
Organism: Acidobacteriota bacterium; assembly: GCA_965205345.1. Taxonomy (GTDB): domain Bacteria; phylum Acidobacteriota; class UBA6911; order RPQK01; family CBDAPI01; genus CBDAPI01. The sequence goes on along the minus strand of CBDBGQ010000025.1, from coordinate 1,930 downwards.
TTTCGGTAATACCCATGGTAGAAGGAGAACTCCTGCTGACCGTGAGTGTGGTCGTCGGTACTGTCCAGATCCAGGATGATCTTGCTGGGACGTCTCTTCTTCAGGGAGCGCACATAACGGCCTAGCAGCCACTGGCTCAGACGCATCAGATCCTTCTTGGTGACGGAGTTCTCCAAACGGGAGAAAGTCGGCTGGGTGGCCAAATCGGGATCGCTCTCGGGCAACTGATCACAGACTGTCTTGAGCATCGGATCGGAGCGCAGCGTATCGGCGTCATTACAGTCTTCGTAGCCGGCCACGATCTGCAAGACTCGTTGTCGAATCAACTTCAACAGGTCATGACGAACGTAGCGTCGGTCCCGGCTTTCCGAAATACACGAACTGAAGCCCTCGCACAACCGATGTTGCCGATCCAGCGATCCAAACAACAACCATCCTGCGTCGGAAGTCAGACTCCCCCCATCAAAACGCGCCGTGATCTTTCGGTGGCTGTGAAATAGCAGGGTATTCTGGCAGACTGCTTTCAACATTGCCGTAGCTCCTGTTTAGGGTCGTTGTTTATGTAAACCCTTTTATATCAGAGAGCTACGGCCTTTTTTCTGGGCCCAAATCTCACTCGGATTCAGATCTCATGCATAATCCGGGTTAGGGGCGTACCCTTTCTACTCAAGGATCTGGGGGCAACCTACGCGGGCGTCCGCCTTACTGGAGGATCCCGGGTCTTTGCCGAGAACGTACCTGACTATGACAACGAACTGGTCAGGCGATACAAGGCGGCCGGCCTGGTTACGGTGGGACGCACCAACACTCCCGAATTCGGGTTGAACGTTTCCACCGAGTCGGCTTTTCTGGGCCCGGCTCCTAATCCATGGAACAGCGGGCGCTCGACAGGGGGTTCCAGCGGTGGCAGCGCGGCGGCGGTGGCAGCCCGGATCGTGCCGATTGCCCATGCCTCGGACGGAGGAGGATCGATTCGCATTCCCGCATCCTGCTGCGGATTGTTCGGAATGAAGCCGTCCCGAGGTCGCATGCCCACCGGCCCGGAATTTGGAGAAATCTGGGAAGGCTTTGGGATCAACCACGCGGTCTCCATCTCCGTGCGCGACGATGCAGCCTTGCTGGATGCCACATCCGCCCCGGAGATCGGGGCCCCCTATGGAATCCCGGCGCCGGTCGGACCCTTTCTCAAGGAAGTCGGGGCCGCCCCGGGAAGACTGAGAATCGCCTTCTTCACGAAGGGTGCCTCTAACCAGACACACCCCGAGTGCATTGCCGCAGTCAAGGATGCAGCCGAGCTCTGCGAAGGCCTGGGCCATCGAGTGGAAGAGGCCTCCCCGGCGATTGCTTATGCACCCCTCCTGCAGGCCTTTCAGCTGGTGGTTCGTGCCCACACGGCCAGCCTGCTCAACCTGATCGGACAAATGCAGGGAAGACAAGTGACAGCCGACATGGTCGAACCACAGACCTGGCAACTGGCAAGAGCAGGTCGAAAGGCATCAGCAGCAGATCTGTCCGGGGCCAAGTCGCTCTTCAACACGGCTACCAGAACCGTTGCCAGCTTTCTGCGCAGCTACGACGTGATCCTCACGCCGACCCTGGGCGAACCCCCTCGAGAGCTCGGCTATTTCGACACGGTGAATCTCCCGCTGGATGTACTCGGGGAACGTGTCTTCCATTTCATCCCCTTCACCTGGCTGCACAACGTGACCGGTTGCCCCGCCATGTCAGTGCCTCTGTACTGGAATGACGACGGGCTGCCCGTAGGAGTTCAGTTCGCGGGCCGTTACGCCGACGAAGCGACACTCTACCGACTGGCGGGACAATTGGAGGAGACCCGTCCCTGGAGAAACAGAGTTCCCGAAACAGGCACGTGACTAGTGTGCTGTCCGGGAAGTCCGCGTCGTTAATTCGGGATGGATTTTCGTCGTCA
>CBDBGQ010000024.1:0-64479 GCA_965205345.1 Acidobacteriota bacterium | reverse complement strand
CCCTCTGCAAGGGGCTCTGTGGCCAGTTCGCTGGCCAGGTGGCTCGCCATCACGGCACTTCCGCCATTACCGCACAGGAAGATCTGATGATCCTGCTGCCGGTTCTTGTCCAGTAGCTCAATGAGCTGGATCACCGCTTCGATGGGCATCTCCGCAAGAGCCTTCTCCGAGGCCCGTCGGTATTTCTGAATAAAGGAACGCGGGGAACTTCGTCTGCTCACAAGCTCGTCAAGGTAGCACTTCCCCACCGATGGATCAAAGTCGGTTGCCGCTAAAGGCCAGGCCCAGCAGGATTCCCATTTCGATACCGAGACTCGGGAACGTCACTTCCAGTAGATTGTGGAACAGGAAACCGACCAGCAGACCGACACCAGCGATCGCCGCAGGCGAGCCCCTGGACTCTCGGAGCAAAGCCAGCAACAGGCGCAGGAGAAAGTAGAGGAAGGCTGCCAGTCCGAGTATTCCAAAGTTCACGCACGTCTGCAGGTACAGGCTGTGAACATGGGAACTGATGGATCGAAAAAAAACCCGGGGAGCATTTAATCTTCCTCGATAGCTCCTGATCAGCTCCCTCTTTTTTTCAAGTGCCCTGCCGTAGTTCCCAGGACCGACACCCAGCCAGAAGTTCTCTTTCCAGATGGCCCATCCGACCTCGAAAAAGGGCTGACGCACCTCTTGAAAGGAAGAAACGAATCCGCTCCTGGAACGGGCCACGACATTCCCAACCGACTCTCGAACGGCCCGCTGGACTGGAGGTGCCAGCGAGAGAGCCACCGCAAGAGTGATGCCCAGCAGAGCATGCGGCAGGAGAGAGCGGCTGTGTGAAGGCAGTTTCCTGAGAGCCCGCCAAAGGTCAGAGCGACTTTGATGGCGCAGGTGAAGAGCCACAACTGTGGCGACACTACAGAGGCTCGCCAGAAAGCCGGCCCGGGAGATCGTCGCGGCGCTGGCCAGCAATAAGATAACGCAGGAGTAGCCCCAAAGGGCCCGTTCACCCTTGCGGCTCCAGAAGAAAAGGATCACGGCGAAAGGGAGAAGCAAATTAAGGTACCCTGCGAACTGGTTCGGGTTGGTAAAGGTCGAGTAAATCCGACCAAACGGAGCCACGGGGAATTGGAAAGCACCGACGATGGAATAGAAAAGAGCGGCCAGCAGAAGGAACCAACGAAACCGGGGGGCGGAAGAGGAACCCTCTCTGAGAGCGTTGGCTGTCAAGAACGCGAGAATGAACATCTCTGCAAATCGGAGTGAGTTGGCGGCGGCCCGCAGAATCGACGAGGACAAGACCCCCGACACCAAGATGATGAGCAGGAAAGGAGCGCTCCAACGCAACAGTTTCCAGTCGAAAATCAGCCTGTCTTTTCGCCACCCAGTGCTGGCAAACCAGGATAACAGGAACACGGCAATCTGCATTTCAGAGTAAGAAACGAAGATCTGTCCAAGCACCGGTCGAGCCAGATCGACTGACACCGAAAAAAAGAGAAGCCTCAGTCCCCAACCCCGCGAGGCATGAGTGATTGTGGCCAGAGCCACGAGCCATACACCCATCCACCACTCGAAGTACAGGAAACCCAGGGCACAAAAGAACAGGTTGAGGAGTTCACTGCCAATGACCCCGGTGATCCTGAGAGTTCGAGTCTCGAGGATAGCCCGAATGGCTGCGGCTTTTGACATGAGTGCAGAGTATCCTAACAGGATCGTATGAGTCGCAGTATTGCTCTGGTTGTTTTGACCTTTCTGGTTGCCACAACGGTTCACGCCCCCTCGGATGAGAAGGAAATGAGGGGGCTTCCCTCGCTCCGCTGGGGACAGTTTGCGCTGGGCCTGCCCAGAGCCCTTTCTGGAGACTCACCCCACTATCTGGTTGCAGTCAACAGCCTGGTTGAAGACGGCGACTTCGACTTGAGGAATAACTACGAGCAGGCGCTTGGCGGCGACTGGGATGCCGGCTCGCGATTTCGGGGCGTCGAGGTCGACCGGCATGTTGATGTTGACAGCAGGGGACGTGAGTTGGGTACTCACTCCCCTTTTTTTGCCCTGCTCCTGTCCTTCTTTGCCTGGCCCCTGGCAGGAACACTCTGGGTGGAACCTCTCTGTGTCTGGCTCACCTGTACAGCAGGACTGGTTGCCGTCCTCTTCATGGCACAGCGTCTGGGGCGGTTTCGATACCGGAAATCAACGGTGGTGGTATTTGCAGCGCTGGCCAGTCCGCTGCTTTGCTACTCCCGGGATATCTGGACAGAGCCCTGGATCGCCGCCATCTGGATGGCGTTGCTCTCTGCAAGGAACGAAAAAGCGAAATTCCTCCTCGGGTTCCTGGGGACCTTGATCAAGTACCCTTTCTTCGTGGTCCCGGCGGCGATGGGGATCGCTTTGTGTCTGAAAGGAAAGTGGCGCTCGGGACTTGCACTCTCAGGTTCTGCTCTCCTGGCTCTGCTGACCGTTGTAGTGACGGCTCAATGGATGTTTCAGGACGTCACGGGCCACCAGGCCATTTTTCACTCCGGGGTCCATACCAGCTTCCAACTGAGTCCGAGGGGGGGGGGTCTGTTGATCGATCCGGCCAATGGATTGCTGATCTTCTGCCCAATACTGCTCTGGGGTTGCCGGAGGGTGTGGGAGAATCTTGATGAGTGGCTGCCCATGGTCACTTTTGTCGGCGTTCATGCCCTTTATTCTGACTGGATGGGAGGAACTGGCTTCAGCTCGCGGTACCTGGTTCCGATGATTCCGATCCTGATGATCTCGGTTGACTGGTCAGCCCTGCGTTCGAGACTGTTCACGGGAGTCGCCCTCTACAGCCTGGCCTGGGGTCTGGCAGCAGGATTTCTCCCCGCCATTGTCTACGACCGCACGCCCTGGGGCATTTTCGCGCACATATGGACTCATCTGGGGATGGAGCAGGGATAAGACGGATGAACTGGAAGACTCTCCTGAAGATCATCTTTACCGTCCTGCTTCTCCTGGGCCTTGGCTACAAGCTGGATCTGGGAACTCTGGCTTCCGTCATCACCTCGGCCCGACTGGGGCCGCTTCTTGTGGCCGTTCTGCTGCAGTTGAGCCTGACCCTGGTTGCGGTCGTACGATGGAAGATCATCCTCTCCTATTTCACGATTCAGATTTCCTACCTGCAGGCACTTCGCATTGTCTTCATGGGGAACTTCTTCAGTCTCTTTCTTCCCTCCGCGATCGGTGGTGACGTATTCCGTGCCTATTACGTCTCCCGGCGCACCAAGAGGGGAATCTCCCAAATGCTGACGACCACCCTTCTGGATCGGAGCGTCGGGCTGTTCGCTCTCCTCCTGATCGGCCTCTGTTCTTCCCTGTACTCTGATATTGCAGTGGAGGGGGTCCGGCTGTCCCGAGTTTTCATGGGGCTCACTTCGGCCTACGTCCTGATTAACGTGGCCATGTTCCACGACTGGTCGCATCGGGCAGTCAGCCGGCTCCTGAACCGGTTTGAGATGGAGTCCCTGGATGAGAAGCTCCAGCTCATCTATGAGGGTCTCAGAGCCTTGATTCGAGCTCCAGGGTCCGTCCTCGTCATTCTCGGTCTCTCAGGGATCATCCAGTTTGTAGCTGTCTGTGTGATGTGGTTTGCCGCCCAGTCCCTGAACTTCGGCACCAGCTTCGGAGTCTTTCTGATCTTCATACCTCTGGTGAATCTGAGCATCATGGTCCCGATCACGATCAACGGGTTAGGCCTGCGTGAGTGTGTGTACCTGCTGCTTTTTGCGGAGCTGGCCGTCCAGGACGAAACGTCTGTGGCTCTGGGTCTCCTCCAATTCTTTATTGTGATGATCGTAGCCCTGCCCGGCGGTCCCATTTACAGCCTCTACAAGGCGGAGGGACGTGAGCCCGACCCGGCCTCGACGGAATGATCGCGCTCGCTGCGCTCGCTCCGTTCCAAGTTCCACGTTGGGACGCGGAAGCCGCTAATTCCTCTCTTTGATCTCGCCGCACTCCTTCAAGGCTGTTCCGAAGTAGGGGTTGGCTATGTCTCCGTCCTTTTGCACCCAGTCAGCTCCTTTGCCGCCATCCGCCAGGGGGCAGTGGACCACAACAAAACCCTCGGGAAGTTCCATCTCCAGTACTTGGTCCGAGAGATCCTTGAACTTGGAGCGGGCGACCTCCAGATCCTCCGCTTCTGAAATCGCTAGAATAATCTTCTCGAGTTCACCGTCCGAGTCCGTCACCGTCCCATCGAAAGCGTGTACTGCCAAAACCAGGTCATCCGAGGCCAGAGCTTCCTGAGCAGTGACATAGTTGCTGAGAAGTGTCGAGACGACTTCCTGTTCGATGCGGGAACAGGCGGCGGCACTCGTCAACAACACGAACATCAGAATGACAAAAGGCTTCCTCATGGTTCCTCCTCGATGTACTCCCGTCCCGGTAATAGCCTGAGTACTTACGGACGTGAGTACTTATTGACGCTCTGGACCGGCAGGCAGTTCCCAGTTTCTTGGCTCTCTTGATTCAATCCGTTTTTTGTTCGGGCTTTCGGAGGACCGCCAGGTACTCCCGAAAACGCGATCGGATGGAGATAAACTCGGAGTGTGTGATCCCGAGTTCTTTGGAGACCTGTCTGATCTCGTTGTCCTCCACAACGGAGATCGAATCATCCGAGGACGAGACGGCAAAGAGACACTGCAGCAGGTTCTTCCTCTGCTCCTGGGTCGAAATCTTCTTGAATTCCCGTGTTACCAGGAAGTTCTCCGTCCCCCCAAAAAGCAGGTTCTGGGACTTGGCCATCTGGACGACAATGATGGCAAGATCAGGCGAGAGTTCGCCCTCCCTCACCACGATCTCTTCCATTGCCCCGGTCTCCTCTTCGCTGATGTCGAGGTCAGAGTGGGCCACGCGCCCCAGAATGTAGGCGAAGGCGGCCATGTAGCGAGCCTGCTCGACCGGCAGTTGATCCAGTTTTCGGGTGATCTCGCGAATGGTCGCGCTCTCGCTCTCGGAAGCTGTTCGAGCCGGGGAAGACTGCCCTAACCAGTCGCGAATGAGTTTCATCTTCACTCATTGTAAGGTGAAACTCCTGCGGGGTGAAGCCAGCCGTCCGCTTTCGTCAGCCCTGTGAAATGAAGTAAGTTCGATCTGATCATGAGATTCGAAATCGACTCCTCCTACGTTCAGGCAACGCTTTCTGAGGAGCTCTTGTCAATAGGTGTGGAAAAACATCAGGCGGCTTTCTCCTCCGGGACTTGGTTGACCGGGACTCCATTGACATATTTGGCGCCCTGGTAGACGTCTTTCATCAGCTCCGGTGCCTTCAACCGGCGGAATCGCTGCTCCGCCACCAGCAGCATCTTCCAGATCACCGCCTGGGCGTTGTCCACTTTCTTGAATCGCTTGGCCGCGTCCGTTCGCAGCCGAAGAGCGGCAAATGGTGACTCCACTGGATTGGTGGTTCGCAGATGCTGCCACTGCTTCTTTGGATAGCAGGTAAAAGGTCACCATCCGGTCCCAGTCCTGCTCGATTAGCTCAGCCGCCAGAGTCAGCCCTCGCTGCCGGCACCAGTGCTGAAAAACCTTCTTGAGTCGTTGTGCTTCTTCTCGAGTCTCGGCGTAAGGGATCTGCCGCAGGATCAGCAAGGCCGGCTTGTGCACTCGCTTAGGGAGCTTGGTCAGCAGGTTGACGATCCGATGATTCCAGCAGCGCTGCTCCTCGGCCTGGGGATAGACGTTGCGCAAAGCTCCCCAGATGCCCAGGTGGCCGTCTCCGATCACCAGCCGTGGACAGCCCATCCCCCGGCGCTTCAAGTCGCGCAGTACTTCCGACCAGCTCTGGGTCGATTCCCGATAGCCGCTCGTGACCGACACCACGGCTTTGCTTCCGTCACTTAAGGCGGCCTGCACCACCAGCAGGACTGCCTTTTCCTTCTCCAGACCCGCCTTGACGTAGATTCCATCTACCCATAAATACACCACTTCCAGATCATTCAAGGGTCGACTCTGCCAGACCTCCCATTCGGCCTGCCACTGCTCTTTCAATCTGGCCACCGTGGAGGACGACAGGTGCGCCTTTTCCCCTAAAAGCCCTCTCAGAGCCAGATCAAAATTCCCCAGCGCCAGACCATGCAAGTACAGCTCAGGGATCAGTTCTCGAACCTGCCGCGTCCGCTTGGCAAACAGGGGCAACACCCGACTTTCAAAGTGTTCCTCTAGATCCCGCACTCGAGGCCTTCGAACCTGGATCGTCCCCGAGCTCAGCGTCAGATGCCTCGGCTTCCCATATCCATTGCGATAGCCCGACGGAGCGTCCACGGCCCTTCGCCGCTCACTCTTACGCCGCCCTAATAACTCCGTGACTTCCTCCTCCAGCAGCTCTTGAACCCAGCCTTGGATCTTCTCCCGCACCCAATCTTCCAGCTCCTCGAAACAAACTCTTGACTCGACACTTTCCTCAATGTTCTGCTTGCTCATGCGGTGTGTACTCCTTCCGTTGCGGGCCTTTCGGCCCTGGGTTTTAAATCAACCCGGAAGGATACTCACCGCCTATGCTATTTACACACCTTCTGATGGTAGCTCCTTTCTGAGCTGATCTCCATTAACTCGGTCAACCCGAGCCTGATCCCGGGTGCTCCCGGGGAGAGCCAGATCGCTGCCTGCGTAGCCGGTCGAATGAAGAGTCTGGGACTGGAGGTTCTGCGTCTTGAGCCTGAGCCCGGCCGTGTGAGCGTGGTTGGCAAAAGGCGCGGCGCCGGAAACGGATCCTCATTGATGCTGAATGCCCACTACGACACGGTTGGTGTCGAGAATATGCCCCGACCCTTTGATCCGGTCATACAAGAGGGAAGGATGTTCGGGCGCGGGGCTTACGATATGAAGGCGAGTCTGGCGGCCAGCCTGGGAGCAGTGAAGGCGCTCAATGAGGCGCGAATCGACTTGAAAGGCGACCTCTTCGTGGCGGCAGTGGCGGATGAAGAATATGCCAGTCTGGGAACCTCCGACCTTCTCACGCAGGTTTCGACCGATGGAGCGATCGTGACCGAACCAACCCAGCTTCAGATCTGTGTCGCCCATAAGGGTTTCATCTGGTTGGAAGTTGAGACCATTGGGAAGGCGGCTCACGGAAGCCGCGTCGATCTGGGCATCGATGCCAACATGAAAATGGGCCAGTTTCTGGCTCGTTTGTCAGGGCTGGAAGCAGCATTGCGAAGGCAAAACCCGCATTCTCTTCTGGGCCCGGCCTCTCTTCATGCGGCGACGCTGGCAGGAGGGACGGAGCTCAGCGCCTACGCCTCCCGGTGCAGGCTGGGGATCGAACGTCGAACACTCCCGGGAGAAGACCCTGAGAATGCCATCGAGGAGATCCGGGCCATCCTCCAGCATCTAGAGAGAAAAGATCCCCAGTTCAAGTGGCGGTTGAGGACTCTTCTGGTGCGCGATCCTTTCGAAGTGCGGCCGGACTGCCGCATTGTCGCAGTGGTGAAGTCGGCAGCGGAGGAGGTTTGCGACGGTGCTCCTCAGCTAGTGGGAGATCATCCCTGGATGGATGCCGCCTTGCTGTCTGCAGCGGGAATCGAGACCGTCGTCATTGGACCCTCGGGGGGAGGGGCCCATTCTTCGGAGGAGTGGGTGGACCTGGAGTCTGTTACACACCTGGCAGCAATCCTGACTCGATCTGCCTGCCGTTACTGCGAAGTCGATGCGGATTGGGAATAAGGCCCGTCACAGTCTAACTGCGAATTCGCTGGTTGATACGAATGATTTGGAGCCTACAGATTGTCGGGTTTATGCTAGCGACTGAGAATGGCTGAGAGTTCTGGGGTTTTTGTCATTTCATTGGATTTCGAGCTTCACTGGGGCGTCAGAGACCTTTGTTCCGTCGAAGAATACAAGGAGAACCTCCTGGGAGCACGGGAGGCCATACCACAGTTGTTGAAGATCTTTTCAGATCATGGAATTCATGCCACTTTTGCGACTGTTGGATTCCTTTTTGCCAAGAACCGAACGGAGTTGCAGACTTCTCTTCCAGCAGTCGTCCCTCAATATGTCAACCCAGCCTTCTCACCTTACGGAGACATCAGCCAGATTGGAGAGGATGAATCAGCCGACCCGTTTCATTTTGCCTCCTCTGTGATCGAAAGGATCCGGTCGACCCCGGGAATAGAGATCGGGAGTCATACTTTTGCTCACTACTACTGTTCAGAAGCTGGACACAGCCTGGGCGCTTTCAGAAGTGATCTTCAAGCAGCCGCGGAATTGGCCGAGAAGCGGGGTACAGGTTTGAGAAGCCTGGTCTTTCCTAGAAATCAATACGATGAAGCTGTTCTGATCGAAACTGCAAAGGCCGGGTTCTGGGCTTTTCGAGGCAACGAGGACCACTGGATCTACAGGCCTCGTAGGTTTCACCAGCGATTGAGTCTCGCTCGTCTGCTGCGTTTTCTAGACGCATACGTCAACGTGACTGGAAGCAACTGCTATTCACTCGAAGCCGCCGCGCAGAGCTGGCCGCTGAATCTGAGGTCCAGCCGATTCCTTCGCCCATATACACCCCGTCTGCGTGGGCTCGAATCATTGCGGTTGCGCCGTATCACAAGGGCAATGACGGTTGCCGCTGGAGAGGGGCTTGTCTACCACTTGTGGTGGCACCCTCACAATTATGGGACCTTCACGTCGGAGAACTTTCGCTTCCTTCGACAGATCCTTCGTTGCTTCGAGAGGCTTCGCACCCAGTATCGTTTTCGGAGCCTGAACATGTCCGAGCTGGCCGGCGAGCTGATGGGAAGGCTCGAATTATCTCCTCCAATGAAAACTGAACAAGAATGAACGGGTCGTTCTGCTAGGACCACGAGGTGGCAGCACCGTCCGAATCGTCTATCAGGCACTTCAGCGGGACCTTGAAATGGATCGAGTGATCCTCGAGAATCCGCAGGCTCGCCGTGCACTCGTCGTACGTAGAGTCAGGAAACTGGGTGTTCCAACTGTGGTGGGTCAGCTCCTTTTTCAAAAGGTCGTCTTTCCGATCGTCAGACTTTCAGCGCGGAACAGAATGAGAGAAATTGCAAGGCAGCATTGTCTGCTGGATCGACCCATCCCGGAAGAGTAAGGTAGTACGAGTGGAGTCGGTCAACTCAGACCAGGTAAGACAAGAGCTGCGAAGACTTCGCCCCGCAGTCGTGGTAGTGGCTGGCACCCGTATCATCTCTGAGAAGACTCTGAAAGCCGTTGAGTCAACTTTTATCAATATGCACGCCGGCATTACGCCTAGGTTTCGAGGAGTCCACGGCGGTTACTGGGCGCTGGCGGCTGGGGAGCCGGAAAACTGCGGAGTTACGGTACACCTGGTGGACAAAGGGATCGACACAGGCGGCATCCTCTATCAGTGCAACATCGAACCTACGGATAAAGATACTTTTGCGACCTACCCGCTACTTCAAATAGCCGCAGGTTTACCCCTGCTAAGGAAAGCCATAGATGATGCGTTGCAGGGCAGGATCGCCGTTTTTCCTCCAAGAGACACGAGATCACATCTGTGGTATCACCCGACTCTCTGGGCCTACCTCGGCAACAGGCTTCGACTTGGAGTCAAGTAAGTGTGTGGGAGGAAACCCGTTTATAATAGCTGGTTCTATGGCGAAGGTTGGATTTGTCAGTCTCGGGTGCCCCAAGAACCTGGTCGACAGCGAGGTGATGATGGGACTGCTGAAGACAGGGGGACATGAAGTGACTGCTTCCCAGGGAGAGGCTGAGATCATCGTCATCAATACCTGTGGATTCATCGAGTCGGCGAAGCAGGAATCGATCGACACCATTCTAGAAATGGCCCAGGAGAAGAAACGCGGACGTTGCCGTCGACTGATCGTGGCCGGCTGTCTGGTCGCGCGATACCGGCAGGAGATCCTCGAGTCTATACCGGAAGTGGATGCAGTTATCGGAACCAACGAGCTTCCAGGCATTCTGCAGGCCTGCCATGACCCCGCCGAGACTTCTGTGCCGGTGCCGCCGGCTTATGAAGCTCGCGAAGAGTACCTCTACAGCGACACTGATCCAAGGGTTTTGACGACACCCAACTACTCCGCCTATGTGAAAATTGCCGAAGGTTGCGACCATCCCTGCAGCTTTTGTGTCATTCCTCAAATGCGGGGGCGCTTTCGAAGCCGTCCTGTGACGTCTGTCGTGGCGGAGATCCGGAGGTTGGCCGAACAGGGTGTGAAGGAGGTCAACCTGGTGGGACAGGACACCACCATGTATGGATTCGACTCCGGGGATCGACAGGGCCTGGCGAATTTGCTTCGGGAGATCGAACAAGTTGAGGGCATCCAATGGGTGCGCTTTCTCTACGCTTATCCAAACAATATCTATGGAGAGCTTCTTGACGCTGTCCGGGAGTGTTCGAAAGCCTGCAATTATTTCGACATACCGCTTCAGCACGCTTCTCGAAATATTCTGAAGGGGATGAAGAGAGGTGGAAATCGCGGCTCTTTGAGGCGTCTGGTTGAGCGGATCCGGGAGAGGGTGCCGGGGGTAGCGATACGGACGACCATGATCGTGGGCTTTCCAGGTGAGACGGACGAAGACTTTCAGGAACTTCTGGAGTTCGTAGAGGAAGTGAAGTTTGATCGCCTTGGAGCATTTTGTTTTTCGGACGAAGAGCACGCAGCTTCGTATCACCTGGAAAACAAGGTTCCAGAAGAGATGAAACGGGAGCGTCAGAAGAGGCTGATGGAGTTGCAGTCGACCATTTCCCGCCAGATGAACCAGCGACTGGTTGGACAGACCCTGCCGGTCCTGCTGGAAGGTGTTTCCCAGGAGAGTGAGATGCTGTGGCAGGGACGAACCCAAACCCAGGCCCCTGACATCGATGGGGTCATCTATCTGACCGATGGTGTGACTCCATCGACACGTCCCGGAGAGATCGGTGAAGTCCGGGTCGAAGAGGCCCACGAGTACGATCTGGTGGGGATCCTGGTTCAATGAAGGCTTCGAGGTCAGGACGCTGTCCTCACTGTGGAAAACGGGCCGGGTCAAGAAGCCGGTGGTTTCCTTTCTGCAGCGAACGGTGCCGGATGGTAGACCTGGGCAAGTGGCTCGAAGGCCGTTTTCGGATTCCAGGACGGAAAGTGGGTCAGGAAGAGTTTCCCGACTCCGAGGAAGTCGATTGATGGCGCGGGTTTCTTACTGGCTGGCCACCTGTCTGGGAGTCGGCTATCTTCCTATCGCTCCCGGTACCTGGGGCTCACTGCTCGCCGTTGCCATCACAGGGTGCCTTTATCTTGTCTCCAGTTATTCCTTTCCCTTCCTGCTGGTGGGGCTGATAGGATCCGCTATCTTGGGGACCTGGGCTGCCGACCGGGTAGCGTCCGATCTGGGTGACTCGGACCCTTCGAGAGTCGTCATCGATGAGGTTGCGGGCCAGTTCCTCACGCTGACGTGGGTTCCCCTGTCGCCCTCTTCGCTGTTCCTCGGATTTGTCTTTTTTCGAGTCTTTGACATTCTGAAACCGCCGCCGGCCCGCCAGGCGGAAGGACTGCCGGGTGGCTACGGGATTATGACCGACGATCTCGTGGCAGGGCTCTATGCAGGGCTGCTCTTGCTCCTGGTGAGGTGGCTGGGTTTTGTTTCCTGAGCTGAAGACAGTTCCACGTTCCACGAACCTTCAACTTTCAACCTGATCCTGGTTCCGTCTCAGTTAAGATGATGATCGATGACAGTAAGCAGCAGCTCAGAGTTGAGATCAGAACCCCCAAGCGCCGAGATCATCGCGGTCGGCTCCGAACTCCTGACCCCCACCCGGCTGGACACGAACTCCCTTTTTCTCACTGAGCAGCTGAACCGGATTGGAATTCAGGTCGACCGCAAGATGGTGGTCGGTGACCGAGAGGATCTGATTTCGGATGCCCTCCAGGCTGCTGTCGAGCGCGCGGGGGTGGTCTTGGTTACGGGTGGACTGGGACCCACAGCGGACGATATCACGAGGGAAGTCACTGCAGAACTGTTCGGCCGTCCTTTGCTCTTTGACAGCACGATCATGGACTCGATCGAGGAACGGGCCCGGAGATTTCGCTTTCCAGTGGGAGAGAACAACCGCCGCCAGGCAATGGTGCCTGAAGGGGCCACTGTACTTCCGAACCCCAGGGGGACTGCCCCGGGACTTCTTCTCCGAGAGGGGGGAGCGCTGGTGTTTCTTCTTCCCGGCCCTCCCCGCGAACTGAAGCCGATGGTGCTGGAACAGGTGATGGAGGTACTGGAGAAATCCTTTCCTGTCTCTATCCACCTGACCCGGCATTTGAGCGTGGCGTCGATGGCGGAGTCGAAGGTTGATGCCCTGGTGGAGCCGATTTACAGCCAATATCCAGAGATTCAGACGACCATTCTCTCGTCGCCCGGGATCATCCACTTGCACCTCGGCTGCCCCGAAACTTCTTCGCAAGCTGAGGAGAAGCTGGAAGAACTGTCAGCCAGGATTCGGGGAAGGCTTGGTGAATCGCTGTTTGCCGAGGCGGGGGAGTCACTCGAAGCCGTCGTGGGGGCGAGTCTCAAGAAGGAGGGAATGGATCTGGCGACGGCTGAATCTTGTACAGGCGGCTTGATTGCTAAAATGATCACCGATGTGCCCGGTAGCTCCAACTACTTCAAAGGGAGCATTGTGAGCTACAGCAATGACCTCAAGAAGTCGCTGCTTGGTGTGGCCTGCGCAGAGATGGAGGAACAGGGGGCTGTCAGTGCCCCGGTCGCCGAGCTGATGGCGAAAGCTGTCTGTGGTGTTACCGGAGCGTGCACGGGTCTGTCCGTGACCGGGATTGCCGGTCCTGGAGGCGGTACCGCGGAGAAACCCGTCGGTCTCGTTTTTTTTGGACTCTTTTTTCGGGGCCGCGTCTTTTCCAGAAAGCGCCTTCTGCCGGGGGGACGCGAGACCATACGACTCCGCGCCGCCCGATTTGCTCTCGACTGGCTGCGCAGAGAACTCCTGTGATCCGATCCTTCATTGCCATCCCGCTTCCGCCCGAGGTCCTGGATGAGCTCGAGTCGGCGGTCAGAGGCCTGGAAGAGTTGGAGTTACGAGGCCGGGCCGTCAGGCGTGAGGCTATGCACCTGACACTCAAGTTCCTGGGCGACGTGAGTGAGGATCGGTTGCGTGCCGTAGCCTTGACTCTGCACGAGCTGGCGAAGAGGATCCCTCCCTTTGATGTGTCTCTGAACGGGCCAGATGCCTTCTCTCATCGAAAGGGATCTCGAGTCGTTTTTGTGAGTGTTCAGAGGTCTCCTACACTCATCCGCCTGCAGGGTGGGCTCGAAGATGCTTTGACTGCCCTCGATCTCGAGAGAGAGGGGCGAGAGTACCGAGGACACCTGACCCTGATGCGTCTCAAGTCGCGACGGCACCTCTCTCGCCTTCAGGACTGGTTCACCCGTGAACTCCAGGTCACTGGAATGTCTTTCCGGGTCAACCATTTCAACCTCTATCAGAGTGCCCTCAAGTCCTCCGGCGCCGTGCATTCCATTCTCGAGAGCTTTCCTCTTCTGGGCTCGGGACCTTGAAGCGATGTATGATGCCGTCATGCGTCGGACAGTCCCCACGGGTGGGACCCTGTTGCTGTCACTCAACTTGCTGGTGGCCGGGTACAAGATCAAAAACATTGAAATCAAGCCAGCCGGAGAGTACGCCTCCCACCAGTCCCTCCAGAATGTGGTGATCGGAGCCAGGGCCTTCGATACGGAAGAGGAGATCCTCTTCGTCTTCGATACGAAAAAACTTTATCAGAAGCAGATCATGCCTGTTCTGGTCGTGGTCGAAAACAACAACGACTTCGCCATTCGTCTCTCCGGGAGTGACATCTATCTGAGTGACGCCGGCGTCAACCGCCGCTCCATCCCGTACGCGCAAGTTCTTCTGGCTATTGCCAAGAAAAAGAAATCCTCTTACTCCCCCCATGAAGAGGTTCTCCTCCGAGACATCAAGAACAAGAACATGGTGGCGGACTTTGAACGAAAGAACTTTGGGGAGAAACTGATTGCTCCTCACAGCGACGATTTTGGGATTGTGTTTTTTGAATTGATCCAGCTGAACGCCGGAGCCAGAATCTATATTCCAAACATTACCAATCTCGAGACCCAACAGTATCTGATGTTCTTCGACTTCGATCTGAGCTAGCCGGAATCGCAACTCGTTCTTCCCGCTTTCAGCCCATTGTCTCCCATAATGAGCAAGATTCCACTGATCCGCTTCCGCCAGGAAAAGCTGAAGAATGGTCTGGACGTCATACTGCACAGTGACAACCGGGTCCCTCTGGTCCACGTGACCCTCCACTACCGGGTGGGGTCGAGTTATGAGCAGCCGGGCAAATCGGGCCTGGCCCATCTCTTCGAACACATGATGTTTCAAGGGTCCGAGAACGTGGGCAAAGCCGAGCATGGGCGGCAGGTTGACTCCGTCGGCGGGCGTTGGAACGCCAGCACCAGCAAGGACCGAACAAACTATTTTGAAACCGTGCCTTCGAATGCGCTGGAACTGGCTCTGTGGCTGGAAGCAGACAGGATGCGCTCCTTGGAGGTCACTTCAGAGAACTTTGAGAATCAAAGGCAGACCGTGATCGAAGAAAAGAAGCAGAGTTATGACAACCGACCCTACGGCGCTGCTCTCCTGCGATTTGACGATCTGGCCTACGAAAACTGGGCGTATGCTCATCCGATCATCGGATCCGTCGATGACCTGAGGAAGGCTACCGTTGAGGATGCCGTAAGTTTTCACCACAGCCACTACGGACCCGACAACGCTACTCTGGTGGTGGCAGGTGATATTCTCGAAGAGGAGGCACTCCTCCTTGTCGCCAATCATTTCCAGGACATCCAGCTGAAGACCGACGCTCGCGCGCCGGATCTGGACGAACCCCGACAATCCGAGGAAAAGCTGGAAGTCGTCAGGGACGAACTCGCACCGCTCCCGGTGCTCCACCTGGGGTACCACATACCGGTCGCCGGCTCTCGGGCTCACTACGCTCTTTCCGTGCTCTCCCTGGTACTGGCCAAGGGTGAGTCCTCCCGGCTCTATCGCCGCATGATCTATGACAACAACTGGGTCGCGGGCCTTTCGGCGGGACCTAACCTCTATCGAGGCCCGCAGATGTTCATCTTCTGGTTCCAGACTCAAGACGGCGTTGACATCCAGACGGTTCAGGAAGCTCTGGAGGAGGAACTGAGTCGGGTCAGAGATTCCGGAATCTCTGATCAAGAACTGGAGAAAGCCAGAAACCAGGTTCTCTATCGCGCCGTTTCGAGTCGGGCTACCATTCATGGCATTGGCGAGGGACTGGCCCAGTACATGACTTATTTCGAGGACCCAATGCTCATTAACCTGGAAATGGAGAGGTATCTGCAGGTGACCGTTGACGAGATCCAGACGGTTGCCGGGCAATTCTTGGTAGCGGAGAACCGAACGACAATTATTGTGGAGATGGGCCCTTCTCCGACGGACTCTAAAGCTCTTTCATGAAGCCCATCACCCATTTCTTCACCAATTCGGCCGTCCCGCCCCCGGTCGGGGCCGTGCCCAACGTCGACTACCCGGAGGTGAAACAGGAGCGCCTTCCCAATGGATTGACAGTGATGGCTCTGACCGAAAGGAGGCTTCCCCGGGTTTCCATTCGCCTGGCAATACCCGGCGGGAGGGTCGCCAATCCCCCTCACAACCTGGCAGCTCTGCAGGTCGGCACGGACCTGATCTTCGAAGGGACCCGCCGGCAAACCTCATCAGAACTGGCTGAGGCGCTCGACCGCTTTGCCATTCAAACCGATACCGATGTCTACCTGGAATCGTCTCGCTTTTTTATGTCGGTGCTGGATTCCTACCTGGAGGAAGCATTCCAGATTCTCTCCGAGGTGCTTCTCGAGCCCAGCTACGACCCGCAAGAATTCGAGAAGCTGAAAGTGCGCTGGATGAGCTTTCTGATCTCAGAGAGGGCTCAGCCAAGCCTCCTCGCCTCCGAGAGAACAATGGAAGCCCTGTTTCCGGAACATCCCTACTCCCGGGTCTGCATTCCTCTGGACCACCTGCAGGATCTCACCCGTGACACCTTAATCTCCGTTTTGGAGCGCCGCATCACCCCGAATCAGGCCTGTCTTCTGGTGGCCGGACCGATCGTACTCGAAGAAGCTGTCGACCTCGCCACACGGCACTTCTCTGCCTGGAAGCCGGCGGAGATCAAAGGCCCGGTCATACCCGAAGTCGATCAGCCGAAAATTGGCCGGGTACTCCTCGTACATCGCCCCCACTCCGTTCAATCTCGTTTTGAGGTGGCTGGCCCGGGGCCTGCTCGATCCTCTCCCGAGTTCTTGTGTCTTCGGTTGGCCAATCAGGTTCTGGGAGGCGGAGCCAGTTCGCGGCTCTTTCTGAACCTGCGGGAGGACAAAGGCTACACCTATGGAGCCTACAGCCTGCTCAGAGGCTATACCAGATCCGGCTTCTATTCGGCAGCCGCGGACGTGAGATCGGATGCGGTCCTGGAAGCCATAGGCCAGACCTTGAAAGAGCTACAGCGTATGCGAGATGGTGAACCGGACTCAGCGGAAATGGAATTGGCCCGCGCTGAGCTGATCGGAGATTTTATCAGGCGCATGGAAACGGCGACTTCCATGGGAGGCCTCGAAATCGATCGCCGCCTGAATCAGCTACCAGCGGATTACTATCAGGCGTACATCCCCGCGCTCCAGAGGATGTCGCCCGCCAGGGTTCTGGAATGCTCACGGCGATATTTTGATCCGGAGCGTGTGGT
Source organism: Acidobacteriota bacterium (assembly GCA_965205345.1). Taxonomy (GTDB): domain Bacteria; phylum Acidobacteriota; class UBA6911; order RPQK01; family CBDAPI01; genus CBDAPI01. The sequence continues at coordinate 47,758 of CBDBGQ010000024.1, read as the reverse complement.
GATCACAGTAGTGGGTGACGCCGATCAACTGCTTGGCCCCCTGGGGAGTCTGGGGAAGGTCACTGTCTACGACACCCAGGGTCGTGAACTGGATGGGGGCTGAGGACCGTTGAAGGTTGAAACTTGCAACGGCGCGAGCGAAAAGCGAGCGGCAGTTATTGGGGCAAACCCCGGTAGGTGGGATCAACCTCCTTGCCACGGATATGCTTGTCGAACCACAGGGCATAGCGGCGCGCCCGATCTGTGAGGTTGGACGGCTTCTGAATGCCATGTCCTTCTCCGGGATAGAGGATCAGGGCGGTTTCTCTTCCCAGCGTTTTCAGACAGACATACATTTGCTCCGCCTGCCCGGGCGAGCAATTAAAGTCCCTCTCCCCATAAAGGAACAGTGTCGGGGTGACGACCTTGTCGACTTCGGTAATGGGTGAGAGTCGCCGGTACAACTCTTCATTCTCCCAGGGGAGCCCGAACTCCTCAATCCACGCCAGACGGGCATCGTCTGTTCCGAATGAACTGAACAGGTCGGAATGACCGGCGCCGGAAGCGGCGGCCGCAAATCGATCGGTCTTAGTGACAATGTAGTTGGTCAGAATGCCGCCGTAGCTCCATCCTCCCACACCCAGTTGTTTCGAATCGACGAGACCACGTTCAACCAGGTAGTCGACACCGGTCATGACGTCCTCAAAGTCTTTGTTTCCCCAGTCTCCGGACAGCTCGAGCGAGAAATCCAGGCCGAATCCGAGACTGCCCCGGACGTTGGGCTTGAGAACCATGTAACCGAGAGCGGCAAAGTAGTGCGGCTCAAACCTGAATCCATCCGTCCAGTGCCACACCGGGCCCCCGTGGATCCAGACGATCAAGGGGTATCTTCGGGCGGGATCGAAACCCACCGGTTTGATCAACCAGCCCTGCGCGGTGGTTCCATCGGTGCTCTGCCACTCGATACTTTCGTCGGCGTTCACTGCCAGTTTGCTGAACAGTTCCCGGTTGGCGCCGCTGAGGTTACGGGGAGGAGTCCCTCCCTTCAGGGACACGCTGAACACCTCGCGAGGCGCATCCGGAGGCACCTTGATCGCCACAATGTGATGGGGGGTCAATTCCCACTCCTGGACATCGCCGTCCAGGAGGATGGCTCTGGAACCGTCGAGTCCGATGTTGAAAAGGGGATTTCGCCCCCCGTCAATCATGGTGACGTACAGAGACTTCCCATCGGCAGACCAATGCGGATAGCCGCCCTTGCTGGGAGTCCGCGCAACCCCTCTGTCATGGTGACCGGTCAGGTCTCTGGGGCGTCCCGCCTCCGGACGGCATCACCATCAGGCGCGGAAGCGCATACTGGAGCGGGTTTACAGGCGTGTGCACCCAGGCGATCTGCTTGCCGTCAGGCGACCAGGCCGGCCGGGCATCGGCACCCGGGTCCGTTGTGACCTGACGGATCTGCAGAGACGAAACGTCAACGGTCCAGATGTCGCTGTTGCGATTGGCCTCCGGCTCATCCGTCCGGTTCGAAGTAAAGGCAATCAGCCGGCCGTCGGGAGACCAGGTCGGCGCCTGTTCGTTGAAGGAGCCGGGCGTGAGCAGCTTCGGCTCGGACAGGCGCAGCCCGGATGAAGACAGGGCGTCATCCAGGGTGACGAGGTAAATGTGCTCCTTTCGATCGTCCAGCCAGCTCGTTCCCCCCTTGTGCCGAAGCTGGGTCAGCACCACGGGCGCCGGCGTTCCCGCGGGTCCCCGCTCAGCCTTGATCTTCGGATCTCGGCCCACAACGGCCACCCGGTGGCCGTCGGGCGACCAGGTGAAACTCGAGACACCTCCGGGAAGGGCTGTGGCCGGAAAAGGTCCCCCTCCGTCCAGGGGCAAAAGGAACAGTTGCCCTCGATCGGTCACTTTTTTTGGGATTTCCCAGGCCTGGGCATCGCGGTTCGACAGGAACGCAATATGACGGCCATCAGGCGAGAACTTCGGCAGCCGGTTATTGTCCCGGCTTCGAATCAGCTGGACTGGAGGGCCTCCTTCCACGGAAACCCGCCACAAGCTTGAAATGCGGGCGTCCCGGTCTCGATCAATCTCCTGCACGGCGTACGCAGCCCAGCGGCCGTCGCTTGATGCCGCAACGTCACTTACGGACTTGATCGAATAGAAATCTTCCAGTGTCATGGGGCGCGGGGCCTGGGCACCCAGCCGACCCGCAGTAGCGGCGATCAGCATCACGGCAACAGCGACCCCTGACGGCTTCCACAAAACGGTCCCCCGTTTGCAGAGAAACTCACGATTCACCCGGGCTTTAAATGTTCTCATCTCCCAGTACTCCTTTTCATAGCAGCCCGTGGGGGAAGTCACGGGCGCGCGACTTTCCCCACGGTCTGCTAGATACGGTAACGCTTGAGGGCTCACCAGACAAGACCACTGAATGGCAGGGGAGGAATAGGAGATTCCAAGTCTGTGTTGCTTTCGCCCTGGAACGGCAGTGAGCAAAGTGAACTAACGTGGAACATGGAACGCAAAGTGGGGACTTTCAACCTTCCGCTCGAACCTGTAATCTGTATCGTAGCAATGGGAAACGAATCCGTCCTCAAACCGAATCGCGTCAAGAGAATCCTGAAGGAGGGAGGTATCTGTTACGGCACCATGTTCCGGCTCCTCAACAGCCCTCATGCAATCTCGCTGAGCGCGGCTGCAGGCTGGGACTACGTCATCCTGGACACCGAACATGGGGACTACAACTCTTCTCAGATTTCCAATCTTAGCCTGGTCGCAAAATACGAAGAGATCACGATACTCCTGCGAGTTCCAGACAAGGAGTATCATTTGATGGCTCGACCTCTCGATCTGGGGATTGAGGGCCTGGTGCTGCCCCGGGTGGACACCCCGCGGCAGGTTGAGGAAATCATTCGTTCAACCAGATACGCCCCGGAGGGAGAACGGGGAGCCAGTATCTCGCCAGTAGCGTCACGCTATCGCGATGTGTCAGGCAGTGAGTACATGGAGTGGGCCAACCGCGAACTGCTCAACGTGATTCAAGTCGAGTCGGAACAAGCGCTGTCCAACCTCGAGGAACTGGTGTCCAGGCCCGGAATTGACGCCACCATGATCGGGCCGTTCGACCTGTCCCAGGACATGGGCATTCCCGCTGAACTCTCGCATCCACGAATGGAGGAGGCGTTTCGCAGTGTCATCAAAGTCTGTACGGCTCACGGTGTGGCCCCCGGTATACATCTCCAACGCGTGGAGGATGCCAGGCGGTGGGTCCAGGAGGGAATGCGGTTCATGACGGTCTCCAACGATATCCAGTTGTTTCGCACGATCTCCGCGAGCCTCTTGAGGCAACTGCGGGAATAGGTTCTGGGTTCTGGGTTTTAGCGAGTGTGACTGACAACTCGAAATCCGGAACTGCGGAAACGGAGCCGGGGCGTTAGTGACCGGAGAATCTATCCCTTCCCTCACGGTCGGGGCTCCGTTTTCAATCCCGAGGGGAGCCGGCGGTTCCCTCATGCTACACTCGGCTCGATGAGCCAGGTTCAGATCCATCCCACCGCGGTGGTTGCCCCCGGGTCCGAGATCGGAGCCGATGTATGGATTGGACCTTATGCCGTAGTCGAAGACGAGACGGGGCTGGGAAACGGGTGCCGAATCGGGGCCCATGCCGTCATCAAGCGGCACACACGTCTGGGAGAGGGAAACCTGGTCGCCGAAGGAGCCGTTCTGGGAGGAGACCCGCAGGACCTCAAGTTCTCCGGCAATCGTTCCCACCTCCATATCGGAGACCAGAATGTCTTCCGTGAAGGTGTGACCGTCAACCGGGCCACTGAAGCGGACGCTGCAACCCGCATTGGCGACAACTGCTACTTGATGGCCTACTCACACGTAGCTCACGAATGTGTCCTGGGAAATCATGTAGTCCTTGCCAATAATGTCGCCCTGGCAGGTCATGTCAGCCTGGGCGACTACTCATTCCTGTCCGGGGGAGTGGTCGTTCATCAGTTCTGCCGCATCGGGCAAATGGCGATGATCGGGGGCAACTCCAAGGTAGTACAGGATGTGCTCCCTTTTTTCCTGGTCGACGGTGTCCCAGGCATCCACCACAGTCTTAACCTGGTTGGAATCAGGCGGAGCAGCGTGAGCAAAGAAGAGCTTCAATGCCTGAAGAGGGCTTACCGGCTGCTGTCTTCCACCGAATTGAGGCTGAGGCAGAAAATCGAAGAGCTGGAGTGCCTTGGTTCTCCCGCTTTGAAGACACTGGTCGATTTCATCGAATCGTCGCAGCGTGGATTCTGCAGTTTCTCCCGCTAAGCATTCACTTTCATATGGTTGCTCTCTAGGAGATCCGGTCGAGTGGTATCAGGATTTCCCGGAAGAGCAGTCTCGACACGTTATCATGACTCCCATGTCGGAAACTCTCATCGGAGTCCTGACGGTTTCAGACCGGGCCAGCCGCGGAGAGTACGAGGACCGGGGCGGGCCGGCTGTCACGGCCTACCTCGCCCGGAAGATTGTCAGTCCCTACAGGATTCTTCAGCGGATCGTATCGGATGACCTGGAAGTGGTTAGCGAAGAGTTGAGACAAATGGCCGACCACGAGGGCTGCAGCCTGATCGTGACCACCGGGGGGACGGGCCCGGCTCCCCGCGACTGCACTCCCGATGCCACTCGAGAGGTATGCGAGAAAATGCTGCCCGGCTTTGGCGAGCAGATGCGACGAGTGTCAGTGAAACATGTTCCCACGGCTCTGCTGTCGCGTCAGACAGCCGGTTTTCGAGGGAGATGTCTGGTCGTCAACCTGCCAGGCAATCCCAGAGCCATTCAGGAATGTCTGGACGCGGTCCTGGCAGCAATCCCTCACTGCATCGAGCTGATCGGCGGACCCCGGCTGGAACTCGAGAAGGCTCCGGACCTCCCGCACTAGCCCGGATTATGCATGAGATCTGAATCCGAGTGAGATTTGGGCCCAGAAAAAAGGCCGTAGCTCTCTGATATAAAAGGGTTTACATAAACAACGACCCTAAACAGGAGCTACGGCAATGTTGAAAGCAGTCTGCCAGAATACCCTGCTATTTCACAGCCACCGAAAGATCACGGCGCGTTTTGATGGGGGGAGTCTGACTTCCGACGCAGGATGGTTGTTGTTTGGATCGCTGGATCGGCAACATCGGTTGTGCGAGGGCTTCAGTTCGTGTATTTCGGAAAGCCGGGACCGACGCTACGTTCGTCATGACCTGTTGAAGTTGATTCGACAACGAGTCTTGCAGATCGTGGCCGGCTACGAAGACTGTAATGACGCCGATACGCTGCGCTCCGATCCGATGCTCAAGACAGTCTGTGATCAGTTGCCCGAGAGCGATCCCGATTTGGCCACCCAGCCGACTTTCTCCCGTTTGGAGAACTCCGTCACCAAGAAGGATCTGATGCGTCTGAGCCAGTGGCTGCTAGGCCGTTATGTGCGCTCCCTGAAGAAGAGACGTCCCAGCAAGATCATCCTGGATCTGGACAGTACCGACGACCACACTCACGGTCAGCAGGAGTTCTCCTTCTACCATGGGTATTACCGAAACCACATTCTGCATCCTTTGCTGATCTTCGATGCCGACACGGGCGACCTGGTGTGTGTCGTGTTGAGACCTGGCAACAAGGGGGCTGCCTCTCACATCGTGCCCATTCTGAAGCGAGTCGTGGAGGCCATCCGACAAGGAGTGGGGACGGATGTCGAGATTGAGATTCGGGCCGACAGCGGCTTTGCCACGCCTCGGCTCTACGAGTTCTGTGAAGGTGAAGAGAATCAACTCCAATATGTCATTGGGTTAAGTCGAAACCCTCGCCTGCAGCGAGTGGTCGAGCCGCTGGGTTAAGCAACCGTTTTTCTGTAATTTCCTCTAGCAGCCCGTGGTGGAAGTACGTTTTCTGAGCTCAGGTGGTACCCACGGGTGGAAGCAGCGAAGGGGTCGCTGAGTTGGGTTTTTCGGGCCAAGCAGCCGGAATCAGTCCGAACAGGCCCTTAAGACGCTTGAACAGCGACAAAATCAGTAGCATCAGGGCGCAAATCCGCCCCTGCAGACCCCGCGGCGTTCCCACACCCAGGCTCTGACGCATCAGCATCCCCAGATTGAAGGCGCTCACCTGGATCAGCAGTCGCTTCAACACATTCTCATGTCCCCGTACATGCAGCCGTCTCATCCCTCCGCTCCCGTACAGATGCGCACAGGGTCGCTCCAGCTGCTCTCCTCGTTGCCGCAGCAGCCGCTGCCCTCGCTCTCCCCGGATGCGCCGCCGATTCGCATACACCGCTTCCTGCCCCTGCCGGTCTCCTCGCCAGCGTCGCTTCCCTCGCCTCGGTTCGCTCACATAGCTGCGCAGTCCCACCGCATCCAGGTCCACCATCCGCTGCGTGCTGTGATACCCCTTGTCGGCCACCACCTCTTCGATGCCTCGTCCCTCCGGCAGCGCTTGTTCCACCTTCTCGGCCGCTTCCGTCAGGGTCTTCACCATGGTCTGCGTGTCCCCTTGATCGGCTCCCTGTACCGTCACCGAGACAATCGCTCCGGTCTCCAGATCCACTGCATGCTCCGCCTTGTGCGCCAGGTGCGTCCGCCCGTCCTTCATTCTGGTAATCCGCGCATCCGCATCATGCGGGTGCTTCCAAACCCGGTTCGATCCTTTGCCCGTGCGCTTGCGGTCCAGTTTGGCCAGATCTTCCCGTCGCGGCGTCTCAATCCCGGAGGCTTTCGCCAGCTCCATCAAAAACTCTTCATACCCCTGCTCGCTGTCCCGGCGCACGATGCTGCGCAGCGCTGCATTCGCTTCCAGCGTAGTGGCATCGATGCCGATCGTCTTGCCCCGCAGCAGGCCGCTCGCCCCGATCCGCTTCAGTACCCAGTCAAAGACTGCTTCGTGGGTAGCCACATCGATCAGTCGTCGGGTTCGGGAGATCGTGGAGTGATCAGACGGCGACTCGCTCAGTTTCAATCCCAGAAACTCTCGCAGTGCCAGAGAATCAGCTGCTCTCCAGGCTATTCCTCGTTCCGATCCGATCCCTTCGAAATACCCCACCAGCAGCAGCCGAAAGTACACTCCCGGAGCCAGGCTCGGTCGCCCCATCTTGTCTGCATAGAACTTCGCACACAGTCCCTCCACGAAGTCGTCAAAGCCGTGTTCGTTGAAAAGGCCATTCAGTCTTTCGTAGAAGGGATGGCCGGCGGTGCGGGGCAGCTCACTGGTGGCGACCCACAGGTCTTCTTGCTGTCGACGTTTCTTTTTCCCCATTGCCATGGGGTCAGTCTAGTGTCGCTGTGTGACCCCTTATCCTCGACTTTCACCACGGGCTGCTAGGGCCTGTAGGGAAGAATTGCTCCACTTGTTTTTTCCAGCCGGCCAGGTTCAGGTATTGCCGGTCGGTTAACCACTCCTCGTGTATCTCTGCAAGCACAGCCGAGATGAGCCGCAGCGCCGATGCTTCGTGGGGAAAGATTCCCACCACCCGGGTTCGTCTCCGGATCTCCCGGTGCAGTCTCTCCAGTCCGTTGATGGTTCGGATCCTTCGCCACCAGCTCCTCGGAAAATCAAACACTGTCAGCCCTTCATCCAGGTTGTCTTCCAGCCAGCTCACGAACTCCGGTGCAATCTTTTCGAACTTCTTGACGACTTTACCCTTGAGCTCCTCGGCATCCTCTCGAGACGGGGCATCGAAAATGTCCCGCATGGCCTGGGCGATGCGGGGCTTGTCCTCTTTGCGGCGAGCATATTGTTGGGCGTTTTTGCTCAGGTGAAACTGACAACGGTTCCAGGGCACCGACGGATAAACTGCCCGCCTGGCCGCCTTCAGTCCTTCGTGATCGTCACTGACCAACAGCTCGACCCCTCTCAGTCCACGCTTGTGCAGATCTCCCAGAAACCCTCGCCAATGCACCTCCGCTTCGCTGATCTTGGCGCTCAGACCCAACACCTCTCGCGTCCCGAAACGATTGACTCCTATGGCTTTCAGGATGGCCACGTCCTGCACCCTGCCGCCTCTTCGAACCTTCTCGTAGTGGGCATCCAGATACACGATCGGATACTCTCCCAGCTCCCGGCTTCGAAACTCTTCCAGCTCTTCGTCCAGCATCCCGGCCACTCTCGAGACCTGGGTGGCCGAGATCTCCAACCCACACAGCTGCTCCGTGATCTCGGTGACTTTCCTCGTCGAGACGCCCATCACATACATCTCGGCAATGGCCAGCTTCAGGGCCTTCTCCGAACGGCAACCCCTCTCCAGCGACTTGGGATAAAACCTCAACCCACGCACCTGTGGAATCTCCAAGTGCAGCTCTCCCACTCGAGTCTGAATCCGCTTGCCTTTGAATCCGTTTCGATAGCCTCGCCGACTGGCTGTTCTCTCGTACGCTTCCGCTCCCAGAAACTCGCTTCTTTCCAACTGCATCGCCACGTTGAACAACTTCTCCAGGATTCCTCGAAAGGCTTCTGTTCCTTCCTCGATCAACTCCGCCAGGATCTCCCGTGGTACTCTCTTTTCCAGATCTGGGTTCATTTGATTCTCCTTGCCAGATTCTCGTTTCTGTTTTTGGAGAATCCTGTCCCAGACCTCTGTCTTTCCGACCCAAGGCCTGACCAGAAATTACAGAAAAAAAGTTACACTACTAGCCGCTGCTGGATTCGACTCGGCTGCAGTTCGTTGAGCTGGAGGAAAAACAGCGTCAGTTTGACGAGTTTCTTTATCGAGCCAAGAGCTGGGATCGATCCCGTCGCGTCATTGTCAAAGTGGAGGTCGATCAGCGCGGGATCAATCGTCGCTTTGTGGTTACCAACCGGGACGATCTCTGCTCCCAATCACTTTATGACCACTATACAAACCGAGGGCAGACCGAGAACTTCATCAAGGCCTTCAAGAATCATCTGAGCATGGACCGACTCAGCTGTCATCGATTCCTGGCCAATCAGTTTCGACTCCTCCTGCATGCACTGGCTTACCAGATGTTCGTGCGCCTCCGCGACTATCTGCACGGGACTCCCTGGCACAAGCTCGAAATCGAAACCTTACGTCGTCGTGTCCTCAAGATCGGGGCCCGCATCCGACAAACCACTCGACGCATCTGGGTCCATCTTTCCTCAGCCTTTCCCGAACAACCCCTCTTCCACCTCGTCTTGAGTCGCCTCAACTCCAGCTAGCTTCTCCCAGTTCCCCAAAAAACCGCTTCCGATACTCATCCAGGCCCAGATCTGTCTGAAATTCACTCCCCCAACCACTCAAACGCCTCCCCAACTGATATTCTTCGCAAATCCGCCTGTCACACCTGCCCGCTTCCGAGTTGGGCCACTTCTCGACTCGTTTTTCAACACCGGACTACGGTTTTTGCATAATCCGGGCTAGGAGATTCCACGTTCCACGTTCCACGTTCCACGTTTTCGTTGCCCGTGAACATGCCCCTCCCGATCCCGGGTCATGGCGTTGCGGCCCCAAGGCACCTCCCCCATTCTGACGTGAAACGTGGAACGTGAAACGTGGAACGTATTCCTCCCCGTGCTACCATCTCCGGGAGCTGGCCATGCACAACTGGACCGGGATCGTTCTGTCGATGATTCTTTTGATAGCATTTCCGGGGTGTGCTGACGGTGCCACCCACACGCCCGCTGCAATGTCTCCCGAAACAAGCCTGGAAAGCAGTCTCCGGCTGGCCCGGCAGTTCCTGATCGCCGATACCCATGTAGACATTCCCAACCGCCTGGACCAGAGAATGGAGGACATCTCGGTTCGGACGCGCGGTGGCGATTTCGATTACCCCAGGGCCAGGGAAGGCGGCCTCGACGCTCCCTTCATGTCCATCTATGTTTCGGCCAGCTACCAGGAGTCGGGAGGAGCGAAGGAGTATGCAGACAAGCTGATCGATATGGTCGAGGGCTTTCAAGAAAAGTGGCCAGACAAGTTCGTTGTGGCTCGTTCCGTGGCTGAGGTTCGTTCGGCTTTTCAAGACGGCAAAGTTGCCCTGCCCATGGGCATGGAGAATGGAGCTCCAATCGAAGGAAGTCTCGACAACCTGGAGCATTTCTACGAGCGAGGCATACGCTACATAACTTTGACCCACTCGCGCGCCAACCACATCAGTGACTCCTCCTACGATTCGAATCGCCGCTGGCAGGGGTTGAGTCCCTTCGGCAGGAAAGTGGTCAAAGAAATGAACCGCCTGGGCATCATGATCGACATTTCTCACCTCTCGGACGATGCTTTCCATCAGGTAGTCACTCTGACAAAGGCTCCCGTTATCGCCTCCCACTCCTCCTGCCGACACTTCACTCCAGGTTGGGAACGGAATATGAGCGACGACATGATCCAGAAGCTGGCGCGCAACGGCGGCGTGATTCAGATCGCCTTCGGCTCCTCGTTCATCAGCAATGTCTATCGCCTCGGACACGCGCAGCGCAACCAGGCCATCGACGAACAGCTGCGCCAAAACGGACTGACGCGCACTCATCCCCGGGCGCAAGAGCAGATCCGGCAATTTGAACAGGAGAATCCGTTGCAGCGGGCCACTGTGTCACAGGTGGTCGACCACATCGATCATGTCAGGAAGCTGGTCGGGATTGACCATGTTGGTTTCGGTTCAGATTTTGATGGTGTTGGCGACACGACACCCACTGGATTGAGGGATGTCTCCTTTTACCCGAATCTGATCGCCCAACTGCTGGATCGCGGCTACAACGAGGAAGAGATCGAAAAGATCTGCTCCGGAAACCTGCTGCGGGTCTGGAGCGAAGTAGAACGCGTCGCCGCCGAGCTCCAGGCCAAGGGCTGACTGAGGCGCCTGCAGATCAGGTGAAAAGTGGGAGGGGCCTCAGGCCTAATGGACCGGCCCCTATTAATTCTCCGGAACCAGGACTGTTGGAACCTGCTTCTCCGCCACCAGCTTGTTGAACACCGCCAACTCCTTGCGCAAGACACTTTCCAGATCGGCGCTCAGCGCAGCGTGTTCCTTCTTCAGGTCCTCAAAGCGGGTCCTGGCCCCGTCCGTAGGGCGAGTTGGGGACGAAGCTACGTAATCCAGAAGGTAAGCGATCTGGTTGTCCAGCATGGGGGGGAAGTTGAGGGGATCCTGGGGGCTTTCGTTCCGGGTCTGCATGAGCTGCCCCTCGATCTCGGTCAGTTTCTCGCCCAACTCCCGGGCAAGCTGTTTCGCCTCGTTGCCATAGCCGGATTCCGCCATCCGCCCGGCCAGATCCGCCGTCTGCTCCCGGACGCTGCGGATCTTTCGGATTTCCTCGTAGACGCTGTTCAGCTCCTCGAGAATCTCCATGGAGAGGTTGAACTGCTCCTCCAGGTCGACGCGCGCGGAGGAGCCTCGGGGATCATTCACGAGCTCCAGGGATTGGATCTGCTGCCAGTCACCGATCGTGAGTCTGACCTGATAAGTGCCGGGAAGAACCGCTGGTCCTGGCGGGGACTCCCACCAGACGACTGCGTCTCGTGCCGGGTTGGGTCCCGGATACCGAAAGTTCCAGACGAATCGGTTGAGACCCTTCACGGCTTCAAGGCGACCGGGGCCGGATGGATCAGGAGCGCGACCCTGGTAATCTGACGGACTCTTGGCCGCCTGGCTGGAATAGTCTCGAATCAGCTGTCCCTGAGAGTCGAGAATCTCCAGTTTCACCTCCTGCTCACCCGGTTCTTCGGGCAGATAGAAGTCCACCGCTGCGCCGCTCGAGGCACCTCCCCCGAACATCGCCCGGACGGCTCGACGCGGACTGAACAAATGGGGAACCGAAGTGTCCACGGAGCGATCCACCCGGTGAAGCACGGTGAGATTGTCCAAAATCCAGAAGGCCCGGCCCTGGGTGGCAACCACGAGGTCCTTCTGATGAACCGCCAGATCGGTGACCGGGGTGACGGGAAGGTTGAGCTGCAGCGACTGCCAGTGGGCTCCGTCGTCGAAAGACACATACAATCCGAACTCGGTTCCGGCATAAAGAAGCCCCTTTCGATCGGGATCTTCCCGGACGACTCGCACAAAATGATTACCGGGAATCCCGTTGGATCCATCGGTGAGACGGTCCCAGGTCTTGCCGTAGTCGTTGGTGCGAAAGATGTAAGGGGCAAAGTCGTCCATCCGGTAGCGCTGGACTGCGATCAGGGCCCGCCCGGCATCATGAGCGGAGAGCTCGATCATGTTGACTGTCCCCCACTCGGGCAGCCCGGCAGGGGTGACGCTTTCCCAGTTCTCTCCTCCGTTTCGTGAAATGTGGACCAGACCGTCATCGGAGCCTGCCCAGAGGAGTCCCTTCTGATGGGGTGATTCTTCGAAGGCAAAGACGGTTCCGTAGACTTCCACTCCCGTGTTATCGCGGGTGATGGGTTCGCCGCCGGGCTGCTGCTTAGTCTTGTCGTTGCGAGTCAGATCACCGCTGATCTCGGTCCAGCTCTGGCCTGCATTTCGAGACCTGTGGACGACCTGAGAGGTGTGATAAATGACATCTGGATCGTGGGGTGAAATCCGGATTGGAGCATTCCACTGGAATCGATGCTTCAGGTCGTGGGAAGCCTGGCCGAGCTGCAGCTGAGGATAGACGAGGATAGCCCGACTTTCTCCGGTTCGCAGATTGGTCCGGGAGATAGATCCTCCATAGCAGCCGGCATAGACAATGTCCGGGTCACGGGGATCGATGGCGATATGGCCACTTTCACATCCGCCCACTGACTTCCAGTGCTGTGACGGAGTGAGCCCGCTCAGTGGCTTGCTGGGCAGAGAAATCGTACTGCTGTCCTGTTGAGCCCCGTAGACCCGATACGGAAACTGATTGTCAACGGTCAAGCGGTAAATCTCTGAAGTGGGCTGGTTCGTGAGAGGTGACCAGGATCGGCCCCCGGTCAAAGTGACTTGGGCACCGCCGTCATCCGCAAGAATCATGATTCGGGAATCCGTTGGATTGAGCCACAAATCGTGGCAATCTCCATGGGGAACCTGGATCTGCTCGAAGGTCCGCCCACCATCGATCGATTTGTAGAACCAGGTGTTCAGGGCGTAGGTCGTGTCGGCATCCAGCGGGTCAGCGTAAATCCTCGTGTAATAGAAGGCTCGTTGCCTCAGCATCCGCTGCGTGTTCACGGCTCTCCACGACTTCCCAGCATCTTCACTCCGATAGACTCCACCCGCCTCGGCTTCAATGAGGACCCAGACTCGATCGGGATTGACCGGTGAGACTGCGACCCCAACCTTGCCCACGAGCCCTTCGGGAAGCCCGCCGCTCAGTTTTTCCCAGCTGTCTCCTCCGTCCGTTGTCTTGAAGACTCCCCCTTCTTCGCTGCCGCTGATCATGGTCCATGGCTTCCGCTCCGCTGTCCAGAAGCCCGCATAAAGGATGCGCGGATTCTTTGGATTCATGGCCAGATCGACAGCGCCGGTCCGGTCGCTGATATGGTGAACGCGCTCCCAGGTACTCCCACCGTCCCTGGATCGATACACTCCCCGTTCCTGGTTGGGTCCAAAGATGTGGCCCAGGGCGGCGACATAGACCAGATTCGGGTTGCGAGGGTGGACACGGATGCGCCCGATTTGACCCGCCTCTTCAAGTCCGACGTGTTCCCAGCTATCGCCTCCATCCAGCGATCTGTAGACTCCGATGCCGGGCGAGATGTTTCCCCGCGGCTGACTGGACCCGGTTCCAACGTAAACGACGTTCGGATCCGAGTCGGCCACTGCTATAGCTCCAATGGAGCCGACCTTGAAGAATTTGTCGGATATGTTGGCCCAGTTCTGACCCGCATCATCGGTCTGCCAGACACCCCCTCCCGTGCTTCCCATTAGGAAGCGATGAAGGTGATTGGGAAACCCCGTCACGGCAGTTACGCGTCCTCCTCGGGTGGGGCCGATCAGCCGATACCTGAGGCCCTCGAGCACCCCGGGACTGATCGTGATGTTGGGATTATCGACATCTACCTGCGCGCGGACTGCCGTACAAACCTGGACCAGGACCAGGACCTTGACCATCGAAGTAAGCAGTGACATACACCTCATTTCAGCCTCCCACAAATCGCCCCGATTCTGTCAGAGAGGTCAAAGGCTGTAAAGGAAACGGGTTGAGTGGAAACGAGCCTGTTTGACAGTTCACGATCAAGTGCATACAACTAGCTCCCATCGTGGGCCCGGATCAAGCCCTGGCCGCCGATCCTCGAATTCACTGGATTCTCGCAGAAAAGGGAAGCAATAACATGGTCCATTTTCCCGCACGAAGGAGATTCCTTCGATTCATCCTTCTCTTCGGTCTGCTGACAGGGTCCATGACCGCCCCGGCGGCGGGCCAATGGGCCTCTTTGGGACCCGATGGAGGATGGGTCAACGTCCTGGTTCTCAATCCTGAGACTCCTTCCACCCTTTACGCGGGAACCATCCGCGGGGGAGTCTTCAAGAGTACCGACGCCGGTGCCAGCTGGACGGCGATGAATAGCGGCATCCCGCTGAACCAGTCTGCCCTGCAGATCCAGGAGATGGCCATTGATCCGGTCACGCCGGAGATACTCTATATTGGAACTGGCGGCACTGGCGTGTTCAAGAGCACGGATGGAGCCCATTCCTGGGCAGCGGCGAGGCAGGGGCTCACCGACAACGTCATCGAAGCACTGGCCGTCGACCCGTCCAACCCGTCCACTCTCTACGCAGGGACCGGCGGCCGAGGTGTGTTCAAGAGCAGCGACGCTGCGAACAGTTGGACAATGGTGCTCGACGGAGGGGGTTTGGGGCGCGCTAATGCGCTGGCGGTTGCCCCCTCCAACTCCTCGATCGTTTATCTGGGGGCGGGCTTCAACTCACTCTACAAGAGCACGGATGCCGGCGATACTTGGAACCTGTTCAACACTGGGCTCGACGACGCCTCAGTTTTTAACGAAATAACTGTTCATCCGACCAACCCGGATATCGTCTATGCGGCCACCGACAACGGACTTTTCAAGACGACCAACGGTGGCGACAGTTGGTCCGTGTTGAATACCCCGGTATCAGTCGTCGAATCTGTGGTGCTCGATCCGTCGAACTCCGCGACGGTCTACGCCACCAGCGACGCGGTGATAAAGAGTACCGACAGCGGAGACTCCTGGATCGAGCAGGACGACGACCTTTTCGCCCAGGTTCAAGTGCACTCCATAGCGATTGATCCAGATGATCCTCTGACCCTCTATGCCGGCGGGAATGGGTTCGAAGGGCTTTTCAAGAGCAGCAACGGGGGGACCGATTGGGTGGTGTCCAACCCAGGGATCCGGAATCTCCAAATCAACTCGATCGCATTCGATTCTCAGGATCCATCCATCATTTATACAGGGGCAGGGCGAGGCGGTGTTTACAAGTCGACCGACGGCGGCCAGACCTGGGAATCGAAGCAAGATTCCAATCTGAGCGGTTTCACGCAAATCCGTGACATTCTGGTCGACCCCGTGAACCCCTTGAATGTCTACGTGGGAACGGAGTTCGCCGGGGGCATCTTCTGGAGCAACGACGGCGCAGAGACCTGGAATGCAGCCAACGTCCTGGGGATTGTGTATGAGCTGGGGGGATCCATCCAACCAATCCTTCGACTCTCTATGCGGGTACCAGCTCAATTGTTTCCAAGAGCACCAACCAGGGGCGGGACTGGACACTGGCCGCGAACGGTCTCCCCAACACCGTCGAATACAAGGCTCTGGCTGTGGATCCCTCCGATGGTGAAACGGTTTACGCCGCATCGAGTCCCCGGATCGGCTCCCCCGAGAATGCGGGAATATATAAGACCACCAACGGAGGAGACACCTGGGCGGAATCCAGTACTGGTTTTGAGATCACGTTTGAGGTTCTTGCTCTGGAGATCGATCGCGGGGATCCTTCCACTCTCTATGCGGGCGGGTTCGGCGGGATACTCCAAAAGAGTACGGACGCCGCCGCCAGCTGGGTGACTCTCGATACCCCCATCCCCCAGTCGAACCGGGTGTGGGCCCTGGCCATCGATCCTTTCAATTCGTCCGTTGTGTACGCGGGAACGAACGCCAGTGGTGTGTTCATGAGCGAGGACGGAGGAGCCACATGGGCGGAATTCAGCCCGGGCCTACCCGATGTCACAATCCAGACCCTGGAGATTAATCCTGCCGATCCGAAGCGCGTCTATGCCGCACCCGGTTACAGCAGCGTCTTCCGCTATGAGGGTGTCTCGCCCCTGTGGCTCTTTGCGGCCGGGGACCCGGCGGGAATCGGGGGGCTTTTCGATGGAGTGGCGCTTTCCAACTACTCGGGACAAGGCGCCAGCGTGACTCTGGAAGCCATCGGTGACTCGACGTCCGGGAAGGCGGGGCTCTCAGACCATGGAGACTTGCAACCGCTGGGAGCCAACCAGCAGATTGACCTGGAGCTTCCAGCCGGTGAACAGTTTGCCGATTTGCGCAGCAACATCTTTGGTGGCGAAGATCCCAACCCGGCCTGGATCGAACTCACCAGCGACAATCCCGACATGGCCAGTTTCTTTCAGTTCGGTTCCGGTACTCTGACCCAGTTGGACGGCGGAGTGGCGATTGAGAACCTGGCCACAAAATTCTTCTTTCAGCGGGTCTTTGACGGACCCGCCGCTTTCCGGGGACAGGATGCCACCACCCGGTTGACCGTCCTCAATCCGGGCGACGAGCCGGTGACCGTCGATTTGAACTACTTTCCGCCGGAGGACGGCCCACTGGGTCTGCCCCGCCAGGCGACCCGGAAGATCCCGTCCCGCTCGTTTCTGGATGAAAAGACCTCGGATTTGTTTGGCAGCAGCGTCTCGGGTGGATATGTGGCCGGGGAGGTGACCGAGGGAGGAGGAGTCGCGGCTTTCGAACTCGTGCAGTTGAGCGATCGGCCCATGGTTCTGGGATTGAATGCCTCGACGGGCAATTCGTCGACCCGCTCTTTTTCGGCTCAACTGGCTTCCCGGTCGGATGTCTTCACCAATGTCAACCTGATCAACACGGCCGCTGGTTCTCGTAACGTCGAGCTGACGGCTGTGCGGGAAGACGGTGGTATCGACGGTGATCCGGTCAAGATCACCTTGGCTGCTGGGGTCCAGTTCAGCGCGGATGCGTCCGAGATCTTCGAATTTGGAGCCGCCGCCTCAACGGACGTCCGGCTCCAGGGGAGTCAGTTTGTCGGATCTCTGGAGGTGGAGGCCGACGGGGATGGAGTTGGTGGTGACGTGATCTTTGGCGATCCTGTAGATGTGGGCTTTGCGGCCTCGCTGCCGCTCCAGTCGGAACCTTTCACCGAGGCCATCTTCAGCCAGTTTGCCGACATCCCCAACCTGTTCTTTACAGGACTGGCCTTCTACTATCCCGGCAATGTCGGATCGTCCCCACAAGGAGAAGCTCCCGACACGGAGATCACGATTGAAGTCATCCTGGCCAGCGGCGAGTCGGTGGGCGAATCCAGTTTCAAGCTTTTACCCGGAGAGCGAATCGACAAGTCGATTTCCGATCTGGCTCCCGATGCGGCAGGTAAAGCGAACGGCTACATCCTCGTGACATCCACCCAGCCGTTGATCGCCCAGGTGGTCTTCGTCGCACTGGGCGGCGGTGGGATCAGCCTCTTTTCGGCGGTTCCACCGAAGGTGATTCGCTAGTGACCACGGATGTGAAAATACCCATCCGTTTCCCGACTCTGAAAGTTATCGGGTAGACCTCGTGAACTCGGTCAGCAAATCGGCGAGGCCATGCGAGAGGAGATCAGGGAACTGGTCGGGTTGAGTGTGGAAGGACTCACCAAGTGGGAAAGGCCGAGGGCGTCGCCAGTGGTACTCTCCCTTCGCTGGGAACAGTCTCGAAGAGACTCTCGGCGGAGGCGCTTAAACCCCACAATTTACTGCTATGCTATTTAGGAATCACTCATCTAGGGAGCCAGAATGACCGGACAGCTTGATCCGAAGTCTGAACCTGAAACGGCTTTTCGTCCCACTGCTGCTCGCGGCGATGCTAATCGCCTGGGCGAACACCCAGCTACTGACCCAGCAGACTCAGGAAACCCCGGCGGATCTCACAGATTTGACGCTCGAGGAGTTGATGGAACTGGATGTCCTTGCAGTCAGCGTCCTGGGGACCCATACACACCTGGCGGGCGAATGGATGATTGGCTACAGGTTCATGTTCATGAGCATGCAGGGGAATCGAGACGGCACGACCAGGCAAACCGCGGGCGACGTCCTCCAGAATTTCCCAGTCACTCCTACCGAAATGACTAAGGCCGCGCACATGTTCGAGGTGATGTATTCTCCGTCGAACGATCTTACGTTGATGGCTATGTTCCCGTACCTCCGGCTTTCGATGGATCATCTGACCCGGTCAGGCGTTCAGTTCACCACTGAAAGCCAGGGAATAGGCGATATCAGCTTGTTGGGGTTATACACGGTGTATGGTGACGCGGAAAAAGGAGGGCACCGTCTCCTCGTCATACCGGGCTTAAGCTTTCCTACCGGATCCATTGACGAGAAAGATGACACGCCGGCGGGGTACCAGCAGCTTCCATACCCCATGCAGCTGGGTTCCGGCACGTTCGACCTGCTTCCCGGCTTCGCCTATTTGGGCGATTCCGAAAACTGGGCCTGGCTGACCGAGGTGAGAGGTACCATCCGGCTTGGAAAGAACAGCCGCGATTACAGCTTGGGGGATCGACTTCACCTCGATGCCTCGCTTACCCGCCGGTTGACCAGAATGACGAGTCTGACTGCTCAGATTGAGGGGTTCATCTGGGGCAATATCGATGGTGCGGATCCTGAATTGAACCCGGCGATGGTCCCCACCGCTGATCCCAATCGGCGTGGCGGAAAGCGGGCTGACTTCGTCCTGGGCTTGAACCTGTATGCCCGGAGGGAAAATTCAAGGGGAATCGGTTGGCGATCGAGGCAGGTATTCCGGTGTACCAGTCGCTGGATGGGCCCCAGCTCGAGAATGACTGGCGACTGACCGCCGGTTGGAATTGGACTTTCTAAATGGTGTGGACGTTAAGGCCGGCTCCGGTTGCAAGCCTGGTTCTGATGATCTCGTTCTCCTCGGCTGCTGTGGCCCTCCAGCCCAACCCCCGGCCCTTGCGCGAGTATCGCATCAAAGCAGCCTTCTTATACAACTTTGCGAGGTTCGTAGCATGGCCGTCAGAGGCTTTCGAGGATAACGAGGCTAGGCTCATTCTGGGCGTTTTGGGTGACGATCCATTCGGTACTGCGCTGCAGTCCCTCGAGGGAAAGACCGTGGGAGGGAGGAGACTCACAATCAAGCGATTTAACAGCCTGTTGGATCTTGACCGGTGCCATATGCTCTTCATCACATCATCTTCCCAGGATCAACAGCAAAAAGCCTTGGAATCCCTCGCAGGTTCGACTGTTCTGACAATCGGTGAGATGCAGCCCTTCGTTCAAATGGGAGGGATCATCAATTTCGTTATCCGAAACAACAAGCTCCGCTTCGAAATCAATCTGGGTGCCGGGAAGCGGGCTGGACTGGTGATCAGCTCACAGCTCCTTAAACTGGCGGATTCTGTGGTGCAGTAGGATGTCCCAGATGCTTAAGTCATTGCGGTACAAGGTGGACGGGATTTTCCGGGGGGACAGCTATACTGCTTCAGATGAAGAGCAGTCCCAGGCACTTCTGTCTCTCCGCGAACCTGAGAGGGTTCCGGCCGGCGCTAGCCTTCGCCATCATGCTGGCTGTGCCTCTGGTCCCCGGCCTCCTTCTCGCACGGAATCATGAAGTTGTATCGATGAGCCGTTCCATGGCTGGACTGCCGGCGGAAGTATCTCTCGCTATCAATCCCGCCCGCCCCGGCAACGTGATTGCCGTCTCACTGGCGAGCGGATTGGAGATCCGCTCAACCAACTTCAGCTTTGTTTCCCAGGATGGGGGCCTGACCTGGTCATCCAGCGCGGCGTTCAACCCCGAGAGGCGGGTGCAGGGGGACGACTCGGTTGTCTTCAATCGCAGAGGCCAGGCCTTCCGATCCTATGTTTCGTTCCTGGGGCTCCGGGAGGAAACCCCAACCCGAAGCAACGGCATTTTCGTGAGTTCCTCTTCAGACGGTGGCCAAACCTGGAACGCGCCGGTAGCCGTGATTGACCATCAGAACACGATCACACCTTTCGAGGACAAACCTTACCTGGTGGCTGACCCACTCCCAGAATCGCCCCATGCGGACCATCTGTACCTGGCCTGGACTCGATTCGATCGCTACGGCAGTGAAGACCCGGAGGATCAGTCTCACATTTACTTCTCCCGCTCCCCTGACCGGGGCCGAAGCTTCTCCTCACCGATTCGGATCTCGGATCAGGGAGGAGATTGCCTGGACAGTGACGGCACGGTTGAAGGCGCTGTCCCTGCCGTCGGCGCTGAAGGTCAGGTCTACGTGGTCTGGGCCGGTCCCCGGGGACTGGTCCTGGATGTGTCCCGCGACGGCGGTTTCACTTTCGGCGCTGACAGTGTGATCTCCGAGATGCCGGGAAGCTGGGATCTGGAGATCGAAGGGCTGGGCAGGGCGAATGGACTGCCGGTGACCGGAGTCGATCTTAGCACGGGCCCATACCGGGGAAGTCTCTACGTGAACTGGGCTGATGAGAGATACGGTGATCCGGATAGCTTCGTGATCCATTCACGGGATGGAGGGAAGATCTGGTCGCCCCCTCTACGGGTCAATGACGATTCGGTTTCCAACGGAAAAGCTCAGTTCTTTACCTGGATGGCCGTCGATCCGGTCGACGGCTCGGTGAATGTGGTCTTTCTGGACCGGCGAGCGGGTAGCGGGACCAGAACGGGAGTCACACTGGCTCGGAGCATCGACGGCGGCCAGACCTTTGTTAACCATCCGATCGATCTGGAGCCTTTCGAGTGCAACTCGTCCATTTTTTTCGGTGACTACATCGGGATCAGCTCATACGGTGGCCTCGTCATTGCCGCTTTCCCTCACTTCAGCTCTGCGCAGCAACTCGACCTTTCGGCAGCGGTTTTTCGGTTCCGACCGGGAAGTCAGGAGACGGAATAGGTTCTGGGTTCTGGGTTCCACCCGGCAGGCTGGCAACGATGACTTGGATTCCGTAGGGCACGCCCATCTGAGGCCCCTCCCACTCTCGCGATTCCAAGATTCCCAACGTGGAACGTGGAACGCGGAACGTGAAATGTCCTACTCCGGGACGAATCGCACTTCGAAGATTCTGGGCCAGTTCTTGCCGGTTAGCAGAAAGGCCCGGCGTTCCGGGACGTAGGCAATTCCGTTGAGGACATCTTCTCCGGAGCCGTCTCGAGTTGGATACAAATTGGAAGCATCGACAACCGCGGTCACCCGGCCATCCGCGGGATCAATTCTGACGATCCGGTCGCTGTTCCAGATATTAGCCCACACGGAGCCGTCAACACACTCGAGTTCGTTGAGATTGGAAACGGACCTTCCCTCCAGTGTGACCCTCTTTCTGTCCACCACAAGAAACTGCTGTGGTTCCCGAACCAGAAGCGTGTCCGAGCCATTGCTCATGAACAACCGCTCACCGTCAAAGCAAAGGCCCCAGCCTTCTCCACGATAGGAAAGAGTGTCCAGCGGCTGGAATGTCTCCAGATCGTAGACAAAGGCCACCTTCTCATTCCAGGTGAGCTGAATCAGCCGGTCACCGACACGTTCCAGACCCTCTCCAAAGTAGCTGTCGCCGAGAGGGTGGCTCTGCAGGACACGGCCGCTTTCAAGGTCCACCTTCCTGAGGGCAGACCTCCCGTACTTTCCGGTGCTTTCATACAGGATCCCCTCGCTCCACAGGAGTCCTTGCGTGTAGGCGGAAGTGTCGTGCGGGTACTCTGCCAGAACCTCGGGTTCAAGAGTTTCGACAGGCGGCGAAGACTGCGCTGCCCATACGATCAGAACCGAAGCGAGAATCGCCAGAGCGATGAGCAGGAAGCGGCGTTTCTGGCGGGGCAACTGCCTGTTGGCTGGTGTCATGAGAAGATTGGAGTCCCCCGGAGTTTTGTCGATTCGCGTCACTAGGTTGAGCCCGAACCAGGGACTTGTTTAGAATTATAAGTTTACACTCTTGTGGCGAACGGCGTGTAGCCGAAACCACGACTGAACGAAGAGACCCTGGAGGCATTATGGCCAAGAGATGTCGACTGACTGGCAAAGGACCGCTGAGCGGGAACCGAGTTTCCCACTCTCACAAGAAGACACGCCGCCGCCAGTTGCCCAATATACAAAAGAAGCGGCTCTACATCCCGGAACTGGATCGATGGGTTCGGGTGAAACTCTCAGTCCGCGCGCTGCGAACCGTGACCAGGAAAGGGCTTCTGCAGTTCCTGAAAGACGAAGGATTGACTCTCAGGGAAGTGACCAGGTAGCGTCCCTTCACTCCTTTCTCCGAGAGTTCTTGTTCGAGGAACCCCTTACGTGAAAGATCAATCTTCGGCTCGTCTCCCCACTGACTACAGCGGCTTGAAGAAGCTCCAGCAGCAATTCAAGGAGTACCAGGAGCGGGCTTTTCCGTTCAGGCCGGCCAGATTTTTCTCCCTGGAGCTGTGTGGAGAAGTGGGAGAGATTGCGAACCTGGAAAAGAAAGAGTGGAAGAACGTGGAGGTCGCGCACGGCGATTTGGCGGAAGAGGCAGCGGACGCCACCATCGCGCTGCTCAACTATGCGAACGCCAGAGAAATTGACCTGGCGGCAGAGGTCGAGCAGAAAATGTCGAAGATTGACGACAAACGCAGACGGGAATCAGAGAGGGGAGACTGATTCGTGTGTCGGCTCCCCTCCGTTGATTCTCTCCGTTTTCAGTACTCTCTTAGTGAGAGCCTTCCATCTTGCCGGCCGCCACGTCAGCCGTCCAGAGATGATCACCCCAGGCAACCTTCAAGACAGCATTCTTACCTTCTTGCTCGAAGGCAAAAGTGAGAAGGTCCACCGCTTCCGAGGAGGACGTCTTGTGAAGAGGGATTCGGGCTACCTCGCTGTCGCTGATATCTGAATAGTTCATATGCGGCCAGGGCGCATTGGCCAGATTCTCCGGAGCTGCCTCCCAGATCTCGCCCAGGGGCTGCCCCAGTACCTTGTTCAGTACCAGTGAAAAGGGTCCGTCCTCAGGACAATGAAGGTACACTGAATACTCACCTGCCGGAACCTTCTGCCCGCCCATTTTGAGGGCTGTCTCGGTGTTCAAAGTGGTGACCTGTTCAGACCCGGCGCGCCAGATTCGATCGCCCTCCAGTTTGCTGATCAAGTCGGAAACGCTTCTCCCTTTCAACGAGGGACGTCCGTACTCGATCGCAACCGCTTTACCATGGACGTACGTCATGGCTGTATCGCGAGGCGCCATCTGAGAAAAACCTGGAACTGCAATGAGACACAGGATCAGAATTGGAATGGCTCGTTTCATCTACTCCTCCAGATATCGACTGTAAATCTGAGAATGGAACGTGACCTGTTCACGACCCAATACGCTGATTCCAGCGAGTGGTTCCCAAAAGAGACTGGAAATTGAAGATTTGATTCCGGAGGCCCATTCTAAGTATCATTAACGTTTTTGCAACTGGTGAGTGTCCCGGCAGGGCAACTCAGGATGAAACAAAGAGCTTAGTGAATGGCCAGAAGACGTTTCACAAGAAAAAAGTACTGTCCTTTTAAAGCGGATCCAAGGCTTGCTGAGTCTCTCAGCTACAAGAATGCGGACTTCTTGAAAAGGTTCCTGGGAGACAATGGCAAGCTCATTCCTCGCCGCCTCTCTGGAGTCAGTGCGTACTACCAGCGCCGGTTGACCCGCGAAATCAAGAGGGCGCGCCACTTGGCGCTTCTCCCTTATTCCACCTCCGGCGAGTTTTTTGGCCACCGGCCGCGCAGCCGCTGAAAAACCAGGAATCAGGAACCGCCGGCCCGAACGGTGGTCCAGGAAGAGCAGCAACGGAGTCAAGATGGCGAAACAAAGCATCATCGCCAGAAACCTGAAAAGAAAGCGACTGGTCGCCAAGTACGAGAACAAGCGCCGCAAGCTGAAAAAAATGCTTCTGGATCAGAGTCTCAAGCCTCAGGAGAGAGAACAGATTCAGAGGGCGATGAGGCGAATGCCTCGTGATTCCAGCCGCACTCGTGTGTCGACTCGCTGTGCCCTGACAGGTCGGAGCCGGGGCTGCTACCGAAAATTTCAGCTTTCCCGCATTGCCTTTCGTGAGTTCGCCCTCCGGGGTGAGTTGCCAGGGGTCACCAAGTCCTCCTGGTAACCGGGAAGGTTCCACGTTCCACGTTCCACGTTCCGAGTTTCCAGAACCTAGAACCCAGAACCTATCTCTCCAACTGATTCTCAACCGGCTCGAGGGTCCGAAGATGGGCTTCGACGAGTGCCCGAATCTCCTCGATGACCTCCGGGTGCTGTTCCGCAATGTCGAACTGCTCGGAGGGATCCCACCCCAGATGGTACAAAACCGGAGGATCGTGCTCGGTTTCCGCCTCCCCGTATTCTTCCCGGGTCCGAAAATGAGCCTTGTAGGGTCCCTTGCGGGCAGCAAAGACGCGCTCTCCGTCATAGTAAATCAAATGATCGCGGGGGGCTGGATCCCGTTCCCATTAGCACCGGGCCCAGGTCCATCCCTTCGATGATACGGTCCGTGGGGACAGGGGCTCCGGCCAGCGAAAAGAGGGTGGGTAGAAGGTCCAGAGCCGAGCCCATTTCCCTCACCACTGCAGGCTGGACCCGGCCGGACCACCAGAATATGGCGGGCACACGGAACCCGCCTTCATAGCTGCTCAACTTGCCGTTGCGCAGCAGCCCGGCAGACCCGCCAATCTCTCTGATCCCGCGGGCCGGCCCATTATCGCTGGTGAAAATGACCAGGGTATTCGTGTCTAGACCCTCCTCACGAAGCGTGCGGACAATTTCTCCAACACTCCAGTCCAGTTCCTCGATCACGTCCCCGTATCGTCCCCGCTCACTCACTCCGACGAACTCTTCGGAGCGGAACAGAGGAGCGTGGGGCATGGTGTGGGAGAGAAAGAGGAAGAAGGGCCGATCGCGATTCTGCCGGATGAACTGGATGGACTCGGCCGTGTAGCGCTGGGTCAGGAGCCGCTGGTCGGCCGGCCGCTCAATGACTTCCGTACCGCGCATGAGAGGCAGATTCCACCACTCCACTTTGGGCTCCCCATAATAAACCGATCTCCCCAACGCGGGGTCTACGACCCGATCGGCGGTGTTGTGGTAGGGCACGCCGTAAAAGTAGTCGAATCCCTGCTCCAGAGGCATGTACTCAGGAAGGTGGCCCAGATGCCACTTGCCGATACAGGCCGTTGCGTAACCCTGCTCCCTCAGTCCCTCCGCCAGAGTCATCTCCGCAGCGGGAAGTCCCCCCTTTGAATCTTCGAAAATGACCAGTTTTTCGTCGCTCGCCATGCCGCTGCGCACAGGAAGTCGGCCCGTCAACAGCCCGGCCCGGGCGGAGGTGCAGACCGATGCGGCCATGTAAAAATTCGTCCAGCGCTGGCCTTCCAGCGCCAGGCGATCCAGATGAGGAGTCCGAAGAGTCGGGTGCCCGTAGCTGCCCAGGTCTCCATATCCCTGGTCATCGGTAAAGATCAGGACGATATTGGGAAGAGATGTCTTCGGGGCAGGGGTCTCACCACCCGATCCACAACGGGCCAGAAAGACGCCCAGACCGACACAGAGAAACCATCTGATTTTGAACACTATTCTTCTCCTTTTCTCTCCAGCCGACGGCGAAGTCGGCCCATTGCCTGCTCGAAAAGCTCCAGAGTCTGTAGCCGCTCCTTCGGTGAAGAGTACCTGGCGTGGACTTCATAATAGGTTCTGAGATCGGCCAAGTCATGGATCAGAGCTTCCAGATCGCTGGACCGGCCGATCGGTTGCTCTCCCACCAGAACTCTGACCACCCCCGTGTGAGCTAGAAGTCCCGGCTCGGCTCCCTTGGCTTCTAAGACCATGGGCTGGCGCACTATGAATTCGTCAATCGGCTCCGCCGGAGCCGCCACTCCCTGCGCTGCCAGCCAGCCGCTCTCTTCGATCCGGAGACGCTGGCGAACACGAATGAGCTGAGCGGACCCGGACCTCAAGATTTCTTCTGATGACTCAATGATCTTGCCGTTGAAAAGAACCATGAGCCGTTTCGGCCGATGAAAGGAGATCAACTCGGCTTCGATCTCGACCTCGCCGCTCCTCGGAAGCCGGATCGTTCCACCGGGTTCGCGCCCATCGACGCTCAGCCGAATCACGGGACCGGTCGTTACAAAAACCCGACCCTCACGAAATGCTTTCTTCCAACTCTCAAAGTTCCGGCTCTCTCCCACCTGAACGTAACAACGCACGGATCCCAGAAAGGGCTGCCACCAGGCCCGCTGTGGAGAGTTGGGCAGATCCGTTCCTCCGGCCGGAGAGAGGAGGTAGCCGGCGTTTAGCATCCGGTACCACAAATCGGTCTTGTAACGGCCCGGGTTGAAGATCTCAATGAAGTCCACGTTTCCAAGGACCGTGTCCAGCATAGCCGTGTGCCTGGCTCCAAGTGCCCCTCCATGCGCGACCCCACCGATACCGCCGAGTTCCCGGGCCTTGTTCAGAACCATCGATGAAGGCGGCCAGTGCCGATCCTCGGCGCCCAGCAAGCGGCC
Organism: Acidobacteriota bacterium; assembly: GCA_965205345.1. Classification (GTDB taxonomy): domain Bacteria; phylum Acidobacteriota; class UBA6911; order RPQK01; family CBDAPI01; genus CBDAPI01. Next base: position 21,185 of record CBDBGQ010000024.1, on the reverse strand, counting down.
CGTGCTGATCGGTTCGATCAGCCGGGAGATCCCCAGCAGGTTGTAATGTCCCTGATCGGCATTTCGAAACTCCTCGCCGGGACGGATGAACCTCACGCCGTCAAAAGCTTCCCCGTCCCTACCGTAGGCAAACTGCCGGGCCCACACGTCGGGCAGATTGGCCCCCTCGAGGGTCATGACGTGGAGGGCACCCAGGCCATCTCCCTCCATCATAGTCAGCCAGTCGGGGTCACGAATGGCGTCCAGCCGATCGAAGTACACATGCTCGTCGGTGGCCTGCCAACCTTCTTTTTCGAGGTTGATCCAGCGCCTGAGTCTGACCGTGACCTCGGCTCTTCCCTCCTTGAGGCGAGTGGATTTCCGGACAGGAACGTACTCGAAGCCTTTGCCAACCTGAACCGTCACTTCATTGGCGCCTTCGGAAAGCGGAACGTACACACCCCCGGTTCCCTTCGTATAGGTGACGGGAAAGTACTGCTGCTTGCGGGTGTGGATGGACACCAGGCGGATCCCATGGCTGCCGATCTGGTCGGGGACATAGTCGCTTCCGTCCACTTGAAGCGTGAAGCGGGCAGCTGTTGGCTCACCGCTCTCGTGGTCAAGCACTGTCAGCATCAAGTGAGGATGGTTGAGGTCCGCCTCTGCCGGGAGCGTAAAGCTGTGAGTCCTCGGGCGACACAGGCCCATGGCCCAAAACAGGACAGACCAGCAGGCAGAAAACAAGGCTTACCACCAGCCTTCCCGATCGAACCTTCACCCTTCCACCCTCAACCTTCACCAGAGTCAGCGTTTTCGATTTCCTGCAATCACGTCGGCGTACAGTCTACCCAGGAGAGGAATCACTTCCTCCATCGTGGGACAAAGGTCTCTCACATCACGCCTCTGTCGATAACCGGATAGTTTCGAGGCGATCTCTTCAGGCCTCGAGTAGACCACACCGCAGCCGGTCTCGTTGATGAACCGGCTAAGGCCCTGATTTTCTGGCCCAATCACGGGAAGACCCGCCGCCAGGTACTCGAAGAGCTTATTGGGTAGTGCCGAGTCCAGATGTCTCATCTTCTCGGGAATCTGATTGAAAACGATCAGCCCGAAGTCATAGCGGCAGAGCTCGGTGAGCAGGGTCTCGGGGGATACGGTCCGATGACAGAAAAAGCGCGAGTTCTTCTCTCCCATCTGCTCGTAGCGTTCCACTCGATTGGGGGGATACAGGTGAAGATTCAACCCGGAATCCGTGATCTGCTGGAATGGCTCCAGGAGAAAGCGGTGGGAATCGGTCCGATCGACCACGCCGCCCGCGTAAACCACATGAACCTGACCGTCCCCGGCAGAAAGCTTCCGGAGGAGACTGCGGGGGAGCTGACCTTTCGTCACATAGTTGGGCAGAACGATCGATGTTTTCGCCTCCACCTGGTACTCACTTCGGGCGATCTGGAGCAGAAACTCCGACACGTAGATGCGACCGGCGGCTCCTCGATTGGCCACAGATTCCAGAAAGCGAACTCCCGGGTCATTGGGCTCCCTCAGTGTGAGTAGATCGTGTGTATCATGAATCACGGGCGTATCGAAGGAGAGGGCGATCGTGGTCCACAGGTCGGGCTCGTTATGACAGTGGACCACATCGAATCGACGGGACAACTGCTGCAGATCTGACGGAGTATCCAGTTTGTAACAGCCACTGTAGGTGGAATCCGGAAGCGCATAGCGCTCACTCAGCCGTCCCCTGCTGTAGGCGAGAGCGACAGAATGTCCGAGCTTCTTCAAGGCGCAGGCCTCCTTGTAGTTTCGAATGCAGGGCTGATCCTGCACAAACAGGATGTTCAGTCGATCACGCACTTCCACGGGCAATTCCTGCCGCTGGCCCTGTTCGGAAAGCTCTTTCATCTTCAAGACCCTGGAACGATTTCTGTGACGCTCCTCTACGATGATAGCGTTCCAGGTGGACGGGCTGCATTTTCCTGCTTACAATCTTGGGGAGCTTTTACCCCTGGTCATGAAGACTTTCCTGCTTCCAACTTCTCTCGCCCTGCTGCTCACCCTGCCGGTGAGTGAGCTCACGCGAGATCTGGCAAGGCCGCTGGTAAGGCGGCTGCTTGCCCTGGGGACCCGGTCCCGGATCACGATTGACGAGGAGGGCATTCCAGTTTTCGACTACGGCGAGGTTGCCGGTCTCAACATGGGGAAGCAACGAAACCCTCTGTTCATTGCCGGCCAGGGGCTTCGTTACCACCGGCAATGTCTGGACGGGAACCCAGAGACGTGCAAACGGTCGCAGGCATGTGCCGACTGGCTGGTCGCGAACGCGAAGCTTGTGGATGATTTCGCCAATCTCCAGTACCACTTTCCGTGGCCGAACTATGGAATGGAGCCTCCCTGGAGATCGGGCCTGGCCAACAGCCGGGGGTGGCAGCTTCTGGACCGGGTCTCAGAGCACTCGGGAAAAGCCAGTTACAGGGATACAGCCCGGCGTCTGGTACGCTCATTTGCAAGGTCGGTGGAGAACGGAGGAATCACTTCCAAATCCCCGTCCGGATGGTGGTACCTGGAATACGTAGATAACGGGGTAACGGTTATAGGCAAAATGAAATAGCACCCCCCCAATAGGGGGGTCGAATGAGGCATTGTAGAGGCGATGATCTCGAAAAAAAAGCGATACGTCGACGGCGCCAGGTACAGCAACTGTACTTTGACAGAAGATGGTCCAAGAAACGGATTGCAAGCCATTTAAGGATGAGTAAGCACACCGTGATCCGGTGGACACAATCTAAGGGAGAGGACGTGAAACGAGACGGGCGTGGCTGGCCCAAGGGCAAGCGGCGACGCTGGAGCTCGCAGACAGAAAAGCAGGTTGCTGCAATTCATCGCTATCTGAGTCAGGAGCCGACTGAGTTTTACACAGGAGCTTCGGCCATTGAGCTTGAGTGGCGGCGGCGGTGGCCTCAAGAGCCGTCTCCACCGCTGAGGACGATAGGGCAGATGATGTCGGATCTGGGGCTCACGAAGTCGCCCAAGAAAAGAGACCATCGTGGAGCAGCCGCCTATCTGTGCTACCCGGAACACACGATTTACCAGAGCCTGGGTGGCCGGGTAGTGGAGGCTGACTTTGTGGGCCAGAAGTATCTGGCCGGCCGCAGTGAACCTCTGCATTTCATAGGCTTTAGCTTCAAGCAGGCCCCCAGGCTTCGCTACTACCAGCGGGTGAAAGGGCAGACGGCAAAGGCGTTTATCGACGAGACGAGCCGTTTTTTTGAACGCTTCGAAAAGCCATCCTTTATGAAAATCGATAGCTGTGCTGCCACGATTGGGAGCACTTCGGGGCGACGAAACATCAGCCGGGTTATGCATTTTCTTCTCCAACACCAGGTCGTTCCCATCTACTCGGTCCCCAGAAAGCCCTTCTCTCAGGCTTCCATCGAGGGCAACAACTCGGTGTTTGCCCGAAAGTTTTGGCGGGCCCGTCATTTTGACAGCCTCAAGTCAGTCGATCAGCAGCTGCAATGGTTCAACCAGTCCACTCTCCATTACACTGGCTACCAGAAACCGAAGTGCCGGCAGTCGTGTGAATCATTTCGGCCGCGAGTTTATTTCCTGAGGCAGGTCCGAGAAGATGACCGCGGCCGATCCACTATCTCGGTGCTCAATGAATCCCTGGAGCTCGATCCCAGCTACGTCAGCTATTTCGTGATCGCTGAATGGAGTCTGGGCACTGAGCGACTAGACGTCCATTTCGAACGGGATCGGCAGCTGTCCACGATTCACTCTCAGCGGTTTTCCATCAATGCCAGTAGCAAGAAGAGAATCCGGTCAAATGAGGGTCTATTTTATCTTACATCTAACCGTTACCGGGTTACTGGTTTTGTGTTCCTGGGGACGAACACAACGGTGAGGCGTGAGCCCACCGCTGGGGAAACGGCGAGCTGACGCTCTGCCGTTACAACAGAACGGCAGAGAAACTGCCCTTTAGTACTATGGGTGTTCTACTAAAGGCCACTTTACAGAACCTGGCGGGACTGATCTAATCGTTGTCATCGAAATGTTGATCAGGCAGCGGGGCTACCCACCTAAATCTTCCAAAGTCCAGGGTGTCGCCATTGACGGATGGCACCTCTGTCCAAAAGCCTGCCGTAGGCTTTCTTGGGGTGAAGGTTCGACGCCTTTGTCCCAAGCTTCATCGTTCACTGTTCCTACCAACCCTATCCGGGCCCCGCTGGTCTGATCAATTCAACTCCAGCATTTCGGACAAGCGGACCAGGTGAGGCAGGGATTCGGCCCCCATCTTTTCCATGACGCGCCCTCCCCGGGAACAGGAGGTACTGTCACTCGTCGTGTCCGGTCTCAAGAACAAAGAGATCGCCGATGAAATGGGAGCCAGTGAAAGAACGATCAAGGTTCACAACTTGGGAATTTCTCCCGGGAGTGTAAAATGTCAGCAGGTGAAAAATGGCCTTCCAAATAGCGCAGAGAGGCTAGGGTGATGAGATTAGAATGGACGGGAATGGCCCTGCTCAGCGGCCTGATGCTGACTTGCACGGGTGAAGATCGGACCGGGTACCAACTGCAAGAGTTTCAGAAGATTCATCTGACCCCTGTCTACTGGTCTGAGGGAGCTGACTACGGTGATTTCAACCAGGACGGCCACCTGGATGTGGTGTGAGGTGCCCACATCTATCTGGGTCCCGACTACAAGGCACGCCACGAGTTCTACCCGGCAGTTGCTCCTGGCAAGCGCGGGTCTAACGATCTTCAGGTGTATGCACTGGACAATTTCTTCGCCTGGGTACACGACTTCAATCACGATGGGTGGAGCGATGTCCTGACTGTCGGCTTGCCCAACAAGCCGGCCTACTGGTACGAGAATCCCCGGATCTCATTTCAGGGAAGACCGAAGGGGGCTCCGGTTCACTGGAAGCGCCATGACGTGATCGATCAGGTCAAACTGGAGGCTCCCCGCTTTGGAGATTTGACGGGAGACGGAAAGCCCGAACTGATCTTCGGCTATGGAAACAGGATGGGTTATGCCAGGCCGGACGAATCCGATCCCACAAAACCCTGGCCTTTTCATCCCATCTCGGCGGAGCGGCAGCTTCACCACTACATGCACGGTCTGGGCTTTGGCGACATCGATGGAGATGGAAGAGCCGATATGATCATCAAGGATGGCTGGTGGCAGCAGCCGGCGAGCCTGGAGGGGGATCCCGAGTGGGAATACCACAGCTTCAAGTTCGCTGAGCGGGGCGGCTCTCAGATGTTCGCCTACGACGTGAACGGGGATGGTTTGAACGACATCGTTTCCAGCCTGAATGGGCATGGCTGGGGGCTGAGCTGGTTTGAGCAGTCTCGCGGCGAAGATGGCCAGATCGATTTTGCGGAGCATGTGCTCATGAGCAGGGCGGCCGAGAACACTGACAATCCCTACGGAGTCCAGTTCTCACAGCTGCATGCCCTGGCCGTTGTGGATGTCGACAACGATGGGCTCAAGGACATCCTCACGGGGAAAACCTATCGTGCACATGACTTCCATGACCCGGGTTCTCGAGAGCCGGCTGTCATCTACTGGTTCAAACTGACCCGTCATGATGGGAAGGTGGAGTACGTACCTCACCGGATCGACGATAATTCGGGCGTTGGCCGGCAGCTGGTGACGGGAGACCTGAACAAAGATGGCCTGCTCGACTTTGTAATCGGGAACAAGAATGGCGCTTTCGTTTTTCTCCAGCAGTCCCGGTCGGTCAGCCAAGCCGAGTGGAACAGCGCCCAGCCCAGAAAAACCTGGTAGCGTGGTCCGAATAATGGACCCGTCGTGGTCCGAACAGGGTCACCCCAGTGTGGGAGGACCCTCCGTGGTCCGAACAGTTCGCGGCATGGAACCCGCTCCCATTCTTTGCCAGCCTGTCACACCGTCTTCAATGTACGAGGCTCCCGGTGGTTCAGACTGGTTGTGAGGAAAGGAGACAGCCGACGCCAACCGGTGCCCCGCCCAGGTCGCGCACGATGGCCAGGAGGTTCTCCCACAAATAAACTCCGTAAGCAGGGCTGAACCAGAGCCTGAAGCCTTCTGTTTCTCCGATGCGCACGGGTAAAACGGAGCAGGAAACCACAGCCACGCGGGTCATGACCAGTTTCTCTGCTGCCGACTCGAAGTCATAGGCGCAGGTCTGGGCCAGAACCAGGGGAGCCAGGCGGCCACTGATCAGGACAGAAGCCTCCTGGCGGTTCACTCGATAAGCTCCGGGTTGCCCGGCCCCCAGGGCCTGCGACAGGCCTTGAATTCGATCTCCTCGCAGATCGTCTTCCAGGACGAACTCATTTCGATCCACTCGTGCCACTAGAGGGTCGATTTCGGATTGCGTGATCTGGTAAACCTGGCCCGGCGTTTCGATCCCCTCTTCATTCAACCAGTTCTCAGCCAGTGGGCCCTTGACTCCCAGCTTGGGGAGAAAGCTGAGATCGCACAGTCCCAGATCACCAAGCTGCCTGCGTTCCTCCTCCTGGTTGCCGAAGTGGACAGGAACCCGGCTCCAAAATCGTTCCTCCCAGGTCGGGTTCAACTCACTCAAAAGGGGCTGCATGGGACTCTGGCGCTGGTACATGTCAGTCTTGCGAAGAGCCTTTCTGCCGGTGGTTGCCCGGATCGTAGAATGGAGTCTCGGCAACCGTTGCCGCGACCATGGCCCCTCCGTCCGCTCGGATCTGGAAACGGGTTCCGGGTGTACCTCGATCGGGCCGCAGGTAGACCAGCCCAATCACTCGTTGAAGTTCATGGCTGAAAGCGACGCTGGTGACTCGTCCCGAAATCTGATCATCCTCGATGACCAGATGACACTCCTTGGGGCGAAGACCCTGCTCCTGGTCCAGAGTAAAGCCGACCAGCTTTCTGGTGAGCTCCTTTTGCTGAAGAATGGCCAGGCTTCGTTGACCCACAAAGAAAGGCTTGCCCATCTTCACGGCCCAGCCCAGACCGGCTTCAAAAGGGATGGTCAGTCCGTCCGTGTCCTGCCCCAGGATCAGATGGGCCTTTTCGAGGCGTAAGAGCCTCTGAGCTTCCACCCCAAAGGGGCGAATGTCAAACTCCTTTCCCCTTTCTATCAGGGCCTTCCAGACGCTCACAGCACCGTCAGCCTGGACATGAATTTCGTATCCCAGCTCTCCCACGAAACCGACCCTGGACAGCCGGGCGGGTACCCCCGCCACCAGGCCCTCCCGAATTCCCAGATAGGGAAACGTCTCGGGGCTGAGATCGACCTCGGTTAAGGGCTGCAGGGCCTCCCGGGAGCGCGGTCCCGCCAGATTCATGGCTCCATACTGACTGGTGGCATTGACCAGGACGACATTCAAACCCCATTCAATAATCCAGCGCTGGAATTCCCGGTAGATCGCGTCCGAACCGGTGCTGGTGGTGCTGACGTAAAAACGATCTTCGGCGAGCCGAGCCAGAATCCCATCGTCAATCATCACTCCCGACTCATCGCACATCACGCCGTAGCGGCTCATACCCACGTTCAATTTGGCGAAGAGGCCGGTATAGATGCGCTCCAGAAAGGTAACGCAGTCGGAGCCGCTGATTTCGAGCTTTCCCAGGGTGCCCAGGTCGATAAGCCCGAGGTTGCTGCGGACGGCGAGCGCTTCTTCGGCGATGCACTCCCGGCGTGACCGCCCTTCCATGGGGTAGTACTCCGGTCGCAGCCAGTTCCCGGCAAACATGAGTTTGGCACCCAGGTTCTCGTGACACTCATGGGTGGGTGTGCGGCGGCGAGCCGTAAAAATCCTGCCGGCCAGAATGCCCAGACCTACGGGCCGCGTGAAGGGTCGCGCCGTGGTCAGCTTCTTGCCTCCCATCCCCTCACCGCGCAGTCGACTCAGGATCCGGACCGAGAGCAGATTGGAATGCTTTCCCTGACTGGGTCCCATTCCAAAAGTGGAGTACCGTTTGAGCAGTTCGGGGCTGTCGTACCCCTCCTGATAGGCGTACTCAAAGTCCTTCAACTGGAGATCCTCGTCGAGGTCCACAAAGTTCTTGGACCGGGGATGGGGCACCACCGGGTAAGGGTGACTTCGAGGCGGTCCGGTCCGTTCGGGCATCGTCCTGGTCAATCGGTCAGAGCGCAAATAGGCTGCCGCTTCACGTCCTGCCCGGCGTCCGTCCTCGAGCTGGGCGCTCAGGTCATAGACCCCGTTGACTCTTCCTGCCGCGAACACCCCCGCCGGGAGTTCCACCGGGACGAACTGCTCGAGCTGCTCAACATATTCCATTCGGGTGCGCGCCTGACGCAGAAGGCTGTCGGCAGGAGCCCATCCCACACTCACGGCAACACCATCGCAGCTCAAGATCCGGCGCTGTGCCGGGTCCACCTCGCCGGACGAGTCGCAGGGACAGAGAACGACCTGGCGGATTCCCCTCTTTCCTCTGCTGGCAACCGCTTCGTAAATGGCATGACCTGGATGGATCTCGATTCCCCGATTCGTGCACTCCGCTGCCAGACCGGAATCCTCTCCCCCGGGGCGAAGATCAACAATTCCTGCAACACCTGCTCCGGCCCCCAGAAGGTCCAGGGCCACTCGATACCCGTCTGAATTGGCTGCCAGCACGACTCCCTTCGAGAAGGGCTTGACGGCATACTGATGGATGAGCCGTTGAGCCGCACCGCCCAGCATCACACCCGGGAGATCATTGTTGCGGAAGACAGCCGGCTGCTCGTAGCAGCCACTGGCGACCAGGGTAGCCCGGGCTCTCAGTTTGGTGAGCCGGGAATCGTCGACCAGTGCGATCCAGTGATCCCCGTACCAGCCCACAGCGGTGCTGGCCTTGCGAACCTGGAGATTGCCCTGATTGGCCAGATTCTCCAGAAGGCTGCCCAACTGGTCGGCACCACCGGCTCGCAGGTGCTGGTAGCCGAGCGAACCTCCCAGGTGAGGGTGCTCATCCACGAGCATCACGCGAACGCCATTCCTGGCTGCCTCCAGGGCGGCCGAGAGGCCGGCGGGACCTCCCCCAACCACCAAAAGCTCCGCAAAGGCATAGTCCTTTGGAGAAGGCTCGATCCCGAGTTGCTCCTTGATCCGGCCCAGTCCCGCCAGCTGGCGGATCCGGTTCTCATAGAAAGGGAAGAGCACCCTGGGAGTGTGGAAGGCCTTGTAGTAGAAACCGACAGGAGTCAGGGCACCAAAGTAATCCAGCAGGCGCAGCCGGTCATTGCGAACTCCCCCCAGAGTGTTGACGGCCCGCAGATCCATTCCCTCTTCAATGGGAGTCAAATCGGCCCGGATGTTGGTGCGATCCGAACTCTCCATCATGGCGTTACAGTCGATGTCGGAAAGACCAAAAAGCCCGCGAGGGCGGTGGTATTTGAAACTTCGGCCCAGCACCCGAACTCCCTTGGCCCACAGAGCCGTGCTGACGGTGTCGCCGGCAAAGCCGGAATACTCCCGTCCCTCAAACCGAAATCGCACCGGCCGGCTGCGATCGATCCACTCTCCGGGCTGCGCTGGAAGGCGATCACTCATGATCTTCCATGTCCTCGAAGAGATAGGTGCGAATGATCCTGTCCTCGAGAGTGTCGCGCTCGGCGATGAACCAGACGCCGCTGGCGATGTGATACCACCATTCGCGCTTTACCCCGGGAGCCCCGGAGCGATTGAAGACGTAGTCGCCCCACTCCCGATCCGAGACGGACTGAGGATCGGGCATGGTCCGGCATTCCCCGCCGAACACGAACTCCTGTAAGGGGCGCGGCCCGTTCACCGGGCATCGAAGCAGTTTCATTTCATTTCATTTCAGTGCCCTACGGATGCGGCTCCTTTTTCCCCCACCAGACTGAACTCCTCAAATCGAGAAAGGGGAAACGACTTGATGAGCTCATGTTCCTGATCATTGGCAATTGTGTAGGCCATGGTTTCCCCGCACACCGGGGTGGCCTTGAAACCCCAGGTGCCCCAGCCCGTGTCGAGGTAAAAGCCCTCCACGGGCGTCCTCCCCATGATGGGTGAGAAGTCCGGAGTCATGTCCGAGAGTCCCGACCACTGCCGCAGGACACGTACGCCTGAGAGGAAGGGAAAGAGCTCCAGCATGTGGCTGGCAAGCCCTTCGGCGAAGTCCAGGGTGGAGCGCAGAGAGTGAACTTCATAGGGATCCAGGGAGGCGCCCATAACCAGTTCTCCGCGCGAAGACTGACTGACATAGAGATGAAAGCTGGCAGAGACGATGATCGTGTTCAGCCAGGGTTTGAGAGGTTCGGTGACACAGGCCTGGAGGGGAAAAACGACGATCGGCGATCGAAGATTCACCATTTCCGTGATTCGGGGTGTGAAACCCGCAACCGCCGAAAGAACTTTCCTCGTCTCGATGACGCCGCGGTTGGTTTCAACTCCCGTTACCCTGCCGCCGCTGACCCGGATTCCGGTCACCTCTGTGTTCTGGTGAATCTCGACTCCCTGCCGGTCGGCGCCGCGCGCGTAGCCCCAGGCCACGGCATCGTGGCGGGCGATCGCTCCAGGGGGATGAAAAAGGGCGCCCAGAACCGGCATGTTGTGTCCGCAGTCCAGATCCATCTGGGGACATCTCTTTCGGATGAATGCCCGGTCCACAACCTCGCTGTCGACTCCCAGATGCTTGTTGACTTCGGCCCGCCAGCGCATGGTCCGCAAGGCTGCATCCGAGTGAGCCAGGGTGAAGTGGCCGCGTTGAGAATAGAAGAGATTCAGGTTCAGGTCGGCCGAGAGCTCTTCAAAAAGCTGAACACTGCGGTCATAGAAGCGTACGCCCTCAGGCGTCAGATAGTTGGATCGGATAATCGCCGTGTTTCGCCCCGTGCCCCCGGCGCCAATGTAGCTTTTTTCCAGAACCGCGACATCATGGATCCCATGGTCGCGGGCCAGGTGATAGGCACAGGCGAGGCCATGCCCCCCGCCTCCGATGATGACGACGTCATAGCGGGGCTTGAGCCGATCCGGAGCCCGAAACATTCGCGGCTCCGGGTAATGCTTGCTGAGCGCGAAGCGCATCAGGCGGTATGGCATCCTCAGGACAATCGACGAGAGCGCATCTGTTGTCAAGAAAAAACTTCCAGATGACTTGCGGTGAGGCCAGGAAAAAACTGGACCAGGCTTCTTCCCCCGACAGTCAGAGCCCGCTGCGGAGTACCTGTTTAGCCCGGATTATGCATGAGATCTGAATCCGAGTGAGATTTGGGCCCAGAAAAAAGGCCGTAGCTCTCTGATATAAAAGGGTTTACATAAACAACGACCCTAAACAGGAGCTACGGCAATGTTGAAAGCAGTCTGCCAGAATACCCTGCTATTTCACAGCCACCGAAAGATCACGGCGCGTTTTGATGGGGGGAGTCTGACTTCCGACGCAGGATGGTTGTTGTTTGGATCGCTGGATCGGCAACATCGGTTGTGCGAGGGCTTCAGTTCGTGTATTTCGGAAAGCCGGGACCGACGCTACGTTCGTCATGACCTGTTGAAGTTGATTCGACAACGAGTCTTGCAGATCGTGGCCGGCTACGAAGACTGTAATGACGCCGATACGCTGCGCTCCGATCCGATGCTCAAGACAGTCTGTGATCAGTTGCCCGAGAGCGATCCCGATTTGGCCACCCAGCCGACTTTCTCCCGTTTGGAGAACTCCGTCACCAAGAAGGATCTGATGCGTCTGAGCCAGTGGCTGCTAGGCCGTTATGTGCGCTCCCTGAAGAAGAGACGTCCCAGCAAGATCATCCTGGATCTGGACAGTACCGACGACCACACTCACGGTCAGCAGGAGTTCTCCTTCTACCATGGGTATTACCGAAACCACATTCTGCATCCTTTGCTGATCTTCGATGCCGACACGGGCGACCTGGTGTGTGTCGTGTTGAGACCTGGCAACAAGGGGGCTGCCTCTCACATCGTGCCCATTCTGAAGCGAGTCGTGGAGGCCATCCGACAAGGAGTGGGGACGGATGTCGAGATTGAGATTCGGGCCGACAGCGGCTTTGCCACGCCTCGGCTCTACGAGTTCTGTGAAGGTGAAGAGAATCAACTCCAATATGTCATTGGGTTAAGTCGAAACCCTCGCCTGCAGCGAGTGGTCGAGCCGCTGCTGGATTCGACTCGGCTGCAGTTCGTTGAGCTGGAGGAAAAACAGCGTCAGTTTGACGAGTTTCTTTATCGAGCCAAGAGCTGGGATCGATCCCGTCGCGTCATTGTCAAAGTGGAGGTCGATCAGCGCGGGATCAATCGTCGCTTTGTGGTCACCAACCGGGACGATCTCTGCTCCCAATCACTTTATGACCACTATACAAACCGAGGGCAGACCGAGAACTTCATCAAGGCCTTCAAGAATCATCTGAGCATGGACCGACTCAGCTGTCATCGATTCCTGGCCAATCAGTTTCGACTCCTCCTGCATGCACTGGCTTACCAGATGTTCGTGCGCCTCCGCGACTATCTGCACGGGACTCCCTGGCACAAGCTCGAAATCGAAACCTTACGTCGTCGTGTCCTCAAGATCGGGGCCCGCATCCGACAAACCACTCGACGCATCTGGGTCCATCTTTCCTCAGCCTTTCCCGAACAACCCCTCTTCCACCTCGTCTTGAGTCGCCTCAACTCCAGCTAGCTTCTCCCAGTTCCCCAAAAAACCGCTTCCGATACTCATCCAGGCCCAGATCTGTCTGAAATTCACTCCCCCAACCACTCAAACGCCTCCCCAACCGATATTCTTCGCAAATCCGCCTGTCACACCTGCCCGCTTCCGAGTTGGGCCACTTCTCGACTCGTTTTTCAACACCGGACTACGGTTTTTGCATAATCCGGGCTAGTGTCCTCTTCTTTCCCTTGCCCTTGCCTTTGCCTTTGCCCTGACCTCATTGTTTCGTTCCATCAAGGCTCTTGACCAACCCTGTCAGCCACTGATGCCAGGCCAGAAAAGCGCGAGAGGAGTGAGGGGCAAGGGGGCTGGAGTGCCTGTTCGTAGAGGCTTGCCTGGCAGGCTTGTAGTCGAGACACTCGGTGAGTTCCAGCTCCCCTCGCCCATGTCTCGGGCCTCTCGGGACCTTCTGGAGGAAAGTCTCCGGGCCGAACTGGCGGAGGAATTCAAGCGCGAGATTCCCGACAACCCGGATGACGTGGTTCGCGCCCTGAGTCGCCACTACGGGACGGAGTGAGGAAACCGGGGACGGAAAAACAGACGTGGAACGTGGAACGTGGAACGTGGAATTCCCTAGTCCAGCCATTCCCGGATGTTGTCGGCGCCCATTTGCCGGATCTGGTCCTGACCGAAGCCCGCCTCCGAGCAGGCAGTTATGAAGGCCCGAAACCCTTCCACGGGAGGCGGGTTTCCCACCTGGCCCATGTCACTGGCCAGCACCGTGCTTTCGACACCAACCTCATGAATCGCCTGAGTCAGTTGATCGGCGGTCAGCACCTCGCCCAGAGCCGGTGTCGTAAAAACCCAGGTCCGCTCGAAGCGGCATGCAAGGCCGGCCAGCTCTTGCTGCACGTCGATCGGCATGTCCACGAAGGGAGCTTCCGGGTGAGTGATCAGGATCTTTCGAACGCCCTGCTGCCGGGCAGCGGGAATCAATTTCAGAATCTCGGGGGTACTGAGATGACCGGTTCCCAGGATGACATCCCCTGCGGCGATCAGATCGAGGATCTGTCGGATGGCCCCGGGAAGCTCTTCATTCTCGAGTGACAGCCCCCCGGGTTCTTGACCATGGCAGCGTTTGTGGTTGGCTGCATCCAGGGTGGGCATCCAGATTTCTCTGGCTCCGTAAGTGATTGCATTCTCTACAGTTGCCGGGTTCACTCCACCGGTAGCGTCATTGAGAACCAGCCCGCCCCAGACCTGAATGCCTCCTACCACGGAAGCCGCGATCGTAGCCCGATCGGCCGTCAGAGTCGTGTGGCTCTTGATCAGGATGCCCGCCATGCCGGCTTCACGGGCCTGGCGAGCCAGAGAGATATCGTCAAGCAGTCGGGGGATGTGTTCGGGAGCGGCATGAATGTGGGGGTCAATCAGATCCGTTATGTCGATCATTCCATTTCCAAAGTGGGAGGCGCCTTGAGGCGGCGACCGGTACTCGTGAACATCATATCAGGCGCTCGCGGTCATGCATTCCCCCGGGCAAACATACGCAAACTCATTGTACACGTCGAATATGGCCACAAGCAGTGACGGGTGCCATTCAATGGTGTGATTCACGACGCAGTATCCTGGCATCCCAGTTCTGGTCCGGCCCCTTGTCTCCGGAGTGCTCGGGTAATAGCATTTCAGTCCGGCCAGGGATATGAAGAAGGGAACCTTTGCCATCGGGGCTGTCCTCCTAGTCTGTTCGTTAGTGAGCTGTTCCTCACCGTGGGACATTCCCACATCTGAACTCTCGAGACCTGTAAAGCCATCCCTGGTCCTGCTGACTCTGGACACGACTCGCTCCGATTACGTCGGGGCTTACGGTACAAGAGACGGGGGGACTCCGATCCTGGACTCCCTGGCCGATCGTGGAACCCGCTACGCGCGAGCCTTGACGGCCTCACCACTGACCCTTCCGGCTCACGCTTCGTTGCTGACGGGTCTCGACCCGCCGGCACACGGGTTGCTCGACAACGGCACCGCGACTCTTCATCCCTCTGTGCCCACCCTGGCCACCATCCTGTCCTCCAGAGGCTATTCCTGCGCGGCCTTTGTCTCGTCGCGGGTGCTGGACAGGCGCTTCGGGCTCAACCCGGGTTTTGGACTCTATGACGACTTCATGGCCGCCGAGCAGTTGGGCGAGTACGGTTATCCCGAGCGGGACGCCGGCTCCGTCACCGCATCGGCCATCTCCTGGTTGAGTGCCTTGTCACCCTCGCAGCCATACTTTCTGTGGGTTCATTACTACGATCCTCATGCACCTTATGAACCCCCTGCCCAGTGGCAGGGCAGCACCACAACGGCCAACTATGCCGGAGAGATCGCCTACGTGGATCAGGAGATCGGCCGGCTTCTGTCCGCCTTACCCGGGGAGGATCAGGAAGCGGTGATCGCGGTGGTGGGAGACCACGGGGAATCTCTGGGCGAGCATGGAGAGAAGACTCACGGAATCTTTCTCTACCGGGCCAGTCTGGAAGTCCCTCTGATCCTGGCCGGCCCCGGAGTCCCGACTGGTGAGGTCGTGGAGGAAGTGGTAGCGACCCGGCGGCTGATGGCGACGCTTCTGCGACTGCTGGGCGTGGGGGACACCGCTCAGGACCCGGGCAGCAGCCTCCCAGGTTTGCCCGCTGTGGGTGATCCTGCCCCCCCTGAGCCTGTCTACAGTGCCACCTGGATGCCTGCCAATACCTATGGCTGGAGCCCTCTGAGGGCAGTTTCGGATCAGCGCTGGCGACTCATCCTGGCCCCGCGGCCTGAGCTCTACGATTTCCAGGCCGATCCGGGAGAGCTCGACAACCTGATCAACGCTCATCCACAGGAGTCGGAACGACTCGGGCGAGTGCTGGCAGCCATTGAGGAGGATCGGAAGGCCTACGCGACAGGGGAGTCCCCCGCGGGTCCGGAACTGCTGGCAGCGCTCAGGAGTCTCGGCTACTTTTCGGGATCGGTCCCCCCCGACCCGGATGTTGGGGCTATCGACCCCAAGGATGGGCTGCCGATGCTGGCCGAGTCTGATCGAGCCCGGCAATTGCTGCAGTCCCTGAACTATGATGAATCGCTGGTGATCCTGCGCGGGCTGGCTGAGCGGCTTCCCGGCAGCGTTGTTGCATGGATCGGGGCGGAGATGGAATTCGCCCTTTCCCAAGCGGTAGCGTCAGGCGATACGTTCGAACACAGGCCGTCCGAGTGCGGTCATTGTGTTCAGGACTTTCTGGCCGACCTGGATCTCCGTGATCTGCCTGGAGAAGCTGCGGGATCTGAGTCTGGGGCCGATGACGCTCTTCCACCGGCCGATCTGCGTTTCTATCCGGCTGCGCTGGTTGTACCCTGTGGCCGCCTGCCAGGCCATGCGGCCGTTGCTGCGGATCTGGGCAATATGGCGATCCCGAACGGTTGGATCCCGCGCCGATTGCGGTCGGATCACTGCGTTCTTTGGCGGCGGTATAACCACATCCAGGGTCTCCCCATACCGTTCCCTCAGCAGATCCCGTGTGGACGCTCCATCATAGGCGCCGTCCGCCAGAAAGCCCGTGACCGGGGCATCGAGTTGATCCAGGAGCCCGGGTAAGGCGGTGCTGTCTCCAACGTCATCGTGAGTCAGATTGGCGCAAACAATCGCACCGCTATGGAGGTCCAGTCCGAGGTGGAGTTTGCGCCAGCGGCGGCGTATTCCCCTGGTTTTATGCTTCTGCGCGAGCCATTCCCCTTCGCCGAAGATCTTGAGGCCGGTACTGTCCACCACCAGATGGACAGGCACAGACCCGGCTTGCCTCATCACCTGCGCGATGCTCAAGCCGTTTGCGCGACGCGACAGTGTGGAGAAGTCCGGCACCCGTATATCCAGCCCCATGAGCGTGCCAATGGAACCCATCAGCCCCTGCGTTTGTCGCAACCCAAGCCGATACGCCGTGCGCAGCGTCAGGCATGTCTCGATAGCCAGATCCGAGTATCTCCGCTGGCCACCCCGTGACGTGCGGCGCGGCGCGCGCCACACACTTTGAGCCTCATCACTGACCCAAATCGTCAGATCACCCCGCTGGCGCAGGCTCTCGTTATATTCCGCCCAGTTGATCACCCGATACTGCGCCTTATCAAACTTGTGCCGTCGGGCTGCGTTGAACTTATGTGGCATCTAGGTTATCCCCGGTGTTGAAAAACACGATGATAAGGCATCCTTCGGGATGATCCATGCAACAAGGTCGGAACGAGGTGGTAAGCCACGCCGCCAGCCACTTTGCGTTCCCGCCCTTTTTTGGAGACGGTGGCAACGCAGGAGCCGAGGTTTGCGCAACTGGTCAGATCGAGGGGCTCGGAAACTCTACCGTGTGCGCCAGCGCGTCCTGGGATTGGTCGGGCTACTCAGGTGGTCAAAACGCACTTCTCTTCCCAGGTGAGACGGAAAGACATCCATGCGCTCTGCTGAACACCACTCCCCACACCTTTCCGCCAGGGAATGATTTCGCGGGTGGCTTTATCGCTGCCGCAACCGTGGCGATAACGACCAATAATGGTGACATGATCTTTGGAGCTGTTACCGGCGGAAGCGTCTGCGAGATTGCTGTTAGCGCACCCCCTGTGTGCACAACAAACGAAGGAGTCACAACCTTTGCGATTACGGGAGGCACCGGTAAGTTCTCCTCGGCGACAGGTAGTGGGATCCTTCACAGTGTCGTCGACTTCTGTGCCAGTGCATTTCTCTTGGACGAGATTTTCCTGCACGTACAGAAGTAATCGCGTTGTTTCACCGGATCAACTGGAAGCCCCGCTGTTTCTGTGACCGGGGCTTCCGGCCGGTACTCAACCAGAGGGATCCTGGGCCAGCTGGGTTAGTTCACTCGCCGCTGCTGCTGCCGCCTCCCGAACTTCCTGAGAGGGATCTTCCCGGGCGACCTGTCTCAAGTTCTCGATTGTGGAGAGATCTTCCAGGGCTTCCAGCGGTTAAGCAACCGTTTTTCTGTAATTTCCTCTAGGGCCTGTAGGGAAGAATTGCTCCACTTGTTTTTTCCAGCCGGCCAGGTTCAGGTATTGCCGGCCGGTTAACCACTCCTCGTGTATCTCTGCAAGCACAGCCGAGATGAGCCGCAGCGCCGATGCTTCGTGGGGAAAGATTCCCACCACCCGGGTTCGTCTCCGGATCTCCCGGTGCAGTCTCTCCAGTCCGTTGATGGTTCGGATCCTTCGCCACCAGCTCCTCGGAAAATCAAACACTGTCAGCCCTTCATCCAGGTTGTCTTCCAGCCAGCTCACGAACTCCGGTGCAATCTTTTCGAACTTCTTGACGACTTTACCCTTGAGCTCCTCGGCATCCTCTCGAGACGGGGCATCGAAAATGTCCCGCATGGCCTGGGCGATGCGGGGCTTGTCCTCTTTGCGGCGAGCATATTGTTGGGCGTTTTTGCTCAGGTGAAACTGACAACGGTTCCAGGGCACCGACGGATAAACTGCCCGCCTGGCCGCCTTCAGTCCTTCGTGATCGTCACTGACCAACAGCTCGACCCCTCTCAGTCCACGCTTGTGCAGATCTCCCAGAAACCCTCGCCAATGCACCTCCGCTTCGCTGATCTTGGCGCTCAGACCCAACACCTCTCGCGTCCCGAAACGATTGACTCCTATGGCTTTCAGGATGGCCACGTCCTGCACCCTGCCGCCTCTTCGAACCTTCTCGTAGTGGGCATCCAGATACACGATCGGATACTCTCCCAGCTCCCGGCTTCGAAACTCTTCCAGCTCTTCGTCCAGCATCCCGGCCACTCTCGAGACCTGGGTGGCCGAGATCTCCAACCCACACAGCTGCTCCGTGATCTCGGTGACTTTCCTCGTCGAGACGCCCATCACATACATCTCGGCAATGGCCAGCTTCAGGGCCTTCTCCGAACGGCAACCCCTCTCCAGCGACTTGGGATAAAACCTCAACCCACGCACCTGTGGAATCTCCAAGTGCAGCTCTCCCACTCGAGTCTGAATCCGCTTGCCTTTGAATCCGTTTCGATAGCCTCGCCGACTGGCTGTTCTCTCGTACGCTTCCGCTCCCAGAAACTCGCTTCTTTCCAACTGCATCGCCACGTTGAACAACTTCTCCAGGATTCCTCGAAAGGCTTCTGTTCCTTCCTCGATCAACTCCGCCAGGATCTCCCGTGGTACTCTCTTTTCCAGATCTGGGTTCATTTGATTCTCCTTGCCAGATTCTCGTTTCTGTTTTTGGAGAATCCTGTCCCAGACCTCTGTCTTTCCGACCCAAGGCCTGACCAGAAATTACAGAAAAAAAGTTACACTACTGCCTCCTTCCTGGTTGGAGTTCTGCTCTATACTTCTTTCTGGTTGATCTTTGACTGGCAGAACCCGTTCGGTGCTGCAGGCACCTGTGTGGTGGTGGGTTCCATCGTCATGGTTGTGGTCAGCCTCATGACCAGGCCCATGCCCGCCGAGCAACTGGACCGGATCTTCCGGACATTCCCAACGTAGGAGGACCCTCCGTGGTCCGATCAGATCAAATCGCGGGATGGAACCCGCTCCTACACTTTGCCATCCCGTCACATTCCCAACGTAGCCCGGATTATGCATGAGATCTGAATCCGAGTGAGATTTGGGCCCAGAAAAAAGGCCGTAGCTCTCTGATATAAAAGGGTTTACATAAACAACGACCCTAAACAGGAGCTACGGCAATGTTGAAAGCAGTCTGCCAGAATACCCTGCTATTTCACAGCCACCGAAAGATCACGGCGCGTTTTGATGGGGGGAGTCTGACTTCCGACGCAGGATGGTTGTTGTTTGGATCGCTGGATCGGCAACATCGGTTGTGCGAGGGCTTCAGTTCGTGTATTTCGGAAAGCCGGGACCGACGCTACGTTCGTCATGACCTGTTGAAGTTGATTCGACAACGAGTCTTGCAGATCGTGGCCGGCTACGAAGACTGTAATGACGCCGATACGCTGCGCTCCGATCCGATGCTCAAGACAGTCTGTGATCAGTTGCCCGAGAGCGATCCCGATTTGGCCACCCAGCCGACTTTCTCCCGTTTGGAGAACTCCGTCACCAAGAAGGATCTGATGCATCTGAGCCAGTGGCTGCTAGGCCGTTATGTGCGCTCCCTGAAGAAGAGACGTCCCAGCAAGATCATCCTGGATCTGGACAGTACCGACGACCACACTCACGGTCAGCAGGAGTTCTCCTTCTACCATGGGTATTACCGAAACCACATTCTGCATCCTTTGCTGATCTTCGATGCCGACACGGGCGACCTGGTGTGTGTCGTGTTGAGACCTGGCAACAAGGGGGCTGCCTCTCACATCGTGCCCATTCTGAAGCGAGTCGTGGAGGCCATCCGACAAGGAGTGGGGACGGATGTCGAGATTGAGATTCGGGCCGACAGCGGCTTTGCCACGCCTCGGCTCTACGAGTTCTGTGAAGGTGAAGAGAATCAACTCCAATATGTCATTGGGTTAAGTCGAAACCCTCGCCTGCAGCGAGTGGTCGAGCCGCTGCTGGATTCGACTCGGCTGCAGTTCGTTGAGCTGGAGGAAAAACAGCGTCAGTTTGACGAGTTTCTTTATCGAGCCAAGAGCTGGGATCGATCCCGTCGCGTCATTGTCAAAGTGGAGGTCGATCAGCGCGGGATCAATCGTCGCTTTGTGGTCACCAACCGGGACGATCTCTGCTCCCAATCACTTTATGACCACTATACAAACCGAGGGCAGACCGAGAACTTCATCAAGGCCTTCAAGAATCATCTGAGCATGGACCGACTCAGCTGTCATCGATTCCTGGCCAATCAGTTTCGACTCCTCCTGCATGCACTGGCTTACCAGATGTTCGTGCGCCTCCGCGACTATCTGCACGGGACTCCCTGGCACAAGCTCGAAATCGAAACCTTACGTCGTCGTGTCCTCAAGATCGGGGCCCGCATCCGACAAACCACTCGACGCATCTGGGTCCATCTTTCCTCAGCCTTTCCCGAACAACCCCTCTTCCACCTCGTCTTGAGTCGCCTCAACTCCAGCTAGCTTCTCCCAGTTCCCCAAAAAACCGCTTCCGATACTCATCCAGGCCCAGATCTGTCTGAAATTCACTCCCCCAACCACTCAAACGCCTCCCCAACCGATATTCTTCGCAAATCCGCCTGTCACACCTGCCCGCTTCCGAGTTGGGCCACTTCTCGACTCGTTTTTCAACACCGGACTACGGTTTTTGCATAATCCGGGGTAGGAGGACCCTCCGTGGTCCGATCATCTTCCGTGCCGGTCGCGTTTTCTTGATTGGTCGGCGTAATAGAAAACGTGGAGATCACTCATAGGGGACATTTTTTGAGGCTCCATCGGCAGCAAAGTCCCGGTGCAATCTTCTATGTGACGAAGTGCCTCGAACCTAGAAAGCCCGTACTTTCAATCACCGAAGGAGCGGTTCTGGAGCACTCCCTAAAATATTTCGTTGAGAAGGAAGGGATCCAGATCGGTTCCTACGTCCTGATGCCCGATCATTTCCATGTTTGTGCGGCGCTGACTCAAGAGTGGTCGGTTACACGTTGGATGCATTCGCTCATGACCTTTGTTGGCTCGAGAACGTGGGAGAGTCTTGGTTG
>CBDBGQ010000023.1:0-75343 GCA_965205345.1 Acidobacteriota bacterium | reverse complement strand
AGTGGCGCGGGCGAACACCACGGTGCTTGGGTACCGGCCGAGGCTTGTGGAGGTTCATGGTAGACTCAGTTAGGCGGGTTTTTGGCGTTTTTCGAGCATGCGTGACCGCGTGAGAAACCCAATCCTCGGGAGAGAGACCATGACAAGAGTCGAGCGAATCGAACAAGAGATCCAGGGACTCACTCGCTCCGAAATTGCGGCCTTGCGGGACTGGTTTCGCCGCTATGACGCTGAGGAATGGGATCGGCAGATTGAGAAGGATGCCGCTTCCGGAAAGATAGACCAGCTTGCAGAAGCCGCCCTCAACCAGCACAAAGCCGGTAAGACAAGAGAGCTTTGAGGCATCTGGCTTCGCCTGACTTCTGGGCCAGCTACCAGAGGCTTCCGTTGGCGGTTCGAAAACTTGCCGACAAGAACTTCACTCTGCTGAAGAGCGATCCAACCCATCCCTCGCTTCATTTCAAACAGGTCGGTCGGTACAGGTCTGTTCGCATCGGTCTGCACTATCGGGCCCTTGGTGTCGAGATTCCAGAAGGCTTGCTCTGGTTCTGGATTGGCAGTCACTCGGACTACGACAGGCTGCTGGCTTGAATTGTCCCTACCAGAAACTCGTAACCCTTTAAATCATTGAGGTTGGGCGTGGTCGAATCCATCATAAAGATCGCTGGACCACTATAGAGATGCGCGATCTGATTCGCAAGCTGAGCCGAGAGACACCAACAGAAACCGCACAATGGTTCGGTCTCGTTTGACAAACACCCACCTTCAGTCGGTAGTGAGGTTGCGTTCCAGTTCTTCTGCCGAGAGTGTTGGCTCGCCTCGCCGTTCTTCGATCAACTCCCAAAACCTGGAGCTGGTCTCGAAGACCACCGTTTCCCAGTCCTTGCCCTCGACCCCCAGGAGCACGGCCGCCGGCTTGCCCCGTCGTGTGACAACAACGCGGTCGTCCTGCGCCGAATCCACGGCTTCCTTGATATTCTTCTGTAGATCTCGCACAGAAATCGTCTTCACAGTATGTCCTCCGTCGTCCGGTAAGGTGGCTTGCGCCTCACCGCTCGCACGAAGACCCGCCTTTCGCCTTCGTCCACATCGTAAAACACTCGATGGTCCCCAATCCGTAGTTGCCAGATCGGAGGCACAGTTTCAAAGGCGGGCACCAGGTTCCGCAGCTGCTTGATGTGCTTTGTCGGCCTACCGGGTTCATGGCTGAGCTTGCGCTGGACCTCACCCAGTATTCGCCGCCTCTCGCCGGCTCGGAGTTTCTTCAGATCCCCCACGACACCAGCTGCGAAGCGGATCTCGTACACATATATATGATTGCATATGCGTTCCGGAATAGCAAGCTAGCGTAAGTCATTGCTCTAAAAGGTGGACGGGATTTTTCGGGGGGACACCCCGCCTCCCGAGAGGCCCTGGCTTGTCTTTGTGAGAGTTGCTGGTATCCGCTCTATGTCTACGTGCGCCGACGCGGCTATGATCAGAGTGCGGCCCAGGATCTGACCCAGGGCTTCTTCGCTAAGCTCTTGGAAAAGAAGTATCTGAAAGAAGCAGATCCCGAACGAGGTCGGTTCCGCGCTTTTCTGCTCACTTCCCTCAAAAACTATCTTGCCAATGAATGGGACAAGCAACGAGCCCAGAAGCGAGGAGGTGGAAAGATTCTCCTGTCACTGGACTTCGAAAATGCCGAAGGCCTGTACCAGCTGGAGCCTGCTGACGGAAGGACTCCCGAGGAAATCTACAACCGGCGCTGGGCCCTGACTCAACTTGATCGAGCCATCGATGAGCTGCGCGGGAAAATGACCCAGGGTGGCCACGCGGAACGCTTCGAGGCACTAAAAGGATTCCTGACCGGAGAGAGTGAAGAAACGCCTTATGGTGAGGTCGCCGAAAGCCTCAGCTTGAATGAAGGGGCTGTCCGAACCGCCGTGCACCGGATGCGCCGGCGTTTTGGTGCGCTGCTGCGCCAGCAAGTTGCTCAAACCCTGGCAGACGAAAAGGACGTTGATGAGGAGATTCGATACCTCTTGTCAATCGGTCTCTTCTGAACGTCCGGCGATCTCGAGAGGACTAGGAATCTTACGAAAGACAGCGCATCGTAGAACGGAGAGCCTGTAACAGTTTCTCCTCCTTTCTTCAGTAGGGAGCAAAAGCCCATGAAAGGAAGGAGACCAAGATGAAAAGGAAAGTTCTTGCAGGTCTTACAAGCTTGGTGATGCTGGCGCTTAGCTGTGGCGTGATGGCCGATGCCCCAACCTACGGCAAGGTCAAGTACCTGAAAGCGGCGGATCGCAAATCGGAGAAGATCGAAGTGAGGATGAGCTTCGAACAAGATGAAGTTACCGTTCAGCAAAGAGGGACGCGCGCGACCCTGTCCGTGATGCGCTATGCTGAGATCGACGGCTTTACTTATTCCAGGAGTGCTCATCCCCGTTGGAAGACTGGATTGGCTACGATACCGGCACTGGGTCCTTACGCGATTTCGTTTTTCTTCATGAAGGGAAAGAAGCACTGGCTGACGATCAAATGCGGCGGCGAGATGATGGCTTTTCGCCTCGACAAGAGGAACTACAACATGATCATTGCCGAGTTGGAAGCCAAGACCGGCCGGCAAGCTCAGCGAGTGATCGAATAGTCTGACAAGTCTGACATGACAGACAATCGCCTCTGTCCAAATTGCGGCGCACAACTTCCACAGGATTCCAAAGAGGGTCTGTGCCCCCAGTGTTTGATGAAGCTGGCCCTGGGGGAGGGTGACCCGGAAGAGTCATCGACCTCGTCAACTACTGAGCTGACCTCACCGCCGCACGACTGGGTGAACCCCGAGCAAATCGGCCCCTACCGCATCCTGGAAACCCTGGGCGAAGGTGGAATGGGGGTCGTCTACCTGGCCGAGCAGCGAGAGCCCATTCGACGAAGAGTGGCTCTCAAGGTCATCAAGCTCGGGATGGACACTAGGGAAGTCATCGCCCGTTTTGAGTCTGAGCGCCAGGCCCTGGCATTGATGAACCACCCCAACATCGCCAAGGTTCTGGATGCAGGTGCGACCGAAGAGGGACGCCCCTACTTCGTGATGGAGTACGTCAAGGGTATTTCCATCACCGAGTACTGCGACCGCAATCGGCTCAGCACGAAGCAGCGGCTGGAGCTCTTCATTCCTGCTTGCCAGGCCATTCAGCACGCCCATCAGAAGGGAATCATTCATCGAGACATCAAGCCTTCCAACGTTTTGGTTGAACTGCAAGACAATGTGCCCGTCCCGCGCATCATCGACTTCGGTCTGGCCAAGGCCACCAACCAGCGCTTGACGGAAAAGACGTTCTTTACGCAGCACGGAGTCCTGCTGGGAA
Source organism: Acidobacteriota bacterium (assembly GCA_965205345.1). GTDB lineage: Bacteria > Acidobacteriota > UBA6911 > RPQK01 > CBDAPI01 > CBDAPI01. The sequence goes on along the minus strand of CBDBGQ010000023.1, from coordinate 71,996 downwards.
CGCCGGCTTATATGAGCCCTGAGCAAGCTGAATTTGGAGCGTTGGACGTCGACACGACCACCGACATCTACTCGCTGGGAGTACTGCTATATGAGCTTTTGGTGGGAGCTCCCCCGTTTGACGATGAGACTCTTCGCAACGCCGGGTATGTGGAAATGGTGCGGGTTATTCAGGAAGAAGATCCCCCGACCTTGAGCAGCAGGCTGGACAGTCTGGGACACACAGCAAGTGAAGTGGCCCGCAGACGACACACGGATCTTTCCAGGCTATCGAAGGAACTCACAGGAGGCCTGGACTGGATCACACTGAAGGCACTGGAGAAGGATCGGACGCGCCGATACCCGTCGGCTTCCGGACTGGGTGAAGACATTCGGAGGCATCTTGACGATGAACCGGTCACGGCTTGCCCTCCGAGCTGGGCCTACCGTGTCCATAAGTTCATCAAGCGCTATCGGACGTTTGTCGCCGCGGCGTCCACTGTCTTCGTCGTTCTATTCGCAGCCGCGATTGTGAGCACTCTTCTTTACTTCCGGGCTCAGTCTGCCACCAAAAGAGCCGAATATGGGAGGTATGTTGCCGCAATACGTGCTGCAGACCGGAGCCTCGCGGAGGGTGAGGCAGGCGAGGCTAAGAGGCTCTTGCAGGGATGCGCAGAGAACCTGCCGATCCACCGGAAGAGTTCTAAGACGCCTGCTCGGACATGAAGCGCCTGTTACTTCGGTAGCTGTACACCCAGATTCAACCCTGATCGCTTCGGGCTCTCGAGACGGGACGGTTCGTCTCTGGTCGAATGATCGGGGCAGTGAGATTAGCTTTCAGTTTGGAAGCGGTGACACGGTTCGGTCAGTGACCACAACTCCGGACGGGAAGCGGCTCATAGTTGGGGGCCACAAATCGATCCACGTGCTCAATGCGGGCGATGGAAGTCAACTGGTCGAATGGACGGGCCACGAGGACATCATTCGGGACGTCACGGCGCCAGACGGCGGTAAGGTCATCTCGGGCAGCGCCGACGGGATCATACAAATCTGGGATGCCGGAACAGGCCGAGCGATCTCTGCATTGGCTGGGCACCAAGACGCAATTACTTCGCTTGAGAGTGATCGAGCCGGTCGCCTTCTTTTGTCTGCCTCAAAGGACGGAACGATTCGGGTGTGGGATCTTGAAACCGAGGTGACGCAACTCGAGATCGAGATAGGCGATACTGGAGTCAACTGCGCTTCGTTTGGTCCAAACGGTGAGTATCTCGTCTCTGGTTCTGAGGACGGTATCGTGCGGCTCTGGGAATCCAAGTCTGGAAGACTTCTCTCAAAGCTGCAGAGTCATAAGGGCGGTGTCAGCGCCATAGCGGTGGATCCGAAAGGCAAGTTCATCGCTTTGGGAGCCAACGACGGGTGGATTCAAACCTGGGATTTGCAGCGTGCCCGAAGGCATTGGGTCTCCAAATGGCAGAAGGGATATCTTACATCCATTGCCTTTTCGCCCGACGGGGAACGTCTCGTCTCAACGCGGGTTGTGCGAACGGAAAGGGCGGGATTTTGGGCGGGAACGATTAGTCTTTGGGATCCGGACGCAGGACAACTCTTGATTGAGCGAACCGTTCCGGGCGAAGCTGCGACCTCGGTCCTGTTCAGCCCGGACGGAAAACGGATCATCTCTTCTTTGATTCCTTGGGACCAAGAAAACGCAAATAACATTGTCCGAATCCTGGAGAGCGAATGAGACAGCGGGGAAAACGGTCGGGCCCCTCGCGAGAAACAAGGGGACACACTAGGATCGGCCTCGGGATCAACCTGAACTGGGTTGCCGGGTTGGGTCGTCAGCCGGAGTCAGCTCAAATCAACCGGAGTCTCGTGGTGGCCACAATCTTTGGTAGGTACGAGAGGCCTAGTCTCTGGTCAGTGAGCGGTGGGGCCGAGGACAGGCGGTGGAGGTCGGTAGTGAGAGCAGCGGCGGGCGTGCTGTCTATTGTGCTCTTGTGGGCTCTGGTCGTGGATCGTGGAGTCTCAGGCGCCTGGAGCCAGTGGCGGCAGGAGGCCATGACGGCGGCCGAGCTGCAGGAGGTGCGCGACTTTGCCGCGAGATTCACTCAACGCCTTGGCGAGACGGGAGACCTGACTCCGTTGTTGAAGGGTTTCTTCGTGAGCCATTTCCAGCGTCACCTACGGCGCCTGATTCTCCTGCCAAGTCCGTCGACCTCGGGCATCATCGTGAATAACGAGGATCTCTACCTTTTCTACTTACGACCAGATCTTGTTAGTGAGTTGTCAGGTGATGATCTGCAGCTCTATTTCGTGCACACGATCAACTTCTGGTATCTGATTATGAGGTACGCTCTCAGTAGGTCCGTCGCACCCGAGCCGCTAGGAGACGAACCACTTGAAAGCCTGGTCCCTGAGGAGGTCGAGAAGCTGTTCCGGAACGAACAGACCTTTCAGGAGTTGCTAGCGAGCTACCATCAGAAGGTGTGTAAATAGCATAGGCGGTGAGTATCCTTCCGGGTTGATTTAAAACCCAGGGCCGAAAGGCCCGCAACGGAAGGAGTACACACCGCATGAGCAAGCAGAACATTGAGGAAAGTGTCGAGTCAAGAGTTTGTTTCGAGGAGCTGGAAGATTGGGTGCGGGAGAAGATCCAAGGCTGGGTTCAAGAGCTGCTGGAGGAGGAAGTCACGGAGTTATTAGGGCGGCGTAAGAGTGAGCGGCGAAGGGCCGTGGACGCTCCGTCGGGCTATGGCAATGGATATGGGAAGCCGAGGCATCTGACGCTGAGCTCGGGGACGATCCAGGTTCGAAGGCCTCGAGTGCGGGATCTAGAGGAACACTTTGAAAGTCGGGTGTTGCCCCTGTTTGCCAAGCGGACGCGGCAGGTTCGAGAACTGATCCCTGAGCTGTACTTGCATGGTCTGGCGCTGGGGGATTTTGATCTGGCTCTGAGAGGGCTTTTAGGGGAAAAGGCGCACCTGTCGTCCTCCACGGTGGCCAGATTGAAAGAGCAGTGGCAGGCCGAATGGGAGGTCTGGCAGAGTCGACCCTTGAATGATCTGGAAGTGGTGTATTTATGGGTAGATGGAATCTACGTCAAGGCGGGTCTGGAGAAGGAAAAGGCAGTCCTGCTGGTGGTGCAGGCCGCCTTAAGTGACGGAAGCAAAGCCGTGGTGTCGGTCACGAGCGGCTATCGGGAATCGACCCAGAGCTGGTCGGAAGTACTGCGCGACTTGAAGCGCCGGGGGATGGGCTGTCCACGGCTGGTGATCGGAGACGGCCACCTGGGCATCTGGGGAGCTTTGCGCAACGTCTATCCCCAGGCCGAGGAGCAGCGCTGCTGGAATCATCGGATCGTCAACCTGCTGACCAAGCTCCCTAAGCGAGTGCACAAGCCGGCCTTGCTGATCCTGCGGCAGATCCCTTACGCCGAGACTCGAGAAGAAGCACAACGACTCAAGAAGGTTTTTCAGCACTGGTGCCGGCAGCGAGGGCTGACTCTGGCGGCTGAGCTAATCGAGCAGGACTGGGACCGGATGGTGACCTTTTACCTGCTATCCAAAGAAGCAGTGGCAGCATCTGCGAACCACCAATCCAGTGGAGTCACCATTTGCCGCTCTTCGGCTGCGAACGAACGCGGCCAAGCGATTCAAGAAAGTGGAAAACGCCCAGGTGGTGATCTGGAAGATGCTGCTGGTGGCGGAGCAGCGATTCCGCCGGTTGAAGGCACCGGAGCTGATGAAAGACGTCTACCAGGGCGCCAAATATGTCAATGGAGTCCCGGTCAACCAAGTCCCGGAGGAGAAAGCCGCCTGATGTTTTTCCACACCTATTGACAAGAGCTCGTTGCTAGCACGAAACTTAGAAACGCTGTCTTCGGACACCAAAGGCAAGATGACAGTAGACAGCTTGAGTGAACTGCGTGCTGCTACTTCCACGCTAGAGAAGGCCGGGGCGCTTCTCCGACCCCAAGCCCTGTTAGAAACAGAGCATCTTAGACAAAACCGCCGGCATCGGGAGGACCTAGTCCGGGACGTTCCAGTGGATATTCCTACTCTGGTCACGCGGGCCACCATATGCAAAAAGAATTGCGGCCTGCTTCCCGGGGGCACCAGGTTCCTGGAAATCTGGGGTCCGGACTACTTGCATTTGCACCTCGTCAAGACCGGGGACGGCTGAAGATTCTCTACATTGACCTCCCGAGCGACTAATGTAAGCCGGACTTTCGACACTCTCCAGTCAGGAAACCCTTGAGTACCTCGAAGCGTTCCGCGTGGCCTGTCCCCCCGAAAAATCCCGTCCACCTTGTGCAGCAATGACTTACGCAGATCTTGAGGTGGAGCTCAAGGCCTCGTATCCTGCGGGCCATGAGAGAGATTCGTTGCCTGTTCCAGCTCATCCTCAGGACCATTTCTGATCTCAGGCAAGCTGCCGGATTCGTCTGTACATTTCTAGCGGCACTTCTCTGTTCTCGGGCAACTTTGGCAGCAAGGGTGCTGGCAACAGAAAGCCAGTTGGCGGTGTGCAAGTGTCGGATCGAGAAGAAGGATCAACCCCGACCCCGATTCACTCGGGCCTTCAGGCTGCTTTGGGTATTACTGTCCAGAGCCTGGGATCCGTGGCATCAAGTGGCTCGTCTGATGCAGCCAGCCACAGTCAAGCGCTGGCACACCACAGCCTTCCGTTTCTACTGGCGCCGGAAGTCGCGAGGCCGCCCTGGCCGGCCTCCGGTGCGGAAGGAGATGCGGGATCTGATACCTCGGCTCAGCCGAGAGAATCCCCTATGGAGTGCTGAACGAATTGGGGACACCTTGCGACTTCTCGGGTGTGATCCTCCGTGTGACGACACCATCCGCAAGTACATGCACCGGCCGAAGAATCAGCCTGACAAACCAACGAACTGGCTGCCCTTCCTGCGTAACCACCTGGAAGTCTCATGGGCGATGGGCTTCTTTACCGTCATCACGGTCGGCTTCTCATTTTTGTACGTGTTTGTTGTCTTCGAACATAATCGTCGGAGGGTGATTCATTTCTCGACGACGTACCACCCCTCCATGGAATGGGTCATTCAACAGCTTCGAGAAGCCACACCGTTCGGTTGTCAGCCCAGATTCTTGTTCCGTGACAATGACGGCATCTACGGCCACGGAGTCCGGAAGTTCCTGGAGAGCTACAACATTGAAGAAGTGCGAACGGCCTACCGGAGTCCTTGGCAGAACCCTTATATAGAAAGATTTTTCGGAACCCTACGCCGGGAACTACTCGATCACGTCATTGTGCTCAGTGAAAGGCACCTGAACCGTTTACTCAGGGAATACATTGAGCAGTACTACCATTGTGCCCGGCCACATCAGGGACTGGACGGTGACACACCCATTCCAATCCAGAAACCGGCAGTGGTTGATGGGCCAGTCAAGCTGCTCTCGTTTCCGATCTGCGGTGGGCTTCACCATCGCTACGAACGGGTGGCAGCGTAGGACTCAAGGTCACAACCGACTTATTCCCTCAACATCTGTCCGATACGGGCAAGGTCTGTCTGGGAGGCTTCTTCAGCCGCAAAGCAACGCCTGTCCACTAATTCTCATCGTGGTTCGCAGTGCTCGCCGAGGGATCACTTCAAATCTGCCACCTGTGGCTGCGCGAACGGGCTCCCTCACCGGTTGGATGGAGTTTTTCGGGTGGACAACCCCTATGCTGTGTGTCGCCCGGAAGAATCTCAGAGAAATCGCGAGTTGCGACTCGTCGCTGCAAATTCGCCCCCAGCAAGGGATGGAATGCTAATTTCAGGGTTCTTCTTCAAAGCTTCAGCCACCAGCTTTGTTGTTTTGGTGGTCACTCTTCTACTCGCTCCCTTTATCGCCGGAAGTCAGATGGACTTCGCTGGGTTCATGCTGTTTTCGTCGTTCATCGGTTTCTTCTGCGGTGTCATAGCTCGTATTTGGGAAGCTTAATCTGTATTGAGAAAAGAGCACCGTCCCTAACAGCAAAAGGGGAATCCAGGATTGAGCATTTCCAATTTCCAACAATCCATTCAATCAGAATGGGCACTCCTGACCGTCGAGGAAGTCGCCGCCCTGTTGAAAGTTCCAAGAAGCTGGATCTACGAGAGAACCAGGCGCCGCGGAGCTGAGCGACTACCCCACATCAAACTCGGCAGATACCTCCGCTTCGAAGAGAAAGCACTCCGAGAGTTTCTGGAAAAACGAAAAACAACGTGAGAAAGACACCCAGAACCAATAGAATTACGGGCTACCCAAGCTAGAGGTCGAAGAGCCAAAGAAAGGAGAATAAGAAATGGCTCGAAGACCCTATGGAAGTGGTTGCCTATTGAAAGTGAAAGGCGGTTACGCCATCCGATGGCGCGAATGCCAGATGCTACCCGATGGCTCGACCAAACGGATGCTCCGATACAAAACACTCGGAGACATTTCCAAGAAGGAGGCAAACCGGATTCTCAACGAGAAAATGATCACAGGGCACGTCTTGAGGCCGACCGCAACATTCCAAGAGCTGGTGTCTTCCTGGGAAGACAGTGTATTGCCGCTATACAAATACTCAACTCGAATATCTCACCAGTGGATCCTGGAAAAGTATCTCCTGCCACGATTCGGCGACTATTCGGTTCGAGACCTGACTCGGCAGCACGTCCAGCATTTCATCGGATGGCTCGTGAAGCGCGGCTATGCCCCCAACACCATCGATCACTGCCACAATGTGCTCAGCACAATACTGACAAAGGCGGTGTCGTGGGGTTATCTGGCTGAGAATCCCGCCCATGGCGTTGACATGCCACAACTCGTACCTGTCCGGCCCCGGATCGCATTGACAGTTCAACAGGCGCAACAGCTCCTGAAAAAACGGCCGCTCCGCTCTCGAACAATGGTCGGTTTGAGTCTGCTGACCGGTCTGCGGCGAGGCGAGATCTTTGCCCTCCGCTGGGGCTCAGTCGGCGAGGACACGATCAAAGTGAAAGAAGCCGTTTACCGGGGCGTTTTCGACGCTCCGAAAACTCCAACCAGCCGGCGCGTGATCCCGCTCTGTCAGGCTGCTCTCGAGCTATTGGCCGAGTGGAGGTTAGCGGCTCGCCGGAGTGGACCCGACGATCTGGTCTTTGGAACCCGCATTGGCAAACCACTTTCACCCAACAACGAACTTCGACGGAATGTTTATCCGGCCTGCGAGGAGCTCGGGTTGCCTCGATCCAGCTGGCTCACGTTCCGCCGCACCTATTCTTCCTGGGCCCATGATGGCGGCGTCCCCGACAAAGTCATCGCAAGGCTCATGGGACACGCCAACGTTCGGACCACTCTCAACGTGTACACCCAAGTGATGGACGCTTCAATCCGGGTGGCCGCCGAAAAAGTGGGCGAATTGTTCAGTAATGATCAGTAATCGTGCAGTCTTTGCCCGTAGGAATTCCGCCAACTTGTTGAAAACATTGGTGGAGGTAACCGGATTCGAACCGGTGACCCCCTGCTTGCAAAGCAGGTGCTCTGCCAACTGAGCTATACCCCCACGCTGGCTCGAGAAGTCGGTATTTTAGCACGGGCGCCCTGCAGTTACTGGCTTCTGGTTGCTGGTTAACAGTTGGGAGTCGGAAGGTTGAAGATTCCAGACTCGGGACCCGGAACAGCACAAGCCGCGACGAGCGCCCGCCTAGCCAGCAGCCCGTGGTGAAAGTCCCACCTGCTGCTCGAGGTTGTTACGTGGACTGCGGAACGAGTAACGTGGAACAATACCCCGCATGTCGAGCCTGGCGCCCAAGAACGATTTCATTGGACTCGAGGGATGTGTCCACCTGGCCGCTGGCGGAGAGCCCCCCCAGCTCAAGACAGTCAAGAAAGCACTCGACAGGTTCGTCACGGACAAGAGCCACGGCTCCAGAGGGCGAGCCCGATTCTTTGATGTCTTCCGGGAAGCCCGGGAACGGCTGGCAGAGATCATGCAGGTGCCCCCTTCTGATATCGGCTTCCTGGGGAGCTGTTCCGATGCCATCAACCTGGTGTGCTGGTCGCTGCCCTGGGAGCAGGGTGACAACGTGGTCGTCAACGATCTCGATTACCCTTCCATGATTTATCCCTTTGCCCGCTTGGAGTCACGCTATGGAGTGGAAGTGCGAGTCGTGAAGAGTCGTAACTTCGATCTCTCTACAAGTGACTTCGCAGAAGCGATCGACTCGCACACCCGACTGGTTCCCGTCAGCCATGTCAGCTATCTGACAGGGCTGCGCCATGACATTCATGCCATCGCCGAGGTGGCTCATCGGAGCGGGGCTGCTGTCCTCACTGACATCTCTCACTCCCTGGGCGTTGTGCCACTGGATTTGAGCGGGATCGACTTCGCCGTGAGTTGTGCCTACAAGTGGCTCCTGGGCATTCATGGCCTGGGCATCTTCCATTGGAACCGACGCCTTCAGCCACACTTCGACCCCCTGTTCATCGGGGAGGCCTCCGTTGAGGAAAATCCGCCCATTTCTGATCCGACCAGGATCACTCCCAGCAACGACGCCAGCCGGGTCACGGTTGGAAATCCGTCCTGGGTCAGTCTTTACGCCCTTGTCAACGGACTCCGCTACCTCGAGGCACTGGGCAGCGAACAGGTGTACGATCATGTCCTCGGCCTGGCCGCCCTGGTTCGGGGGCGCCTCCAGGAACTTGGTTTCAATGTAATCACTCCTGCTGATCCCGGACGTCACGCCGGCAACGTGGCCTTCCTGTGTAAAAAGTGGCAAGAGCTTTGGGATCGACTCACAGAAGCCCGGATCCTGGCCTGGGGCGCTCAAGGTCGAATCCGTGTCTCTCCTTTTGTTTATAACGACGAGCAGGACGTGGAGGCGCTGGTTGAGTTTCTGAAAGCTGACGGGCCGAGGAGCTGACAGAATGACTCCCGGCAGCTTTCGTGCTGCTGTGCAGTCACTGTCCTTTCTGCCTTCTCATCCCTATCTCTGTAGTTTCCTTGATTGTCACTGTTGCTGGCGGAATGTGGGAGGCGCCTTGGGGCGGCGACCGGGGGTTTTGAACATCATCCCGGGCGGTCGCGGCCCGAGGCCCCTCCCACTTTCATGAGAGCGCCAACGTGGAACTTGGAACTTGGAACAGCGCGAGCGACAGCGAGTGCCATAAGTTGACTTTTAACCTGATCTCACAGATCATAATCACGCCCTCGGAAGTGCGGTGGTTCCGGGACTTGGATTCGGAGCGAAAGATCAATTTGTCCACGGTAAAGCATGGCAACAAATGGAGTTACTGAGCCACGACATTCTGATCGTGGGGGGTGGCGGAGCCGGTTTGCGGGCGGCCATCGCGATTGGCGAAGAGAACCCGAGCCTGAGCGTAGGTGTCGTTTCAAAAGTGTACCCGATGCGCTCGCACACGGTCTCTGCGGAGGGTGGCGCAGCCGCGGTCATCAAGCCCAACGACAGCCTGGACGAGCACGCCTACGACACCATATCCGGCGCCGATTGGATGGCCGACCAGGACGCTGTTGAAGCTTTTGTCAACGACGCTCCAGGAGAGATGATTCAGCTGGAGCACTGGGGATGCCCCTGGAGCCGCGAGCCCGACGGCAGCGTGGCGGTACGGCCCTTCGGCGGCATGAAGGTGGAGCGGACCTGGTTTGCTGCCGACAAGACCGGGTTCCACATGCTCCATGCGCTTTTCCAGACAGCGCTGAAGTTCAACAACATCACCCGCTACGACGAATGGTTCGTAACCCGGCTGCTGACTCACGACGGGCACTGTCAGGGCGTGGCGGCGCTGGAACTGCGCAGCGGGCAGATTCGTCCGATCACGGGTAAGGCCGTCATTCTCTGCACCGGTGGAGGGGGACGGATTTTTCCCTTCACCACCAACGCGGCCATCAAATCCGGCGACGGCATGGCACTGGCCTACCGAGCCGGCGTTCCCCTCAAGGATACGGAGTTTGTCCAGTACCACCCCACCGGCCTGCCGGGAACGGGCATCCTGATTACCGAGGCCTCCCGAGGCGAAGGCGGCATCCTGGTGAACAAGGACGGATACCGTTATCTCCAGGATTACGACCTGGGGCAGCCGCTCGACGTCAACGACCCCGGACACCCGCAGAAAAGGTCGATGGAACTCGGGCCTCGAGACCGCCTGTCTCAAGCCTTCATCAAGGAACGGGAGAAGGGCCACACGATTGAGGGGCCCTACGGTGATTATGTGCATCTGGACCTCCGGCACATGGGCGAGAAGACGATCGACAAGAAGATTCCTTTCGTGCGTGAATTGTGCCGCAACTATGTGGGGATCGACCCTGTGCATGAGTTGATCCCTGTGCGCCCCGTAGTTCACTACATGATGGGCGGAGTGCACACCAATACCGATGGAGAAACCCCCCTGGCGGGATTGTTCGCAGCCGGCGAGTGTGCCTGCGTGAGCATCAATGGGGCCAACCGGCTTGGTTCCAACTCGCTCACTGAGCTGCTGGTGTTCGGGGCGCGGGCGGCGCGGGCAGCGGTTCGTTTCAGTGCCCAGCATGACAGGATCGCGGCTGAGGAAATCCAGGCCCAGGCCGAAGCGGAACAAAAACGAATCCGGGAACAGTTCTTTCGGCCGAAGGGTGGAAAGGAAACCATCGCCGGGATTCGAGCGGAAATGACCCATCAGATGGAAATGGGGGCCGGCATCTATCGAAACGAAGGTTCGCTGCAAGAAACCTGCGCTCAGCTTCGGGAACTTAAAAAGCGATTCCGCCAGGTCGAACTGGCGGACCACAGTCTGACATTCAACACAGAGTTGACCGCCGCCCTGGAACTCGAGTACATGCTTGACGTCGCTGAGGCGGTCGCCCACAGTGCCTTGATGCGCACCGAATCGAGAGGCTCTCATCAACGTACGGATCATCCCCGGCGCGATGACGAGAAGTTTCTCAAACATTCGCTGGCTTATCAGACCGAGAACGATCCGCGAATCGAGTATCTCGACGTGGTGGTGACCCGCTGGCCTCCAGGAGAACGCAAGTATGGCAGTCCGGTGCGTAGCGACGGGCAAGAAGGAGACTGACAGGAGGAGGGGTGCAGACCACCCCGGGGAGCTTATGCCAGAAAAGACAATGACCTTAGAAGTCTTCCGCTATCGACCTGACGAGGAAGACCATCCCCGATACCAGAAGTACGAGATCCCCTTCCGCGAGGACTGGGTGGTGCTCGACGCGCTCAATTACATTAAGGACCAGATTGACGGAACGCTGTCCTATCGCTGGTCCTGCCGGATGGGTGTTTGTGGAAGCTGCGGGATGATGGTCAATGGCGATCCCAAGCTCACCTGTGCCACTTTTCTGCGGGACTATTATCCGAACCCGATTCGGGTTGACCCACTCAACTACTTCCCGGTGATCCGGGATCTCATCATCAACATGGAGGACTTCCTGCACAAGCTCGGCGAGGTGCAGGCATGGCTCATCCCCAAAGAAGAAAAGGCAGTCGAGGAGGGTGTGTACCTGCAGACTCCGGCAGAACTGGCCCACTACAAGCAATTCAGCATGTGCATCAACTGCATGCTCTGCTACGCAGCCTGTCCGGTATACGGTCTGAATCCGGAGTTTGTTGGGCCGGCGGCCATCGCTCTGGCCCAGCGCTACAACCAGGACTCACGGGACGGCGGTGCTGAGAGCAGAGCTGAAGTGATTTTTCAGGACGAGGGGATCTGGGAATGCACGTTCGTGGGAGACTGTACGCGGATCTGCCCGAAGAACGTCGATCCGGCCGGGGCCATCCAGCAGGCCAAAGTCACGCACACCATGCAGTGGATGAAGGAACTGCTGATGCCGTGGGGAAACAGCTAGCGCGCGCTGCGCAAGACTTCGAAAATCGAGCCTTTCCCGTGGGTGCATCAGACACCTGGAAACAGACATGACAGACGAAACGGCTAGGACCAAGGGCGCGCCCGGCACGAAGACCCGGGAATACCTGCGCCCCATGCCCGCCACCTGGTGGCTGAGGCGGAAAACCTACTTCCTGTTCATGGTCCGTGAGCTGACTTGCCTGGCGGTGGGAGGATACGCCGTGCTGCTTCTGGTGCTGGCAGCCTCCGCCCACGACAGAGAGTCGTTTCACTCGGTCTTTGCGTGGATGAGCGAATCTCGATTGAGCAAGGTTCTACATGCCATCGCCCTGCCCATGGTCTTGTATCACAGCGTCACCTGGTTCAACCTGACGCCAAAGGTGGTTGTCGTCTGGCGGGGAGAAGAGCGGCTGAATCCCCTCCTGATTGTAGGCTCGAACTACCTGGCATGGGTCATTGTATCGATTCTGATCGTGTGGATCGTGTTGAGGTGAAGCCGATGGCCAAGTCAAATGAGCCCGCCTTCTGGTCGCTGTTTTCCGCAGGAGGTGTTGTTGCCGCTCTCTTCGTCCCGGTTACTCTCATCTTGACCGGAGTCGCTGTTCCCGGGGGGTGGATCAAAGAGGACGATCTGCTTATCTTGATCCACCATCCCCTGACCAGAGTGTATCTGTTCGTGCTCATCTCACTCTCCCTGTTTCACTGGGCCCACCGCTTTCGCTATGCTGCTGCGGACCTGGGTTTGAAAGGTCTTGGTGTTGTGTTGCCGATCGTTTGTTACGGGGCAGCGATTCTAGGCACAGCCGCGGCCGTGTTCGGTCTAGTACGGCTATAAATGGTTCTTCGGGACTGGGCTTTTTTTTCAATAGCTGCTAGAGTACGCGCTACAAGTCAGGGTTCCAAAACGGGTCAAATGGAAACCAGGGACTGGAACCGCATCAAGGAACTGTTCAGTCGCTCTCTCGAGCGTGGGCCCGAGGAGCGCCTCGACTTCCTTCGCCGCGTGTCGACTGATGACCCATGGCTGGCCGGAGAGCTGGAATCCCTGCTAGCCGTCAACCGTTCTTCGGGCAGGGAGGGTCTCCCGGCTGCCCACAAAGCGGCTGCTGTCCGCCATCCGACTCCGCTGACCTTCGATGCCGACATCGGACCTTACCGGATAGTCAAGGCAATCGAGCAGGGGGCAACAGGCACCGTTTACCTGGCGCAACGACTCGATGACGGGTCCGGAGCGCATGTCTTGATCAAGATGATCAGGCCGGATTCCCTCGACCGGGAACTCTCCGCGAGTATCGACCAGCATTGCTGCCTGCTGGCGGCTCTCGACCATCCGAATCTGGTGAGAGTGCTCGACGGCGGGACGATCGAAGCAGGCTTCCCCTACATAGTGATGGAGCATTTCAGTGGCGAGGCTCTGGATCGATACTGCGACCGCCGGGAACTTTCGATCAGAGAACGCTTGCAGCTATTCGTTAAGATCTGCTCGGCTGTCAACTACCTCCACCGGCGTTCCATCCTGCACCGAGACCTGAGACCGGCCAACATCCTGGTGAAGGAGGACGGAACACCCCGCCTTGTCGGCGTTGGGATCCCAAGCCTCCCGGGGCCCCGATCGGCCTGGCCAGCCCACAAAGTTGTGCCTCCGAAAACGGCAGGCCGGGAATCGACCAGCCCCGAGAAGGCCTCCGGAAAAGAGGCCTCCGTGGCCAGCGATGTCCATGCGCTGGGAGCCCTTCTCTACGAACTCCTGTGCGGGCATGGACCCGCCGGGCCGGGTTCGATGCGTATTGCCGGGGCCGAGGGTCGCCCCCAGGAGCATCTGAAGTCCCCCAGTGCTATGCTCACCCACCTTGTAGTTCTGGAGGTAAAGAACACCAGCCTCCTGGTGACTCCCGAGCGCGTCTGTCGCAGCAGAGGCTGCGGCCTCCAGGAGCTACGCTCACAAATCAGGGGAAACCTGGATTCCATTGCGCTGAGGGCGCTTCGAAAGGAGCCTGCGCAGCGCTATGAGTCGGCGGCAAAGCTGGCTGAGGACATTGAACGGTATCTGGCCGACTACCCCGTATCAAGTGCCCCGGCCAGGCTTTTTTCGCGGGTCAGAAGTCTGCTGCCGCTCTAAGCGTTTCACGTTCCACGTTCCACGACCGATCTTTAGATCCCCGAGTTCTAGATCAGAGAGTGGGAGAGGCCTCCCACTTTCGAAATCTTCAATCACGATTTCATTCCGGCCGGTAGTCCAGGTTGAGCGTGGGCATCTGAGCCTGCATCTTCAACCTCCAGTCGTGGAGCAGGCCTCTCAGCTCCTCCACCCTGGCAGAACGGGTTCCGGCCAGGTCGTTGGTCTCTCCGATGTCCTCGGCCAGATTGTAGAGCTCGACCCGATTATCCTCGTAGAACTCGACCAGCCGCCAGTCCCCGGCACGGATGGCTCCGTAGGGTGTCGCCCCTCCCTGGTGGTAGTGGGGGTAGTGCCAGAACAGGGCTTCCCGTCCCAGGCCCTTCGAGGCATCCCCCAGAATAGGGACCAGACTGACTCCATCGACACTGCGGTTGTGCTCAGGATTCCCTTCCACTCCGGCCATCTCCAGAATCGTGGGATAGTAATCAATGTGCATCACAGGCTCGCTGGAAACGGAACCGGGCGATGTGACACCAGGCCAGAGCACCAGGGTTGGAACCCGGACACCTCCCTCGTACACCGACCCCTTCCCTGCCCGAAGAGGCGCATTATTGGTGGGACCGCCGTCTATCCAGGGTATGTCCAGCCCGCCGTTGTCCCCGGTCATAATGATGACGGTGTTGTCCGCAATCCCCAGTTCCGTCAGCTTGGCCAGGATTCGTCCGACGCTCTCATCCAGGCTTTGCAGCATGGCGGCATAAACCGGGTTCGTGTGTTGCGCTTCGGGGTTCACCCGGGCCTCGTACTCTTCGACCAACTCCGGTTTGCCTTCAATGGGCGTGTGAACGGTGTAGTAGGGAAAGTACAAAAAAAACCGATCCTCGGCCCACTCTTCAATGATTTCCAGAGCCTCGTCGGTGAGACGGTCGGTCAGATAATCACCCTCCTGGCCTCCCGACGGCAGCGGGTAGACCCGTCTCTTCCCCTTTTGATAGGGGTGGAAATAGCTTCCCGGCAGCCCCCACTCGTTCCCTGCAATATTGATGTCAAAGCCGTGATATTCCGGAAAGTAATCCCGCAGGTACTTTTCATCTCTGGGCATCAGGTGCCACTTTCCCACGTGAGCGGTCTTGTAGCCAGCCTCTTTCAGCGCTTCAGCGATGGAGACGTGTCGATGCTCCAGGCGCATCCTCCAGTCCGGCACTCTCAGTCTCGCGTTTGGGGGGCCACCCCAACCGGGAATCCAATCCGTCACGTTGAGTCGGGCGGGATACATCCCTGTCATGACGGCCGCACGGGAGGGAGAGCAGACGGTGCATGCCGAGTAGCCGTTGGTAAACCTGAGGCTCTGGGAGGTGAGTTGGTCGATGTTGGGAGTGCGGTAGAAATCACTGCCGTGCCCGCTGGCGTCACGCCAGCCCCAGTCGTCCACCAGCAGGAAAATGAAGTTGGGGCGTTTTTCGGGTTGAGAGAAAGGGGCGCTGCAACCGACGCCGCAGAGAACTGAAGCGATCAGCAGAAGGCTCAGGATTCGAAGGGAGTTCATGGCCCCTGAGGAATGACAATTCCACGTTTCACGTTCCACGCGCTCGGTAACGTAAAACCTGGAACTTGGAAAGGGGGAGGGGCCTTGAGGGTCTGGCGGCCGTTTAAATCCTCCCGGTCGCCGGACCCTCAAGGCCCCTCCCCCTTGATTCAACGTTCTTTGACAACCAGACAGCCGAGTCCATGTTGGTTTTTGGATTGCTGCGAATCCGGCACCGTGAGTCGGGCCGTCTCCGTTCGCTTTCCTTTAGAA
This sequence comes from Acidobacteriota bacterium, assembly GCA_965205345.1. Taxonomy (GTDB): domain Bacteria; phylum Acidobacteriota; class UBA6911; order RPQK01; family CBDAPI01; genus CBDAPI01. The sequence continues at coordinate 56,291 of CBDBGQ010000023.1, read as the reverse complement.
AGGAGGTGATCCAGCCACAGGTTCTCCTACAGCTACCTTGTTACGACTTCACCCCAATCATGAGCCACACCGTCGACGCCTGCCTCCCTTGCAGGTTAGCTCAGCGGCTTCTAGTACAGCCCACTTTCGTGATGTGACGGGCGGTGTGTACAAGGCCCGGGAACGTATTCACCGTGGCATGCTGATCCACGATTACTAGCGATTCCACCTTCATGCAGTCGAGTTGCAGACTGCAATCCGAACTGAGGATGGCTTTTTGAGATTCGCTCACTCTCGCGAGTTGGCTGCTCTTTGTACCACCCATTGTAGCACGTGTGTAGCCCGGGACATAAAGGCCATGAGGACTTGACGTCATCCCCACCTTCCTCCGGCTTTTCGCCGACAGTCTCCGTAGAGTGCCCAGCTTAACCTGATGGCAACTACAGACAAGGGTTGCGCTCGTTGCGGGACTTAACCCAACATCTCACGACACGAGCTGACGACAGCCATGCAGCACCTCTGCTTCGACCTCCGAAGAGGGCACTTCCATCTCTGGCAAGCTTCCCAAGCAGTTCAAACCCCGGTAAGGTTCTTCGCGTTGCGTCGAATTAAACCACATGCTCCACCGCTTGTGCGGGCCCCCGTCAATTCCTTTGAGTTTCAATCTTGCGATCGTACTCCCCAGGCGGGGTACTTAACGAGTTTTCGACGACACTGACAACCTTCCCGCTGCCAACACCTAGTACCCATCGTTTACGGCCAGGACTACCGGGGTATCTAATCCCGTTTGCTCCCCTGGCTTTCGCGCCTCAGCGTCAGTTGCTGTCCAGCAAGCCGCCTTCGCCTCCGATGTTCCTTCTGATATCTACGCATTTCACCGCTACACCAGAAATTCCGCTTGCCTCTCCAGCACTCCAGTCCGATGGTTTTCCGGGACCTTCCCGGGTTGAGCCCGGGGCTTTCACCCGAAACTTCTCGGACCGCCTACGCGCCCTTTACGCCCAGTAATTCCGAACAACGCTCGCCCCCCCCGTATTACCGCGGCTGCTGGCACGGAGTTAGCCGGGGCTTGCTGCCGGGGTACCGTCATTATCGTCCCCCGGAACAGAAGTTTACAACTCGAAAGCCTTCTTCCTTCACGCGGCGTTGCTGCGTCAGGGTTTCCCCCATTGCGCAAAATTCCCCACTGCTGCCTCCCGTAGGAGTCTGGGCCGTGTCTCAGTCCCAGTGTGACCGTCCGTCCTCTCAGACCGGTTACCGATGGTCGCCTTGGTGAACCTTTACTCCACCAACTAGCTAATCGGACGCGGGCCCCTCCTGGGACACCCCGAAGGGCTTTCCCTGCTGCAATCTCTTACAACAGGCTTATGCGGTATTAGCACCAGTTTCCTCGTGTTATCCCCCTTCCCAGGGCAGGTTACCCACGCGTTACTCACCCGTTCGCCACTTTACTCATCCCCCGAAGGGAACTTTCTCGTTCGACTTGCATGTGTTAGGCACGCCGCCAGCGTTGATTCTGAGCCAGGATCAAACTCTCAAATTGATCTCTGGACCATGCTGTCTGGTTGTCAAAGAACGCTGCTCAGACAAGACCAAAAAAGGTCTCTCTCGCAAACCGTTTATTGTACCCCCTCTTCCCCTCCCTGTGCAACCTCGGAGACTTCAAAAACGTGCAGGATCCCGGTCGCGGGCTCCCACCTTCGTTTCCAGGCTTCCGACTAGAGAGTGGGAGGGGGCTCAGGGCAGCGGGACGTTTAAATTCCCGACCGCGGCCCTGAGCCTCCTCCCACTCTCGGTTTCCACCACCAAGGCTTCTCTGACCTGTGAACCTGGGTGACGGCTCGGGGTCGGGAGCCGGCTCAATCCTCCTGGTCGCGGCCCCGAGGCCCCGGCGGGTCATGAAAGTGGGAGGGGGCCCGGGGAGGCGGTCGGGAATTTAAACGTCCCGCCTCCCCGGGCCCCCTCCCACTTTCATTAGCGCCCAACATGGAACGTGAAACGTCAGTTAATCAGCGACTTGGGGCGGCTGTAGGGTTCTTTGTGGAGCTTATCTGCCTCTTCATTGATCCCCATGTAGGTGACGCCGCTGTTGAGGACCTTTGTATATTCGGCCTGGGCCCGCTGTCGCTCACCCAGGATGTCGTAGATTTTTCCCAGGTGGAGCTGGGTGTAGGCCTCCACCCAGTCGGGCTTCAAGTCTCCATTGAGAGCGTCCCGGAAGCTGTTGGCTGCATTCGTGAAGCTGTGCTGCTGAAAATAGGTCTGGCCCAGACGAAAGTGAGCCAGGCTGCTGCGCGGTTCAATGGCCTTTGCCTTTTCATACTCGCGGATGGCCGGGATGAACTCCTCTCGCTCCCGGTACTCATCTCCGATGGCTATGTGAACCCTCACTCTCATCACATCCGAATCGCGGAGAATTTTTCCCTTCGGATCAATAACGAAGCGCAGAGGCATGGTCTCGACCTCGAAATTAAAGGGGGTATTCCGGCCTTTGAAGTTCAGAAACTTCTCCTCGGTCTGGCCCTTGGTCTCAATCAGGATGTCCATCGGCATCCTGAACAGCTCAATGTCCTGCTCGATCTTGCCCCGGACCCGAAAGCCACCCTGGGCCAGCTTGAAGACCTGATACTCGACCCGAAACTCGGGAACTCCGGTCGACTCCAGCCACTGCAGGAAGAACCAGCCATAATCTGTTCCCGTCTCTCGGTTCACATAATCCACGAACTGCTGTGTCGTGACCTCACCTCGAAGGACATGCTCTCGATACCACTGTGTGAAAAGAGCATGGAAAGGATCCGACCCCACCAGCTGGCGCAGCATGTAGAGGACCCAGGCACCCTTCGCGACCACCACCGATTCAAACTCCGGTGACCCTGCCTTCAGTCCATATCCGTCGATGGTCGGAGCCCTCTGTTCGTACTTGAGAGCGTTTACCGACAAGCGGGCAAGTTCAGTCTCGAAAAGATCCGGCTTTTTCTCTTCCAGGTAACGGAGAGCAGCATAGCTCGAGAATCCGTGGCGAAGCCAGGCGTCACTGCCGGAGAGAATCTCAACCGGGTAAACAAACCACTGGTCGGCAATCCGACTGGTCATTTTCATCAGCGGGAAGGCCTTGGACTCGAGGATTCCCTCCTCCAGCAGGATCATTCCCTCGGCCCCGGTCACGGGAAAGCGAACGTTGCCAATGTCGATCAGGTTGAACTGCTGAATCCCAAGGTTCCCGAATTCCTGTGAGAAAAACTCCGCCATTTGAGCGATCTCGCCGGCAAATGGCGCAAAGTCGCCCTCGAAGTCTTCAGACGCGTAAAAGGTCACGGGGATGGGCTCGGCCTCGTGCCGGTCTCGAAAGAGCCGGCCCACCACGACCGGAAACTGTCCGATGTCCTGGTCGCTGACCCAGGTAAACTGCTCGTGAACACCAAAGGTGTCGATTTGCTGCAGGTCTCCTGCAGAAACCACAGTGAATCCAAGAGGAACCCTGACCTTGAGGTTGAGAGTGGCCTCATCCACCGGAAGGTAGTGCTGTGGAAACCACTTGCCTTCGGTCAGGAGGAAGGCTCCGTTCGGACCGATGACGGCCAACTGGGTGATCGGCGCGTCTTCCAGGTAGGCATATTCCTCGCGCTCCAGTACGCCGTCGAAGCGGAACGTCAGCGTGTGGGTGTCTCCCGATCTGAAAGGATCCGGGCCCCGGACTGCCATTCGTGAACTGTCGAAGTTATCGAAGCTCTGCTGATAAACCACGTCGTTCTCATCCAGAATTTCCAGGAGACTGATTCGATTGTTGATCTCGAAGAGCACGGACACCGTGTCTTCGACGACATCGAAGGTCACCCGGGTGCTGCCCTGGAGGGCGCTCCGATCAGGAGTAATCTCCACATCGATTTCGTAGCTGACAACGTCGATTTTGGACTGGCCTGTCAAGACAGCAGCGTCCTGTGCGTGAAGACTCACGGTCATCAGTGCCAGGCAAAGGGTCCATCTAAGGACGGGAGTACTAAGTCTCATGTCTATCGAGCCTCAACAAGGGTCGCAATTTCTTTGGCGGTTTCCGCATACGCATCCAGCGTTCCCAGTTTCTTTGATGCAATCTCGAGATTTTGTTTCACTTCCTGCATTCTGTCGGGTCTTGTCAACAAGTCGAGCAGGTAGGCTGCGATCGCCTTGCCCTGCGCCTCTCCCTGAACGAACTCGGGGGCAACCTGCCGGCCCGCGACCAGGTTGGCCAGGCAGAAACTCTCTGTCTTTACTAAGGGACGCAGTAAACGATAGCTAAGTTCCGACATCCGGTAGACCATGGCAAAGGGCACTTGCAAAACCATGGCCTGCAGCGTACTGGTTCCACTCTTGACGATGGCACAGTCAGCCCAGGGCAGCTGCTTTTCGATCGGCCCTCTCACCATCTCCAGATCCACTCCGGGTCCCTGTTTCTTTCGCCATTTTTGGTAGACGCTAAGTAGATGATCATCGTCCACTTCGGGCGCAGCAACCACCCGGAAGGAACAGGGAAACCGGGACTGCACCAGAGCGGCAGCCTCCAGCTGAACCGGAAAGATCTGATCGATTTCCTTTCGGCGGCTTCCAGGAAGAAGTGCAATCCTGCCCCGACGGCCATCGGGTGAAACCGTAAGATCGGAGCCCGTTGTCCTTTTCAACCTGGCAATTGGATTGCCCACATAGACGGCATCCACACCGTGGCGGCGATAAAACGTCACTTCAAAAGGCAGGATCACGAGCATCCTGGCGACATGGCGCCGGACTCGGCTCACCCGTCCCGGCCGCCAGGCCCAGATCTGAGGGCTGATGAAGTAACAGACCGGGATCCCCTGTTTGCTCAGGCGGGAGGCCAGCCTCAAATTGAATTCAGGAAAATCCACCAGAACGGCCAGAGCGGGCGGCGACTGCCGGACTCGCTTTTGAATCCTGCGGAAGAGGCGCAGGTAGTCGAGCAGATTCGAACAGGCCGCGACCGGGCCGATGGCAGCCAGAGAATCGATGCGCGTGATCAGCTCAACGCCCTGCTCGTCCATCCTGGGGCCACCACTGCCGAACCACTGAAAGGCCCCGGGCCTCAGTTCCCGCAGAGCCCGGACCACCTCGGCGGCATGCTCCTCACCCGAGGTCTCTCCGGCAACCACCAGAATCGACTTCGCTGAAGTACTCACTTTCAGGTAGTCACTCCCTGCCTGTTCTTCACTGGACGCGCGAGCGAATCCACCCACCTCCGAGAACCTGATCCCCGGAATAGAATACGGCTGCCTGGCCGGGAGTGACCGACATCTGTGGCTGGTCGAAAATAACTCTGGCTGACCAGCTACCACTCTCATCGGAGCTATCCGGACGACTCAGATGGAGGGTCGCCGCCGCCTCCCGGTGGCGGGATCGAATTCGCACCGAGGCCCGGATCCGCGACTGGAACCCCCCGTTGACCAGAGAAACCCTCTCCGCTTCCAGCCCCTTCGAGAACAGGTCCTCCCGGTAACCGACGACAACGGCATTTCGATTGGTTTCGATTCGGAGCACATAAAGCGGTCGGTGGTGCGCGATCCCCAGACCCCGGCGCTGACCGATCGTAAACTGATAGCAGCCCCTGTGATCTCCCAGCCGGGCCCCGTCTTTGAAAAGAATGGGGCCGGTCTCTTGAGCCCGGATCGTGGGCAGAAAATCGGGGTTGATTTCTTCTCCGTGACGACGAATAAAAGCAGCATAATCACGATCCGGAACAAAGCAGATCTCCTGGCTGTCCGGTTTTTGGGCCGTGATGAGACCCGCTCTCTCAGCGATCTGTCGAATCCTCTTCTTGGGAAAGTCTCCCACCGGAAAGAGAGTTCTGGACAGCTGTTTCTGATCGAGCTCGAACAGGTAGTAGGACTGATCCTTGCCGGCATCGGAACCCTTGTGGAGGGTGTAGCCCCGATCCGGAGAGTGCTCGATTCGGGCATAGTGGCCCGTGGCCACCTTTTGAATACCGACCTGCTGTGCGAACACCAGCAGCCGATCAAACTTCAGGAAGGTGTTACAGCGAGTACAGGGCAGAGGCGTTCGCCCACTCAGGTAATCCCCGATAAAGGGCTCGATCACCCGCCGCTCGAATTCCTTTTCCAGATTCAGGACATAGAAGCGCAATCCCAGCTCTTGGGCCACTCTACGGGCGTCGTAGACATCATCCAGAGAGCAGCAGCTGCCAAACTGGTGGCGGCCGTTGGACTTCGGGTTGCGTCGATAATCCCACAGCTGCATCGTGCAGCCGACCACCTGAAAGCCGGACTCTTTGAGGAGAACGGCTGCTGTGGAACTGTCGACACCCCCACTCATCGCCAGCAGCACGGGCTCACTGGCTAGGCCGGCAGCGGCCTCTGTCAGGTCCATACGATTCCTCTCGAAAAGGTCTCAACCTGTGCCGATCCCATCGGAACAATGTAGGACTCAATGTCCTTTGCACGCTCTTCGAAATCGTGGCTGATGGCGTTGTAGTCCCGAACCAGGTCGGAGGCCAGTGCCTGAAGGTGCTCCTGGTGCTCGGGCCGCCTGGGAAAGCTCCAATCCAGTTCTTCCTCCTGCAGAAGCCGAAAGTCGTCCTCCAGGAAGATCCGGCTCAGGCTCTCCCGTCCGGAGGAAAAAAGTCGCTTCAGATCAGCCTCCAGGCCCAGGCGCTGATTGCCGTCCAATCCCTCTTCCGAGCCGAGCATGTCCAGCAGCATTCTTTCCAGTCTCAAGAATCGATGAAAGAAAAGCTCGCTCAGGTTTCTCATTCTGGCCAAACGCTCCCCCAGCAGGCCTTCCCGGCAACGGACCAAAAAGTCCTCGAACGACTCCCTCCGATCAGAGTAGGTCCCCAGCTCCCGACTGTGCCAGATCTGCGGACCCGGGAGACGCACCACGTAATCCGCGATCAGATCTTCCGCCTGTTCCGGCCAGGAAACGGGTCGCGGCGGGTGTACAGGCTCCAGTTCCTCAAGCGAAACCTCTCGTACCATGTCCCGGGTCCACTTGAGCTCCCACTCCTGCAGCCACTCGGCCAGGAAAAGGAATGTGCGGCTTCCATCGTACCCGGAACGGACATCCTGGATGTCGACTTTCACCTCGAACAGAAGCTTCGGTTGTTCAGCAGCTGAAGTGTGCAGTAGACGATAGTGAGCCAGCGCCATGCAATCCCAATCGCCAGGAAGTAAGGCGGGATTATAGCACGGACTTCAGCTGCATGCGTCCATAGAAGAGTCGGGATTTCACGGTTCCCTCGGCAACCTGAAGTCGCTCGGCGATCTCCCGAATCGTGTATCCCCCCAGATCATGCAGGCGAACCACATCGCGGTGCTTGTCTCCGAGACGACTCAAGCCCCGGTCGACGCGGTCCCTGATCTCCGCCCGTCGATAGGTCTCAAAAGGGCTGGGCTGCTTGTGATCCGGGATCACCACCTGGTCGGATACATCCTCGTCGGTGCGCGTCTGATGCTTCTTGTTCCGGCGCAGGATCTCCAGGCAGGCATTGATGGCAATTCGATTGATCCAGGTGCCCAGCTTCGAATCACCTCTGAACTTGCCGGCGGCTCTATGGACGTTAATGAGGGTCTCCTGAAGAGCGTCCTGGGCCGATTGCTCCTCCTTCAGTATCCGCAGCGCCGTGCGATAGATCTTCTGTCGAAAACGATTGAACAGTTCCTGAAAAGCAGCGTCTTCCTGAGCTTGAACTCGAGCCATGAGATTGGCTTCCAGCGGTGAAGCCCCGGCAATGTATGTGGCCATAGCAACCTCCGCCCTTTTCTAAAGCAAATAGCGTGCCAATTCTCATAACTAATTGATTTTATTTGGTTTAAGTAGATTTCGTACAATTGAGCTGTTAAACATTTGTACACCCAGGATCTTGGCTGCAACTGATTAAGCTGTTGATAAACAAAGACTTGCCCTAGTGTAAATAGGGTTAACGGAAGATGTTAATTTATCTAACGATTCTGATACCGTTTCAGCTTGGAGATGATGGTCTGGCGGGTGATCCCCAGCGTCTGAGCGGCCTGGCTCTTGTTATTGCCGTGGTCAGCCAGGGCCTCCAGGATGAGCCGTCTCTCCAGGGTGGAAAGTTGATCTTTGAGGGAACGCTCTTTTCCATCTGACCGAATGCTGGAGTAGCGGATCCGCTCAGATAGATGTGAGGGGCTGATCTCAGGCTCCGACCGACCGAGGATGGCGACACGCTCCATTTCATTCTCCAGTTCCCGAACGTTACCCGGCCAGGAGTAGCTTCGCAGAAGCTTCAGGGTTATGTCTGCAAGTTCCACGGGAGCCTTCCCCATGCGCGCGCAGGCTGTCGCCAGAAAGTGTCTCGCCAGGACTTCAATGTCAACGCGCCGGGCCCTCAGAGGGGGAACCGTGACCGAGAAGACGTTCAGCCTGAAGAACAGATCCTGGCGGAATCCCCCTTCATCGACCATCTCATCGAGGCGCCGGTTGGTGGAGGCAACGACCCGCACATCGATCATCCTGGCACGTGTCTCCCCCACGGGCAGGATTTCGCCTTCCTGCAGGACCCGCAGCAGTTTGACCTGGAGATCCAGAGGGGCATCCCCGATTTCGTCCAGGAAGATGGTTCCCGTGTCGGCCTGACCGAAGAAGCCCTTCGAGTCACTGGTGGCTCCCGTAAAGGACCCTTTTCGATGTCCGAAGAAGGCACTCACCACCAGGTCTGCGGAAATCGCGCCGCAGTTCACGGGTACGAAAGGCCCTTCACGACGACCACTCTTCTGGTGGACGTAGCGAGCCATCAGCTCTTTCCCCGTGCCCGTCTCTCCCTGGATCAGCACAGTAGTCGAGTCCGTCTCCACAACCCGATCCACCAGCTCCAGCAACTGCTTCATTTCGCTGCTCTCGAAGATGAACTCGGAACCGGGGTGCTGAAGACGTTCAACCTCCTGCTGCAACTGACGGTTCTCACTCTGCAACTGCTGGTTCGCCTGCTTGAGCTGGCTGGCCAGGCGGGAGTTTTCCTGCTTCAGCTCTCGATGTCGAATTTCCTGCTTGACACTCTGCTGGAGAGTAAAGGGATCCCAGGGCTTGGTGATGTACCGATGGACGTGACCCTCGTTGATAGCATCCATCAGGTCCTCTACCTCCGTGTAGCCGGTGAGGATGATGCGCACGGCATCCGGCTGCACCTTGAGCGTTCGCTTGAGGAGTTCGACGCCACTCATTCCGTGCATCCTCTGGTCCGTGATGATGGCATTCACGGGGTGATCCTTCAGGATTTCCAGTGCCTCCCTTCCCCCGATGGCTTCATGAACGCGGTACTCTCCGAGAAAGGTCCGCCTTAGCTTCTGCAGATTGGCAACCTCGTCGTCGACAACCAGAAGGGTTTGCCTTTGGTTCTCCGGTTCAGCCTTCACTCTGGCTCTCCCAGGGGAAGCTGGATGGTAAAAAGAGTGCCATGATTGACGTCGCTTTCCACCTCAATGGTGCCCTGATGCTGCTGGATGATGCCGTAGGATATGCTCAATCCCAGGCCCGTTCCGAGACCTACACCCTTGGTAGTAAAGAAAGGCTCGAAGATGCGATTCAGATGTTCCGGGGAGATCCCGACCCCGTTGTCCTCCACCTCGATGACCGCCTGCCCGTTGCTGCGATGGGTCCGAACCCAGATGTCCCCCTGGCCCGGAATCGCCTGACAGGCATTGGTCAGAAGATTCATGAACACCTGGCTGATCTTCCCGGAGTGGCAAGGAATCCTGGGAAGTTCCGAATAGTCCTTGTGAACCTGAATACGGTCCCGATACTCATGGCGAACCAGATTCAGGGCCAGTTCGATCGACTCATGAATGTCAACCGGCCGGAGTTCATCGCTGTCCATACGAGAGAAGGCCCTTAGATCTCCAATGATCTCGTGGATGCGGCGGGCCCCTTCCTCGAAGTTGCGGATCAGTTCATCCAGGTCTTTCAGGATGAAATCAAAGCCCTTCTCCTTCTTCCGCTCTTGGATAGCCCGGTCAGCTGCCGGGGTCAGGTTGGCCTCTTTCTCGAGCATCTGCAGAAGCATCTTCAGTTCTCCCACATACTGCTTCAGAAAGTCTGTGTTCCCGTAAATGAAGTTCAGAGGGTTCTTGATCTCGTGCGCGATCCCGGCCACGAGTTGGCCCAGAGAGGCCATTTTCTCACTCTGGACGAGTTGAACGTGAGCCTCTTTCAATTCCTCAAAGGCTTCTTCGATCGTGCGCTTGCTCTCTTCGAGTTCGCCAGTTCTCTCCAGAACTTTCTCTTCCAGCCGCCGGTTCAGTTCAATGAGAGCCTGGCTTCGTTCCTCCAGCGACTCCGCCATGTCGTTAAAAGTGGCGGCCAGTTCACCGATCTCGTCACGGCTGGAGATCTTCACACGCTGAGTAGAGTCTCCCCGGGCAATCTTTCGAGCCGTGGTCGTCAGTTCTTTCAGCGGAGTCGTGAACTGCCGTGCCGCCCAGAACGTGATCAGGACAACCAGTAACGAGGAAAGAAGGGCACCGGCAATCAGAATGTTCTTGAGCCCCTGGACGGGAGCAAAGATGTCCTCATCGTCGATTCCGACGCCGCACACCCAGTTGAAGTACTCGTGGTCAATTTCTGCCAGCCCGCTGATCTTGGCAGTGCCTGGAGGATACTCATAATCCACGTGTCTCACATCATTGACCACCGGGTCTCGCAGCATCTCTTTGACCGCCTCGGAGACCCCCGTCAGACCGTGGTCGTGTATCAGGCTGGTGCCGTAGTTGTTCCGGTTCGCACCGGTCTCGGTCCTTCTCAGAATCCGATTCCGGCGGATCTTGTGGCCGATGATGGTGTCTCCATCCCGATCAAAGAGGAATCCGTATCCGGAGCCCAGTGAGCGGTTCTCGAACTCTTCTTCCAGAACGTCCAGGATCTCCTGAATGTACTCCCAGTTCATGAGGCCCAGGATTCCCCCGATCACGATCTGCTTCTCGTTGTGAATCGGGACGGCAAATCCTATGCAGTACCGGAGCATAATGTCTTCATGCTGGTAGGAATAGAGTTGGCCGACTAAGGGAGATTCATGCCAGCCAATGAAACCCGGCTTGTCTCCACGGACTTCCCGCAACCAGAGCTTGTTCGGAGTATAGCGGGTCAGGTCTTCTCCCAGCAGTGCCTCGATCCGTGAGGCATCCAGTTCCTGCGACTCCCCCTGCGGCCCGGAGGCGCGGCTGATGCCGTTCATGAGAAGGATTCGGCCCTCAACGTCAAACAGGATCAGCAGATCGTAGACTTCATGAATCTGGATCATTTCATTGAGCAGATTCCGGGGTGCCGGGGTGCCGGGACTCACCATGAACTCGCGAAAGAAGAGGCGCAGGGTCCGCATCTCCTCCTGTCGCTCCACCAGGCTGAGCCGAACCGTGTTGGCCATGCCCTGGGCAATCTGCTCCAGATAAAGAGCGATTCGATCTTCTGTAATACGTCCCTTGGCCTGGTAATAGGAGAAAAAGGAAATCCCGATCAGTGGGATCAGGCACAGAGAAAGTATCAGAAGCAGCAGTTTCTGCCGGAGAGTCCACCTCAAAAGCTTTTCGGGCCTCCCATTAAACGCGTTCTCAGGTTAAATCTTTTAACAGTATAACTGACAAATGTGTTAACAGTGACAGAGCCGGGCCTGGGGGGGAGCGTGGGTTGAAGGTTGAAGGTTGAAGACCTTCAACTTCAGCTCCGGCTGGTTGTCCGCTTCTCGATGGCGACGCTCAAATGGTCCAGTCTCTCTGTGTCAACCTCGAACCCGAGCCCCACCCCACTGGGAGCCTGGATGGTTCCATCCGCTGAGACCTCAACCGGAGGGTAGATAATATCGTTTTCATAGTACCGCTTGCTGGCCGATACATCGCCGGGCAGCCTAAAGTTTGGCAGTGTGGACAGAGCTATATTGTGGGCGCGACCGATCCCGGTTTCCAGCATGCCTCCGCACCAGACTGGAATCTGACGCTTCTGACAGAGATCGTGAATCCGGATCGCCTCGCCATGACCGCCGACTCGTCCCGTCTTGATATTGATGATGCGACAGGACTCCATCTCGATCGCCAGTTCGGCGTCCCCGCTGTGACGAATGGACTCATCCAGACAGATGGGGGTTTTCAGCGACTGTTGCAGCTGGGAGTGATGAAGAAGATCGTCGAATTCGAGGGGTTGCTCAAGCATGAGCAAATCGAATTCGTCGAGTTGCTGCAGGAGTGAGAAGTCTGATCCGGTGTAGGCGGCATTGGCATCCGCCATCAGGGAAACTTCGGGGAACTTCCGACGGACCTCCCTGACGACCTCGACATCCCAGCCGGGCTTGATCTTGATTTTGATTTTTCGGTAACCGTCCTGCAATTCAGAGGCGATTCGTTCCAGCAGATCGCCGATGCTTTTCTGGATGCCGATCGAAACTCCGCAGGGAATCTCTGCTTGCGTGCCCTTCATCAATTTCCAGAGCGGTTGTTCGGTTTGCTGAGCCTTCAGATCCCAGACCGCTGCCTCCAGGGATGCCCTGGTCATTGGGTACCCTCGGACGCGCCGGAAGAGTTCGCTTACATCCCCTGGATCGGAAACATCCTGGCCCAGCAAGGCCGGAATCAGGTAATCCTGCAGAATCTGCCAGCTTCCCGCAACCGTCTCGTAGGTATAGAAAGGACGTTCCCCGGCCACGCACTCGCCCCATCCTCTCAGCCCGTCACTGCGAGCTTCAAGCAGGAGGACGAGACGGTCGCTGGTGACACCAAAGCTTGTCTCAAAAGGAGACACCAGGGGCAGCCGAATCTGACGAATCGTCAGTTCCTCAATTCTCATCAGGTCGAGCTCGAACCAGCTGGTAAAAAGAGCGAGGGCCCGTCTGATCCTTCCATCGCACCAGTCCGGTGACTTGATAGCCCGAACTCAAGTAGTGGAGCAGAGCTTCCCTGGTTCGAAGCCGCCACTGCATGGCAGTTTCCAGGCTTCTCTCCTTCACTTCTTGAATGGAACTGGGTATCTCGACCCCGACAGAGTGTGAATCGAGGTCCGGATCTGGTATTCCAGGGCGCAGGAAACCCTTCCGGCTCAGCTCACCCTCGAGAGCCAGCGGGAGCCCGTCCAGTTTTAGTTCGCTGGTTTGGTCAGCCGCGGGTGGCGACGAAGCGAGGTGCCACTCGGCCAGGAACCGATCAGTCCCGAGGCCAGAATGGAGTTCACTGGAGGTCTTTTCCCCGTACAGATTCACATAATATCGCTTCACAACAGCGTTCAGTCTGTTCAGGTTGAGATGTCCGTTCTTGGATTCAAGAGGATCGAAGGTCCAGGTGATCAGGTCTTGCCCTAGTTCCAGCGTTCTTCGATACTGAGCCATTTTGAGCGACATCCCTAGGCCGCGATCCCTGTAGCGGCTGCGGACAGCCAGCATGTGGGAGTGCTGGATGGAGCGTCCGCCCAGCAGAGCAGGAAGACTGAAAACGAATCCGATCAGGGTGCGATTCTCCTCGAAAGCCCCCAACAGCACACCTCCGTGTTGACGGCAACTGGCCAGCATCGACGCGGAGACGACATCCAGCTTGTCGAACCCCCACACTTCGACCTGCAGCAGCGCGCAAGCTTCGAGTTCCGAGCTGCCTTCGACCTCGCGGATCTGGAACTGCATGGGTATTTATGGAAGTGAGTCCTAGCCCTTGGTTTTCCGTCTGCGCGAAGGACTACTTCCACTCTTCGAGCTTCGAGCAGCATCGGACCGGCGCGTGGAGGGCCCGCCAGGACGCCTGCGACGCGGCTGGGCTCCTCCCCATCCTCCGCCTCCAGGGGTCTCAACGACAAGGCAATCGCCCGGCTCGAGCCAGGTTGACGTCTTCGACGGGATTCTCTTTCGACGTCCTTTGACAATCATATGGTTGGCACCCTTCTTCCCGGCCCGACCACCTTTGAGGCCGTAGGGAGCATACCGTCTCCGGTCGGAAAGAACAGTCACCTGACACTCGGTCAGCATCTCAAAACTGCGTACGATCCCGTCCCCACCCGAGTTGCGACCCGTGCCACCGGATCCGTCACGCAACCTGTACTCTAGAACTCTGACCGGGAACGCTCTTTCCAGAGCCTCAATCGGTGTATTGAGGGAGTTGGTCATGTGGGTGTGAATCCCGTGGTCACCCGGGCCCTCGGGCCCGCCCCCCATTCCTCCGCCGATGGTTTCGTAGTAAGTGATCGGATGGTTCGAGACGGGATGAATGGTCCCCAGGGTTACATTGTTCATGGTCCCGCTGCTGGCTGCCGGAATCAGATCGGGCAGAGCATTGGCCAGGGCTTTCAGGAGCACATCCACGATTCGCTGGGAGGTCTCCACATTCCCTCCCACAGTGGCAGCCGGGTAGGTCGCGTTGACGACCGTACCTTGTGGGGCCCTCACTTCAACGGGACGCATCAGACCGGCACTGCTTGGAATCTCCCGGGGAGCCAGACAGCGAATCACATAGCAAACTGCGGAAAGGGTCACAGCCTCGACGGCATTGACACAGCCGCCGACCTGGGAATCAGTCCCTTCAAAATCGACCCGCATCGCATCACCCGACACCTCGATCGTGACTCGAATCTTGATACCAGTCCTCGCCTTGATCCGTTCCTGTCCGTCGTCATCGAGCAGGTCTTCAGCACGGTACACCCCATCCGGAATCTTCTCGATCACCTGTCGAATCAGCCGTTCCGCGTAGTCCTGCAGGCCCTGACTATAGACCTCGATTTCACTTCTTCCGTTCTTCTTCACGAGTTCAAAGAGACGCTTGTTGCCGCTCTGCATTGCCGCCACCTGGGCCGCCAGATCCCCCTCTCGTTCTGCGGGGGTTCTAACGTTGGAGAGAAAAAGCTTCAGGATGTCCGAGTTGAGCTGCCCACGCCGGTACAGCTTCAGAGCCGGAAGCCGGATTCCTTCCTGAAAAACGTCAGAGCTGATGGGCATGGAGCCGGGAGACATGCCCCCGACGTCGGAGTGGTGGGCCCGCGATGCCACGTAGAAAACAGGAGGCTCAGTCACCTCTTCCCCGAAAACCGGAGTAATCATCGTGATGTCCGGCAAATGGGTACCTCCTCCAAACGGATCGTTCAGAATTGCGATGTCGCCGGACTCCAGATCGAACTCCTTCAAGACCGTCTGGACCGAGAGAGGCATCGATCCCAGGTGTACGGGCATATGATCCCCCATGGCCAGCACTTCTCCCCGGGCATCGAACACGGCGCAGGAGTAGTCTCTTCTTTCCTTGATGTTGGGCGAATAGGAGGCGCGCTTGAGTACACTCCCCATTTCATCGGCGACCGATGTAAAGAGCAGTCTGTAGATCTCAAGCTTGACGGCATGAACTTGTTCCAGCATGAGCAACAGGTTATCAGTGCCTGGCGAAAAGTCCAAAGCTCATGGGAAAGAAAGGGGACAGTCTACTTTCTTTCCCATGCTGGAAGGCTCAGTATCCCGAAGAACAGAGAAGACGGAAAAAAGTGGACTGTCCCCTTTTTTCCCAAAGCTCAAGAGTCGAAGGTTGAAGGTTGAAGACAACGTGGAACCTGGAACCTAGAACCCTCAGGGTTTAGAGTGTTGGTGAGGTTTATCGTCTCGCAGAGGAACGCCGTTGTGGTCCGCAAGGTCCTTATCGTTCTCGAAATGATCAAGTTCGAGCACACTGTTTTTGCGCTGCCCTTCGCCTTTCTGGGAGCCTTCTTCGGTTCAGGAGGGCTTCCGGGCTGGGCCACATCCTGGTGGATCCTGGTGGCCATGGTCGGCGCCCGAAGCTCCGCCATGGCTTTCAATCGGTTGTCGGATCACCGGCTCGATGCCCTCAATCCACGAACGGCAACTCGAGCGCTCCCCGCAGGAAAGGTCAGCCCCCCTTTCGTGATCTCCTTCATCGTCTTTTCCACGGCACTGTTTTTCTGGGCTGCCTGGAACTTGAACCCTCTGGCACTATCGCTGGCTCCCCTGGCGATGGTGATTGTGCTGGGCTACAGCTTCACAAAGCGTTTTACCCCGCTCTCCCATCTTTTTCTGGGACTGGCCCTGGCAATTGCACCTGTGGGTGGGTGGGTGGCAGCCCGGGGAAGCCTGGACTGGAAACCATTTCTGCTGTCGCTGGCCGTGGTCTTCTGGGTGGCCGGTTTAGATGTGATTTACGCCTGCCAGGATGTTGATTTTGATCGGAAGATGGGCCTGAACTCGATTCCGCAGCGCTTTGGTGTGCGCACCGCATTGCAGATCTCGAAGATCTTCCATCTGATCATGATGGGGTTCCTGTTCCTTGCTTTCTGGCGCTCCGGCCTGTCCTGGCTGAGCTGGACCGGCTTTTCCGTCGTCGGGCTCAGCCTGCTTTACGAGCACAGCCTTGTGCGGACCAGCGATCTCAGTCGTGTAAATGTCGCGTTTTTCACCATGAACGGCGTAATTAGTATAGCTCTGCTGCTTTTCGTCGGGCTTGATTTGCATCTGATGGGGTAGCTTTGCGCTCGCTACCGCTCGCGCTGTTAGAAGTTACACGTTACACGTTACACGTTCCACGATTTGGAATGGAATCCCGTGGTGGGAGCAGGCGGCGACCTGATGGACTGCCAGGCACTTTGGGACTGCTGTTATGAAGGGGGATACCCGCACCAGCCACTCTTCGGAGGAGAGAGAAGCGAAGCAAGGCGGTAACAGAGGTCCCGCCGTCCGTCTCGTCAATGTGCTCTTGAGCAGGGCCGTACACCTGGGTGCAAGCGACATCCACATCGAGCCCCGCGAAGAGGATCTTGTCATTCGTCTCAGGGTCGACGGGGTTCTCCAACCGGCCATGACACTGGACAGGCAAATTCGTGACTCTTTAGTCTCCAGAGTCAAGATCCTGGCGAACCTGGACATCAGCGAGCGGCGGCTCCCTCAAGACGGCCGCCTTCGCATCCGCGTACCTCAGAGTAACGGCAGCCGGGTCATTGATGTCCGGGTTTCCACACTTCCCACTGCTTGCGGCGAGAAGCTGGTAATGAGGATTCTGGACCCCGCCCAGATTCCCCTGTCGCTGGAGGGACTGGGGCTGGAGCCCGCTTCTCTACTGAAGTTCCAGCGGGCCCTGCAGAGCCCACACGGTCTGATTCTTGTCACGGGACCCACTGGAAGTGGGAAAACGAGTACGCTGTACAGTTGCCTGGGACACCTGAACCGAGAGGAGGTGAACATCCTGACAGCCGAAGACCCGATTGAGTACTCGCTGCCAGGCATTAACCAGCTCGAGATCAAGGAGCAGATCGGTCTATCCTTCTCCCGGGCTCTGCGTTCCTTTCTGAGACAGGACCCCGACATCATTATGGTCGGGGAGATCCGGGACGGGTCGACCGCTGAAATCAGTGTCAAGGCCGCCATGACCGGTCACCTGGTTCTGAGCACCCTCCACACCAACGATGCAGTTTCAGCCATTTCCCGCCTCGGGAACCTGGGAGTCGAGTCCTTTCTGATCGGGAGCGCACTCAGGCTGGTCTGCGCCCAGCGCCTGGTTCGGAAGATCTGCGAACCTTGCCGCCAGCCGGTTCAGATATCCATGAAGGGACTTCCCCGCATCCCCGGGGCTCAAGACGGACCACTTCTTTCGGCCTCTCGCGGCGGAGGATGCAAACACTGTCGTGGCAGTGGCTATCGTGGCAGGACAGGACTCTTCGAAGTGCTGGATGTGACTCCCGCGCTGCGCGACACGATCCAGAGGGGCAGTGCTCCGAGGGAACTGGAAGACGGGGCCAGGTCCGAGGGCATCATGACACTCTGGGAAAGTGGTCTGGCCAAAATCAGAGCCGGCCTGACAACAGTCGAAGAGGTTCGCCGGGCAACCCTGGACCCGCTAGCCCGGATTATGCAAAAACCGTAGTCCGGTGTTGAAAAACGAGTCGAGAAGTGGCCCAACTCGGAAGCGGGCAGGTGTGACAGGCGGATTTGCGAAGAATATCGGTTGGGGAGGCGTTTGAGTGGTTGGGGGAGTGAATTTCAGACAGATCTGGGCCTGGATGAGTATCGGAAGCGGTTTTTTGGGGAACTGGGAGAAGCTAGCTGGAGTTGAGGCGACTCAAGACGAGGTGGAAGAGGGGTTGTTCGGGAAAGGCTGAGGAAAGATGGACCCAGATGCGTCGAGTGGTTTGTCGGATGCGGGCCCCGATCTTGAGGACACGACGACGTAAGGTTTCGATTTCGAGCTTGTGCCAGGGAGTCCCGTGCAGATAGTCGCGGAGGCGCACGAACATCTGGTAAGCCAGTGCATGCAGGAGGAGTCGAAACTGATTGGCCAGGAATCGATGACAGCTGAGTCGGTCCATGCTCAGATGATTCTTGAAGGCCTTGATGAAGTTCTCGGTCTGCCCTCGGTTTGTATAGTGGTCATAAAGTGATTGGGAGCAGAGATCGTCCCGGTTGGTGACCACAAAGCGACGATTGATCCCGCGCTGATCGACCTCCACTTTGACAATGACGCGACGGGATCGATCCCAGCTCTTGGCTCGATAAAGAAACTCGTCAAACTGACGCTGTTTTTCCTCCAGCTCAACGAACTGCAGCCGAGTCGAATCCAGCAGCGGCTCGACCACTCGCTGCAGGCGAGGGTTTCGACTTAACCCAATGACATATTGGAGTTGATTCTCTTCACCTTCACAGAACTCGTAGAGCCGAGGCGTGGCAAAGCCGCTGTCGGCCCGAATCTCAATCTCGACATCCGTCCCCACTCCTTGTCGGATGGCCTCCACGACTCGCTTCAGAATGGGCACGATGTGAGAGGCAGCCCCCTTGTTGCCAGGTCTCAACACGACACACACCAGGTCGCCCGTGTCGGCATCGAAGATCAGCAAAGGATGCAGAATGTGGTTTCGGTAATACCCATGGTAGAAGGAGAACTCCTGCTGACCGTGAGTGTGGTCGTCGGTACTGTCCAGATCCAGGATGATCTTGCTGGGACGTCTCTTCTTCAGGGAGCGCACATAACGGCCTAGCAGCCACTGGCTCAGACGCATCAGATCCTTCTTGGTGACGGAGTTCTCCAAACGGGAGAAAGTCGGCTGGGTGGCCAAATCGGGATCGCTCTCGGGCAACTGATCACAGACTGTCTTGAGCATCGGATCGGAGCGCAGCGTATCGGCGTCATTACAGTCTTCGTAGCCGGCCACGATCTGCAAGACTCGTTGTCGAATCAACTTCAACAGGTCATGACGAACGTAGCGTCGGTCCCGGCTTTCCGAAATACACGAACTGAAGCCCTCGCACAACCGATGTTGCCGATCCAGCGATCCAAACAACAACCATCCTGCGTCGGAAGTCAGACTCCCCCCATCAAAACGCGCCGTGATCTTTCGGTGGCTGTGAAATAGCAGGGTATTCTGGCAGACTGCTTTCAACATTGCCGTAGCTCCTGTTTAGGGTCGTTGTTTATGTAAACCCTTTTATATCAGAGAGCTACGGCCTTTTTTCTGGGCCCAAATCTCACTCGGATTCAGATCTCATGCATAATCCGGGCTAGGGAAGTTCCACGTTTTACGTTCCACGTTTCACGTTGCGTGGAACCTGGAACGTGGAACGCATTCCCTTTCGCACTTTCCGGCGCAGTGGCGTTTAGGAATAGAGGAGAGAAAATGGCCCGAAAGATTCTCACCAGCCTCCTGAAACAGTTGATCCTTGATGGGGGAAGCGATCTGCACCTTCGATCCGGAAAGCAGCCCAGGATTCGAGTGGACGGTAATCTTCGGACTCTGGATCATCCCCCTCTCCAGCCCTCGCTGATTCATGATCTGGCCGACATTATCCTGGGCGCCTCTCCGAAGAACCGCCCTGGAATGAAAGGCGAAACGGACCTTAGCTTCCAGTTTGGCGGCTGCCGATTCCGTGTCAATTTCTTCTACCAGTTGAGCAATCCGGCCATGGCGCTGCGGCTGATCCCGGAAACGGTGGGCACATTCCGGGAACTGGGTATTCCTAAGATTGTTGAAAAACTTTGCCAGTGCCCCCATGGCCTGGTTCTTGTGGCCGGACCGAGTGGCGCGGGATGCTCGAAAGCATCAATCTCCGGCAGCGCCGGCACATTCTGACCATCGAAGATCCGGTCGAGTTCCTTCACCGTGACAAGAAAAGCCTGATCACCCACCGGGAGATCAAAACAGACACGAGCTCATTTCAAAAGGCTGTCCGGATGGCTCTCCGGGAGGATCCCGACGTAGTTCTGGTCGGAGAGATGCGGGACCTCGAGACCGTGGAAGCGGTATTGCAGCTCGCAGAAACTGGTCACCTCACTTTCTCGACCGTTCACACGAACTCGGCATTCTCCACCTTACATCGCATCATCGGGTGCTTTGACGGAAACCGCCAGAGTCAGATTCGCTCCCAGCTTGCGATGGTCCTGCAGGGCGTGATCTGCCAGCAACTGATCCCAAGACGGCAGGGTCGCGGGCAGGTTTTGGCGACGGAAATCCTGATCCCAGACCCGGCGATTCGACACCTGATCCGAGAAAACCGAGCCTACCAAATTTACTCGATGATGCAGACAGGCCGAAAAAAGGGGATGCAGACCATGAACCAGTCGCTGGTGACTCTCTACTCCGACGGCCACATCGGAAATGAAGACTGTGTCTCGAGGTCACCGGACCCTCAGGAACTTCTTGAGCTGTTGAGGTCGGCTGAAGAAGCTACAGGCCCCGACTCACGGCGAGTAAACCCATGACGGTGAGTCCGAATCTGCGTTTCCCGAGATCCGTGTCTGACCGAGAACTGGCCTTGCTCACGAAACAACTGGGAGTGATGCTCCAGGCCGGAATTCCGCTTCTGGACACTCTGCTCGAGATCGGCAGGGTCAATCACAATCCAGCTCTCGTCCGTACTCTCAGAGAGATCCGACGCGATCTTGAAGCGGGCTCAAGCTTGTCACAGGCTCTGGCGGCACACCCCCGTATCTTTGACCGGCTCTTCGTCAACCTGGTCTCGGCGGGTGAGGCCTGTGGAGAGCTGGATCGGACATTCCACCATCTTGCCCGTTTGCTGGAAAGCCGAGTTCGGGTCAGGAGAATGATCCTGAGCGCCTGCCTGTATCCTCTTACCATTCTGGTCGTTGCCGGCGTCGTTGTCCTGGCGATGCTCTTCTGGGTCATTCCGGTGTTTGCCCGGCTCTTTGCCAGTCTCGACATGCCGCTACCCACTCCAACCAGGTTTGTGTTGGACGTGAGTGGGATCATCCGCAACTCGATCAGCCTTTTATGCCTGGGGGTGCTCACTGTAGGGTTTATCGGCAGGCAGGTCTGGAACGTCGGCCTTGTACGGCGTCAATTCGACCGGTTGCTTCTGGCTCTGCCAGTCATAGGTGCCGTCAACCGAAAGGTGTTGATCGCTCGTTTTGCTGCAACCATGGCCACCCTTCTCAGTGGGGGAATTCCGATCCTTTCAGGCCTGAAAATGACAGCCAGAACGATCGAGAATTCATTCTTTGAGAGGGCGATTGAGCAGGGGATTGAGGCGCTTGAGCAAGGCGAGTCGCTGGCCGGTCACCTGGCAAAGTCCACGCTTTTTCCTTCCTTTGTTGTGCAGCTGGTGAAAGCGGGGGGAAAAAGTGGGCAACTGGATCGCATGTTTACCCGCATCGCTCAGCACTGTGAGGTGGAAGCGGAGACCGCCGTCTCCGCCCTCCTCAAACTGCTCGAGCCAATGGCCATTCTGCTGGTTGGTGGAGTCGTGGGTGGGATCGTCTTATCTCTCTACTTGCCCATCTTCAGCCTGGCGGGGCGACTCTCGAATCCGTATTAGGAGTGCTTACTTGCAAGAAGGACTAGAATAAGGAGGATTACCCATGTCAAAACCAGAAGGCTTTTCACTGATCGAGTTGTTGATTGTGGTGGCAGTGATTGGAATCATTGCGGCACTCGCTGTTCCCAACCTGGTGCAGTCAAAAAAGGCTGCCAACGAGGCCTCTGCCATCGCTTCCGTGCGCAACCTTGTGACTGCCGAGATTACCTACGCCTCCACGCTCGGCGGCGGGAACTTCGGATCCCTGGCAGAGCTCAGTACCGAGAACTTCGCAGACGAGATCCTGGGGAGCGGCCAAAAAGACGGTTACGACTTTTCGGTCGCCGCCAACGAGTCGATCGGGTTCAGCGTGATTGCGATTCCAGCGGTCCCCGGGACCACAGGTGAGAGATCCTTCTATGGCGATGAGACGGGAGTCATCCGCTACACTGCCGACGGAACGGTCCCTGATTCGACAAGTCCTCCTCTAGGGAGTCGCGGTTCGCCCTGAAGACCCGTCGGCATCTGCTCGGAACCCGGAACCCCCGATTATTCCGCAGCCAGAGGCTGTGCAAGTTGCGATGCAAGTCCCAGCCCCTCCTCGAGATTCTCTCCGGTTAACTCGAGAGCTTCCGCCGTTTTCTTGAACGGGTTCTCGATCTTGACGTTCCGGTAGACCAACATCCCGGTGCCAGCCGGGATCAAGCGTCCCATGATGACATTCTCCTTCAGGCCGCGAAGATAGTCGACCTTGCCGCTGATCGCTGCCTCGGTCAAAACTCTGGTCGTCTCCTGGAACGAAGCAGCCGAAATGAAGGAATCGGTGCTCAAGGATGCCTTTGTGATGCCCAGCAGGAGCGGTCGTCCGGTAGCCGGCTGGCCGCCCTCGGCCTGTACTCGTGCGTTCTCTTCGTCGAAACTGAACTTGTCTACCTGTTCGTCCAGGAGGAACTCGGTGTCACCCACATCCTCGACCTTGATCCAGCGCATCATCTGGCGGGCGATAACCTCGATGTGCTTGTCGTTGATGTTCACGCCCTGGAGCCGGTACACCTCCTGAATCTCGTTGACGAGATAGCCCTGAAGCTCCTTCTCACCCAGCACCCTGAGGATGTCATGCGGGTTTCGCGGTCCGTCCATCAAAGCTTCGCCGGCCGTGACCGTTTCGCCTTCCTGCACATTGATGTGCACACCACGGGGAACCAGGTACTCGGCCGTGGTCTCGGCCTCTTTGTTCTCAACCACAATCTTGCGTTGACCACGGGTAATGCCACCGTAAGTCACGACACCGTCAATCTCAGTGATGACAGCCGTTTCCTTCGGCTTTCTGGCTTCGAACAGCTCGACGACCCTGGGAAGACCACCCGTAATATCTTTCGTCTTGGTGGTTTCACGAGGGATCTTGGCCAGAATTTCTCCGGGATGAAGATCATCCCCAGCTTCGACCATCAGGTGGGCCCGCGAAGGGATCAGATAGGATCTGAGAATCTTCCCCTTCTTGCCCTTGATCTGAATCTGCGGCTGTTTCTTTTCGTCGGGACTGTCGGTGATGATCTTTCGGGAAAGACCGGTCACTTCATCGACTTCCTCCGTCATCGTCAGCCCTTCGACGATGTCTTTGAAGGTCACCGTTCCACCAGACTCCGTCAGGATCGAGAAAGTGAAGGGATCCCATTCGACCAGGCTCTGTCCAGGGTCGATCTCCTGGCCCTCCTTGACAAGCAATTTGGCCCCGTAGACCACTGCATGGCGCTCTTTCTCTCTTTGCTTGGCATCATGAAGCACCAGGCTGCCTGTCCGGTTCATTACGATCAGGTTACCGTCCTTGTCTTTGACAGTCTGGACTCGCAGAAACTTGATCTTCCCGCCATGCTTGGACTCAACGGTAGATTGCTCGTCAATCCGGCTGGCCGTCCCGCCAATATGGAAGGTCCGCATCGTCAACTGGGTACCGGGCTCACCGATCGATTGAGCGGCCAGCACACCAACCGCTTCTCCCAGCTCGACAAGTTTACCGCTCGCCAGATTCCTTCCGTAGCACATCTTGCACAGACCTCGTTTAATCTTGCAGGTCAGGACCGAACGGATCCGCACACACTCGATCCCCGCCGCCTGAATCTGATCGGCCTTGACCTCATCGATGAGCTCATTAGCATCGACGATCGGGTCCCCTGTAAAGGGATCCAGGACCTGGTCCAACGCGACTCGACCCACGATTCGGTCGCGAAGGGCCTCGATGGTTTCACCTCCCTCGACCAGAGCGGTGATATCGATACCGTCCAGGCAGCCGCAGTCATCTCCCATGACGATCACATCCTGGGCCACATCTACGAGGCGTCGGGTCAGATAGCCGGAATCCGCCGTCTTAAGGGCCGTGTCAGCCAGGCCTTTTCGGGCTCCGTGAGTCGAAATAAAGTACTGGAGCACCGTCAGACCTTCACGGAAGTTGGCTGTAATTGGAGTTTCGATAATTTCACCGGAAGGCTTGGCCATCAGGCCCCGCATGCCTGCCAGCTGGCGAATCTGCTGCTTGCTGCCACGGGCCCCGGAATCAGCCATCACGAAGATCGGATTCAGTTCCTTGCTCTGGATCATTTCTGACATTGACTCGAACATTTCAGCCGAAATCTCTTCTGTGACATCCGACCAGATCGACACCACCTTGTTATAGCGCTCACCATTGGTGATGGCGCCGTCCAGGTACTGCTGCTCGATCTCAATGACCCCTTTCTCAGCCTCTTCCACGAGTCTGTGCTTGTTTTCGGGAATCACCAGATCATCAATGCCGATCGTGAATCCGGCTTTGGTGGCGTAGAGGAATCCAAGGTCCTTGAGCCGGTCCAGTGTCGCGACCGTGTTGCTGTGGCCAAAACGCAGGTAACAGTAATTGACGAGCTGCCCGAGGCCTTTCTTCTTGAGCAGTCCGTTAATGTACGGCATCTCCTCCGGGAGATGGTCGTTGATGATCGCTCGGCCGACGGTTGTCTGGATCATCCCGCTCTCAACCTGTTCTTCCTCACACCTCATCACCGCCTGCTGGTCGTAGAGTTTGCTCAAATCGAGCATTCCCCCTCGGTAGCGCAGCCGGATAGCCGTACGGATCTCAACTTCCCCGGCATGAAGGGCGTGATAGAGCTCCCCCATATCCGAAAGAGATCGTCCTTCACCTTTGGCTCCGGGCTTCTCGATGGTGAGGTAGTAACAGCCCAGGACGATGTCCTGGCTGGGTACCGCCAGAGGCTGACCATTGGCGGGCGACAGAATATTGTGGCTGGCCAGCATCAAGACGGAGGCCTCGATTTGAGACTCCTGAGAAAGAGGCACATGAACTGCCATCTGGTCTCCATCGAAGTCAGCGTTGAAGGCGGTGCAAACCAGGGGATGGATCTTGATCGCCTTACCCTCGACCAGCACCGGTTCGAATGCCTGGATTCCGAGACGATGCAGGGTAGGAGCACGGTTGAGCATGACGGGATGCTGTTTGATCACGTCTTCGAGGATATCCCAGACCACAGCCTCCTGATTCTCCACCATTTCCTTGGCGCCCTTGATGGTTGCGGCGTGCCCTTCCTTTTCAAGCCGGTTGTAGATGAAGGGCTTGAACAATTCCAAAGCCATGATCTTGGGGAGTCCGCACTGATGGAGTCGAAGCTCGGGGCCGACAACGATGACGGAGCGACCTGAATAGTCGACGCGTTTCCCCAGGAGGTTCTGCCGAAAACGCCCTTGTTTTCCTTTGAGCGTGTCAGAGAGCGACTTGAGCGGACGGTTCTTCACGCCGCGCAGGACGCGGCCCCGCCTGCCATTGTCGAAGAGGGCGTCGACAGCCTCCTGAAGCATCCGCTTCTCGTTGCGGATAATGACCTCCGGAGCGCGCAAATCGATCAGTTTCTTCAATCGGTTGTTGCGGTTGATGACTCTCCGATAGAGGTCATTCAGATCCGAGGTGGCAAACCGGCCTCCGTCGAGCGGCACCAGCGGTCTCAACTCAGGGGGGATGACCGGAATCACGTCCATGATCATCCATTCCGGCTTGTTACCCGACTTACGGAAGGCTTCCACCACCTTGAGGCGCTTGGCGAATTTCAACCTTTTCAGCTGCGAGGTCTCATTCTTCATCCGAAAGCGAAGATCGATGGCCAGGGCTTCGATATCGACACGTCGGAGCAGTTCCTTGATGGCTTCGGCTCCCATCCCCGCTTCGAACTGCCCTGGATACTCTGTCTGGAGAGCGCGGAAGCGGTCTTCTGTAAGTAGTTCCTTCGCTTTCAGAGGGACCTCGGCCGGCTCCAGAACGACGTAGGCTTCGAAATAGAGGATCCGCTCCAGTTCGCGCAGGGGGATATCCAGCAGATGACCGATTCGGCTGGGCAGGCCTTTGAAGAACCAGACATGGGAACAGGGGCTGGCCAGCTCGATGTGACCGAGGCGCTCCCGCCGCACCTTGGAGACGGTGACCTCGACGCCGCACTTATCGCAGATGACTCCCCTGTGCTTCATCCGTTTGTATTTCCCACACAGGCATTCCCAGTCCGTAACGGGGCCAAAGATACGGGCGCAGAAAAGACCGTCCCGCTCCGGCTTGAAGGTTCGGTAGTTGATCGTTTCCGGCTTGGTCACCTCACCGCTTGACCATGAGCGAATCTTCTCGGGTGAGGCCAGACCGATGCGGATCGCCTCAAAGTTCTTCAACAACTGGCTCTTGTCAACTTGCTCTCGAAATAATCTCAAAGTCTGGACCTCCGTCCGTATTCACTGTCCAATCGAAGGGAACGACAACCCGGCGATCAAGTTGCCTCGGCCTCCTGAATCTCCTTCCCCCCGTCCAGAACCTGCTCGAGCAGGTTCTCCTCCTCGGTGCCTTCTTCGAATCGAGGCGCTGGTCTGGAGGCCGGCTTCTCGACCAGCTCCACGTCCAGGGCCAGTGACTGGAGTTCCCGAATCAGGACATTGAAGGACTCGGGTATGCCCGGGCTGTAGGTCGACTCCCCTTTGACGATAGCCTCATAGATCTTAGCTCGTCCCTGGACATCGTCAGACTTGGCCGTGAGAAGTTCCTGCAGGATGCTGGCGGCTCCGTAGGCTTCCAGAGCCCAAACTTCCATTTCGCCGAAACGCTGACCGCCAAACTGTGCTTTCCCGCCCAGAGGCTGCTGAGTAATGAGGCTGTAAGGCCCAATGGAGCGGGCGTGGATCTTGTCGTCAACCAGGTGGCTGAGCTTGAGCATGTAAATGTAGCCTACCGTCACCTCCTGGTCGAATGCTTCTCCAGTCAAGCCATCGTAAAGAACGGCCTTGCCGTGCCGGGGCAGGCCGGCCTTCTCGAGCTCGGCCTTGATCTCGTGCTCACTGGCGCCATCGAAAACCGGTGTGGCATAGTGAACCCCCAGCACCTTGGCCGCCCATCCGAGGTGGGTTTCCAAAATCTGCCCAACGTTCATGCGCGAAGGTACGCCCAGAGGGTTCAAGACAATCTCAACCGGAGTGCCATCGGGCAAATAGGGCATGTCTTCTTCCGGGAGAATCCGGGCAATCACACCCTTGTTACCGTGTCGCCCCGCCATCTTGTCACCGACTGAGAGCTTCCGTTTCATGGCCACGTAGACCTTGACCATCTGGATCACACCCGGGGGAAGTTCATCGCCTTTCTGCATCCGCTCGACCCGATCCGTCAGGGCTTGTGTTCGCTGATCAATCTGCCCTTCCGTCTCGGTCTTGACTTCCTGCACCTTCCGGGTCGTCGCAGCCCCCACCTTGACATTGAGCAACTCGGCGTAGCTCATACCCGAGAGCAGCGTTCGAGTCAGTTTCTCACCCCTCTTTGCAACCGCTACTCCGCTCCTGTTCTTCACATTGGCGATTGGCTTGCTCCCATCCAGCACAAAGATCAAGTGCTGGACACCTTCATCCTTCAGGATCCTGATCTCGTCCCCCAGATCCTTGTGCAGCCGACGAACCTGTGCTGTTTCGATTTCCTCTGACCTGGCGTCCTTTTCTACACCTTTGCGGGAAAAGATCTTCACATCAACGACGGTGCCTTCGATACCCGGCGGCGTATAGAGTGACGCGTCCTTCACCTCTCCCGCCTTCTCACCGAAGATGGCCCGCAGAAGCTTTTCTTCGGGAGTCAGCTGAGTCTCACCTTTGGGAGTCACTTTGCCCACCAGGATGTCTCCCGGCTTGACGGTCGCCCCGATCCGGATGATCCCGCTGTCGTCGAGATCAGCCAGGATCGATTCACTGACATTGGGAATATCGCGGGTGATGTCTTCGGCACCGAGCTTGGTATCCCGCGCTTCCACGTCCAGTTCCTCTATATGGATCGATGTATACAGGTCTTCCTTGACGAGCCGCTCGCTCACCAGGACGGCGTCTTCGAAGTTGTATCCGCGCCACGGCATGAAGGCCACCAGGATGTTTCGTCCCAGCGCCAGCTCACCTCTTTCGACACAGGGGCCATCGGCCAGAACCTGGCCGCGCTTCACCTGGTCGCCCTCTCCAACCAGTGGCTTCTGGTTGATACAGGTGTTCTGGTTGGAGCGCTGAAACTTGGTCAACTTGTAGATGTCGACTCCAACACCATGCTGGTTGCGACCGGAGCCTTCAATGGCACGGACAATGATTCGCTCCGCGTCGACGCTCTCTACCACGCCCGATCGTCGACAGATAATGACAGCTCCGGAATCCCGCGCCGCCACATATTCCATGCCTGTCCCTACAAACGGCGCCTCGGCGTGGACGAGAGGTACGGCCTGCCTCTGCATGTTCGATCCCATGAGCGCACGGTTGGCATCGTCGTGTTCCAGGAAGGGAATCAGATTTGCCGCTACACTGACGAGTTGCTTTGGACTCACGTCAACGTACTCAATATCTGCCACGGGAGTGAAGACAAAGTTCCCACGGTAACGGGCACTCACACGGTCGGCTTTGATACGCTGCTTCCGATCGACCTCGATGTTGGCCTGAGCGATGAAGTGCTTGTCCCCTTCCCAGGCTGTCAAGTAAAACGCATGAGGCTCGTGGGTGGCCCTGCTCTTGCTCGTTTTGATCTTCGCATTGACGCGATCCACCTCATCTTTCTTGTACACCTCTCCGACCTTGAAGTCGGTCTTAGCGGCGGCGGTGATCACGACGAAGTCCACAATCCGGCTATCTTTGACCTTTCGATAGGGCGATTCGATGAATCCGAATTCATCAACTCGCGCGTATGTACTCAACGAGGAGATGAGGCCGATATTGGGACCCTCCGGCGTTTCGATCGGACAGATCCTCCCGTAATGAGTCGGGTGAACATCGCGAACTTCGAATCCGGCCCGTTCCCGGCTCAGTCCTCCGGGACCCAGCGCAGAGAGACGGCGCTTGTGAGTGATCTCGGAAAGCGGGTTGGTCTGATCCATAAACTGGGACAGCTGACTGCTCCCAAAGAACTCACGAATGGCTGCCATCACAGGTTTGGCGTTAATCAGATCGTGGGGCATTGCGGTCGCCATTTCCTGATGGACCGACATTTTCTCCTTGATAGCGCGCTCCATCCTGACCAGACCGATCCGAAACTGGTTCTCGAGCAGCTCTCCGACGGCCCGAATTCTCCGGTTCCCGAGATGGTCAATGTCATCGGGGGTCCCGAGACTCTGCTTGAGGCGAAGAAGGTAGCGGATGACCGCGTAGAAATCCTTAGGGTTCAATGTCTTGTCATCGAGCGGACTGTCGGTACTGAGCTTGATGTTAAACTTCAGCCGTCCCACCCTGGAAAAATCATATTTCTGGGGGTCAAAGAACATACCGTGAAACAGCGCCGTCGCTGTCTCACGGGTCGGGGGATCGCCGGGACGCTGCTTTCGATAGATCTCAATCAGAGCCTCGTTCGTGTTCTTGATCGCATCCTTGCGCAGGGTGGCGGAAAGAACCATCCCGACGGCATCTCTCTCCGGAAAGAAGACATCGAATTCTGTCAGTCCGGCTTCGACCAGGGAGTTGACGACGCTTCCGTTCATCTCGCTGTTGGCCTCAACCAGGATTTCCCCCGACTCGGCGTCCACATGCTCGTTCAGCGAGAAGGCGCCAATCAGGTCGTCAATTCCGATCTCTAACTCCTGCAGTCCCGCCTTCTTCAGCTTTGTCAGCGTGCTGCGTGTCACCTTGCGCCCGGCCGGCAGCAAGGGAGTCTTCTGCTTTCCGGGTCCAGGAATATCAACACTGAGCCGGCATCCAACCAGGTTGTCATCACTCTGCCAGAACAGCTTGTTGCCTTCGGCACGGATCCGGCTCGGTCGGTAAAAGGTGGAAAGAATGTCCGAATCTGAATTCAGCCCAAGAGCCCGCAGGAACGTCGTGGCTAGAAACTTCCTCTTGCGATCGATCCGGACGTTGAGCAACCCCTTCTTGTCATGCTCGAATTCCACCCAGGACCCTCGATAGGGAATGATCTTGGCCAGGTAGTAAATCTTGACCGGGTCGGCATCGAAGAAGACGCCTGGCGAACGGTGCAACTGGCTCACGATGACCCGCTCAGTCCCATTGATAATGAAGATCCCGTTCTCCGTCATGGCCGGAATATCGCCGAAATAGACTTCCTGCTCTTTGATGTCTCGAATGGTCTTGACTTCCGTCTTTGGATCGGTGTCCCAGACCACCAGCCGGATCTTGACCCGCAGAGGAATGGCATAAGTCATGCCCCGCTCTTTACATTCCTCAATGCTGTATTTACCCTCCCACTTGCCAATCGAATAATCGACAAACTCGAGCGAAGAGGTCCCCCGAAAATCCGTAATCGGAAAAACGGAATTGAAAACCGACTGGAGACCCAGGTCATCCCGATCGGCAGGATCTTTCTTGGACTGCAGGAAGCGGGCGTAGGATTGTTTCTGAATCTCGAGCAGGTTGGGAATCGGAAACACCGAGGGAATCTTCGAAAAATCGACTCTTTCCCGATAAACGTTCTTGATCAATTCGGACATGCGCCTCAGTTCTCCTTAAGAATCGGAGCTCACCATCGAGAGCCTAAGTCAGTGCTCCGCGTAGAGAACCACGAGGCAGGTTTTCTCGGGCCTCGGAGCTTGCAACGTGCAGCACTGGACACAAAAACCCCCGGGATCCGCTGGGGACCGAATGGTGAGCGAAAGGGACGTAGAAACCTTCAGCAAGTTTCCGCTACTGTGTTTCGCACCCCGGGCGAGAGGGATGCAGATAGTTCCGCCGGGTTGTTTTCGTCAAGAAATAGAGAAAAACGGGTGCCGCCGGTCCCCGTTCTCCCGGTCAATAGAATAAGTTCCCACTTAAAACACGGCAGGATACCACATCGATTGCTCTATCACAACACAAATCGACAGTGGCGGCGTTGCTACTTGATCTCGATCGTGGCAC
Organism: Acidobacteriota bacterium; assembly: GCA_965205345.1. Taxonomy (GTDB): domain Bacteria; phylum Acidobacteriota; class UBA6911; order RPQK01; family CBDAPI01; genus CBDAPI01. Next base: position 25,243 of record CBDBGQ010000023.1, on the reverse strand, counting down.
CCGCTGCCTCGAACTTCGCTTTTACCTTTTCCGCCTCTTCTTTGCTGACAGCTTCCTTCACTGCCTTGGGCGCACTTTCGACCAGATCCTTCGCTTCCTTGAGTCCGAGGGGGGTTACCTCCCGGACCGCCTTGATCACGTTGATCTTCTTATCCCCGATGGAAGTGATGATGACATCAAATTCCGTTTTCTCCTCAGCTGCCTCTCCAGCACCCGCGCCGGCACCTGGAGCACCAGCCACGGCTACCGGGGCGATCGCGGCAGCAGTGATCCCAAACTTCTCCTCAATATCTTTCACCAGTTCGTTGACTTCCAGAATCGATGCCTGTTCGATCCAGCCCAGCACCTCTTCTCGCGAGATTGCCATTTCTTGGTCTCCTTATCGAAAAATACTAGTCCTGTTTTCTTTCTGCCAGTTGCTTGAGCAAAGCACCCAGGTTCCTCAAGGGTGATTGAAGGACCTGCGCAAAGCTGACCAGAGGGGCCTGCAACAGGCTGACCAGTCTGGTTAGCAACTCTTCGTGACTGGGCAGGTCAGCCAGAGCCCGCACCTGCTCAGCCGTCAGTTTCTCCTGCTCCAGCACGGCCGCCTTGAAAGACATGTCCGGATAGTCCTTGAGACAGGTCTTGAGAGCCTTGGCAAGAGCAACCGAATCCTCATTCGTAAAAGCGATCGCAGTGGGCCCCTGAAAGTGCTCGTGCAGCGCGGCCAGGGGTGTGTCTTCGGCCGCCCGCAGAGCCAGTGTGTTCTTCACAACCTGATAATGGCCCGACTGCGAAACCTTGCGTCTCAGTTCCAGCTCCTGAGTCACGTTGATTCCACTGAAGTCGATCAAGAGTACGGCTCTGCTGTCGGAGAAAATCTGATGCAGACGTTCCACTGTTTCCTGTTTCTGCGTCCTGTTCATGATTCGCTATTCACCCTCACCCGAGTTGAGCCACATCGAGCTTGAACCCTGGCCCCATGGTGGAAGAGATTGCCACACCCTGCAGGTAGCGGCCCTTTGCGGCCACCGGCCTGGCCCGTACGACCGCCTCAATGAGGCTGCGAGCGTTCTCAGAAAGATGCTCGCGGTCAAAGGAGGCTTTTCCGAAAGGAGCATGGATGATCCCATTCTTGTCAACCCGGAATTCCACTCTCCCTGCCTTGATTTCTCGCACCGCATTTCCAACATCGAAGGTTATGGTCCCTGACTTTGGATTGGGCATCAAGCCGCGTGGCCCCAGGGACTTCCCCAGGCGTCCAACCGATTTCATCATGTCGGGACTGGCCACGACAGCGTCGAAGTCGAACCAACCACCCTGAATTTTCTCGACCAGGTCTTCACCGCCCACAAACTCGGCTCCGGCTTCTTCGGCTTCCTTTATCTTCTCGCCTGATGTAATCACGCAGACCTTTACTTCCCTGCCCAGCCCATGGGGCAGGATCACCGTCCCCCGCACCATCTGGTCGGCGTGTTTTGGATCGACTCCAAGCCTGAGTGCGATTTCCATGGTTTCGTCGAAGCCCGCGAACTTGATCTCCTGGGCGACCCGAATGGCCTCGTCCAGTTCATAAGGACGGCGCTCTACACTGGCTCTTGCATCTGTGTACTTCTTACCACTCATCGTTTAGTACTCAGTCTCCTGTCACCTCCAGGCCCATGCTCCTGGCGGTCCCCAGGATGATCTGCTTGGCCGCCTCGATATCGTTGGCGTTGAGATCGGGCATTTTGGTTCTGGCGATCTCCTCGACCTGTTTCATCGCGATCTCTGCGACCTTTTCCCGGTTCGGAACGGGGGAACCTTTGGCAATCCCGGCTGCCCGCTTCAGCAGTACAGCTGCTGGAGGGGTCTTGGTCACAAAGGAGTAACTGCGATCTTGATAAACCGTAATAACCACAGGAATGATCAGCCCTTCATCTCCCTGCGTCTTCGCATTGAAGGCTTTGCAAAAGTCCATGATGTTGAGACCCTGTTGGCCCAGGGCCGGCCCCACCGGAGGTGCCGGTGTGGCTTTGCCGGCGGGAATCTGCAGTTTGATCGATCCAGTAACTTTCTTGGCCATGCTTACACCTTTTCCACCTGAATGAATTCGAGTTCGACAGGGGTTGAGCGCCCGAAGATGGTCACCATCACTTTGAGTGTGTTGCGTTCCAGGTTGACCTCTTCGACAACCCCGGAAAAGTTCGAGAACGGCCCGTCGATGATCTTGACGGGCTCCCCTTTCTCGTACATGAATTTCGGTTTGGGCTTTTCATCACTGCTCGAAACCCGATGGACCACCTGATCTACTTCTTCCGGAGTCAGTGGAGTTGGCTTGTTTCCCTGGCCAACGAAGCCAGTCACCTTGGGTGTATTGCGAACCAGGTGCCAGGTCTCGTCGGTCATCTCCATCTCAACCAGGATGTATCCCGGGAAAAACAGTTTCGAGGAAACAACTTTTTTTCCTCCCTTCATCTCGACCACATCTTCCGTTGGAATCAGAATCTGTCCGATCTTGTCCTGCAGACCGTAGGCCTGAACTCGATTCATCAGTCCTTCGGCAACTTTGCGTTCAAAGCCCGAATAGGTGTGGATGATGTACCACTGCTTGATGGGAGTCTGTTGCGACTGATCGGCTTCCTGTTCCATATTCCCTTAACCAAGCAGACTACCGAGGGTCCCCATGACCCACGCAACTCCGTTCTTCAAGACCAGGTCGACTACGAACAGGTAGGCCCCGAAGAACAAGACCGTCAACACCACGACGACCGTAGTCCCATAGACTTCCTTCTTTGAAGGCCAGGTCACCTTCTTCAACTCGGCCCTGACATCCCCGTAGAATCGATAAAAGCGCTGGGATCCTTCCAGAATTCGTTTTAGCATGGGTGGCAAGAAAACCTTTCACCAGGGGTCGTCGAAGGTGCTGAGTAATGGCAGGCCAGGAGGGATTCGAACCCCCAACATCCGGTTTTGGAGACCGGCGCTCTACCAATTAGAGCTACTGGCCTACCGACTCATTCCTTTCTGATTGATTTGGCAACCTCGGAGAGCAGCTAGCTGGAACCGCCAGCGGTTCTCAATCTTACTCCACGATATCGGCGATGGTACCGGCCCCGACCGTTCTTCCGCCTTCCCGAATGGCAAATCGCAGCCCCTTCTCCATCGCGATCGGCGTGATCAGTTCCACCGACGCCGACACATTGTCTCCCGGCATCACCATCTCCGTCCCGGCCCCCAGTTCCACCACTCCCGTCACATCCGTCGTCCGAAAGTAAAACTGCGGCCGGTATCCCTTGAAAAACGGCGTGTGCCGCCCTCCTTCTTCCTTCGTCAATATATAGGCTTCCGCCTTGAACTTCGTGTGCGGCGTGATCGACCCCGGCTGCGCCACCACCTGGCCTCGCTCCACGTCATCCTTGTCCGTCCCTCTCAACAGCAACCCTACATTGTCTCCTGCCTGCCCCTCGTCCAGCAGCTTCTTGAACATCTCCACTCCCGTCACCACACGCTTCATCGTCTCTCGGATCCCCACGATCTCCATCTCCTCCCCAACCTTCACGATCCCTCGGTCGATCCGTCCCGTCACTACCGTCCCTCGACCACTGATCGAAAATATGTCCTCGATCGGCATCAAAAACGGCTTGTCCACCGCTCGCTCCGGTACCGGGATGTACTCGTCGATCGCCGCCATCAACTCCCGTACCTGCTCCTTCCCTTCCTCGTCTCCTTCCAGCGCCTTTAACGCACTCCCCTTCACCACCGGTATGTCGTCTCCAGGAAACTCATACGTCGACAGCAGCTCTCTTACCTCCAGCTCCACCAACTCCACCAGCTCCTCGTCGTCCACCATGTCCACTTTGTTCAAAAACACCACAATGTACGGCACCCCGACCTGCCGCGCCAGCAATATATGCTCTCGCGTTTGCGGCATTGGCCCATCCGCCGCACTCACCACCAGTATCGCCCCGTCCATCTGCGCTGCCCCGGTGATCATGTTCTTTACATAATCCGCATGCCCCGGACAGTCCACGTGCGCGTAATGCCGATTCTGGGTCTCATACTCCACGTGCGCCGTCGCGATCGTGATCCCTCGCTCCTTCTCCTCCGGCGCATTGTCGATCGAGTCAAACGTTCGCACCTGCGCCGTCGGATCATTCTCCGCCAGCACCTGTGTGATCGCTGCCGTTAACGTCGTCTTCCCATGATCCACGTGACCGATCGTCCCCACATTCACGTGCGGCTTCGTTCTCTCAAACTTCTCTTTCGCCATGACTACTCCTTCATGCGCCTCATGAGACAAAAACATAGCCCACGACCAGGATTGAACTGGTGACCTCTTCCTTACCAAGGAAGCGCTCTACCCCTGAGCTACGTGGGCACTGGTATTCGTTTTCTTGCTAAGTACTTAGTACTCCCTTTCATAGATACAAACGTCATCATACTTATCAAAGTGAGTACTCAAAAAGTTCCTCGGTGGCAGAGTCCATTCCAGCCTGGAGCGGGAGACGGGATTCGAACCCGCGACCAATAGCTTGGAAGGCTACTACTCTACCACTGAGTTACTCCCGCTCTCGAAATAAACCGCTATTATCCCCATTTTGCCCGGGTGGTGCAACATCTAACAAGGCTCTCAAACTGTACTCAAATGCGGAACCTTATGGATTGAAAATTAAAAATATGGATTGAAAATTAAAAATTATTCGCTTTGCTCATTGCGGTTCCTTGGCACGCTCCACTCTTGCCTTGAACATCACGGGGCGAAGTCGATCCGCACAATCAAAGAAGATGCTTCTCCACCTTCCTGGTGGAGGGGGCAGGATTCGAACCTGCGTAGACCGTAAGGTCGACGGGTTTACAGCCCGTTGCTTTTGTCCACTCAGCCACCCCTCCTGGTTGGCTCCAGGGTGTTCTGGAGGAGTCACACCGTGATCACCCATCTATTCTGGCCCGCCGACTTGAAGTGCTCGATCGGTCTCCGGAGGGGCAATCTGCTATGGAGCTGGCGAAGGGAGTTGAACCCCCAACCTACTGATTACAAATCAGTTGCTCTACCGTTGAGCTACGCCAGCTTGAAGACCCGCTAAGATAGCACAACCGGAGGGGAAATTCCACGTTCCACGCTTCTCTTGGAGTTCCACGTTTCACGTTCCACGTCGTTCTTGTGCTGGCTAGCCTGTGAGCAAGATGTCCAATAGCGGCTGGTATCTGGGAAGCTACATCAGCAAGCAGGCTGGAGTTCCCTAGCACGTGAAACGTGGAACGTGAAACGTGGAATTTCCTCAGTCCCTAAAAGTCAGGTCCCGTGCGCTGATCCGATAGAGCCAGAGCTTGCGGATGAACTGCAGGCTAGTAATCCTGCGGGAGCGAAATACCTGGCGCCGCTTTCTCCACATAGCGGGGATGCCCCGGACACCGTCGGCCAGGGACCGGATCAGCGTCCTCACCACAACCCGCAAGGTTGTCTCCCGGACCAGATGACCTGCCGCTCCCTTTCCGGCCAACGCCGCAGCCAAATTCCAGAGCCATCGATAAGCCGTGAACAGTGGGTTTGCGAGTAGCAGGGGCATAGGAAAGGTCTTGACTGCGAGCCACAGACGGTTGCGCTCGACCCAGTACAGCTTGCGGGCCGAGTAGGGCCCCAGAGTCGAGGAGTGGTGATGGTAGACGACCGCTCCGGGAACATAAAGGCACTTCCATCCCAGCCAGTTTGCCCGGACCCCGAGGTCGGCATCGTCCGCGTAGGCGAAGAAGTCCTCATCAAAGCCGCCTAGCTCCGCCAGCAACTCCTTTCGATAAAGCGCCGCGCAGCCATCAGGGAAGAAACACTCCTCCTCCTTCTGAAAGCGTCCATCGTTGAGCTGGCCCGTTGCCCTGCCCCGGTTTTGACCGTCCGGGAACATGAGGTGACCCACCTTGTCGATCCTCTTTCCGTCAGGCAGGAGGATTCTGGATGCCCACATCCCGTAGCCTGGATCTCTGCCGGCTGCCCGGACAAGATGTTCGAGCCAGCTCTCACTGGCCTGCGCATCGTTGTTGAGGAGCGCAACGAAGGGACACGTGGAAGCCCGGATTGCAATGTTGTTTGCAGTCGCAAAACCCCGGTTCACAGTCTGGGGTAGAAGCTGAATGCGGGGGTCCCCCTGCGACGTGACCACCCCGCGGCTGTCATCAGTCGAGGCGTTGTCCACCACCAGAATCTCGGACGGCGAGAAAGTCTGGCTGCGCAATGAATCCAGGCACCTGGAAAGGAGTGCTGCCCGATTCTGGTTGACTACAATGACGCAGACCCTGGGGTCCCCGGTCACTGCTTCTCCTCCCTTACTGCGGCCCCGGCTATTCTCTATCGTCCTCTCCGAGGGCTCGCACTACTGGCCGACGCCGAAATACACAAAGCCTTTCTCAACCAGATCGGACCGAGAGTATTGATTTCTGCCGTCGAAAATCACGGGGAGTTTCATTGCCCCTTTCATCTTGTCGAAATCGGGATGTCGGAACAGGTTCCACTCGGTGAGCAGAACCAGAGCATCGACATGCTCCAGAGCCCCCAGGCTGGACGTGGCATAGTCGACGGTGTCGCCAAAAAGCTTCCAGGCTTCGCCCAGCGCCTCTGGATCGTAAAGCCACAACCTGGCCCCAAGTTCGATCAACCTGGGCACGAGTCGAGTCGATGGCGCTTCTCGCATGTCGTCCGTCCTGGGCTTGAAAGCAAGTCCCCAGACAGCGATTCGTCGATCTCGCAAAGCCTGGGGCTCCACACCCGACAGCTCTCCCACCCAGGGGCCACCGGGCTCGTTCAGGTAGGCGGGGATGGTTTCGCCCTGTTCAAGCGCAGTTTCCAGATCTTTGACCATGTCGCCCCTGAAGAAACGAATCATCTTGTCGACAAGAAGGTCCGATTGAAGACGGTTCACCTTGTCGATCTCAGCGATCAGGCGAGGAGTGTAACCGATTCTCTTCCCCAGGCTAACCAGCCCTCGCACATCCTTGGGAAAACAGGAGCCGCCATAACCCACGCCCGGAAACAAAAAGGCCGGACCGATCCTGCTGTCGAGCCCCATCCCCTTCCTGACCCACTGAATGTCGACCCCCAGGTGCTCACAGAGGTTGGCGATTTCGTTCATGAACGAGATTCGGCAGGCCAGCATTGCATTGGAGGCATATTTTGTCATCTCCGCGCTCTTCGGGTCCATCAACAGCACCGGCGCGCCTCTCAGCAGGAAGGGAGCATAGAGCTCTGCAACTTCGTCAGCGGCCTTTCTGTTCAGCGATCCAACCACAACTCGGTCGGGTTTCATGAAATCCTCAACCGCCGCTCCCTCTTTGAGGAACTCCGGGTTGGAGACAATGTCAAAGGGTACGTCGGTCGCCAGCTTCAACCTCTCTTGAATTGCTTCTGCAGTGCCGACGGGGGCGGTGCTCTTCAGAACCAGAATCCGATACTCCTCCATGCATCCTGCCACTTCCTCGCACACGTGCTCCACTGCGCTGACGTCCGGAAGTCCATCCTCACGAGACGGAGTTCCAACCGCCACGAAAATGATCCGTGACTCTGCCACGACCCGTTTGAGATCCGTCGTAAATGACAAGCGTCCCTCAGCCTGGTTGCGGACAACCAGTTCGGTCAATCCGGGCTCGAAAATGGGGACGGTGCCCTCCTTCAAAGCCTCGATCTTCTCCTCGTCTACATCCATACACAGGACTTGATTCCCGGTCTCGGCGAAACAGGTACCGGTGACCAGTCCGACATACCCTGTCCCAACAACTGCAAGTGTCATCTGCGTTTCTCCACGGTGGCCCAGACTGTCAGCGTACCACCTCTGCCCAGAGCCGCTTCAGCCAGCGCCAGCGGTTGCGCCACCCACAGTAACAAAAAGTACATTCCATCCGCCATGGTTCCAAACGAAGCGGGCAGCGGACTGCGTTTCCTGGCCCGTCTTACCCGACTCGACATCGGGTCGAGAGCGGGACAGAGGCTGGAAACGATAGCCGCAGCATTATCGCGCAAAGAGAAGTGTCGCACAGCCCGGATCCGATAGCCGGTACGGCCCAGCAGGTGAAGCAGGGCCAGAGAGGTATAGTTGTACAGATGGCGAGGACAGTCCAGACCTACCCAGCGCGAACCAAAAAGCCGTGCCTGAATGCTCCCGGCATTCGGGACCTGGACGATGAGACTGCCTTCCGCCTTGAGGATCCGGTGAAGTCTCTTGAGAAAGTGAAAGGGCGCAGTCATGTGCTCCAGAGAGTGAAAAAGAGTGACCACATCATAGACCTGACCCTGCTCCAGAATCTCTTCTTCGGTCCCTTCCATCACAGCGCCGGGCACCTCTGTCTCAGCGATTGCGACCGCCTCCCGGGAGAGTTCCAGGCCCACCGCCTCGACTCCCGCCCGGCGGGCCATCCTGACAAAGGTCCCGCTGCCACAACCAATGTCCAGCAATTGCAACCCGGCTAGTGGCTGGAGGACACGGCTGACGAAGCGAAGCTGGTCAGAACTCACCATCCATTCCCGGTAGCGACGTTCCAGTTTTCCGTAAGGGCCTTGCTCGGACCACCAGTAGCCGGGTGGATAGAAGGCCTTGAGCTGCTTTTCGACGAGACCCTCCTCGAGAAACAACAAGCCGCAGCTCGGGCAGCGGTTCAGGGTGAACTCTTCCCTGGTGGTCCCAAAAAACCGATCCCCCATCCGGTAGCAGGGAAGCGTGTCGGGGTTCTCGCAGACTGGACAGTCCATGGCAAATTCAGTCAGTACTAAAGAAACCTCTTCCTGAATAGAAAGAAAAGATTATTCCAACCGTCGCGCCAGGGCTGCAACTTTTTCTCACCCTCGCGGTTCGAAAAGCGGATGGGGATTTCCTTCAGGCCAATCCGGGGGTTCCTCAGAGCCTCGATCTTGATTTCCTCCGAGAAGGCCATTCCGTCGCTTTCCAGGTTCATCTGCTCGAGACTCTTGCGGTAGAAGATCCACATTCCCGACTGGGAGTCTCGAATCCTCCGCAGGTAAAGGACCGACATCACGGCGCTCAAGAAGACATTGCCCACCAGGCTGGTCAGCGACATCGACTTACGGTCCTGAATCGGGAACCTGGAAGCCGAAACAAAACCCACGCCCGAGTCCAGCAAGGCTTCAATCAGGTAGGAAACAGCATCTACCGGGTAGGAATGATCTCCGTCCAGCGTGACAATGATATCCCCGGCCGCGTGAAGCAGGCCCGTCCTGTAGGCCCGGCCATATCCTCGAATCTCCTCGTGAATCACCCGCGCGCCCATCTGATGGGCGATCCTGGCAGTTGAGTCCGTAGAACCATTATCAACAACAATGGTCTCGTCGACAAACACGGGCATTCTAGCCAGAACCTGCTGAATCCCCGACTCTTCGTTGAGGCAGGGAATGACAATGGTCACCTTATAGTTGCCGTACAATTCTCGAGTCCTCTAGCAGCTAGGGAATTCCACGTTCCTCGTTCCACGTTCCTCGTTCCACGTTCCTCGTTCCTCGTTCCACGTTCCAGGTTCCAGGTTTCACGTTCCTCGTCTCAAGTTCGACATTCCGGATTTCAATGTGGGAGGGGCTTCAGGGCCGCGACCACGCGACTTTCATCACGGACTGCTAACGCTAGCCAGCTGTTCCAACTCTCGCTTGATTCCTCCACGAAATGAATTGGTTGAAGGTGATCGAGGCTGCCGCTCCACCAGTTCCCGGGCACGCAGCAGGTGTTGTCTGGCCAGGCCGGTCCTCCCCAGCCCCCCAAAGCCACACCCAGGAGATAATGGCTCTCGAACGACTCCGGATTCCGCTGCAGTGCCTGCCGATAGAGGGCTATTGCTTCTTCTCCTTCTCCGACCCCTTCCAGGGCATAGGCCAGGAGGCGAAGCCCGGCCGAGTCAGGCCGGATACTAACAGATCTTCGGAGATGGGGAATGGCAGAAAAAACCCTTCCCGTGGCCAGATAACAGTATCCCATCCAATACGGAAGCTCCCACATTTCGGCCAGACCGGGTGCCGTGACAGATTTCTCCAGCCAGGGCACCGCCTCTTCAAATCGCCTCTGATCTACCTTCACCATGGCGAGCTTGAAGTAAAGCAGGGGAAATCGGGGATTGGGAGAGCCGAGAGAGATCGCCTTCTGGTAGGCCTCAATCGCCAGCTGTCTCTCCGTCTCGGCCTGGACAGGATTCGCCCGACGAGCCCAGATCAGGCCCAGGTCCTTGCGGACATCCCCGAGATTGCTGTAGGCCCAGACGTCCTCAGGGTCAAGCGAGACGGCTGCGGACAGATAACTGAGAGCGCGACGTTCCAGCCCCTCTGCAGTGCCCTGGTTGCCCCTCTTGTACTCGTTCCATCCCCACTCACGGTAGATAGCACCCAGGTTGGACTGAGGGAGTGAGTCGGTCGGGTCGAGTTCGGCCGCCCGCTTCAGGAGCTGAATCGCCCGTTCTCGAAGCTGGGAGTTCCGGCTCGGATCCCGCTCAAAGCGGGTCCAATAGAGCTGTCCCAGGTTGGCGTTGGCACGGTAGGACCCGGGGGCCTTTTCATAGGTCTCTTCCCACAGTGTCAACTGGCTGGCCCAGACCCGGTTGCGGGTAACCGTCAGGATCGAACTCACCGCAAAAACGGTCAGCAGGAACGCCCAGGCCAGAACGTTGGCGTTTCGAGAGGCGGCGGCTCGAGCGCCCAGATGACCGAAGACCAGGGCGACTCCAACCATCGGCAGGTAGAGAAAATGATCGGCCGCAATCTCATGGAAACCCACGACTTGAAGTACAGGGAGCAAAGGAACCAGGAACCAACCCATTCCCAGCGTGACCAACGGCCGGCGACGGAATAACCACAGAGCTAGTCCCAGGTAGGCGCCAGAAATGAGCACGCAGACCAGCGTTGCCGGCTCCATGAACCCAGTGGAAATCGGGAACACCCCGGTGTAATCGGCCAGCATCGGATAGGGCACCAGAGCCAGCCTGAGATAGTGGACAAAGAGTTTGAAAGACGTGGCCCACTGGGCGGCAAGACTCCCTCCCCAGTAGCCGGCCATACGGCTGGCCTCGGTCCAGACGACCGCATAATAGGCAGCTGCGATCGCCACTGCAGCCAGCAAAGTGTAGCGACGTCCCGATTTCTTGAGCCCCGCCGTCAAAACCTTACCGTCTCCAGCCTGAAATCTCTCTCGCGTTCCAGAGAGATCGATCAGCACAAAAAGGGCCGGGAATACGACCGCCACTTCCTTGGAAAGAACAGCCAGAAAAAGGGCCAGTCCTGTGAACACCACCCCCTGCCAGCCTCGCCGCTGTCTCCATTCGACATAGAGGAGTGACGCCAGAAGAAGAAAGAACGCCGCCAGCAGATCCTTGCGTCCCGAAACATAGGCGACCGAGGCCGTTTGAAGAGGGTGAACAGCGAAAAGCATCGCGCCCAGAAACGACGCATCCATCCTTCCCAGAACGGAACGGAACAACAAGAAGATCAGGATGCTGTTGACCGCGTGCAGGAGAACGTTGAAGAGGTGGTACCCGAATGGATTCGCGCCGCCCAGAGCGAAATTCAGGGCGTAGGTGAGAGTGCGAACGGGTCGATAGCCTGTTCTGCCCAGGATCCTCCCCCACTGTAGATGGGTAACGTCCGTGTTCTGTTGGATCAGAGTGACGTCGTCAAAGACAAAGTCGTGGAAGAGAGTGTTGGAATAGAGAGACACGACGACGGCGGCCAGCAGGAGGCAGAAAAGGGTGACCCGGGTCCGCGTCGAGTGCCTATTCTTTTTTGCTGCCGCCACCTTAGTACTCCCTTCCATAAGTACGATGATGTTTGCGGATGGGTCTTGCGAGGTGAGGTCGAGGAGAGAGGAGGAGGCGATGCGGTAGCATCGTTGACGACGAACGACAAAGAGATCGCCCGCAACCCCCATCCGCCCGAAGGGTTGGGGCGGGACGGGCCCATCTCTTTGTTGCTCCTCCTCGCCGATGGCTCCGCATCGACTCGTCGTCTCGCCTCAATCTGGTCTCCGTCGCGCTCCCAACAAACATCATCGTATTTATGGAAGTGAGTACTTAGTCTCGATCCTGCGAGGCCTCAAATCCCTCAGCGTTCGAGCCGAAAGGCCGTTCGGATCGTCTCGACTGCAAGGCGCTGAGGAGATCATGGAGCCCGTCTTCAACCTGTCCCCAGGAAAGCTTCTCTCTGGCTCGACGGATGTTGGCCTCGAAGGAAGCGGCTCTCGGATCCCTTTCGAACCGCTCGATGGCATCGGCCAGCGCATCCGAGTCTCCCGGGGGAACCAGGTACCCGCTCTCCCCCTCCGTGACGACCTCGGCGAGCCCTCCCACATCGCTCACCACGACCGGCTTGAGGAGGCCAGAGGCACCACGCCGCTCTGGGTGGCATCCAGGTAGGGCAGTACGACCAGATCCGTCTCGCGAAAGAGCGTCCCGACTTCTTCGTTGGGAATGTAATGATCTTTCCAGACCACCCGGTCCGAGATGCCCTCCTGCTCAACCATGCGCTTGAAGGGCGCATCGTCGATATAGAACTCGCCTGCCACGGTAGCTCGAAAGTCCACCCTGCCCCCGAGCCGGGCAAGAGCCCGAAGAAATACTTCCAACCCTTTGTAGGCTCGAATCTTCCCAAAGAAGAGCAGCCGCAACTCTCTTGTTCCCCCGGCGCTGGCCGAGGTTGGACCGCGGTTATCGAGTCCGTTGAAGAAGTCGCAGGCAGGATGAAAGATTCGATGAACCATGGTCCTGGGATTGAACTCTTTCACCTGAGTTGACAGTCCTGCGGAGTGGACAAGAAACCCGTCGACTCTCCGAAACGCCTGAGAGATCAGCCGTTTGACAAGCCCCGAGGATCCTGGAAACCGGGGTATCTCGTGGGGGAAAACATTGTGGCAAAGGAAGAGTTGATCGATGTGGCGCTCCCGGCCAAGTCGTCTCATGATAGACGAGTAGCCGGGGCCAAAGGATGGATGCCACCACTGAAAGACCACGACTCTGGGAGAGAACTGTCTGAGACGCCTGGCTACTGCACGCCAGCTCCGGGGAGAAAACGGGTTCAGGATCGGCTCCGACGGAGTCGACAGATAGCGCGAGCTCGAGTCCTCCTGCGTACGACCCGGAAACAACAGCCCAGGATACTGCCTGGAAAACGAAATCAGAAGGGTTTCGTGGCGCTGCCGAAGCTCTTCGTTGAGGCAGGTAGTGTAGTGTGCGATCCCACCCCTGAATGGATAGGTTGGACCGATCAGTGCGATCCTCATTTAGTACTCGTACCTAGTGCACTGTCCGGAAAGTACACTAGTCACTCGGGCCTCAGGAGTTCCTGGATCGAGTATTCGTCTTCTCGGCGCGAGGAGTAAGCAATCATCTCAGCCAGCAGGCCGAAAAAGACGAACTGGACCCCGACCAGAAGAAGGACGATGCCCAGAAAGAACAGGGGTCTGTCGGCAATCGGGCGACCCAGGAACCAGCCGACCGACAAGTACATCTCAATGACGAAGCCGGCCACAAACGACAACACCCCCAGCACACCAAAAACGTGCAGCGGCTTGCTGTTGTAGCGGGTCAGCATCATCACCGTGAGCAGATCGAAAAAGCCACTAATGAAACGTCCGGCACCGAACTTGCTGGACCCAAAAGCACGTGGACGATGCTCCACGGGGACCTCGCCAACCCGAAACCCTCGATAGCTGGCCAGCACCGGAATGTACCGATGCATCTCGCCGTAGACCCGAACCTCTTTGATGACTTGCCTTCGATAGGCTTTGAAACCACAATTGATGTCGTGAAGGGGCACCCCCGTCAGCACCGAGGTGGCAAAATTGAAAAGTCGGGACGGCCATGTCTTGGTGATCGGATCCCGGCGTACACGCTTCCAGCCCGAAACCAGATCGTAGCCTTCTTCGAGTCGCGCCAACAGCTTTCCCATTTCGGCGGGTTTGTCCTGGAGATCCGCGTCCAGTGTCACGATGACATCACCGCGTGCCATCGAAAAGCCCGCCGACAAGGCCGCTGATTTTCCAAAGTTGCGCCGCAAACGAATCACCTGCAGGCGGGAATCAGATCGGAAAAGCCGCCGCAGGGCTTCATGGGATCCATCGGAACTCCCGTCGTCAACGAAGATGAATTCGAATTCGTAGGGGAGCCGCCGGGCCTCTTCGACTAATTCAGCGTGGAGCTGATCCAGGGCGTCCTTTTCATTGAATAAGGGTACAACTACAGATATTCTCTTCATCACCCGGCAGGGGTGGGAATTATACCACCCGGCGGCGGCCTTCCTTCCAGCAGAAAGACCCGGGTGAAGGGAAAATGGTGGAAATCCCATGAGAGTTCTCGTCACCGGCGGTGCCGGTTTTATTGGCTCGCACGTTGCTGAATATCTACTGCGGAAGGGCCATCTCGTCGACGTCGTAGACGATCTTTCCACGGGCCGCCTTGAAAACGTGCAGCAGCTCCTGGAACACCCTTCCTTCCGCCTCGAGGTCGATACTGTGCTCAACTCGACCCTCCTGTCCCGGATGATGAAGAGCTGTGACGCAGTGGTTCACCTGGCGGCCGCGGTCGGTGTTCAGCTAATCGTCAGTGATCCTGTCGGCACCATTGAAACCAACGTCAAGGGTACCGAGGCCGTCCTGGAACTGGCAGAAAAGGACAGGAAGAGAGTCCTGCTTGCATCCACCTCCGAAGTGTATGGGAAGAGTTCCAAGATACCGTTTTCCGAAGAGGATGATCTCGTCCTTGGGCCCACCAACCGGGCCCGCTGGAGCTATGCGTGCAGTAAGGCGATCGACGAATTCCTGGGCCTGGCCTACTGGACGGAGATGAAGGTACCGGTGACGATCGTGCGTCTCTTCAATACGGTCGGCCCCCGCCAGGTGGGACGGTACGGGATGGTGCTGCCCAACCTGGTCCGCCAGGCATTGGCGCACGAACCTCTCACCGTGTTCGGCGACGGAGGCCAGTCGCGATGCTTCTGTCACGTCCTGGATGCCGTGAGAGCTCTCGCCGACCTTCTGACAAAGGAGCAAACGGCAGGAGAGGTCTACAATGTCGGCTCTGATGAAGAGGTCACCATCAAGGAGCTGGCCAGCCGGGTGATCGAGATGACACACAGCCCCTCCCGAATCTCTTTCATTCCTTACGAAGAGGCCTACGCGCCCGGCTTCGAGGACATGCGGCGGCGGGTTCCCGACTTGCGGAAACTGCAAAAGGAAATCGGGTTTTCACCCTCCTACGACCTGGACCGAATTATTCGGAGTGTCGTCAGCCATCATCAAACTCGTGGCAGCTCGCACTGACCGTCCCACACGCTGCTATTTATACTAGTACTAGTCCACTAACTTCCTCGACGGGTGACGATCACTTTCAGAGTCTCGAGCAGAATCAGAAGATCGAGTGACAGGCTGTAGTTGTAGATGTACGCAAGATCGTACTTGAGCTTGCTCTCCGGCCGCGTGTCATAGAAACTGCGAACCTGAGCCAGACCGGTCATCCCGGGTTTGACCTTGTGCCGCTCTCCATAGCCCGGCACGCTTTTTTCATAATCACCCACAAAATGAGGACGCTCGGGGCGGGGCCCAACGAAGCTCATATCACCCTTCATCACATTCCACAGCTGAGGGAGTTCGTCCAGCCGGAAGCGCCGCAGGATTCGTCCCACCGGAGTGACACGGGGATCGTTGGGAACGGCCAGCGTGGCACCTGAAACCTTTTCGGCATCGTCGACCATGGTCCGAAACTTGAATAACCGGAAGGGCACGCCGTTTTGTCCCACCCGCTCCTGGCGATAGAGAGCGGGTCCTGTCGAAGCCAGCCTGATGACGACGCCGATCAGAAGCATGAGGGGCGCGCTGAGAATCATTCCAGCAGTGGCAACTGTGATATCGAAGAAGCGTTTCAGGAAACGTTCGAAGGGCTCGTTCGGGTTCTCCTTCACTTCAATCAGGAGCGTGTCGTGGATGTTGATATGCCTCAGCTTTCCGATCGTGATGTCGAACGGCGAGGGAAGAATCCCGATGCTGACGCGCGTTTCCTCCTGCAACTGGCACAGGCCGTTGAGTACCCGATCCCGCCAGGACGGAGCTGAGCAAAAAACGATCTCGTCGACTCCAAAATGTTCCACAATCTCAGCGACGTTCGCAACCTCTCCGAGCACTGGATACTCCGAACCGTGTTCTGCGGCCGTCTCCGGATCCTCGAGGACCAGTCCGACGACTTCGGCCCCCGGGCTCCGGGACACATTCTCCAGAAGTTCGCTGGCATGCTCAAAACGCCTGCCTACCACCAGAATGCGACGAGTCCGCTGGCGAACCCGACTTCGCAGATAGGCCCGCCAGGCCAGCAGGCCCACGAAATTGAAGCCGCCGAAGAGCAGAATGACGGTCCTGGGAAACAGCCATTCAGTCTCTTCGGGTACCTGGGGATTCAGGAAAAAAAGCGCCGAAGTGACCACGAACACCTGCATGACACAGGCGATAAACGTAACCGCTACCAGCTCCCGCTTTCGCACCTGCCGCAGGTCATCGTACAGGCCCATCAGATAGGGAAAGAAAAGTTGGCCGAACACCAGTACGATCCAGGGGTGGCTCACCATCAGCCATTGGAACTGGCCGATCCGTTCCTGAGTAAACGGGATCGGTAGATAGATACGAACCAGCCAGGCAGCCGATCAACAGATCGGTTAGAACGAGAAAGAGTCGATTGGAAACAACCGAGTCGAAACTCCCATTCAACTTTGACTGGGTCCGACGGACAGCGGCCGTCATACTTGCTTGACTCGCTTTCATGTTTTCTCGGAATTCGCTCGCTGTAAATTATAATATACAGCCGTGCCGCCATCGGTGTCCGTTGTGGTCGTGAACTACAACGGAGAACAATTTCTCCAGAGCTGTGTGGACTCGATCCTCTCCCAGTCATCCCCCCCCGGGGAGGTCATCGTTGTGGACAACAGTTCTGCAGACCGGAGCCTGGACATCCTGCGCTCGATTAGAGACACCCGTCTCAAAGTACTCTCCCTTGCTGACAACGTCGGCTACCCGGCCGGCTGCAACGCCGGCATTGAAGACTCCCGGGGCGATTTGATCGCCATCCTGAACAATGACGTGGTGCTCGATCCGGATTGGCTGAAAGCCTTGCTCAAACACGATTCGCAAGAATGGTCTTTGTGGGCTTCCAGAATCGAGTTTGTGTCGCCGCCCGGTCTGATCGACAGTGCCGGGGACGGCATGGCTGTCGTGGGATCCGCCTTCAAGATCGGCCACGGCGACCCCGTCGACCAGCATCTCGAAACGCGAGAGGTATTCGGGCCCTGTGCCGCTGCAGCCCTCTATCGCAGGAGTCTCCTGGAGGCGGTGGGAGGGTTTGACCCTGACTTCTTCCTGGTCTACGAGGACGCCGATTTGAACTTCAGAGCCAGGCTGCTGGGATTTCGCTGCCTCTATGTGGCGAATGCTCGGGTGCTTCATCGCGTGAACACCAGCATTGGAACCTTCACTGATTCCTATGTCTTTCACGGGCACAGGAACTCGGAATTCGTGTTCTGGAAGAACATGCCCACCCGGCTGCTCCTCTTTTATCTTCCTGAAAGAGTGCTCTTCAATCTCCTCTCGCTCCTCTTCTTTCTCTGGAAGGGACGAGGGACAGCCTTTCTCAAGGCCAAACTGGAGGCGCTCAGGAAGCACCGTACCATCGTCAAGAAGCGAAAGAAGATTCAGCGGGGTCGCACCGTGAGCAGCCAGGAAGTTCGGCTTCATCTGGAACGGAACTGGCTGAGGTACCGGCGCAAGATCGCGGGGCCATCGTGAAACAACTTTCGGTCGTCATAGTGAACTATAACTCGACAACTGACCTTCTTCAGTGTCTGTCCAGCATTCGAAGCGCAGAGGAAGGCGATCATGTCCAGGTGGTGGTTGTTGACAACGCTTCTTCCGACCAGTCTTCACTGCAAGACGAACTCCGTTCTTTTTCACCCGTGGTTGTGCTCAATCGCGAGAATGAAGGATTTGCCAGAGCCTGCAATCGTGGCATCCGTCACTGCCAGGCCCCTTTTTTTCTGCTCCTCAATCCCGACGTTACCGTTCACCACCGTGCCATCAGCAGGACGCTCGATTACCTGCGCAGCCGCCCGCAGACGGGTGTGGTAGGATGCCAAATCCTGAATCCCGACGGCAGTCTCCAGCTGGCCTGCCGACGCTCCATCCCGACAGTCCGGAATTCACTCTATCGTTTGCTCGGCCTGAGCCGGCTGTTCCCGCGAAGCCGGGAGTTTGGGGCCTACGACCTGACCTGTCTGGAGGAACACAAGACCCAGCCAGTCGAAGCGGTCTCCGGTTCGTTTCTGATGTTTCGTCGCGAACTGATCGAGGTGATCGGGCTCCTGGACGAGCGGTTCTTTCTCTATGGTGAGGACCTCGATTTCTGCTATCGAGCCCTGCTGGCCGGCTGGCTTGTGGAGTACTATGCCGAGGCCACGGTTACCCACCTGAAGAGTCGCAGCTCAGATCAGGATACGGCTGTGAACACGCGACATTTTTACAATGCCATGAAGATCTTCCATGCCAAGCACTACGCTCCCACGGCAAATCCACTCCTGACCCGCCTGGTGATGGCCGGGATCGACCTGGCGCATGCGGCCCGGCGGGTGCGGCAGAGCCTGGGAGGCAGCCGGCGCGTGGCCTCGAAGCGCTGACAATGCCGCCGGAAAAAAGGGGACAGTCTGCTTTTTTCTGTCGTGGCCGACCTTTGTGCTTGAAGCTTCCAGCGCCATGCCGCCGGAAAAAAGGGGACAGTCTACTTTTTTCCGGCGGGGCTGACCTTTGTGCTCCTGAAGCTTCCAGCACCGGAAAGAAAGTAGACTGTCCCCTTTCTTTCCGACCACAGTGGGCTCACGTTAGTTCCCCGTACACCTCCAGAGTGCCGGCTGCTGTCCGCTCCCAGGAAAACTCGGAGGCTCGCTGGAGACCTCGTTCGCCCCAGGCTGCACGATTCTCCAGCGCCCTTACAATACCGGCAACCAGGTCGTCCTGATCGGGCTCCACCAGTATGGCGGCCTGGCCACACACCTCAGGAAGGGAGGCGCGGTTGGAGGCGACTACCGGAACCCCGCAGGCCATCGCCTCCAGCAGAGGCAGGCCGAATCCCTCATACAGGGAGGGGTAGGCAAAGAGGGTTGCGGCAGAGTAAATTCCTTTGAGCCTATTCATCGAAATGTCAGTGAAAAGCAGAGATCCCCCGGGAATCGAATCCTTTTCCAGGGGCCTTCCCACCAGGACGAGCGGCAAACCCACCTGCTCGGCTGCCCGCTTCAGCAGCCACAGATTGCGACGAGAATGCAGGTCCCCGACGTGCAGAATGAAGCGGGAAGGCAAGTTTAGCTCTCGGTTGACAACAACCGCCAGGTCGGGGGCGGGCGAGAAGAAATCGGACACTCCCATGGGTATGATTCGGATCCTGCCCTCCAGAGCCGGGAAGAGGCGAACAATCTCCTGCTTCGAAAATCGGGAAGGAACCACGATTCGGTCCGCCCGCCGCAGACAGGCCCGGTAGTAGGCCACTCGGACCACTCCTGTCTTGTACGGATACCATTCCGGGTGGGCCAGATACGAGATGTCATGAACGGTCATGACGATGGGGCAGAAACTGATCAGGGGACAGGTGTAGGAGGGCGCGTGGTAGACCTGCCATCGACGCCGCAACTGGGCTGCAGGCACCCGCACACAGTTGAAAAGAAGATTGTTGATCGGCTCTGAGGATTCCAGAGAATCGAGCCAGGGAAGGTACTTCAGGAGATTGGACAGGTAAGTAGCCACACCCGCCGGTCCCCATCGAAGAGAGCGGGCGTCGATTCCAATCCTGGTTTCTTCCGGCCTCATGGCTCCTTTTCAAGCAGCGCCGTTCACTGTCCCTGGCGTCGACAGTAACGACTGGCTTCGACGGCCTCGCGGTACATCCGGTTGTAGCGAAGGGCTGAAGCGAGGTAGGGTTCCGCCTTCTCACAGTCGTTTTGGGCTATCAAGGCAGCCGCCAGATTGGTCATCGTTTCAGGGCTTGGAATCCTTTCGACCGCCTTCCGGTACGATGTCTCAGCCAGTTGATAGCGGCCCAGAAAGATGGCAGCCGAACCTCGCAGATTATGCAGTTCCGGAAACCCGGCGTAGCCCGACTCGGCACGCTCCAGCAAGGCCATCGCTCGGGTCGCCACACGTCGGAGTTGGCGGGAGTCGAGATTCTGCTGTTTCGCGCCCTCCAGCAGGAAGGCCGCCATTCCGAGGGAGGTGTTGGTCTGCCACTTCTGATACTGGCCGTAGAGCAAGGGCAGTGTCAGGACCAGCGCCAGGCCCGTCAGCAGTACTCGCGGCCTGCGGCGCCCTCCCCTTGAAGCAGTCCCGTTTTCTTCGAACCCGTACTGATCCAGATGTCGAATGGAACCCACGATCAAAGTGACAAAGATCGCGGTGGCACTCACATGAAAAGGAAACATAGTCAGCGAACCGACAAGAAAATAGATCAGGGCCAGAGCGAGGACGCCGCACCAGTAGCATCGTTGCGGATCTGCTTCTCGGAAGGACCGGCGAAGCGCAGAGAATAGCGAAAAGCCCAGCAGCCCGGCGAGTAACAACAAACCCGGCAACCCCAGTTCGGCCCAGGTCTGTAGATACTCGTTGTGGGCCTCGCGGAAGGCTCCCGCCTGGGGGAGAAGGATCATCTCGCGACCAACCCTGGTCTCAGTCCGGTAGTGATAAAAGACGGGGGCGAAGGAAGTGAGTCCGTGACCCGCCAGCGGTCGGTCCTGAATCATGTCCCAGGTGATTAGATAGACCGAGTAGCGCCCTCCCGTCGCTACCTCCAGGCTGCCGCTCATGACTTGGCGGGTGGCTTGACGGACGCGGTTCCAGAGTCTTGATTGAACCGCGAAGGCGGCGCTCAACCCCACTGCCAGCAGGAGAACAATCCACACTGCACCCAGGCGGCGAAGGGATTGAGGGTGGCGTTTGAAGACCCACCAGTGGTGAAAGCCCAGCCACAGTACCAGGCACCCACTCAGCGCCAGGCTCGCCGTCATCGTGCGCGTGAACAGCAGGCCGGTCAGATTGCAAAGGAAAATGAACAGCCAAGTAACTCGAAGCCGCTGGTTACGCTCGAAGAGCAGAAAGTAAACAGACACCAGGACGATCAGGCCGAAAAGCATGGCTCCGCTGCCGACTTCTCCGAGCAAGCCTGCCGGCGTCAGACGGCCTGAAACGGTCTCTCCACTCTCTCGCAGCATCCACGGAAACTTCCCAAAGTACTGCAGCACATTGGCCACAGAGTTGAGACTGAGAGAGAGACCGGCCACCAGCCAGACTCGTCTTTGAAACTCCCAGGACAATAACCGGGACGAGAGCAGAAGCCACAATGCGAAGAGACAAACCGTGATCGCAGCCTCCATGCCACCAAGCAAGAACCCGTGAATCAGAACATAGGCCGCAGCCCCGAGGACAGCACACTCAAAGCCCCCCAGGCGCATCCTGAATGAGGAACTGGCCAGACAGATGACTGCCAGGACAGAGATCGCCGAGGTAATCACAATATCTTTCGGGGTGCGAAACTTGTCCAGGCCGGCCACGGCGACGACCAGGGGGAGCAACCCGTAAACCAGGACGATGAGAAATCGAGCTGTCTGGAACTGCGCCCCCTGCGGGGCCAGTTTGCTTCGCGCCTGGGCAGTCAAGGCTTATAGTATACTCCTCGCTGCTGCCCGGGACTGACCACGAGAACATGGTGACAAATCTCTGGAAAAGCAGGTATCTGGTCCGCGAGCTGGTTCGGCGGGATGTGAAGAGCCGCTATCGGGGCTCGCTGTTGGGCGGAGCCTGGTCGATCCTCAATCCGCTGCTGCAGCTGACGGTGTACACGCTGATCTTCTCCGGCTTCCTGGGGCAGAGCTTTGATGAGAGCGCGTCGAGTGGGCAATTCGCCCTCTTTCTTTTTGCGGCTCTCCTGCCCTGGCTGGCCTTCCAGGAGAGCCTCAATCGATCAGCCCGCGCCTTCCTCGATCACAGTCAGCTCATCAAGAAGGCTCGCTTTCCTCTGCCTGCGCTGCCCCTGGGAATCATGACATCGGCTTTTCTTCACCAGTGTGTGGGAACTCTTATGCTCATAGCGGTTCTAACCTTCAAGCAGGAAGTCAACCCGCTGACGCTCTGGATCTGGCCTCTTGCCGGGCTGTTGCAGCTGACCCTCGTATTTGGTCTTTCGCTGAGTCTGGCCTGACTGACTGTTCTGGTCCGTGATGTGGCTCAGGCGCTGGGCGCAGTTTTTCTGATCCTTTTCTGGACGACCCCGATCGTGTACCCGCAATCCAGAGCCGGAGACCTGGCCTGGATCCTGGATCTGAACCCCCTCACCCACCTGGTCGGTTTGCACCGCTATGTTTTCTTCGGACAGCCTTCACCTTCGGCGGGAGGACTCCTTTACCTGATCCTCGTGGCCCTGGGTGGGTGCCTCCTGGGTGCGGCAGTTCACTCCCGCACCCGCAAGCTGATCGTCGATCTGGTGTGAACTTATGACGAGCTTCAGGGGCGGGACGGGTTCCTTTTCTGTGTCTTCCCGCCTCCTGAATCCTCCCCCGCGGCCTGTGCCTTCGAGGGCAGACGCAGGTACTCCACCAGGCGCTTCAAGATATCCTGAGGAGGAGCTTTCAGAACCCCCTGAAAGGGGTAGCTGGCGGCAAGTGCCCGAGCGAAAGCGAGACTCAGATAGCTCCGCTCGTCGTCTTTGAGTTTCTTTCCGCTGCTCATGCTCTTCTTGAACTTGGGGAGCTGTTTCTGGAGCTGTGCGAGGCGCTTCTCTGTGACCCCGAGATTCTCCGGCAGTTCCTCTGGATAGGCCTGCTCGAGCAAGAACAGCTCGAGTCCCATCGTGAACAGTCTTCCCGACTGTTTCTGGTAGTGGCGAGTGTAAGGATAGAGTTGAGCAGCCAGAATTTTCTCCGATATCCGCAGCTTGTCTTTCTCGATCCCCTCAACAAACGGACCAGGGTTGATCAGGAGGTGCGGACTCTCCGCTACGATCGCCCGACTGGGCTCCGCGCCAAAAGGAGTGATGACGACATGGTAGGGATGTTTGTAAGAAGGGAAGTTCCTTTTCAAGAGTTTCGTCAGGTTCGTGATGTGCTCGTCAAACTCCCGCGAGACAGCAACCTCCTGAGCATTCTGGAGGGTGGCCCAGACCACTGATTTCTCCGCAAAGTCGGGCAAAAAAGGCAGGAACTGCGGGACAAATGTGTTCTCCCAGTAGTCACCAAAGGCTTCCTCGTCGCCGGCCTTCTCCTCCAGGATCCGGGTCAGGTTCAACACTCCCTCTGCCGTCGCGGACGCGTTTGCAGCCTTCAGGGGATGCCAGTCCTTGAGAGAAACCCGAGAGTCGCGGGTTCCGGAAAAAACCCCCTTGGACTGGAACTGGATATGAAGGAACTTCCAGTCTCCCTTGAGAGAGTCGCCGTCGCGCCGGCCCGACCAGACAAGTTGCCCCCCTCTGAAGTATTGGCTCAGCTTCAGGCTGTCTCCTTCGGAACCGGACAAGGCGGCCAGCTGGAGGTCCTTCCACTGGTTGTCGAACAGATGCGGCCGGCCGGATGAAGAGATCCAGAGAACAAAGACCGGATTGTTCGGTTCGTACTTCTGTTCCAGCCTCCAGAAGCCGGTCCATCCGTCATCAGCGGCCAGCGCCGGATCTGACTCAACCAGAACTGAGAAGGCCAGGAAACACGCAAAAAAGACTCGCATCACGCACACTCATCGTCCAGTGCCCTGCAGGTTAGACGGGGAAGTATCTTATCACGCCGCTATGGATGCAAAGCGGATTGCAGAGTTGCTGAAGTTACCGGATCCGTGAAATCGACTGAGCCGAAATAAAGGCTCCGTCCAGGGTGATCAGACCGGTGAGACTGAAGTCTTCTCCTCCTTCTGAGTTGATCCGCAAGTGTCCCTCTTCGATGCCGAGGTCCTCCAAGTCGAAGAGTTGCCCGAGAAACATTGCCTCCACCTCTCCACCCCTCAGGCTCATCACTTGATCATCCACAGGAGAGGTGGGGTCGGCGAGATCGTAGAGAAAAAAGTTGACGACGATCCGGCTGTCTCCGGGGTTGACGATCGCGAAGGCAAACTCATCTTTCTCGCGAAAGGCTGTCAGAAAATCTCTTCCGAGCTTGGAATTTGGGATTCCGACATCCTGCAGAAGGCTTCCGTCCTCTTCCTGGATCGACTGGAATCGAGTGGAGCCTCTCAGAAGACCGGTCGATGTCACGAAGGCCCAGCCGCTCTGCACCGCAGAGGTTCCCGCCGGTGCCGCTCCACCGGGAGCTACAAACTCGATGACTCGAGAAGACAAACCGGCAATCGTGAACGGCTGGTCCGGATCCCAGGGTTTGGGAGAGTTCTCCGGATCCAGCACGTCCATGTAGTCTATGTCGACGGGATCACCGCCCGTGTCGTAAAACCCGATCCGAACATCTTCGACATCTTCTCCGGAGAGATTGTCGATAATCACCGTCGTCTGCAACGCCGACCCATCTCCCACGGATCCCGTCCCCCACAGGGGGCAAACAAGGTCGCTGCTGCCTCCGCTGCCGTCATCGACATCCCGGGGTTCCACCGCAATCTGGATCACGTCGGAATCCAGAGCCGCCCCGTTGCGAACCAGCAGCCGAAAAGCGAGTGTCTCCTCCTGTTCAATGTCGGCAATGCGGACCCTGGCCATCTTCTGGTCCAGATCCTTGGTGAACACCTGGGTACCGCTGGTCTGGGTCCACTCGAAAACCAGGTTGTCGATCTCTTCCTGAGTTCCATTGGGAACCGTACTGGAGCTAGCATCCAGGTAGATCTCTTCTCCGTTGCCCAGAGGTGCACTGACCGGAAGGCCGTCCTTCATGGCGGCGGCCACCGCCAGGGGCAGGCGGTCGTCCGGTTCGAAGAATTCAAAGGTCAGGCTGTCCGAAGCCTGCGCTTTGCCGTCCGAAACGGTCACCCTCACCGTCACGCTTCCCACGGTGGCCAAGCCGGCCGTCAGGGTGGCGGTGTCGCCGCTGGGACTGAGCATCACTGATCCTGAGCTCAGGTTTTGGTTGGTCTTTTGCCAGGTGAACGTGAGCGGATCGTTATCCGGATCACTACTACCGCTGGCGTCCAGCAAGACGGTGACCGGAGATGCCACTGCAATGCCGCCTGCCGGGGAGGCTCCCGAGCTCGCCAGACCCTGGGTATCGTAGGTCAGGAGCACATTGGGAGGATTGTTGTTATCGACAATGAAATTCTCGACG
>CBDBGQ010000022.1:0-58787 GCA_965205345.1 Acidobacteriota bacterium | reverse complement strand
CTTGGAGGGCTGAACAGCATTGCTGCTGATTATGACAATGACGGGGACCTGGATGTGCTGGTTTTGCGGGGCGCCTGGTTGTTCGATCAAGGAAAAATCACGAACTCGCTGCTCCGTAACAACGGCGACCGGACATTCAGTGACGTGACCCGGACTGCCGGTCTGGCAGAGCCGGCTCTACCCACTCAGGCCGCAGTCTGGGGCGATTTCGACAACGATGGAGATCTCGATCTGTACGTTGCCAATGAAGATCGGTCGGAGGACCCCACCTCAGCAGAAGCTTATCCCTCTCAACTGTTTCGCAACAACGGAGATGGCACTTTCACCGACATCGCCAGGGCCGCAGGAGTGACCAACTATGGTTACGCTAAAGGGGTTACTAGCGGAGATTTCGACAATGACGGCGACCTGGACCTCTACGTGTCCAACGTAGGGCCCAATCGACTCTATCGGAACGAAGGGAACGGAACCTTCGTCGACATGGCTGAGGAACTGGGAGTGATTGAGCCAGTCGGGCGAAGTTTTGCTCCCTGGTTTTTCGATTACAACAACGATGGCTGGCTGGATCTGTTTGTCTCTGCCTACGACGCTGCCATAGAGAATGTGGCAAGAGACTACCTGGGCCTTCCCCACGGTGCCACCCGGCCCCGACTGTACCGGAATGATGGTGGAAAGTTCACGGAGGTGGGCAGGGAGCTCGGGCTCGACCACCCCTACCTCCCGATGGGAGCTAACTTCGGGGATCTCGATCACGACGGATATCTGGATATCTATCTGGGCACCGGAGACCCCTTTTTTGAGACCCTGATGCCAAATGTGATGCTTCGAAACGATAGCGGAAAGAGATTCCAGAACGTGACCACGTCGGGAGGCTTCGGGCACTTGCAGAAAGGACATGGCATCAGCTTCGCCGACATCGACAAACGACGGCGACCAGGACATATACCACCAGCTGGGAGGCTTCTACCCGGGAGACAAGTATAGCAATGCCTTGTTTCAGAATCCGGGTCACCAGAATCGTTTTCTTTACCTCAAGCTGGTTGGATCGGTAAGCAACCGAGCGGCTGTTGGGGCACGGATCAAACTGGTTCTAGAGACGTCAGCAGGTGTTCGGGAAGTACATCGTGCCGTGGGTTCTGTGAGCAGCTTTGGAGGATCACCCCTGCGCCAGGAAATCGGCCTGGGGAAGGCGAATAGAATCCGAAGACTGGAAGTCTGGTGGCCCACCTCAGGAAGACGACAGGCGTTTGTGGACGTCCCGCTTGATCAGTTCGTGCAGATCATCGAGACGGAGAACCATTTTCAGATTCTGCCACTGGTTCCGATCCGCCTGGGGCGCTGAGGGGACAGGCTCACGGCACGCAGCCGGGACCCCGCACTCTGCCGACTTGAAGCAGTGATCTCAGCCGCCATCCGCACAGCCTTTTCCAGCCCCTGGGCTCCCGCCCACCGCTCTGAACGCACTCTCGGCACGCCAGATTGGCGTGCCCTACAACACCCGGACCAATGCCGCCTTAGTAGCCGCCTCAGAATCGGTGCTTCCTCAGGTAGACTGTGTTTGAGCAGCTGCCACCTGCTTCAAAACAGAATGAGTAAGAAGCGCCGCCGAAAGACAAAACCACAAATCGCAAAGAAAGCTACATCTACGTCGATCTCGACTGCACCCTCGCGATGGCGGCTCTGGGTCTTTCGTCTGGTCGCTGTCATTGGCGTCCCCGCCCTGTTTCTTGTCCTGGTCGAGTCGGGGTTGAGGATCGCCGATTACGGAACCCCCACCAGTTTCACCATCGACAGTGGAAATCAAGGGGAAGCCGGTCAGAGTAGACAATCGCAGGTTCTCCTGGCAGTTTTTTCCCCGCAGGATAGCCCGACCCTCAGAACCACTGGTCATTGCAAAGGACAAACCTGCCAATACCTACCGGATTTTCGTCCTGGGAGCTTCGGCGGCGAAGGGAGATCCGGATGCCGCTTTCAGTTTTGGGCGCATTCTCGAGTTCATGCTGAAGGATAAGTACCCGGGGGTTCGCTTCGAAGTCTATAACACAGCCATCACCGCCATTAATTCCCATGTGGTGCTGGAGATTGCCAGGGACTGTGCCCAATGGGACAGCGATCTCTTTATCGTCTATCTGGGGAACAATGAAGTTGTGGGACCCTTTGGAGCGGGAACCGTGTTCGCCCCCATGGCTTCCAGCCTGTTTACGATCAGGGCCGCGACCCGGGTGGGGCAACTGAGAATCGGTCAACTGCTCAAGAACGTTATGCGGCTGGCGGGTCAGGAAGAGGAAGGTCCCAAGACCTGGCAGGGGATTGAAATGTTCCTGGACAACCAGGTCCGTCATGATGATCCGGGGATGGAAACGGTTTACAGCCATTTCAGAGACAACCTGGAGGAACTCTGCGGGATTGCCCAAGAGACCGGCACCCCAATGATCTTGAGCAACGTGGGAGTGAATCTAAGAGACTGTGCTCCACTGGCTTCCCTGCACCGCACTGAACTCACTGCAGGCGATCAAAAAGCCTGGGGAACCCATCACCAGGCCGGTATTCGATACGAGACCGCCCAAAAGTTTGCCGACGCGATCGAAAAATATCTGGAAGCGGAACGAATCGATAACCAGTATGCCGATCTGCACTACCGTCTGGGCAAAGCTTACTGGAAGACGGGCAACTTTGAGGAAGCCAGGAAAAGATTCGCCAGAGCCTTAGAACTGGACACCCTTCGCTTTCGCGCCGACAGGCAAATCAACCTGATCATCGAGGAAACGGCTATGGCGGAGGGTGCCGCCAACGGGGTTCATTTTGTTGATGCAATCAAGGCTCTTGAAGCCAACAGCCCTCACAACACTCCCGGGCGGGAACTCTTCTTTGAGCATGTTCACCTGAACTTTAGCGGTAACTATATTCTGGCCAAGACAGTATTTGGTAAGGTAGCAGAGCTGTTACAGCCCTGGATCAGGAAGAAGGAGGATACGCAGAGGGATCTCCTGACGGAAGCCGGCTCCATCGATCGCATGGTTTATACCACTTATGACCGTTATCACTCCGAAAGCGACATGCTGAGCAGGATACAGCAGCCTCCCTTTAGCAACCGATTGGATAATCAGAAACAACAGGAACACATTCAGAACAAGGTGGAACTCCTCACGCTGTATACGGAACCTGAAGAGCGGGGGCGATCCATGGCTCAGTATCAACACGCAGTTCGGGAAGATCCGCTGGACTGGCGTTTTCACTACAATTTCGCACGCCTCCTGGATGCCTACGATCAACAGGAAGAACGGGTCAGGGAGCTGACTTCGCTCTTGAGCAATGTTCCTCACTATCCGCTGGCCTGGATGCAACGGGGGGATGCTCTCTCAGAATTGGAGGATTACCGGGAGGCCATCACCTCTTACGAAATGGCTCTGCAACAGCAGCCGGACAACACTGCAGCCCATGTCGATATCGGCATTGCCTATGAGGGATTAGGAAACCTTCTCGCCGCCCGGGAGCACTTTGATATTGCCATTGAAGACAATCCTCATGACTTCCCGCTGTTTGTCAAACTGGCCCAACACAAGTCCTCCCTTGGAAAATATGAAGATGCCCTTGGGTATTATCGGCAAGCTTTGAGAATTGATTCCCGGGCCGGTGACGTCATCGACAACATGGCTCTTGTTTACTTCAAACTTGGCCAGTTCGAAAAAGCAGCTGCGCACTATCGGGAAGCACTGGAATTTGTCTCTGATCAATCAGGTACATACAACAATCTGGGCAACGTTTTTGTTTCGATGGGGCAACAGGAGGAATCTATCGAAAATTTCTCAAAGGCTCTGCAGCTCTCACCAGAAAACGCACTGATTCGGGCCAATCTGGCCAACGCCCAGACAAGACAAGGACAGTTTTCGGAAGCCGTAGCGAATTATGAAGTCATTCTGGAGGCTAATCCCACAAATACTGATGCCCGTTTTGGCCTGGCCAGCGCGCTGATGGAGATGTCGCTTTTCCGAGAAGCGGCTGAACATCTGACTTTGATTCTGGAAAAGGACCCGGAACACCCGGGTTTGGAGAGCACGCTGGGGCTTGCCTTAGCCAGAAATGGAGAAAACCAGAAGGCTATCCCATTCTTCTTGAAGGCAATTGAAAAGGAACCGGACCATTCGTCTCTATACCTGAATCTGGGAAATACGTATCTGGGAATTGGCCAGGTTGAGAAAGCTGTCGAAGAATACGAAAAGGTTCTGCACTACGACCCCGAGAACCTGCAGGTCCACCATAATCTGGCTTATAGTTACCTGGAACTGGAAGATTGGGAAAACGCGATATCTCATTTTCACAAGTACCTGCAGATCAATCCGGACGATGCAAGAGCCCGGGATCAACTTGCCATGGCGCTGAGAAAATCAGGCAAGAAGTAGTCATCTGCAAACCCGGGAAACGTCTCATGCCGCGCCTGGTTCTGCCCAGCCTTGTACTCTTTCTCTTCGCCCAGACGGGGCTGGGGGCGGGGCTCGTGCAGACCCCTCCTGGCGACCTCCCCGGTGCCCACTCGCGAAGGCCCTGCGGGACCTCTGGTCAACGGCCTCCCAGCTCGAGGATTGACCAGAAGAAGTTCCAGCAGTCCTTACGGCTGCTCCAGGATCGTCTTCGCTCGGACTCACGAGATCCGGGGTCTCATTACCAGCTGGGGCTTCTCTATGAGAGCCAGAGTGACTTCCTGAAAGCAATCGGGGAGTACCGGGAGGCTGTTCGCCTGGACAGGAGCGCAAAGGAGCCCGCCCTGGCTCTGGCCTCGATTTTCTTTCACTGCGGGCAAAACAAAGAGGCTGTGGAAGTGCTCGAGGCCTCGCTCAAAACGAATCCGAAGTCACTTCCCGCCATTCGGCTTCTGTGCCGGGTGTATCTAGAAGAGGGCAAAGTTGATCAGGCGTTGAGTCTAGCCCGGAAAAACGTGCTTCTGGAGCCGAGTGACGGCTACGGGCATTACCTTCTGGGACTGAGCTATAAGGAGCTGGGCCACTTCGAGAAAGCAAAAAGTGGATTAGAGCAAGCTGTGGAGCTGGCCCCGTCGTTCTCAGATGCCTACTTTCAACTAGGTTTACTTTACAGGCTTGATGAAAAGACATTTCCCCAGGCCACCGAGAATTTGAAGGAGGCTATTGAGCAGAGTTTGACCCGGCCGGATGTTTACAAAGAACTGGGCTTTGTGCTCCTCAAACAGGGACGGTATCAAGAGGCCGTTTTGCAGTTGAAGCTGGCCTTGAAAGACAACCCGGACTTCAAGGAACCCTACTATCTGTTGGCTGATGCCTACCGAAAGCTGGGAATGAAACAGGAAGCCGCTTCGGCCCTGGAACGCTTTCAATCCCTGAGGTCGGCGGCCCGGGAAGCGCGGAATGCGGCTCAAGAACAACAGGATAGGGCTCAGGCGTATTACCAGGAGGGAGAAGACAGTCTCTTCCAGGACCAGCCCGGGAAAGGGTTAAGCAACCGTTTTTCTGTAATTTCCTCTAGCAGCCCGTGGTGAAAGTCGAGGATAAGGGGTCACACAGCGACACTAGACTGACCCCATGGCAATGGGGAAAAAGAAACGTCGACAGCAAGAAGACCTGTGGGTCGCCACCAGTGAGCTGCCCCGCACCGCCGGCCATCCCTTCTACGAAAGACTGAATGGCCTTTTCAACGAACACGGCTTTGACGACTTCGTGGAGGGACTGTGTGCGAAGTTCTATGCAGACAAGATGGGGCGACCGAGCCTGGCTCCGGGAGTGTACTTTCGGCTGCTGCTGGTGGGGTATTTCGAAGGGATCGGATCGGAACGAGGAATTGCCTGGAGAGCAGCTGATTCTCTGGCACTGCGAGAGTTTCTGGGATTGAAACTGAGCGAGTCGCCGTCTGATCACTCCACGATCTCCCGAACCCGACGACTGATCGATGTGGCTACCCACGAAGCAGTCTTTGACTGGGTACTGAAGCGGATCGGGGCGAGCGGCCTGCTGCGGGGCAAGACGATCGGCATCGATGCCACTACGCTGGAAGCGAATGCAGCGCTGCGCAGCATCGTGCGCCGGGACAGCGAGCAGGGGTATGAAGAGTTTTTGATGGAGCTGGCGAAAGCCTCCGGGATTGAGACGCCGCGACGGGAAGATCTGGCCAAACTGGACCGCAAGCGCACGGGCAAAGGATCGAACCGGGTTTGGAAGCACCCGCATGATGCGGATGCGCGGATTACCAGAATGAAGGACGGGCGGACGCACCTGGCGCACAAGGCGGAGCATGCAGTGGATCTGGAGACCGGAGCGATTGTCTCGGTGACGGTACAGGGAGCCGATCAAGGGGACACGCAGACCATGGTGAAGACCCTGACGGAAGCGGCCGAGAAGGTGGAACAAGCGCTGCCGGAGGGACGAGGCATCGAAGAGGTGGTGGCCGACAAGGGGTATCACAGCACGCAGCGGATGGTGGACCTGGATGCGGTGGGACTGCGCAGCTATGTGAGCGAACCGAGGCGAGGGAAGCGACGCTGGCGAGGAGACCGGCAGGGGCAGGAAGCGGTGTATGCGAATCGGCGGCGCATCCGGGGAGAGCGAGGGCAGCGGCTGCTGCGGCAACGAGGAGAGCAGCTGGAGCGACCCTGTGCGCATCTGTACGGGAGCGGAGGGATGAGACGGCTGCATGTACGGGGACAT
Organism: Acidobacteriota bacterium; assembly: GCA_965205345.1. GTDB lineage: Bacteria > Acidobacteriota > UBA6911 > RPQK01 > CBDAPI01 > CBDAPI01. Next base: position 52,116 of record CBDBGQ010000022.1, on the reverse strand, counting down.
GAGAATGTGTTGAAGCGACTGCTGATCCAGGTGAGCGCCTTCAATCTGGGGATGCTGATGCGTCAGAGCCTGGGTGTGGGAACGCCGCGGGGTCTGCAGGGGCGGATTTGCGCCCTGATGCTACTGATTTTGTCGCTGTTCAAGCGTCTTAAGGGCCTGTTCGGACTGATTCCGGCTGCTTGGCCCGAAAAACCCAACTCAGCGACCCCTTCGCTGCTTCCACCCGTGGGTACCACCTGAGCTCAGAAAACGTACTTCTACCACGGGCTGCTAGGGCCTGTAGGGAAGAATTGCTCCACTTGTTTTTTCCAGCCGGCCAGGTTCAGGTATTGCCGGCCGGTTAACCACTCCTCGTGTATCTCTGCAAGCACAGCCGAGATGAGCCGCAGCGCCGATGCTTCGTGGGGAAAGATTCCCACCACCCGGGTTCGTCTCCGGATCTCCCGGTGCAGTCTCTCCAGTCCGTTGATGGTTCGGATCCTTCGCCACCAGCTCCTCGGAAAATCAAACACTGTCAGCCCTTCATCCAGGTTGTCTTCCAGCCAGCTCACGAACTCCGGTGCAATCTTTTCGAACTTCTTGACGACTTTACCCTTGAGCTCCTCGGCATCCTCTCGAGACGGGGCATCGAAAATGTCCCGCATGGCCTGGGCGATGCGGGGCTTGTCCTCTTTGCGGCGAGCATATTGTTGGGCGTTTTTGCTCAGGTGAAACTGACAACGGTTCCAGGGCACCGACGGATAAACTGCCCGCCTGGCCGCCTTCAGTCCTTCGTGATCGTCACTGACCAACAGCTCGACCCCTCTCAGTCCACGCTTGTGCAGATCTCCCAGAAACCCTCGCCAATGCACCTCCGCTTCGCTGATCTTGGCGCTCAGACCCAACACCTCTCGCGTCCCGAAACGATTGACTCCTATGGCTTTCAGGATGGCCACGTCCTGCACCCTGCCGCCTCTTCGAACCTTCTCGTAGTGGGCATCCAGATACACGATCGGATACTCTCCCAGCTCCCGGCTTCGAAACTCTTCCAGCTCTTCGTCCAGCATCCCGGCCACTCTCGAGACCTGGGTGGCCGAGATCTCCAACCCACACAGCTGCTCCGTGATCTCGGTGACTTTCCTCGTCGAGACGCCCATCACATACATCTCGGCAATGGCCAGCTTCAGGGCCTTCTCCGAACGGCAACCCCTCTCCAGCGACTTGGGATAAAACCTCAACCCACGCACCTGTGGAATCTCCAAGTGCAGCTCTCCCACTCGAGTCTGAATCCGCTTGCCTTTGAATCCGTTTCGATAGCCTCGCCGACTGGCTGTTCTCTCGTACGCTTCCGCTCCCAGAAACTCGCTTCTTTCCAACTGCATCGCCACGTTGAACAACTTCTCCAGGATTCCTCGAAAGGCTTCTGTTCCTTCCTCGATCAACTCCGCCAGGATCTCCCGTGGTACTCTCTTTTCCAGATCTGGGTTCATTTGATTCTCCTTGCCAGATTCTCGTTTCTGTTTTTGGAGAATCCTGTCCCAGACCTCTGTCTTTCCGACCCAAGGCCTGACCAGAAATTACAGAAAAAAAGTTACACTACTCGGGAAAGCCTATTCGTCCTTCCTGAAGGCCCTTCAAATCTCGCCCCAGATGCATTCGGCGCTGCATCGTCTGGCCCAGGTCGATTTCCTTGGGGGTGATGTCGCAAGTGCAGAGGATCGAATTCGTCAGGCCATCCAGCTGTATTCGCTGGATCCCGAATATTACTTCTTACTGGCCAAGTGCCTGGAGCAGCGCGACCCCGCGGCCGCTATCGATGCCATCAGCACAGCTATCCACCTGAGTCCGGCCGTAGCGGACTTCCATAATCTGCTGGCAAATCTGTTTTTTGCCAGGGCGGACTATCATGCCTCCATCCTGGCCTATCGTCGGGCCATAGAAATAGACGCTGACGATCCCGTCCCTCACCTGAATCTTTCCACAGCTCTCCGTAACATTGGAGCAGTTGAGGAGAGCGAAAGAGAACGAGACATCTACCTCCGACTGACGACCGGAAGGAATCCCGAGTAGATGCACCGGCGATTTCTGACGGCTTACCCCCTGCTTTTCGTGCTGCTTGGATTTTCAGCTCGAGACCTGGTCGGGTCATCCGATTCCTCTTTCTCCTTCGTGGACGTAACCGCACAAGCCGGCATCAGGTTCCTACACAGGAAAGCCATGATGGATGTGGACAACGATATAGATCTGGATCTCTTGGTCGCCAATGGGCACATCCGGGGAACTCAGCTGGGGCCCATTCTCAAACCCGCCGCAAACCAAAGCGGGAGCACGCCTATGGACACCAGTGTACAATAAGGTGTATGAGAACGAATATTGTACTCAACGACGATCTCGTTCGCGAGGCCATGCGTTTCAGTCAGGCCAGGTCGAAACGTGAACTGGTTGAAGAGGCGCTACAGACTTTTGTTGACGTCAAAGCGGACGAGCAGCGTCGGATGACCTACCGGGACCGTCTCCACAACCTCGAAGTGAGGCTGAAGGGGCTGCGCCTGCGGCAGAGCCCGTCAGAGCTGCTTCGGGACGATCGTGATTCGAGATGACGGGCCTGGTTCTCGATACCAGCGTGGCCGTGGCCTGGTATCTGCCCGAAATTTTCAGCGAGTCGGCCCGCTCCTGGCAGACTCGCCTGCTGGAGGGACGTATCCGTCTCCTGGTACCGTCGTTACACTACTGGGAGTTCTGTAACGTCCTGCGTACTTATGTCAGTCGAGCAGAGCTCGAGTCCTCTCTGGCAACTGAGATCTATGATCTGCACCTCGAGGCGCCGCTGGAGGTAGTGGAACCTGATCGAAAGGCCGTACTGGACACCGCTTTGAAGTACCGGGCCACGGCTTACGACGCTGTGTTCATCAGCCTGAGTGAAAGCCTGGATCTTCCTCTACTGACAGCGGAGCGGACCACCACCCCCTGGGTCGTGTCCCTCGGAGACCGGGTCGAAAGCGTGCGCTGAGACCATCCCGTCCAGAATTCTAAGGCACCCGGATTAGTTAAGAAAAGTCTCTGTAGGGCACGGTTATCAACCGTGCCGATCTGTGCCCAATGGCAACCGTTTCCAGGTCCGAGCAGTTCGGCACGCCAGGTTGGCGTGCCCTACGCCCACATTCAACAGAAGTGCTGACGCGCACGGAGGCCGCTCCCACACTTTGCCGGTTTGTCAGACCAGGCCCAGTGTGGGAGGATCCTCTGTGGTCCAAACCCCTTCGTCATTGTTTGGCAAAGCCGCCGACCCAGATGGGGCTGGACCAGGCCACTCCGTCATCCAGCTGGGTGACCCGAACATAGTAGTTGTCCCCGGGGAGTGGATTCTCGGTGTCCGTAAATTCGAATTCCTGATCCAGTGGAGCGTCGGAACGGATTCTCCTCAGCGTAATCGAATCGCGAAAGGAACCATCCGAGAAGGTCCTCGTCGTCTCGCCTTCCCTCAAGTCACGAAAGCGAAATCTGGCACTCCCGGGGAGTGAAAGAATTCCCACGCTGATGTACCCCTGGTCGGTCAAACGCCTGTAAAACGCCAGCACCGGGTCCGGTGCACGCTTCACCTCCACTTCGATCAACGCATTTCGGCTCATGTTGTCCAATTCCAGAATGATCGACTTCTCCGAACCGCGGGTCATGAGCGCGAAATCCACTTCCCGCGGGTTCTCGGAACTGACGGACACACTCTGCAGGACGCGGTTCCGAATGGAGGGAGCCGAGAGGCTGACCAGGTTGGCCCCCTTGATCACCAGGGTGCCATCCCACCTCCTCCAGCTGCGGGGGTTCCCCCGGGTTTGAGGATCGGACTCCGACCAGAAAATCACTTCCACCCGTCGGCTCCCGCCGCTGGTCACGGTCAGGAAATCCCTGCTTTCCACGTCTTTCCCGTTCTTGACCAGGGTCACCTTGTCGATCGGTGCCGTTCCCATGACCTGTCCCTGGATCCGGCGAGTGAGAGAAAACTCGGTTCGCGAGCCCATCGGCGAACCGTTCAGGTTCAGATCGAGGATGATCCGCTGCCCGGTGGTGGCATAGGTACGGCGGGCCCGCAGGGCATCGAAAATGGCACTGGAAGTTTTCTCGGGAGCCTGTACGGCAGCCAGGCCGCTGCGTTGTGTATATGCGTAAAGAAACGGTGCCGAGTATCCGGGGTGGCTGAAGTGATCATCCGAAGCCGCAATGAACCCCACCTGGTGACCAAACTCCAGATATCGCCGGCCAAACCACTCGAAGTTGCCGTGTCCCGACATGATCTCAACCAGCCGTTCCATGACCGGATGGCTCATGCGCCATTCCCCGGCCTGGTGGGCGTGTGGAATGATCAGCACGTCCTCCGGATCGTTCTCCTGAGCCAGACGCTGGTAAAGCTGGGAGAGAACCCGGGCGCTCTGAAGGGGAACGCGCTTTCTCCCCTCCGGCGTACGAAACAGCACATTGTGGTGCCCTCCAACCCGGGTAGACACCGTCCACTCGTAGCCCAGAAAGGCAATGAACTCCCCCTCTGCGTGAAAGCGTTGCACGTTGCTTCGAAGCACCTCCCATTCGTAGTCGTCCATCCAGGCGTCATGTTCCGAGTGGGTCAGAAAATCCAGTCTCGAGTCCTCCCGGGCAAAGCGGAAATACGCGTCGGGCGTTCCCAGTCCTTCTGCGAAGCCGGAATGGCCATGCGTGTCTCCCCAGAAAACGTGGTTCTCATGCCCGGGGCGTACCCAGATCGGGTTGCTGTGACCCGTAATCGTCCCCTCCGGAGACTCGAACCCAAAACGATAAACACCCGGCTCGTCAAAGCGAACCTCCTCGAGCAGGGTGATGGCTTGCTCGTCGGCTTCAATTCTTGAGAACTCCTTGCCGTTGACCTTCACCCGATAGGCGGGGATCGGACCCGATGCCCGGTTCAGATGCCTGTCCTCACTGCGGACGGAAACAGTGAAGGTTTCTCCCGTCTCGACGGTGGAAGGAGCGAAACCGTGCACCGCGAAGACTTCCCGGCCGGCTACCTGGTAGGTCTGGAGAGGCAAAAACAGGAAGTTGTCGTTGCCTTTGAAGTCCAGGTACAGGGGCAGCGGAACGGCATCGTTGCTGTAGTTCTGAATCCGAAGCCCCTGTGAGCCTCCGGTCGTGTCTCCATAGGTGATCGTGACCCGGTCCCCGGGCTCCAGCCGGGTACCCGTGAGCCGGAAGACAACAGGCGGGGTTCCGACTTCAGCGATCCCGTGCAGGCCATACCACTCGATGGTCCCCGCCTCGAAGCGGGCTTCAGAATTGGAGCTCTGGATGGTCACATAGCCTTCTCCGCCCGGGTCTTCGGTCTGGAAGTTGGTGCCCGACGGGAACCAGTAGCTCTGAAAGTGCCTGCCCACCAGAAAACCTCCTCCGGGCTCGACGGGAATCTCTCCTACTGTGTAGGTCTGTCGGACGGTCTGCCAGCTCGCGGCCACGAGCGGTTCGGTTACATCCAGCTCCAGCCGGCCGAAGGCCTCCGGGGCAACCTCATCGCGCAGGCGCAATTCTTCGATCAGCATGTCGATGCGCTGCAGGCGGGCCGGGGGGACAGTCGCTCCCGGCTGGCGCGAGGGAGGGGAGACGGACGCCGGTAAGTCGGGGTTCATCTGGACTCCCGTCAGGGAGAGGGCGTTGGACCAGTCCCACAGGAGTTGGACTCGGGAGGCAAAGGTCTCCTGCGAAGTCGCTTCGCTTGCCACCTCCACCTTGAGCCGTTCCACCCTGGCCCGGAGCTCGCGTGTCAGGTAATCCTCCCCTCGCTGCACTCGCCGACTCGAGGAATCGCAACTCAGCGAACCGAGTGTCAGCGCAACCAACATGAAGAGACGACTCTTCACGATTTCCTCTCTCTTTTTCTCTCGCGGGGTGGAGAACCTGCTCCTACACTGTGCCATCCCGGGAGACCCCAATGTAGGAGGACCCTCCGTGGTCCGATCCTAATCTACCTCGGGATTCGTTCGATACTAGTGCAGCTCGCCATAAGTTCTGAGCCAGGGTCAGCGCGTCAATCGTCGTCGCTGGTTAGGCGTCGCGAGCGAGTCATATCATGCCATATGGCGAGCGAGCGCAACAACGCCAGCGGCGGGGAGGGGCGTCTGAACGTGGCTCAGAACTTATGGCGGGCTGCACTAGTGTACTGTCCGGGAAGTTCACGGTGTTAATTCGGGACGGGGTTAATTGGGGATGGATTTTCGTCGTCAGTGAGGCGCGCGGCGCAGGAATGCCGGGAGTATTTCGAGGTAGCGCAACAAAGCTGTCGGCGAAAAGACGCCCGAAGTAGCGGCGTGAACTTTCCGGACAGTGCACTAGCACTGCTTGAGATCAATGGGAAAATGCGTAAGATATGAGCACAGCTTCAAACAGAGGTTGCCTTGATGAACATCCGGGAGGTGCAATGAGCAAGGAACTGTGGCCCTACGCCGATTCGTACGCATTCATGGAGAAGATCCGGCAGGGAATGCCGCCTGCAATTATCTGTGTTGCCTGTAGCGGGGGCATTCAGGGAAAAGAATACAATGAGAATCTCCCTGAGACGGCGGATGAAATCGCTGATTCCGTCTATGAGGCGTACCAGGCGGGGGCTTCCATGGTTCACGTTCACGCCCGTAATCCCAACAATCTCCCGCAGCCTGCCAGCACGACAGAGGACTGGATCGAAGTCAACACCAAGATCCGGGAACGCTGTCCCGATCTCATCATCAACAACACGACGGGCGGCGGGTACGAGATGACGATGGAAGAGCGGCTGGCCTGCCTGGATGCCAACCCGGAAGTCGCTTCCCTGAACCTTTCGCCGGAGATGGCAAAGTTCAAGTTCAAGGCCCGGGAGGCTCCCCTGCCCCATCCCCGTCCTGCGCTGGAGTACAACGGCTGTATTCCCTGGACCTACGAGCAGATCGGCTGGTATGCCCGGGAAATGAAAAAGCGGGACATCATCCCCGAACTCGAGATCTATCATCCCGGGTGCGCCTGGGTCATCCAGGACCTGATCAGTCAGGATCTGGTTCAAAAGCCATACTGGATTCAGACAGTGATGGGGTATCAGACCTCCAGTTACCCTACGGTCCAAAATGTGGTCGACATGCTGCGGGAATTCCCCGAAGGGAGCCTGTGGCTCTGTTCCGGGATCGGGCCCTATCAGCTCCCCATGACCACCCTGGCGACTCTAATGGGCGGACATGTGCGAGTTGGCCTGGAGGACAATATCTATTACCGCCGCGGCGAAAAAGCGGGAAGTAACGCCCAGCTAGTGGCACGGGCCGCCCGCATTATTCAGGAGCTGAATCGGGAGGTTGCGACACCCTTGCAGGCTCGGCAAATGCTGGGACTCTCGGAAACTCCCACCCGCTAGTGCACTAGCAGCCCGTGGTAGAAGTATGTTTTCTGAGCTCAGGTGGTACCCACCGATGGAAGCAGCGAAGGGGTCGCTGAGTTGGGTTTTTCGGGCCAAGCAGCCGGAATCAGTCCGAACAGGCCCTTAAGACGCTTGAACAGCGACAAAATCAGTAGCATCAGGGCGCAAATCCGCCCCTGCAGACCCCGCGGCGTTCCCACACCCAGGCTCTGACGCATCAGCATCCCCAGATTGAAGGCGCTCACCTGGATCAGCAGTCGCTTCAACACATTCTCATGTCCCCGTACATGCAGCCGTCTCATCCCTCCGCTCCCGTACAGATGCGCACAGGGTCGCTCCAGCTGCTCTCCTCGTTGCCGCAGCAGCCGCTGCCCTCGCTCTCCCCGGATGCGCCGCCGATTCGCATACACCGCTTCCTGCCCCTGCCGGTCTCCTCGCCAGCGTCGCTTCCCTCGCCTCGGTTCGCTCACATAGCTGCGCAGTCCCACCGCATCCAGGTCCACCATCCGCTGCGTGCTGTGATACCCCTTGTCGGCCACCACCTCTTCGATGCCTCGTCCCTCCGGCAGCGCTTGTTCCACCTTCTCGGCCGCTTCCGTCAGGGTCTTCACCATGGTCTGCGTGTCCCCTTGATCGGCTCCCTGTACCGTCACCGAGACAATCGCTCCGGTCTCCAGATCCACTGCATGCTCCGCCTTGTGCGCCAGGTGCGTCCGCCCGTCCTTCATTCTGGTAATCCGCGCATCCGCATCATGCGGGTGCTTCCAAACCCGGTTCGATCCTTTGCCCGTGCGCTTGCGGTCCAGTTTGGCCAGATCTTCCCGTCGCGGCGTCTCAATCCCGGAGGCTTTCGCCAGCTCCATCAAAAACTCTTCATACCCCTGCTCGCTGTCCCGGCGCACGATGCTGCGCAGCGCTGCATTCGCTTCCAGCGTAGTGGCATCGATGCCGATCGTCTTGCCCCGCAGCAGGCCGCTCGCCCCGATCCGCTTCAGTACCCAGTCAAAGACTGCTTCGTGGGTAGCCACATCGATCAGTCGTCGGGTTCGGGAGATCGTGGAGTGATCAGACGGCGACTCGCTCAGTTTCAATCCCAGAAACTCTCGCAGTGCCAGAGAATCAGCTGCTCTCCAGGCAATTCCTCGTTCCGATCCGATCCCTTCGAAATACCCCACCAGCAGCAGCCGAAAGTACACTCCCGGAGCCAGGCTCGGTCGCCCCATCTTGTCTGCATAGAACTTCGCACACAGTCCCTCCACGAAGTCGTCAAAGCCGTGTTCGTTGAAAAGGCCATTCAGTCTTTCGTAGAAGGGATGGCCGGCGGTGCGGGGCAGCTCACTGGTGGCGACCCACAGGTCTTCTTGCTGTCGACGTTTCTTTTTCCCCATTGCCATGGGGTCAGTCTAGTGTCGCTGTGTGACCCCTTATCCTCGACTTTCACCACGGGCTGCTAGGACTGAGAATGTGGGAGGCGGCCGCTCCCGCTTTATTAGTCAGACGGTGAACTCGCCAAATTTTGCCGGAGGCAGAACGAGCCAGATGTAGGCCTTGATCCCGGCCGGCAGGGCCCCCTGAGTCTTGACCGCCTCAATCAGCTGCTGGTGACGTTCGGCAAGGTTTTCATTTCGCTCTTCGGAATAGCTGGCACTGACGACGATCTGCAGATCAAATTCAGTCACCTCAAATCGCCCCGGCGTTCGGACCCTGATATCGACGTCCTTCACGGTAATCGGCGTTCCCGGGGCGTTCAGGGCTTCGGCCACGATGGTGGGCAGACCCCCCAGCAGCGACCGGACCACGTCGTCACTGATGATCTGGGCGTCTCTGGTCACTTCCACAAGTGGCATAACACTGGCTCCTAGCACTCTTCCCGGTACCGTATTCATGGGAGTACCAAGCATACCGGAAGCAAAGATCTGTGGATAGGATTGACGGAACCCGGCCAGTTCCCGATAATGGCCCGCAAGCCCACTGAAACAGTGAAAGAGAAGGATCCTCGAGGGCCCGACACAGGAAAGGAACAGGAACATAGCGGCGGTCGATTGGGTTCTCTTTATCGGGTATGTAGTGGCCGTGGTCCTGATCGGCCTGCGGTTTGCGCGACGCCAGCAGTCCAATGAGGACTACTTTGTCGGTGGTCGACGCATGAACTGGCCGGCCATCGGCATCTCCCTCTTCGCCACGGCGTTCAGTTCACTCTCATTCGTGGGGCTGCCGCGGGAAGGCGCCTATGCCGACTACCATCTGTACCTGGCGATCCTCCTCATCCCGCTCTGGGTGGTACCCGTGGTTGCCTGGGTGTTCATCCCCATCTATCACCGCATGCGCCTGACCAGCGCCTACGAGTACCTGGAATGGCGTTTCGGGCGCATCCATCAACTGCTGGGGAGTTTCCTCTACACCTTATACAACCTCGCCTGGATGGGCTCCCTGCTCTACGCGGTCGGCATGATTGTGCAGGTTGTGCTGGGTCTGAATGAAAGCGAGCTCAGATGGGCCATCGTTCTGATGGGGCTGTTTACCACCCTCTACACGGTCGTGGGCGGATTTGAAGCTGTCATCTGGACGGACGTGCTGCAGGCCCTCACGCTCGGTTTCGGGATGTCTATTGTTCTCTTTCTGGCCCTCGGACACGTCGAAGGCGGTCTGGCAGGAGTGTGGGCCCTGGGAGCGCAGTACGACAAGTTTCAGATGTTCAATATGCAGCTGAATCGACCGGACGGGGGGACATTTTTCTCCGCCGTGGCCCTGGCCCTGTTCGCTTACCTGGGGATCTACGCCACGGAACAGACCATCGTTCAGCGCTACGTGGCCATGCCCAGTGTGAGCGCTGCTCGCCGCGCCCTGGCCCTCGGCATCCTGATGAGTCTGCTTATCTGCTCTCTGTTCTTCACCGTGGGATCCACCATTTTCGCCTTTTACCACCAGAACGTACCCCCAGGCGCTGCGGCAGGAAGTGGTTTCCCCGAACTGGCCAGGCAGGATCAGTTACTGCCTTATTTCATCAAGAATGAAATCCAGCTGGCGGGACTGCTGGGGCTGCTCCTGGCCGGGCTTTTCGCTGCCGCCATGAGCAGCATGGACAGCGGCATCAACAGCCTGACGGCGCTGGTGGTCAGCGACTGGCTCCCGGGCCGAGAGCTGGGGCTGGGATTGACCCGGGTGTGCTGTGCCGGCTTTGGCGTGTTGGTCACGATCGCTGCGTTGCTCGTCCCCTATCTGGGTGAAAACGTCTACGAAATCATCATCAAAATCATGGGAACCATGGGGGGTCCCCTGCTCGGGATCTTCCTGCTCGGGATGCTGAATCGACGGGCCAATGCTCCCGGAGCCCTGGCCGGCCTGGCAGCCGGTATCGGCATGAGTCTGTTGGTAGCCCTGGCGCAACCGTTTTCGCACTGGTGGTACGCGGCTGCCACATCCCTGACCACCGTTGGGGCGGGAACCGTGGTGTCTGCCTTCTTCCCAGCACCACCGGCCCAGCAGGTCAAGGGACTCGTGCTGGGCCAGGGGTGTGAACTATTGAGGGATGTGGATGGCGAGGTGTGATTGGAATGTGGGAGGCGCCTTCGGGCGGTCGCGGCCCGAGGCCCCTCCCACTTTCAGTTCCAGATTACACTTTCGTGGAACGTGGAACGTGGAACGTGGAACGTGGAACGCGGTGAGTCCTTTGCGAATCATCACCGGTTGTATCAGTCACGAAACCAGTACCTTCACACAGGTCCCCACCACCCTCGAGAATTTCCGGGAACACTTTTACGTCCAGGGTGAGGAGGTGCTGAAGACCTTTACCGGGACCAACACGCCTACCGGAGGTTTTATCGAGGGCGCCCGTGCCCACGACTTTGAGTTGATCCCGACTGTCTTTGCCGAGGCCTATCCGAGCGGTCCGTTGCCGCGCCCTCTTCTGGAGGACCTGCTCGACCACATACTGGAGGGAATTTCAGCAAGTCACCCGGTCGACGGAGTATTGCTGGAACTGCACGGGGCGATGGTGGCCGACGGGGTCGATGACGCGGAAGGGTACATGCTGGCGGCGCTTCGCGAGGCGGTCGGTTCCGGGGTCCCCATTGTCGGACAACTGGATATCCACTCCCACATCACCTCGGAGATGGTCGAACAGGCAGATGTGCTGATCGGACGTGACACCTATCCCGAGGTGGACATGGCCCAAAAAGGACGGGAATGTGCCGACGTGCTGGCCCGCATTCTCCGCGACAACCTGCACCCCACCATGGCACTGTGTCAGCTCCCCATGACTGCGGTGGCTGGCAACGACGTCACCGCCCTGCCCCCCATGAAGGAGGTCATGGATCGCCTCCAGGCAATGAAAGAAAAGTCCGGCGTCGTGTGCGCTTCTCTGAGCCACGGTTTTCCCTTCGCGGATGTCGCCGACATGGGTATGTCGGTTTTCGTAACGACGGAAGATGACCAGGCGCTGGCGCAGAGCTGCGCGAATGAATACGCCGGGTGGCTTTTCAGCAAGCGTCATGTGCTCTGGGATTTTCCCAGACTGAAGACCACCGATGTGCTGCAACGGCACCGGCAGGGGCCTTATCCGGTGATTGTGGCGGACACCAACGACAACCCCGGCGGCGGTTCTCCCGGAGACAGCACCGGCGTTCTGCAGGCGTTCATGGAGGCGGAGTTGGAGGACGCCTGTGTCCTCTACATCACCGACCCGGAGGGCGTCAAGAAATGTATGGAGGCAGGGAACGGATCCACCTTGAGCCTGGAGGTGGGAGGCAAGTCTCCCCTCCAGGGAAAACCGGTTTCAATGACTGCGAAAGTGGTGGCCTGCTCAGACGGGTCCTTTCAGTACGAGGGACCGATGTATGAGGGCCTGGGGGGATCTCTGGGCCCCTCTGCCCATATCGTGGAGAATGGAATTCACGTGATCCTGGTGAGCAAACGAGAGCAGCCCCTCGATTCGGCTCTGGCCAGAAGCCTGGGACTGGATACGCGTCGCATGCGCTTTATCGGCCTCAAGTCGAGCGGCCATTTCCGGGCCAGTTTCGGGCCCTGGGCGGGGGTCATCGAGGTCGTCTACGAACCCTGCGTTCACGACTTCACCCTCGAGCACACGGAGTTTCAAAAGTTGCGACGTCCCAAATTCCCGCTGGATGAGGTGTCTGACTGGAGGCCGTAGGCCGCAAGCCAACCTGGCGTGCCGAACGAATGGAGATGGCAACGATGGCCCGGAAATGGATGATCTGTGCAGACGAGTTCAGTTCGGCACGGTTGATAACCGTGCCCTACGGCCTGCTCTGCTCGAGGAACACGTGTTGTGAGGGAGAATCGTGATGGCAAGACCCTTTGTTACGGATGAACACATCCAGACCTTTCAACGTGATGGAGCCATCTGCCTTCGTGAAGTCTTTAACGAACAGTGGCTGCAAGCCGTTGCCAGCGGGATCGATCGGAACCTGGAGACCCCCGGCCAGTTCTCCGAGTTCCTGAAGGGGGACAAGGGTCCAGGTCGCTTCTTCAACGACTACTGCAACTGGCAGCAGATCGACGAGTATCGTCAATTCGTCTATGCGTCTCCGGCAGCAGAAATCGCCGCGCGCCTGATGCAGTCTGAAAAAGCCATCTTCTACCATGAGCATGTTCTCATCAAGGAGCCCGGCACCACGAAACCGTCACCCTGGCACCACGATCAGCCCTATTACCCGATCGATGGCCGTCAGATCTGCTCCATCTGGATGCCGCTCGATTCCGTGCCACTGGAGAGCAGCCTCAAGTTCGTGAATGGTTCTCATGCCTGGGGCCGCATGTTTTTCCCGCGCAAGTTTGCGACGGCCGTGAACTATCAGTTGAAGGATTCGAGCCGGGCGGGCGAGAGTGCGTCCTTTGAAACCGTACCCGACATCGATGGAGAGCCGGATCGATATGAGATCCTGTGCTGGCCTGTGGAGCCGGGCGACTGTGTCGTCTTCCACGGGATGACCCTCCACGGAGCAGCCGGCAATGTCTCACTGACCACATCTCGGCGGGTCCTTTCCACGCGCTGGCTGGGGGATGACACCCGTTTCGCAGAACGACCCTGGGATACGTCTCCTCCCATCAGCGGGGGGCTGAAGCCGGGAAATCCGATGGCCTGTGCAACTTTCCCGGTCGTCTGGTCCCGCTCCTGACGGAAATCCTCTATTCAGGAGACGTCTGGCTTCTCCACAACATCCCCAGTGTAGTCTGCTCTGTTGCCCCCTTTGAGGCTGGCGGCCCCGATGACCAAGCATCGACTTCCTCCTCGTGCCTTGCCAGCAAACGCAGATCCCTGGCGGTCGAACCATGCTCATTCACCTCTCGTGCGCTTGAGCGACCTGTTGCAGACAGGCTTGCATTAGGGGATGAACCCCTGCAAGATAATCCCACACCAGGAAAGCCCCCGGGAAGGTTCAGAGGGAGAAGCCCGATGCAGAAGAAGGCCGCCACGATCTCGAGAAAGCACCTGTTTGACAGAACTTTCCAGGGCCGAAACAGGCTGCTGATCCTGGTATCGATTCTTGTCCTCGGGAGCCTGCCCGCCCATTCCCAGGGCAAAGTGCGCCAGCTTTTCGACGTCCGCATTCCGATGCGGGACGGAGTGGAGACCTCGGCGGACATTTGGCTTCCGCTAGAAGAAGGCAGATATCCGGTGATTCTGATGCGAACTCCCTATCTGAAGACCCGGGCCCTTCTTGAATCTCCTCAATTCGGTCGATATTTTGCCAGCCGGGGTTACGTCTGGGCGATCCAGGATGTCCGCGGGCGGGGGGACTCGGACGGAGAATTCGCGTTCTACGCGGCGGATCGACCGGACGGCTACGACACGATCGAGTGGCTGGCCCGGCAGCCCTGGTCCAACAGCCGAGTCGGGATGATGGGAGTGTCCTATCTGGGTGCAGTGCAGTGGCTGGCGGCCCGGGAGAGGCCACCCCATCTGGTCTGCATCGTCCCCACTGCGGCGGCCTGCTTCAACGTGGCCCACAACTGGCAAAATGGGGCGCTGCTGATGGAGTGGGCCCTGACCTGGACCAACACCGTGATGGGACGGATCCTGCAGGGACCGAATGCAGCGGGAATCGACTGGGATCGTGTCTATGCTCACCGACCCCTCCTGACCATGGATGAGGCCATGGGACGCAAGATGTGGCTGTACCGGGACTTCGTCCAATACCCCGACCAGGATCCCCACTGGAAGGATATCCACTACGGGCCCGAGGTGTTCGAGCAGATCGGCATCCCGGCCCTGCACGTAGCCGGCTGGTTCGACGGTGACCAACCCTCTCATCTCCACTACTGGAGGGGAATGAGGAAGCACTCACCTGCGCGGGACCAGCAGTATGTGCTGCTCGGTCCCTGGACACACCGCCAGACCTTTCTGGGTGGTGTGACCAAGCTGGGCGAGATGGAGTTCTCAGGCGACTCAATCGTGGACAACAAGGCGCTGCACCTTGAGTTTTTCGACCATTTTCTCAAAGGCACGGCGGAGCGGTTTGACTTTCCCAGAGCCCGTGTCTATGTCATGGGGGATAACCGCTGGCGCGATCTGGACGAGTATCCACCCACCCAGGCCGAGTTCCGCAAGCTCTTCCTGCACAGCGGGGGCCGCGCCAATTCGCTGCTGGGAGACGGTTCTTTGAACTGGACCCTGCCGGCTGACGAACCGACCGATGGTTTTACTTACGATCCTCACAATCCGGTCCCCGGGTATCTGGGAGCGGAGGAATTACCGCTCGACCAGCGCCCCATCGAACGCCGGGACGACGTCTTGGTTTACACGAGTGAGGTGCTGATCGAACGCCTGGAGATCATCGGCAACCCGAAACTGGTGCTCTATGCCGCCAGCGACGCGAAGGACACGGACTTCACGGCCAAGCTCATCGACGTCTATCCGGACCAGAGAGCGGTGCGCCTGGGGACCCTGCCCTGCGGAGTTGTCCGAGCCCGTTACCGCAACGGCTATGGCGAACCCCAGTTCCTGGAAGCCGGTCAGGTAGAGAAGTACGAAATCCCGCTCTGGGACCTGGCCCACACCTTCCTGCCCGGCCACCGGATTCGGATCGAGGTATCCAGCTCGGCCTACCCCTTCCTGGCGCCCAATCAGAACACCGGGAACCCGATTGCGACCGACACCGAGTGGAAGGTGGCCCATCAGACGATCCACCACGGCCAGCAGTATCCGTCCCACCTGCTGCTGCCGGTCATGCCCGACGAGTGATTGTTCCAGCCTGATTTCGGTTGACGTCTCCAACTGTTGTGGGTTTCTATCTAGGTACTTATGACGAATTGGAACGTTTCTCCGCGGGTTGCCGAAGTCCATGCGAATGCCCTGGTCTGGGAC
Source organism: Acidobacteriota bacterium (assembly GCA_965205345.1). GTDB lineage: Bacteria > Acidobacteriota > UBA6911 > RPQK01 > CBDAPI01 > CBDAPI01. Next base: position 36,418 of record CBDBGQ010000022.1, on the reverse strand, counting down.
AATCATGCCTGCGTGACCCTGGATCTGGACAACAGGTACATGCCGGACCTGAGACGCTTCAGGGACTCGGGTGTGGACATGCTGGTGATCAACGTGGGTTTTGACGCCTATCCCTGGGAGCGCACGATTCTGCGACTCGCCCACCTGCGGAACTGGTTGCTGACCCATCCTGAGGACTATGTTCTGGCACTCACGGTGGATGAGATTCTCAGGGCCGGCCAGGAAGCCAAGTTGGCAGTTTGCTTTGACATCGAGGGGACTGTGGCGATTGAAGAGCACGTGAGCCTCATCCGTCTGTATTACGATCTGGGCGTTCGCTGGATGTCCATTGCTTACAACCTCACGAACCGGGTGGGAGGAGGCATCCACGACGACGATCCGGGGCTCACTGATTTCGGGCGCCGGATGCTGGATGAAATGGCCAGCGTGGGAATGCTGGTCTGTTGTTCTCACACCGGCCACCGAACCTGCCGGGACGTGTTCGAGTATTCGCAAAACCCGGTACTCTTCACCCACTCCAATCCCAGCGCTCTCAAGAATCATCCTCGCAACATTCCAGACGACCTGATGAAGGCCTGTGCAAAGAGCGGCGGAGTGGTCGGCATCAACGGAATCGGAATCTTTCTGGGCGACCTCCAGACCAGAACCGAGAGCATGGTTCGCCATATCGATTATGCGGTTCAACTCATCGGCGCCGACCACGTGGGGATCGGCCTGGACTACACGATTGATCCCTCCGTGTGTGAAGTCGACTTGACGACCGTTTCGAGCGTTTACCCGCCCGGTTGCGAGTATGAAGATGGGGTCACACTGGTGCAGCCCGAGCAACTCCCGGAGGTAACCGAAGGACTTCTCAAGCTGGATTACAGTGATGAAGAGGTTCGAGCCGTTCTGGGCCAGAACCTTCTGCGGGTGGCCAGGCAGGTGTGGAAGTAGGGACGGGGCAGGATTCCCGATCGGAGCTTCATGAAGACATGGGCGGGAGCAGCACTCGGCGCACTTCTTGTCCTGTTGTGGGCACTATCTATTGAAAGTGCTCCCTCCGTAGTTCTGTCAGAAGCCGTCGCCGCCGGCAGTCTTCCGAATCAGGAGGCTGATTTCCCCCTTCGCGCCCTGAATCTCGAGTTGGGAATCCGTGACCACGAACCGACACAGTGGGATGGATCCATGCGGATCTCCCAGGGGCAGATCATAGAGTTGCGCGGACATCACTTCAGCGACGAAGCCGAGTTGGTTCAGGACCACAGTTGGAAGGCAGCCACGAGTGCCTGGCCCGAATCCAGGGGTACCATGCATTTGAACGAGCTTCCGGTTCCCCATGCCACCCGTGCCATGATTGTGGGCGTGACGGTCTACTACAGGGCTCCGGATGACGCACGTCTCGAGGTGAAGACGGAACAGGGAGATTTTGCTTTCCGGGTGGGCGACGTTCCGGAGACGACCCCCCTGTACTTTCTGGTAACACGGGTTAAGGTTTCCCGGGTTCCCCCCGTCGAGCACCTCACCACTGAGGAGTACGAAGACGATTATCCTTCCATTGTGGAAAACGGGGAGGGCCACCTCTATTTCGCCTGGATCGGTTACCGAGAGGAACGTGATCGCGTCTTATTTCGCCGTGCTCAGAATGGCATCTGGGGCAAGCCGGTGGAAGTGACGCGGGAGCCTGGTGATCTGTTCGGCACAGAAATGGCCATCGACGAGCAGGGTCGAGCCTGGATCGTCTGGTCCCAGCGAGCCGGGACCGATTGGTATCTGAAGGGCCGCTGGTTCGATGGAAGTTCCTGGGGCGACATCGTTGAGCTGACTTCTACACCCGGCAATCATCTGTTTCACAGGCTGGCGGCAGACGATCGGGGCAGGCTCCATCTAGTCTGGCAGGCGGGGCGGGGGGGACGTTTCGACATTCACCATCGAACGCTGGAGGGCGGTCGCTGGTCTGCCGAGACAGTCTTGAGCGATCCCGGCAAGAGTCGGCGCACCAATGACTGGCATCCGCACGTGGCCGTGGACAGCCGGGGAGTCGCCTGGGTGGTCTGGGACACCTACGACGGGGGCAGCTATAACATCCGCATGCGCTCGATACGGGAGGGGAATCCCGGATCCATCCTTCGTGTCACGGACTCAGCTCGCTTCCATGCTTATCCGAGCGTTGCCGTAGATGCTCTGGATCGCGTCTGGGTGGCCTACGACCTGGCAGAGGAGAACTGGGGTAAAGACACGGGCTTTCTTCTGACCGGTGGAACCGGATTGTACGAGGCTCGACGGATTGGCGTTGCCATCTATGATGGTTCCCGCTGGCTGGAGCCGCGAGACCGGTTGGGACGCCTGCTGCCGCCCGGCCTTGATCGCTATTCCCACAGTCCCCGCCTGACCTCGGACTCGCAGGGTCGGATGTGGATTGCTTTTCAAACGCGAACCGCAGCCAATCGCTCCGAAACGAACTGGGGGTCTGGGACCAAGTGGGAAGTGATGGCTTCCTTTTACGATGGAGACCAGTGGTCACATCCCATCTTGATACCCGAGTCCGTTGGCCGGAACGGCCGGCCGGTCGATACGACGGTGACTTCCCAGGGTGAGGTTTACCTGGCCTGGGTCACGGATCAGCGTCTCTGGGGAAACAGCAGTTTCGGAGATCTGCCGCGTGACAATCAGATTCTGATCGCGGATGTGGCGAACCAGCTCAAGAACAAGCCATCTCAGCCCCCTGTTCTCGGTCCCCGAGGGGGTGAGGCTCCCACCCGACTCCCCACCGAGCCCCGGGAGCAGGAGCAGGTGGCCTCCCTCCGGGACTACGCGATTACGGCTGAGGACAAGACCTATCGGATCTACCGGGGAGACCTGCACCGGCACACCGATATCTCTGTCGACGGAGCCGGCGAAGGGAGCCTTTTCGATTCCTATCGCTACATGCTAGATGCAGCGGCCATGGATTTCTACATGGTCAGTGACCACAACTCGGGCGAGGACCAGGAATACACCTGGTGGCGGATCGAAAAGTCGGAAGACATGTTCCACCTGCCCGGTTTCTTTGTGACCCTGTTCGGTTACGAGCGCAGCGTCAGCTATCCCAACGGGCACCGCAACATCGTCTACGCCAGGAGGGGCAACCGGACTCTGCCCATTACCGAAGAGGAGAGAGAAAGCAGCAGCGGGCCATTTCTCTATCCCCACTTGCGGGCAACCAACGGCATTGCCATTCCCCACACTTCCCACACCTATATGGGTACGGACGGGCGGGATAACGATCCTGAGCTGGAGCCGGTGGTCGAGATCTTCCAGGGAGCCAGAACCTCAGCCGAGCATCCGGGAGCACCACTGGCTTCCGCCGAGGATCGTACCGACCTGTGGGCGGGGAGTTATCGTCCCCTCGGCTTCGTCTGGGAGGCCTGGGCCAAGGGTTACAAACTGGGCGTCCAGGCGAGTTCCGATCACATCTCGACTCACACGTCCTACGCCATGATCCTGGCCGAGGACTTCACACGGGAGGGCTTGCTCGAAGCCATGCGTCAGCGCCACACTTACGGGGCCACCAGCAACATCCTCCTCGACTTTCGACTCCGTGACGGCTCCGCGGACCATATCCACGGCGACAGTTTTGCCACTACCAGGATCCCCACGCTCTACGTCAAGACCATCGGCACCTCCAACATCAAGGAGATCGTGGTGGTCCGTGACAACCAGTATGTTTTTCGGCGACCCGGCAGCGGTGAGAGAATGGAGTTCACCTTTCTGGACAGCGACCTGGAACCCGGCGAGCACTACTACTATGTGCGCGTCGAGCAGCACGACCGCAACCTGGCCTGGGCCAGTCCCATCTGGGTGAAATTGAGGTAATTGGAATGGAGAGAGGGAGGGGGAAACGAAAAGAGGCCCCCGGCCCCAAAGGCGACCCGCGGCTGGGAAGCCTGCCCGAGCTGCGCAAAGATCCGCTGCACCTTCTTGTCGAGAGCCGCCGCCGTTATGGCGATATCGTTCGCTTTCGACTGGGACCCGAGCTGGTCAGCCACCTGATTGCGCACCCTGACTACATTCGACACGTACTCGTCGAAAACAAGCGCAATTACACCAAGGGGTATGCAAAACGAGAGCGTGATCGCATCCAGATGCAGCGGCGAAGTGAAGGTGACGGATCATCCGACGAAATGACCCGACGAAGAGGCTTTCTTCTCTCCTTCAAGCTCCTCATGGGCGACGGCCTGCTTTCCAGTGAGGGAGAACTCTGGAGGCGCCAGAGAAAACTCACGCAGACGGCCTTCCACAGGAAAGGGTTGGACTTGCTGGCCGCCAGGATGACCTCCTCCACCAGGGCACTTCTGGAGCGCTGGGCAGAAAATGCCGACTCCGACCAGCCCTTGGAGATCTCGAATGAGATGATGCACCTGTCCCTGTCCATTCTCCTCGAGTCCCTCTTCAGCATGGACCCCTCGAGTGAAGAAGCGCTGGCCGTCGACGAGGCTCTGACCGCCTACCTGGGAATCATGAAAGAGCTGAGGGAGGTTCAGGAAGATGAAACAGAGACCTCCAGCCTGGTTGAGAACCAGTTACTGGAAGCGGAGCAGACGCTCGAGAAGATTGTCTATCGGCTCATTGAAGAGCGCCGCCGCTCCGGAAAAGACCAGGGAGATCTGCTCTCCATCTTGCTGCGGGCCCGAGATGAGGAGAGCGGAGAAGGAATGACGGACCGCCAGCTCCGGGATGAGCTCCTGACCATGTTCCTGGCCGGGCAGGAAACGACCTCGACCGGTATCGCCTGGACCTGGTACGTGCTCTCCCGTTACCCGGATGTGGAGCGCCGGGTGCACGCAGAATGGAGGGAGGTCCTGGGTGGACGAACACCAACCGCGGCAGATCTGCCCCGCCTCGAATACACGATGATGGTGATTTCCGAATCGATGCGAGTGTATCCTCCCGTCTGGTTCATGATGCGAAACGCAGTCGAAAACGACCAGATTGGGGGCTGTGAGATAGCGGCCGGCTCCGACGTGTTTATCAGCCCCTATGTGATCCATCATCATCCCGATCTCTGGTCCCGTCCAGAGGAGTTCGATCCGGAGCGATTCCGGCCGGATCGGGTGGCCCGCCGACCCCGCTTTCACTACATGCCTTTTGGAGGAGGTCCGCGCATCTGCATAGGAGCCAACTTTGCACTGATGCAGACCCAGCTGGTCTTAGCCACAATAGGACAACGTTATCGATTGGAGGTCGTACCCGATCAGCCCGTGGAACCTCAGGCCGTTTTCACGCTGGTCCCGAAGAACGGTCTCCAAATGACTCTGCACAGGAGAATGTAGAACCGGTCGGTAAATCAGCGTAGGGGCGACCCTTGTGGTAGGAAAGAAAGGGGACAGTCTACTTTCTTTCGGGTGCTGGAAGCTTCAGGAGCACAGAGGTCAACCACGACCGAAAAAAGTAGACTGTCCCCTTTTTTCCGCCGGCACCAGACCCGCGGACCAGGAGAGGTTGAACATGATTATTTGCAAACCCGGTCGCATGAGCCAAAGAGGCGCCCTTTTCCTCGCCTGTTGGATCGCCGTCACGGCCGTGTCCTGGGGATGGGCCGAAGAAGGACTCGAAGTCAGAAATCTTTTTGACGCGCGCGTTCCCATGCGCGACGGCGTGACCCTCTCCGCCGACATCTGGCTGCCTCTCCCGGAGGGGCGCTACCCGGTTCTCCTCATGAGGACGCCGTACCTGAAAACGATGGCCCGTCTCAAGTTCCCCGATCTGGGACACTACTTTGCCAGCCGGGGATATGTTCTGGCGGTCCAGGACGTGCGCGGAAGAGGCGACTCCGACGGAGAGTTCGGCTTCCTGCCCGATGACAACGAAGACGGCTACGATACCGTCGAGTGGCTGGCCCGCCAACCCTGGTCCAGCGGCCGGGTGGGCATGCTGGGGGTCTCCTATCTGGGAAGCACTCAGTGGATGGCGGCCCGCTCCGGAGCTCCCAGCCTGGTCGGAATGGTTCCCACCGCCTCGGGAGGCTTTGACGCTGCTTTCAACTACAGTGGCGGAGCTCTTCTGGGCTGGACCTTCGGCTGGACCAACGTGGTTCAGAGTCGCATCTACCAGGGACCCAACACGGCAGGTCTGGACATGGCTCGGGTTGAGGCCCATCGTCCGCTCATCACCAGAGACGAAGTGTTCGGGCGCAAGATGCCCCTCTTCCGGGCGTTTCTGGAGCACCCCGACTGGGATCCCTACTGGGAGAGCATTCAGTTTGGTCCGGAAACCTATGCCAAGATCGACGTGCCGGCCCTGCACGTGGCTGGGTGGTTCGACGGAGACCAGCCTTCGGCAGTCGAATACTGGAAGGGAATGCGGAAACACTCTCCAGCCCGCGACAGGCAGCACCTGCTGCTGGGACCCTGGACCCACCGCCAGACCTTTCTGGGGGGCGTCACGAAATCGGGAGAGATGGAGTTCTCGCCCGATGCAGTGGTGGACAACCGGGCGCTGCATCTGGCCTTTTTTGATCACTACCTCAGGGGGTCTACCGAGACCTTCGACTTTCCGCGGGCCCGAGTCTACGTGATGGGCGACAACCGCTGGCGGGACCTGGACGATTACCCTCCTCCTCAGGCCACCTTCAAGAAACTCTATTTCCACAGTCGAGGACAGGCCAACACTCTGTTTGGTGACGGAACACTGAGCTGGAGGGCACCTGCGGCGGAGCCGATCGACAACTTCACTTACGACCCGAAGGACCCGGTGCCCGTCAACTCTCCGTGGTACGAGCCCGTCGATCAGCGCCCCATCGAGAGGCGTGAAGATGTCCTGGTGTACACCAGTGAAGTTCTGGAGCAGAGGGTGGAGGTCATCGGTAATCCCTTTGTCGAACTGTATGCCGCCAGCGACGCCAGGGACACGGATTTCACGGCCAAGATCGTGGACGTCTATCCCGACGGGAGAGCCATCGGGATCGGGGCTATGGCGGTGGGCGTGATCCGGGCCCGCTTTCGCAACGGCTATCAGAATCCACAGCTTCTGGAGCCTGGAAAGGTCGAGAAGTACCGGATTCTGCTGCGCGACATGGCCCACACCTTTCTGCCCGGCCACCAGGTCCGGATTGAGATCTCGAGCAGCGCCTATCCCTTTATAGTAGTCAATCAGAACACGGGGAACCCGATCGCCACGGACACGGAATGGAGAGTGGCTCACCAGACGGTCTATCACCAAGAGGGTTACGGGTCCCATGTGGCCCTGCCGGTAATGCCGCGGGAGTAGGTGACTTGTACAGAGCGCAAACGGACCAACAAAACGGTGAGGTGTCAGCCCACCCAGCTCACCGTTTCCTGGGCTCAACGGCGAACTTCTGGAGGACACAATGAGCAACGGCAAACTCTTACCCTTGATCCTGCTATGGCTCCTGCCGGGGCCTGTCGTCAGCGCCCTTCAAAATGAACAGTCTGTCCGAGCAGAACCCCGACACAAAGTCAGGCTGCAGAAGAGTGTCCTCGTCGCCATGCGCGACGGTGTGAAGCTCTCGACGGATCTGTACATTCCAGAGGGAATCAGCCAGAAACTTCCCGTGATACTGATTCGTACCCCGTACAACAAGAGCCCGCAGCGAAGAGCCGGCTCTGACGCCCATTTTTTCGCCGGACAGGGCTATCTGGTGGCGGTCCAGGACGTGCGCGGTAGATTCGAGTCGGGAGGCGTCTTTACGATCAATGCTGCGGAGCGGCAAGACGGCTATGACACGGTCGAGTGGCTGTCCCGCCAACCCTGGTCGAACGGCAAGATCGGCACCTTCGGTTGCTCCTATCTGGGTGAAAACCAGATCCAGCTGGCAGCGATGCGACACCCCAATCACGCCACAGCCATCTCCCAGGCAGCCGGAGGAGTGACTCGCTGGGCCGGCATCCTCAATGGCGGCACCTTCGAACTGGCCATCTCCTTCGGCTGGTTTCTGAACAACGGCAGCAAGCTCTTCCTGAAAGCTCCTGCCCAGGCGGGCGATGAGTTCTGGGCCAGATACGGGGACTTCTTCAACCCCCGACCGCGTCCCCCCGACGCCGACTACCGGGAAGTCTGGAAATCACTTCCATTGGTCGATATGCTGGCAAATCTGGGTGGCCCTCCCACCGACTTCGAAGACTTCCTGATACACGAGCCTCTGGAGCCCTGGTGGGAGAAGCTCGGCTATGTGGACGAGTCGGATCGCTTTGATGTTCCGGCCATCCATGTGAATTCCTGGTATGACTATGGCGCCGGCGAGACCCTGGACCAATTCAATTTGCTGCAGAAGAACGCGGAGAGCGCCAGAGGACGCGACAATCAGTTCGCCATCATCTCCCCCACCACGCATTGCCTCTCTGAAGAAGCCTCGGAGACCACCCTGGTGGGAGACCGCGGCCTGGGAGACGCCCGCCTCGACTACTGGAAGATCTATCTGGACTGGTTTGGCTACTGGTTGAAAGGGGAAAAGAACGGCATTACCGGGATGCCGAGAGCCCAGCTCTATGTGATGGGCCGAAACGAGTGGCGAGAAAGCGACGCCTGGCCACTTCCGCGGACCGTCTTCACAGAGTACTATCTGCACAGCGACGGGAGGGCCAACAGCCGCTTTGGGAGCGGGACGCTCAAGCCCGACCCGCCCTCTGTGGCCCTTGCCGACAAGTTTAGCTACGACCCCCGCACACCGGTTCCCTCCCTGGGCGGGCCGATGTGCTGCACGGCCAGTGCTGACGCAGCACCGGGTGCATTCGATCAGTCCGAAATCGAGATTGAGCTCTTGTCACTAGGTGTGGAAAAACATCAGGCGGCTTTCTCCTCCGGGACTTGGTTGACCGGGACTCCATTGACATATTTGGCGCCCTGGTAGACGTCTTTCATCAGCTCCGGTGCCTTCAACCGGCGGAATCGCTGCTCCGCCACCAGCAGCATCTTCCAGATCACCGCCTGGGCGTTGTCCACTTTCTTGAATCGCTTGGCCGCGTCCGTTCGCAGCCGAAGAGCGGCAAACGGTGACTCCACTGGATTGGTGGTTCGCAGATGCTGCCACTGCTTCTTTGGATAGCAGGTAAAAGGTCACCATCCGGTCCCAGTCCTGCTCGATTAGCTCAGCCGCCAGAGTCAGCCCTCGCTGCCGGCACCAGTGCTGAAAAACCTTCTTGAGTCGTTGTGCTTCTTCTCGAGTCTCGGCGTAAGGGATCTGCCGCAGGATCAGCAAGGCCGGCTTGTGCACTCGCTTAGCCCGGATTATGCATGAGATCTGAATCCGAGTGAGATTTGGGCCCAGAAAAAAGGCCGTAGCTCTCTGATATAAAAGGGTTTACATAAACAACGACCCTAAACAGGAGCTACGGCAATGTTGAAAGCAGTCTGCCAGAATACCCTGCTATTTCACAGCCACAGAAAGATCACGGCGCGTTTTGATGGGGGGAGTCTGACTTCCGACGCAGGATGGTTGTTGTTTGGATCGCTGGATCGGCAACATCGGTTGTGCGAGGGCTTCAGTTCGTGTATTTCGGAAAGCCGGGACCGACGCTACGTTCGTCATGACCTGTTGAAGTTGATTCGACAACGAGTCTTGCAGATCGTGGCCGGCTACGAAGACTGTAATGACGCCGATACGCTGCGCTCCGATCCGATGCTCAAGACAGTCTGTGATCAGTTGCCCGAGAGCGATCCCGATTTGGCCACCCAGCCGACTTTCTCCCGTTTGGAGAACTCCGTCACCAAGAAGGATCTGATGCGTCTGAGCCAGTGGCTGCTAGGCCGTTATGTGCGCTCCCTGAAGAAGAGACGTCCCAGCAAGATCATCCTGGATCTGGACAGTACCGACGACCACACTCACGGTCAGCAGGAGTTCTCCTTCTACCATGGGTATTACCGAAACCACATTCTGCATCCTTTGCTGATCTTCGATGCCGACACGGGCGACCTGGTGTGTGTCGTGTTGAGACCTGGCAACAAGGGGGCTGCCTCTCACATCGTGCCCATTCTGAAGCGAGTCGTGGAGGCCATCCGACAAGGAGTGGGGACGGATGTCGAGATTGAGATTCGGGCCGACAGCGGCTTTGCCACGCCTCGGCTCTACGAGTTCTGTGAAGGTGAAGAGAATCAACTCCAATATGTCATTGGGTTAAGTCGAAACCCTCGCCTGCAGCGAGTGGTCGAGCCGCTGCTGGATTCGACTCGGCTGCAGTTCGTTGAGCTGGAGGAAAAACAGCGTCAGTTTGACGAGTTTCTTTATCGAGCCAAGAGCTGGGATCGATCCCGTCGCGTCATTGTCAAAGTGGAGGTCGATCAGCGCGGGATCAATCGTCGCTTTGTGGTCACCAACCGGGACGATCTCTGCTCCCAATCACTTTATGACCACTATACAAACCGAGGGCAGACCGAGAACTTCATCAAGGCCTTCAAGAATCATCTGAGCATGGACCGACTCAGCTGTCATCGATTCCTGGCCAATCAGTTTCGACTCCTCCTGCATGCACTGGCTTACCAGATGTTCGTGCGCCTCCGCGACTATCTGCACGGGACTCCCTGGCACAAGCTCGAAATCGAAACCTTACGTCGTCGTGTCCTCAAGATCGGGGCCCGCATCCGACAAACCACTCGACGCATCTGGGTCCATCTTTCCTCAGCCTTTCCCGAACAACCCCTCTTCCACCTCGTCTTGAGTCGCCTCAACTCCAGCTAGCTTCTCCCAGTTCCCCAAAAAACCGCTTCCGATACTCATCCAGGCCCAGATCTGTCTGAAATTCACTCCCCCAACCACTCAAACGCCTCCCCAACCGATATTCTTCGCAAATCCGCCTGTCACACCTGCCCGCTTCCGAGTTGGGCCACTTCTCGACTCGTTTTTCAACACCGGACTACGGTTTTTGCATAATCCGGGTTAGGGAGCTTGGTCAGCAGGTTGACGATCCGATGATTCCAGCAGCGCTGCTCCTCGGCCTGGGGATAGACGTTGCGCAAAGCTCCCCAGATGCCCAGGTGGCCGTCTCCGATCACCAGCCGTGGACAGCCCATCCCCCGGCGCTTCAAGTCGCGCAGTACTTCCGACCAGCTCTGGGTCGATTCCCGATAGCCGCTCGTGACCGACACCACGGCTTTGCTTCCGTCACTTAAGGCGGCCAGCACCACCAGCAGGACTGCCTTTTCCTTCTCCAGACCCGCCTTGACGTAGATTCCATCTACCCATAAATACACCACTTCCAGATCATTCAAGGGTCGACTCTGCCAGACCTCCCATTCGGCCTGCCACTGCTCTTTCAATCTGGCCACCGTGGAGGACGACAGGTGCGCCTTTTCCCCTAAAAGCCCTCTCAGAGCCAGATCAAAATCCCCCAGCGCCAGACCATGCAAGTACAGCTCAGGGATCAGTTCTCGAACCTGCCGCGTCCGCTTGGCAAACAGGGGCAACACCCGACTTTCAAAGTGTTCCTCTAGATCCCGCACTCGAGGCCTTCGAACCTGGATCGTCCCCGAGCTCAGCGTCAGATGCCTCGGCTTCCCATATCCATTGCCATAGCCCGACGGAGCGTCCACGGCCCTTCGCCGCTCACTCTTACGCCGCCCTAATAACTCCGTGACTTCCTCCTCCAGCAGCTCTTGAACCCAGCCTTGGATCTTCTCCCGCACCCAATCTTCCAGCTCCTCGAAACAAACTCTTGACTCGACACTTTCCTCAATGTTCTGCTTGCTCATGCGGTGTGTACTCCTTCCGTTGCGGGCCTTTCGGCCCTGGGTTTTAAATCAACCCGGAAGGATACTCACCGCCTATGCTATTTACACACCTTCTGATGGTAGCTCTCGAGATTCGCAACGACGTGCTCGTTTACTCCACACCGCCTCTGACTGAGGGAGTAGAGATCACGGGCCCGATGGAACTGGTTCTGTACGTCTCTTCAACAGGAAAAGACACGGACTTCACGGGAAAGCTGGTAGACGTCTACCCGGACGGCAAGGCCTATAACGTGCAGGAAGGCATCCTGCGGGCTCGCTACCGGGAAGGCCTGGGCCGGAAGGTGTGGATGGTCTACGAGCTCCGAATCAATCTTCACGCCACCAGCAACTACTTCGGCCCCGGACACCGCATCCGGCTGGAGGTGTCCAGCAGCAGTTTTCCTCGCTTTGATCGGAATCTGAACACGGGCGGAAACAACTATGACGAGTCGAGCCCGGTGGTGGTACAGAACCCGGTTTACCACAGTGAGGAATACCCATCGCACCTGCTCCTGCCGGTGATACCGTAAGGGCCGCCGTGGGACTTGCCAGCCATGCACGAACGATCAGCCACTGAACCTCAACCCAGAGAACGAAACAGGGGAGCCGACCTTTTCGTCGCCGTGCTGAAGTCACTCGGAGTTCGCCAGGTCATGGCCCTCACAGGTGGAGCGATCATGGAAGGACTGGATGCTGTCCATTCCGACTCGGAGATTCGCACCCACTTTTTCCAGAGCGAAGCCGGAGCAGTATGGTCGGCCATGGGCTACTCCCGGACCACTGGCAATGTCGGAGTCTGCATCGTCACTTCGGGTCCTGGAGCCACCAACACGATTACCGCGATCGCCGACGCTCATCGAGACAACGTTCCACTGCTTGTCGTCACCGGCCAGGTACCCACAACCGCCAGGAACACCGACGCCTTTCAGGAAACCAACATCACCGAGATTGCCGCACCAACCACCAAAGCCGTCTACTACCTGAACCGCGTTGAAGACATAGCCAGCGCGCTGGCAGAGGCATTCAGTACCGCCAGGAACGGTCGCCCGGGACCCGTCCTGATCGACTTCACCAAAGATGCCCAGCAGGCGCCAGTGGGGGAGAAGCAACTCGAAGAGGCTCTGGCGCGCCGGCCGGAAACTCCATCTGAGGGAGATTCTCTTCCCCAGCGAGAACTCGAGGAAGCGGCTCGTCTCTTGGAAGAATCGCGGAGGCCGGTCCTGGTGCTGGGCTATGGGGCTGTTCTGGCTGGAATCCAGGACGAGATCGAGGCCCTGCTGGAGCAGGTGCACTGCCCGGTTGTTCACACTTTGCCCGGAAAGCCGTCCATAAACAGCAACCACCCGCTCAACTTCGGCATGCTGGACATGCACGGCTTCTACATCTCCAACTGGCTGATCCAGCATGCGGACCTCATCATCTCTCTGGGATCTCGTTTTGACGACCGCATCACAGGCGACGCAGCCAGGTTCGCCCCCGGGGCTCGCCGCCTGGTACATTTCGACATCTCCCAGAAGCAGGTTCTCAAAGTGCTACCCGAGAGAAAGCTGGGCGTGGTCGGCAACTTGCGGCAGACCTTTCCGGCTTTCCGGCAGCACCTCCGGGATTCGAATATTGACTACCCCGAGTGGTCCCAAGAGATCTCCAGAGCCATCCAAAGCCATCCCTCTTCTTACCAGAAAAGAGACGACCGTCTGCAGGCCCAGTTCGTCATCGAGACACTGAACGAAGTGGTTGGGACCTACGCCGACCGCACCAACCGACCGATCGTCTATGCGACCGAAGTGGGCGATCATCAAATGTGGTCGGGGCAATACCTGCGACTGGAGACCGCCTGGGGCTTTCTGACTTCCAGCGGTCAGGGTGCGATGGGGTCCGGCCTTCCCATGGCGATCGGAGCACAACTCGCGGACCCCCGGGCTCTGGTGGTCTGCCTGGCGGGCGACGGCAGCCTGCGGATGTCAGAGGCAGAACTGGAAACGATCGTCGAGTATGATCTTGCAGTGAAGATTCTCCTTTTCAACAATAGCGGTTACGGGATTGTCCGCATGTGGAACCACCGCTTCTACGGAGGTCGCGAGCCCGGGGTCGTCAAGAATGGGAAGAACTGGAGGCTGCTGGCCCGGGCCAACGGATTTTCCGAGGATCAGGTCGGGCTGGTGAGCGCTCCAGAGGATCTCAGGAACAAACTGGTAAGGGCGATTGAAACACCCGGACCTTCTTTTCTGGAATTGCGAACACCGTACGAGGAGTGTCTGCCGCTGATGCCCCCGGGCAAGTCTTTCGACGACATCATTTTGTGAGCGGTTCTGGCCAGTGACATGATTGGGATGGACGTTTCGTCGAAGGAGGAGGACTGTCATGAGGATTGAGAAGGTGGAAGCGACCCCGGTGAACATTCCTCTCGAGGCGCCCTACCTGTGGTCAGTAGGCAGCCTGGCAGGATTCAGCAAGGTCATCGTACAGGTCCATACGGACGACGGTCTCGTCGGCCTGGGAGAAGCTCCGTCGACTATCTGTCTGCCGGTGATCACTGAAGTCCTGGGTCCAAAACTGGTGGGGTGTGATCCTCTCGACTTGGCGTCCTGCGCCCAGCGTTGTTTGCCCGAAACCCGAGCCCTGAGCTTGACAGACGAACGCACCGTGCTGAAGGCCTTCGGTGGCCTCGAGATCGCCCTCTGGGATCTGAAGGGAAAAGCCTGGCAGAAGCCGTTGTACCTCTTGCTTGGAGGAGCCCATCGAACGGAAATACCCTTTTGCGAGTATTTCGCTCCTCGGCTCCGGCAGGGAAGTGCCGGGGGTGAGTCCTCGCCCCTGGAAATCGCACGTTATTGCGCCAGAATGCGTGAGCAGCATGGATCCACCTTCTTCGAAGGCAAGTGTTTCAGTGGTGCTCCGCATACAACGATCGACCTGGTTCGGGAAATCCGAGAGGCGGTGGGGGAGCGAGCCGTGATCAGGCTGGACGCAAATATGGGCTTCACTTTAGCTTCGGCCCGTTATCTTCTCAGCCGAATCGAGGACTACAACGTGGCCAACATTGAGGACCCGGTGCTCGACCTCACAGCCATGGCCAGGCTGAGAGAACACAGCTGGATACCGTTTTCAACTCACTCAGGCGACCTGCCGCTGGCGGTTCGGCTCGGTGTGCCCGACGCATTTGTGCTGAACTTATCGTCCCTGGGCGGGATTTCGCGCACGCTCAAGTTCATCTCGGCCTGTGAGGAGATGGGAATCGATTTTTGGTTTTACAGTGGGGACGCGGGCATCATGACGGCCGCCTATTTGCATGTGGGAGCTGCCATGGCTCATATCCACCTGCCCAGTCAGTCGCTGGGGCGCTGGCAAACAGACGATGTCATCGAAGAGGGAGTCCTCAGGGCCAAAGACAATGTCATACCGGTGCCGGATGGCGCGGGCCTCGGCGTTCATCTATCTGAGTCGGCTTTGCAGAGGTGCCACCAGCGCTTTCTCGATGAAGGTCCCTACGACCAATACTACAATCCGACCAACCCGGGCCGCTATATTCGCCTGCCCGTCGGTTGATTCGAAACGGCTGACAACATGGTGCGTTCATGAAAATACGTCAAATACTTGAACCCGGACGGTGCAGACAACTCGCTCTCGGGATGATGGTCCTGGGCCGGCTGTGCTGCCCCGGCCTCGCCCAGAATGGGTCACCGGACACCCGACCCAATGTCATCCTGGTCCTGACTGACGACCAGGGCTGGTGGGATGTGGGTGTTTATGGGAATCCTCACATTCAGACTCCCGTCATGGACCGCCTGGCCGGGGAATCCGTGCGCTTCACCCGCTTTTACGCACAGCCTCTCTGTGCCCCCACCCGGGCCGCCCTGCTTACTGGCCGCCATTACCAGCGCACTGGAAGCGTTGATACTTACATGGGACTCGAAACGATGGGCCTTCAGGAGGTGACCCTGGGGCAGGTGTTCCAGGAACAGGGCTACCGGACCGCCCTGATCGGCAAGTGGCATCTGGGACGCTACCTCAAGTACCACCCGACCCGCCGCGGCTTCGACGAGTTTTTCGGTCTTCCCCTGGCACTCGTCACTCGCTACTTCGACCCGGATCAGCTTTACCAGGGCACGGAGCCGGTCAAGACCACCGGCTACATCACGGACATTCTCACCGATCAGGCCATCCAGTTCATCAAGAGAAGCTCTGATCGTCGGTTTTTTCTCTACCTGTCTTACAATGCAGCTCACGGGCCCTATCTGGTTCCCGACTCCTACATCGAGCCCTATCTCGAGCAAGGGCTGGCTCTTCGTGAAGCCAGGATTTACGGCCTGGTCACTTCGCTTGATGACAATCTCGACCGGCTCCTCAAAACGGTGGACGATGAGGGCCTGCGCGAGAACACAATCGTCATCTTCATGGGCGACAACGGCGGCATGAGTCGCCACTTCCGAGGCGGGCTGCGAGGGGAAAAGGGACTTGTCTACGAAGGAGGCGTGCGAGTGCCTTTCATGGCCCGCTGGCCCGGACGGTTCCGGGCCGGATCCGTGGTCGACGCTCCGGCCCAGGACATTGATGTGTTCCCCACCCTGTTGGCCCTGACCGGCCTTCCCTTGCC
The DNA here is from genome assembly GCA_965205345.1 of Acidobacteriota bacterium. GTDB lineage: Bacteria > Acidobacteriota > UBA6911 > RPQK01 > CBDAPI01 > CBDAPI01. The sequence continues at coordinate 20,145 of CBDBGQ010000022.1, read as the reverse complement.
GGACGGTGTGAAGCTCGACGGAAAGAACCTGGCTACTCTTTTGACTACGGGTAAGGGACCCAGTCCGCATGAGTATCTCTTTCATCAGTGGAATCACATTCGGCCCGTCATGGATCTGCCCTCCCCTCCGATCCCCCACCCATCGCCCCCCAACTGGCTTGCAGATCATCCGGTGGTTCTGGGCGCGGTGCCGTTCTGGGCAGTCCAGGAGGTGCAGACCGGATACAAACTGGTCCGTTGGACCTATCGAAAAGACGGGAGATTAGAGCCGAGCGATGCGCTCTACAACCTCCGTTTAGACCCGGGCGAAGCCAGGGATATCGCTGCTCACAATCCCGAGGTCGTCAAGCGCCTGCGGGAGCGCTTTTCAACCTGGTTCTCCGATGTGACCCGGGGGCAGGACTATTCTCTCGCAGCCATCGAAGTGGGACACGAACAGGAAAACCCGGTCGAGATCGAGCTCCTTCGCGGGCACGCGACGGGTCCGGATGTCAAACTTACCTTCAACCGCCTCTTTCGCGACTTCATCGAGCAGTGGACCGATGTTGGGACATCCGTTCAATGGGATATTGACGTGGTCAAGCCCGGTCGCTACGAGGTCATCCTCGACTATGGCTGCGAGCCGGAGGAAGCGGGGTCGAAAATCCTCGTCCGAATCGGAGAGGCTGAGCTGTCCCATGTTGTGAAAGCCACCGCGGGGACGACTATCTCGCGACCTCTGAGCCTGGGGACGCTATCGCTGGGCAAGGGACCGGCGGTCCTGGAAATCAGGCCCCTGACCCTGAAAGGCCAAAACCTGATGAACCTGTACGGGATCAGGCTGCGACGTCTTGAAAGTGGGAGGTAGACTCAGGGCAGCGACCGTTTAAATCCTCCCGGGAGCGGCCCTGAGTCTGCCTCCCACTTTCCCCCGGAAGCGTTACCCATCAAGGGAGCGCCGGGCTTGGTGTCAGGTCGCCGCCCCACGGCGCCTCCTAGATTATTGACCCAGGAGTATTGCAATGACAACGAGTCCGAAGCTAATCTATCCTTCATTCGAAGCAGTCTTAGTGCTTGTGTAACGTGAGGTGGTTCAATGGGCAAGAACAACCCGGATGTAATCATCATCGGTGCGGGGATCATTGGCTCATCGATTGCTCTGGAGCTGAGCAAGAAAGGGTTCCAGACACTGAACATTGAAAAGCTTCATACCGCGGGTTATGGGTCTACCGCCGGCTCCTGCGGCGTTATTCGGGCCCATTATTCCACCGAGGCGGGCGTTCGTTTTGCCTACGAGGGATTCTTTTACTGGCTGGACTGGGAGAACCACATCGGTACGGAAGATGATCTCGGATTGGCCCAGTACATCAATTGTGGAACGGTCCTTCTCAAGACCAAAGGGCACGACTATGAGAAGGTCCTGCGGCACTACCGCAAGGTGGGCGTGGAATACGAAGAGTGGACGAATGAGCAGTTGCAGGGGAGAATCCCGATTTTCGATACGAAATCCTATTACCCTCCCACTCGTCCCGACGACAAGAAGTTCTGGGAGAAGCCGAACCGGGATATCGAAGGAGCGATTTTCACACCGGAATCAGGCTATTGCACAGATACCAGCCTGGCCACCCACAATGTCATGCGGGCTGCCGAGGCAAAGGGAGGAAAGTTCCTTTTCAATCAGGAAGTCAGTGAGATCCGTAGATCGAATGAAAGAGTCCAGGGGGTGACCCTGAAGAGCGGAGACAGGATCGACGCTCCCGTGATCCTGAATTGCGCCGGTCCCCACTCCTTCATCGTCAACCGCCTCGCCGGTGTCGAGGAAATGATGAACATCAAGACCATGGCTCTGCGCCACGAGGTGCATCACGTGGTGGCGCCGGAGGGGTTTGACTTTGGAAAGGACGGGATTCATACCTCGGACGGTGACAACCGAATCTACCTGCGGCCGGACACCGGGAACAGCATCCTGGTGGGGAGCGAGGATCCGGAGTGCGATGAACGGGAATGGGTGGAAGACCCGGACAATTTCAAACGGAATGTCACGGAAGATCAATGGAAAGCCCAGGTCTATCGGGCTGCCAGACGGATTCCCGCTTTGAAGATACCCAACCGACCCAGCGGTATAGCGGATCTCTACGATGTGAGTGATGACTGGATTCCGATCTATGACAAGTCGGATATGAAGGGCTTTTACATGGCCGTCGGAACCAGCGGCAACCAGTTCAAGACAGCTCCGGTAGTCGGTTGGGCCATGGCGAATCTAATCGAGCGCTGTGAAAACGGCCAGGATCATGACACCGACCCGGTGACAGTGAAGGCGGTTCACAAGGGCTATGACCTGCCGCTGGCACCGTTCTCGAGGCTGCGTGAAATCAACCCGGAAAGCAGTCTCAATGTAAACGGCTAAATGGACTCAGCCACAAGAGCGACAACGGGGCGTCATCTCATTATGCAAATCAGGGCTTGCTCACCTCTTCTTCTGGCACTACCCTCAGCACGAATCCAATACGTGATCCAGGAGGGTGGCAAAACGCTGGGGCTGGAGTAAGAGCGCTCGCTGCGCTCGCGCCGTTCCACGTTCCACGTTGTAGACCCGTAGTGGGATCCTCCGTGGTCCGATCAGATCGATAGGCCCCGAGCGACCACAAGGGTCCGCCCCTACAAGGCTGATCTAAGGGCGCAACAACGTGGAACGTGGAACTTGGAACGCACTAGGGCCGGCGCTCGCCGATGCAGTACAAGTACTTCTCCGTTCGGACAAAGATCTGGCCCTCCGAGATGGCCGGTGAGGACAGGGTGTAGCCCTCCAGTTCGTTCTCCGCCACCAGTTTGAACCGGGGGCCCGCTTCCACCACGCTGGTCACACCATCCTCGCTGGTCACATAGATCTTGCCGTCGGCCAGAACCGGGGAGGCGCTGTAGGTTCCAGGTCGCACTCGCTCCGGCCCCCAGACCACTTCTCCACTGCGGGCCTTCAGGCAAAGCATGACTCCATTGTCCCGAAGCACGTACAGGTACGTCCCGTCCGTCACCGGGGTGGGGACGTCGGGGCCGTCAGTGGTCTGCCAGAGCTGGTTCGGCTCTCCGCCGCCCAGCTGAAAGGCAAGCAGGGGATTTCTTCGCGTGGAAACGTAAACCATGTCGCCGGAAACCAGCGGGGAGGCGATGATTCGATAGTTGCGGGCCCTGTTGGGGTTGAGACCACCAGCCCGCCACAGCTCCTTTCCGGTGACGGGGTCATGGCCTGTCACATAGTCGCCGCCGCTAACAACGATCGCGGTTTTTCCCTTGTAGCTCAATACTGCCGGGGTCGTATAGGAGTCGGGAGACTCAGCAATAGCGTCCGTCGGCCTCTCCACTCGCCACCTGGTGGAGCCGGTAGCAGGATCGATTCCCAGCAGGTAAGACGGATCGTCCGTTTTCATTCCGTGAAGAACCTGAACGTAGAGGGTGTCGTTGTAGAGCAGGGGCGAGGAAGCGTAACCCCACATAAGACCGAACTCTCCATAGTCGGCCTGGATGTCCCGGCTCCAGATCTCGTTGCCTTTGAAGTCAAAGGACTTGAGGATGCCGGTCCCGGTCATGACCCACACGTGCTGACCGTCGGTCACGGGAGAGGGAGAGGACATGTTCTGCTTCATCAACTGTCGATTGCTTCCGCCCAGACTCCGCTTCCAAAGGACCTTGCCGGTGTTCCGATCCAGGCACCAGAGAGCCAGTTCCTCCGCTTTCGGATCCGGTTCCTCCTCTTCAGCCGGTGGTGGTGAGGAACGTTGGCCGACCTCCAGGGGGCTGACCCCTCTGTCCCCGACGCCTGCGTCCATGCCCCGGCGCTGTTCGCTTCCCTCCTTCGGCTGCGTTCAGAAAGATGTAGTCACCCCAGATAATAGGCGTGGCACCGCTCCAGGCTGCCATGGGGACCCTCCAGGTGATGTGTTCCGTCGTGCTCCACTCGACCGGCAGGTTCTTCTCCGAGCTGACGCCGTTGCCATCGGGGCCTCGCCAGTGGGGCCAGTTTTCCGCCCGGGCCCAGATCATCAGTAGAAAGGTGATTCCAATAAACCTCACTCCTGCTCGCATCGATTTTCCTCCGGGTCGAGTCTAGCGGCAGGCCCGGGCAGGATCAAATGAACGTGGAACGTGGAACGTGGAACGTGGAACGCGGAATTCCGGACCCCCGGAGTACAATAGGCCAACCATGAATATTCTGAAGCGCCGCTGGTTGGCCCGGGCAATCCGGACTCTGAGCCTTTCCTTGTTCCTGACGGTAGCCCTGCTTCTGATGTGGAAGTCGGGGATTCACGCGCGGGAGGCGGAGACCGGAAAGCTGAGATTGACCATTCTGGACGCTCAGACCGGAGAACCGACTCCGGCCCGAGTCGAAGTGCTCGATCAGGAAGGCAAGGGCTACATCGCTGAAGATGCCATTCCGGTCGACGGGGATCGCACGGACCGAAAAGAACCCTGGACCGGAACGGCCGAAGAGGCCCTGGCCCGGCTCAACCCGGAAGTTCAGAATCGCTTCAGCCGCACGGTTCAGTTTTACAGTGGCGGAAGCTCCAGACTGGTGCTGCCTTCCGGTCCTTACGATGTGAAGATCCGCAAGGGATTCGAGTTCGAAACGGTCGAGCAGCACGTGGAAGTCCTGCCCGGCCAGGACAGTGAACTGACGCTCCGCCTGCCCCGCTGGGCCGACATGAGAGCGCAGGGCTGGTACGGCGCCGACCATCACCTCCATATCGCCCGCTCCCACCGGGATCTGGATCCGGTCCTGTCCCCGTGGATGCAGGCGGAAGATATCCACATCGCCACGTTCCTGCGCTGGGGGCATTCCCAGGGCTTCCACAACACGCCCCAGTACGCCTTCGGCTCCGACAGCGTGTATCGCTCGGGCAACTATCTTCTGGCCTCGGGACAGGAGAACCCCAGGACTCACATACTGGGCCATACCATCATGCTGGGCGCTCGAGACCCCATCGATTTTCCGGATCGCTACCTGATCTACCGTCTCTTCCACGAGGAAGCCCACCGGCAGGGGGCGCTGAGCGGCTATGCGCACGGCGGATTCGCTCTGGGGGCTCTGAATGGCCTCAGCATCGACCTTCCCCTGCAGCTCCTGAAGTTCGTTGAAGTGCACCAGATAGCCACCGGCTATTACGACGTCTGGTACAACATTCTCAACACAGGCTTTCGCATGTCGGCGGTGGCGGGCACTGATTATCCCTTCAGTCGCAGTCTTCCCGGAATGGAGCGCTTCTACACTCGGATCGAAGGACCTTTGACCTACGAGTCCTGGCTGGAGGGAATCCGCCAGGGTCGCACCTTTGTGACCAATGGGCCGCTGGTTGAATTTCGTGTGGGCGGCAGGGCGGCAGGCGACGAACTGGTCCTCACAGAGCCCGGACCCGTCCGTGTGCAGGGCTGTGTGCGCTTTGATCCCTCCCGGGACGACGTGCAGGAGATGGAGATCATCGAGAACGGACAGGTCAGGAAAACATTTCGTCGCGAGGGCAAGTCATCCAGCATTTGTGCCGATTTCGAAGCGGATGTCAAGGAGTCGGGATGGTGGGCTCTGCGCGCCTCCGGCGACAAACTGGATCCGCCCAACCATCCCGCTAGCTGGGCTCACTCAGGCGCCGTGTACGTTATGGTTCAGGGTACGCCTCCGCTTTTTCAGCATGCACGGGCCAAAGCCCTGGCCCTGACCTGGGCCGTTCGGCTTCAGGAAATGGAATTCAAACTGTTCCACCGGATTGATTTCATCGGACGCTCGCACGGCTTTGACGAAGTGCAGCGGCGCTACGTTCTCCGCAACCGGGAGGAGCTGTTGAAAGAGATCCGGCGCTCCAAAGAGTTCTTCCAGAAGATGGCCAGGTAAGGGGTTGTGGGTTCTAGGTTCTAGGTTCTGGGTTCTAGGTTCTGGAATTTCACATTAATGAGGACATAATGAACAAGGCTCTGCGAATGCTTCGTCCTTTCTCCGTCATCGGCCTGGTCTGTCTGGTGTTTCTTGGCCATGATCATGTCACACAGGCCCACGAATTCCGCCAGCCCCAGCACCCGCCCCCTCCCGCCCACGAAATGCCGACCCATCAGCTCCAGTACATTACCCACACTCCTCCCTCGCGATGGGAGCTTCAAGGGGTCATCACTCCCAGGGATCTTGCCAGGCTGCTGCTGCGCCGAAGCCTGAGCCAGGCAGCCAGACAACCACTGCAGCCCATTGCTCTCGGCGGAACGGGAGGTTACACAAGCGAGCACTTCCAGAATCTGAATGGCCCTGATCTCATCAAAGTGGAAGTCGCAGACTCTGGTTTGAATGTGCTCCAGGCCCCGGCTCGCATCGTCGTGATGGATGGCTACGGTTACATCCTGCCCCTCCTCGCCTGGAACGATCGCTCATCCATCGCAACGCTGCTCGTAACCACTCCCTGGAGAAACTTTGAGTTTCCATTGCCGGCCCATTCGGCCCGGGGCTTCTGCTTGAATCTCCCCCGTTTTTTCGGTGTCGGAGAACGCCGGGCCGAACTCTTCGTTCGATCAGGAGGAAACACTGCAGAAGTCGATTTCAAGGTGGATGTGCGGGCGACCGGTAGCCTGGTCGTCCGACTGCAGGACAGCACCGACGAGCCCGCCGCTGCCCGGGTCTATCTGAGCGGGGCGGATGGTTTCTCCCATATGCCCGGGGGCGGTGTCCAGCGGATTGCGAGGCAAACCGGCGAGTACTTCTTCTATGCCGGGGACTCCTTTGAGATCGTCTTACCCGCAGGAGAAGCCACCGTCGAGGCGGTGCGCGGAATGGAGTACGCCCCGGTTCAAGAAACGGTTCTGGTCCGGGCCAATGAAACTCGGGAACTGGAGCTGCAGCTGGATCACCGGTTTCGGCTCAAAGAGCGGAACTGGTACTCCGGCGACGCCCACATCCATGCCAATTACATCAACAATGAACTGGTGGGCGTGGACGACATCCACCTGCAGGTTTCGGGCGAAGGGCTCGATGTGGCCAACCTCATGGTGGCCAATTCGGGAGGAGCCATCGTCCACGATGAACGATTCTTTGAGGGGAAGCCCCATTCCGTGAGCCGAGGTTCCCGGATCCTCTACTGGAATGAAGAGATGCGCAACCGCAGGCTCTACGGCCACATGTCTTTCTTCAATCTCAAGGAGCTTGTCTATCCGCTCTATACGGGGTTCCCCGGCACTCCCCACTGGGAGGACTACCCGCCCAATTTCAATCAGGCTGAGAAAGCCCGGGCCCAGAATGGAGCCGTCACCTACGTTCACCCGGCCATCGGGTCCACTTTGAGGGCGGTGGGATTCGGTGGAGCCCGCGAGTTCCCCGTGGATCTTGCCCTGAGCGAAGTGGATGCTCTGGACGTGCTCAGCAACTCACAGGAGATGCCTGCCACGGAACTCTGGTACCGGGTGCTGAACACGGGAGTGCGCTGTGCTCTCTCGGCCGGCTCGGATTCCTTCACCAATCTCATGATGCACTGGGTCGCGGGGGGAGGCCGCGTCTATGTTCAGGTACCGGGCGAGTTCTCCTATCAGGGCTGGATCGACAACTACCGCACGGGAAGGAGCTTTGTCACTAACGGCCCCATCCTCGCCCTCGACGTCAATGGGAAGGGGCCAGGTGAGGAGCTGCAACTGACCGACAGGGACCAGCCCATCCGGTCCCCGCAGGATGCCCGTTTCTGGATCACCTGGATTGATGATTTGATCGAGGATGTCAAGGACCGCGGCTCCTTTGCCAGCGAGGAGCGCCGCGATGCGGTCATCCAGCTGTTCCAAAAGGCCCAGGAGGTGTGGGCCAACCTGGCGCGGTGATAGCGCGCTGCGCGCGCCGTTTCACGTTCCAGGTTCCACGCACAACGGTGAGTTGACGCTCTACCGTTCTGTGGCTTTTCTTGACACCAGTACAACCGAACGGCAAGGCGTGAGCCTGCCGTTTCCCCACCAGGAATCCGGAACGCGAAACGTCACGGCAGCTGACGCCAGATCTGGACCAGTTCCCATTCCCTCTCTTCCCGGGGCAGGCCAAAGTTCCCAAGAATGATGTCGGTGCGACCGTCACTGTCGATGTCACCCAGTTCGAGGGTGACGTAGTCGCAAAGCAGATCGGGAAAGGAGCGGGGTTCAAATGATCCGGGTTCGGTTTGCTCGTACCAGACCACTCCCGGAAGGTTGAACTCACGGCGCTGCTCCTCGCTCAGGCCGGGAAGGTAGGAAGATGCCACCAGGTCGAGATCTCCGTCCCCGTCGAGGTCCGCTGCCTGGGCACGGTAGGCACCGTAGTAGACATCCACCGGATGATGGAGGAAGGAAAGATCTCTACCCCGATTCTCCAGCCACGACAGTCCGTGATAGGGCCTGATCTTTCCCAGGTCGTCGAGAGTGTCACCGTGGGTGAAGATCACGTCCAGATCCCCGTCTTTGTCAAGATCGATGACCTCAATCCCGGTTGAGCCCCAGTGCGGGTGAGAAGCCGTGAACAGTTCCTTCTTTTCGAACACTCCCGCTCCCCGGTTGAGGAAAGCCACCACTGTTTCATGTTCCTGGGAGAGGAGGGCAATGAAGTCGGGCCGGCCATCCTCATCGAGGTCGGCAATGGGAACATGGATCGCTCCGACTCGGTCGTCCACTTCCACGGACCGGAAGGATTCTGCTCCCAGTTCCGGGCCCGTAGAAGTGTTTTCCAGATAATGGATGCCCCCCACGGTCAGCCAGCCGAACGCGGCTACGATGAGATCCAGATCCTGATCTCCGTCAAAATCAGCCGCCTGAACATCGGCGACCCTGCCGATTCCCCCCAGCAGACGGTGAACCTCGAATTCCCGCCTCCCGGTGCGCCGGAGCCAGGAGACTGAGCCCGTACGTTCGTCCGTGGGCAGGGGCGCTCCGAGCTCGGCGACCAGCAGGTCGATCTGACCGTCCCGGTCCAGGTCGACGGCTTCGGAATGGCACGGGTTGCGGAGCTGGGCGATGGGCTGAAGGTCCATCTGAGGGTCGTCCGGGTCGGTCCAGCTCACCCACCCGGAGTGCATGTCGGACACCACCAGCTCAGGGCCCTCCAGGTCGGAGAACAGCTCCAGAAGGCGCACATTGGCGGCACCGGGCTGAGAGCCGCGAACAGTCCCTCCCCTGAGAAGCCGACGACTGAACTGGAGGTCTGGTCCGCCGCTCTGCGGCATCCAGGGCCGGGTGTCCAGGCCGGCAGGCGCCTTCGACCGGAAGTAAGAGGCCACCCGCAATGTGTCGATCTCCCACATCGGTTTATCGTGAGACTGGAGAAGGGAAATATTGGCCAGTCGGAACATCTTTTGAATCATGCCCGGCCATTCTCTGGCGGGAAGAATCTCTGGAGGTGTCCACTCGTGGCACTGGGTACAGGCCTCCCGGATCTTCTCTTCCTGGTCCGCTGGCTGGAGGCTGAAGGGATAGTGCAAGGGCTCGTGCGCGCGTAAGCGCCCGGCGGCGGCCGGGCGGCCCGGCTGGAGCAAAAGACTAGTTAGACACAGGGCCGAGAGAGAGGAGACGACTGCTTTTCGCACCGGGCTAGTGTAGTGATTCGCCCAGGGAGCAACAACCCGGAAAACAGAACGGCAAGGCTTTCCTTGACACCAGTACGACAGGCGTCGACACAGCCCAGTTGAAACGTGGAACGTGAAACGTGAAACGTGGAACCCGAAAGGCCGGGCGTCATAAAATACTCCCATGCCCACAGCCCGCGAGTGGCGCAGTTCGCCGATCCTACTTTGCCTGTTCCTGATCGGTGGAATCCTGCAGGCCCAATCGGAGCAGCTCGAATCCACCGACTCCCCGGCCTCCATTCTATTCACGGACATCGCACTCCTCTCCGACTTCGACTATCGAACCAACAACAACTACACCGGCCGCAAGTACTTTCCCCAGCCCATGTGCGGCGGCGTGGCCATCTTTGACTTCGACAGCGACGGCCGGCAGGACATCTTCCTTAGCAACGGCGCCAGGCTTCCGGAGCTGAAGAAGGTGAACCAGTCCTTTCACAATTGCCTGTTGCGCAACCTCGGCGACGACCGGTTCGGGGACGTCACCGAGCAAGCCGGGCTGACGGGGGTCGGCCTGGGCTATTCCTTTGGCGTGGCCGCGGGCGACTACGATAACGACGGTGACGCCGACCTGTTCATCGCCAACGCCGGGCCCAATACCCTCTATCGAAACAACGGCGACGGCACTTTCAGCAACGTGACAGTCGGGTCGGGCCTGGACACCAAGCCCACAGACCTCTTGAGCGTGGATGCGGCTTGGTTTGACTACGATCAGGACTCGCTCCTCGACCTGGTGGTGACCCACTACACCTACTGGGACCCTCACTCTGACAAGCCCTGCTACATGGGAGACGGAACCGAGTTCTACTGCAACCCGCGGGGTGTCGTCAGCGTTGCCAACAGCCTCTACCACAACCTGGGAGGAGGCAAATTCCAGGATGTGTCCAGAGAAGCCGGTTTCACGTCCGCACTGGGGAAAGGCATGGGGCTCGGCATTGCCGACTTCAACAGCGATGGCCGCCCGGATGTCTTCGTAGCCAATGACACGGTGCAGAACTTTCTTTACCTGAATCAGGGAGACGGAACGTTCCGGGAAGTGTCCCTGATGTTCGGCGTTGCCTACAACACTTCGGCCGCAGAGGTCTCCGGCATGGGTGCCGATGCCAAAGACTTCAACAACGACGGCCTGGTGGACATCTTCTACAATGACCTCAAGAATCAGATCCACGGGCTCTTTCAAAACCTGGGGGGACGCTATTTCGAATACGCCAGCCCACGGACCCAGGTGGCGAAGCTGAGCCGAAAGTTCTCGGGCTGGGGCAGCGGCTTCATCGATTTTGACAACGACGGTTGGAAGGATCTCTATTCAGCCAACGGGGATGTCGAATACCTGGGCACGAATTCGGCCCAGCATGACACCATGCTCAGGAATGTGGACGGGAAGACCTTCGTGGATGCGTCGAAGAATCTGGGCCCTGACTTTCTGCGGGTCGGGTATCAGCGCGGCTCCGCTTTTGGAGACCTCAACAATGACGGGTTCCTGGACATCGTCGTGACCTCACTGAACCAGAAGCCGCGGATTCTGCTCAACTCGGCAGACAACGGAAACCACTGGCTGCTGCTCGACCTGCAGGGAGGGGCCAGCAATCGGGATGCGATCGGGGCGGAGGTCAAGTTGACGACCGGATCGGGCCGGACCCTCTACAACCACGTCTCTTCCACGGTGGGTCTCCTCTCCTCTCCGGACAAGCGGCTCCATTTAGGACTCGGGAAGGAAGAGGTCGTGGAGTCCATCGAAATCAAGTGGCCGTCCGGAAAGGTCCAGCTCCTGGAGAACGTAAAAGTGGACCAGCTTCTGAAGGTGGTGGAGTCGGAGTCGGAGTGGGAGTAGGAGTACGGGGGGCGGTTCTAGTTTAGTGTAGCTTCTTGCGGGCCACTTCCAGGTTCATCTGGAACTCCGGTCGCTCCGGATCCAGTTCGACGGCCGCCCGGTACTCCTGCACCGCCTGCTGCGTCTGTCCCTGGCTGAAGTAGAGATTGCCGAGCAGATTCCGAAGACCCGCGTTGGAGGAGTCTGCTTCTTTCGCCCGCAACCCATAATCGAGCGCCTGCCCGTAATCCCGGCGCTGGTACCAGTACTGGGCCGTCAGGAGGAGTCCTATGGGTGACAGCGGATCGATCTTTTCCATTTCTGAGAGGTGGGCGTAGGCCAGGCTCAGCCGGTCCTGGGAAAGGTAAATGTCAGCCAGATAGCTGCGGGCCACCCAGTGTTCGGGCTCCGCCCCCACCGCCTGCTCGAGCAATCTCAGGGCTTCCGGAACCTCTCCCCGGGCGATCGCCGCTTCTCCTTCATCAACCAGTTTGTCCGCCTCCATCTCCTGAGACCGGCTCTGAGAGACAGGAATCGCCGGCTGAGGTTGTTGAGGGGGCCCGACCGGCGGAGCCACAGGGTTTCTCTGTGCCTGATAGGCACTTTGCAAGAGACGGGGTATATCCGGAAAATCGGCGGCCGCTGGTCGGGCTCGCTCCAGGTACTTGATCGCCTGCTCATAGTCCCCCAGCTCCAGACACAGCGCACCGAGTCTGCGCAGGTGATCCGGGTGGGTGGGATCCCAGTCAACAGCCTTGAGAAAAGCTTCTTTCGCTCCGGGCTTGTCTCCCAGCTGATAGCGGGCTGTTCCCAGCAGGGAGTAGGCCGGGCCATTGTTATCTGGCTGTTTTTCAATACTTCCCTGGGCGGACACCCGGGCACGTTCATGATCCCCTTTGAGGAGATGGATCTGGCCCCTCATGAGATCGACATTCGCATTCTCCGGATCCTGCCTCAGCCAGGAAATCCAGTACCTCGAGAGCCTGGTCGTGCTCTCCTATCTGGTAATAGGTGTCGCCCAGGAGCCAGGCCAGCCGGGGATCCAGTTGCTGCCACGGCGCCTTCCCAAGCGATTTCAGAGCCGCGCGCGCCAGTTCATGCTCACCCGCTCGGGCTAGAGCATTTGAGTGGGAAATGATGTACTTGGGGTTGCCGGGATCCAAGCGGACAGCCTCTTTGAACTCGACGACGGCTCCTGACCAGTCCTGCGCTTGTGAAAAGGCCATACCCGCATAGAAGTAGGGCTGGGGATCTGAGGGATTAGCCTTCTTCTGGCGCTCGAAGAGCGCTATGGCCTGTGAGAATTGTCTTTGTCGGATCAGGTGCTGTCCATCCTGATTAGCCCCGTAGGCCCTCGGCGGCAACACGGTGGCGTTCGGCATCCTCTTCCCGTCCCAGGCGATAGTACAGACCGGTGAGAGTGACCTGGCCATCCAGGAAATCAGGAAGTTCTTCGACGACCTCCTTTACTGTCTGAAGGGCCTCTTCGATCCGATTGGCGTAGTTGTACACCAGGCCGATCTGAAAGCGGACACCCGCGTCACCTGGTCGCGTGCGCAGGGCACGTTCAAAGCAGGCCAGCGCCTCATCGTATTTCTGCTCGTTTTCAGAGAGATACATGCCATGGAAAAGGTTGGAATCATAGTCATCTGGATTGATTTCGAGCTCTCGCAGGAAGGCCTCGTTGGCCTCGTCGTGCCTGGTCATGGTTCGGAGCAGCTTTCCGTAGGTGGCGTTCAGGGAAGGGACTCTGGGGTCGAGCGCGATGGCTCTTTCCAATTGGCTGGCGGCTCCAAAGTAGTCACCCTTCTCCAGCAGGGCTCTCCCCAGCATGAACCGTACCTCCGCCGAGTCTGTTTGCTGCAGGCCAGTCTCTACCAGCGGTGCCCCCCTTTCGACCTGGCCATTCTCAACCAACGCAACACCCAGCAGATAGGCCAGCTCAGGAGACTCGCCCAGTTCCGGCTCCAGAGGAGAGAGCAACTCGATCACCTTCTCCCCTTCACCCAGCCTGAAGTGAGAGGATGCCAGCAGCTGAAGGGCTTCCCGGTTTTCCGGCCGTTCCTGGACAATCCCGGACAAGAGATCCCTGGCTTTTTCGAATTCTTCGGCCTGGAAATAAGTCCAGCCCAGAATGAGTCGGGCGGCGGTTGGATCTGTGAGGTCCCGGCTTTGGAGAGCCTGTTCATAGTGGGCGATGGCTTTTTCAAACCTGCCGGCCTGCCCGTAGGCGTCCCCGAGGTGAAACGAACCGCCGCTGCCTGGGGATACAGGGCCAGGAAGGCTTCATACTGCTCAATGGCGCCTTCCAGGTCACCTGCCTGCTGCAGTTCCACGGCGCGCTTCAGGAGCTGGTCTGGGAGCGACCGGTTCCGGTTGCGACCAGGCTCGCCCCCCGGCGATCTGCGCCACCAACAGGATCCCGCCAAGAGCCTGGAGTGTCCTGGGACGAAGCATGGAAGCCATCGTAGCACGTGGCCGCGGGACGGGCGGCGGTGGTTACCTACCGTTGCCCTTCTCTCATTGAATCCAAACCCCGCCTGTTTTACCATTAGTGACGGTAGGAAACACTCTGAAAGCAACCGGATGAGGACGTTTACGTCTGCCCTCACACGAGGTTAGGAGGAAGGCATGCGAGCACAAGTGAACACTCTTTTGGTGCTGGTTCTCTCTTTGGGGATTACATCGGCTGCCAAGAAACCAAAACTGACGCCCGAGGAGGTCATCCAGCGCCACCTGGAATCCCTGGGTCCGACTGCCAGCGTTGCCGCGCGGAAAAGTCTCAAGGCCGAGGGTCAAGTCCTGTTCGAGGTCATTGTGGGAGGCTCGGGACAGCTCCAGGGACCGTCCACGTTCATTTGCGACGGGAGAAAGCTGCGCATGTCGATGGTCTTTGATATCAACGATTACCCCGGAGAAGACGTTGCCTACAATGGCGAGGGACGCGTTGAAGTCGGTTGGATCCAACCAGGTGTACGCTCTGCCATGGGCCAGTTCTTTTACCAGTTTGACGAGGTCGTTACGGAAGGTCTTTTTGGGGGCGCACTGTCAACCGGATGGTCCCTTGTGAACCTGGAAAGTCTGCAGCCCAAGTTGAAGTACGAGGGTTTGAAGAAGGTGGGCGGCAACCCGTACCACACGATCAAGTACCAGCGGCGCAAGGGCGCGGACGTACAGACAAGGCTTTATTTCGAGCCCGAGACGTTCCGGCACACTCACACGATTTACAAAGTGAGGATCAGCTCTCCGATTATCGCCAACAATTCAGCCGCCTCGGCCACCCAGGCGGAAACCTGGTATACCGTCCAGGAGTCCTTTGCCAACTTCGTCGACATACGGGGCCTCAACCTCCCCCACCCGCTGGACCATCGAGTATTCCAAGGAGATTGGACGAAGGGGCAGCGTGCTCCGCTTCACCACGCAGTACGAGGACATGTACCCGAACGTGGAAATCGAAGCCGCCGAGTTCAAGATTCACTAGAGAAGTACAACTTCTAGGCACGGCAGAATAACCTGAAACCTCACGGGGCGCCCCTTTTTTTTGTGGAGGCAACTTGACAGGTCTACCGTAGGGCACGGTTATCAACCGTGCCGAACTGGACCCATTGGCAAACGTTTCCATCCAACCAGAATGCCTGCCTCCTAGCAACGATCGGCACGCCAGATTGGCGTGCTCTACGACTCACTCGACATCAAGTCCAATACACCCTGAAACCCATCCGCAGTCTGGTAAGATCAGGCCGGCCGGCAGGAACCGAGATGACACGAAATCCAGCACGAGTCGCAGTTCTCATACTGGCCCTTTCCGCCCTTCTCAATGGCTTCACCGGATGCTCCTCACCCGCTGCGCCGCCGCTGCAGCAGCCAACCTTACCTGACGCCCTTCTCTCCGGCATGGAATCGGATGTTCGCCGCCAGATCATGCAGACCTATCAGGCAGCCAGGGAGAATCCTTCCGACTCGGAGCGCAGCGGCCGGGTCGGCATGCTGCTTCACGCCTACAGACACTTTGAGTCGGCCGCCCTTTTCTACCGTTACGCAATATCGCGGTCTCAATCCAAGTTTCGATGGACCTATTATCTGGGACTCGCTGAGAAGGAAGCCGGACAGAGTGAGGAGGCGGTTGAAAGCTTCCGACAGGCTCTGAGTCTTCACCCCGACAACCTTCCAGCAAAGCTCCGATTGGCTACCACCCTGATCGACCTAAACCGAATGGAGGAAAGCGTTCCTGATCTTCAAGAGATTGTGAAAAGACGACCCGACCATCCACTGGCTCACTATGATCTAGGTCGCGCTTACGCAAAACTGGGCAGAAATGACGACGCGCTGAAAAGCCTGTCTCGGGCCTGCGAACTGGCTCCCGACTTTGGGGCGGCCCAGTATGCTCTGGCCCTGGCCTACCGGGACCGGGGAGACCAGGAGCGATACCAGCGTCACGCTGCTTTGTTCGAGAAGCACAAAGACGGCCGCCGCCCCCCCGCCGATGATCCCCTGCAAGAAGAGGTCTGGAAGCTGAGAGCAGGGGTTAGTACCCTCCTTGAAAAAGCAGCACTGCTGCAGAAAGAGGGCCGGAAGGAGGAGGCCATTGCTGAGTACAGGAAAGTGCTCCGGATCAGGCCCGAACATGGAATGGCACACGCCAGTCTGATGGGGCTGTACCGGCACCTGGGGCGTCTGGACGAGGGCGAAGCGCAGTATCGGGCGGTTCTCAGGGTAAATCCCGACATTCCGGAAGTGCACTACAACTACGGATTCCTGCTGATTGACAGAGGAAAACCGGAAGAGGCGATCAATGCCTTTGAGAGGGCTCTCGAACTGAATCCGTCCTATGCCGACGCGCACGCCAATCTGGCCGTGTTGATGACCGGATCTGATCAGAGTTCACGGGCCATCACCCATCTTCGGAAAGCACTGGAGATTGATCGAAACCACCGTCTGGCCCGCTATAACCTGGCCAGACTGCTGCTCCAGAAAGGCGAAACCAGCGAGTCGATTCAGTTGTTATCCGGGGCGCTGAGAGAAGAAGACCAGGAGACAGCAGAGATCGAGGCTCTGCTGACCACGGCCTGCGCAATAGCCGGGCTGTGGCCGCAAGCAGAAAGGTACGGCCGCCGCGCACTGAGGTTGTCCGAAAAGTACGGACAGTCCGATCTTGCCCGGACGGTTCGATACGATCTGGGCAGGATTCTCTTCCAGTTGGGTAACTATCGCGAAACCATCGATCTACTCAGTCCCGCAGCCGAATCCGAGGACGAGCAAGTCCCGGCGCTCCTTCTGCTTGTGGCCAGCTCTTACTCGAAGATCGGTCATGAGGAACTGGCTGCTCAGCATGCCGCAAGAGCTCTGACTCTGGCCAGACGCTATGGCCAGCATGAACTGGCGGCCAGGATTGAACAGGCCCTCGGACCCGGTGGCGGCAGCAGGCAATGATCAGGCGGACCTGCAGCATTCAGTGGAATCCTCTTCGAGCACCAGCCGGTCAGGCGATGGGCAGGATGTAGAGCACACCAATCTGGCGTGCCGAACGCTGCGAGATGGCAAGAATGGCCGGGAAATGGATGATCTATGCAGACGAGTCCAGTTCGGCACGGTTGATAACCGTGCCCTACGAACGGCAAGCTTGCGACCTCCGAAACAGCGCCTGGCTCAGCAGTTATGGCGAGCCGCACTAGGGATGTTGGCACTGACAGCGGTGAGCTGATAATCATAAGGCGACTTCCTCCTCGTGCCTTGCCAGCGAACGCAGATCCCTGGCGCGCGACCGCGCGACTTTCACCACGGACTGCTAGTGGTACGATGACGGACAGCTAAAGACCGAGCCAAGATGAAAATGCCTACCCCTTCCCGTCTCCTATCGGTAGTCCTGCTGCTTTTGTTCAGTTCAGCTCAATGGATCCCGGGTAGCCATCGCCTGGATCGCCCCTTCTTTGAGGAGATCCCCGCGTCCCAAAGCGGCCTTCGCTGGGTCCACGACAACGCCATGTCGGAAGATCGGCACCTGCCTGAGACGACCGGGCCCGGTTGTGCTTTTCTGGATTACAACAACGACGGCTGGATGGACATCTACCTCGTCAATTACGGGACCTGCGATTTCTACCGTCCCGCCCAACCTCCGAGCAACGCCCTGTATCGAAACAACAGAGATGGCACCTTTACCGACGTGACGGCACAGGCCGGTGTCTCAGGTGGAAACTTCGGAATGGGAGCGGCGGTTGGCGACTATGACAACGACGGAGACCCGGACATCTACGTCTCTGCCTACGGAAAAGCCATCCTTTACCGGAATCAAGGCAACGGCACTTTCCAGGACGTGACGGCAGCTGCCGGTGTGGCAGCCCCGGGTTGGACCACCAGCGCGGTGTGGTTTGATTTTGACAATGACACGGACCTTGATTTATTCGTCTGCAGCTACGTGGAGTACGGGCTGGACAACCCCATCTCTTGCGGCATCAACCCATTGGGCAAGACCCATTACTGCCCTCCCCGCGTCTTTCGCCCGACTCTGAGCCTGCTTTTCCGCAACAACGGTGACGGCAGCTTCACCGAGGTGAGCCAGGAAACCGCGATTGCCCGTGTCAGGGGAAAGGCGCTGGGAGTCGTAGCGACGGATGTCAACAACGACCGGCTCATGGACCTCTTTGTTGCCAACGACATGGTTCAAAACTTTCTTCTCATCAACCGCGGTGACAACCAGTGGGAGGAGGCCGGACTCCTGGCCGAAGTCGCCTTCAGTTCAGCCGGTAAACCGCGATCAGGAATGGGAGTTGACGCCGCTGATTTCAACGGGGACGGCTGGCAGGATCTTTTTGTCGCCAACCTGGACCAGGAGATGTCCGCTCTTTACCAGAACTACAAGGACGAAACCTTTCGCGATGTCTCACAGGCCCATGGAGTCGCCCAGGCCACCTTTCACTTGAGCGGCTGGGGCCTCAAGTTTCTGGATTTCGACAATAACGGAACCATCGACCTGTTTCTGGCCCATGGACACCCGGACGACATGATTGACTTGTACTCGAACCGGGTGACCTACAAGATGCCCCTACTCTTTTTCAGCAACGACGGGACTCGTCTGCATAACGTCAGCTCGGAGTCGGGCCCTCTTTTCGACAAGATGTTTCCTGCCCGTGGCCTGGCCGTCGGCGATTACCAGAACGACGGCCGGGTGGACATTCTGATCGCCAACAACGGGCAGCAGGCCATGCTGCTCCAAAACAACGGTGCCGAGGGCAACCACTGGCTGGGCCTGAAACTGGAAGGTCGATCCTGCAACCCGTGATGCAGTAGGTGCCCGAATTCGCTGGTCGATTGATGGAAAAGCTCATGCCCTGATCAAGAACAATGGCGCGAGTTATCTGGCCTCGCACGACCCGCGCGTCCTGATGGGTCTGGGCAGTAGCGAGAAGATCGACTGGCTGGAGATCGAATGGCCGGCACCCAGCCAGCGGGTCGATCGATTTGAGGCTCCCGCGATTGATCGCTACCTGACCATCGTCGAAGGCGAAGGGGTCAGGTAGAGATTCTGGGTTCTGGAGGCCCCAAGGGTTGCAGTTTCTCTGGGGTATAATGCAGTTTCGGAAAGATGAAGAAAACCCGACCCGTCCGGGGATTCTGCAGTCCGCTTCTTGCTGTCCTGTTTCTCGTCTTGACCCCGGTGAAGGGACAGACCGCCAACCAACCCCAGTCTGAGCAGAGGGCCCAGGCCCATTATCAGTCCGGGATGGACCACCTCTCACGGAAGGAACTGGGAAAAGCCTACGTTTCCTTTAGCCAAGCCATTCAGGCCTTCGCTGCTATGGATCCGGCCTTCCATCATTTGGCTGAGATCGATTTCCTGCGGGGGAAGTATGCCCGAGCGGCCGATTGGATTGGTCAAGCTATTCAGCTGCAACCACAGAAAGCTGAATACCACTGCCTACTGGCCTCGATCCATATCCAAGCGGAGAGGAACCGTGATGCGCTGAGCGTAGCTCAGAAAGCCCCTGCTTCTGGATCCGAAGGGCGCCTGTGGACACTTCCTCTTGGGATTGAGTCATAAGAGGCTTCACCAGACCGAGGAGGCTAGAGACTCGTTTGAGCACACGATTGCCCTGGATCCGTCCTTTGCAGCGGCTTACTTCTTACTGGGCTCACTTTACAGCAGGGAGCAAGAGACCTTTCGCCAGGCCTCCGAGAACTTCAAAAAAGCGCTTTCCCTGGGCTTGGATCGGCCCGACGTCAGGAAGAGCCTGGCATCTGTGCTCGTCAAGCTGGAAGAGTACGAAGAAGCCGTCCGGCTACTGGACCGGGCAGTGAAAGACAGTCCCGCAGACTCAGAGCTTTACTATTTCCTGTCAACCGCCTACCGGCGGCTGGGAATGACCGCGCAAGCAGCGTCTGCTCTGGAGAAGTACCAAGCCCTCTCCGCAGCGGAGAGGGAAAGAAAGGATGCCAGCACAACAGCCCTCGCACACTATAACACCGGGATGAAGCACTTCTTGAAGGACGACTTGGAAAAGGCTTACGATTCCTTTTCCAAAGCCATCGACTTCTTATCGGATATGGACCGGGCTCTCCACCGCCTGGCTCTGATCGATCTCGAGTGGGGCAACCGGCAGCGTGCGTCGGAATGGATTCGAAAAGCTATCCGAGTGCAGCCGCAAAGGGCCGAATACCCACTTTGTGCTGGCCCAGTGTCTGGAGTTGACGGACGTTTCAGGCGCTAGGGAAGCCATTCAGCAGGCCCTCGATCTGAACCCCTCGGTGGCAGGTTTCCACAACCTTCTGGGG
>CBDBGQ010000021.1:0-23661 GCA_965205345.1 Acidobacteriota bacterium | reverse complement strand
GGGCTGCGTACTCCGGGGTCGCGTCGATGTTGAGAACTCGGCTTTTGGGGCGGCCTCGTTTGGGCTTCTCTTTCTCCTTCTTCATGATGACGCCTCCTGGTTATCGAAGCATACACTACGGAGGTGGCTCTCGCCAACGAAACCCTCTTTCCAACTGACCCCACAAGTCGCTCCATAGCCATTGATATTTCCTTGATAACATTACCTTGACACATGTGGCTATGTCTAGGTAGTATTTGATAATCGTAGGAGGAAAATGGCGATGAACGAAGTAGACATCAAGCGACTACGCCGAGAAGCCGAGCTCGATCTAGAAGCGCTTAAACGAGTGGAAGCGATGCTGTCCCGTGATACTGCGAAGTCTGGCGGAAGCGCCATTCACGGGAAAAAACCAGGCATTACTTCCAAGACTGGGGTAAGAACGGGGCTCAAGAGTAAGGTTGTCTCTGTTATGGAGGCTGCTGGTTCCGGTGGTATGAGAACTAAAGACGTTGCAGCCGCTCTGGTGAACAGAGGCTACGTGTTTAAGAATCCGGTGTCCGCGTCGGCCTCTGTGAGCACGGCACTGACGCGGCTGAAGGATGCTGGGTTCGTTGAGAAGACAGAGAACGGATATTTCGTTTGGATCGGAAAAGATTCTTGAAATAGAAGAATTAGCATTTGTAATGAGAGACGTAGCCCTGAATATCCACGGCTCACCGGTATTTGGGGCCATAACAGGAAGGCCCGACTCGCTCTGAACTTTGACATCAAACGAGTCGGGCCGTGGTGAACCCACATGGAGAACGTCCCGTGGACTGGTGTCCGTACCGGGCTTTACATCCGAAGGGTGCGCTGTGTCAGCAGCGATGGGGTTCGATTCCCACGTTCTCCGTACTTACATATAGCACTAGGTTTCGGCCCGTTTCAAGAAAAAACACAATTGGACGAACGGTATCCCAAAAATGACTGAGAAATCTAAAACCGCCAGCCTCTATTTTTCTGACAGGACACAACCGGAAAAAATCGAACCGTTGATTGCTAAGTGCTGTGAACTTTCCAACAATGGGATCAAAACTATTCACTTAGCCATAAACACGGGGGGAGGAAATATAGACTCTGCAATCTACGCCTATAACATGCTCAGTGGTTTGCCCTGCAAGCTCATTACCTACAACGTATCGGTTGTGAATTCTTCTGGAGTGGCTCTATTCTGCGCTGGGAAAGAACGATATGCAAACCCCAACACTTCATTCTTGTTTCACAATTTAACGTGGGGAGCAGAAAATCTTACCGCAGATCAGCTAGATTCGATGGCTAATTCCTTGCGCTTGAGTACCGACAAGATGTGCCAAATCATAACCAAAGCCACCACCCTTAAGATAGCCGATGTCATGGGGATGTTCCAGAAGGGAACCACTATAGGGACCACCGAGGCTCTGTCCATTGGGATTATCAACGAAATTGGAATTTTCTTGCCTACTACCCCCGTGATGAGAGTACCCGCCCAGTCTTAAATCATCTTTTCTGTTGTTTGACATGCGCCCTCCTATTGAGCATAATAATTCCCAAAAGGAGGGGGGCGGAGAGAAGTCGAAGGCTATCCGGACCCCTTCAGGATATTACATCAGAGGTTTCACTGTCTACCTCACCAGGTCCTTGTACCGCAACCGCTTCCCGTCCATGCCCTTCGCTACTGATGCCATCTGGTCGATGGTATCTAGGGAGCGGATGTTGTGACGGCCTGAGAATTCATTGACATACCGTTGCAAGTGCTTCCCGCTCATGCGGTGATAGGTGCCGTAGTAGCCCCGCTTGAGCATGGCCCAGAACGATTCAATCCCGTTGGTGTGGGCCTGGCCCTTCACAAATTCCCTGACGCTGTGACGGACGGAAGCGTGCTCGAAATCCAGCCAGAGGCGGCTGTAACCTCCGTGGTCGTCCGTGTAGACCGTTGATCCTGGCTCGACACGAGCCTGGATAAAGCCTTCTAGATCTTCCTGTGTAGTTCCCTGGATGACCGAAGCCTTAACCTGATTGGTGGTGCGGTCCTTAGCTCCGACGACTGGCGTCTTGCCCACGGCCCCACGACCAGCGTGAAGCCTCTTGTTAGAATGCTTGTTCTTCTCTTTGCCGCCGATGTAGGTTTCGTCCACTTCCACGGGGCCGGAAAGGATCTTGTCTCCAAGGTCGAATCCTTCCCGTATACGTTGCATCATGTACCAGGCGGACTTCTGAGTAATGCCTAGTTCCCGGTGGACCTTCATGCTGGAGATGCCTTTGAGGTTGGTGGTCGCCATGTAAAGGACTATGGCCCAGTCCCGGATGCGGATGTTGCTGGAATGCATGGCCGTACCCTTGCGGACGCTGAAGTACTTTCGGCAATCCTTGCAGCGGTAGGGCATGGTTTTGTGATTGACTCGTGAGTACCTTTTGGACTCGCAATCAGGGCAGTGGATTCCGTTAGGCCATCTCTGCTCCTCAAACCACTTCTCAGCGGCTTCATCGGTTGGGAAAATGTCGAATAACTCTGTGATCGTCAGCCCTTTGCGGTCGGACCTTCCGGGTGCTTTTGCTTTCTTCATGGAAACTATAGTACCATCATAGCCTGACTGATTTGGCAACTTAGGTATATAATTCCCAAAGCAAAGGAGACGTTTCGCGGCGGCCGAAGTGCTGGACCTGAGCCTGTTCCGGCACCTGCCGCATCTCGTCAAGCCCTGGATTTACCGGAATCAGAGTTGGCTGCTTCAGGCCTGGGGGCCCCTCAACGTCCCCGCTGATCGAAAGTTCGCCCCCTCCAATTCCGTTGCTTTCATGCAACATTACCGGAGCCGCCTCCGGGTCGGAGACGAGCAACCCCGGTACAAGTTCATTCATC
This sequence comes from Acidobacteriota bacterium, assembly GCA_965205345.1. Taxonomy (GTDB): domain Bacteria; phylum Acidobacteriota; class UBA6911; order RPQK01; family CBDAPI01; genus CBDAPI01. The sequence goes on along the minus strand of CBDBGQ010000021.1, from coordinate 20,801 downwards.
TCTTCCTGCCTCATCTGCCACTGGTGCTTGACAGCGGCTGCAAGTTCCTGGGAACGAGACCTCAAAGCCGGGAGGCGTTTGTCGAGCAGTCGGCTTGCGCGGTTCGTGTCGTGTCAGACTTTCTCAACGACCTGCGGGCCCGGGGAGTCTATGAGAACGCCCTGATCGTTATCTCAGCCGATCACGGCAATCGATTCCCATCCGAGCTGGTGTCTTCACAGTTCGAGGACGCCCAGGTTGCCAGCCGCGCCACGGCCCTGCTCCTGATCAAAACCCCCGGGGCCCGTGAAGAGCTCGTCACCTCCGCGGCTCCGGTCACTTTGAGCGACATTCCGGCCACCATCGCCGAACTGACCGGCATTCCCAACCGTTTTCCCGGAAGATCGGCCCTGCAACTGCGGGCAGGCGATCGCCGCGACCGCCGCTTTTACTACTACATCTGGCGCGGAGGTTACTGGAACTATGATTTCCTCCCCGAATTGAGGGAATACGTCGTGAGCGGGGATGTTTTCGACCCCGGGGCCTGGCAATTCCAGGGGCTGGTCCAGCCCCGAGAAGGGGCGCCTGAGTCATCCTTCATCCGGGTTGACCTCGGTACCGAACGGCACCGGAAATTCCTCGAAAGCGGCTGGGGCCGGGATCGGAAGAACGGGAAAACGACTTATGTCCGGGCGATCGGGAAGACAGCCAGAGTGCGTCTTCCGCTCATCTCACAAGCCGACACCCTGGTCACCGCCAGGCTGGCGCCTGCCCCGGAAGATCGCACCCAGGTGATCTCGGTGGTTGTCGACGGCAAAGAGATCACCCGGTGGAAGGCTAACCCGGGCAGCGGCTGGCGGGTCTATTCGGCGATTATCCCGACCTCCAGTCGGATCCGCCGGGAGGTCACGATCCAGTTCAACTTCGCCGAGGTCTCGAGCCCCGACAATCTGGCAGCCGGCTTCGATTACATCGAGGCCAAGCCGGCGACGCCCTAGCGGTCCCGGGTGCAGGGGCCTTGGGGGCCGGGGCTCGGCGGGAATGTGGGAGGAGGCGTCGGGGCTGCGGCCGGGGGGATTTAAACGGCCGCCTCCCCGACGCCTCCTCCCACATTCGGGGTGCACGTCAGGACGGTCGCGCGCGTACCACGAGGAACTAAAACGGGGACGGGGGCAGGGGCCGTTTAAATCCCCCCGGCCCCTGCACCCGTCCCCGTTTTAGTTCCGCTCAGCCCCCGAGACCCATCACAACCCCGTGCTATGATCCGGAAGAATATGCTTGAGGTCGTTTCGGATGTCGAGGTGCTACTCGACGAGCAGGCCGTGCAGCGGCGGGTTCGAGAAATGGGCGCCCAGTTGACCCGGGACCTCGAGGGCCTCTCCCCTCTTTTTATTGCCATCCTCAGAGGGGCCGCCATCTTCCATGCAGACCTGGTTCGGCAGGTCGATCTGATGCTCAAGGTCGATTACATCTCGGTCAAGAGCTATGGCGACGCCACCGAGAGTTCCGGTGAAGTTCGACTCGTCAAAGACCTGGAATCCAGCATCCGGGGAGAGGATGTCGTCCTGGTCGACGACATCGTCGACACCGGTCTCACGGTTCGTTACCTCCTCAGAAGCCTGCAGGCGCGTCAACCGCGCTCCCTGAGGGTTTGCACACTGCTTTCCAAACCAGCGCGAAGACAAACCGAAGTCGAAATCGACTACATCGGCTTCGAGGTGCCGGACCGCTTCGTGGTGGGCTACGGCCTCGACTACGCCGAGAACTACCGAAACCTGCCCTATGTGGGCGTGCTCTCGGACCCGGAACCGTAGGGCCCGGCCTTCGGCCTGCGGACGGGCGACCACCAGGGTCGCCCCTACCCTGCTTCCACTTGCCGGGTCCTCGTAGGGGCCGGCCTTGTGCCGACCCGGTGGACGGGCGACCACGAGGGTCGCCACTACGTGGTCGCGCTGGGCTTCAGTCCCTACCGGGCCACAAGGTCGATGAAGGCCCGGCTGCTGCGCAGCTGCTCAAAAGCCTTGTCTTTCTGCAACCTTTCGCGGTCCTTGAATCCTTTCGCCAGCGCCCTGTCCAGGAAGTAAAGACAGGACGCGGCATCCCCATGCTCCGCGAAGACTCGAGCCATTTTGTAAAAAGATTCAACGTTTTCTTGCCGGTCGCTGGCGCTGAGGGCAATAGTTCCCTCGAGTGCTAGAGCGTCCGGATTTAGCTCGAGGGCCGCCTGGAAGGCGGATCGGCTCTTTTCATAATGGCCGGCGAGCAGGTGTGCACGGCCGAAATTGAGATGGAAGACGGGATTCTGGGGGCTGTGTCGCAGGACATTCTTGAACGATCCAATGGCCGCATCGTATTTGCCCAGGGCCATCTGAATGCTGCCTCTCGTGTTATAGCCGTCCGCGTACCCCGGGTCGAGCCTGACCGCACGATTGACGGCCTTTTGGGCCTGGGTAAACATCAGAACCCGCCCATAGGTGATCGCCAGCCGATTGAAGCAGAACTGGCTGTACGGGTTTAAGGTGGACGACTCCACGTACTTGAGAAGGGCCAGATGGTCCTTCCCATCCCTGAAAAGAGCGTCTCCCTGGAACATCAACTGCCGGGCCTTGAGGCTGTCTTCTTCAGGGATCTCAACCGGCTCGATCTTTCCCGCGCAAGCCGTAAAAATGGCAGCGGATAGCACGAGAGTGGCGACGAAGTTCGACCTCATCCTAAATCTCGTACTCCCCCGTCCATGCAGATATGTACCTAGTTTAGCAGTCTACGGGATGCCCGGAGATGGGTTCCGATTTTGATCCTTCCAAGGTCGTGGTTTACAATTACATGCTTCACGAGTCTATGACAACGAAACTGGAAGAATCGATTGACGGGGTGCTGGGGGCGATCATCGACGACTGGTACAAGACGGTCTCCAGACACTACGTCACCGAGGAAGATGTGGCCGAAGGTCTCGAAGAGGACACGGCTGCACAGCTCAAGCGATTCCACGACGAAAAAGGTCACCGCATCAAGTTCGCCAAGTATGAGCTGGATATCACGTACGGTCTGAAAGCGACCTGGAACGACCAGCAGATCGACATCGAGATCAGCGTCAACAACAAGGTGGATCACTTCGACTACGAGGACTTCAGAGAGCAGCTGCTCGCCCACTATGATGACGCCGGATCTCTGACGGTCACCAAGCCCGCGGATCTGGGCCGGCCCAGGTATCGAGACGTCTTTCAACTCAAGAGCCGCCTCGACGAAGCCTTCCAGGTGGAGCGAAACAAGGGTCGTGCGGACATTATGCGACTGACCTTTCAGATCCCCGAGGAGTATACGGGCCGACTCACCGTCCGGCCGGGCGCGACCAGAGAACTGATCGAAAGATACTGCGTAGCCCCGTTCCGGAGCGTCTACGCCCGCGTTTATCGAAACGCCACTTCCTGATGCCCCGCAGACGTGGGCGCTGACGACCTCGACAGCCAGTTCGAAAAGGGCATCGACCTTTTCAACCAGAGAGAGTTCTACGAATGCCACGACACCATCGAAGAAGTCTGGCTTCAGGAGTCCAGTGACCGGCAGCCTTTCCTGCAGGGGTTGATCCAGGCCGCGGTCGCATTTCACCACTATCAGCACGGCAAATGGGGCGCGGCGCGTTCCATGCTGCAACTGGCTCTGGAGAAACTGTCCCCCTGTAAGCCGACCTTCGAAGGATTCGACATCCTCGCCCTGGTCGGATCCCTGACCGCCTGGAAGGCGGCTCTGAACCAGGCCCTGCGGGATCCCCCTCGCCCCGACCGGATCGATCTACCCTACCCCACCATCCGCCGAGGAGGCCTCACAGAGGCCGAAAGACAATAAAGACAGGCGTTTGCCCACAGCAGTAGCGCGCGTGCAACAAGCGCGTCGGGTTGCCCCCTACAGCCCTGAAAGGGCGACAGAGACTCCTCCCAACTTGCCACGGCGACGGCCGCATCCTATGAATAGGGGTACCATCTGATAGAGTTGAAAAAAGGATTCGCGTATGGCCACAGAAGACAAGTTCAATCCAGACGATCTGAAACAGTTTCTCAAAGGCAAATATGGACCCGGGGTCCATGTCGAGGTCTTTCCGAGACAGGAAACGGAGGCAGTGGACCCGGCCGAAGAAGCGGCACAGAAGCGCACCCGGGCCCTGGAGTTCGACTACAAGCCCAGTGAAATCAAGAGTTACCTGGATCGCTACGTCATCCAGCAGGATGAGGCCAAGAAGGTCCTGGCCACCGCAATCTGTGACCACTACCACCAGATTCAGATCTCGCACGGTCAAGACGAGCTGATTGACTACAAGAAACAGAACATCGTCCTCATCGGCCCGACCGGAGTCGGGAAGACCTACCTGATTCAGAACATCGCCAGATTGATCGGCGTGCCTTTTGTGAAGGCGGACGCCACCAAGTTCAGCGAGACCGGATACGTCGGCGGTGATGTCGAGGATCTGGTACGCGAGCTCGTGGCTCAGGCCGAGGGCGACGCGGAACTGGCGCAGTACGGGATTGTCTACCTGGACGAAATCGACAAGATCGCCGGTGCATCCAATCTCCTGGGTCGGGATGTTTCCGGCCAGGGTGTGCAAAGAGGCCTGCTCAAGCTGATGGAAGACACCGAGGTGCCCTTGCGCTCTTCCAGCGACGTCGCCGGCCAGATGCAGGCCCTGCTCGAGTTCCAGAGCAAGGGCAAGCTGGACCGGAAGACGATCAGCACCCGCCACATTCTGTTCATCGTCAGCGGAGCCTTCAACGGCCTCACCGATATCATCAAAAAGCGCATCGGATCGACTCAGATCGGCTTCATGACCGAGAAAAGCACCTCCAAGGAGAGGGACGACAGCCACCTGCTCAACCTGGTCCGCTCCAAAGACTTCATCGAGTTCGGATTCGAGGCCGAGTTCGTGGGCCGGCTGCCCGTGGTGGTCCACTGCAACCCGCTGTATGAGGAGGACCTGTTTGAGATCCTGAAGTTCTCGGAAGGCTCTCTGCTGCGGCAGTACAAGAAGGACTTCCTTGCCTATGGAATCGACGTCTATTTTACGGACGAAGGGATGCACGCCATCTCCGAGCAGGCGGTCACGGAGCAGACCGGGGCCCGCGGATTGATGACCGTGTGCGAGAAAGCCTTTCGCGAGTACAAGTACCAGCTACCCGATCACGAAGAAGTGCGTGAGTTCGTGGTCACGCGCGATATGATCGAAAGACCTCCGGAGAGGCTCGCCGAATTGCTCGAAGATCCCGCCATGTACCGATTGCGGGTTGCCGAATTCCAACTAGAGAAGTTCAAACGCCAGTTTCTGGAAAAGCACGGGATTCAGCTCAGCTTCAATGAGGAGGCTGTGCAGAGAATCGCCGAAAAGACTTCCGAGACCAGGCAATCGGTTATCGATTTCTGCGACACTCTATTCAGGGACTACCAGCATGGCCTGAACCTGCTCCAGAAAGTGCCGGAACTGGATCAGCTGGAGGTCAACGCCAAAGGCGTGGACGATCCCGGCACCGCAATCGAGCGCTGGATCCGCGAAAACTACAAAGGGAATTAAAGAAAGGGAAAAGGGCCTTGTGCCCGCGGCCGGAGGGATTTAAACGGCCGCGGGCACAAGGCCCCTTTTTTCCCTTTTTTAATAGAAGTTCTTTTGCCAGGCGTGTCGCCTGAGTACCTGCATCAGTTCCGGACTGAGAGGTGGGAGGCCGGAGACGGCCAGATTGGAAACCACGTGGGCGCTGGTTCTCATGCCCGGGATGACGGTGGAGACCGCCTCCGACTGCAGACAAAAGCACAGCGCCAGTTCGGGAAGTGTCTGCACCTCGTCTCCCAGCAACTCTGAGAGCCGCTCGACGCGGTCCTGGACCTGCTGCTTGCGATCTCCGCTGAAATACCGGTTGCGCCAGTCCTTCCTGGCGAAGGTGGTTTCGGGCCTGATCTCTCCCGTGAGCGCCCCCTCGTCGAAGGGGACCCGGGCGATCACGCCGACGCCACTCTCCTGGCAGGCTCCCAGTAACTCCTCGTCCGGGCTCTGGTCGAAGATGTTGTAGATCACCTGAACGGTGTCGATCCGTCTCGATCGGACAATCTCGACGGCTGTCTCGGGCGCGTGCGGGTCCGCGGAGACCCCGAAGTGAGCGACCTTTCCGGATGCCTGCAACTCCACCAGCGCAGTGTGCCACTCATCCTGATGAATCCAGTCCGGAGACCAGACGTGCAGCTGAAGCAGATCCAGACGCTCCACTCCCAGATTGTGGAGGCTTTGTTCCGCACAGGCGATGACATGCTCCCGTGGAAAAGCTTCTGCAACCGTGCCCTGGGCCGGCCACAATCCGTTGGCCGGGGGCACCTTGGTGGCCACCATGATCCGGTCCCGGCGCTCCGCCAGGAAACGCCCGATCAAACTCTCGCTGTGGCCCCGACCGTATGCCAGCGCCGTATCGATGAAGGTCAGGCCCTGGTCGGCCGCCTGATGCAGGGCCCGCAGTGATTCGCGGTCGTCAGCCCCGCGCCACAGCAGCCGGCCGATACCCCAGGCTCCGAAGCCTATTTCTGAAACCTCCAGACCGGTCCTGCCCAGGGGGCGATATCTCATGGGAGCGCAAATATAACACGTCCACTTGTCGGGCAAGCGCCGGGTGGGATAGAGTTTTGCGGCCGAATCGGCCACTTCTGCGGGAAACCTTTTCAATAGGTTCCGAGAGGCCATCCGGGGGCGAATTATGGCACTACCAGAGCAGTCCACCAGGGAACGCCTTCTTGACCTGCTTCGCACCAACTCTCTCGAACTGGGACACTTTACCCTCACCTCGGGCAAGACAAGCCTCTATTACTTCGACAGCAAGTTCACAACGCTCCACCCGGAAGGCTCGTACCTGACAGCCTGGCTGATTCTCGAAACGATCCGGGAGAAGCTGCCGGATCTCGACGCCATTGGAGGCCTGACGCTGGGTGCCGACCCTATCGTGGCAGCCGTTGCGGCCATCAGCCATGCCGAGCGAGACCGCTACGACCCTGTTTCAGCCTTCATCGTGCGCAAGCAGGTCAAGGGCCACGGCACCAGGCGGCTGCTGGAAGGCTACGATCCACCTCCCGGAGCCCGCGTCGCCATTGTCGACGATGTCTGCACCACCGGTGGATCGACTCTCCAGGCCATCGAACGCGCCGAAGAAGCCGGCTGCCGGGTGGAGGCCGTCTTCTGCCTGGTCGACCGCGAAGAGGGCGGTTCCGAAGCCCTGCAGGATTACAATTTTTTCCCTCTGATCCGCGCCTCCGAACTGCTCGATGAGCCGGGAATTCAAGCCCGTCTGCGTGAACTGGAAGCCGAGGGGACGTGACCGGCCTGGTGCCGGTATCGTAGGGCCCGCCCATGTGGCGGCCCGGAAATGGATACTATGTCTGAAGAAACCAAACGAGTGAAAGTCACCTGCCCAAGCTGCCAGGCCACCCTAACGGTCGAGCCCACGACCGGCCTCGTCATACACACCGAAGCCAAGAAAGTGGACTAATTCCCTCCAGGACGCGGTCAAAAAGGAGCAGGAGAAGAAAAGCAAAACCGACGAAATGTTCGCCCAGGCCTTCCAGGCCGAAGAAGATCGTCATCAGTCCCTCGAAGAAAAGTTCAAAAAGGCCCTGGAAGCCAAAGACGAACTCGACGACCCCCCACCCGCCCCTTCGACCTCGACTAACGTAGGGGCCGCCCTTGTGGCGGCCCGCCTCCCCCCGGGACCACCACTCCCCTACCTACGGCAAACACGGCCAAAAATACAACCTGCGATAACCAACCGCCCGCTGCCCCGCGTGCCCTCGGGGACGCGATTCACCGAACACCCAGTCTCTCGCCTCACAATGAACCACCTCACTTGGCCTGATCTTCGTCCAGCCCGGCCCGACCTCGTCGTACTTTCCGTGGTCGGTCACAGAAACGCCCAGATACAAAGCCGGCAGAACCGGTGTTGACCCCCTCGATGTGACGAAGAGACGAGGCCGCCCCTCCCCGGCTTCAAGGCGGACGTAGCGAGCGCTTCTACCAGGAACATGAACTTCCGCGAAGTCAAGATCCTGCAATTCCCGGTACGTCTCTCGAATCGACCGCTCACTCCTCCACGCCCCCATCAGCGTGAACAGACAAAGCACCAGACTCAGCCCGGCAAAACACCACCAGACCGTCCGGCGGGTTCTTTCGGAGTCCCCGAGGAATCTTTTCAGGAAAACCGCGATCGAAACGGATCCCATGAGCGCCAGCGCCGGCATCACAGAGGAGAGATAACGCGAGTGGAAGGCCGGGGGCATCAGCAGCACCAGAAAGGAGACCACGTAGCAGACGGCCCCCAGTTGGAAGATTCTGTGGGAGCGAACCGGCCGGCTCAATAGTCCCGCCAGGCTCACCAGCAGGAACAGCCACGCCGGGGCGGAGTGATACCCCAGCCACCGGACCAGCGTGAGCCGATTGGAGGCGAGCGCCCCGGACGAGTCGGCATAGACCTTGATAAAGGACAAGAACCCGGTGACAGGCGACGTCCAGATGGGAGGATAGAAGACCACGAAAACAACCCATCCGGCCAGGCCAAATAACAGCAGCCGGAAGCCCTCCTCCCGGATCCGCGTCCCGGACTTCCCCTCGGACCGGCTGCTCCAGATCCGAATCGCCGTGTAGAGAACAAGGGCGATCGGGATCACGGCCGCGTTGGCTCGATTGGCGAAAGCCAGCCCAAATACCGCCCCCGAGAGCACAACCAGCAGGGTCGAGCCCTGGCGCCGCGCCTGATCGTACAAGAGCAACGACACCGGAACGGCCAGGGTCAAAACAGCCTCCAGGTGCGCCATCGCGGCCCAGTACTGGATGACGGGCTCAAACATCACGAAGGCCGCGGCCAGAAGGGCGCCGGTCTCGGGAATGCACTGCCGCAGCAGCAGGAAAAGAAGCAGAGGCGTCAGGCTGCTGAGCAGCGCGTGCAGACCCCGGGCCCAGGAAATCTTCCGGAAAGGCGCGTCGTGAGCGGACAGCTCGGGTAGCTTCCGTTCCAGGTGCACACCCGCGCCCGTGAGCAGCGCGGTCACACTGCCCGTGGCCAGGCGTGCACTGAGCTTGCTCATCTCCGGGGTGATCCGTCCGGTCCAGTGCCCGCTCTGGAGGGCCTCGAAATCTCCCTCCAGGAGGTTATTGATCAAAAAGGATCCACGCACCATCCAGCGTGGTTCGTCGACGTGCAGGTGATTGCCGGTGAGGGCGGCGTAGCGGAGCAGGAGGGACGCGAGGAGGAGGAAGAGGAGGGTGCCCCAACTAGGATGGCTTGAGGTGCGGCTGTGGTCCGCCCTGGGATTCATCTTTGTGGGAGGCCAGGCAAGCCGTTCATAAGGTGGAGACTATCGGGTTGACCGGGGACAGTCTAGGCCGGATAGCCGCTCGACGAGGTCTGAACCTGACATGAAGGGATCACCAGCAGCCAAACTCAACTTAGTCGAAGATTCCGAAACTATTCGACGTGTAACTTCCGATGGAAAAGGGAGTATTTGTCTCTTCCCTTTTTCCTGCCTCGTAAATCATTTTTTCCAGCCTTCGAGATGCCTCTACTTCGTGATCAATCACCCGCTTGAGAAGGGTCCCACTCTCCACCGCCTGAAGGCGGTGGATTCGACATGCGACTGAAGTCGCCTAAAGACCTCGCTTCGCTCGCAGGCTGACTACTCAGTGACCCGAAAATCGTCGTCTCGGGTCTCGACATCTTGGGTTTCTATATACTCTGCAACCATCGTATCGCTCACATTCCCAGTCGTCGCCACGAAGTACCCTCGTGCCCAAAGATGTCGTCCCCAAAACTCCTTGCGCAACTTGCGGTGATCTTGCAGTAGATGATGCGACGTTTTCCCTTTGATCGCCTGCATCACTCGGCTCGGCGCCAATCTCGGCGGCACATCCAACAACAAATGCACATGATCGGGTCGCACATGCCCCTTCACGATCTCGATATCCAACGATCGGCAAATCTCTCGCGTCAGATCCCGCACCTCTTTCCCGATCTCTCCTCGCAGAGCCGGCTTGCGGTACTTGGTGATGAACACAAAGTGATATCTCAGCCGATACACTGCATGCGAACTTTTCCGATACTCAGACACCTCCGCAGTGTACCCCCAAGCCTCCTGAAGGCTTCGCCTAAAGGCGAGGGGGTTCACCCATCCCAGAGTGGGACCCTAAGATGGCGGCCCGACGATTCGACAATCAACGGGTCGAGGCCATCATCAAATGTGCGGTACTGAATCGTATGTCAAGCCGGGGCATGCCTGAGTCAGTGCGAATTCGATAGCATTCAAACAGGACTGGGATCGGTCCGTGACCCGACCGGAATTGTGCAACAACGCGGGGGATACTTACAAGAATTTCGCCTGAGATATAATCCATAAAATGGGGCAATGAATGGCTGAACCCAGCGGGGAACTGCGAGCCTTTAGAATTCATGCCCTGGCTCTTTCCTTCGTACTCCTGCTGAGCAGCCTGATCATTCTGCCCTCAGCTTCGTACTTCTTTCAGGGAGACAGCCTCTACTGGCTGGAACATCGCTATCAGAGCTGGTCCGAAGTGGCGCAAGCCTTCGTCTCACTGGACTCACACGGCTGGTACAGGCCTCTTTCGCATCGTTTCATTCCGAGTCTGTTCTTCCCCATATTCGGGATGGATCCAGGTCCCTACCACTTGCCTGTCTTTGGGCTCTTCTTGCTTGTATGTCTGCTCGGGTACCGGGTCTTCCTAAGACTAACGGGAAGCGCACTTTGCGCTCTTCTGTCGACTGCGTTCTTCGCCCTACACAGCAACCAGGTCTTTGTGACCTTTGATTTTTTCTCTGAACCCGACCTCCTGTATGCGATCTTTGGGCTGCTGACCTTTTGGAGTTTCCTGAAATGGCAAGAGAGTCGTCGGTTCGGAAGCCTGCTGCTCTCCGCTCTCTGGTTCGTCTTGGCTCTCTTCTCCAAGGAGCCAGCTATCATACTGCCTCCGATCTTGGTCCTGCTCCATCTGTTGGAGCCGAAGAGAAGTCGCCTCTGGAACTCCGGACTCAGCCTACATGCGACCATCCTGGGCGGCTACATCGGCTTCGTCTTCGTCTGGCTCAGGGGAGATACGCTGGAGAGCGGACTCTGGTCGCTCTCCACCTCGATTGCCACCATGGGCGACCACCTCGCCCGGCTTGTGATGTGGTCCTTCAACCTGCCCTGGGGCTGGCATTCCCACTTCCGCGAGCTGCCAATCATTGCCTGGCTGGGCTTGGCCTTTCTGGCTCTCCTGATCTTCCTGCTCTGGATTCGTATCGGCTATCGGCAAGGAAAACAGCTCAAGCCGCTGTGGGTTGGTCTGGGCTGGTTCTTCATAGCTTCGGCTCCGCTGCTCTTTCTGCTGGACCTGAAACCCTACTATCTCGTCTTTCCCCTGCTGGGATTCTCCCTGGCAGTGGGAATTGCGCTCACCGAACTGGCCGAGACCCTACCATCTGCCGGGCTGAGGACAGCGCTCTTATTGCTTATCTTTGGGTGCCTGACAGTCACAAATGCCATTCTGAGTGACCAGGACCGCCGTCAACATCCTCTGCTGGGTGGTTCGGCACGACTCAATGAACAGGCTCGGGAGGAGGTTCTCAGAGCATTGCCTCGAGTCGACAGGGACACCCACCTGTTGATTCTGAACCGGACTGAGGGCCTTGCCCGCTGGTCTTTCGCTAATGGGGGACTCTTTCGTCTAGTCTATGGCGAGCCAGCGCTTGGTGTTTCCTTTGCTTCTCATGGTTTCCCTGCGCTTGGCCCCCAGAGCCTGCACGCCTTTCAGTTTGAAGGGGGGCATTTCCGAGACGTGACTGAGGATTTCCGCGCCGACCCGACACAGTTCCTGTTGGATGAAGCAGATGTCGATTACGGCCCGGTGGAGCCCGAATTGATCCGAGTCAAACCCGGCCGGGTGCTTGCAGGTCGGGACAGCTACCGCCTGGAGGTTCAGGGCCTTGCCGATCTGACCGTGGAGATACAATTTCGGATGGTTGATGGTGGGCCGCTTGGCGTGGTCCCGGTCTCCCTGGATGCGGAGGGCGGCATCACCTACTACGTTTCCGATCAGACCCCCCGTGGTCGCTACACCTTCTTTGCACTACGCGAGCCAGGAGGCACACGCTGGCGACGCTCCACGGCCGCCGTACTTCTTGTGGAATAGAAACCTACTCTCACGCCGTAACCGCCATTGCAGGTCCGAATCAAGACTCGATCACCCGCCGCGTTGTTCGGGTGTGGAAACCGAGTGGATAGGCGGACCTTTGATTTTCCAGGCGTTCAGGTGGCTCGATTTCTGAGCTAACTCTTCCCTGATCTTGCTATCCCATTTCAAGGGTCACTCCTCCTCGAATTTGAGATTTCGTTTGCCCCTTTTGTTCAACGACAATTATTCTTGACCGCGCATTGACTCATCCAAAATCGAACTGATGTCAGACCGTTGCCTCATCAAGAATCGAACCGAAAACTTGATGAGGAGGCGACGAATTGAGGAAGAAGTTGAGTTTGGAGTTGCGCCGGGAGTTGTTGACACGCACCGCCGAGGATTACGCATCGGCCCGCAAAGGAATCAAAAGCCAGATCGTGGATCAGTTGGTTGCGGCAACAGGCTACGGTCGCAAACATGCCATTACCCTGTTGAACCATCCGCCGGGGAGCGTTAGTTCTTCGCGGCCCCGCCGTGCCCGATACGATGAGCGGGTGAAGCGGGCACTTGTTACCCTTTGGACCACCGCCAACCGGATCTGTGCAAAGCGACTGGTTCCCTTTCTTCCCGAGTTGATCGAGGTAATGGAGAGGAACGGTCATCTGTGCTTGCCCGCTGATGTGAGGCGAAAGCTTCTAACGATCAGCCCCGCCACCGCCGATCGATTATTGGCTTCGGAGAGAAGCAGCCGGCACGGTTTGAGTACGACCCGACCGGGAAGCTTGCTCAAGAAGCAGATCAAGGTCCGAACCTTCGCTGACTGGGACGATCTTCAGCCCGGATTCCTGGAAGCGGACCTGGTTGCGCACTGCGGCGAAAGTGCTGCAGGCAGTTTCCTGCACACGCTGGTCCTGGTGGACGTCGCAACGGGCTGGACCGAATGCGTGGCCCTGTTACGGCGTAGCGAAGCCGACGTGATCGGTGCCCTGAACTCCCTGCGTGGGCGGCTCCCGGTTCCTCTGCTGGGATTGGACACGGATAACGGCAGCGAGTTCATCAACTATGAGATGCTTCGTTACTGTCAAAGAGAGCAGATCACTTTCACTCGTTCCCGGGTCAATCGAAAGAATGATCAGGCCTTCGTAGAAGAGAAGAACGGCTCTGTCGTGAGGCGGCTGATCGGCTACGATCGCTACGAGGGACTGGGGGCCTGGCGGGCGCTGATTCAGCTTTATGAGATTCTACATGAGATTCTACGCCTCTATGTGAACTTCTTTCGGCATTGTCACGTTAATCGTGTTGGGCCGCAAAGGCCCGCATGGATTCCCTTTCAGGCGCCCGCACTCGCACTTTCCCATACATTGAATGCGTCTTTTCGAAATCGTTTGAATGTGAGTCTATTGTCGACCGCGCGCCATAACCAATAACGCTGTCCGCGAATCACGATGACCATCTCATCAAGATGCCAATAGCCATTGGGAATGGGTCGCGTGTGGCGCAGGTTTCGGGCAATCGGCGCACCAAACTTGAGGAACCAGCGCCGTACGCTCTCGTAGGAAATATCTAGACCCCGCTCCGCAAGAAGATCCTCCACATCCCGATAGCTCAGAGTGAACCTGGCATAGAGCCAAACGGCGCGTCGAATGATTTCCGGTGGAAAGCGGTGACGTTTGAAGGAGATGGTGTCCATCCCAAAAGGCTACACCGAAATCACCAGATCGAGATTAGAGCACTTAACGTGACAATGCCCTCCGGTCAGGTCACCCTTGCCGACAGTTCCTTGAGAATCGGATTGAGAATTTGATTGAGCCGAGTAAAGCGATGAGGATCAGACAACATCTGGCCGGGACTCTGAATGAATGGTCTGTCCGTGAGTTCATTAGCACATCCGTGAACGAGGGCCTCAAGAGTCTCTTGGGTGGTCTCAAGATGAAATTGAAGCCCCAGAACTCGGTCGCCATAGACAAAGGCTTGGTTCTCACAGGCTTGACTGCTTGCCAAATGAAGAGCTCCTTGGGGCAGGTCGAAGGTTTCCCCATGCCAATGAAAAACCTCGACTTGCGGAGGAATGAGTCTCCCCAGTTCATGACTCGTCGCCTTTTCAGAAAGATCGATTGGAAACCAGCCGATCTCTGGCTCGGAGTTCTTGTAAACCTTGGAGCCCAGAACGTCTGCGATGAGCTGACTTCCGAGACAAACCCCCAGGATGGGCTTCCCGGTTGCGATGGCCTGACCGATGAGGTCCTTTTCCGCCTTGAGCCATGAATACTTCGACTCGTCATGGGCACTCATTGGACCTCCCATCACAATCAGCCAGTCAATATCGTTGATGGAGGGAAGCGGTTCATCTCGATAAAGCTCGGTGAGGCTAACTTGCCATTCACGCTCCTTGAGCCAAGGAAGAATGGCCCCCAGACCCTCGAAGGGAACATGTTTTAAGTAGTGAACTCTCATATCAGTGATTCGTCTGTCCCGATGGGCTGAAAGCTACCATACGTAGCCGATCAACATTGCACAAAGCTATTGCCAATCAAATCCATTCTGCAATACCGTTTCGCAACGCCCAAGCCCTTGAAAACCCGTCGGGCGCTGGCCTGTTGCGTAATCGCTTCTTTGTGTAATGACGATTGGTTCGTCGCTCCCAGGATAGACTGAGGTGGCCCCGGAAAATCGGACAATTGTTTAAGGTGTATTCCACCGACTAAGGAGGGATATGCGATGAAGAGGAGACGCAGGTTTTCTGGTGATTTGAAAGCGAAGGTGGCACTGGAAGCGCTTCGGGGCGACCGGACGCTGCAGGAGATTGCCTCGAAGCACCAGGTTCATCCGAACCAGGTGAGCACATGGAAGCGCCAAGCGATCGAAGGGCTTGGCGAGGTGTTCTCGAACGGTGTTTTCGCTCACCTTCCGCAGTCCTGGTAGTCCGAGGCCATGCACGCCCTCGCCAGTTCGGTCGCCCGGCTGATCTCGGCGCGGGTCATGTCACGTTCAAGATTGTCCCGCGATTCCCTGGCGATTTCGTTCCCGTTTGCCCCAGAGCGGACAGCTCCTCGGCGGCCATCGATGTCACGCGGGCCGGATCGAAGACTTCTGGATGCGATTCGAAGAGCCGCCCGGCGTCGCGCGCGCGGTCCATGGCCGAAACGAAGGTCAAAAACAATCGCACCTCTCGATCCGGCGTGCCGAAAGCACGCAGTTGCTGTACGCATTCGACTTCCGGCATTCGCGACCAGGCAGTGCCCGACACCATGTCTCTCGCGGAGAGGTCAAACCCGTCATCGTAGGAAGTCGCGGACGATCATCTCGGCCAGTCGAGCGGTGTTAGTCATGTCTGGTACTCACGAGACGGGACGTCATCGTTCTTGCGCGGAACCCGAAGCTAGCTGTTCAACATACCATTTGCATTGCGGACAGTAGTGTAACTTTTTTTCTGTAATTTCTGGTCAGGCCTTGGGTCAGAAAGACAGAGGTCTGGGACAGGATTCTCCAAAAACAGAAACGACAATCTGGCAAGGAGAATCAAATGAACCCAGACCTGGAAAAGAGAGTACCACGGGAGATTCTGGAGGAGTTGATCGAGGAAGGAACAGAAGCCTTTCGAGGGATCCTGGAGAAGTTGTTCAACGTGGCGATGCAGTTGGAAAGAAGCGAGTTTCTGGGAGCGGAAGCGTACGAGAGAACCGCCAGTCGGCGAGGCTATCGAAACGGATTCAAAGAGAAGCGGATTCAGACTCGAGTGGGAGAGCTGCACTTGGAGATTCCACAGGTGCGCGGTTTGAGGTTTTATCCCAAGTCGCTGGAAAGGGGTTGCCGTTCGGAGAAGGCCCTGAAGCTGGCCATTGCCGAGATGTATGTGATGGGAGTCTCGACGAGAAAAGTCACCGAGATCACGGAGCAGCTGTGTGGGTTGGAGATCTCGGCCACCCAAGTCTCGAGAGTGGCCGGGATGCTGGACGAAGAGCTGGAGCAGTTTCGAAGCCGGGAGCTGGGAGAGTATCCGATCGTGTATCTAGATGCCCACTACGAGAAGGTTCGAAGAGGTGGCAGGGTGCAGGACGTGGCGATCCTGAAAGCCATAGGAGTCAATCGTTTCGGGACGCGGGAGGTGTTGGGTCTGAGCGCCAAGATCAGTGAAGCGGAGGTGCATTGGCGAGGGTTTCTGGGAGATCTGCACAAGCGTGGATTGAGAGGGATCGAGCTGTTTGTCAGTGACGATCACGAAGGACTGAAGGCGGCCAGGCGGGCAGTTTATCCGTCGGTGCCCTGGAACCGTTGTCAGTTTCACCTGAGTAAAAACGCCCAACAATATGCTCGCCGCAAACGGGACAAGCCCCGGATCGCCCAGGCCATGCGGGACATTTTCGATGCCCCCTCTCGAGAGGATGCCGAGGAGCTCAAGGGTAAAGTCGTCAAGAAGTTCGAAAAAATTGCACCGGAGTTCGTGAGCTGGCTGGAAGAGAACGTGGATGAAGGGCTGACAGTGTTTGATTTTCCGAGGAGCTGGTGGCGAAGGATCCGAACCATCAACGGACTGGAGAGACTGCACCGGGAGATCCGGAGACGAACCCGGGTGGTGGGAATCTTTCCCCACGAAGCGTCGGCGCTGCGTCTCATCTCGGCTGTGCTTGCAGAGATACACGAGGAGTGGTTAACCGGCCGGCAATACCTGAACCTGGCCGGCTGGAAAACACAAGTGGAGCAATTCTTCCCTACAGGCCCTAAAGAAAATTACAGAAAAACGGTTGCTTAACCTTGCGGACCGATACCGACCACATGTGCCAGTGGTCGGCGAATGATCGCACCCGCCTCGCGCAGCCCGTCCTCCAAGCCGTATTCAATATAGGGCTTGCCTGCGTGGAGTTCTATAGATTTTTCTCGTAACGCCGAGACCTTCGCTGTCAGATCGCCCAGGACTCGCCGCGACCATGTACGCCGCCTGGCTGCTGGGAGGTCGGCCAGCGCTAAGTCATATGGTGCAATCTTGGTTTCGGGAGCTAGCAGACCGTGTTTGGCGCTCAGTATGTACCAAGGAAGTCCAGACCGCTCTGCATAGGCCCGTCGGAAACGCCAGAGCCGTGAATTGTAGAGGTCTTGGGCGGCACTGGTGTGATTGTGTTTGGACTTGACGCACCCGACCAGGATCAGATTCGACAACGCTGGGTTCCGAGACGGCATCAACTTCCCCACCAAACCCTCAGCCCCTCGATTATTTGCACGAAAACTTCCCGAAAGAAATTTCTAAGGATCATTCCGGCCAAGGCCACATCCACACCTAAAAGGGTAATCATTTCCCCGCTCATGCCTTCCTCGGTCAGTCATCTATTACTTTTCGCGGACTCCCACCTCGCCTGAGGCGAAACCCATCGCGGGTGACGATACCCCGGCAACCGCACCTGCAATCAGTCTTGGGCCACTGATCGTAGATCTCCCATGCCTCGTCCTCGGTGGCTGCCGTGCCGAGCTCTGCCCCACCGTGGAATGCCGTCGCTACCACGGCGTAGGAGTGGCCCTCCGGCCACTCAATCGTTAGTGGCTCGTCTGCCGGGCCGAGCGCGGATGGATAGCTCATCACCAGTGCGCCCCGGATCGTTGTCGTCTCTGTCATCTTCTTCCCCATGGATCTATTTTACTATTCATCCGCCAACGGCGCGGACTATACCATCAGCGCGAGAAATCCGACCACTGCCTCGGCTATGAACGGGTCACCCCATGGTATCGCATAGCGACCAGCCGTTGGACGGAATACCTCAACCGGGTTGGTTCAGAATTGGGCCTCGTCCTTTAGCGTCCCCGCGGGCCTACGAAGTACAGAATCCGGAACTGGAGGGAGTACGAGCGTGGCCTCAGGAGCCGCGGGGACGTCACGATCTGGCTGAGCGAGGATGCGATTGCCGCGTGGATACCACCGAAGAACGGTCTCCGCGGAGGGCAGCGTCGATACTCGAACCTCGCGATCCGGACCGGGTTGACGCTGCGGGTCGTCTTCGGCCTACCGCTTCGCCAGACGGAGGGGTTTCTGGACTCGCTGCTCAGCTTGATGAGCCGCGACCTCAAGGCCCCGGACCACACCACCCTCTCGCGCCGGAACCAAATTGTTGTGGTGCCGCCCCTGACCCGAGCCCACGACGGCCCGATCGACCTGATCGTTGATTCCACAGGGCTCAAGATTCTGGGTCGCGGCGAATGGAACGCGCACAAGCACAAGACATCAAAGAAACGCCGGGATTGGCGGAAGCTGCACATCGGAGTGGATGCGGAGGGGTTCATTGTGGCGGCCGAACTCACAGCGAGCAGCCGGGACGACGCCTCCACACTCCCTGATCTTCTCGCCCAGCTCGAAGTTCCCATCCGGCGTTTCACGGCGGACGGGGCCTACGACCACAGATCGATCTACGATCGGGCCAGCGCGGCCGGTACAGAGAACGTCGTGATTGTGATCCTTCCTTGTCGCTCTGCGCTGTCGGCGGGGCCCACCGACGGCCCCTGGGCGCAGCGTGAAGCGTCTCTTCAGAGGATTCGCAAGGTCGGGCGACGGGAGTGGCAGAAGGAGTCGGGCTACCGACAGCAGGCGCGCGTTGAGAACAGCTTCTTCCGATACAAGTCCGTGTTCGGAGGCGACCTGAAGGCGAGGCACAGCAAGGCGCAACGCAGAGAAGTGGAGTTCCCCCGGTTTCGTGGACACCTAATCCTTTGGGAGAATGGAGGACACGATGCCAAGAACAAGACGAGCTTATCCACCCGAGTTTCGCCAGCAGATAGTCGAGCTTCATCGAGCCGGGGCGCAGCCCCGGTGAGCTGGCCCGAGAGTTTGAACCCAACGAACAGACGATCCACAACTGGATCGCCCAGGCAGACCTGGATGAAGGCCGTCGTAGAGACGGCCTGACGACGGTAGAACGAGCCGAGCTGCGGAAGTTGCGCAAAGAAAATAGGCAGCTGAGGGTTGAGCGGGAAATATTGGCAAAAGCCGCGGCCTGGTTCGCACGGGAGAGCGATCCGATTTCCAAGAAGTCTTCAGGTTCGTGAAAGTGAATCAGGCCGACTATCCAATTACCACCATGTGCCGTTTGCTGGGTGTCTCCACCAGTGGCTACTACGCGTGGGTCGATCGCGGACCTTCGACTCGAGATGAAGCGAATGCTCGTCTTCTGGAAACAATCAACGGGATCCACCAGCAAAGTCGTCGGACCTATGGAGCTCCCCGCATTACGGCGGAACTTCGAGAGGAAGGTCACCTGGTGGGCAAAAACCGGGTGGCCCGACTGATGAAAGTCGCCGGCATTGAAGGCGTTAGCCGCAGACGCAAGACACGCACGACCCTGAGAGGCCAAGACAGCCGTCCGGCTCCGGATCTGGTGGAGCGAAACTTCCAGGTCAGCCGCCCCAACCGACTGTGGGTTGCAGACATCAGTGTGCCGCAGCAAGCGGCGTGAGAGATGGGAGTAGGCCTCCCGCAACCGGCTTGCAGGAGCAGGTTGCAAACCACCGTAAGTGGCTGTGGTCAAAAGCCGCGGTCGTGAGCGTTACGGAAAAGGTGCTCTAGAAGCATCAGGTGTGGATCAGGAAGACGAACACAAGTGAACCACCGTTCAAGTGCCGAAAGGACGAGATGGTGTCGAAACCGGGGAGTTGATGTTGCCCCGGGACGAATCTGGCGGAAACCTGTCTGCTGGCCAGGTGGCACCCGGCATAGAGGTGGCGTGAGCTTGATCTGGGCTCTCATGTTGAACTGCGGGAACCTGGAGCAACGATGCTAAGAGAAAGGCACAAGCAGAGAACCTGCGAGGCCGACAGTATCGAAGCGTTGCCCAGGGGCGGACAAGCTCGTAGTAGCGATGAGGCTGTCGTAATGGCAGCGGAGCGAAGGGGCTTGGTCACTCGGCTACAGACAAGCGGCCAACTGCTAGGCAGGAGGAGCCCTTGAAAGTAGCAAGCCATTTTGTGGCTTGAGTGATAGGAGCCGGATGAGCTGAGAGGTTCACGTCCGGTTCTTGGAGGGGCTGGGGGTGAGACTCCCCCGGCCTACTCAACCGTACGTGCCGAGTTGGGCAGGTTTCGTCTACCTGGCCGTAGTGGTCGACGCTTTCAGTCGGCGAGTGGTCGGCTGGTCGCTCAGAAATGATCTCAAGACCCGGCTAGTGACCGATGCCCTGCAAATGGCACTTCAAGAGCGTGAATCCGACGGGGTGATCCATCACTCGGACCAGGGGACGCAATACACGTCGATCGAGTTCGGGCTGCGCTGCAAGAGAGCCGGCATCAGACCCTCCATGGGCTCGGTCGGTGACTGTTATGACAACGCGCTGTGTGAGAGCTTTTTGCCTCTCTGGAGTGTGAACTGATCGACCGGCACAGCTTCCGCAGCAAGCTGCAGGCCAGGCTTGCTGTCTTCGACTACATCGAGGGCTTTTACAACCCTCACAGGCGGCACTCGTCACTGGACTATCTGTCGCCGATCAACTATGAATCGAGGCACTCAGATGTGGCTTGATTCGAAAGCCGTAAACTGTCCACGAAAGTGGGGTAACTTCAAGAAGATATTAAAGTGTCCTCTTGTGTTCGAGCCGGAGGGGGTATTTTCGATGCCGCGGGAAGGAATACTGAGCATGGAAGAAGCGGCTCGAGCGGCCGTGACCGGCAGGTGGCGCGG
>CBDBGQ010000020.1:0-11717 GCA_965205345.1 Acidobacteriota bacterium | reverse complement strand
CTGCGATCGGACCCGAAGGCCACCAACAAGCGAGGAGCCAGAGCCGGCCCGGCTCCGCTGAAGCTTGCAAACAGAGCGGCATCTTCATGCTGGGCGAAGAGCTTGACAATGTGCTTGTCGTAGCGTTTGATCGCAGCCAGCAGAACCTTTAGCTGCTCGACCAGGGCCAGCAACTTGAGTGACCCGGCCTGGATGAGAGCTTCATCCTGGGTCAGCGGGTAACTGGCACGGATCTGTTCGAGCAATGCTTGTACCTTCGTCTCGGCACAGCGTACTCGATGTCGGGCAAAGCAGCGACGCAGCACATCGATTCGCACTTTGCGAGCTTGCTCCAAGGTGGGCCAGCGGCTCAAAAACTCCAGGGCCAGGGGGCCATCCAAGTCTGCAAACCACTGCCAGGACTGGGGATAGTAGCTCTTCAAGACCTGGCCCAGTTGCTGCATCAGTCGTTTGCGTTGCTCCACCCACTGGCGTCGCCCCTCCACCAACAGCCCCAGCTGCCGTGTCTGGGTCGCCTCCGGTCTCCAACAACGCAATCGATCCCGGTGTCCGTACACCAGCTCCAGCAACAACCCTGCATCACCCGCATCGTCCTTTTTACCCGACGGTGAAAAAGCCTCTCGGTAGCTGGAAACCATGCGGGGATTCACCGGGTACAGGTGCAGGAAGTCATAGCACATCAGCGCCGCCATCAACCCTCCCCGCTTTTGCTCCAGGGCAATCACCACTGGGCGACCCCCAAAACGGGCTCTTAGCTGGCGCACCCATTCGTGCAACTCTTCCGGGTCTTGCCGCACCTGATACCTCTCTACTTCCCGACTGCCGGCTGCCTGCAGTCGGATCTCGTGTTGATCTTCGGCCCAATCCAATCCCACCCAAGCTGCGATCTCTTCATTGGCTAACATGACGCCACTCCTTCCTGTGCAGCACCCGCTTGCCCAGACCTTGCGCAACCCTTATAGTGGAGTCCTCGAGGGACAGCATCTAGAGTATGCGTTTGCTGTCTGTGCACCGTGGCGTTCGAAAGTCTCCCACCAAGCGTCTCGTGCGCTGGGGCCTTAAATTCGTAACGCCACGGTGCGCGTGCTGCACAGAGGCAATCTAATCCTCGATCGCCCCTGGCACCAACTTTTTCCCACAATCCAGAAAAGAAAAAAGAAGCAAAAAAGAAAATCGCTACTATTCCTAATCCATCATCGGAAAATAGATCGTTAGTAACTATAAGGCGCCTTGGGGTGTCAAGTGCCGGTTCTGAACATCACGCCCGGCGGTCGCGGCCCGAGGCCCCTCCCACTTTCATGAGCGCGCAACCCGGAACTCGGAACCCGGAACCCGAAACTCCGTAGCGCCAGCGAAGGCTAAACAATCAACATGGCATCGCCATAGCTGTAAAAGCGGTACTCCCTCTCGACAGCCAGCCGATAGGCCTCTTGCATGAGCTCTGTCCCGGCAAAGGCGCAGACCAGGAGGAACAGCGTCGATTTGGGTAGATGAAAGTTGGTGACAAGGCAATCTACGACCTGGAACGGGAAGCCGGGACAAATGAAGAGGCTGGTCCAGGCTTCCGACCTGCAAATGTGCCCATGGGAGAGGAAAACCTGTTCCAGGACCCGGGTGGAGGTACTGCCCACGGAGACGATCCGCCGACCGCCACTCTTTTGTTGCTGGATACGCGTCGCGCTTTCGATATCGAGCCGGTAATACTCTGCCTCCATCTCGTGTTCCTCCACACGTTCCGTGGACACGGGCTGGAAGGTCCCGTAGCCCACGTGCAAGGTGAGGAAGACATGCTCGAGACGGCTCAAGAGATTCCTGCTGAAATGCAGCCCGGCGGTCGGTGCAGCGACCGACCCGTTATGTCGGGCAAACACGGTCTGGTAGCGTTCGCGGTCGAGTTGAGAGTCGGCTTCCAGAGATCTCTTGATGTAGGGCGGGAGCGGCATCCGGCCGATTCGCTCCAGGGTCTCGCGGAAACCCCGAACCTCGAGAAAGCGAATCAGGCGGATGGAAGATCCAGTGGTCCCAATCACCTCCGCTTTCAGATCACATTCGTCGAACTCCAGGAATGTCGACACCAGAGCCTTGCTTCCGGGCTTGACCAGAGCCTCCCAGACGCCAGCCTCCAATTCACGCAGCAGGACGACTTCCAGTGTGCGCTTTCCCGCTCGAGCTGGAAGGCGCACAGGCACGACGCGGGTGTCGTTCAACACCAGCAGGTCCGTGTTCTCGAGGAGCCGGGGCAGCTCTTGAAAGCTATGCTGCTCGATCCCACCCGTAGCGCGATCCACCAGCATAAGTCGTGATCGATCGCGCTGAGAGACTGGTTGGCGGGCAATCAATTCCTGGGGAAGGGAGTAGTCAAACTCAGAAAGATTCAGTGGCATGTCTCGACAGCCAGTCAGGTTAGCACGATTCCAGATGATTCACTTCGCACATTGCCCGGCGGTCGCGGCCTGAGGCCCCTTCCACTCTCGAAGAATCCAGAACCCAGAATCCAGAACCCAGAAACGTGAAACGTGGACCGTGGAACGTGGAACGCATTAGACTGTCCCACAATGCGGCCGAGCCGGATCGTTTTGAGATTGTCAGCCGGGCATTTCTGGATCGATGCCTATGCCTCAATGCTGGGGGCACTGATTCCTTTCCTGTATCGGACTCACGACCTTTCCTTCACGCAGGCGGGTGTCCTGGCCGGGATGCTGATTCTCTCGGCCTCCTTTTTACAGCCCCTCTATGGATATCTCTCTGATCGCTGGCAGAGCAGAGTCTTCACGGCCCTGGGGCCCGCGATTGCCGGGATTTTCATCTGCTTCCTGGGGTTGATCAGCAGCTACCCGCTCATGCTGGCGTTTGTTTTTCTGGGCGGGATCGGGATCGCTGCGTTCCACCCCCAGGGTACGGCTCTGGCAGCATCTTCCAGCCGGACGAATCCAGGGTTCCAGCTCAGTTTTTTCATCACGTCGGGAATGATGGGGTATGCGGCAGGTCCTGTCCTGATGGGATCTCTAGTCGCGTTCGCCGGCCTGAGGTGGAGTATCCTGGCTGCCCTTCCCGGCCTGCTCATCACTCTGTATCTCTTGAGGAGCGGACCTTTGCCGGTCGCCGAGGAGAGGGTGGTCAAGCACCCAGAAGTTCTCAATCGCCTCAAGGAAAAATCTCGCCCGCTGCTGCTGCTCTTCGCCCTGGTTGTCATTCGGGCTGCCCTGCAGATGGTGTTTGTCGCCTTCCTGCCCTTGCTTCTGGTTCTGCGCGGATACTCCGCCGTAACGGCCAGCCAGATCCTGACCGTGTTTCTGCTGGTGGGAGCGTCATCTGGGTTTCTGGGCGGGATGCTGGCGGATCGTGCCGGGGGAAAGAAGGTTCTGGTCGCTTCCATGGCCGGTCTTGTGCCCTGCTTTCTCGGGTTCCTGGCGACAGAGGGGGCGATTTCCATTCTGCTGTGTGTTCTGGGTTCGGGGTTTCTGCTGCTGAACACGCCGGTCAACGTGGCAATGGCTCACCGCCTGGTCCCACACGGGGGGGGTACGGTCGCTGCCCTGATGATGGGATTCGCCTGGGGATTTGGTGGAATCTCGGTGCCGGTTGTGGGTTGGGCGAGCGATAGTGTTGGGTTGAGCTGGTCGTTTCTGGTTCTGGTTCTGCTGGGCCTTCCCGGGGTTGTCCTGGCCCTGGCGTTACCCGGAGAGCGGCGACGCAAGGTCTCCGGGCAGGATCCCGGTTCGATCAGGGAAGCATCCTCGACTGTAGGGCGCGGTTACTAACCGTGCCGAACTGACTCCCGAATCGGTTGACTGGCCTCCCGGGCTCAGTGGCTCTCTCGAAGGCGTGGAGTCCCGCTGCCGCCGCGCAGGAAGTCGAGGTCGACACCTTCATCCGCCTGCAGGACATGATCGAGGTAAAGCTGATACCAGCCCCGGTTCATGGAGGGCTGTGGCGGTTTCCAGTGCTCTTTTCTGCGGCTGAGCTCTTCGTCGCTCACGTGTAAGTGGAGGGTCCGTCCCTGGACGTCCAGTTCAATCTCATCGCCGTTCTCAACCAGGGCCAGGGGGCCTCCAACCGCCGCTTCGGGAGCAGTGTGCAGAACAACGGTTCCGTAGGCGGTTCCGGACATCCGGGAATCGGAGACCCGAACCATGTCTTCAACCCCCTGGTCGAGAATCTTCCGGGGCAGAGCCATGTTGCCCGTCTCAGGGAATCCCGGATAGCCTTTTGGACCGGAGTTCTTCAAGACCAGGATATCTTCGGGATGAACGTCCAGCTCGGGATCATCGATACGGGCTTTGTAATCGTCGATATCTTCGAAGACAACTGCCTTCCCGCGGTGCTGCATCAACTCCGGGGAGGCAGCCGAGGGCTTCAGAACAGCTCCCCGGGGGGCCAGGTTTCCTCTCAGGACGGCAATTCCCCCCTGCTCCTTGAAGGGCTTTTGACAGGAAAAGATAACGTCACGGTCGAAACATTCAGCGGATTCCAGATTCTCACGGACAGTGCGTCCGCTGACGGTTGGAATGTCCAGATGGAGCAGCTGCGAGATCTCCTTCATCAGCGCAGGCAAGCCACCTGCATAATAAAAGTCTTCCATCAGATGATCTCCCGAGGGCATGAGGTTGAGGAGACAGGGAACGTCTCTCCCCAGTCGGTCCCAATCGTCCAGCTTGTGATTGACGTTGAGTCGACCTGCAATCGCCAGCAGGTGCACAACCGCGTTCGTTGAACCCCCGATGGCCCCACTCATCCGGATCGCATTTTCAAAGGCCTCGCGGGTCAGAATCGTTGACATGCGGAGGTTCTCCGAGACCATTTCGACGATGCGGCGACCTGCCTGGTGGGCCAGCACATAGCGGCGGCTGTCAACCGCTGGGATAGCGACATTGGTGGGGAGAGCAAGGCCCAGAGCCTCCATCATCGAGGCCATGGTTGAGGCCGTTCCCATCGTCATGCAGTGGCCCGCCGAGCGAGACATTCCTGCTTCCGCATCACAGAACTCCTGCATGGTGATTCGTCCTCGTTTGACGTCATCGCAGAAGGCCCAGACGCTGGTGCCGGAAGCAATCTTCGTGCCCCGATGGCGGCCGCTCAGCATTGGGCCTCCCGAAACGACGATGGCTGGAACATCACAGCTCGCCGCCCCCATTACCAGAGACGGAGTCGTCTTGTCACAACCGGTCAGGAGGGCCACTCCATCCAGGGGATTGGCGCGGTATCGTCTCTTCCACGTCCATGGAAGCCAGGTTGCGGAAGAGCATCGTGGTAGGGCGCATGATCGTTTCGCCCAGGCTCATCACCGGGAACTCCAGGGGGAACCCCCCTGCCTCCCAGACACCTCGTTTTACATGCTCTGCTATCTTCCGGAAGTGATGGTTGCAGGGGGTCAGCTCGGACCAGGTGTTGCAGATCCCGATGACCGGCCGTTCCTGAAACAAGTCCTGGGGAAATCCCTGGTTCTTCATCCAGCTGCGGTGAATGAAGCCGTCTTTGTCCGAAAGACCGAACCATTCCTGGCTGCGAAGATTCTTTCCATTTTTGGGCATCCGCAAACGTTACCGTATTTCTGCAAGGAAGTGCCAGCAGTCCGTGGTGAAAGTCGCGCGGTGGCGCGCCAACCCCCCGTGGGATTTTCACCACGGGCTTGCTAGGCCAGAAACGTACCGTCGCAAAGTCCACCTGCTTCTCCAGATCAGCACGGAGTGCTAGTAGAGAGGCGGCTTCAGGATATAAACTGAACGGACTCAGCAAGGGCGGCGGTCTGCCGCACCGGTTCAGGATGAGGAGTGAGGTCAGCCCATGAGTGAAGCGCATCTCGGTATTCTGACGGGAGGTGGAGATGTTCCCGGTTTGAACTCGGTCATCAAGTCCGTTGTCTATCGCTCCCTGGAAATGGAACGATCGGTCATCGGTATCCGGAGGGGCTGGGAAGGCTTGACTCATCTGCAGCCAGACGGCAAGAACGATGCCGACTATATCGTGCCGCTCACGCGAGAGAACACTCGCGCCATTGATCGGACCGGTGGAACGGTGCTGCACACGTCGCGCACGAATCCCTCGCGCATGACCGGGTCCAAACTTCCGGCACACCTTTCTTCCCGGGAGTTGGAGAAGTTTCGGGTGGGTGACGACACATACGACTTCACGCCTCTCGTCCTGAAGAACCTGGAGCGGTTGAACATCGACACGCTGGTAGCGATCGGAGGGGACGACACGCTCAGTTACGCTGCACGGCTCGATCGGGAAGGATTCCCGCTGGTGGCCATCCCCAAGACGATGGACAATGACGTGCGCAATACCGAGTATTGCATCGGTTTCTCGACGGCCATCACCCGGGCCAAAGATCTGATCACCCGCCAGCGTACAACGCTGGGGTCACACGAGCGAGTGGGCGTTTTTCGAATCTTCGGTCGAGATGCGGGATTTACGGCCCTCTATACCGGTTATGTCACTTCTTCCCGCTGTCTGATTCCTGAGCACCCTTTTGATCTGGATCATTTGATTGATCTGATGCTGAAGGACAAAGAGAACAACCCGAGTCGCTACGCGCTGGTTGTGGTCTCGGAGGGCGCCACGTGGGGCGGGCGCGGGATCCAGGAACACGGGGAGGCAGATGCCTTTGGTCATCGAAAAAAGGTAGATGTGGGGGAGGTTCTGGCGGCTGAGATCAAATCCAGGACGGGCGTCGGTACCATGTCGAGTGACCTGACCTACGACTTGCGAAGCGGCGACCCCGACTCCATTGACCGCCTTGTCGCGATCACCTTTGCAAACATCGCCCTGGATCTTCTGAGCGACGGGGTGACGGGAAAGATGGTAGGCATCCGAAAAGGTCGATACGCGGCCCTGGAAATCCCCGAGCAGATGGCCGGTCCGCGCAGGGTGGACGTTGACGTCCTCTATAACAAACAAAGGTACCGACCCAACTACTACGGCAAGCTGGGAGCCCCCATGCTACTGGACTAAACTGTTGATGATTCCACGTTCCACGTTTCACGTTCCAGAATTCGCGTTTCGCTAGAGCCCCTCTCGGATCTCTTTGGCGCGGACGCGCAGTTGAGTGGATTCCTGGTCGCGATCAAGCCGGCGCAGGACGGCGGCATAGTTCTCGAGGCAGATCGCCATCTCTGCGGAGTCAGGGGCGTGCTCTTCGAGGATCTTTCTCAGGCGCTCGAAGCTGCCCTCCGCTTCCTGGTATCGACCCTGTGCGTAGTACAGGAGGGCGATGTCGTTCAAAACGGGAGCCACCTGGTAATCCTCCATTCCGAAGCGCTCTTGGATGATCTTCAGGGCCTCCAGCAGGGGCTGTTCGGCGGAGGAGTAGTTCCCGGTTGAATGGTAGAAATCACCCAGCTTTCTGAGATAGTCGATCAGCTCATCGCTTTCCGCTCCGAATGACCTGGCCAGTTCCACGTTTTTCGCGAATTGTTGCTCTGACTCGACGTACTTCCCATCAGCGTACAGGTCGACTCCTGCCCGATGGTCAGCCTCGAGACGCTTCAAGGTTCTCCGGGGAGCAGTGGGAAAGAGTCTCCGGGCAATCGTAGTCGTGAACTCTCGCCACTTCATCGGTCGTTGCTGCTACCGGTCTCCGGGTAGAGGAGGAATTGCTTTCTCAACTCCAGGAATCTTCTCAGTCCTGGCTGCCATCTGCTCTGGATCTCCCATGGTCGAGTTCCCTTGCTCAACTCCAGTTGAATCCATGAGTTACCAGCCAGCCGATCGAAGCCGGCCCGAAACTGAAACTCGGATGGGTGCAGCCGGATGATCTCACTCAGGAAGTGAAGTACAGTCTTGATCGGTTGGAATGCAGACCGATTGGTCATGTGAATCTGGATCCCGTGACACGTTTCCCCCTGGTACTTCGAGAACCAGGGTTCGAAATCCTGGGCCCGGAATCTGACACCGGGCAGGTCGAGGTGGTTGAGCCGTTCCACCAGTTCATCGTTTTTCAGCCAGGGAGCGCCCACGAGTTCGAAAGGATGTGTAGTCCCGCGACCTTCCGAGAGGTTCGTGCCCTCAATCAAACAGAATCCGGGATAGATCGATGCAGTTTCCAGCGTGGCCATGTTGGGCGAGGGTGAGATCCAGGTCAGTCCGGTCTCGTCGAACCAATGGGCCCGTTTCCAACCCTTGAGCGGGACCACATCGAGCTGTGCCTGGAGCTCCAGTTCCGAGTTCAGCAGCAGGGCCAGTTCGCCCGGTGTCATTGCGTATCGAATGGGCAACTGGAAACTGCCGACAAATGACTCATGTCCTTTTTCAAGAACCGGTCCCTCCACGCGTGCTCCGTCGATGGGAACCGGACGGTCCAGCACAAGAAAGCGGACCCCATCGCGAGCAGCGGCCTTCATGCTCTCCAGCATCGTCGAGAGGTAGGTGTAAAAACGAGCCCCCACGTCCTGGATGTCAAAGACCAGAACCTCAACTTCATCGAGCATCTCCGGAGAAGGTGTGCGTTCCTCTCCGTAAAGACTGTACACGATCCCCCGGGAGCTGATCTTTCGGCCGGACTGAGAGGTTCCCCGGATTCCATGTTCGGGCGCAAAGAGTGCCGTCAACCGGGCACCGGGGATCTCCGAGATGATCGTTTCCGTTGACTCGAGATGGCAGTTGACTCCCGTATGGTTGGTCACTAATCCGATCCTCTTTCCTTCCAACCACTCCCGGTAGGGGGACTCATGCAGCCGGTCGACACCGGTCAGGATCCCGCTACAGGGCGCTGCGGCCAATGAGATCAGAAGAAGGAGGGTTGGAACCATCGTACTTATGAAACGCAGTACCCACCCAGAACCCAGAACCCAGAACCTAGAAATCGTACAGGTTCTGGTATTTCCGGGTCAGGTTGTCGGCAAACTGGCCGTCATTCATCTGTTTGCCGGTGACCCGTTTCACCAGCTCCTCGGCCTGGTAGAGCTTTCCCTGCCGGTGAATTCTGTCCCCCAGCCATTCTCTGAGATCCGAAAGATTTCCTGTTCCGATGGAGGCTTCCAGGTCGGGAAGCTCCTCCAGTGCCTGTTGATAGAACTGGGTTGCGTAGATGGTGCCGATCAGGTAGGTGGGGAAATACCCGAACAGGCCGCTCGACCAGTGCACATCCTGCAGCACCCCGGAGGCAGCATCCGGTGGCCTCACTCCCAGAAACTCTTCCATCAACTGATTCCAGCGTTCGTCCAGTTCTGCCACCTCCAGGTCGCCGGCCAGGAGTTCCCGTTCCAGCTCAAAACGAAGAATCACGTGCAGACCGTAGCTGACCTCGTCTGCCTCGACTCGGATCAAGCCGGCATCGACACGGTTGATTCCCCTCAGGAATTCATCCAGGCTGAGTCCGTCGAGTTGTCCCGGGAAGTCACTCTGAAGGACCGGGTACCAGTGACGCCAGAAACTTGGACTTCGACCCACCTGGTTCTCCCAGAGTCTGGACTGCGATTCATGGATTCCCAGGGAGATGGTTGTCGTTGCCGGCAACCCGTACCTTTCCGTATCGAGCCCCTGCTCGTAAAGGGCATGCCCGCCTTCATGAATCATCCCGAAGATGGCCACCGTGAAATCCTCTTCCCTGTAGCGCGTTGTGATGCGCACATCGCTGGGCGTGAGACCGGCACAAAACGGGTGGGGAGACCGATCCAGCCGCCCGGAATCCCAATCAAAACCCATGGCTGTGAGGACCTGTCGGCCAAACTGCTCTTGCTTTTCCGCCGGATAGTGTCCCGTGAGCAGGTCCGGACGGGGCTGTTTTCCGGATTGCAGGATTGTCTCCAGCAGATCTGTCAAACGGGGACGTAAGCGCGAGAACACTTGTTGCAGTTGAGCTTCCGTTGCACCCTCTTCGTATTCATCCAGTAACGCGTCATAGAGAGTCCCCCCGGTTTTCAGGCACTCTGCTTCCCGGCGTTTGAGTTTCAGGATTCGGGTCAGCCAGGGGGAAAAAGCTGGGAAGTCGGAGTCCCGGCGAGCCGCCACCCAGGCGCCATAGGCCAGGCTGGTCGTCCTGGCTAATTCACTGACCAGACTGGGAGGCAGCTTTCTAGCCTTCTCATGCAGACGCCGGGCTTCGCGGACGTCGGCTTGCTCCCAGGGATCTTCACTGCTGCTTTCCGCCTCGTCAATCAAGTCCCGGTATCGGTTCGAGATCAGGCGTTCGTGGTGCAAACTTGCAAGTGTCGCTACCTGACCGGCCCGCAAGGTGCTGCCCCCGGCGGGCATGGTCGTCTCCTGATCCCAGATGAGGGCAGCCAGGACACTCTTTAGATCACTTAGTTTTCGTGACAGGGCTCGAAACTCTTCGAGTGGGGAGTTTTCTTGGGTCATGGGCGTGAAGATCTCCTCGCGCAGGAAAGCAGAACGCTCATTCTAAGAGCTCTTGTCAATAGGTGTGGAAAAACATCAGGCGGCTTTCTCCTCCGGGACTTGGTTGACCGGGACTCCATTGACATATTTGGCGCCCTGGTAGACGTCTTTCATCAGCTCCGGTGCCTTCAACCGGCGGAATCGCTGCTCCGCCACCAGCAGCATCTTCCAGATCACCGCCTGGGCGTTGTCCACTTTCTTGAATCGCTTGGCCGCGTCCGTTCGCAGCCGAAGAGCGGCAAACGGTGACTCCACTGGATTGGTGGTTCGCAGATGCTGCCACTGCTTCTTTGGATAGCAGGTAAAAGGTCACCATCCGGTCCCAGTCCTGCTCGATTAGCTCAGCCGCCAGAGTCAGCCCTCGCTGCCGGCACCAGTGCTGAAAAACCTTCTTGAGTCGTTGTGCTTCTTCTCGAGTCTCGGCGTAAGGGATCTGCCGCAGGATCAGCAAGGCCGGCTTGTGCACTCGCTTAGGGAGCTTGGTCAGCAGGTTGACGATCCGATGATTCCAGCAGCGCTGCTCCTCGGCCTGGGGATAGACGTTGCGCAAAGCTCCCCAGATGCCCAGGTGGCCGTCTCCGATCACCAGCCGTGGACAGCCCATCCCCCGGCGCTTCAAGTCGCGCAGTACTTCCGACCAGCTCTGGGTCGATTCCCGATAGCCGCTCGTGACCGACACCACGGCTTTGCTTCCGTCACTTAAGGCGGCCTGCACCACCAGCAGGACTGCCTTTTCCTTCTCCAGACCCGCCTTGACGTAGATTCCATCTACCCATAAATACACCACTTCCAGATCATTCAAGGGTCGACTCTGCCAGACCTCCCATTCGGCCTGCCACTGCTCTTTCAATCTGGCCACCGTGGAGGACGACAGGTGCGCCTTTTCCCCTAAAAGCCCTCTCAGAGCCAGATCAAAATCCCCCAGCGCCAGACCATGCAAGTACAGCTCAGGGATCAGTTCTCGAACCTGCCGCGTCCGCTTGGCAAACAGGGGCAACACCCGACTTTCAAAGTGTTCCTCTAGATCCCGCACTCGAGGCCTTCGAACCTGGATCGTCCCCGAGCTCAGCGTCAGATGCCTCGGCTTCCCATATCCATTGCCATAGCCCGACGGAGCGTCCACGGCCCTTCGCCGCTCACTCTTACGCCGCCCTAATAACTCCGTGACTTCCTCCTCCAGCAGCTCTTGAACCCAGCCTTGGATCTTCTCCCCCACCCAATCTTCCAGCTCCTCGAAACAAACTCTTGACTCGACACTTTCCTCAATGTTCTGCTTGCTCATGCGGTGTGTACTCCTTCCGTTGCGGGCCTTTCGGCCCTGGGTTTTAAATCAACCCGGAAGGATACTCACCGCCTATGCTATTTACACACCTTCTGATGGT
>CBDBGQ010000019.1:0-123683 GCA_965205345.1 Acidobacteriota bacterium | reverse complement strand
GCCCTGGAGTTTTTGAGCCGCTGGCCCACCTTGGAGCAAGCTCGCAAAGTGCGAATCGATGTGCTGCGTCGCTGCTTTGCCCGACATCGAGTACGCTGTGCCGAGACGAAGGTACAAGCATTGCTCGAACAGATCCGTGCCAGTTACCCGCTGACCCAGGATGAAGCTCTCATCCAGGCCGGGTCACTCAAGTTGCTGGCCCTGGTCGAGCAGCTAAAGGTTCTGCTGGCTGCGATCAAACGCTACGACAAGCACATTGTCAAGCTCTTCGCCCAGCATGAAGATGCCGCTCTGTTTGCAAGCTTCAGCGGAGCCGGGCCGGCTCTGGCTCCTCGCTTGTTGGTGGCCTTCGGGTCCGATCGCGGTCGCTTTGAGGATGCTGAAGAGGTTCAAAAATGGAGCGGCATCGCTCCCGTAACACGAAACAGTGGACGAAGTTCTCAGGTGGTTTGGCGCCGAGGCTGCCCCAAGTTTGTTCGCCAAACCTTCCATGAGTTTGCGGCCTGCTCGATTCCGCAGTCGCCCTGGGCTCATGCTTACTATCTGCAGCAACGTCAGCGCGGTCTCAAGCACCACGCCGCCGTTCGATCCTTAGCTTACAAATGGATTCGTATTCTCTTCCGTTGCTGGATAGATCGAGTCCACTATGAGAGCTACCATCAGAAGGTGTGTAAATAGCATAGGCGGTGAGTATCCTTCCGGGTTGATTTAAAACCCAGGGCCGAAAGGCCCGCAACGGAAGGAGTACACACCGCATGAGCAAGCAGAACATTGAGGAAAGTGTCGAGTCAAGAGTTTGTTTCGAGGAGCTGGAAGATTGGGTGGGGGAGAAGATCCAAGGCTGGGTTCAAGAGCTGCTGGAGGAGGAAGTCACGGAGTTATTAGGGCGGCGTAAGAGTGAGCGGCGAAGGGCCGTGGACGCTCCGTCGGGCTATCGCAATGGATATGGGAAGCCGAGGCATCTGACGCTGAGCTCGGGGACGATCCAGGTTCGAAGGCCTCGAGTGCGGGATCTAGAGGAACACTTTGAAAGTCGGGTGTTGCCCCTGTTTGCCAAGCGGACGCGGCAGGTTCGAGAACTGATCCCTGAGCTGTACTTGCATGGTCTGGCGCTGGGGGATTTTGATCTGGCTCTGAGAGGGCTTTTAGGGGAAAAGGCGCACCTGTCGTCCTCCACGGTGGCCAGATTGAAAGAGCAGTGGCAGGCCGAATGGGAGGTCTGGCAGAGTCGACCCTTGAATGATCTGGAAGTGGTGTATTTATGGGTAGATGGAATCTACGTCAAGGCGGGTCTGGAGAAGGAAAAGGCAGTCCTGCTGGTGGTGCAGGCCGCCTTAAGTGACGGAAGCAAAGCCGTGGTGTCGGTCACGAGCGGCTATCGGGAATCGACCCAGAGCTGGTCGGAAGTACTGCGCGACTTGAAGCGCCGGGGGATGGGCTGTCCACGGCTGGTGATCGGAGACGGCCACCTGGGCATCTGGGGAGCTT
Organism: Acidobacteriota bacterium; assembly: GCA_965205345.1. Lineage (GTDB taxonomy): Bacteria > Acidobacteriota > UBA6911 > RPQK01 > CBDAPI01 > CBDAPI01. The sequence goes on along the minus strand of CBDBGQ010000019.1, from coordinate 122,195 downwards.
TGCGCAACGTCTATCCCCAGGCCGAGGAGCAGCGCTGCTGGAATCATCGGATCGTCAACCTGCTGACCAAGCTCCCTAAGCGAGTGCACAAGCCGGCCTTGCTGATCCTGCGGCAGATCCCTTACGCCGAGACTCGAGAAGAAGCACAACGACTCAAGAAGGTTTTTCAGCACTGGTGCCGGCAGCGAGGGCTGACTCTGGCGGCTGAGCTAATCGAGCAGGACTGGGACCGGATGGTGACCTTTTACCTGCTATCCAAAGAAGCAGTGGCAGCATCTGCGAACCACCAATCCAGTGGAGTCACCGTTTGCCGCTCTTCGGCTGCGAACGGACGCGGCCAAGCGATTCAAGAAAGTGGAAAACGCCCAGGCGGTGATCTGGAAGATGCTGCTGGTGGCGGAGCAGCGATTCCGCCGGTTGAAGGCACCGGAGCTGATGAAAGACGTCTACCAGGGCGCCAAATATGTCAATGGAGTCCCGGTCAACCAAGTCCCGGAGGAGAAAGCCGCCTGATGTTTTTCCACACCTATTGACAAGAGCTCCCACTATGACGAGGAACTCTACTGCCAGAGTCTTAAGCGGAGCAACTCTCCTCTTGTGGCTCTGATACAACCGGCTTGCGGAACGTGTCAACAACTTTGAGACACTTTGGGTGAATAAATTACTGTAGTTTCATCTCAAAAGTTCTCCTTTTCGGGAGGGTTGATCCAGACCGCCTCGGGAAGAGGAGGAGGAACGGGTTTGCCGTTGGGAAATCTCTCCGGGAAGAGTGCATGGGCGGCCTCCAATGTTTGGGATCGATCGCGACGGGTGGTGATGGCGGTGAGGTAGTGCACATCCGCGGGAGTGTGCAGGCCGATACCCGAATGGCGATGGTCGCGGTTATACCAATCGAAGAAATCCCGACAGAAGTCTCTGGCTTGCTGAATGGTGCCGAAACGAGCCGGGAATTCGGGACGGTACTTGAGGGTCTTGAATTGGGATTCCGAGTAGGGATTGTCGTCACAGACATGAGGCCGAGAGTGAGACTTGGTGACTCCCAGATCGGCCAGTAGCAAGGCCAGTGCTTTGGAACTCATCGACGAGCCACGATCGGCATGCAGGGTGAGACCACCCGCTACGATCTCCTGCTTGGAGTAGCTCTGGGCGATCAAGACCTTGGCCAGGCGGGAGCTTTCCTGGGTGGCCACCATCCAGCCCACCACATAGCGGCTGAAGATGTCCAGGATCACGTAGAGGTAGTAATAGCTCCATTTGACGGGCCCCTTCAGCTTGGTGATGTCCCACGACCAGCATTGGTTCGGGCCGGTGGCCAGAAGTTCCGGCTTGGAGTATTGGGGATGGCGGCGCTGGCGACGGCGTTCTCTAACTTCCAGACGTTTGGCCAGAATGCGGTACATGGTTCGAATCGAGCACAAGTATCGCCCTTCGTCCAGCAGCTCCGCCCATACGGCGGCAGGAGCTTTGTCGATAAACTGTCGGCTGTGCAGGACCTCCACAACGGCTTCCCTTTCGGGCGGGCTCAAGGCGCGTGGGGATGCGGCCCGAGGCCGAGGATCCAGCGCCGGCCGTTCGCGCCGAAGTTTCTCCCGATACAGACTCGATGGCGGCAGATCCAGAGCCTGACAGCCGGCACGGACTCCGTGGGATTGTGAGAATCGCAAAGCTTCGTCCATCAGCTCTCGTCTCCGTTCTCTTCGCTGCTCGCCAGAGAGATTCCCAACAGTTGCGAGACTTTTTTTTGGAGATCCAGCATGGCTTCAAACTTCTCGAGCTTGCGTTTCAGCTTCCGATTCTCAGCCTCCACTTGCCTCAGTTGATGATCCAGAGGATTGACCGGCTTTGCCTTTCGTCCCCGCTTGCGAGGGGTCAATGCCTGCAGCGTTCCGTGCTCGCGTTGGCGTCGCCAGGTCTGCAGATTCGACCAGTAAAGTCCTTCTCGGCGCAGTAATGCTCCCACTTCGCCCGACTCTTCGCAGCCATCGGCCTGCTCCAGGACCCGGAGCTTATAGCGGGCTGAAAACCGGCGACGGGTTGCCTTGGCAGGAACTTCCGGGTCGGGTCGCGGCAACGCCTTCTCGGGCTCGGTCCGTCCCGCAGCGATTTTGGAGACCTCTCCCCTCCGCTCCGAGGTTTCCAAAATCCTCAGTTTCTTGTCGCTTCTGTTTTCTATCATTCTGTAATCCAGCTTCTCGCCCTCTACTCTAATTTAGCCGGGAAGAAGTGTCTCACCATTATTGGCACAGAGGGTTGTGGATAACTTTCAGAAAAAAGGAGTCAAACTCTCTTGACTTATCAGCTCAGATGTCTCCCACATTCCGCAAGGAACCGCCCCAACCACGGAAAGCTACAGAGATAGGAACGACAGTGACTGCGTGGCGGCGCGGAAGCCGCTGGGGAAATGTGGCTGACCAGCCGAAGCCAATCAGCAGCAACGACAGTGACTGCACAGCGGCCAGCAGGCTGCTACTCCAGGGCCGGTGTCAGGACAATGTTCCGGTAGGAAACGGCACCGTGATCTCCCTGCAAGTATATGGGACCAGGCTCCGATTCATTGGAATCGAGGGCTCCCCCTGTGATTCCGGGGATCTCCTGGTGGTCAATAACGGTCTCTCCATTGAGAACAAGCGTCACCCAGCGACCATTCAAGGCAACGTCGAGCTCCTGCCACTTCCCGGCTGGCCTGGCGGCATTCCTGGAAGGGGTGACGTACCCGTAAATGCCTCCCATGTGCCGGCTGTGGGAAGGTTTTCCGTAATCGTCCTGGACCTGGATTTCGTAACGCCCACGGAGATAGATCCCGCTGTTGCTTCCTTCCGGACAGTTCACTTCGATGTGGAGCTTGAAGTCTTTGAAGTTGTCAGCTGTGAAAATGTTGGCTCCCCGACCGGAGTTGACCAGAACAGCGTCCACAAGCTTCCAGGTGGCCGCATCCCCACGGTGCGCCTTCCACCCTTCCATTCCATCGGCCAGGAGATCGACCGGTTCTCCCCATTCTAGATTGGGCCTGGCGGGGAGTTCGGGAGCCGCCTGAGCCGTCCACGAGAACGCCTCCCCCTGGGCGCTTCCGGTACCCTCCAGTCCTCCGCCAGAGGCGTGCCCTTCCAGTTCGAAACCGCAGCAGCTGAATTGAATCCGATTGCCGTCTACCGACACCCTCTCCATCGATCGGGAATGCCCACCACGAGGCTGAAAGCGGCCTTTGAAACCGTCTTCGATCTGCTCCAGCTCAAACCAGAGAGGATACCCTGCATCCCCCTGAGACGCCGTAACATCCCATCTCCCCAAAAAGGGGACAGTCACCGTTTTCACTTCGACTATCTGTTCCATCGTTTTCCTTTTTTCTAAGCTATTTACAGAGTACATCGGAAATTCCACTTGCCATCCAAGAGCACCAGGGTGCGTATAGGGTGCGGTTTTGCCTAGCGAAACGAAAAGTCCTATCCCCACGCACAGGGAACTCCGCAGCAATGGGATCCAAATCCTAGCGCTATTCCCGAAGGAAAAAGACATCATGGGCGATGCGATTCTAACCACCTTCCAAAATCACTTTGCTCCGAAAGCGAAACTCGTTACCAAAAGGATCTTGACGCCTCGACTCGCGGAAGTCGAGGTCACAATGGAAACGATTTAACAAACCTGGAGCGAATAAAGGGTGTCTCCAGATTCCAAACAGCGGGTTCCACGCAGCCCTGTCAACTCACTTGAGTTCTAGTGCTGGAGGGACCCCGCGCACTGGAGGAACTGCTGCCAGAAAGGCTAAGTCTGTGGCCCCAATGAACTGGAAAGCGATCACCGGTTCCGTCGATTCGACGCGGAGATATCCCCCCACCTGGTTCCACAGGGATGGGAACAGCTCCCTAACCAGCCCCGAACAGCGTGCCCAGGGGAGGAGGGGCAGATCGACCGAGCCAGCTTCACGGCCGTCAGCCCGGAACGCGGTAAGCTTGACATCGGCTCCCTGTCCAGACGGATTGTCGAGAGCCAGGCCTGAGAACACGGCAGGCGTACTGACCAGATGGGCGAACATCTGTGAAACAAATCTGCCGTCCAGAAAGGGCAAAGCCGTTGCAAATCGCAGGGAGTCGGAACCCCCGATCACCACATCGCCGAGGACCCCCGGGCCACTTGTGCGCATTCGGATCGAGCCGTCACCAACGTGACCGGCCTGCAGGTTGAAGAGGGTCGTAATATCGGCCGAGTAACTGTTGCGAGCTGCCAGAGCCAGCTCGACTGGATCGGCAGGTCGGGAGCGCGGGGAGGTGACGAGGGAAAGGGTGACGAAGCGCTGTTCTTCCGTTGTGTTTATGAGCTTCACATTGCTAAAAAACGGGGCACCCCAGGCCGCTTGCGGGGCACTCAACTCCTGGCTCATGACATCCACTTGGGCCGGCAAGGCGATGAGTGTCCGTTGTTGCGGTAACTGGATTAATTCGAAGCCGACAACACCCGGACCCCGCGTGACTCGGACTTCAATGAACCCGTCGGAAAGTTCCCGCTCAAACAGCTGTCGGGCCGTGGTCAGCAGCATTCCGTAAGGAGGGATCGCCCGCCGAATCTCGATCTCAGTGGCCGGGATCGCGTCGCCTGTCAACACCAGAGCCAGTACATGTCTGAGACGGACTCCGACAATTTCGGATGAGGGGTTGACCAGGGAGATCAGAGTGACTGCAGGAAGCCCACGAAAGGCTCCGGGGCCGTCGTGAACTCGCGTAAAGTATAGTTTTCTGGCAGTAACAGCTGTGGCGATGCCTCCGTCGAGCTGATGGGTGCCTCCGATCTGAAAAAGCCCTCCGAGGCGACTGTTGTCCGCTGTCAGACGCAGCCAGCGCTGGTTGCTTTCAAGGGGGCTGGCTCCAAGGAGTTGCTCTCCCAGGAACGAGAGCTGACTCTCAGGACCCAGGTCCAGGACCGCCGGATTTGTCCCGCTGGGCCACAGGTTGCCGTCCTCTCTCAGAGCCTCTGCTTCGATTATGATCCCCTGCGGCGTGTTACTGGCCAGAGCCAGGCCGGTTGATAACCCTGGTGTGGAGAAAAGCATTGGGAACACCAGCGTGGCCAAACTGCCAGTGAGAGCCGGAACCTCCAGGGAAGGCTCACTGTAGACCCTGTTCAGGTTCTCCTCGTGCGGCTCCGTTACCGTTCTGAGCGCAAAGTGGTAGTGTGCGTCTGTTTCCAGCCCGGAGAGCCGGATGTGATCGTCCTTCTTGCTCCCGGTTCGAGCTAGAAAGCGATAGGGGCCACCCGGTTCGGCTGCGTACAAGACCTCGTACGCCCCTTCCTTGAAAAAGAACTCGATCGGATCCCAGTAGAGGTCGACCTCACCGCCGGAAGACGGCTCTGCTCTAAGATTGGAAGGAGCGACCGTCTGCGTGAACCCGAAGGCGTGGACGGTGTCATGGAATCTGTTCAGGAATTCCTGGGCTTCCGGTGTTTCTGCGTAGAGGCCATTCCAGGTCAAACTAATGCCTTTTTGCCATCCACCAATCGGTTCAAAGATGTCGGCTGGAACCGGTCCCGTGAGGCGATTGGAAGAGAGATTGAGTCGGGTCAGTGGCAGCTCGCTGAACCCGGTTGGAATGCTCCCACTGAGTTGATTGTGGCTCAGATTTAGACTCCTCAGGTTGATGCAGTCAGCCACGGGCTCCAGAGTTCCCCCCAGGTAATTCTCTGGGGCAGAAAAGGCTTGGAGATTGCCTGAGGCACAGAAGCCAGCCGGTAGCGAGCCGCGGAGAAAGTTACGCGAAAGGTTGAGGGTCTCCACCTGTCCCAGCGCGGCTGGGATTTCTCCGGCCAGTTCGTTGTCTTGGAGACACAAGCGACGCACGCCACCCAGTTCTGGGGGAATCGGACCACTGAGCCGGTTCGACTCCAGATAGAGATCCGGGCCGGCTCCCAATTCGGCGGGAATGGGGCCACTGAGCTGGTTTGATCTCAGGGAGAGATAAGAGACTGTCGCCAGTTCCGGGGGTATGGAGCCTGTGAGAGAGTTTGATCCAAGCCATAGGGACTCCAGTTTCGGAGCCTGACCGAGTTCCGGCGGAATCGATCCGGACAGCTGATTACTGGACAGACTCAGAACTTCCAGTTTCGGAGCCTGACCGAGCTCCGGCGGAATCGATCCGGACAGCTGATTGCCAAACAGATTCAGAACTTCCAGGTTGGGGAGCCGGGCCAGTTCTGAGGGGATGGATCCGGTCAGAAAATTGCGGCTCAGATTGAGTTCTCTTAGAGAAGTCATCTCTGCCAGTGCGGTCGGAATCTCTCCCGTGAAGCCGATGTCACTCAGATCCAGGATTTCCCGGTCGAGCGTGAAAAAAGCCTCTGGGATCGGCCCGCTTGTTAGTGGGTTTCCTTCGAAATTCAATTCAGTCAGGCTGCTCAGTTCGCCCACTACTGCGGGCAACCGTTCCATTTTGTTGTTGGAGATATCCAGTTCTTCCAGACTCTGTAGACCAGCCAGTTCCGCCGGAAGGTCGGTGAGCCGGTTGTCGTTCAGATGGAGGCTCTTCAGCTGACTGATCTGACCGATTCCAGCAGGTATGTACTCATGGTCTTCGTCCACCATCCTCAAAGTAACCAGAGCGGGAAGGTTGCCCAACTCAGGGGGCAAAACGAGCAGGCTGGTCCCGCTGATGTCCAGGTACGTGGCGCTCCTCAGATTGCCCACGGTCGGAGGCAGTTCTCGCAGTGGGTTGCGGGATACGTTGATCCCCAGCAGGCTCTCCAGAGCGCCAAACTCCTCAGGGAGTGTTTCGAGCAGATTGTCCTGGAGGTGGAGCCTCTCCAGAGTGCTCAGTCTTCCGATCGATGGGGGGAGATCCCGCAGCAGATTCCAACGGAGGTCCAGTTCCCGCAAGCTGCTCAAGTCACCGATGGACTCCGGGAGTCGAACCAGCCGGTTTCTGCTCAGATCCAACTCTTCGAGGGACTCCAGGGCGGCCCAGGGATTCCGGGAGATCTACCAGCGAGCTCCGGTTGGCAGACAGTACCTCCAGGCCTGCAAGGTTGCCAATGGAGGACGGGAGAGTAGTCAGAGGGTTGGACCCGAGCAAGAGCTCCCTGAGGTTCTCCAAGTCTCCAACCACGGGGGTTAGCTCCACAAGATCGTTACCTCGAAGCGAGAGGATTTCCAGATGGACCAGATTGCCAATCTCCGGGGGAAGATCGCTCAGGTCGTTACTCGAAAGGAGCAAAGTGCGCAGGTTCTCGAGGTCTCCAATCTCGGCTGGAAGAGGATCCTGAAAGGCGTTCAAAGAGAGGTCAAGGAACTTGAGCTCTCGGAGTTGACCGATCTCCGGAGGAACCTGTCCCCCGATATTGTTGTTCAGAAAGGGTGGCCAGGTAGGTAGATAGTCACCGCCCCACAGGTCGAGCTCCCTGAGCTCTTTCAGATTCCCGATCTCGGCAGGCAGCGTTCCTTCCAGGTAGTTGGAGGAAAGATCCAGAATTGCTACGTGACCGTTCTCGACCGTGACACCGTACCAGGACGCTTCGCTGCCCGGAGGACCCAACCAGTTGGCATCGCTGAACCAGCCCTCTCCATTGGTACTGTTGTAGATTGCAATGAGGGCGTCACGCTCGATCTCGGGGATCGACGGTTGCAGACCGGCAGGTTCCAGAGCCATCGCCGCCAACAGCGCAAAGCCAGTGCCAATCCTCACAGGTGCTCCTAAAAACTGCGTAAAACTTAGCACATCTACCCCGTTAGCCCGGATTATGCAAAAACCGTAGTCCGGTGTTGAAAAACGAGTCGAGAAGTGGCCCAACTCGGAAGCGGGCAGGTGTGACAGGCGGATTTGCGAAGAATATCGGTTGGGGAGGCGTTTGAGTGGTTGGGGGAGTGAATTTCAGACAGATCTGGGCCTGGATGAGTATCGGAAGCGGTTTTTTGGGGAACTGGGAGAAGCTAGCTGGAGTTGAGGCGACTCAAGACGAGGTGGAAGAGGGGTTGTTCGGGAAAGGCTGAGGAAAGATGGACCCAGATGCGTCGAGTGGTTTGTCGGATGCGGGCCCCGATCTTGAGGACACGACGACGTAAGGTTTCGATTTCGAGCTTGTGCCAGGGAGTCCCGTGCAGATAGTCGCGGAGGCGCACGAACATCTGGTAAGCCAGTGCATGCAGGAGGAGTCGAAACTGATTGGCCAGGAATCGATGACAGCTGAGTCGGTCCATGCTCAGATGATTCTTGAAGGCCTTGATGAAGTCCGCTCGGTCTGCCCTCGGTTTGTATAGTGGTCATAAAGTGATTGGGAGCAGAGATCGTCCCGGTTGGTGACCACAAAGCGACGATTGATCCCGCGCTGATCGACCTCCTTTCACTTTGACAATGACGCGACGGGATCGATCCCAGCTCTTGGCTCGATAAAGAAACTCGTCAAACTGACGCTGTTTTTCCTCCAGCTCAACGAACTGCAGCCGAGTCGAATCCAGCAGCGGCTCGACCACTCGCTGCAGGCGAGGGTTTCGACTTAACCCAATGACATATTGGAGTTGATTCTCTTCACCTTCACAGAACTCGTAGAGCCGAGGCGTGGCAAAGCCGCTGTCGGCCCGAATCTCAATCTCGACATCCGTCCCCACTCCTTGTCGGATGGCCTCCACGACTCGCTTCAGAATGGGCACGATGTGAGAGGCAGCCCCCTTGTTGCCAGGTCTCAACACGACACACACCAGGTCGCCCGTGTCGGCATCGAAGATCAGCAAAGGATGCAGAATGTGGTTTCGGTAATACCCATGGTAGAAGGAGAACTCCTGCTGACCGTGAGTGTGGTCGTCGGTACTGTCCAGATCCAGGATGATCTTGCTGGGACGTCTCTTCTTCAGGGAGCGCACATAACGGCCTAGCAGCCACTGGCTCAGACGCATCAGATCCTTCTTGGTGACGGAGTTCTCCAAACGGGAGAAAGTCGGCTGGGTGGCCAAATCGGGATCGCTCTCGGGCAACTGATCACAGACTGTCTTGAGCATCGGATCGGAGCGCAGCGTATCGGCGTCATTACAGTCTTCGTAGCCGGCCACGATCTGCAAGACTCGTTGTCGAATCAACTTCAACAGGTCATGACGAACGTAGCGTCGGTCCCGGCTTTCCGAAATACACGAACTGAAGCCCTCGCACAACCGATGTTGCCGATCCAGCGATCCAAACAACAACCATCCTGCGTCGGAAGTCAGACTCCCCCCATCAAAACGCGCCGTGATCTTTCGGTGGCTGTGAAATAGCAGGGTATTCTGGCAGACTGCTTTCAACATTGCCGTAGCTCCTGTTTAGGGTCGTTGTTTATGTAAACCCTTTTATATCAGAGAGCTACGGCCTTTTTTCTGGGCCCAAATCTCACTCGGATTCAGATCTCTTGCATAATCCGGGTTAGCGCAACCGGAGGGAGACGACCGGCCTCGTAGCGTGTCAAAAACGGAGTTGGCCTGTGAATGCGGAACCGCTTGGTCTCAACCCTCGGGTCAAAGAGTTGGAAGGCTGCGCTGGGGAAATCCACAGTTTTGCGAGAACGGAGACCGATTCCTCACCCGTGACCTCACCAACGAGTCTGGTGGCCTTGCGAAGGGTCTGGCGGCCCTTCGCGACTCGGTCGACGGGTAGACCTAGACGATGGGCTGTGAGCCGGAGATCCCGATCCTGTGCAGTGTGGACTACGACCCGGCGTTGAGATGCTACAAGCGTCCCGAGGCCGGCGAGAATCACCAGCAAGAAAACCCGATTGGGGCCGTGGCTTACCAGCATGATCGCCCTTTCGACAGTTGTCATGTATGTGTGCTTTTCCTCTTAGACGCGGAGTCGCACCTTGGCGTTCAAGAAAAGCTGAGCACCCATCTATCTAACAGCCTAGCTTTCGTTGACTAGGGTTGCACGAACTGCATCCAGATCTGGCAAGGGCCAGCCATACCCGCGAGCGCCAGTACTTAGGGCTTCTGCACTCTTGCTACTTCAGTCATCCGGAGTTTGAGGCGAGTAATGTTGCCCGTGTCAGTTCGATGTCTTGCCGAGTAGCCCCGAGGATCTTCACCTCCCGGTTTGATTCCGATGGTGGGGGCATGAAAGCGGAGAGATCGTACACCCCAGCGGCAACACTTGATATTGAAAACCGTCCCTCGGGATGTTCGAAGAACTTCCTGAGGTGGGGAGCTCTGGAATCTTTTCGCCGCAAAATCACTGTAAAACGCCTAACGGGGTCTCCTTTCTCGTCGGTGACGGAACCGCTGAGGCCGGTTTCTCTGGGTCGAAGTCGAATTGTAATCGGCTGGGAAGGATGTCCCGCAAAATCAATCCACTCTTCAATGTAGTTGGGATGGGAGACTTCAATCTTTTGCAGAGGTGGGTATGAGACTCCGCAGGAGAAGGCACCCGAGTCGTCAGAGTAAGCGGGTTCTTGCTTATAAGAGGTGAAGCCTCGAGTTCCGTAGAGGTCCAGCCGAGTTCCCCCGACAGGTTCTCCTGTAGACGAAACCACCCAGCCGTGGACCTCCGGTGCTGACTCCAGAATAACAACCTCGAACTCTTTTTTGACATCCAGATCGACCTCCAGGCGAAGATATCCATCCGCCCAGATCATGCACCGGATGGTGTCGAACTCTGGCATCAAGGGCATCTCCACAATGCCTTTCTCGTCCGTAGCTACGACTCTCCCGTCTGGCCTCTCAACTCTGGCGTGAGCAACCGCTTCTCCACTTTCATCCTCGACCTTTAGGGTGAACGACTCTCCTTTAATCAGGCCAAAGTCAACCTGATTCAGGCCCGCATCGATCTGTACCCTTTGCGGGCTTTCGAAAAAACCGGGCAGAGAAGCCTCCAATTCAGCTTCTCCGACCGGGAGATCGGTCATCTCATAGCGGCCCATCTTGTCCGTGAACGTGATGCGCTTGGAAAGAGACGAGGGAAAGACCGGAAGCTCAAATGAAACGAACCATTTGATGCGCACATTGGGAAGGGGGGCAGACGTGAAGGCATCACGCACTATCCCCAGGATGACTCCCTGAGCTGGCGAGATGGAGAAGTTCTGCTCCACAACTCCAGGCTGGGCGAGGTTGATCTGTTCTTCAACAGCCGTGTAGCCGGCCTTGAAGGCAACAATCCAACCCCTGAGATGCTCTTTCGCGTGAAGTCTGTAGTGACCCTGCAGGTTTGACGCGACTTCCAGCACTACTTCCTCAAACTCTTCCGTTGCCGGGTTTCTGGAGTCGTAGAAACAAACCGTCGCCCCAGCAATGGGTTCCTTATTTCCAGCGGACAGAATGTGGCCCTCGATTACGAAGTCCTGGAATGGAGACGACCATCTCTTCAGCTCTTGTAGTTTTTGCCGAAAGACCGGATCAAGGGCCGAATCGGATGACTCTCCTTCCGTCGTTCCTGTGCCTTTAAGATGATCCCGTGGGGCAAAGCGGGTCTGGTGGGAGCCCTCGTCCTCAGGTTGTAGCTTCGTGCCAGGAGCCCAATCTGGCCCCAAGAAGAACGCTCCAATAACCAGGAGGATACATGTGGCCAGCGCGGTCAGAAGGAGTCTACGCATGGTCTCCAATGCTCTGACCGTTGGCCCGCAGCTCCGGGGGTGTGGACTGGACAGTGCGGATGAAACGACCCCCCCCGACGACTTGGCCCGGGTGGAGACAAGCGATCAATCGCGGCCGATACTCTACGAGCACTGATTGCCCCTTTTCGACGGTCTTTGTATAGGTACTTTCCTTTTAGACGGAGTTGTAATGCAGAATGTTCCCTCACAGAATCGCCCACATTTGCGCTCTGAGGTGAAGAATAGGGTGAAAACCTGGGTATGGGTCGAGGGGAGGAATCGTTCTGAGGACACTGAGGGGGAGAATGCGGGCGTGATAGCATGAGCGTAACGCTGCTCACCGGCCACAAATAGCGATTCTCCCGACTGCCCCCCTGCTAACGGTGAGAGTCTGCCAATGCGACGCCGCTTACTACGAGGCAACGGATGAGCAAGACTAGTGCACTGTCCGGAAAGTTCACGCCGCTACTTCGGGCGTCTTTTCGCCGACAGCTTTGTTGCGCTACCTCGAAATACTCCCGGCATTGCTGCGTCGCGCGCCTCACTGACGACGAAAATCCATCCCGAATTAACGACACGAACTTCCCGGACAGTACACTAGGATAGCGATCATCGTCGCCATTTGGATTGTTTTTGGCATTGGGCAGCCGATGAAGCGACTGCGGCAAGAAAAGCCGGAGTTCGCGAAGATTCAAATTGCCCGATTGGAAGGTGCCCTCGGGCTGTTCCGCTTCGATGTTGGTCGCTACCCGACAAGTGCCGAGGGACTTCAGTCCCTGACCGTTGATCCCGGCGCAGCCGGCTGGTCCGGACCTTATCTCACAGACACGAAGGAGATCCCCCTCGATCCATGGGGACGGCCCTTCCAATACAGGTCCCCTGGAGTTAACGGAGAGTACGATCTTTGGAGTCTTGGGGTTACTGAGAACAGGAGGACAGGAAAGTGACGATCAGGGTAATTGCACATCGCGGTTGCGTTGTCGTACCTGAAAGTCGGTTTTCCTTGTTAATTGCAGCTGGGAAGAAACTCTTAGATGCCGTGAGTGCTGGATAGAGAGCGCAAGGAGCCACATCCTTGCCTAACCGGTGGGACTTCTTTGCATTCCTCCAGATCGCTGGCCCTGAGACTAAATCGGCCCAAGATAGTAGTGTAACTTTTTTTCTGTAATTTCTGGTCAGGCCTTGGGTCGGAAAGACAGAGGTCTGGGACAGGATTCTCCAAAAACAGAAACGAGAATCTGGCAAGGAGAATCAAATGAACCCAGATCTGGAAAAGAGAGTACCACGGGAGATCCTGGCGGAGTTGATCGAGGAAGGAACAGAAGCCTTTCGAGGAATCCTGGAGAAGTTGTTCAACGTGGCGATGCAGTTGGAAAGAAGCGAGTTTCTGGGAGCGGAAGCGTACGAGAGAACAGCCAGTCGGCGAGGCTATCGAAACGGATTCAAAGGCAAGCGGATTCAGACTCGAGTGGGAGAGCTGCACTTGGAGATTCCACAGGTGCGTGGGTTGAGGTTTTATCCCAAGTCGCTGGAGAGGGGTTGCCGTTCGGAGAAGGCCCTGAAGCTGGCCATTGCCGAGATGTATGTGATGGGCGTCTCGACGAGGAAAGTCACCGAGATCACGGAGCAGCTGTGTGGGTTGGAGATCTCGGCCACCCAGGTCTCGAGAGTGGCCGGGATGCTGGACGAAGAGCTGGAAGAGTTTCGAAGCCGGGAGCTGGGAGAGTATCCGATCGTGTATCTGGATGCCCACTACGAGAAGGTTCGAAGAGGCGGCAGGGTGCAGGACGTGGCCATCCTGAAAGCCATAGGAGTCAATCGTTTCGGGACGCGAGAGGTGTTGGGTCTGAGCGCCAAGATCAGCGAAGCGGAGGTGCATTGGCGAGGGTTTCTGGGAGATCTGCACAAGCGTGGACTGAGAGGGGTCGAGCTGTTGGTCAGTGACGATCACGAAGGACTGAAGGCGGCCAGGCGGGCAGTTTATCCGTCGGTGCCCTGGAACCGTTGTCAGTTTCACCTGAGCAAAAACGCCCAACAATATGCTCGCCGCAAAGAGGACAAGCCCCGCATCGCCCAGGCCATGCGGGACATTTTCGATGCCCCGTCTCGAGAGGATGCCGAGGAGCTCAAGGGTAAAGTCGTCAAGAAGTTCGAAAAGATTGCACCGGAGTTCGTGAGCTGGCTGGAAGACAACCTGGATGAAGGGCTGACAGTGTTTGATTTTCCGAGGAGCTGGTGGCGAAGGATCCGAACCATCAACGGACTGGAGAGACTGCACCGGGAGATCCGGAGACGAACCCGGGTGGTGGGAATCTTTCCCCACGAAGCATCGGCGCTGCGGCTCATCTCGGCTGTGCTTGCAGAGATACACGAGGAGTGGTTAACCGGCCGGCAATACCTGAACCTGGCCGGCTGGAAAAAACAAGTGGAGCAATTCTTCCCTACAGGCCCTAGAGGAAATTACAGAAAAACGGTTGCTTAACCCCCAAGATCCTGTTTTCGCCCCTTCTGTGTGACTAAGACGGGGTCAGCCGCATCTCCTAAGTAGGCAATGCGAGTCAAAGTCTGGTTCCGAAAGGCGAAAAGCCAAGGCTCAAGATCGATCGTTTCTGACCACTTCTGAGCTGGCAAGGCGATGAGGCATTTCACTTTCTTCTCCCTGTTTTTTGCCCTTTTGACTTTGGCCTGCTCTGAGTCCGCTGAGACATCTGAATTTAGCTTTCGAGTTCTATTCGATGACGGCTACGTCTCAAACTCCGATATCCACGCCTTTCCGACAACCTGGTTCCTGGATACCACAGGCAAGAAGGCCTTTGAGAAAAATGGATGGAGTGAGAAGTTGCTGGAGGAGTTCTCGTGGCGGATTGAAGAAGTGAAATAGCGGTGTCGGCGAAGGCATCCGAGCGTCATGGCCGGCAGGTCTCGTATCTCCGGTTCCCGGAAACACCTTTCTAGACCCCTCCAGGTCGAAACATTTCGGTCCCTGGGTAGTATTTCTTAGTGAACTGCACAATTACCTGCCTCTGGATCCCGCCACGAACTCCTCTTTCTGCGCCTTTGCCGTTAAGGGAGGGCGCCCTTTCACTGGGCCTGGGCTCGCAATATCCTGCTTCCGCGCTCCACACATCTTGACAAGGGTGGAAGATTGCTTCGTCCGCGAGTTCGAGCGCCCTGTGATCTGAGCATACGGCGCTTGCCTAATAGATGGGACCTTGCTAAGAGAGTTAGCGTGGGTACGGTTTGGGATCAGATCTACGAAGCAAGTCGATCAAAGACGGAACTCCCTCATCCCGAGATCCAGGGAGTCCTGGACTTGTTCAATCGGCACCAGGTCAGGCGAGTGCTCGACCTAGGGTGCGGAACCGGTACACACCTCGTCGCCTGTGCCAAGAATGGCTATGACACTTGGGGCCTGGACTCTTCTGCAGTGGGGCTAGCCTCTGCAATCTTGCGGCTGGGTAAGATGAAGCTGTCTGCGCACTTGACGCTGCATGACATGCAGAACCTACCTTATCCGGACAGTTTCTTTGACGCGCTGATTAGCGTGCAGGTGATTCACCACAACCGGCTCGAAGCGATCAGGCAGACGGTTTCAGAGATCACAAGAGTTGTGAAGCCCGGAGGGCTGATCTGGATCACCGTGCCCGTCTCGAAGAATGAGCCCAGCAACCTGCAGAAAGAAGTGGAACCGGGCACATTTGTCCCAATAGATGGCCCTGAGAAGGGCCTGCCGCACCACTATTTTCGTAAAGTTGAACTTGGACCATTCTTTGCTTCTTTCGAGATACTAGAGCTCGAAGTCGATTCGACGAATCACTTTTCACTCACGGCGAGGAAGACCGAATAACCGGATCAAGGGCGGCCGACAATCGCCAGTCAAGTGCAGCTTCCGGCACACGACGGGCTGCAGTGAACTGGGTCTGACCTTTCCTCACTCCGTGCCTGTCCTCGAAATGACAAGGGAAAAATGACCCGCGTATACTTGTCGAAGCCCTTTTGCTGAAAGCGTTGGCACGCTGAACTTATCGGAAGTCGCGAGACTCTAACTCGGAAATCATGAACTACTCCACAGCACTTACCCTGGTGCTCCTTGGCGTGAGTTCCTTGCCAGCCGGTGAGCATTCGAGCTACCAAGCGTTATATGAATTATATGAATTGGCCCATCACCGTCGAACGTTCCAACCCGCCCAGCTCCGTCAAGGGCAAATCGCTTCACCATTCCTGGCTACCATCCCAGCGGCGACCAATCCACGATACGGGCTTCGCATCTATCTTGCTTTCGTCGGCAACCGCTCCTTTCCGTCAAGTGCACTGCAGGCCGCGGTAGCGCACTGGGCAGGCTCCCAGCCCGGCGAGCTTGGCATCAAGAAGGCTGTGAATAAGTTCTATGCCGTGAACCTCCGCGATGGAGCCAGGGTTGATCGCATCGACTATAGGCCAGCACAGAGTAAAGCCACGATTTGGATCGACGAAGGAGACCCGCAGACCTTCGGGCAGACCTCCTTCGTGACATCTGAGCAAGCCATTGCAACACTTTGGGAGCAGATTCAGTCGGCACCGGGCGATCCCCGGACTCCGAACCGCTTTTATCAGATGGGGGAGGTCTATTGGGGAGCAGGCGGGACGGCGAATCTCCGACGGGCCGATGCTCAATTCGGAGATTTCATAGTGTTCTATCCCGAGCATCCGTGGACGAAACTGGCCCGCTTCAATAGAGTCTGGATCGAGTTGGCGCTTTTGGCTGATGCAGAGAGAGCAGGCCGGAACCCACGGCGTTCGCGTGCCCGGTAAACCCTGAGCGATTTTCTGGAGCACTATCCAGAGGACGACCTGAGTGGGATCGCCAAATTACTGCTGGAAGACTTCTAAGGGCGTGTCGCTCGAGAATGGGTGCTTCTTCAGAGAAGTGTTGTTGACGGTGTCCAGCAGCCCCAATCTTTTCTGCCAGCTGGATCTTCTCCGGCTTTTCTGGCATCAAACATGGATGAAGCGCGGAGCAGAGTCAGGAAATCCAGGTAGGATCATGAGTCGCGGAACCGCTCTGAGACACTCAACAACAGTTACCTGATGAATCACCCGAGTTTCTGGTAGGGACAGGGCACGAGCCGCCGCGCGCCTTCGGCGCAGATGATGTTGAGGAACTATCTTACCGGCACATGGTCCAAGAAAGCGCACATCCTGCTGATCGTTAACAATTTTTTGTAAACCACTGCTATCCGGAGAGTGCGGCCAGGATAGGTAACTACTTATACGCCACCGCGGCACTGGCCGGGCCTCGAAGCGGAATCACTTCAGTCTTTCGAAATCCAACCTGGGTGCACCAGAGGTCGAAATCGCGGCCGGTGAAATCAAAAGCATCCCCAAACTCGATGAGCATGTTCAGCGACATCATCAGCCCGAAAACGTTCCTGCGACGCTCGTCATCGATGATGTTTTCGATAGCCACCAGGGCGCCTCCCTCCGGTAATGCCTCATAAGCGGACCTGATCAGTTGCATCTTCTTCTCCAGATTCCAATCATGCAGAATCATGCCCATGGTAACGACATCGGCTTTGGGGAAGGGATCCTGAAAGAAATCGATTGAGGCCGCTTGAATTCGGTCTGCGAGACCCTGTTGTTCAATCGTCTTCCGAGCAATGGGTTCCACTGCTGGGAGGTCGCACGTCGTGCACCGCAAATGTGGCTGGTGCCGCGCTACAATGATGGAAAGCTGTCCAGTGGCGCCACCGATGTCGCACATGGTCGCGTAACCCGAAAAGTCGAATTTCCGGGCGAAGGCCTCGAAGTTGGGCAGCGAGATGCCGGTCATCTCCCCCATGAACTGCTCGAGGTGACTCGGGTCCCGGTATAACTCGTCGAATATCGGCGCTCCGGAGTGCTTGATTTCATTTTGCGGTCGTCCCGTCTGGAGGGCTTCCGTGAGATCCTCCCAGAATCCATAAAGACGGGCGTTGAGCATTTCAAAGAAGCCCCCGATGTAGGTCACTCGATTCTTGTCGAGGAAATGGGAACTCTCCTTCGAGTTGGAGTAGCTGGCGTCTGGCCCCACCCCGTCGCGCTCCAGTACCTTCAGGGCGACCAGCGCGTCGAGGAAGTCCGGTATCGCCCTGGGATGGAGGTCGAGACTTGCTTGAATCTCCTGGCCGGTCATCGCACCTTCGCCGAGAAGCGTGAACAGATTCAGCTCCACGGCGGATAGCAACGTCTTCGCTCGCCAGAACCCTGTAGCGATCTCCATGATGTGAGAGGGGTCTCGATATGTCATCCATTCATTCCTTTCGTTCTGGCAGGGTATCGGATGGGATGATCTGTCAGGATACATCAGTCATTCCAGCAGATCATCGAAGCCTCCCACATGATCGGCATCCATATGATTCTAACCACTCGGGTCACAACCGCATCAGCGATCTTTGGGGCGATCAGCTGAGCCAGGCTTCCGATCGTAAAAGCCAGGGCCGGATACGGAATCACTTCTTCCGATCCCGCCGGATGTCTCCACTCTCTGAATGGTTAGGCAACTGTCACTCGAGTCGGAAAAGCGCTCGAGCAGGACTCCATACGTCTCTCCGCAGTCCGTGTCTTTGTCTAGAAAAATTCACTCGCGTTCCGCTTGTGAAGGGGTACGTATCTAACCGCTTGTTCCCTCCACGGTGAGAGCGCCTACAGGGTGCGTATAGGGTGCGGTTTTGCGGAGAATCAGGGGCGACACACCCTTATACGCACCCCCTGAAACCCGCAAAGTACCGTGAAATAAGGGTTTTGAAACCTTCCAAAAAGGGGACACTCACCTTTTTCGACGCTGGCTCACTGGGGCCACATTGAATCAAAACGATCGCTCCCAGGATTGTGAACAGAGATCGACTCATGCTCCTCCTCTCCTCTGCCAGTTCAGGACCAAGAAATATGGTGGCCCCAAAGACGCGGTGATGCAAGCACTGTATGTGGACGGCCGCGTGGACCGGGAGGAAAAGAGTTTAAATTCCAGAACCTAGAACCTAACGAGGCCTCGCCTCAGACCCACGAGCAATGTACTCAGGTGCTGAGCCAGGCCGGCACCATCCTGCACACAGAACGGCACGGCGTCAGCGTGCCGTCAGACACCAGGGACGGTGCGCTTACGCCACACCGTTCTGTCCGTCCGCTCTCAAACTTGACTCCACATTAAAGATGAACTCGGCACAAGTAACCTAGAACCTAGAACCTAGAACCTAGAACCTAGAACCTAGAACCTAGAACCTAAAACCTACCCGGTTTTGAGAAAGCGCGACGAAACTTCGAAGGCAATCAACGAGACGATCAGTGAGGAGACGATGAGCAGGGTCGACTGCGTAAAGTAGCCGTCGGAAAGACGCAGGCAGGCGACGCCCAGGAAGCCCAGGATATGGCAGGCCCTGAACCCCCAGAGACGAATCTGGGATCCGCGCCTGTACTTGAACAGAAAGAGAATGAAGCCTGCGGAGGCCATTGTGAAGTAGAAGAGAGCGATCAGCTCGAGATCCAGGTACATGGCTCCACTAGTTCCATCGCAAAGACTGCTTCTTTACTTTGGACACCTCTGCCCCTCACAGGTTCCAACCGGCGCGCTGGCCGGCTACTCAACGCGGTACTGGCGAACCTGGATGGTGGCCTGCCCCAGAAGTCGGAACGACACTTCGTTGAGCGGGTAGTCCAGGTTATAGATCACCTCTTCAATTCCTGCATTGATGATCATTTTGGTACACATCAGACAGGGAGCAAAGGTCGTGTAGAGAGTTCCTCCCTTTACACTGACACCATGGTAAGCCGCCTGGGTGATGGCGTTCTCCTCGGCGTGCGAGCACAAACACTCGTCCAGGCGGGTGCCGCTGTCGGCCAGGTTATTGCAGCGAGGGCACCCACCTTCGAAACAGTTAGTCGTGCCCCGGGGCGTCCCGTTGTAACCAGTGGAAATCACACGCTTGTCTTTGACAATCACCGCTGCGACTTTGCGCTTCACACAATTGCTGCGCAATGACGCGACTTTGGCAATTCCCATGAAATACTCATCCCAGCCGGGCCGCGAGAGTTGATGAACCCAGCGGCTGACAATCTTGCCCACCGTTTCCCTGAGTTCTTCAATCGACGAGTTGTTCAGAACCGTCGCATCGGCCTCTTCGGCACTGAGCTCAAGTTGTTGCCCTCCTTCGGCCGAACTGGCTAATTCCTGGTTCTCCAGGCGCAGGAACTCATCGAGCGTAGTCGGGTCTGATTCTCGGCCCCGACTCCGAATCCGTTCAAATCGGACTGCGGGATCAGCTTCCACCAGAAGCAGCCGGTATCTTGGATCTCTTCGAAAGACAGCAATCTCGGAGGGGTGGCGAAAGGAATCGACTACGTAGTTCCTGTCGCTCTGAGTCTTAGCCAGGATCCGCTTAGCGAGATACTCGTCGCCGTTTTTTTTGCGCAGCTCTCTTCCAATCCGGATCAGGTTACTTCGAGTCGGTTCTTCGCCTCTCTTCTTCAGCTCCTCGCGCAAAACATCCGACAGCGAATTGTAGTAGAAGCCTTTGTCCTGCAGGAAGCTGGCAACTTCACCTTTCCCGGCGGCGTTCTTTCCGGTCAAGCCGATGATCATGGCTTCTTTATAGCATAGCCCGTTGGCGCTCGCTGACGCTCGCGCCGTCGCGGATTCCACGTTCCACGTTTCACGTTCCACGGAAGTTGGCGAAAAGTTGAAAGTTGAAGGTTAAAGATCGTGGACCGTGGAACGTGGAACCTATTCAAAGGCCGGAATTCCAGTAATGGACTGGCCCAGGATGAGGGTGTGGATATCGTGGGTTCCTTCGTACGTATAGACGGATTCGAGGTTCGCCATGTGACGGAAGACCGGATAGTCGGACAGAATACCGTTGGCTCCCAGCAGGTCACGAGCCACCCGGGCTGTCTTGAGCGCCATCGCTACGTTGTTCTGCTTGCCCATCGAAATCTGATCGAATTTGACCCTTCCCTGATCCTTGAGCTGCCCGAGTCGGTAAGCAAGCAATTGCCCCATGGTGATGTCGGTCAACATGTGGGCAAGTTTTCGCTGAACCAGCTGGTGTGAAGCAATGGGTTTGTCTGCAAACTGTCGCCTTTCCAGGGCCCACTTGCGCGCTGTCTCGTAGCAGGCCATGGCGGCTCCAACCCCGCCCCAGGCAATCCCGTAGCGGGCCTGGCTCAGACACATTAGTGCATTCTTCAGCCCTTCCATCCCTGGAAGCAGATTGGATTCGGGTATGCGACACCCATCCAGGATCAACTCCGACGTCCAGGAGGCCCGGAACGAATGTTTATTGTGGTAATCCTTGGCCGCCAAGCCGGGAGTTCCCTTCTCTACCAGAAAGCCCCGAACCGTCTCGTCTTCACATTTTGCCCACACGACCGCCACGTCAGCCACGCTTCCGTTAGTGATCCATGCCTTGCTGCCGTCCAGGACATATTCAGAGCCGTCCCTCCGCGCCCGGGTTCTCATTCCTCCCGGGTTGGAGCCCGAATCGGGCTCCGTCAAACCGAAGCAGCCAATGGCTTCGCCGGACTGCAGACGAGGAAGCCACTTTTCTTTCTGCTCTTCGCTGCCAAAGGCGTGAATCGGATACATGACCAGAGCACCCTGAACCGAGACAAAGCTGCGCAGGCCGCTGTCGCCCCGCTCCAGTTCCTGCATGATGAGGCCATAGGCGACGCTATTGAGCCCGGCACAGCCGTATCCGTCCAGATTGGCCCCCAGGAACCCCAGTTCCGCCATCGGCTGGATGAGATGCTTGGGAAAGGTTCCCGACATGAAATGGTCTTCGATGATCGGGATCACCTGATCATCGACGAAGGAGCGCACGGTGTCACGAACCAGCAGTTCCTCATCCGTCAGCAGGTCGTCCAGTTGCAGAAAGTCGACGCCTTGAAATGCCATGGCGAGAATATAGCACGGAAGGGTTCCGGGTTCTGGGTTCTGCTTTCTGGGTTCTGGAATCTTTGAGAGTGAGGGCCTCAGGTGTCTCGACCGCAACGGGAACTGACAGACTGACAGGCTGACGACTGAGACTTGCCGGAACAGAACCCTGGGCGGAAGCCCTAGCGTTCTGTTCGTCCTATCTAACTGAATTCAACATTCGAGATGAACTGGGTGCAAGTAACCCAGAACCCAGAACCCAGAACCTAGAACCTATTCGTATCGAAGGGCATCAATGGGCGAGACATAGGAAGCCTGGCGGGCGGGATAGATCCCGAACACGAGTCCCACGGTCATGGAAACGCCGACACCCAGCAGCACGGACAGCGGCGTCACGATGGTGGGCCATCCGGAGTAAGTCGAGACCAGGCTTGAGATACCGTAACCCAGTCCGATGCCCAGGGTGGCACCGCTCACACTGATGACGAGTGCTTCCAGCAGGAACTGGCGACTGATATCGCGGCGGCGTGCCCCCAGAGCCCGGCGCAGGCCGATCTCTCCGGTGCGTTCCAGCACCGAGGCCAGCATGATGTTCATGATTCCGATCCCGCCGACGAGCAGGGAGATCGACGCAATAGCCCCCATTACGATGTTGAAGATCCGCTGGGTCTGTCAACTTTGAGTGAGCAGGCGCTCCGGTACCACAAGTGTGAAGTCATCAATCTGCCGATGCATGCTCCCGACCATGGCGGAGACAAAGGCCGCCTGTTCGGCGATGCCCTGACCCTCCGGCACACGAATGATGATGTCATCGAGTTCATTGGCCACAGGGTCTCGTTCGAACTTGGTCAACAGGGTCCCCAGGGGAATAAAGATCTCGTTATTTGGATTCTCGATCTTGATTCCCTCGAATTCCTGTTTTTCGATGAACTGGTCGGCAAGAACACCGATGACGGCAAACCAGACGTCATTGATCTTGACCCCTTGTCCCAGGGGGTCGCTGAGCCCAAAAAGGCGGCTTCTAGACGTCGTTCCCAGAACACAGACCTGGTTCGCCTTCAGCTCATCGGAGGGAAGGAAAAAAGAGCCCTCCACAACGCTCAAGCTGGCGAGCTGTGGATAGATCGCGTTGACACCAATCACGCGGGAATCAGAGGCTGCGAACTCGGACCCCAACTGGTAGGTCTTGAGGATCTTCTTCCCGACCAGGACGGTCCCATCCGGGAGAGCCTTGCGCAGGGCATCGATGTCTTTTCGGGAGAGTCCCGGTGAGTCCTGGCGGATGACCCGCATCTCGGACTCTTCGAAGGACTTGGCTCGCACGACGATGTTGCGAAGGCCCATCCTGGCGATCATATCCAGGGCTTCTTCTTCAGCCCCGGCCGCGATCGAAAGCATGGCCAGCACCGCTGCCACCCCGAAGATCATTCCCAGCATGGTCAGAGAGGTCCGGAGTTTGTGGCGACCCAGACTGCCGGCAGCGTCCTTTGTGAGCTCTACGAGAACCATTCGATCAGTTCATGATGATAAAGCGCCTTCCCCGACTCGCCCTGGAGGGAGCATTGAAATCCGGGAGATGTAACTGATTCCTGGCAAAGGGGTGTCTCAGACAGGCCTGCTGTCCGGCTTCCAGCCCGCCCACAATATAGAACCCGTGGTCGGCGCCCAGGATTTCAACCTCGTTTCTCTTGTAAGCCCCGTCCTCTTCGGTGAAGACGACAAACTGGTCCTCCTCCTTGAACACAGCACTCCTGGGAAGGATCAGAGCCTGCTCCTTGACTTCGGTCTGGATCTGACCCTGCGCACGCATCCCCGGCTTGAGGGAATGCAAGATTTCGGTGGGGACATCGAGGTCGATCTGGCATTCGAAGTACTTTCGCGGGTCCTTTCGACTGACCTGCCTGGACGTCGCAGCCAGTGTGGCCACGCGGCCGGAGAACGATTTTTCGGGCATGGCATTCAGCGTAACCTGAACGGGAGAGCCGACCCTGATTCCGGAGATGTCCGATTCCGGGATCTCGAGCCGGGCACGAAACTGATGGAGATCGGCAATTTCCATGAGCTCCTGGCCGGGCCAAACATCGTTTCCGACCTCCACCTGGTTCCATCCATGGCGTTTGTAGAAGAGCACTCCTCCCACCGGCCCCGGCAACTCGAGCGAGGAGAGGGCCTCCTCTGCCAGCTCGACCTCGGTGCTGGCCTGCTTTTTCTCGATCTCGAGGATTTCCAGGTCCGCCTTGGTAAGCCGGCCTCTCAGTGAGGCTCGCTCATCGACACTGAGCTGCTTGTACTCGGCCAGGGCAGCACTCATGAGCGACTCCTGAATCTCCCAGCGGGAGAAAATGTCCTCATCTCGCCTGATCTGGGAATGCGCGAATTCGAACTCCAGATCCGCTGCTTCGCGATCGACCTCCAGAATCCGCATTTCTGTACTCGAGTCGGTGGCGGTCTTATCGATCCGCTGCCCCAGGGTCGAGACCTGATTCTGATTCTCTTCCAGGGCGAGTTGCGCTTCTGAGCTGTCAAACCGGACGAGGACCTCGCCGGGCTGCACGAGGGCTCCCTCCTCCCGCATCCAGGCGATCTTCAATCCGCCCCGACGCACCTCCGGGGTCACCAGCGGAGTCGTCTTGAGCCCCGTCAACTTTCCTTCGGCCAGCACCAGCAAGCGATAGTTACGCTGAATGAGTTGCAGTGTGGGGATCGGATCCTCCAGGTCTGGGGTCAGGTATTCCTGCAGCACCGAGAAAGCTGTCTGGTGATAGGTCCAGACCAATCCCACTGTCAGGAGCCCCGTCATCAAACCGACCGCCCAGCGCTTCATGAGTAGTCCCTCACTCTCCGGGCTCCTCGGGGTGCCGGCCCAGAATGCTTTCTCCTTCCCCAAGACCGGACTCCACCACGGCAAGAATCCCATTGTCCTTTCCCAGCTGAACTCGTCTGCGCACAGGAGCACCAGCTTCTCCTCGAACCCAGACAAAGGACTCGCCCCGTTCGATTTCCACAGCGGCCAACGGAACCGCAAGGGCATCCTGAAACTCATCCACATTGATCTTGAGGCGAGCCACCAGTTCCGGTCTCATCCGCTGAAGATCGATCCAATCAAAACTCGCCTCGATGTCCAGAACTTTTACGGGACGGGAGGTCGATGGCTGTCGAAAGATGGTTCCAACCCGGCTGATTCTGCCTTTGAACGTCTTCTCGGGAATGGCATCGAGATTGATGTTCACTTCTTGGCCGACCCGGACTCTGCCTGCGTCGCTCTCTGCAATCTGGGCTTTGACCATGAGTGTGGACAGGGTCGGGAGAGAGACGACGGTTTCATGAAAGTGCACCTGCGAACCGACCCTTTTCTTCTCATTGTTCCAGTTGGCTACATAGACGACAAGCCCGGGGATCGGGGCCTTCAGTTTCAAATCATCCAGAGCTCTCCGGGCTGCTTCGATACGGTAGTCATGAAGCCCCCGCGTCTCCTCCAGGATCTGCAGTTGCAATCCAGACGCCTTCTTGGTGACAGCCAGCTTCCGGCCCAGCAACTCGACCCGACGATGGGCCAGTTCTGCTTTGAACTCTGCTTCCCTGATGGTCAGACTGGATTCGAACTGACGGGCCTGACTCAGTTTGTTGGTGGCCTTCTCGTCCGCAACTTCCGCCGCCTCCAGCTCCAGCTGCAGGTCCTGATGCCGAAGTTGGAGATTGGCCCGTGTTTTCTCCAGCTCCCGCTGGACCTTTTCAAGCTCCGCCTGTTCCTGCCGGATCATCTTCAGCACCTCGGTAGGATCAAACTGGAGAACCGTGTCGCCGGGCTCGACCATTTCCCCCTCCCGGGCCAGTTGTACGATCTTGAAATCCCAGGTGTGTGGAATTGGGGGCGGGCGGAAACTCACCGATTGAGCTGCCTTCAACTCTCCCGTCCCCGAGACGGTGAAGCGAATGTCTTGCCGCTCCACTTCCATCCAGGTTCCCCCACTGACCCTTTCGTTTACAGGGGTGCGGGCCAGGAGCACGACGTCTCCTTCGCTCACATCTCCTTCCACGAGTGCCTGGCGATCATTGGTCTGAACGACCCGGCAGGGGATCGCTTCGCCGGACCCCCTGACCAGGTAACTTGCACCGAACTCTTCGACGCGGACGGCCGCCCGGTCGACCACAAGTCCACTGCCGTAGCTGATCGGCACCCGGACTCGGGCGGTCATTCCAGGCTTCATGAGACTCAGGTCCTTTCCCAGCAGGGCGAACTCCACCACAAAGACGCTCAGCTCGGAACGCCGATGAATGGGCTTGGCGAATTCGGGCAGTCTGTAGACCTCGGCTTTGAAGCTTCTCGAAGGGACAGCATCGAAGGTGACTTCCGCTTCCATTCCTTCCCGAAGGAGGCTGAAATCAGTATCAAAGACCCGCGCAGCAACCACCAGGCGATCCATGTCGGGCAACATGAGCACCGGCCAGCCTCTGAAAACATTATCCCCCACCTGGACCTTCTCGCCCTCGGTGTTCTGGCCGTAGAGCACGACTCCGGGTGAGCGGGCTCGAATGGTCATTCTCCCGATATCGCCCAGAATTCGCCGCAGTTCCAGTTCTGCCTGATCGAACTCGAGTTGCACCACGTTCAGGTCGGCGCGGGCGGATGCCTCCCGGCTCTGCAGGCGTTCCTTTGCCTTTCCCATCTCCAGTCGCGATTGATTCGCTTCAAACCGGTACTTCTCGGCCTCTGACCTGGCAAGCAACTGGGGCTCAATATCGGCGTAGAGCCTGGCAACCCGGTACGATTTGTCCACCGTGGCGAGGTTCAACAGAAGATTGAGTTCCTCGATTTCCTGCTCTGCCTGCTTCTGGGCAATTTGGATCCGCGCATCTTCTCTTTTTTTCTCCAGCTCGAGCCGTTCGCCGATTAACTCGGCTATGTCGAATTGGGCCAGAAGGTCTCCGGGCTGCACGATGCTGCCCTCGGCAATCAGGTAGGCAACCACAAAACTCCATTTGCTGCCCAGGTTGGGGCTCGTCACCTGGACGGTGTCGAGAGCCTTCAGATCCCCGGTCAGATCCAAATAACGGATAAACTCCTGCCTCTGAACCCGCGACTTGACCGATTCATCCGAGCCCGGTAGAAGCTGGGAAATGAGAAAAAGAACTGTCAGAAGTGGTATGCCAATCCTTTGCATGCCCTCGACCTTTCATCACGGGGGTTCTGCCGACTCAACTATTGGACGTAGATCCCTCAAGCGCCGTTCCATTGTACGCGGTCTGGCCGTCTCTGGCGCTCTGCGGAGATGGGTAGTGTTCCAGGCAGAATGTGGGAGGCGCCTCGGGCGGCGACCGAGGTTCTTGAGCATCATGCCGCGCGGTCGCGGCCCGAGGCCCCTCCCACTTTCATGAGCGCGCAACGTGGAACGTGGAATCTACTCCTAGCGGGAGATGCCCCACTCGCTGCCTGGAATTCGTGTATTCTCTTCGTGTATTCTCTTAGGAAGGAGGTTTGATTATGCCCTATCCGGAAGAGTGGGTTCGCCCCGGCCGTGAAGAACTTACGCAAATTGGATTTGAAGAACTAAGAAGTGCAGAAGATGTTGATTCTGTGCTGACCAAAGACGAGGGAACCGTGCTACTGGTTGTCAACTCCATCTGTGGATGCGCTGCCGGCAAAGCTCGCCCGGGCATCGCCCAGGCTCTTGACCACGGCCCCAGGCCGGATCGGCTGACCACTGTGTTTGCAGGTCAGGACATGGAATCGACAGCCCGCGCCCGTGAGTATCTGAAGCCTTTTCCACCTTCCTCACCCAGTGTTGCCATGTTCAAAGATGGAAAGCTGGTTTTCATGATGGAACGGCACATGATTGAAAACCGGGAAGCCTTGGACATCTCCACGGATCTGCAGGCGGCTTTCCAGGAGTACTGCGCCGCACCTCAGGAGGCCTGACTCTTCGAGTCAGATTCCACGTTCCACGTTCCACGTTCCACGGTGTACGTCGATTTCATCAGACGAGATTCAACGCAAACAACGTGGAACTTGGAACGTGAAACGTGGAACGCGGAAGGCGTCAGCCTTCCGAATCTTCATACTGCTGCTTGATCGAATCCAGCACTCCGGGATCGGCCAGGGTCGTTGTGTCGCTCAGAACCCGGCCTTCGGCAACGTCCCGCAGCAGGCGACGCATGATCTTCCCGCTTCGAGTCTTGGGGAGTTCGGGTGTCAGGAATACGTGTTCGGGTCTCGCAATCGCCCCGATTGTTTCGGCCACATGATGGCGCAGCTCCTCCGACAGTCCCTCTTGATCAACACCAGAGCGAGGGGTCACGAAGGCAGCTATTCCCTGCCCCTTGATCTCGTGGGTGACCCCGATAACAGCGGCCTCGGCCACGGCTTCATGACTGACCAGGGCGCTCTCCACCTCCATCGTTCCGATGCGGTGGCCGGAGACATTCAGAACATCGTCGACCCGACCCAGCAGCCAGAAGTATCCTTCTTCGTCGCGCTTGGCGCCGTCCCCCGTAAAGTAGAGACCGGGAAAGCGACTCCAATAGGTCTCGTGAAAGCGTTCCGGATCGCCCCAGATGGTCCGGGCCATGGCCGGCCACGGCTTCTTCAGGACCAGATAGCCGCCCGAACCGAGGGGTACTGAATTTCCCTGATCGTCCACGATGTCCGCCTCAATACCCGGAAACGGAAAGGTCGCCGAGCCCGGCTTGAGAACCGTCATTCCCGGCAGCGGAGTGATCAGGATCATTCCCGTTTCTGTCTGCCACCAGGTGTCCACCACAGGGGTGTTTCCCGACCCGATCTTCTCCCGATACCAGATCCAGGCTTCGGGGTTGATTGGTTCCCCTACCGTCCCCAGCAAGCGCAGGGAGCTGAGATCGTGTCGAGCTGGGTACTCGTCGCCCCAGCCCATGAACGCCCGAATCGCAGTCGGGGCAGTGTAAAGGATATTCACCTGATACTTTTCGACGATGGCCCAGAACCGATCCTTGTCCGGGTGATTGGGCGCCCCTTCGTACATCACCGAGGTGGCCCCGTTGGCCAGAGGCCCGTAAACGATGTAGCTGTGACCCGTCACCCAGCCAATGTCGGCGGCGGCCCAGTAGGTGTCCTCTTCCTTGAGATCGAAAACGTAGCGGTGGGTGGTAGCCGTCCCCACCAGATAGCCGCCCGTGGTGTGCAGAAGACCCTTGGGCTTGCCGGTGGTCCCTGACGTGTAGAGGATATACAGGGGATGTTCGGAATCCAGATGGGCCGGCTCCACGAGGCTTCCCTCCGACTGACTCATCTCTTCGTGCCACCAGTGGTCGCGGCCTTCCACCATCGGTACTTCAGAAGCCTGGCTGGTGCGGTTGACGACCAGGACATTCTCGATGGTCGAGCAGCTCTTCAGCGCTTCGTCGGCGTTACCTTTGAGCGGAACAATGCCTCCCTTGCGCCAGGCCCCGTCCGCAGTGATCAGCAGTTTGGCCTGACAATCATTGATCCGGTCACTGAGAGACTCCGGACTGAAGCCTCCAAACACGACGGTGTGTGGAGCACCCAGGCGGGCACAGGCCAGCATTGCAATGGCCAGTTCGGGAATCATCCCCAGGTAGATGGCGATCCGGTCACCTTCCTGAATCCCCAGGCGCTGCAAGACGCCGGCGCATTGATTCACTTCGCGGTAGAGATCCTGATAGGTCAGAACCCGCTCGTCGCCGGGCTCGCCTTCCCAGACGATGGCGGCGCGATTCTTGCGCCAGGTGCTCAGATGCCGGTCCACGCAGTTGTAACAGACATTGAGCTTGCCCCCCACGAACCAGCGGGCGTCCGGCACCCTCCAGTCCAGAACCTGGTCCCATTTTCGGAACCAGTCGATGGATCCCGCCTGTTCGGCCCAGAAACCCTCCAGGTCCCGGCTCGCTTCTTCGTAGATCGCAAGGTCATTCCAGTTGGCCCGTTCCCGGAACTGATCAGATGGCTCAAACTTTCTCTCCTCGTGCAACAGGGCATCCAGCCTCCCCCCTGAAAGCTCATCCATGATCACTCTCCCCTGCTAATCCAAGCTCTACCGCCACCCGGGCCATGGCCGAGATGACAAACTGAATGTGTTCTGACAGTTCCTCGCCCAGATCCTCACAGCCACGCCGGATATCCTCGCGGTTGACGGAGCGGGCGAAGGCCTTGTCCTTGAGCTTCTTCTTGACCGATTTGACGGGAACTTCGGCGATCTTCCTGCCGGGCCTCACCAGTGTTACCGCCACCAGGAATCCGCACAGCTCATCGACAGCGTAAAGAGTCTTGTCCATCCGGCTTCGACGAGAAAGATCCAGGTAGTCAGCATGGGACTTGATGGCATAGATCACATCGTCCGGATAGCCTTCCCGTTCCAGAATTGCGGCCCCCACCAGAGGATGCTCTTCGGGACTCGGGTGCTGGTCGTAGTCGAAGTCGTGAAGCAGTCCCACGATGCCCCACTTCTCTTCGTCCTCACCAAACTTCCCAGCATAGGCCCGCATCGAAGCCTCCACGGCCAGAGCATGCTTGATCAACCCTTCCGTTTTCGTGTGCTCAGCCAGCAGTTTCCAGGCTTTCTGTCGGTCCATCACTGCCAAAGTCCCATTTCAACGACGAGTTTCGTCCAAGTCTGGATCATAATAGATCAAGCTCCGAACTTGCGGAAACTTTTCAATGCGGAAGGCCAAGTAGGATCGGCCTGACGGCCGACTTTTAACTCTTAAGTCCCTGTCCATAATCGGCCATGAAATAGGCAGAGGCTTTGATCCCGTTGAAGAAATGGGGCAGGTAGAGGTTCTCGTTGGGGGCGTGGGCATTTTCATCCGGCAAGCCGATTCCCATGAGGACCGTCGGGATCCCCAGGATCTCCTGGAAGGTAGCTACGATGGGGATGGATCCTCCCTCCCGCTGGAACACCGGACGCTTTCCAAAGCCCGCCTCCACGGCGTTGGCGGCCGCCTTGAGTGCCGGATGATCGCGGGAGGCCACCCAGGGCTTTCCACCGTGCATGCTCGTGACCTTGACGGAGACCGTCTCGGGGGCCCGGGCCATAACGTAGCTCTCGAAAAGCTCGTCAATCTCGTCGGGATCCTGATCCGGAACCAGCCGCATACTGACCTTGGCCATGGCTTTGGACGGCAGCACTGTCTTGGCTCCTTCTCCCGTAAACCCGCTGAGCAGACCATTCACCTCCAGGGTGGGCCTGGCCCACAACTGCTCGAGAGGTGTGTAGCCTCGTTCCCCGGCCAGTTTCTGGACGCCCAGGTCGGCCAGATACGCCTCCTCGTCAAAGGGCAGTGAAGCAAAGGCCTCTTTTTCTTCCGAGGTCAACTCTTGGACTCGATCGTAGAAGCCGGGGACCAGGACCCGATCGTTCTCGTCCTTCAGGGACGCCAGGATCTGGCTCAGAACGAAGGCCGGATTCACAACCGGGCCTCCAAAGGAGCCCGAGTGAAGATCCCGAGCCGGTCCCTGGACATCGATCTGCAGGTAGGAAAGACCGCGCAGTCCATAACCAATCGAGGGAGTTTCCTTCGAAAACATGGTGGTGTCGGAGATCATGACTACGTCGGCCGCCAGCCGCTCCAAATTGCGGTCGACGAAGGGCTGCAGATTGGGGCTACCGATCTCCTCCTCACCCTCGACCAGGAACTTGATGTTGAGAGGCAGCTCGCCGGCCAGTTGCAGAAATGCCTGGGTGCTCTTGAAGTGGATGAAAACTTGTCCTTTGTCGTCGGCCGAACCCCGCGCAAACAGGCAGTCATTGCGGATAGCCGGGGGCTCGTCTTCCAGAGATCAATCGGGTCGACCGGCTGCGTCATAGTGGCCGTAGATCAGAACGGTCGGTCGATCCTCGTGCTCCACCCTTTCACCATAGACAATGGGATGCCCGTCTGTGGGCACGATCTCAGCCGTCATTCCCGACCGATCCAGCTGCTCCTTCACGTACTCCGCCGCCCGCTGCATGTCCTGGCGGTGACTGCTGTCGGTGCTGATGCTGGGGATTCTCAGGAAGGTCCGAAGCTCTTCCAGGTATTCATCACGGCGGCTTTCAATGGGGATTATATACGAAAGTGGCGAAATAGGTGGACGGCTGCTTAAAGGTACGCTAAGCTAGAAGCCGTACAGCGAAACGCCCCCGGTTCCAGCCGGGGCGGTGGATAACCCTTAACCGGCTGATCCAATGGGTGCCTAAGCCTCAGACCAGCTACTGGAGTACAGCTATGCCCAAGATTATCCTCAATGTCACCCTCCCGTCAACCCTCGCGCTCAATACGGTGCTCGCTCAGGACATCAAGGTCCTGGCGAAGGTCGATCAAGCCATGGCCAAGCCAAATGCCATCGTCGACCAGTCGTTCAGAAAGGTGAACCGGGTCATCGATGCGGCGATGGCAAAGGCGACCGCGGCACTGGTCTCCAACCCCCACGTGGGTCGTTAGACAAGGCCCATGATGCACGAAAACATCTCGATAGAATTGGGACCTATGGTTCGTCTGTTGCTGGAACCGTATGAGGCGATCCTTGACCGCCTGCTTCGAGAGGGCCGGATTTCGGCATCTGAACGCGATCAGTTCCATCAGGAAGTGCTTGCGTCACGAGATCGATTAGAAGCGAACCCGGTATCAATACCCGTGAACATACCCGACCGTTATAGGTCAGATTGAGCGTCACCGTCCGCGCGTCTGGTTCTGAAGTCATCATGGCAGTATACGTGAACGCGGTTTTGGCCGCAACCGCCGAATCCGCACGGGCCGAAGCAACGCCTGGATCGCCAGGTGCCCTTGAGTAGGTCCGCGTCCAGTTCTGCCTTGCTCGGCTGATCAATCGGGTCGACCGGCTGCACGTCATAGTGGCCGTAGATCAGAACGGTCGGTCGATCCTCGTGCTCCACCCTTTCACCATAGACAATGGGATGCCCGTCTGTGGGCACGATCTCAGCCGTCATTCCCGACCGATCCAGCTGCTCCTTCACGTACTCCGCCGCCCGCTGCATGTCCTGGCGGTGACTGCTGTCGGTGCTGATGCTGGGGATTCTCAGGAAGGTCCGAAGCTCTTCCAGGTATTCATCACGGCGGCTTTCAATGTGGTCGATGATTCGGTTCATGATTGTTTCGTCTGGTTAATCTTCAACCTTTAACCCGGCGCGAAAGCACCGATCAATCCCCAAACACCCGCTTGAAGACGGTCGGCAGGTGGCGCAGTTTGCCCTTGGGATCGAACTGAGCGTCGATCTCTTCTCGGCTAAGTGCGGCACTGATATCTGGATCGTCTGTGATGAGCTGGTGGAAATCCGCCCCTTCGTCCCAGACCTTCATGGCGTTGCGCTGGACCCAGAGATAAGCCTCCTCACGCAGCACCCCTTTTCTGCACAGCGCCAGTAGCAGAGACGAAGAGTTGAAAAGTCCTCCGGTAATCTCGATGTTGGCCTGCATCTGCTCCGGGTTCACCTCCAGCCCGCTGAGGATCCGGTTGAGCCGCACGCACAGATAGTGGGCCAGTGTGGTGCTGTCGGGCAGAACAACTCGCTCCGCTGAAGAATGGGAGATGTCCCTTTCGTGCCAGAGAGCCACATTCTGAAGCGCAACCAGTGCGTTGCTGCGCACAACCCGGGCCAGGCCCGAAATATTTTCGCTCCCGATCGGGTTCCTCTTGTGGGGCATGGAGGAGCTGCCTTTCTGGCTCTTGCCGAACGGCTCGGAGGCCTCTCGTACCTCGGTTCGTTGAAGATGGCGAATCTCGGTTGCCATTTTGTCAAAGGTAGAGCAGATAATCGCCAGAGTGCAGAGGTACTCGGCATGCCGGTCACGCTGCAGGGTCTGAGTGGACACGCGGGCAAAGCCGATTCCCAGGCGCTGGCAAACGGCTTCCTCCAACTCCGGAGGCAGATGCGAAAAGGTCCCGACAGGACCGCTGATCTTGCCCACCTCCAGCACCTTCCGGGCCCGGCGGAAGCGATCCAGGTTCCGTTCCATCTCCGCGTACCACACCGCAAACTTCAGGCCCAGGCTGATGGGCTCGGCGTGAATGCCGTGGGTTCTCCCCATCATGACCGTCTCGCGATGTCGTTGGGCCTGTTCCCGCAGAGTTTCTATCAGCTCCAGCAGCGCCTCTTCAATCAGCCGGGAAGCTTCGCGCACCTGGAGAGCCTGGGCCGTGTCCACCACATCGGTGGAGGTGAGGCCCAGATGAACAAATCGAGACTCCGGTCCCAGTGTCTCGGCTACGGCCGTCGTGAAGGCCACGACATCATGGCGAGTCAGCGCTTCGATCTCCCGAATGCGCTCCACAGAAAAGGAAGCATCGTGCCGGATCCTGGCCGCAGCCTCAGCCGGAATCTCACCCCTTTCGGCCAGAACGTCGCAGACAGCGATCTCGACCTCCAGCCACTTGCGAAAGCGGTTCTCGTCCGTCCACACCCCGGCCATGTCCGGATGGGTGTATCGAGAGATCATAGATGGATCACGTTAGAAGGATGAGTCTGAAAGGTCAAGTGAATCCGGCAGGACTCGAAGAGACCCCTGCGGGGGCGATCCTGGAGGGCTCTGCGGGCCGACTTGAGGGCAATCTCCGGATGGTTGTTCTGCTGGCTCAGGTGGGCCAGAAAGATGTGGGCTGCCCAGCCGTCGTAATCGTCGCGGATGAACTCGGCGGCAGTCCGATTCGAGAGGTGACCCACCCGGCTCAGCACGCGCTGCTTGAGTTGCCAGGGATAAGGGCCCATCTTCAACAGATTCTCGTCGTGATTCGACTCCAGAACCAGCCAGTCACAACCTCCCAGCCTGGACTTGACCTGGGGAGTCATTTCGCCCAGATCCGTCACCACCACACCCGTCTTTCCTTCGGCCTGGATTCGAAACCCGACCGGCTCCGAGGCGTCGTGCGATATGGCAAAGGCTTCCACACTGAAATCACCCACCTGGACAGGAGCGCTACAGTTGAATTCTCTCCAGTTCTCGACCTCCTTCAGCCCCGCTCCCTCGCTGCGAGTGCCCCGGTTCATGTACACGGGCACCGACTCCGAGGCCTGCCGTGAGCCGACTCCCTGGCAGTGATCCGAGTGACCGTGGGTCAGGAACACGGCATCAATCGGCCGGGGCTCGAGACTTGCTTCCTGCATACGACGCGAAAGGCTGCGCGGCCCGAAGCCGAGATCAATCAGAAGACATGTCTCCCGGGTTGCCACGAGGGTGCAATTGCCACTGCTGCCACTGCCGAGCACTGAGACGAACACGGTAGGCTAGAATGTAGCAACTGGGTATGAAATATCAAAGCAGGACTTTACGTGATTCGATCAGATCGCAGCGCTCCGTTGAAGGTTGAAGGTTGCGGAATTTGTGGAACGTGGAAGGCAAAGCCGAATGAATCTGCTTGGCAAGAACCGTAAGGAACTGGTCGGAATTGTCCGGGGCATGGGCGAGAAATCCTTTCGCGGCAGGCAGTTGTATCATCTGCTCTACCGGCGCAGGGAGCACTGTTTCTCGAAGATGTCGGAGCTCCCCGCGGCTTTCCGAACAAGCCTTTCGGAGCAGTTTCAGATTGACCTTCCCCGACTTCAGCAGCGCTCGGAATCCGGGGACGGGACCATCAAACTACTCTTCCGCCTGCAGGACGACCAGTTCGTGGAGACGGTTGTCATCCCGGAGGAAGAGCGCACCACACTCTGCATCTCCTCACAGGTCGGCTGCGACGTGGGATGTACCTTTTGTCTGACGGCGCAGATGGGATTCACGCGCAATCTGAATCCGGGTGAAATCCTGGGGCAGGTTCTAACCGCCATCGACTCCGACTACGTTCCCGCCCGCGGTTTCAACATCGTTTTCATGGGCATGGGAGAGCCTCTTTACAACTACAAGCACCTGATGAAGGCCTTTCGGATCATGGTGGATCCTGAGGGTATGGGGCTTTCAAAACGAAGGATTACGGTGTCGACTGCGGGCGTTGTTCCAGTGCTGAAGCGGATGCACTCGGAGCCGATCCTCCCCAATCTGGCCATATCCCTGAATGCCACAACGGACGAATTACGAAATGAGCTCATGCCGCTGAACCGGAGATGGCCGATCCGAGACTTGCTCGACTGCTGCCGCCGCTTTCCCCTGGAGCCCAGGCGGCGAATCACCTTTGAATACGTGCTCCTCAAAGGGGTAACCGACTCCCTGCAGGACGCCCGGCGACTCTCCCGGCTGCTGCGGGGGATTCGATCCAAAGTGAATCTCATTCCCTACAACCCCAACCCGGGGCTCCCTTACCAGCGTCCCTCAACGGAGACCGTAGATCGATTCCGGCAAGTCCTGACCAGGCATCACGTTTCCGCCTTCGTGCGCAAGACGCGGGGAGGGGACATTTCGGCGGCCTGCGGTCAGCTTGCTTATCTGGAAAGAAAAGTCGAGCATGCCTTTCCTGGACGTGAGTACTGAGTACTCCCGTCCATAAATACGGCAACATTTGCGGATGGGTCTTGCGAGGCGAGGTCGCGAAGAGAGGAGGAGGCGATGCGCCAGCATCGTTGACGCCGAACGACAAAGAGATCGACCGCAACCCCCATCCGCCCAGCGGGTTGGGGCGGGACGCGGCCATCTCTTCGTTGTTCCTCCTCGACGATACTACCGCATCGACTCGTCGTCTCGCCTCGATCTGCCTCGCGTCGCGCTCCCAACCATAGGTCGGCGGCTCATCGTGCATCTTGAAGCCAAGTCAGGTAAAGGCTATGTTCATCTGGCCCAGGAAACGCAGTGAGCAAAGCGAACAAATGCTACCGTATTTATGGACGTGAGTACTAAGAAGCTCTTTCACATCGCCACCTTTGGCTGCCGGACGAACCAGGCGGATACGGCCGCTTTGAGGGACGAGTTCTTTCAGAGCTCCTACCAGGAGACGGACGACTCGCGCAGGGCCGACGTGGTGGTGGTGAATTCCTGCACCGTGACGCATCGTTCCGACCAGCAGGTGCGACAGCTGGTGCGTCGTTTCCGCCGCCAGAACCCCCAGGCCAGGCTGGTGGTCACCGGATGTTATGCCCAGCGCTCACCCCGAGAGCTGGCAGGCATTCCGGGAGTCACGGTGGTGATCGGAAACAGCCACAAAGACCGTCTGGTGCAGCTCAGTGAGCAAGTTGCTGTGAGCCCGGCCGGATTCGCGGAGTTGGCCCCCATCTATCGGGACAGCTTCGACGGGTCGCGAGCCCTCCAGCCCAGCCCGGCCCGGCAGACCGGCGGGCGCACTCGCCCCTTCGTCAAGATCCAGGACGGCTGCGATGCCCGCTGCACCTACTGCATCATTCCCTTGGTCCGGGGACCCGGCCGCAGCCTGCCTCCGGCCCAGGTGGTGGCCCAGGTTCGGCGACTCGTCGCCATTGGCTTCCGGGAGATCGTCCTCACGGGCATTCATCTGGGAACTTACGGGCGTCATCTCGATCCGCCCTTTCGCCTCCACCGGCTGCTCGAGGAGCTACTGAGAATTGATCGGCTGGAGCTGCTCAGGCTCAGTTCCATCGAACCGATGGAACTGTCCCGCAGGGTCATTCGGATCGTGGAAGGCAGCCAGGGAAGAATCGCCCCTCATTTCCACATCTGCCTGCAGAGTGGGTGTGACCGGACGCTCAAAAGAATGCTTCGGCCCTATACAACCGCGCGCTTTGCCAGCCTGGTCGAGGAGATCCGGGAGCGGATTCCGGAGGCGGGAATCGGAACGGACCTGATCGCCGGCTTCCCGGGAGAAGATGAAAGGGAACACCGGGAGAGCCGCCGCTTTGTGAAGCGCATGCCCTTTTCCTACCTCCACGTCTTCCCCTACAGCGACCGCTCCGGAACAGCAGCTTCGCAAATGGATGACAAGATTGCGCCCTCAGCCATCCGGCGCCGCTGCCGCGAGCTTCGAGAGATCTCCGACTCGAAGAACTCTCGCTTCCGGCAGAGCTTCATCGGGGAGCGCCTCTCGGCTCTGACACTCGACCAGATCGAAGAGAGTCGACGTTCTGTGATCACCGGAAATTACTTGAAGGGGCTGGTGGACCCCGCCCTGCCGCCCAACCGGATCGTCTCGCTGAGAGTGGTGGGCGAAGACGATGCAGGGCGGCTGCTTTTCGGGCACTAGCCATTCCACGTTCCACGTTTCACGTTCCACGCTTTGGATTCCCTGCGGGGCGGCGACTGGGATTCGTGAACTTCAGGCTGGGCGGTCGCGGCCCGAGGCCCCTCCCACTCTCGAAGATTATTCGCTTTGCTCATTGCGGTCCCTCGTTTCGCCTGATTCTTGCCTTGAACATCAAAGGAAACGTCGATGCACACTGAGCCGCCGACTGTTTCCTGAACCCAGAACGTGGAACGTGGAAGCCGTCAGGCGACAAATCCGGCCAGCGCCCACATGCGTCGCTGGTCTTGATCGCGGCGGTGGGAGTAAAAAGAATCCGCGCTGCAGCAGGTACAGAGTCCACTGTCCAGGATCCGTCCCACCCCGGCTTCCTCGGCCTCGACTCGATTGGCTTCGATCAGGTCCAGGTGCCGCCCCCGAAAAACCCGCTCCACATCATGCCCTTCACTGCTGAACCGCTCCGGGAACTCGGGGCCCACCTCATAGCAGCAGCTTCGGATGCAGGGACCCAGAGCCACCGTCAGGTCGGCTGGATCGCTGCCCGTCCCTGCCAACTCTCCAATCGCCCGCCCCAGGATCCGCCCCAGAGTCCCCCGCCAGCCGGCATGAACCGCCGCCAGCTGCCGGCGAAGTGGATCGACGACCAGAACCGGCAGGCAGTCGGCAGTCCTGATGACCCCAAAGAGACCGGGCCTGGTGAGAACCAGTCCGTCGCCTTCCGGACGGTTGATGTCGGGAGAAGCACGTCTCAGGACATGGTTGGAATGGATCTGTCGGAGCTGAATCGTTTTTCCTGCCGACAGCCCCAGCAAGTCCAGAAAAGGAGTCTTGTCCACAGCCTGTCGTTCAACACTCTCCAGTCCGCAGGCCTGGTCGGTCTGCCTCGAAGTGAAGGCGTGAACCAGCCCCCGAATCTCTTCGAGTTCGCTGAACCGGAAGAAAGGGACCGAGCCAATCCGCTTCTCATAGAACATATCGGGTGTCAACTACGGAGTGCTAAGGCTAACATAGGGGAATGGTGGTCGGTCTGGGAGTGGACATCGTCGAGGTTGAGCGTATTCGAAAGGCCCTGGAGAACCAGCCCAAGATGGTTCAGCGAGTCTTCACAGAACAGGAAGCCGAGTTCTGCACGGCTCGCAAGAACCAGTATCAGCACTTCGCCGGTCGCTTTGCCGCCAAAGAGGCGGCCTTGAAAGCTCTCGGCACCGGCTGGGCCGAGGGAATCCGCTGGCGGGACGTGGAAGTCAGTTCCGAACCCTCCGGCCAGCCCTACCTCCATTTCCATGGCAAGGCCGAGGAGGTCTTCGAGTCCCTCAGCGCCGGCAACTCCCTTCTGACCATTACCCATGCCCGGGCCTACGCCGTGGCGGTGGTTGTTCTTGAGACGATCACCTGAGTTGGCTTTACCTGTTACCGGTTATTGGTTACTGGTTACTGGTTCTTGGTTGAAAGTTGAAGGTCGAAGGTTGAAGGTTGAGGGTCAAAGTGCGTGGAACGTGGAACGTGGAACGTGGAACCTTTATTCCAGGTGGACCGCCTCGATCTTCTCGCGCATGGTCCGCCGGTACTCATGCAGCTTCTCGACCAGGTTCAGGTCACTGCGGCTGAGAATTTGCACGGCCAGCAGGCCGGCATTTTTAGCTCCGGCTTTTCCGATGGACACGGTAGCGACAGGGATCCCTCCGGGCATCTGGACGGTGGCCAGAAGGGCGTCCATCCCTCCCAGGCTGGAGCCGTCAATGGGCACGCCGATGACGGGCAGGATCGAGTGAGCCGCCAGGGCTCCGGCCAGGTGCGCCGCCATCCCAGCTCCCCCGATCAGGACCTGAATTCCCCTCTCCTCCGCCTTGCCAGCGTATTCCGCCGTCTTGTCAGGAATCCGGTGAGCGGAAAGGACCTTCATCTCGTAGGGCACTCCGAACTCTTCCAGGACACCGGCCGCCGCTCGCATGACCTCCACATCCGAAGGGCTTCCCATCAAGATTCCCACTTTGGGCTGGCTCATGACTTCTCCTCTACCTTCGCGAGACCTTTGGCTCCAATGTCGCGACGATAATACTTTCCACTGAATTCGATGTTCTCGGCCCCATGATAGGCCCGTTGTATGGCTTGCTGCAGGGTCGGGGCGGTACTGGTCACGCCCAGCACCCGCCCTCCACTGCTCACCAGAACGTCATCCTGCAGCGCAGTTCCCGCGTGGAAGACCACGGTGTGGCGTTCGGCTGCGGCCTTCTCGATTCCCTGGATGGGAAGACCCTTCTCATAGGAACCGGGGTAGCCGGATGCCGCCAGCACCACACAGACGGTGGCATCGTCTACCCACTTCACCTCGGTGAGGTCCAGCTCGCCCTGGGCAATGGACCAGAACACCTCCAGCAGATCGCTCTCCAGCCGGGGAAGAAGCACCTGCGTCTCCGGATCCCCGAAGCGGACATTGAATTCGAGCACTTTGGGCCCGTCGGCGGTCAGCATCAAACCCGCATAGAGGACTCCCTGGAAAGGATGGCCCTCGGCTGCCATGCCATCGATTGTCGACCCGATGACCTGGTCCAGCACCTGCTCTCGAATCTCAGGGGTGAGAATCCAGTCCACCGAATAGGCTCCCATTCCCCCCGTGTTGGGCCCCTTGTCTCCGTCATAGATGGCTTTGTGGTCCTGGGAGGGAACCATGGGCAATACCCGGTTTCCGTCGGTGAACACCATGAAGGAGACTTCCTCTCCCTCCAGAAACTCTTCGATGACGACTCTGTCTCCAGCGGCCCCGAACTTTCTCTCTTCCATCACCAGACGGATAGCCGCCAGACTCTTCCCCAGGTCCTGGCAGATAAGAACACCCTTGCCGGCGGCCAGGCCGTCTGCCTTGACCACGACTGGGAACTCGTATTCACCGCGGCGCAGAGCCTCCATGGCTGTCCCGGCTTCCCCATAACTCCGGTAGCGAGCCGTGGGAATCCGGTGGCGCTGCATGAAGTCCTTGGCGAAGACCTTGCTGCCCTCCAGTTGAGCGGCCCCCTGGCGTGGACCGGCGACCCGCAGGCCGGCGGCTTCAAAACGATCGACAATCCCATCCACCAGCGGAGCCTCCGGGCCCACAATCGTCAAATCGATCTGCTCCTGCCGGGCAAAGTTGAGGAGACCCTCCAGATCGGACGCCGAGATGGGAACATTCTGACCCAGCTGCCCGGTCCCCGGATTACCCGGTGCGCTGTAAAGCCTGGAGAGACGAGGACTCTGGTGAATCTTCCAGGCCAGCGTGTGTTCACGGCCTCCGGAACCAACAATGAAAACTTTCACGTCAGGTGTGCTCCCGGGTCACTCTCCAGCGCGCCACTGGCTACTTGCTCTTGTCGGAGTCTTTCTTGGGCGATTTTTCGGCTTTTTTTTCGCTGGAAGAATCTGTTTTTTCGGATTTCTCTGCCTTGGAATCCGGCGAGTCCTTCTTCTTGCCACCATCTTTCCGGGCGTAGTCGGTTTTGTACCAGCCACTCCCCTTGAGGTGAAAGGCGGGAGCCGAGAGAACTTTCTCCAGCGTCCCTCCGCACTCGGAGCACTCCGTCAGGGGATCCTCCGAGAATTTCTGGATGATCTCCAGCCGCCGACCGCAGTCCCGGCATTGATATTCATAGAGTGGCATAAACTCCTCGAGTGAACTGGCAATAGTAAGATCTGCTTTTCGAGGTTGTCAAGAGAACATGATCCCGCTCTCGGGGGCCCGCTTGAGGCCGCCAAGCGGCCGGTAGAGAATAGCCGTGGGCGGCAGCACACGGATGGTGACCTCGAGAAATCCCCAGCCCTGGAAGGGCGACAGAGACTTGCCAAAACACGCTTCTGAGGGAGGAAAGGGACAGGAAATTGCCGGACAGGGC
Organism: Acidobacteriota bacterium; assembly: GCA_965205345.1. GTDB lineage: Bacteria > Acidobacteriota > UBA6911 > RPQK01 > CBDAPI01 > CBDAPI01. The sequence goes on along the minus strand of CBDBGQ010000019.1, from coordinate 80,860 downwards.
TCTGAAAAAGGATAATGGGTCGATGCAGCGGCCTTTTCTCAAGACCACCAATCAGGTGACTGCCGCGCTCAGCGCCAAGGCACGCCGGGTGCGGCCCTGGAACACGCCCACCCATATCTTTCTGGAAGTGACGAATCGCTGCAACCTGTCCTGCGTGATGTGCGGCCGGACCCACGACCGTCGCTACCGCGACCCCGTGTTCACGGGTGATATTTCGTTGGAGACGGTCCGGAAGCTGGAGCCTTTTTATCGCTCTTCGACTTTTGTGACGGCAACCGGGCTGGGAGAGCCCTTCCTGAATCCAGAGATGACCGAGATCCTGAGGTATCTGAAACAACAAGGTGCCTGTGTTTCGATGACCAGTAATGGAACCGTGCTGGACCAGAAACTGTCGGCTGAAGTGATCGACACCGGACTCGACCGGATTGTCTTTTCGGTGGATTCTCCGGTGACCGAGACCTTCCGGCGCATTCGGGTCGGGACCACGCTGGATCAGGTACTGGGAAACATCGAGACCTTCTCCCGCCTGCGCTCCAAAGGCGGGCGCCGTGTGCCCTACATGATTCTGGAATTCGTGGCCATGGCCCAGAACTTCGAGCAACTCCTCCAGATCGCCGACCTGGCTGCGCGGCTGGACTTCGACGAGGTGATCGTCCAGAACCTCTTCAAGGCCTTTGAACCCGGGTACAACGCGTTTTACCAGAAGAACAAGCTGTCGGCGCTGTCCCCGGATCGAGTGCTGGAAAGTTGGAAGGATTTCCGAGGGCGGCTGAAGCGCCACGGCATTCGTCTTTACTCTCCTTTCTCAAACGGTGGAATTCACAACTACGTGGCTCAAAGTGAGGAGGGCCTTCCGCGCCGGGTCCGCGCGCGTTCCGATCTCATGGGTTTCATTGACGAACCGAAGACGCAGGAGCAGGTGATGGTGCCCTTTCGCGTCTCCGGGTGGGTGCTGGAGCAAAAGGGTCTTCCAGAGGCGGAGATCGGCCTGGAGAGCGCGACCGAGGTGCTCAAGTTCCCGGTCGAGTTCAGCATCAAGCGCCCCGATGTGCTCCCCCATTTGCCCGAAGGCTTTCCGGCCGAGCCCAACTGCGGCTTCTCCCTTCACCTCACGACTCCCGATCTGGAAGCCGGCGTCTACACCCTTTCTCTACTGGCCCGAGACAGCGGCGACGCACCGAAGCGCACCGTAGCCCGCCACCAGCTGGTCCTGGGCGACGACTCCGGCCAGCAGATGTACTGCACCCAGCCCTGGACGACCCTCTATGTCACCTGGGACGGTAAACTGCGCACCTGCTGCTTCAACGAGTACCAGCTGGGAGACCTCAATGAGTCTTCGGCAGCGGAAGCCTGGCGAGGCCCGGCCTATCGGGAGTTTCGCGAGCAGGTCGTCTCCGGCCACGTCATTCCCGATTGCCTGGACTGCCTGGCCGGCAAATCCGTCCCCAACGACCTGCGCGACTTCGGCGGCCTGTTGAAAGTCTGACGGCTGGCGCCGGGGTTCTGGGTTCTAGATCACTTGAGCGAAGCTGATCTTTAATGTTGAGTCAAGTTTGAGAGCGGAGGGACAGAACGGTGTGGCGTAAGCGCACCATCCCTGCTGGCTCGTGAAGCCGCCCTTTCTCACAACGGTGAGCTGGTCTTGTGCCGGCCCGTTTGGCGGGCGACCACAAGGGTCGCCCCTACGGATTCCGACACCCAGAGCCTAGAACCACGAACCCACGTGGCACGTGGAACGTAGAACTCGACTTCTGCTAACCCGGATTATGCATGAGATCTGAATCCGAGTGAGATTTGGGCCCAGAAAAAAGGCCGTAGCTCTCTGATATAAAAGGGTTTACATAAACAACGACCCTAAACAGGAGCTACGGCAATGTTGAAAGCAGTCTGCCAGAATACCCTGCTATTTCACAGCCACCGAAAGATCACGGCGCGTTTTGATGGGGGGAGTCTGACTTCCGACGCAGGATGGTTGTTGTTTGGATCGCTGGATCGGCAACATCGGTTGTGCGAGGGCTTCAGTTCGTGTATTTCGGAAAGCCGGGACCGACGCTACGTTCGTCATGACCTGTTGAAGTTGATTCGACAACGAGTCTTGCAGATCGTGGCCGGCTACGAAGACTGTAATGACGCCGATACGCTGCGCTCCGATCCGATGCTCAAGACAGTCTGTGATCAGTTGCCCGAGAGCGATCCCGATTTGGCCACCCAGCCGACTTTCTCCCGTTTGGAGAACTCCGTCACCAAGAAGGATCTGATGCATCTGAGCCAGTGGCTGCTAGGCCGTTATGTGCGCTCCCTGAAGAAGAGACGTCCCAGCAAGATCATCCTGGATCTGGACAGTACCGACGACCACACTCACGGTCAGCAGGAGTTCTCCTTCTACCATGGGTATTACCGAAACCACATTCTGCATCCTTTGCTGATCTTCGATGCCGACACGGGCGACCTGGTGTGTGTCGTGTTGAGACCTGGCAACAAGGGGGCTGCCTCTCACATCGTGCCCATTCTGAAGCGAGTCGTGGAGGCCATCCGACAAGGAGTGGGGACGGATGTCGAGATTGAGATTCGGGCCGACAGCGGCTTTGCCACGCCTCGGCTCTACGAGTTCTGTGAAGGTGAAGAGAATCAACTCCAATATGTCATTGGGTTAAGTCGAAACCCTCGCCTGCAGCGAGTGGTCGAGCCGCTGCTGGATTCGACTCGGCTGCAGTTCGTTGAGCTGGAGGAAAAACAGCGTCAGTTTGACGAGTTTCTTTATCGAGCCAAGAGCTGGGATCGATCCCGTCGCGTCATTGTCAAAGTGGAGGTCGATCAGCGCGGGATCAATCGTCGCTTTGTGGTCACCAACCGGGACGATCTCTGCTCCCAATCACTTTATGACCACTATACAAACCGAGGGCAGACCGAGAACTTCATCAAGGCCTTCAAGAATCATCTGAGCATGGACCGACTCAGCTGTCATCGATTCCTGGCCAATCAGTTTCGACTCCTCCTGCATGCACTGGCTTACCAGATGTTCGTGCGCCTCCGCGACTATCTGCACGGGACTCCCTGGCACAAGCTCGAAATCGAAACCTTACGTCGTCGTGTCCTCAAGATCGGGGCCCGCATCCGACAAACCACTCGACGCATCTGGGTCCATCTTTCCTCAGCCTTTCCCGAACAACCCCTCTTCCACCTCGTCTTGAGTCGCCTCAACTCCAGCTAGCTTCTCCCAGTTCCCCAAAAAACCGCTTCCGATACTCATCCAGGCCCAGATCTGTCTGAAATTCACTCCCCCAACCACTCAAACGCCTCCCCAACCGATATTCTTCGCAAATCCGCCTGTCACACCTGCCCGCTTCCGAGTTGGGCCACTTCTCGACTCGTTTTTCAACACCGGACTACGGTTTTTGCATAATCCGGGCTAAGGTCGTTTGGACCATCACTGTGAGGAGCGAGAACCGAATTGCGAAGAGCCTATCTGGAACAGTTCGATCCCCAGTGGCACTGGCTGATCCCAAACTTTCGGCTGATGCTGACCCTGGCGATCATTGCCGGGTGCCTCTTGTGCCTGTGGCTGTGGCGGCAAAGGGAAGCTGACTCGGGCACCGCCTCCGACCTCCTCTTCTGGGGCATCCCCGGGCTTCTCATTGGCTGCAAGTTCTTTTATTTCCTGCAGTTCAGCTTTCCTTCCACCTTGCCCGGCTGGTGGCGAACTTCGGGGCTGGCGTTGTACGGCGGCCTGTTTGGTCTGCTCCTGGTATGGGGCATCTAGTGGCTCCTGCGCCCCTTCCCCGCCCTGCGCTTTCTGGACTGTGTTGTCCCCTCCCTGGCCCTGGGTCTGGTCCTGGGCCGAATCGGCTGCTATCTGGCCGGCTGTAATGGCGGCATCCCGACGGATCTCTTCTGGGGTGTGTCCTTCCCTAAAGGAACAGCCGTCCACTACCACCAGATTCAGGCGGAATTGATTCCGGAATGGTACCGCTGCTCGGAAGCCGTCCACCCCACGCAGCTGTATGAATCCCTCTTCGGACTGCTGGCCCTGCCCCTGCTGCTGGTCCTGTGGCAGCAGCGCCTCCCGGAGGGGACGGTCTTTTTCGCCGGCATGCTCTGGTATTCCGTCTACCGCTTCGCCACCGAACCGATCCGCTCCGACACCGGGGGTCTGCATCCCGTGGCCGGACTGACCTTTTCTCAGACGGTTTCCGTCGTGCTCGACCTGGCCGCCGTCGGGTGGCTGGTGGCTTCCTGGCGCAGGTCACCGTTGACGGTTGACAGTTGACCCGAACCCGGAAGCCGAAACAGACAGTCGGGGCGCAGAGCCTCGAACACGTGGAGCGTGGAACGTGAAACGCGAAACATGGAACATGGAACGCGAAGGTGGGATGCGCCGCAGGGCGGCGACCTTTCCCTAACTGACGGTCGGTCGGAAGGACCCTGCCATAGTGCTACCATGCGGGGACTCTTGAGATGGCGCGACGGAAAAGACGCCGGTCCGGGGGCGGTCGAGCTGCGGGGGAAGACTCTGGAGAGGAACCCGGTGACCTGCCGCGGCCTGACGTACCGAACGGGACAGGCTTACCTCCGCGAGTTCAGTTCGGCACGGTTGATAACCGTGCCCTACGGATCATCCCGGCGGTCGCGGCCCTGAGGCCCCATACTACTCCAATTCCCATTTCCAGAACCCAGAACCTAGAACCCAGAGCCCAGAACCCGGCACCAGGAAACAGGAACCAAGTTGGTAGAGATCAGCTCGCGACCTGAAAGCTGTAATACCTGTTCCAATGGGAGCGGACACACAACTTCCGTTTTGCTGTTCAACGCCAAGTCTCCGGGTGTAGGCTAGGGCAGATCTCTAGAGTCAAGGCAGAATAAAGACTGGGTTCATTCTGCGGAGTCGGCCGGTGTCCTTTCGCTGGAAGCTTTTTATTGCCTACATCTTCCTCCTCGTTCCGGCCCTGCTGGTTTTCTACATCTGGACAGAACGGTGGCTGCGCAGCACCTACCTGGAGGTGGTTCGGAACCAGCTGGAGCGGGAAGTCAGAATACTGGCCACAGTCCTCGACCTGGACTCCGCGAAGCTGGACGAGCAGGTAGACGAGGCCGTCGAGGGAGTGGGCAGAAGGCTGACGGTGATCGCCGCCGACGGCAGAGTGATCGCCGATTCCTCTTTCTCGGGATCCGACCTGGCAGCGATGGCGAACCATGCCACCCGACCCGAGATCGTGGCCGCTCGCCGGCAGGGCGTCGGCGGCAGCCTGCGCTTCAGCAACAGTGTCGGGCAACCGTTCCTGTACGTTGCCCGCGCGATACCGGGACAGGACGTTTCGATTCGTGTGTCCACCAGCGTCGAGGGAATTGAAAAAGCAGCGGCTGAGCTGAGGAGGGCTCTTTTCGGCCAAACGGTGGTCTTGATCCTGCTGGGTCTTCCCCTGGCCTTCCTGCTCTCCCGCCACTTCAGTCGCCCCCTGGGAGAACTGGATGAGGCAGCCCGGAGAATTGCTGCCGGCGATTTCAGCCAGCCTTTCCGGGTGCAAGGGACTGATGATATTTCGCATCTGGGTCAAACCCTCCATTCCATGGCCCTCCAGATCGAAGAACAACTACTCGACCTGGAATCGGAGCGAAACCATCTGCAGGCCGTGCTCCACAGCATGGAAGAAGGGGTGATGGTGACCGACCAGGAGGGTCGGATCACAGCCGCCAACCCGGCTTTGAGCCGGATTTTCAATCTGGAGTCGGAACCCCTGGGCAAGAACTCGCTGGAGGTCGTCTCCAGTGTCGAAGTGCAGTCAGGAGTCCAGGGTGTCCTGGAGCAGGGCACGATCTCGGAGTGTGAGGTGGAGACGGACGGTCGTTACCTGGCCGCCGCCTTTGCCCCCATCCGGAGCGGTGAAGAGGTCAAAGGGGTGGTTACCGTTTTCCACGACCTGTCCGAGTTGCGCAGGCTGGAACGGGCCCGGAGGGATTTCGTGGGGAACGTCTCCCACGAGCTTCGAACTCCCCTGACTTCCATCTCGGGGTACTCCGAAACTCTCCTCCAGAGCGAAGACCTCAATGACCTTCAGGTCAAGTTCCTGGAAAAGATCTATCTGAACGCGGTCCAGCTCAACGAGATCGTGAATGACCTTCTGGAACTTTCGCGCCTGGAAAGCAAGGACCTGGAGCTGTCCTACTCCGCCGTCAGCCTGGAAGCCCTGGAAAAGGAACTGCGAAACGCACTGGAGGTTCCGCTGTCCGAGAAGGAGATCGATCTCGTGTTCCAAGACAACTCGGGCGTTGAGACTTTCCGGGCCCCCGAAGTGCATTTGCGGAGAATCCTGCTCAACCTGCTTGACAATGCGATCAAATACACTCAAGAAGGTCAGGTTAAGGTCCTTCTCGAGCGCCGGGACGGCGAGCTGAGGTTCTCGGTCCGAGACACCGGAATGGGGATTGCTGAGCAGGATATCGATCGCTTGTTTGAGCGCTTTTACCGTGGAGAGCAGGCCCGTTCGGCAAGTCTCAGGGGAACCGGACTGGGACTCTCCATCGTGAAACACCTGGTGGAGCTGCTGGGAGGCAGGATTCGGCTGGAGAGTCAGTTGAGAGAAGGGACCACCGTCTCCTTCACCATTCCGCAGTAGAGGCAGTCACACCTTGAGTCGAAAAACCATCCTCCTGATCGAAGACGAGCCTGATATTCTCGAGCTCATGCAGTTCAACCTGGAAAGGGATGGGTTCAAGGTTGTGAGCGCTGTGACGGGCGAGCAAGGATACCGCCTGGCCAGGGAACTTGGCCCCGATCTGATTGTCCTTGACCTGATGCTCCCGGACATGTCGGGCATCGAGGTGTGCAAACGGCTCCGGCAGCAGGACGAGCTTCGCAATCTGCCCATCATTATTGCCACTGCGCTGGACAGTGAGTCGGATGTGGTCGTGGGGCTGGAGCTGGGGGCGGACGACTACATTACCAAGCCTTTCAGCGTCCGAGAGTTGAGCGCACGCATCCGGGCCGTCCTGCGCCGGGCAGAACCATCCTCTTCCGATCCGTCCGGGCAGATCGTGCGGGCGGGACCCCTGGAGCTGGACCCGACCCGTCACGAGACGAGGATCCACGGCCAGCCGGTCGAGTTGACCCTGGCCGAGTTCCGCCTGCTTTCCGCCCTGGCCGGAGCACCCGGCAGGGTGTTCACTCGGGACCAGTTGCTGGACCGGATCACGGGCGGACAGGCCACCATCATTGATCGGAACGTGGATGTTCACATCCGTGCCCTCCGGCGTAAGCTGGGCAGTAAAGTCGACCTGATTGCCACGGTGCGAGGGGTGGGGTACAAGTTCACTGTCTGACGGGCACTGTTTCGGGTTCCGGGTTCCGGGTTAAAGCCTGGGTCAAGCGCCCGCACAATAGAACGGTGTGGCGTAAGCGCACCGTCCCAGGTGGTTGACGGCACGCTGACGCCGTGCCGTTCTGTGTGCGGGATGGTGCTGGCCTGGCTCAAACATTTACACACTCTTAGCACTCTCCTAATCCTGCCTTTATTTTCCTCCCATAGACTGCAGGGTGCTTTGCAAGTCAGACCTGTATTCGACTGTAGTAGACAAAGGAGAAGACATGAAGTCGAGAATCATCTGCACAATGCTGATTGGTTTGCTGGCGGCCTCCGGCAGCATTTCCGCCCAGGTCTCGGAAGAGCGGATCCAACTGTTGGAACAGCAATTAGAACTCCTCAAGGGGGAGATTCAGGAGCTGAAGGCCCATCTTTTCAAGGAGGAATCCGAGGGCGAGACAAGGGTATCCGTCCCGCCCGGGAGCGGGGCGGTTGAGCGCGCGGCCACGACCATCACGCCACTGGCCGAGCCCGAAAAAGACCCCAACCAGTTCCGGGTCTACTGGCAGGACGGTGTGCGGATGGACTCGGCCGACGAGCAGTTCAAGCTGCGCATCGGCGGCCGCATCATGAATGACTGGGCCTTCGTCGGGGCTGACGACTCTCTGGTCGAATCACTGGGCCCCCTGGGCACTTTGGTGCGAGACGGAACACAGTTTCGGCGCGCTCGCCTCTATGCTTTCGGAGTTCTCTACGATCGCATTGAGTACCGAGCGGAGTTCGATTTCGCGGACAGATTCGGGAACTTTAGCGATATCTACGTGGGCCTCAGAGACGTCCCCGTCCTGGGTACCCTGAAGGCAGGCCACTTCAAGGAGCCCTTTGGACTGGAAGCACTGACCAGTTCCAATAACATTACACTCCTGGAGCGCTCTGCCGGCGGCGCCTTTGCGCCTTTGCGGAACATCGGAATCGCTTTTCAGAACAGCGTCGCGAAAGGACGCATCAGCTACGCTGCTGGAGTCTTTCGCGAGGCCCTCAGTGCGGGCAACAGCGTCGGGAGCGGAGGCCCAAACTTGACGGCCCGGGTCACAGGACTGCCGGTTTACGCCGATGGAGGTCGGAAATACCTTCATGTCGGTGCCGCCTACAGCCACCAGGGAGCACCTCTGGGCGTGACTCTTTTCGGCTCCCGCCCCGAGGCCAATCTGCTTCCCCCCTTCGTTCTGACTCCACTCCTCGAAACCAGCTCCTACAACATGGTTGGCCTGGAGGCGGCCGCCGTGGCCGGCCCCTTTTCGGTGCAGAGCGAATACATGAAGTCCTCTGTCAATTCGGTTTCCAGCGGTGATCCCACCTTCTCCGGGTTCTATGTCCTGGGAAGCTTCTTTCTTACTGGAGAACACCGTCCATACTGGCATGGGGGGGGGGCCTTCGACCGGGTCCGGCCCAACAGTTCATTCATGGACGACGGCGGCACTGGAGCCTGGGAAATCGTGGCTCGCTACTCACAGCTCGACCTGAATGACCGGCTGGTTCGGGGTGGAGAAATGAAGAACTTCACCTTTGGGGTGAACTGGCACCTGAACCCTTACTCGCGAATCATGTGGAACTACGTTCGTTCCGAGGTTGAGGACACAGGGAATGCCGATATCCTGCAGATGCGCTTCAAAATCGACTTCTAGGTGTAGGAGCCGCTTCCATGCGGCGATCTGATCGGACCACGGAGGGTCCTTCTACGCCTGAAACATCACACGGTGGCAAAGAGTGGGAGACATCTGAGCTGATAAGTCAAGAGAGTTTGACTCCTTTTTTCTGAAAGTTATCCACAAGCCGGTTGTATCAGAGCCACAAGAGGAGAGTTGCTCCGCTTAAGACTCTGGCAGTAGAGTTCCTCGTCATAGTGGACTCGATCTATCCAGCAACGGAAGAGAATACGAATCCATTTGTAAGCTAAGGATCGAACGGCGGCGTGGTGCTTGAGACCGCGCTGACGTTGCTGCAGATAGTAAGCATGAGCCCAGGGCGACTGCGGAATCGAGCAGGCCGCAAACTCATGGAAGGTTTGGCGAACAAACTTGGGGCAGCCTCGGCGCCAAACCACCTGAGAACTTCGTCCACTGTTTCGTGTTACGGGAGCGATGCCGCTCCATTTTTGAACCTCTTCAGCATCCTCAAAGCGACTGCGATCGGACCCGAAGGCCACCAACAAGCGAGGAGCCAGAGCCGGCCCGGCTCCGCTGAAGCTTGCAAACAGAGCGGCATCTTCATGCTGGGCGAAGAGCTTGACAATGTGCTTGTCGTAGCGTTTGATCGCAGCCAGCAGAACCTTTAGCTGCTCGACCAGGGCCAGCAACTTGAGTGACCCGGCCTGGATGAGAGCTTCATCCTGGGTCAGCGGGTAACTGGCACGGATCTGTTCGAGCAATGCTTGTACCTTCGTCTCGGCACAGCGTACTCGATGTCGGGCAAAGCAGCGACGCAGCACATCGATTCGCACTTTGCGAGCTTGCTCCAAGGTGGGCCAGCGGCTCAAAAACTCCAGGGCCAGGGGGCCATCCAAGTCTGCAAACCACTGCCAGGGCTGGGGATAGTAGCTCTTCAAGACCTGGCCCAGTTGCTGCATCAGTCGTTTGCGTTGCTCCACCCACTGGCGTCGCCCCTCCACCAACAGCCCCAGCTGCCGTGTCTGGGTCGCCTCCGGTCTCCAACAACGCAATCGATCCCGGTGTCCGTACACCAGCTCCAGCAACAACCCTGCATCACCCGCATCGTCCTTTTTACCCGACGGTGAAAAAGCCTCTCGGTAGCTGGAAACCATGCGGGGATTCACCGGGTACAGGTGCAGGAAGTCATAGCACATCAGCGCCGCCATCAACCCTCCCCGCTTTTGCTCCAGGGCAATCACCACTGGGCGACCCCCAAAACGGGCTCTTAGCTGGCGCACCCATTCGTGCAACTCTTCCGGGTCTTGCCGCACCTGATACCTCTCTACTTCCCGACTGCCGGCTGCCTGCAGTCGGATCTCGTGTTGATCTTCGGCCCAATCCAATCCCACCCAAGCTGCGATCTCTTCATTGGCTAACATGACGCCACTCCTTCCTGTGCAGCACCCGCTTGCCCAGACCTTGCGCAACCCTTATAGTGGAGTCCTCGAGGGACAGCATCTAGAGTATGCGTTTGCTGTCTGTGCACCGTGGCGTTCGAAAGTCTCCCACCAAGCGTCTCGTGCGCTGGGGCCTTAAATTCGTAACGCCACGGTGCGCGTGCTGCACAGAGGCAATCTAATCCTCGATCGCCCCTGGCACCAACTTTTTCCCACAATCCAGAAAAGAAAAAAGAAGCAAAAAAGAAAATCGCTACTATTCCTAATCCATCATCGGAAAATAGATCGTTAGTAACTATAAGGGGCCTCAGGTGTGCGGTGCCATGACATCCTTTACACGGTGTGCCAGGACATCCTTTACAGAATGGGGTAAGAAGAGAGCTCTCGAAAGGAGGTCTCAGATTGCCCTGGAAAGTGAAGGATGTAATGGAACAAAGGATCGAGTTTGTAGTGCGAGCCCTGCAAAAACAGAGCAGCGTGACGCAGCTGAGCAAGGAGTATGGGATCAGTCGGCCGACGGGGTATCAGTGGTTGAATCGGTACCGGGAGACAGGAACGTTTTTGTCGCTTGGTGATCGATCTCGGCGCCCGCATAGCAGTCCTAGGCAGACACCTCAACAGCAGGAGGACAGAGTGATCGAGCTGCGGCGGGGCTACGGGTGGGGAGCCAGGAAGTTGGAGGTATTGCTCAAGAGAGAGAGGATCAAAATATCGGAGAGAACCATCAATCGGATATTGAGTCGTCGTGGGGAGATCTGCAAAGAGGACCGACGGCGACCGGCCTTGACTCGGTTTGAGCGCAGTCGACCGAACGAGCTGTGGCAGGTGGATTTCAAAGGGGAATACAAGCTGGAGTCGGGAGGCTGTTGTTATCCGCTGGGGATCATAGATGATCAAAGCCGGTATTGCGTTGGTTTGTACGATGTGCGCAGGCCGACCTACGAAGCGGTGCGGGCCAGGCTGTGGGAGGCTTTTGACGAGTATGGGGTCCCGGAAGGGATGCTTTTTGACCATGGGACTCCCTGGTGGGGAACGGCGACTGTGCTGGGTTTGACGCGATTGGCAGTAGATTTAATCGAGCAAGGAGTGGGCTTGCACTGGAGCGGGATTGGTCATCCTCAAACGCAAGGAAAGGTGGAGCGGTTTTTTGCCACCCTGGCCACAGCACTGCGCCATCGAGGAGGTCCCCCTCAAGGGTTTGAACAATGGGCAGGTGTACTGACAGAAATCCGCCACGAGTACAACCATGTGCGTCCCCACGAGGCACTGCAGATGCAGGTGCCGGCACAGTGCTATCGAGCCAGTCCTCGAGCTCTTGAAGCTGAGCCAGCGCCATGGAAGTATCCGTCAGGCTGGCAACTCAAAAAGATCTGTCGCTCTGGAGATTTGCCATGGGATGGCAGTCGTTATTTCGTAAGTACGGCCTTGGGAGGTCGACAAGTTGGCGTGTTGGAGGTGGACGCTCGGCTGTTGGTACGTTACCGACGCAAGTATTTGTGTGAAGTGGATTTAAAGAATCAGCGAGTCCTCAGTTGGATCCGTTCTCCTCATCAGGACACCAGCCAACTGCAGACTTAGTGAGGAGGTGAGTAGGACTGTGCAAACCGCCCCCCTGTGGAAACAACAGACCAGGCAACGAAACTGTGAATCTCAACGTGGAGTGTTCCCACAGGGCTTGGAAAACCCTGCGGGTTTTCCACTGCTTGCACAGTCCCGACGACTATTTACCAACCATCGAAAGTGTAAAGGATGTGTTGGCACAAGTTGTAAACCATGTATTGGCACTTGACACCTCAGGGAGGCGGCCGTTTAAATCCTCCCGGTCGCAGCCCTGAGGCTCCTCCCACTCTGGGGATCGGACCACGGAGGATCCTCCTACTGAGGCTCGACTCTCTTCCCGGGACGGATCTCGTCGGTCGCGCGCACAACGATGAGGTCCTACAACAGCCATCTCGGCCTGTTGAGCCAGGGCCAGCGGATGCTGTTCAATGGAGGCTCTCGCGCCAGGGTGGCTGGGTGGATCACCGAGCAACGGGCCGGGCTGAAGCTGAATACTCATGCCCGCCAATCCCATCTTCTCCGCCAGAGTCGTCAGGGCGATCTGGGCCTGTTCTTCTGCTCGAATCGCTTCAGTTCGTGCTTGCGCGAGTTCTGCCACCGCACGAGATTCGTCCGCTCCCGCTCGTAGCTGATTCTTGGCCAGCACGCCCACGATCTTCGCAAAAACTTCCATCCTCTCCACCGTCGCCTGCGCTGCTGCCACAGCTTGACGATTTGCCATGACCTGGAGGTAAGCACCGACCACCGCCAGCGACACCTCGTATTCGGTGACGGCCCGGCCGACTTCAGCCTGCGCTCTCTCTGCCTCCGCCACACGAACCTTCGCTTTGCGCAGTCCAAAATCGAACGGCTTCCAGGAAAAGAACATGCCCCCTGAGCTTCCGAAAGTGCTCTGGATTGTCGTTTCATCCAGAACCGGGCCCGAGAGTTGGAAACCCCGAATTGCCGGTCCGAGTTGCGGCGTGAGATAATTTCCAGGTTCGGCCTGGCAAGTTAGACCCCAATGAAGGAATCTATATGATGTGCATTCAATACAGGTGGATCGGCCTGATCAGCCTGATCTTTGTGATTGGACCCTCTTCCCTGCCCGCCCAGCCAGTCGACTCGTCGGCTGTGAATCCCAGGGCGATGGAGATCTTGAAAAAAATGAGCGACCTGCTCGGCAGGACATCCTCCTTAGGTTTCACGGCCGAGGAGACCTACGACGAGCTCGACGGCAACCAGATGCTGCAGTTCAGTAACATCCGCTCCGTTGCCGTTCGGCGGCCCGACCGGATCATCGCAGATACAAGCGGCGACACGGTGAATCGCAGTGCCTGGTTCGACGGGAAGAGATTCAGCCTCCTGGACAAGGAGCACAACGTCTATGGATCGTCCGAGTTCTCGGGAACCATCGACCAGTTGCTGGATCGGCTCGATGAGCAGTTTGAAGTGGTCATACCCCTGGGGGAACTGATCTCCGAAAACCTGCTGGCTCAACTCACGGAGCGGCTTCGAGGCGCCAGCTACGTCGGACTGCACAAGGTCGGCGACGCCAGGTGCCATCATCTAGCCTTCATTCTCGACTTGCTTGACTTCCAGATCTGGCTGGAAGCTGGGGAAAAACCTCTCCCTCGTAAACTGGTGATCACCTACAAGCAGGAACCGGGCATGCCTCAGTACGCGGCTGTCTTCACACGCTGGAACCTGGAGATGGAGACGCCCGACAGCCTTTTCGAATTCCAGATCCCTGCTGGTGCCAGGAAGATTGATTGGACGGTTCCCGAACTGCCCTCTGTTCCCGATAAGCGCTAGCAGCCCGTGGTGAAAGTCGAGGATAAGGGGTCACACAGCGACACTAGACTGACCCCATGGCAATGGGGAAAAAGAAACGTCGACAGCAAGAAGACCTGTGGGTCGCCACCAGTGAGCTGCCCCGCACCGCCGGCCATCCCTTCTACGAAAGACTGAATGGCCTTTTCAACGAACACGGCTTTGACGACTTCGTGGAGGGACTGTGTGCGAAGTTCTATGCAGACAAGATGGGGCGACCGAGCCTGGCTCCGGGAGTGTACTTTCGGCTGCTGCTGGTGGGGTATTTCGAAGGGATCGGATCGGAACGAGGAATAGCCTGGAGAGCAGCTGATTCTCTGGCACTGCGAGAGTTTCTGGGATTGAAACTGAGCGAGTCGCCGTCTGATCACTCCACGATCTCCCGAACCCGACGACTGATCGATGTGGCTACCCACGAAGCAGTCTTTGACTGGGTACTGAAGCGGATCGGGGCGAGCGGCCTGCTGCGGGGCAAGACGATCGGCATCGATGCCACTACGCTGGAAGCGAATGCAGCGCTGCGCAGCATCGTGCGCCGGGACAGCGAGCAGGGGTATGAAGAGTTTTTGATGGAGCTGGCGAAAGCCTCCGGGATTGAGACGCCGCGACGGGAAGATCTGGCCAAACTGGACCGCAAGCGCACGGGCAAAGGATCGAACCGGGTTTGGAAGCACCCGCATGATGCGGATGCGCGGATTACCAGAATGAAGGACGGGCGGACGCACCTGGCGCACAAGGCGGAGCATGCAGTGGATCTGGAGACCGGAGCGATTGTCTCGGTGACGGTACAGGGAGCCGATCAAGGGGACACGCAGACCATGGTGAAGACCCTGACGGAAGCGGCCGAGAAGGTGGAACAAGCGCTGCCGGAGGGACGAGGCATCGAAGAGGTGGTGGCCGACAAGGGGTATCACAGCACGCAGCGGATGGTGGACCTGGATGCGGTGGGACTGCGCAGCTATGTGAGCGAACCGAGGCGAGGGAAGCGACGCTGGCGAGGAGACCGGCAGGGGCAGGAAGCGGTGTATGCGAATCGGCGGCGCATCCGGGGAGAGCGAGGGCAGCGGCTGCTGCGGCAACGAGGAGAGCAGCTGGAGCGACCCTGTGCGCATCTGTACGGGAGCGGAGGGATGAGACGGCTGCATGTACGGGGACATGAGAATGTGTTGAAGCGACTGCTGATCCAGGTGAGCGCCTTCAATCTGGGGATGCTGATGCGTCAGAGCCTGGGTGTGGGAACGCCGCGGGGTCTGCAGGGGCGGATTTGCGCCCTGATGCTACTGATTTTGTCGCTGTTCAAGCGTCTTAAGGGCCTGTTCGGACTGATTCCGGCTGCTTGGCCCGAAAAACCCAACTCAGCGAGACCTTGTTGCATGGATCATCCCGAAGGATGCCTTATCATCGTGTTTTTCAACACCGGGGATAACCTAGATGCCACATAAGTTCAACGCAGCCCGACGGCACAAGTTTGATAAGGCGCAGTATCGGGTGATCAACTGGGCGGAATATAACGAGAGCCTGCGCCAGCGGGGTGATCTGACGATTTGGGTCAGTGATGAGGCTCAAAGTGTGTGGCGCGCGCCGCGCCGCACGTCACGGGGTGGCCAGCGGAGATACTCGGATCTGGCTATCGAGACATGCCTGACGCTGCGCACGGCGTATCGGCTTGGGTTGCGACAAACGCAGGGGCTGATGGGTTCCATTGGCACGCTCATGGGGCTGGATATACGGGTGCCGGACTTCTCCACACTGTCGCGTCGCGCAAACGGCTTGAGCATCGCGCAGGTGATGAGGCAAGCCGGGTCTGTGCCTGTCCATCTGGTGGTGGACAGTAGCGGCCTCAAGATCTTCGGCGAAGGGGAATGGCTCGCGCAGAAGCATAAAACCAGGGGAATACGCCGCCGCTGGCGCAAACTCCACCTCGGACTGGACCTCCATAGCGGTGCGATTGTTTGCGCCAATCTGACTCACGATGACGTTGGAGACAGCACCGCCTTACCCGGGCTCCTGGATCAACTCGATGCCCCGGTCACGGGCTTTCTGGCGGACGGCGCCTATGATGGAGCGTCCACACGGGATCTGCTGAGGGAACGGTATGGGGAGACTCTGGATGTGGTTATACCGCCGCCGAAGAACGCAGTGATCCGACCGCAATCGGCGCGGGATCCAACCGTTCGGGATCGCCATATTGCCCAGATCCGCAGCAACGGCCGCATGGCCTGGCAGGCGGCCACAGGGTACAACCAGCGCAGCCGGATAGAAACGCAGATCGGCCGGTGGAAGAGCGTCATCGGCCCCAGACTCAGATCCCGCAGCTTCTCCAGGCAGATCACGGAGATCCAGGTCGGCCAGAAAGTCCTGAACACAATGACCGCACTCGGACGGCCTGTGTTCGAACGTATCGCCTGACGCTACCGCTTGGGAAAGGGCGAATTCCATCTCCGCCCCGATCCATGCAACAACGCTATGCGGAGGGAAGCGCCAGATCGCCTCTCCGGTGCAACAAGAAACACCTGTCACCTTGACACTTTCGAGCTAGTTGGAGAAGATCTTTGAAAATACAGTTTCTCTTAAGAAAGCTGGTAGGGGCTTCATTTTCTGGTAAAAGCTTTTGATCTCATCGAGACGTTTCGAGAAAAGCCGTCTATCTGAAGACGCTGGAAGGCACTCATCCAGTCGTGGTCAGGGATATGCCCAGCCTGAGAGTAGCTGTTTACAGCTCGGCGATTGGCAAGGCCCTCTTGGCTACAGTAAAGCGAAGTGGCGAGGCCAGTATTCAAGGTACTCCGTGATAAGGGATTCTAAACAAAAGAAGGAGCCGATCAGGTGAGGAGTGGGTACATCACAACTGGTGCGATATGGATCCCTTTATTGCTATAGGCCTTTCCGACCCTCGGGAGGGCGGGTGAGGCTGACAAACCCTACGAGCATTTAAACAAGGTCGCGGCCAAGCTGGAGAGCGGAGTTCTGGTGACGGGCCCTGGCAAGGTACTGGACATCCTTCGTGCGCGTCAGGGCGGCGGCAATAGGTAGATCGGATCCGGTTTCGCGAGGCTGGGTCAGGCCCAGGCGGAAGTGCTCCCCAAGGGATCGTCCCAGTGCAGGTGCCGGGGGATTTGCAAAGAGGAAAAACAGGTGTGGAAGACGCTACAAAGACTGATGGTTGTGACGCTGGCAATCCCGCAGGCTCCGTCTTCGCTGGCCCAGCAGGCGCCCTCGGGAGACGTCAACAGGTTTGTCGAGCAATATCAAAAGCTGTCGGATGAGTACGATCCTATTACACTCACCAGTTCAGAACGGATCCACGGGTGGATGTCGGGAGACGGGCTGCTGGCTTACTTGTTCATGTTTGAAGCGACCCAGGATCAGCGCTACCTGCGAGAGTTTACCCGCGATGCTGACCGTCTCCTTCTGTTGCGGGATTCGGAACGATATCTGCCCGATCACCGCGGGCTCTATTTGCCAGCCTGGAGATCCGAAGATACCTACCTTTCGGCCCAGGTGATCCTGATGAATGCGCAGGGAAATCCCACACTTTCCTTCTTGACTCCTGCTCTCTACCGCTGGCAAAGCTCGGGCTCTGGCCAATGGCGCAACTACCGGTTGCGAGTTGAACACCGGGGCGAAGCTCGCTTCGATTTGTCTCTGATCCTTAGTCGGGGTCACGCGGGAGAAAGTCAACACCGCTGGGAAGGTCTGACCATGGATCCCGGAGTCACGACGAATCCAGGCTCCTATGCTCCCCGTCACTTCCAGCGGGGAGAGACTTTGGGGTGGCGGCGACAGCATAACGTTTTCGATCTCCAGGCTCCCGGAACCCCCTCACAGAGGCGCCCCGTGGAAGGGCAATTCGAGTTCGTGGAAGGCCGCTATAACCAGATTACCAATACGGGGACGTGCTCCTTCCCACTCGCCTACTTCGCAAGGCTCGTTCAGGAATCTCCAGAGTTGAAGAGCCACGCCGTTCTCGAGAAGAAGGCCGCCCAATATGCCAAAGCTACAATACGAGCCGTGGCGGTTCACGACGACGAATGGAGAGAGAACGATCGTGGTGAAGGCTGGTATATCGCTCGGCAGTCGGCTCCCCAGTGGAGTGCTGGGTCCGACATGCCTATCAATCAGTCCAACGTACTTGGCCTGGTCATGGTGGAATTGAGCAGGATCACTGAGAATCCCATTTACCGGGAGCGGGCAACGAAGCTCGCTCGAAGTTTCAAGAACGACATGGAATATGTCACCCGCGACGATAGCTACCTGTGGTCGTACTGGTTGAAGGAGGGCAAGGTCGGTTCTCTGGAACCGCAGCAACCGGAGGATCTCGGGCACGCAGGACCCAACGTTCTCTTTGTTTACTGGTGCTATAAGAACGACATCGTATTTGACCGTACTGACCTGCAGAGGATCGCCAACACCCTTCTGAAGTATGTGATCGATTGGGAAGACCTCACTGTAGCCGAGCGTATTGGAGGCCAGGAAGAAGGAAGAGCCGACGAATTCTGGAGGTTTCTTCCCCTGGCGTATGTCGATAAGCGTGTTTATGAGTTTGCCCGCGATTGGGCCTTCCGCCACGGACTGACCTGGCTCGACGAAGAGAAAGAAGCTCGGGGCGGGCCGGCTGACCCTGTCGCCCGACGGAAAAACCGGCATCACCGTATGCGCGTTTCCTGGGCCACGCTTGCGTGGGTGGGAAGTCGTCTCCAGGAGAAGAGTGCCAGCCAGTGATTTCCGAACTACCGGTAACTCTTCAACAGCATCCTTCCCGAAGAACAGGCCTTCGGGTGTGCGTGTGTCCATCAGTAATCTGCAAATAACATGCAAGTCCCCTGAAGCTGACACTTGCAGCCGGGAGGAAATCCCGCAACGAATTCAGGAGAAAGGTCTGAGAGAAAGAATGGCTGAATATGGGCGAGCTCAAGCCAGGGAGTGGGCTAGGGAGCACATGAAAGGTGTCTACGGCTGCATGATGCCCACGTTGAACAACTCCTTGACGGGAATCAACGAAAAAGCCATCCGGCACGACTTGCGACAGGAAAAGAAACTGGGCTTTCGGGGATGCCTGCTGGTCAGCGAGTGCGGCACGACTCTGCCGGAAATGCGGGAAGTAATTGACGTATCCGTTGACGAGGCGCTGCAGCTGGATCTGCATACGATTCTTCTGGCTTCGTTCTCGACTCTCGAGGAAACTGTGCAAATGGTGCAGTATGCGGAGGCGTCCGGCGTCGACTTGGTTATGATTGCTTATCCCCTCCTGTTTTACCCCCGGAACGAACAGGAAGTGTACGATTTCACCCGGGCTGTGGCCGACAAGACAGAACTGGGGATCATTCTGTTCTGCGATGGCATCTGGAATTTCGAACGCTTTCACCCCAGTGGATTCCCCCCGGACCTTGTGGGGCGGCTAGTCGAAGATCTTCCCAATGTAGTGGCAATCAAGAATCACACCGGCAAGCCAGGGGTCGCTGGAATTGCCGAGATCTTCCACCGTTTTGGTGATGAAGTGCTCGTCTGCGACCAGTTGGAGATCAACACCCCGGCCTGGGTGCTGGCTTTTGGTATGCAGTTTCTTGGCACCTCTAACTATGAATACCTGGGCGATACTGTGCCTCGATACTTCCAACTGCTTCAAGAAGGACACTTCGATGAGGCGATGCAGCTATATTGGAAGGTCCATCCAGCCCGGCTCGCCAATTCACGAGTCACCTCCAGCTTTTACCCGGGTACGGCTTTGGTCCATCGAATGGTCTGGAAGTACCAGTACTGGTTGAATGGATTCAACGGTGGACCGATTCGGCAACCGCATCCCCGGCTTAGCGATTCCCAAATGCGCATTCTTCGTTCAGGGTTAGTCAAAAGTGGAATTGAACCCGTTCCCGGTGAGGACGCCGACTTCTTTGTTGGGCGCAATCCCGTTGATTAGAAAGGACAGACTGGAATGACACTTCTCTTGAGCGATGAAGATACGAAGAGATCAATCGATATGCCCGAAGCGATCGACCTGATCGAGGAGACTTGTCGGCAGCAGGTGGCGGGTCACGACTACTACGGCGAACGTCTGAATTTTGGCTTTGAGCATGGGTGGATGAGGCTGATGCCTGCCGTGCTCGGGTCGAAGGGAGTCATAGGCTACAAGGAATTTCATCCTTCGCGTGACGGAATGCGCATGACCTACCACCTGATTGACATCGACTCCGGTGAGGTCTTGGCCATACTCGATTCCAATTACCTCACTTCTCTTCGAACGGGTGCCACGGCAGGACTGGCAGCTCGGTATCTCGCACCTGAGGATGTCTCGACACTGGCGGTCATCGGAAGCGGTACGGAAGCTGCTGCGCAGGTGGAAGCTGCGGTGGCGGTTCGCTCCTTCGAGAAGGGGAAGGTTTACAGCAGGACTCCCGAGAGGCGGGAGGCTTTTGCCCGGAACATGAGTGTGAAATTCGGCTTTGATCTTCAACCTGCCGAATCGGGCGCCAAAGCGCTCCGCGGTTGCGAAATGCTGGTGGTAGCCACCAATACCAGGGGTGCTGGGCCCGCGCTTTTTGGGGAGTGGTTGACTGACGATCTCCGCCACATCAATTCGATTGGTTCAACCCTACCCAAACAAAGGGAAGTGGAGACCGATGTATGGCCCAAAGCCGATGTCATCATCGTCGATACCCAAAACTTACTGGCTGAGTCCGGAGACGGCATTGCCGCCGTTGGGGCCGGCACCCTCAGCAGAGACGATGTCGCCGAAATCCAAGAGCTCGTCACAGGAACCGTCCCAGGGAGAACCAATCCTGACCTGCTGACCTTTTTTAAGTCGGTGGGCACTGGTCTACAGGACATCACAGTTGCGTACTATGCTTACCGGCGGGCAAAAGAGCAGGGCCTGGGCATCGAGATACCCGATTTTGTGACAGTAAAAGATCTTCAACAGTAAGCAACGGTCACCCTTGTGCAACACTCTTCAGGAGGTGTCAGGGGAGAGTCTGGAGGCATTCGGCTTGGGAATCGACAGCGAATATCTCATTGTCTTGCTGGTCCTGTGCCTGGGAAGCGTGGTGCAAAGCGGCATCGGTTTTGGAGGCGCGCTGGTGGCACTTCAACTCCTGCTCCTGCTGGGCCTCCCTCTCTACGTTTGCATTCTCTACACGATTATTTTGTCGACGGCCGTTTGCATACTATCGATTCTTCACCTGTCCACGCACTGTGACTGGAAGGCGTTGTTTCCACTGATTGGGGTGTTAATCGTTTCCATGCCTGTAGGCTTCTATTTCCAGTACAGACTCGTCGGGCTCGAGCATCTGATAGTGAGAATGTGTATCGGGTTCCTGATCATCCTCTTCCTCTTCGCCAAATGGTTGATGAGAGTGGAATCCCGTTCCCATCTACCAGTTCGCTGGGGAGTTCTGGCGGCTTCACTCTCGGGTGTTTTCTGTGCCCTTGCCAATATTGGAGGACCACCCCTAGCTCTTTGGGCTCATGCCCAGACTTGGTCCCCTGCCAGGATCCGTGTGACGATGATGGTTTTCATTCTTATCTCAACTCCATTTCAGTTGGGGTTTGCTTTCTCGGCTTATGGACAGGCGGCCGTTTCTCCGTTGCTTGGAGGTCTTCTTGCCCTTCCCGTTCTCCTGGCGGGGGGTTGGATCGGTCTCGTGCTGGGAAGCTGGCTTCCGAGGTGGCTTCTTCGTTACCTGACGAACGCTCTGCTCGTGTTTCTCTCAGTGCTTCCTGGAATCATGTATCTTGGCAGCTAGAATGAAACTCATTCGAGATATGTGGAATTCTTGTTTCCAGGAGCCAGCAAAGCTTGGAAACATTGAACTTACGCTGATTTGTTCTATTCTCTCTCTTTGCCAGGTACGATCACCGCCGGTATCGCCTTTTCACGAACCATCTTGTTGAAGTCGGCCAAGTCTGTGCTGATAACCTGCTGAAGCCGATCAGAAAGCTGGGTCAACCGCGTATTCAAGTCCTGGAAGCGCTCATAAGCACCGGCGGTAGGCCCGGCCTGAGCACTGGCCACGTATTGGTACAGGTAACTGAACTGATTTTCCAACTTGGGCGGAAGATAATCACCGCTCCTTTCGTTTCTTGTTTGAGTCAGTCGATTCTCGATTGCGGTCAACTTCGTGCCAATTGACTTGGCAGCTTTCGTGATCTCTTCTTGCTGCCTTGCCTCGGCTAACTGCTGGCTCAAATCCTCAACTTGGTGGAGTACAGAGCCGATCTTGCGAATGCTGTCATGGATCTCGTTGAGCTTGTTGCGAATCTGCATCAGCAGGGTGAATTGACGTCGCAACTCACCGAGGGTTGCGTTGATACGCGGATCCTTTATCAGCTGGAAAGACCTGGTCTGACGCCAGCTGCCGACGGTTAGCCTTACCTGATAGGCACCTGGCAAAGCCAGAGGGCCAGCAATGTTGCCAGCTCCTGGATAGCGAAGAGTCCAGAGAAATCGGTTCAAACCGATTTTGCCGGAAACCGTGGATCGCTTCGCAATAAATCCCCAGATATCGATCAAGTCCTGCACAGGGGGAGTTTCATGCAACGGGCGTTCGTCCCGATCCTCCTGCTGCTCCTTCTTCTCAGCTTTGCTTGAGTAGGTTTGGATTAGCTGGTCCTCGGAGTCCAGTATCTCTATTTTCACCTCATGTTCAGGTTCTTTCGCAAAATAGTAGTAGATCATGACGCCGTTGGGCGGATTTTCCCCCCAACGCTCGCCACCGTCAACAGTACCCCAAGCGCCATCACGCCAAGGTATGGGGAATCGCTGGAATTGCGCGCGCAAGGTATCCTCAGGGCGAAACAGGTAGGTCTCGGACTCAGCGATTTGCCTGGTGATCTGATGCAGCAGCGTCAGGTTGTCAAGAATCCAAAAAGATCGCCCCTGGGTGGCCACCACAAGGTCCCGGCTGTGAACCGCTAGGTCGGTTACGGGAGTAACCGGCAGATTCAGTTGGAGCGAGCTCCACTGCTTGCCGTCGTCAAAGGAAACGTACATACCAAACTCAGTGCCGGCATAGAGTAAGCCCTTGCGGTCGGGGTCCTCGCGTATCACACGTACAAAGTGATTTTCGGGGACACCGTTCTTGGAGTCGGTCAGAGGCTCCCAGCTCTGGCCGTAATCGTTGGTTCGGAAGATATAGGGTTTGAAGTCATTCAACCGATACCGGTGAACAGCGATAAAAGCGCGCCCGGGGGCGTGCGCAGAAATCTCGATCATGTTTACGGTTCCCCACTCGGGCATGTTTTCTGGCGTGACATTCTCCCAAGTGGCTCCACCGTTCTTGGAGATATGTACCAAACCGTCGTCACTGGCAGCCCATAGCACCCCCGGCTGATGCGGGGATTCTTCAAAGGCAAAGATCGTATTGAAGATCTCAACACCGCTGTTGTGCCTTGTGATGGGTCCACCGGCATAGTCCTGCTTTTCCTTGTCATTCCGTGTCAGATCAGGACTGATGACATCCCAGCTGTGGCCACCATCCAGGGACTTATGGACTACTTGAGAACAGTGGTAAACAGTGTCCGGATTGTGAGGGGAGAGCCGAACAGGAGCGTTCCACTGGAACCTGTACTTCAGGTTTCGTGCAGCTTCCCCACCCTTCTGTTCCGGGTAGACAACGACATTCTGGCTCTGGCCGCTTTTCAGATCTGTCCGCACAATCACGCCGCCGTCACAGCCAGCATAGACGATGCTGGGATTACGTGGATCAACGGCGATGTGACCGCTTTCGCAATTGCCGACTGAGTACCAGTGAGAGTAAGGACTGTTGACCCCACTGGGAATCCAGCTGGGTATAGAGATGGTATTGCTATCCTGCTGAGCACCGTAAACCCGGTACGGGAATTGATTGTCAACCGTTACCCGATAGATCTCCGATGTCGGTTGATTGTCCAGTGCTGACCAAGTGTTTCCTCCGGTCAATGATATGTGTGCACCGCCATCGTTGGCCTGGATCATGATCTTTGGATTGTTTGGGTTCAGCCACAGGTCATGACAGTCACCATGCCCGACAGGAATCACCGAAAAAGTGCTGCCGCCATCCAGTGATTTATAGAGGAGTGTATTGAGTACGTAGACCGTGTCTTCGTCGACCGGGTCAGCGTAAATGTGCATGTAGTACGAGGCACGCCGCCTGAGCTTTCCCTCGCTGTTGACAGCGTACCATGTCTTGCCGGCATTGTCGGAACGGTAGAGCGCCCCTTCTTCAGCTTCTATGACAGCCCATACTCGCTTCGAGTTAGCCGGCGAGACGGTAACCCCGATCCTGCCCACGAGTCCGGTGGGCAGACCACGGCCGAGCCTCTCCCAACTGTCGCCCCCGTCGGTGGTCTTGTAAAGGCCTCCCTCTTCACCCCCGCTAACAAAGTCCCAAGGTTTCTGCCGGGCCGCCCACATCGCAGCGTATAGAACCCGCGGATTGTTGATATCCATGACAAGGTCCACAGCACCTGTTTCGTCGCTCAGGTAGAGGACCTTTTTAAACGATTTGCCTCCATCCCTGGAACGGAAAACACCTCTTTCCTGGTTCGGTCCGAAGATGTTTCCCAGTACAGCAACATAAAACAGGTTGGAATCCTGGGGGTGGACTCTGACGCGGGCTACCTGCCCTGCCTCGGCAAGCCCGACATGCTTCCACGTGTCACCCCCGTCGGTAGACTTATAAACACCAACACCCGGCGAGATATTTCCGCGGGGGCAGGCTGAGCCAGTCCCCACGTAAATAACGTTGGGATCCGACTTAGCTACGGCTATGGCGCCGATAGAGCCCGCCTGAATGAACCCGTCAGAAACGTTCTCCCAATTCTCGCCCGCGTCAAGAGTTTTCCATATGCCACCCCCCGTGCTGCCCATGTAAAAGGTGAAGGGATGACTGGGTGCGCCGGCCACTGCGGTGGAGCGCCCCCCCCGGTAGGGACCAATAAAACGATATTTTAGCGCCCTGTAAAGCTGGGGGTAGTCTGTTCTGCTGAACTGATCGCTGCTGTTCTGCGCCCCCAACGCCAGCGCGAAACCTAGCAACAGGCTCAAAGAAGGAGATGCAAATGCGGTGATCATTGGTGCAGGCATCAGGAGATAGGAATTTGCTTTTCAAGCTGAGGGTAGCAAGTACTGAAATGAGGGTCAAGGTGGGCCAACAAGGGGCCATGAGGGCCGGGGTTCCAGGTGTTTTGGGGATGTAAAAAGGGAAGTGTGGGGGATCCCATCTCGTCGTCGCGCCTCGATCTGGATGAGGGGGAGCTGAGCAGGGAACAGATCCGGGATTACGACGCCTGGCTGGTCCTGGCGCCCCGGGTCACGGAAGGAACGCTGCAGGGGACTGAGCGGCTCCCAACTGGCTTTCCTTGGACCTTCAATAATATACTTAACATATTTGTTGATTCCCTTGATCAGCAATCCGGAGCGAATCTGGGGCAACATTGGCCGGTGGCCCGGTGGGTAAGCTTGCTATTTAAAGACCATGATCCAACGCAAAAGAGGTCTCGCATGAAGTTACTTAAATCACTGATACTTATAGCTGTAAGCGCATTTCTCATTTCGGGTTCCTTCGCTCAACAGAATCCCGCCTCTCTGGAACCGCTCATGCCCAAGAACTTGCAACACCCCTATCTGCACTTCACCCAGGAAGAGCTGCCTGCTCTGAGAGAACGAGTGAAGAGCGATCCGAGGGCCATGGCCGTGTACCAGAGGTTGTTAAAGGAATGTGACCGGCTCTTGGATATGCCGGTGTCGCGGGAAGTTCCCCCGAGAGGGAAGGGGATCAGCCCTTATTTCATCCGTACCGGAGATCCTTACGATCATTATCGGTCCGAGATAGGGAGGAACGCCTTTTATCTGGGTTTTATTTACCAGATGACCGGGGATGAAAAGTACGCCCGTAAATCGTATGAGTTTGCCGAAGCCATGAGTGTTCTGGACAGCTGGGTGGACAACTGGGACAAGTTTGAATGGCTGTACTGGATGGGCAAGCCGTACGGGGCCAAGTGGAATGAGGAGCAGGACAACGAGATCGTCTACTCCTATGACCTGGGTGCGGCGGAGTCCTCCAAGCAACTCGCGGCAGCCTATGACTGGATTTACGACACACTGAATGATTACCAGCGCAAGCGAATTCGCAATGCCCTTCTGGAAAATGCGGTGCTTCGACTGCGGGGCAATTACGACTACCAGTGGTGGGCGCACGCCTGGCGCACCAACTGGTTGCCGGTGTGTTTCAGTGGGGTGGGTTTGGCGGCGCTGGCGATGTATTCGGAGGATCCCCAGCTTTTGGATGTGGTGGAGGAAACCAGGGTCCGCATCAACAAGTACTTCGAGGAATCGATCGGTCAGGATGGCGGCTATCAGGAGGGGGTTGGGTACTGGCGCTATGGGATGGAAAATGCGGTGCTCTTCGCTGTGGCGCTCAAAAACCTCACTGGCGGACGGGTAAACATGTTCGATAACCCTCTGCTGAGGACAACCATCCAGTTTCCTCTGTATACCTTTGTTGCGCCGGTCGGGTCGGTTCCCTTCGCCGACAGCCGCGCTTTACTTCAGGCGAGAGACGCTCATCTGACCTACATGTCCTACAGCCAGGGAAATTACGCCCTTTATAACAAGTTGGCTGAAGAGCTCAACAGCCCTCAGGCGAAATGGCTGGCGGAACTGTTTCGGCCTTTCGATTCCAGGCGGCGTCCACTGGACTTCGATCTCTACTCCATCATCTGGCCGGAGGCTGAGATCGAACCTTCCCTGCCCGATTCCTCTAAGATGTCGATGCATTTCCGGACCATCGATTGGGTGATTATGAGAGCCTCCTGGGAAGACGAAAATGTCCCCATTCTGGCTGCCAAGGGCGGGATACACGATGACCCGCATCACGGACATCTGGACTCCGGGCAGTTCGCGATTGCGTACCGAGGGGAGTGGTATGTGAAAGAGTTGGGGTACCTGCAGCCCAATGGTTTGGGCTACTGGGACCACCGCAAGCGCTTTAAGAAGTACGTTCACGCCAACTCCTTGGGGCATAACGTGATCTTTGTCAACGGAGAGCCGCAGAAGTATGGGCCCGAGTACTCCAGCAAAGTACTGGACTTCCGGAGCACAGCGACTCAGGATTACGTGCTCATTGACGCTTCCAAGGCTTACCCGGGAAAAGAGCTAAAGGGATGGAGAAGACACATTATTTTCCGCAAGCCACATTTTTTTGTGGTGCTGGATGAGGTGGAATCGGCACCGGATGCAGACATTGCAGTCAGAGTCCACCCCGGAGTTCCCTTCAGCCTGAAGGGAAAATATGCACTTCTTACGGGGGAGAGGGGTGTGATGGCAGCCTTGCCGCTTTTGCCGCAAACATTCAGCTTGAGAGAGGATCGTCACTCCATCCTGCCCGAAGCGAAGGATGCCGCGTTTCATTGGATTCCTTTTTACGACTTGAAGATCAAGGCAGCCAGCGAGAAGACCTATATTGTTAATGTCTTTGTCCCTCTTGAAGATGAAAGCGAAGCCGATCGTATTCTGGGCTCCAGCACAGCAACTCGGGACGGAAACAACCTGCGGGTGTCCGTGGGGTACAAAGGCACGCAGAACTCCTGGGAGTTTGACCTTTCCAACCGGGTTGCCAAGCTGAGGTAGAGGGCGGCGTGTATCACGTGGACTTCACCTCCAGCCAGATCGACTGCACTCGCGCGTCGGTCGCTGTTTACACGTAGAGAAGGGACAGGTTGCGCCCAACTATCTGCCTGAAAAGAAATAGAGTCGAAGGGCGAAAAGGAGTGGACCAATGACAGGAAGCAGAGCGCTTTTTGGGGGAGGTGTAGGCTTTGCGGTCGGCCTTCTGGCAGGATGGTGGCTGTGGGCATCTGAAGCGGGAACAGTAGAGCCAGCAGGGAAAGTCGTAGTGGCCTCACGCTGGCTGGCCGATTTCGATCGAATCAACGAAGACAGTATTGAGATCCGGGAGGTCCCCCTGAGTGAGATTGACCAGGGGGTCGTCTCGGACAAGGGCCAAGTCGTGGGCCGAAGTTTGAAAGTGCCGGTGGAGGCCGGGCAGGCGATCCGGAAGGACAACCTTTATCCCCCCTATGCGTATGACAAAGAAGGGGAGTTGTTACGATTCGCCTACGCCCCGGCCCTCTGGTCAGCGCCCGGAATGGACGAGTTGATCACCGGGGATGAACAACTCCACCCAGCTTCCACTACTTTTAGAGAAATTCAAAGGAGAGTCGAAGAGTATCTGATGGACGCCGGTTTGTTCCAGGATGCTTTCGAAAAGTTGAAACTGAGCCAGGGAACTTTAGTTGAAGATCACATTTTTCAGCTCAACTACCAACTCGGTGGAAAAGGCTATAGGGCTCACTCCTATTTCACTCCCACCACCGGTGCCGTTCCCGCTTCGAACTGTGCAGCCCTCATCATCCCGGGCAGCGGCCACAACGCCTCTTCGGAAATTCATAGGCGAGATCCGGGGACTTACTACAGGGATATAGTAGGTCTCACAGAGCGCTACTGTGACGCCTATGTCTTTGTCAAACCCAACGAAGACTTTGTGGCCATCCACAATGGAGAAAAAAAGCTGAGCTACGATTTCATCATCCCCTATCTTCTCAACCGTGGAGGTTCCTACTCGGCACTGTACATCGTCCATAGCCTTGCCATCACCAAGTATTTGAAGCAGAAGTATCAGAAAACTTTTGTGCTGGGTCTTTCCCAGGGCGCGCAAGCGGCACTCTGGAACGTGCTCCAGTCAGAGCCTACCGGGGCCGTTATCTCTTCGGGACTCACGGTAATCGACCGGGAAGTTAACTACGGCTGGGGTGGCGGCATCATTATTCCAGGCTTGTGGGAAGCCTACCCCCTCGACCGTATACGCTCGATCATGGAAGCCTCAAGAACACAGTTCCTCTTAACCTATGGAAGGCAGGAATACGGGACTTTCAGGATTGAGGCCGAAGAAGGATACACCTGTAAGTTCCTGGAAGCTGTGGATAACGTCACCTGTTCAATTCACGAAGGAGGCCACACATTCCCACCAGACCTTATCAATGGTTTTCTGGCGGGACAGGTGGCCCGTTAATTCCTGGCTCACCCTTCTGTTGAACAACCCGGAGACCGGAGGTACAGCGCGTCAGTCCGGGAGAAGCGGGCTTTCTCCGTCGAGATATGAGAGGCGGCGCCTATCCTGAATCCATGGGTATCAATCATGGATCCAGGCAAAGCTGGTGAAAACCCACTTGTCGCTCTGTTTGAGCAGGCTGACGGTCCAGCGGCCGGAGCTGGTGGTGTCCGTGCCGGTGGAGTCTCTCATGATTTCCTCAAAGTAGAGGTGGACAACTGCAGCGTTGCCAAAGACTTGAATAGCGAGTGGTCGCAGTTCCATCGAAGTGACGTCATATTTTCGCAAAAAAAGCGCAATCTTTTTTTCTCCAGACGCGCTGTTCCTTGGAAAATTTTCTTCGAAGTCCCAGCTGTGAAAGTTCGGGTGAAGAAAACTCACGATTTCTTCCTGATTCCCCCCCTCCCAGGCCACCGCATAGGCTTCCATGCTTGTCAGGACCTCCTGCTGCGCGGCGGACCATTGTTGAGCCGCCACGGGTGAGGCTCCGTGCAGGACAATAAACAGCAGTGCCCAAAAACAGCCGGTGTTTGTGAAGTGTTTCATGTCGGTCTCCCTTCTCTTCGATTCCTCTCTCACGTCGTGTCAGAGATTTCGATCAATTCCAAGTCCTCTCTTCGCCACCTTGCTCGGCAAGCCCTCTCAGCAAACATCATCGTAATTATGGAATGAGGCACTAAGGTTTCAAGGAGTTGAGATAATTGATCAAACGGTACATGCGTGTCACGTAGGCTCCCGTATCGTACGCCTTGAATGTGTGTGGGGGATTGTTAATGAAATCTTCTCGATCCGACATCTGAGTTTCGACCTGCCATCCTCCCCGGTTGTCCAGTGATTCAATAAGCTGCTTGATCTCATCGGCGTCTTCTGCAACTAGCCGGTAGTCGGCCAGGGGATCGGGCCGCTGAATCTCAGGGTGGGTATAGGTTTGGACTCTTTCATACTCCTGCCTGGCCTGCAGGGGTGACCAAGCGCGGACGCGCTCAAACTGTTTCCTCAGCTCGGCAAGATCAATCTTGAAGCGAAGACCATACGGATATGCACCCTGAACATCATAAGTTTTCACAAGCCGAAAATCCTTTGCGCTTTCACCCTCACGGCGCATGTAGATCGGCCGGCTTGTTCCGAGTTCATAGAAGGAGGTGTACCAGTCGTGCGAACCCGATTCGGGGAGGCGGGCACTCTCCAGCCATTCGATGGCTCTTGGGATGGGTTCCAAATAGCGCCGATCTCCGGTCATCCTGTAAAAGTTGATGAGGTCTCTTACATTCTCAGCAGTCTGACCCGAAAACACCGCGGGGGGCTCGTATGAGCGGGCCCAGGCCGGCTTCAGGTCGAAATCGTACTGCTGGGCCCATCCGGACTGAGGACCAGGGAGCTGGGAGAGGAGGTAAAAATCCATTCCTCTGCGGGCGGCTTCCCAGTACTTGTTGTCGCCGAGTTTTTCATAGGCTTCGACCAGGACACGTACGTTGTTTGAGATGACGCCATCATTGAAAGTGTAAAAGGAAGTGTAATCCGCGCCTCCCTGATGGCGGAATTCGCGGGAGGGCGGGTAGCGTTGAGGCCAGGCCCCGTTGGGGTACTGGGCGTCCAGAGTAAAGTCCAGTGCTTTGAGCAGGGGGCTCTTGTATTTCGGATCCAGGGTCGTCGCGTACAGTCTGAGCAGAAAACGTGTGGGTGAGGCCGTGGTGTCATCATCAAAAGTGGCATTGCCGTAGAAGTGATAGTACTCCTCCCAGCCCCAGCTCTGTGACAGGAACTCATCGTAGTATTTCTGCACGTCCTTTGAATCAAAGTCGATGAAGTAGTGCCAGCCTCCCGATGGCAGTTGTCCCCAGATCAGCGCGCCGGCGACGCGGTCGGCGTACTCCAGATACTGTGGGTCGTTGGTCACACGGTGGGCTTCAATCAACATGAGCCCCACCGTTGGCGTACTGGGGGGTTCGACCCAGATCATAGAGTCACGAGCCTTCAGTTCACCGTATCTTTCCTTGAGATCCAGCGAATATTTCTGGACAAATCCGCCTCTCGTCGAAACCGTATTCATCATGAAGCTGGTTGCCGTCTTCATGGCTGCCAGCACTTCTTTTCGGGTGGGCGCCGCCCATGTCACCAGCACAAGATGCACAGCAAAAAGGACCACGAACACAGGCTTTGCCCACCGATTTCGGGAGTTTCTTGAAACTTTCAGAGCCGGAGCCATCATGATACTCCTTCTCGTTTTGAAGAAGTCAAGGGAGACCCACAACATTATTGCGAGTGGTAATCTCCTCGATTTCATTTTCAGGATCGACACAGACTTCATAGTCATTCAGATTCGTACCTTCTGGCGCTGCAAGCATCACTGTCGCCGTCTTCGGCAGAAGACCCAGGGGCGCTTTCAGGGCAGGAACGGGGGCGTTCGCGACGATCTGCCCGGAGGAATCCCTCAGGGCCACTGATGTCGGTGGTGCATCAACCGAGCCCAGGCTGTGGACTGTGACCGTGACCTGGTTGCCCTCCAACGTCACATCCCCCCGGCCAATGCCCAGGTCCGGCCGGCCCCACAGCGCACTGGCCCTGGATTTCAGTTCCAATTGAACGATGGTGTGCACTTTAGGCTCGAGAACCAGTTCCAGCTGTTCTGTCCGCTGCAGTCGGATGGTTTCTTTGCGACTCAGACTGTCCGGAGTGTCATCGCCGTTGCTGTCAACACCGACCGTAACTTCCCAGGTCCCGGGCTCGAGATCCCAGGCGGTGTGCCTACCAAAAACTTCATAGCCCAGGTCACGCCACCCAGAATCGAGGCCGAATCGATTCGAGAGCGTTTCGGCCAGTTGCTCTTCGGGTCTGTTCAGCGGAAGAAAAACAAACGGCTGGAGCTAAACTGGGTGCAACAGGCACAGTGTTGCCAGCCTTCGCTTCCTGATCGGAGGTTTCGGTGGATGAGCGATCGA
Organism: Acidobacteriota bacterium; assembly: GCA_965205345.1. Lineage (GTDB taxonomy): Bacteria > Acidobacteriota > UBA6911 > RPQK01 > CBDAPI01 > CBDAPI01. The sequence goes on along the minus strand of CBDBGQ010000019.1, from coordinate 49,065 downwards.
TCACGCCGCCCGGCGTTCATACCGGTGGTGGAGTCCGCCAAGAAGGGGCAATGCCACTACGTTTCCTCAGTAAACACGCTGGAGAGAGCGAACGCGGCGAGCAGACCAATAGCCGGCGTCGTTATGAGAATGCGCTGCGGCTGACTCGGGCTGGAAAGAAGATGGATGAGATCATGACCGACCGCAGTCCCAAAGGGGCTATTTGCCAGCGCGGCGAGCAGGGCATGTACACCGATTTTGCAACGGAGTTTTCACCCGTGGAGAAGAAGTTCAGGTTGTGGACCGGGTACCCGGAAGCCGGCGTGGAGACCTTGCACTTGAAGAACCTCTTGAGCTAGGGTGTTCGCCAAAGTGCTGTTGCCTCCTTCACCTGAGAGATTGCTGCTGCCTACCTACTGGGCAGTCGACCCGGAGAGCGGGTCATGCTAATTCTTCTAGGCTCCAAGGGCGACTAGAATGAATTCGTAACAACTCACTCGCAATGACATCATGCGCATTTACAACATCTTTTGGTCCTCATCGATCTCAACTCAATGAATCGTCTACATCGGAAACTGGCCCAACGTTTGCACGAAGGAGAGGCTGTCATAGGGCCGGTTATGGACGCCGACTTTCCGTGGTGCGTGACCGAGCTGCTCGCCGGATTGGGCTACGACTTTATCTGGCTCGATCTCGAACACGGCGAAATGGATTTGAGCACGGCGATACAGCACGTGCGGATGGCAAGCCGGTGCGATGCGGCGGCCATCATTCGAGTACCGTCGGCTGAGGACACAAGAATCGCGCCGCTGCTGGACGCAGGGGTACAGGCCGTTGTTTTCGCACAGACCGATACCGTGGATCAAGCGCGGCGGCAGGTGGCCGTGACCAAGTATCCACCGCTGGGTTCGAGGTCGGTAACCAACAGGAAGGGATTCACCGACTATCTGCAGAGGGACGTTGGTCAAATCCTCGCTGAGGGGAATCGCAACACGATTACCTTGCCGCAAATCGAATCGGTCGCCGCCGTGGAGAGCATAGACGTACTGCTCTCTGTCGAGGGTATTGACGGTGTTACGATGGGCATGAACGACCTTGCGATTGACATGGGGTTTGCCGGCAAAAGCGCGCACCCGGACGTGGTGGATGCCGCCCGAAAAGTGTTGGATGCCTGCGTGCGTTCTGGCAAATGGTTTGCGGTCTATTCCAGTGATATCAAGGCGGTAGAGGATTGGCACGCGGCCGGTGCGCAGATTCTCGTCTCCGCGTCAATCATGGGCTTCATTAGTCGTGCCGGCGGAGACGTCGTCCGCCAGCTCAAGGGAGGCCAGTCGTGACGGAAAGCCCGCCGCCGGTGCATCTGGCGGGAAACTGTGCCGTGGACGTGGTGGTTGGGAACGCGCTGACCAGCGATTCGAAACGGGACGGACCGAACCTAGGCAGCCTGCAAATCCTTCCCGAAGCGCCCGAATTGCTGCTGGCCGGTAATGCCGGATGGCCGGCCTATCTGCTGGCCAAAATGGGACACACCGTTCAGCTCAACGCCAGAGTCGGGCATGATCTGTTCGGGGAGTTTCTGCGCGATCAGCTATCCCGCGCCGGGGTCGATCTCGTCGGTCCGGACGCGGAGACGACGGCGGTCAGTATCCTGCCGCCAACTGCCGGCGGTTTGCAAGCCGGCATCGTCTACCCAGGGGAACCGATCGATTGGGCAACCTCCCTGCCAGCCGTTGCCTCGGCAGGCGTCCTCGGCTGGTTCTTTGCCGCGGGATACACTGGCATCCATCCGTCCGATGCGGCTGCGCTGAAGTGTCTTTTCGTGGGATTGCTTGAACGGAACGTGAAGATTGTCTTCGACCCCGGTCCCTGGTTTGCTGAACTCGTTGGTAAGAAGAAAATGTTCGAGCTGTTTACCATGGTGCATTGCCTAACCGCCACGGAATCGGAATTGGGCGATTGGTTTTCCGAGGCGGATGCCACGACGCTTGCGCAGCGGGCGCTGGAATGTGGTGTCGAAACCATCGTCATGAAGAGAGGGCCGGCTGGGGCTATGTATGCCAGTGCCGATGGCAGGACGGGGAACGTGTCGGCGACGCCGGTCCCCGACGCCAACACGGTCGGGGCCGGCGATACCTTCAATGCCGGGCTGCTTCATGGTTTGAGCAGTAACATGCCCTTGCAGGAGGCAGTTTCATTCGCTGTCTCGATCGCAACCGAGCTGATACGCGTCGGACGTGGAGCGTTCACCAGGTCGCGGATGAATGACAAATGACGAAAGACCCACTACTACAATGACGAATGTCGAAAATGATTTGAACATGCGTTCCGGTTTTCTTCTTTCTTCGTCCAGCTTCTGGTTCGTCATTCGTGCTTCGTCATTCCTTCGTCATTGGGTAATTCGTCATTCGTCATTGAACTACTCATCGCCTGTGTGACCCAGTGCTACATTTTAGCGGTTATAGGCAAAATGAAATAGCACCCCCCCAATAGGGGGGTCGAATGAGGCATTGTAGAGGCGATGATCTCGAAAAAAAAGCGATACGTCGACGGCGCCAGGTACAGCAACTGTACTTTGACAGAAGATGGTCCAAGAAACGGATTGCAAGCCATTTAAGGATGAGTAAGCACACCGTGATCCGGTGGACACAATCTAAGGGAGAGGACGTGAAACGAGACGGGCGTGGCTGGCCCAAGGGCAAGCGGCGACGCTGGAGCTCGCAGACAGAAAAGCAGGTTGCTGCAATTCATCGCTATCTGAGTCAGGAGCCGACTGAGTTTTACACAGGAGCTTCGGCCATTGAGCTTGAGTGGCGGCGGCGGTGGCCTCAAGAGCCGTCTCCACCGCTGAGGACGATAGGGCAGATGATGTCGGATCTGGGGCTCACGAAGTCGCCCAAGAAAAGAGACCATCGTGGAGCAGCCGCCTATCTGTGCTACCCGGAACACACGATTTACCAGAGCCTGGGTGGCCGGGTAGTGGAGGCTGACTTTGTGGGCCAGAAGTATCTGGCCGGCCGCAGTGAACCTCTGCATTTCATAGGCTTTAGCTTCAAGCAGGCCCCCAGGCTTCGCTACTACCAGCGGGTGAAAGGGCAGACGGCAAAGGCGTTTATCGACGAGACGAGCCGTTTTTTTGAACGCTTCGAAAAGCCATCCTTTATGAAAATCGATAACTGTGCTGCCACGATTGGGAGCACTTCGGGGCGACGAAACATCAGCCGGGTTATGCATTTTCTTCTCCAACACCAGGTCGTTCCCATCTACTCGGTCCCCAGAAAGCCCTTCTCTCAGGCTTCCATCGAGGGCAACAACTCGGTGTTTGCCCGAAAGTTTTGGCGGGCCCGTCATTTTGACAGCCTCAAGTCAGTCGATCAGCAGCTGCAATGGTTCAACCAGTCCACTCTCCATTACACTGGCTACCAGAAACCGAAGTGCCGGCAGTCGTGTGAATCATTTCGGCCGCGAGTTTATTTCCTGAGGCAGGTCCGAGAAGATGACCGCGGCCGATCCACTATCTCGGTGCTCAATGAATCCCTGGAGCTCGATCCCAGCTACGTCAGCTATTTCGTGATCGCTGAATGGAGTCTGGGCACTGAGCGACTAGACGTCCATTTCGAACGGGATCGGCAGCTGTCCACGATTCACTCTCAGCGGTTTTCCATCAATGCCAGTAGCAAGAAGAGAATCCGGTCAAATGGGGGTGCTGTTTTATCTTGCATCTAAGCTTTAGCCACTAAGCCAACCGCAATGTCCGATTCAGAAACGCACCTGCATTACTTCAAAGAATTGCTCCGCATCCGCGTTTTCGAGCAGCGTGTCGGTGAGCTTTTTGTTCGCGGTCAGTCGGCTGGTTCGATGTTGCACCTTTCCATTGGTGAAGAAGCCGCGGCGTGCGGCGTTGGATTCGCGATGAAAGCGGGCGATACCTTCACGACGCATCATCGCGGCCACGGCATCTTCCTGGCGCGGGGAGCGGATCCGAAACGAATGATGGCGGAAATCGCTGGACGCCGCACGGGCTACTGCAAGGGCAAAGGCGGCTCGATGCATATCGCTGACGCGACGCTCGGCCACTTGGGCGCCAACGCCATCGTAGGAGGAGGCATTCCAACTGTGGTGGGGGCCGGTCTCTCCTACGAGTGCCTGGGCAAGAACCATGTCTCCGTGGCCTTTTTCGGCGACGGGGCCATGCAGCAGGGCATTCTCTACGAAAGCATGAACCTGGCTGCGCTTTGGAAACTGCCCGTCATGTTTGTCTGCGTCAACAATCAATACGGCATGGCGACACGAATCGACCACGCGTCTGCCTCCCTCGAATTTGGCCAGCGGGCCAAGACATTCGGACTCGATGGTCGAGAAATTAACGGTACGGACATCGCGGGGGTCCATGAAGTCGCCGTGGAATTGATCCGCGCCTGTCGAAACGGCCAGCCATGCTACCTGGCGGTCGACTGTTACCGGTTTCACGGTCACGCCAGACTGGACAAGAGCCCCTATCGCTCTGAGGAAGAAGAGCGGTTGGGCCGTCAGCGCGACCCGGTGGCGCATCAGAAACAATTCCTTTTGGATCAGGGACTGTGCGCTCAAGAAGCGCTGCGGGAAATCGAAAACGAGGTCGAAGCGGAAATGGACGCGGCGTTGACTTACGCCTTGGGAGCACCCGAGCCCGAGCGAAAGAGTATGTTTGAAGATGTCTATGCAGTGGGTGAACCATCGACGCGGACCGGGGGGCCGGCCATGATGGAATCTTCGCCGAAATCGAAGGAGGTCACCTATCGGGACGCGTTGCGATCTGCGTTGGAAGAGGAGATGGCGAGAGATTCGACGGTGGTCCTGATCGGCGAAGAAGTGGGCCGCTACGGCGGCGCTTACGGCGTCACGCGAGGATTGCTGGAGAGGTTCGGCGAGCAGCGGGTTTTTGACACGCCGATTTCAGAAGCGGCCATTGTCGGCGCCGCGATTGGCGCGGCCATGACTGGGCTGCGACCGGTGGTGGAGCTGATGTACGTCGATTTTGTCGCGCTAGCGATGGACCAGATCGCCAATCAGGCGGCCAAGATCCGGTATATGTTCGGCGGTCAGCTGAGTGTGCCGATGGTGTTGAGGACCCAGGGTGGCACGGGCCGCTCCGCCGGCGCCCAGCACTCGCAAAGCCTGGAAGCCTGGATCATGCATACGCCCGGGCTGCGGCTGGCGATGCCGGCAACGGTCACCGACGCACACTGCCTGTTGCGTGAAGCCATTCGCTCCCCGGACCCTGTTGTGTTCATCGAACACAAGAGCCTGTACACTAGCAAAGCCCCAATTGATCCCGACGAAGCCCTGCCGTGGGGCCGGGCCGCCGTTCGCCGGCGCGGACGCGATGCTACACTGGTCACCTATTCCCGCATGCTGACGTATGCCGTCGAGGCCGCCCTCAAACTTGAAAATGACGACATCGGCGTGGATGTGATCGATTTGCGGACATTGAATCCCCTGGATATGGATACGGTCATCCAGTCAGTCAACAAGACAAAGCGCGCGGTCGTTGTGACCGAGGACAGTTTCACCGCCGGCGTCAGTGGTGAACTGGCTGCACGAATCGGCGAGGCGTGCTTTCACACCTTGGCAGAACCAGTCGTGCGGGTGGCGGCACATGATATTCCGATTCCGGTAGCTCCCGCACTCGAGCATGCGGCAATCCCATCGGTCGAAGACATTGAAACCGCGGTTCGGAGGATCGTCAAAAAATGAGTTCAAGCTCCATCTTCCTTCCCCGCCTGGGAGAAACCATGGAGGAAGGCACGATTACAAAATGGTGCGTTGCCGGCGGGGACAGTTTCGCCCGTGGCGACATTCTGGCTGAAGTCGAAACGGACAAAGCGATCGCCGAGTTGCCGGCATTAGCCGCGGGCACCCTAACACGGATCATTGCGGAAGAGGGCGCCACCGTCGTGGTGGGCGCTTTGATCGCCGAATACGATGCCCGGGAATCGTTGTGACGCAACGACAAGACCTGTTCTGTGGGGAACCCAATTCCGGGGCGACTAAATTTACCCATCCTCCAAAAAAGCATCGTGCTCCTCTGGCGTTTCCTGACAGATTCGGTAAAGGAACACGATAACATTCAAATTATCAATAACTTGATCCCGGTCGAGTTCACCACAAAGATCGGTAGAGTAGAGTGCTGGCGCGGTAACTCGTAAGGGCCATCCCTTGTCTGTATCCGGGAGTTTTCTCCCTCGTGCCCGAATAGGGCGGACCGTAATCCCGTTTCCAGCACCCCCTCGTCGAACCGGACGTGCGGTTTTCCCGCATCCGGCTCTCGGATCAGGTTCAGCCTCAAGGCTTGCGCAGCTTCGCCAGCGCCTGAGTGGGACTGACGAGACCGAGGGTCCCGTACAGATAGTGCGCGGGGTAACGGCATTCTCCGCGCGAGCCCACCTTGTGCTTGTGAACCAGCCAGCCACGCACGCGTTGCTGTAGGAACTGCTCCAAGTGGCGGTGCGATTTCCACACCGTCCCATAGGAGAGGTAGTTCATCCAGCCCCGCAATCGGTCGCCAGTCAGGACCCGGTAGCGAACCCTCTCAGGTTGTCGATGACCGTCGGGAGCTGTATAAGGAAAAAAGTGCCGTAGAAGAGCGTGCAAATCACCAGCGCGATGCGGCGCCACATCGCGGGGCGAATCTCGGGGGGGAGTAGCGTCGTATTGATCCGCAGGATTTGTAACGCAGCCAGCGTCATGATGGGCGCCGCGACGAACCCGAGGACCTTAAACAGCGCAAGAGCGTGACCCCAATGCACGGCAAAGAAGGCCCAGATCGTGAAGATCAGAAGAAGCGTGTAGTAGATGCGGCTGATTCGCATCTGTCCTCGCTTGCGGACCCGCGGGCTTGCGACCCAGAGGATATCCGTGACAGTTCTCACCAAAATGTCTGTGTTCCCAAGGTGTGTCGAGAAGAGCAGCCAGAAGCCGTTGATAAGCGCCAGGAACCAGAATCCCGGCCAGAGGTTCTCTGCCATGTGTTTGGCCTGAAACGCGCCGGCGGCGATGCCTTCCATGCTTTGGCCCTGCTCCACCACGGAAGTGGCCAGGTTAACGTTCAGGAACATACCGACGAAACATCCGCCTGCCCAGAGCCAGACCTGGTCGGCGTGGACGTACTTCCACCAGTCCCGCCAGCGTCGCAGATTTTCTTCGGTGATGGGGAAGACTTTGCCGACGGGCGAGAGTTGAACCTCGCTGGTGCTGAACGCGCTGGTGATCGCACCGACCTTCGCGCCCATCCCGAAGCCTTTGTCACGAAACCAGTTGGAGATGACGAGATTGCCCAGACCTCCGGACCCGGCGGTTGCCACGAACGTCCCCAAGAGGAGAAGATCGATCTCTTCCGGAACGGGGCGGACGACGAAGAACCCCTGCAAGGTTTGCAGCCAGTGCGCGAAAGGCACGAAGAACAGGTTCACAATGAGGAGAAATGACAGAATGAACGTTATGATCACCCACGAGAACCACTCGAGCACGCGTTCAATCGTTTTTCCCGAAGCGAGTACGCCGACGGTGAGGATGATCAGCCCATAGGAAAGGAAGAGAACAGTTGAGTTGTCGCCGGAATCGGCCAGCCGTCCGGCAAACGCCGCGAACAGTACCGTCGCGCAGCCGACGGCCAGGGCTGGAGCGCCCAGCTGCGCGACCGACAAGAAGATATAGACGCCGCTCCAGAGCTTGGAACTTGGGCGCAGACGCATGACACCGACGAGGATCGGCTCACCGGTGTAGAGCGTGTAGCGGATAGCCTCGAGATTGAACAGGAGCTGAATCGCGATCGAGATCGTGGCGAACCAGAGAATCGTCGGTCCATACTTCACAGCAATCGCCGGGCCCGCCAGCCACTCGCCTCCACCGATCGAGGCAGCGAGCAGGATCGCTCCCGGGCCAATCATGCGGAAGAGATTCCGCGTCGAGAACGGCGCGGGTTCCGGAAGGTCGTCGACTCCCCACGGCGAGAGTCCTCCAGCCGGTACGCGTGCCTCGGACGGTTTGCCGGCTTCCGCGAGATTTCGCATGGTTGCCCTTTCAAGCGCGACGAGCAGTTCCGGCGACTCAAGCAGGGACGAATCTGCTGCCAAGTCCATTTGGGGGACGCTGGAACTCCGGCGACATTCTAGCCAGCGAGTCGACGGGGTTTCAAGTTTTTGACCATACGGGGTTGCGGTTGTGCCTACCAAAAACTTCATAGCCCAGGTCACGCCACCCAGAATCGAGGCCGAATCGATTCGAGAGCGTTTCGGCCAGTTGCTCTTCGGGTCTGTTCAGCGGAAGAAAAACAAACGGCTGGAGCTAAACTGGGTGCAACAGGCACAGTGTTGCCAGCCTTCGCTTCCTGATCGGAGGTTTCGGTGGATGAGCGATCGATCACGCCGCCCGGCGTTCATACCGGTGGTGGAGTCCGCCAAGAAGGGGCAATGCCACTACGTTTCCTCAGTAAACACGCTGGAGAGAGCGAACGCGGCGAGCAGACCAATAGCCGGCGTCGTTATGAGAATGCGCTGCGGCTGACTCGGGCTGGAAAGAAGATGGATGAGATCATGACCGACCGCAGTCCCAAAGGGGCTATTTGCCAGCGCGGCGAGCAGGGCATGTACACCGATTTTGCAACGGAGTTTTCACCCGTGGAGAAGAAGTTCAGGTTGTGGACCGGGTACCCGGAAGCCGGCGTGGAGACCTTGCACTTGAAGAACCTCTTGAGCTAGGGTGTTCGCCAAAGTGCTGTTGCCTCCTTCACCTGAGAGATTGCTGCTGCCTACCTACTGGGCAGTCGACCCGGAGAGCGGGTCATCTGAGGCAAATTTTTTCAAGACGTTAGCAGTGAGCTGAGACACGTTGTTGTTGTGTTGATTCCTCTCTCACGTCGTGTCAGAGATTTCGGTCAATTCCAAGTCCTCTCTTCGCCACCTTGCTCGGCAAGCCCCCTCAGCAAACATCATCGTAATTATGGAATGAGGCACTAAGGTTTCAAGGAGTTGAGATAATTGATACTCCTTCTCGTTTTGAAGAAGTCAAGGGAGACCCACAACATTATTGCGAGTGGTAATCTCCTCGATTTCATTTTCAGGATCGACACAGACTTCATAGTCATTCAGATTCGTACCTTCTGGCGCTGCAAGCATCACTGTCGCCGTCTTCGGCAGAAGATCCAGGGGCGCTTTCAGGGCAGGAACGGGGGCGGTCGCGACGATCTGCCCGGAGGAATCCCTCAGGGCCACTGATGTCGGTGGCGCATCAACCGAGCCCAGGCTGTGGACTGTGACCGTAACCTGGTTGCCCTCCAACGTCACATCCCCCCGGCCAATGCCCAGGTCCGGCCGGCCCCACAGCGCACTGGCCCTGGATTTCAGTTCCAATTGAACGATGGTGTGCACTTTAGGCTCGAGAACCAGTTCCAGCTGTTCTGTCCGCTGCAGTCGGATGGTTTCCTTGCGACTCAGACTGTCCGGAGTGTCATCGCCGTTGCTGTCAACACCGACCGTAACTTCCCAGGTCCCGGGCTCGAGATCCCAGGCGGTCAGGGTCGCGGTGATCGGTTCGTGTTCCAGGTTAAAGGCAATAATCTTGGCAGCTGTCGGTGTAGATTGAGGGACGAGGATGGCCACACTTTCCGCCCTGGCGGGTTCCTTGAACTTCCAGCTGATGACATGTCCCGGATAGATTCTACCCCGCAGCAGCGCCACCCCTCCGAGGCGTGATCGTTGCAGTTCCCCACTGGGAAAGCCCACTCGATCCACCCACCAGTGATCCTCGGTGAACATGGCCATTCGTTGGGAGACATCCTGAATCTGATCGGCGTAGTATTCTTCCAGAAAACTTTTATTGCCGGTCGCTTGCCAGGCAACATGTTTGTAAAACTTGAAGGCACGGCTCTCCCGAATGTAATGTTCCCACAAGTAATTCTTGGCGCCGCCGTCGGCCAACTTGGAGATCGTTTGTCCCCAGGTCTCACGTCTGTCCAACAGGTCGATCAGATTGGCATTCAAAGAACGCAGAACAGCGAAGTCTTCCTCCTTGATCTGGTCCGTGATCGGCAGCAGGTATTTCTGATCACCCGTCCACCGCCAGGCGGCCCAGAAAAGATGAGCCGCTGAACCCAGAGCCCGCCCCCGCCCCTCACCGCTCGGGAAAGAAATCTCCGCCGGCAGATAGTAGTTCCCTTCGTCGTCCTGCTGGCGATGTGCCAGCAGCCCATCCACCAGCTCCAGCAGCAGCTTCTTCACCACAGGGTGCCCGTTGTACTCCACCAGGACCAGCCCGGGATGCAGAATCAAGTGGGACTGGTCCGTGTAAGCCCTTGCCCACACCGGATCCTCGGATATTTGTGTCCCATTGAAATACATGGAGCGGATATGGCGATGTCCGGACTGGTCGATCCCAGTGATCCACGCCAGTGCTTTGGCCGTTTCCATGATCCGCTCCACCACCTTCGGGTCTCCGTACTCCAACAGCATCGTCTGGGGTAGGACCTGAATCCCTTCTTCGTAGGTGTGAAGAGCATCCGTCAAAATCGTGTTCAGGCCGTTGGTGAACATGCCGTTGTCATAGAAGGCGTCCATTTCGATGCTGACCGAATAAGTGATCTTCTCTGGATCAATACCCAGCAAGGCCGCCCCGGGCCATAGATTCGTCAGATCCCCGTCATCGGACAACCCTCCGCCAAACTCGCCGTTTTCAATCTGTCTCTCGTCAATCCACCAGTTGATGAACTGCCGGTACAGCTTCAGCAGTTCAATCTGCCGGATGGCCCACAGGGGGATATCAGCCGGGGCCTGTCGCTGCTCAAAGGCCGGCCAGGGTTGTTCCGAGTTGAGATAGCTCCAGTAGTAGCGTGCACGTAGATGATCTGGCTTGACCCGCAGGAGATCGGTAATGTCTCGGCTGTAGCGGTCGTAAAGCTTCAGTCGCTTTTTGTTACTCCCCCATTCCAGAAAATTGCCCACGTTGTCGATCACTTGAGTGAACCGGTCTTTCTCGTGTTCGGCTCGAGCTCGCCGGCGCTCCTTAAAGACAAGGTGTATCCGGGTCCCCTCCAGAGCATCGGCACCGAAGTCCTGACCCGCACCGGCGATGGTGAGATAAAAACTGTAGCCATCGGGAAGGATCCGGTCCCGCGTGTCTAGCCACAGTCTCTTGGATTCTCCTGGTTTCACGGAGAAGGTAAAGTCCAGCAGATTTCGCTCCATCCACAGTGGATCCTTGATTTGAATGTTCAGGGGAAAGTACTCCCCGTGGGTCGGCTGTACATTCAGAGCGGGAAGCTCAATGACGATGCCATCCAAGCCTCCTCCGAAGTTTTCCCAGGTATAGGAGTACCAGCGATCGTATTCGCCCGGTCTTTCCACTCGGAACTCGAACGGAATCAGAATATGAACCAAAGGGAGTGGGTTGTCGATTCTAGAGATTTCAGGTTTCCGGGGTGCTCCCTCCGGCAGGGCCACCACAATCGAGCGCTCATCAGATACAAACCGCCCCTGGATGTAATCGACCAAAGGATCCAGCGTCGGATTATCCGGTTTCGTGTTACTGACAGTGTAGGTCAGGCGACCAATCCCCTCAGGTGCTCTTCCTGAGCTGACATTGTAGGCTGAGAACTCTCCAATGGGGGTCTCCTGCTCCTCATTAGCAAAACGCACTTTGCCGCCCACCAGGGGTTCCTTCAGCCGGTGAAAGGTTCGCTCCTGCCCTTGCGGTCGCTGGAACAGTTCCCGCTCCAGCGGCTGCTGCCGCTCCCGGTCATAGCCCACATAGCTCAGTGAGCCGAAGGCACTGCCCGCAATCTCCAGGTGATTCCAGGGCTCCTCGGGCAGCGTAAAGGTCACCGACATTCCCGACAAGGAGTAGCAGTTCCAGTCCGGCCGCGGGAAGTAGTCATTGCGACCCGGCAGCCGCGAGCGGTTGTAAACGCCCGGCCAGGTCGTCTCCCGGATCCCGTCGTTGCCTTTCCAGAACCACTGCTTGAGGTCGTACACATCGTGAATCTCCACCTTGCGTACCCGTAGCGAAGAGGCTGCCAGGTAGGGGGGTGGGTCACCCGGACGGTTGAAACCGTAGCGCAGCCACCACTCTTGCCGGTAGACCGGGTCCGACAGATCGCGCACCAGTGGCTCGATTCCCACGGGCGTCTCTGCGCGGGCCAGCCGGGCGATGTTTGCACTCGAGAGCATCTGGTCGTAGATACGAATCTCGTCGATGTCCCCGCCCCGGAGAAATTGCTCCATCGTCGCCACGTCCTGAGGACCGATGACGTCCCCGTGAGCTCCGAACTGATCCAGTCCGGCGTAAAAGACCGCCTCCCCATCCTGTTGGCCCACCAGTCGGCCATCCAGGTAAAAGCGCACCCCTCGGGTCTCGTCCCAGGTCAGGGCCAAATGCACCCACTGGTCCGGTTCGGGCAAAGGCGACGTCGTGTAGGAGACCCGGGCCCGGGCCAGGCTGGCGTCTGTGACAAAGGCGTCAAAGCCCTGCCCATTGAAATCGATACGCAGCCAGGCCATGTCCAGCGCGGAATGATCGGTATAGGAAACCTGAAAAATAGGAAAGGGAGTCGATCCAATGGGATCACGGGCTCGCCAGTAAAAGGCCAGAGTACCGCGTTGGGCATAGATATTTCCACCCGCCCAGTAGGCCAATATCTGGGTGAAGTGTGGACATTCAAAACCGCTTCCTATCGCTCCGTCCGGGATAATGTTCACATCCTGGACCACGCTGGGCCTGGGATCACCCCCGGCAACGTCTGCAATCGTTCCATTCTCTCCGGAAAGATAAAAAAGAAGCCCGACCTGCTCCGACCCGCTTGTATGTTGTCCGAAGGCCGTCGCGACAACACTCAGGACAAGACACAAGGCCAGACATAGATTTACAGGGCGTGTTGACCAAGTGACGTTGGTGTCTCTGCAGACCTCCCTAAACTGGCATGTTGGCATTTTTTCTCCTCCTTACGAGCTGATTGAGGTCGGGACGTGTTCCCTGGATGGAAAGCCTCTATTTCAGCCTCGCAAACTGGCCGGAGAGGTCAAACTCCCACGAGTGTTGACTGCCCCGGTAAGTCACCGTCAAATGCAGGGTGTGTTCTTCCCTTGCCGTATCACTTGAGCCCAGAATTTCCTGAGCTTCTCTTTCGTCTTCCACAGGCACGAACAGGTTGGCGATATAGGTCTTTTCGCCGGCCGCCCTGGTCACCAAATCATAGTAGGGAACTCGATGAAAAACGGCCCTCCGATTTTCGGGCAATATGGGGTGGCTGTCCTCCCTGAGATTGAAAGTCTTGGGAAGAAGCGGAAGGTTGGCCATCTTGCCTTGCTCGTCTTCGAAAAGTACGTAGCCTCGCTTCGAGTGGTAAGCGACACCGGGATGGACTCTGACAGCAATCTCGGCACCTGCTGCCGATTCCACCTCATCCAGCAGGACGAAAAAGTGTGGCTTTTTGAAAATGATGTGCCTTCTCCATCCTTTTAACTCTTTGCCAGGGTAAGCCTTTGTGACATCGATGAGTGCGTAGTCCTGGGCCTCGGAAGTTGTAAAATCGGTCACTTTCCCGGAATATTGAGGTCCGTACTGCTGTTGCTCTCCATTGACATAGACTACGTTGTGTCCAAGCGAATTGGAATGAGGGTACTCCCTGAATCGTCTTCGGTAGTCCCAGTACCCTAACCCGGTCGGTTCCAAGTACCCCAACTCCTTTACGTACCACTCCCCGCGGTAAGCGATAGCGAACTGCCCGGCGTCCAGGTGCCCGTGGTGGGGGTCGTCGTGCCCCCCCCCCTTGGCTGCAAGAAGAGGGTGATCTTGGTCCTCCCAGGAGGATCTCATCACCACCCAGTCGATGGTCCGGAAATGCATGGACATGGGTTCGGAGGAGCCGGGAAGGGAGGGTTCGATTTCAGCCTCCTGCCAGATAATGGAATAAACATCGGAATCACCCGGTCTCGAAGTGGCATCGAAGGCCTGGAAGAACTGCGCCAGCCACTTCGCCTCGGAACTGTTCAATTCCTGAGCCAGCTTGTTGTAGAGGGCGTAACCCCCGTATAGTCTTTCCTGGCTGTCCTCAAAGGGAACCGACCCGCGCGGAGGGACAAAAGTGTACATGGGAAACTGCATCGTCGTCTTGAGCCGAGGATGCTGGAACATATCGGCTTTGCCACCGGTCACCTGCTTGAGAGCTGCAGCGTAGAGCACGGCATTCTCCACGCCACCTTGCCAATACCCAACCCCCTCCTGATTGCCGCCATCCTGACCGATCGATTCCTCGAAGTACTTGTTGATGCGGACTCTGGTTTCCTCCACCACATCCAAAAGCTGGGGATCCTCCGAATACATCGCCAGCGCCGCCAAACCCACCCCACTGAAACACACCGGCAACCAGTTGGTGCGCCAGGCGTGGGCCCACCACTGGTAGTCGTAGTTGCCCCGCAGTCGCAGCACCGCATTTTCCAGAAGGGCATTACGAATTCGCTTGCGCTGATAGTCATTGAGTGTCTCGTAGATCCAGTCGTAGGCGGCCGCCAGGTGACGAGAGTTTCTGGCTGCACCAAGGTCGTAGGAATAGACGATCTCGTTCTCCTGCTCCTCATTCCACTTGGCCCCGTAGGGCTTACCCATCCAGTATAGCCATTCAAACTTGTCCCAGTTGTCTACCCAGCTGTCCAGAACACACAAAGCTTCGGCGAACTCATAGGACTTGCGGGCGTATTTTTCATCCCCGGTCAACTGGTAGACAAAGGCTAAATCAAAGGCGTTCTTGCCCAGGGTAACGTGATAACTGTCGTAGACGTCCCTCCCGTCCTGATAATAGGGACTGATTCCTCGACTTCTGGGGGGAACTTGCCGCGACACAGGCATGTCCAAGAGCCGATTACCTTCCATCAACAACCTCTGGAATACGGCCCGGGCCCTGGGGTTGTTCCTGACCCGCTCTTTAATCACCGGCAGGTTCTTGCTGCTGAAGTGAAGGTAGGGATGTTTCAAATCCTTGGGCATGGCCGCCTTGAGATCTGCAAGATTCGTCTGACCAAACGAAGACGAGGCAAGAAGACCCCCGAGGACAACAAGCTTCATCAAGTTTTGATATCTCACCTGACCTCCTGTGTAGTGATTCAGTAACAGGGTTTTGGATAATAGTGAAAAGGAAGGATAGTAAGTCATTGATATTGTTCCTCTTCTGGTGTTACCTCAGCAGAATACTGTAGATATTCAAGATCAATATCCTTAATATCAAAGATTTGAACAAGAAGCGAATGTTTCTGTAGCTGCCGTTGAGGAGTTCTCTTGCAGAACACGTGTCAGCGCTCTCACCGGCATCCGGCCATCGACGTCCGGGGTCTACACGAACGGTCAGAACTGGCGGAAATCCCCACGTCCCCTGGTACGCCCCCCAGAACTACTTTGACCTTTACCCGCTGGATCGGGTGAGCCTGCCGCCGGTAGAGGAGAACGATCTGGACGATGTGTCGCCCGTCGGACGAAGTTTCACGGAACGAGATCCCTGACACGCACAGTGCAGGTCTAAATGTCAGTGCTTGGCCGCGTAGACTCGCACCTCGAAAATGCGTGCCGTATCCACGACTTGAACAGAATTCGGATGAGCGCTTTGCGGGCCCACCAGAGGTCTGTCGGGCCGTGTCTCAATGTTGCCACCAGCGTGGGTCCCTTCCAGTTCCATTCGTATCCGCCGGGTCGTTACTGGTTCAAAGGTGTGATGCCTCCATCGCTGGTGATTATTCTGCTCTCGGAGAAAAGTGAGCCATTCTTCTTCTTCCCAGGCCGCCACACTGTAACACTTCACTATTTCCGGGACGGGTCCGGTCCAGGTTTTGGCCCCTTCGTCCATCTGGCGGTCAAGATTACTGTCGAAGGTAATCTGTATGGTGCCGAAAGTGATCATTTCGTGGAAATCAAGTTCCAGCCAATGTGGCCATCCCTGGGCAGGATCGGCGATCCAGATATTGGCGCCACGATCCGGTCGAGAAACGCCGCTGAGGACGTTTTGAGGTTGGAAAGGATAGGGTTGGGGGTCGATGCGGAACCCGTATGTCCCACGCAGGTATCGCCAGTGGCCATTGCTGCTTTCCGATTCCACCACGTCCTTGGGGGCGGGTGCATCCAGCTTGAGGCGGACAAGCTGTTGGTCGGACCAGGCTGCAGCTTGACATCCGATCGGTTCTTGAGGGCTGTGATGCCAGGCTACCCCATCAACGGACTCGATCTCAATCCAACACGGAAAAGAAGGGTCGACCTCACAAGAAAAGTCGAAAGACACCCATCCATCCTGTTGTGGTTTCAAAAGAGCCGTTGCTGTTGCCAGTGTTTTTTGGGATGAGAAATCCCATAGGTCCAGTGCAGGGCGTAGATGTGCCGTGATGATTATGGCCTCCTTCCTCTGGGAGAAAAGCATCACGTGTACATGTTCAATCTGTGGTTCGGAGGTGACGAACATCTGTGCTCGCAGCGTATCGAGAGGGTGTCTCCCTGTGGGTTGTACGATCGGAAGAGGCATGTGACTGGAAGCTGTAGCCGTCGCCGAACGTGCCATATCGTCGGGATCACTGTTTTTAACCCGTGGGATGTAGCAATCCTGTTTGAGCAGCGATTGCTGCAGTTCACGGATACTCTCTTCACCAAGTTGACAGGGTGTGATTCCCCGTTGTGAACAAATGTGTGCTGCCGTGCCGACGGGCCTGGCCAATGACTCCCAAGGTCTTTTGAACGCGAACACTTCCCATGGCCAAGTGGCTGGCGCTCACGAGTCGACCGTTCAAGAACAAGTTTTCAATATTGCGCGAGTACATAGCACGGTAAGGGATGCTGTAGGGTCTCTCCGGCTCGAGTTGGTCGGTGGGCACGTCGTGAGAGAAAATTCCCTGCGCTGGGTGAACATCCAAGGGCCAGCCCCCATAGGCGATAGCGTCGCTGAAGTGTTGGCCGCGCAGGACGTCATCCTGGACCATCATATAGTCGCCTTCAAATCGTCGAGACTCTCGTTTACCCACAATGTGGCCCACCCAATCCAGAACCAAATTGTCGGCACCGTGCTTACCCTCATTCTTGATGTGATCCCAGACACCCAGAAGGATCTTGTGCAGCTCATCGCAAATTTCCTCGGTGTCATTGACGATGTCTCGATTACCTCCGGCTGAGATCCACCAGTAGCCGGATTTGACATAGCTATGATCTCGAAACGGCAAATCCTCATCGGTCGGAAAATGGTAGGCCCAATTCGGCCGGTGGAAGGGTACCGTTCGGCCTGCATCTCTGGCGCTGAACAGCAAGGTGCAGGGCAACACCTCCGCTTGAGGCTCCTCAGGCGCAAGGCTCTCACCGAATTCACGGAAGGCCTCTCGACCGAAGCGCCAGGCAGCTCCGGCCTGGTGACCCACCTCACCATCGCCGGAAGAATCGACAAAGAGGGACGCGTCAAAGCGGAAAGCCTTCTCTGTGGAGGTCTGGAGAGCCGCAACTGAAACAATGCGATTTCTGTGAGTAGTCACTTCACAGGCGCGGGAATTCATATAACAGTCCAAGTTGGGTTCTCGGTCACACCACTCCTTCAAAGTCAGATCCCACAGTGGGAAGGGCTCGGCGTAGATGGGTGGTAGACCCTCGCTGCGATAGAGGGCTTCCAGTGTCAATTCCTCGATGATACCCGTTTCCCGGGCATTGCGAAGATAACCTCGTGTGGCCGCTCCAATTGCCCAGACTCGGATCTCGCTCGACGCGTTGCCGCCTAAAACCGGTCGGTCTTGGACCAGTGCGACTTTACTGCCCAAACGCGCCGCTGCAACCGAGGCGCAGACTCCCGCGACTCCCCCCCCGATTACCACAATGTCGTATTTTTTCCGCTCCACCTTTCGAGCGTGTAGGACTTCACCTTGTTCCATCTCGGAGTTCTCTCAAACTGCGTTCAGGGCACCTGCACTTCAAATGGTCGAAAGGCACCTGTCAGCTGAAAACTCGGTCGGACCAGTGCTGCGGACGAGGGTAAATCCGCTGGAATCGTCAGTGCCTGGAATTCCTGATTTGGCGATAATGTCCGAGCCTGTGGCACCGTCAACAAACGCATTCCCTGCTGATCATAACAACACCAAATAACTCGGGCATCTCCGCCGTTTCTCCGCCGAACGCGGATGCTGCCAATTTCGTCCAGCTCGTACAAACGAGGAGCACCGAAGTAGACGTGAGCACTCGGATCATCTCCCACAGCCCAGGCTCGTTGCTCATCCAGCTTCAGCCGTACGTGCCGAGGAGTGCCCCAGAGAGCCCAGTTGTGATTCTGATGGAAGACTGGAGGCATGCTCCCATATATTGGAGTCCCTTCCCTGAGATCGCCGAAACAATACCTTTCAAGTCCTCTTACCAGCGATGCGCCCAGGTTGCGCAAAACCTCAGGGTTGGACTCGGTGCCGGTTGGGCTGCCATGGTAGGCCGTTTCCAGTAAGCAGGACTCCGCTCCGAACTGACGTAACACGAAAGCCTCGGGCCGGCACTCTATGTCATCGTTGTACCAGGCGGAAACACGTTGATAAGACATTTCGTTGGCCGTAATAGGAAAATCGGGTGGACTATTTGTGCTCAGTGTATGGCAAAGTCTCTCCGCACGGATGCGCTCAGTGTCGGTGAGCAGGGTCGGATTGAATGGCACAAGGTAGCTGTCTTTTTCAGGCGACGGTGAGTGGAAGCTGATGAAGAGACGAAATCTACGGCCTCCTGCAACACTGTTTCTCATTAGCTCCATTGCCAGTCTGGTTTCCGGACGCGGACTGTCAGGACACCAGCACATGTGGTGATCGACAGGTGGAGCCTCTTTTCCATAACGGCCTTCCGCCACCGAGTCGACGTCGAGCATGGGAAGAGCATGAATCTCGAAGTGCTCACGCAAGGAACTCTTGACAGCGGCGCGGAGAAAACCATCCAAAGCGTACCCGCCGGCGGTTTCACCAGCGTGCTCTCGGGCTTGCACCCACAGTATTTCCTCCTCGCTGCCGGCACTTGTCGACCGTATTACCAGGTGCGGAATGGGTCGTCCTTTGGCACTTTTGCCTGGATAGGAGATTTCCACGGCTTCGTGTCTTCTCAAATCCCTCAACAGATCCTGAACCATGGATGGTGTATAGGGATAGCTGTAGGCTATCTCGACCGCCCCACCCGGTAACTCGAACCAGAAACGGAACCTTCCGGATTTGAGATCCACTTCGATATCGTCTTGTCCCGCAGAAATCCATTCCCCACCTGCTGGACGCATCAGGGGCCTGACATCACCCCAGTGAGTGGCTTCCAGGCATTCCAGGAGATTCGTGATCACAAACTCAAACCTGCCGGGTTCTACGTCGGTTAGTCGAAAGTAGAACCACATCGCCCAGCGCGCTCCGTCAGTCGGTGCGTGAAATGCTAAACATCTAGAACCGTCGAACGACCAGGATCCGATATTGCCCGATTCAAAATCAATTTCGAGTTCAGGCATTGTGCCTTTGCACCCCCGACTTACTCCAAATTCAGTTTGATATCTACAAGACGGTCGACCACGACAGCAGCCGTAAAAGTGACCAGCAGCAGTAGTGTCGAAATCGCATTGACTGAAGGGGAAACACCTCTTCGAAGCATCGACCAGAACAAAATAGGCAGTGTGCTGTTCGGACCGATGGTGAAGAACGACACAATGAAGTTATCCAGGGAGAGGGCAAAGACAAGAATGGCACTACCCATGATCGAGGGGCGCAACACGGGCAGTGTGACACGCCAAAAGACTTGAAAACGGGTGGCTCCCAAGTCGCGGGCAGCCTCTTGGATGGACCGATCAAAGCCGTGTAGTCTGGAACTGAGAATTAGATAGAAGAAGGGAACGCCGACAACAACGTGACTGATCATTACAGTGAAAAGAGAAAGCCGAATCTGCAGGAAGGTGAAAAACGAGAGTAAGGCAATGCCCAGCAGCTGTCCCGGAAGAAACAGTGGAAAAATATAGAAGTGTGCGAGGATCTTTTTCAATCGAAACCTGTGGTGCGTGATACCGAAAGCGGCCATCAGTCCCAGCACACACGAGACTGCAGTCGCCGCCGCCGCAACGTATAAACTGTTTCTTGTGGTCTCCAGAAAACGTGTATCCGTGGCCAGCGCGAGATACCATTTCAAAGTGAATCCCTGTAACGGAAATATCCCTATTGAGGCGTCGTTGAAAGAAAGGACAACCAGCACCGCTACCGGGAGATAGATAAAAAGGATGGTAAGAATGCAAAATGTCTCAATAACACGCAACCTGCCCAGCACACATGTGAGCCTGGTCCTGATGATCGACTTTCGGGCTGATGAAAACGCCACTCTCAGCCTCCGGTTCCTCTGACTCCCAAAAACCTGGAGAGCCGGACGAAACACAAATATCCTAGAGCAAGGGGGAGAATAAAAACAAAGGCAAGAGCGGATCCCAGAGGCCAGTTGAAGGCAACGCCAAACTGGTCGGCAATCACTTTGCTCACCATTAGTCCGGAGACACCGCCGACCAGAGAACTCACAACGAAGTCACTGGTGGCAAAAATGAAGGTGTACATGAATCCTGCGACAACTCCAGGCAGCGTTAATGGGAAGGTAATGCGATACAGGACCTGCAATGAACTGGCTCCGAGATCTTGCGCCGCCTGCACAACATCGGAATCCACATTTTGGAATGCCGAAAAAATGGGCAGGAAAGCGAAGGGTATAAAGAGGTTGGTCAAAGTAATAATAACGGCAAATCGATTGAAAACCAGAAACGCAAGTGGCTCTTGGATGATATTGGCGTAGAGGAGTATCTCGTTGATTAGCCCTTGGTTCCCGAGAATACTCTTCCACGCGTATATGCGTACCAGGTAACTGCCCACGACTGACACGAAAATCAGCAGCAGCAGAATACGTTGGTACTTTCTCAATTTGAACCGGAGACCATAAGCCAGGGGATAGCTGATCAACACGGCGAGAAGCGCGGTGCACAGTCCGATCGCCAAAGAGTTCAGTATGACCCGGACATACAGAGCAGTGGTCAGGACACTCCAATAGTTCTCGAGAGTAAACGCGGGTTCGAGAGAGAAACCTTTCTTCTGACAGAAACTGTACAGCAGCAACACGCATCCAGGGATTGTGAAAAACACAACGAGGTATAAAGTGGTTGGCGCAAGTTGAAAAAAGAGCCTGGTATCATCCTCAGTCCTTGCTCTTGGTTTACTCTTGTTCATCTTATAGCCAGGCTCAGCCAATGAGCACAATCGAGTCCTCTGTCGCCCACGAGATGTGCACCTTGTCCTCCGGTTGACAGCGTGTAGCCTCATCAGAGATCACCAGGTTAATTAGTTGTTGATTGGCCAAGATCGCCTCGTAGCTCTGAGAAGAACCCTTGAAGGTCCGCATCTGTACAGTGGCGGGCAAATCATTTCCTTGGGTCATTTTGTGCAGTGCTCTTCTCTGATGATCCGCCGTCAACTTGATCTTTTCCGGGCGAATCGAAATCGACACTCGCGTTCCAACCTCGACCTTGGGATGTAGGCGTGTCTTTATTTTCAAACCATCGACATCTACTTCCATGCACTGCGGGGTCACGCGCGTGATGTTGCCCTCCAGGAGATTCGTCTCTCCGATGAACCGAGCCGCAAAGACGGTCTCGGGCAACTTGTATAAATCCTCGGGCTTCCCAACTTGAACAATCTGCCCGTTGTTCATCAAGACAATTCGGTCTGACAAAACCATCGCTTCATCTTGATCGTGGGTCACGTGCAGAAAAGTGGTTTCGAGGCGCCTCTGGATGCGTTTGAGTTCGAACTGCATCTGTCTTCGAATGAGCAGGTCCAGTGCACTGAGAGGTTCATCCAGCAAAAGGACTTTGGGCTGATTGATCAAAGATCTTGCTAAAGCCACGCGCTGCGATTGACCTCCGCTCAGCTCACTCACTCCTCGTTTCTCGTATCCATCCAGATTCACTAACGCCAGCATCTCTGAGACTCTGGCTTCGATCTCCTGCTGAGGTGTCTTCTTTAGGAGTTGGCCGAACGCAATATTGTTGAAAACATTCATGTGCGGAAAGAGCGCGTACCGCTGGAAGACCATGTTGACAGGTCGCTGTTCGGGCATCAGCCCGGCCATGTTTTCTCCATCGATGACTATGCTGCCCTGATCTGAGGTTTCCAGACCTGCAATGATGCGGAGGAGGGTGGTCTTCCCACAGCCACTGGGACCTAGGAGAGAAATGAATTCCCCTCTCTCGACATCCAAGGTAAAGTCTTGAACGGCTGTGACCTCTCCGAATCTTTTGGTTAGGGCGTCGATCCTTACGACTAAGTCTTCCATTTGCACTTATCCGCCGAGCTTCAGCTCCTCCCACGCTGCAAGCCAGTCCGCATAAGTGACGTAAACATCGCTCTCGTGAGGAATCGGTGGATAGACAGGTGCCTTTTCGAGCAGATCCTCCAGACTCGAGTAGCCGAGCCAGATCTTCGCATCGTCTGCCAGGAGATCTGTCGCTTTCTTGTTCACAACACCCTGTGATGCGAATGTGGCCAGTTCGACCTGCACCTGCGGGCTTATGACATGGTCGATGAAGGCCATGGCGGCGACCTTGTTGGGCGGATTCCTGGGGATGACGTAGCCTTCAACATAAGTGTGTGACCCCTCCTCGGGAATGTTCATTTGAACGTTTGCACCCTCAGCTTGTGACCAGCGTGCCACAGCGGCCCATTCAGCCATTGTGATGTCGACCTCGCCTGACACTAACAAGTTTTTCAGCTCGCCATAGGACGGGGCGACAGTCCTGATCTGAGCCATGAATCTCTTGCCCAGCTGCTTGACCTCAGCGAATTGCCTGGGGGTCAGGTGGCGAGGACTTGGGTCACCATAACCCAGAATCAGGGCCATAGTTGTAAAGAATCCGTCGTGCCCGTCGACCGTCGCAACTCTGCCTTCATATTTCTTATCAAGAAGGTCCATCCACGATTTCGGTGGTTCGGTAAATCTGTCTGCAGAGTAGAGTTGAAAAGAGGGTGACCAGGTGAACGGTACAGCGTAGTACACGCCATCTCGGATCGTGGCATCCAGTTGCCTGAAGTTCTCGAACAGGTCAGGGAAGTTCGATAGCTGGCCGATGTCGATGGGTTCCAATATGTCAGCATCGATCCATGCGGGCAGAACACCAACATAAGGTGTGGCCAGGTCGTAGGCGCCCCGTCCGGCGATCTTGATTTTGGTAAACATCTCCTCATTGTTTCCAATATAGGTTGAGCGAAGCGTCAGACCTTGTTCCTCCATCCACCGGGCCATCTGCTTGAAGGCATCTGGATCAATGGCATCGTAGCCCTCCCAGCCAAGGTAGTTGAGAGTTCTTTCAGAAGATGTCGACTCCGGTGCCCTCGTAGCCGGCCCGCAGAACGACAACACAACTGCACTCGCGGACAACCCGGACAGGAGCAAAAACTCCCTTCTGGCCACCACATTCCGGTTATTCACCACTTTTCTCGATTGCTCGACTTTATCTTGGGAAGAACATCCTTAGGCCCGATTATGCATGAAGTCTTTTCTGCAGCGGCGAAAACATCCGCCTGCCGGCGTTGCGCTCGGTCGCGCGCCTTGTCAGCACGGCGTCTTCAGCTCCTCGCGACGAACGCTGATGAGCAATGCAGCCTCGCGATCAACTTGGTTTGGCAGAATGCAGATCACGTTGGATTGGCGGTCCGAGAGCCAAAGCGCTAGGGTGAACAGTGCGAGTCAGACCTGGGTCATGCTCGATGCAACTCACCCCGAGGGTCCTCTCCCCGCACCATCACCCCGACGGGTCGAACTTCACGTTGCCAATCAAATGCCCCTCCCAACAGGCGTGTCTCCGGATTCTTGTACTCAAAGACGACGGCCCGGCGAGATTGATCTGACCGGTTGGCGGCAGAACGGTGCAGCGTGAGGCTGTGCCAGAGAACCATCGAGCCAGCTTCCACCGGAAGTGCGACCTGGTTCTCATCGAGAGCTGAGGTGTCGCCCTGAACGGCCTCGGCGAAGCGCTCGTCCTTAAAGTGATTGAGTAGGCCCAGCTTGTGACTTCCGGGTACCACCTGCAGGCATCCGTTCTCCGGTGTCGAGTTGTCAATGTAGACCTGACATGCGAGCAGCTCAGCTCGATCATGGGCAAAGAAGGCAAGGTCTTGGTGCCACGGTGCCTCAAAGCCCTGACGCGGAGGCTTCATCATCATCATGGAATAATACAGTTGGAGATTGGGCCCAAGCAGATTTTCCACAACGTCAAGAATCCGTGGGTCTTTGGCCAGTGTTATCCATTCTTCGTCCAAGTCGTGAGGTTGGGCTATCTGTTGGAGCGTCTTAGTACTGCTAATAAAGACATCCAGCTTGAAACGATCTGTACTCTCAGTCAGCCCTTTCGCCCCAGCAGCCAGAGCGTCGGCAGCTCTCCGCAAACCTTCTACTTCTGCAGCCGACAGGACTCCTTCCATCACCAGATAGCCGTTTTCCTGCCAGAAGTCTCTTTCCTTGTCTGTCAATGCCATGGCAGTGTCTCGAACTGATTGAAATCAACAGTAGCCCTTGCACTTTTCTCTCCGGGGCACTAAGGGCCTCCTCCCCTTTGGCTCCGGCCGCACCCCAGCCAGATCGGCATTTTGCGCGCAGTGCCCATTTCTTTACTGAAGTATAACACTGTGATTGCGATCGGTGATCTCCTCGATTTCGTGAGGAAACCAGAGTCCGCATCAACAAGTACTTCGAGGAATCGATCGGTCAGGATGGCGGCTATCAGGAGGGGGTTGGGTATTGTTGTGGGTCTCCCTTGACTTCTTCAAAACGAGAAGGAGTATCATGATGGCTCCGGCTCTGAAAGTTTCAAGAAACTCCCGAAATCGGTGGGCAACGCCTGTCTTCGTGGTCCTTTTTGCTGTGCATCTTGTGCTGGTGACATGGGCGGCGCCCACCCGAAAAGAAGTGCTGGCAGCCATGAAGACGGCAAGACCCGTGGCGGCTCAACAATGGTCCGCCGCGCAGCAGGAGGTTCTGGCAAGCATGGAAGCCTATGCGGCGGCCTGGGAGGGGGGAAATCAGGAAGAAATCGTGAGTTTTCTTCACCCGAACGCTTTCCCGCCGCTCGCTCAGGGTCGCGGCTCTGTTCGAAGATCGGACTGGTGAAAGTGGGAGGCGCCTCGGTTGGCCGAAACACCACAGCTGGAAAGTGGTTACCTGGCCAAGGCAATGTCGAGTTTTACCATAGTGTGCGGAGGAAGTGTCACCTTTACATCTTTTTCTGCCCGCACCATGGCCCCTCCTGTGATCTGTGCTCCAGCCACCTTCGTGTACAGGAAATCCTGCGGCTCAACCAGGATTGTCTGGGAGTGATCGGCGGCGTTGTACAGTTCCACCAGGCGGCGGTCTGATCGGGTGGCGCGATAGTTTACCGCGACCGTATCAGGAATCCCCACCGACCCATCCTGCCGAAAGAAACGAACGTCATACAGACAAACCGCGTTCGAGTATTCTCCGCCCGGAGCGTAGTGTCGGCCGGTCATAGGAAACAAAATGTCGGCGACCTCAAATGCCAGAATGTAGACCCGCCAGTCCCAATCGTTCCATGGCCCTTCAGGGTGCAGGCTTTCGTACCGTGTTTCCGGTCGCGATTGCTGAGCATAAATCATCTGGGCCCTCTCGATCGCTCCCTCGAGCATCCAATTCAGGTAGCGCTGATCGCCCGTAATCTGATAGGCCAAACCATAGGTATTGGGTGCGGGATGGGTGCGGACCCAGTGCATGTGAAACCAATCCCACTTGGCATCCTGGTAAGCCAGAGGCCGCCAGAAATATTGAAACAGGTCGTCCGGGTAGTCGCAGGTTTTGTCGACCCATTCCATCACAGCCTCATCCATAAGTGGTCACCGCTCAAATACCGGTAGTTGGCCAACGCGCTTGATTCTTTGTTGCTCATCCAAGTGTAGAGCGAGTCGGGCAGCGAGGGTTCCAGAACTTTGCGTGCAGCTACCAGGTACTTCCTCTCACCCACCATACGGTAGAGGTCTAAAAGGGGGTTGGCCATCGATTCCATAAAGTGGTAGCGAATGCGATTGAAGTAACGGCCCAGGCGGGGATCCTCTTGATTGTAGCTGAATCCCTGCAAATAGTACTTTTGATGGGGCTCCTCAGGGCCCAGTTGGTTGAGCCGCTGGATGTAGCCGTCAAGGTAATCCTTAGCCAGCGTCAGGCACCTTTGATCGCCTGTGGCGGCGGCGGCCAGCAACGCGATCTGGACCAGGCGATGGTCATTCTGCTTCGTGTTATGGGTGATCTCGCCGATGTGTTCGGACCCCAGGTGGTATGCCTTCCAGCGGTGTTTTTCCCAATCGTACCAGTCCGGCACATCCTCCTTCGACCAGTTTCCCGCCAAAGTGGCGGTACTTTCCACCAGGTAGGTGAGTTTCTTGTCCCCAGGTTCAAGCAGCCACCATCGGCCCACAGTGTAGCCGATGTCTTCGTTGCCATGATCGACATCCTGTGACTTCCAGTAGCCCGCTTTGAAGTGCCGATCATCACTCGACCACACCTTGTAGCGCACGTCTGCCCAATCACGAATGGCGGCGCGCGTTCGCTCGTCTCCGGTCAGCAAGTAGTAGTCGAGCCACGCCGACATCTGCCACATGTTCTGGTTGTCGATTACCAGCCCTTCCTCGGGCTTCCAGAAAGACATGTACAGGTAGGCCAGTTCACCATAGAGCTTTCGCAGTCTGAAGTTGATGTTGACCCAGGTCGGCGCTGCGGGATCGTGAACACGCCTGATCCTGGATCTCGGTGGGAGGGGGGTAAAGGCGCCTTTCCGTCAACCTCCACCGATACTCGATGGGCATGTCGGTTGGTGGTGAGTCAGACTTGACGGGCGGTTGCCAGTCGTAGCCGGTCTCAATCTGGGACGGCTGCTCCCGGCACTGGCTCCCCACAGTGACGACTAATAACAGGCCCAACAGTACACTTCGCTTCATTGCCTTACCTCTTCTAAATCAGTTCAAATCTTAAGTTCTAAGGTCTGAGCCTCCATCGACCTTTAGACCGGTACGTCCAAGTGCCGGGATAACCAGCAGGAACGTACCCAAGCCTCCGGCGGGTCGTAGGGTTCGCAGGTGCCGAAGAAATTGTGCAGGAAGGTGTGCAACCGTGGAGGGAGTCGGGTGCGCCAGACTTCGAGCTGATCCCAGTTGACGGCGGTTGGCATGGTGAAGCTTATTACTGCCAACGCTTATATTCGTTCCGGGATCGCAACGGTGGGCATTCGAAACAGCAAGCTGAAATGGGGATTTAGCGTGGTTCGTACTGCTCGCCGAGGAAGATCATTCAAATTTGCAGCCTGCGCCTTGTGCTTCCTAACCGGTTGGATGGAGTTTTTCGGGAGGACAGGTGCTGGCGGCACAGAAATCCTCCCTGCCGCGTGACCCCTAAGGAAGCGCGAAGGCCAGAAAAGTGTCCGACATCTGGAATCGGCGATGGGCTTGGTACCCTGCGCTGTCTTCGAGAATATAATCGGCCTGCATCCCTCCACCTCCAGCCGCCACGATCACCACATATTGTCTTCCATTCACCTCGTAGGTGGCGGGGGTCGCGTAGGCAATGTCCGGCAACTCTGCCTTCCACAGCAGTTCTCCCGTAGTCTTGTCAAAAGCACGAAAGTCCCCATCTTTGGTCGCTCCCACGAATACAAGACCCCCGGCGGTCACGATCGTCCCGCCCAGATTCTCCGTGCCCGTCGAGGGAATTCCTTGTTCGGTCAATTCCTCGAGCTCTCCTAACGGAACCTGCCAGACGATTTCACCCTCGTTCAGGTCGATGGCGTTGAGTTTCCCCCAGGGCGGTTTGACGGCCGGGTAACCCCTGTTGTCTTCGAATCTGTTGGTGTAAGGAGGGCCAAAGCGCCATGGAATCTCGTTGGAGTTCACGTACAGCCACCCTGTTGTAGGATCATAAGATGCTCCTCCCCAATTGTCACCGCCATGAATTCCCGGCAGGATGACGGTTCCCCGTTTGGTCAGGGGTTCATAGGGGCCCCCATGGCTGTACTCTTTCAGTTGCTCCAATACGTGGGCTCGGGCCTCTGGGCGGCTAAGCAACTGTTTTTCTGTAATTTGACTGAGAGTGATCTGAGATCGGATTCTCCTGTGGTTTGAAATCGACCAGGCTGAGGTACTGTTTCCCGATCAGCCAGTCTTCGTGAATCTCCTCGACGACAGCGGTGATGAGTCGTAGTGCGGACTCGGTGTTTGGAAAGATACCGACGACCCGGGTACGCCGGCGAATCTGACGGTTTAGGTTCTCCAGCCCGTTGTTGGTGCGAATGCGCCGCCAGGTAGAACGTGCAAAACGAAAGACCGTAAAGCCTTCCGGCAGATTGGTCTCCATCCAATCGGCCAGCTCCGGGTTGCGGTCGTAGTATTGCTCGACTCTGGCCCGAAGCATCGCCTCAGCTTCGCCTCCAGACGGGGCATTGAAGATGTCTCGAATGTCAGTGGCGATGGCGGCACGTTGGTCGGATCGGCGGGCGTATCGCTGAGCATTCTGGCTCAGGTGAAACTGACAGCGTTGCCAGGGCACTGAAGGAAAGACAGCTCTTCTGGCAGCTCGTAGTCCTGAGTGGTCATCGCTGACAATCAGCTGCACACCCTCCAGACCACGCTTTTGAAGCTGCTGCAGAAACTCTCGCCAGTGGACCTCCGCCTCGCTGAGTCGGCAGCTGACCCCAATCACCTCCCGCTTGCCCCAGCAGTTGACTCCGGTCGCTTTCAAGACGGCCACATCCTGAATGCTGCCCTGGCGACGGACCTTCTCGTAGTGGGCATCCAGGTACACAACTGGATAGCTGCCCAAAGGGCGGTTGCGAAACTGCTCGAGTTCGTCGTCCAGCAGCTTGGAGATTCTTGAGACCTGGCTGGCGGAGATCTCGGTGCCGCACAGCTGCTCGGTAATCTCAGTGACCTTGCGCGTCGACACGCCCATCACGTACATCTCGGCGATGGCCAGCTTCAGGGCTTTCTCCGAGCGGCACCCTCGCTCCAGGGATCGGGGATAGAAGTCCAGGTGACGTACTTGTGGAATCCGGATTTGAAGCTGTCCCACTCGAGTTGACAGCGTCTTGGCCTTGTACCCGTTGGCGTGGTCTCGACGCTGCTCGCTCCGCTCCCAGCGTCGAGCTCCCAGAAACTCTTCTCGTTCCATCTGCATGGCGGTGTTGAGCAGTTTCTCCAACACTCCTCGAAACGCGTCGCTGCCTTCTTCGATCAGTTCTTTCAACAATTCTCGTGGTAGCCTCTGTTCTGGGTCTGGGGTCATTCGGATCCTCCTTGCTCTTGTCTTGAGTTTTTGGAGAAATCCTGCCCCAGACCTCTGATCCTTTTAGCTCACCTTCCTCAAATTACAGAAAGAACGGTACACCCCTCTCTGGGCTAACATCAGTCACGTCCTCCTTGGTCAAACCGTGGCGACTGTAGGGAGGGGGCTTCACAGTGAAAGGCTGGGTGGGCCACAACTTTTCTCCCTCGATGTCGGTTGTGGTAGACACCGGACGTTCCTCAACTGGAAAGAGCGGCTCGCCCGTTTCCCGGTTCAGCAGGAAAACCATCCCATGCTTGCCGGTCTGTGCGAGGGCGTCAATCCTGCGGCCATTGTGCTCCACAGTCACCAGATTCGCCGGACAGGGAATGTCCAGATCCCAGACGTCATGATGAATGACCTGGAAGTGCCATACCCTCTCACCTGTTTCAGCCTTCAAAGCCAGCACCGTATTGGCAAAGAGATTCTTGCCATAGCGGGGTGGAGGGTAGTAAGCAGCCGCCGTGCCCGCAAACACAAGTCCTCTTTCTCGGTCCAACCTCAGTCCGCCCCAATTATTGGCGCCGTAAGCCTCCTTCCAGGCATCCGGAGGCCAGGTCTCGTAGCCGAACTCGCCGGGCCGAGGGATGGTGTAGAAAATCCAAACCTGTTTGCCCGTGTGAATATCAAAGGCTCGAAGGTGTCCAGGGGCGTGTTTAATCTGACCCAGTTCACGGCCGACCGCTGACAGGCCTGCGTACGTCGAGGAACCCAAGATCAGCAGGTTCTTGTAAATGACTCCGGGAGAGGTCACGGTTATGTAGTTGACCTCACGATCGAAACCCTGGTTGAGATCGACCGATCCCTGCTCGCCAAATTGGATTATTGGTTTCCCAGAACCGGCGTTCAAAGCGAACAAGCGATCACCTGCCGTGAAGTAGATTCTTTTCCCCTCTCCGTCAGCCCAGTACATGACGCCCCGGTTATACCCGCGGAAACGACTGTCTTGGTATGGATCAAAGGTCCAGATCTCCTGACCGGTGGCCGCATCCAGGACCGTCACTTTTGTGAACAGGGTGCTGATATACATCACCCCATCGACAACAATGGGAGTGCACTCGATGGTTGCCCACCTGGCTCCGGCACCCCATCCGACTCTCGATTGACCCTCACTTTCAGGCTGTTTGCTGGGATCCTCTCCGCGCAGCGACCTGACGAAGGAGACAATCTGCCAAACCTCATCTTCGGACGCGTAAAGCCCCGGCATCCCGGCACTTGGTATGCCCTCAAAGGTCACAGCGAAAAGAGCGGCATCGCTGGAACCGTACTTGAGCTCCTTTCCTGTTAAGTCGGAAGCAAAGGTACCCGCACCTCCTTTGCCATCCTCTCCGTGGCAGGCGGCGCACTGAGTGACGAAGATCTTATCGCCTGCTGTCACATCCTCGGCCGAGGTGCGTGGGTTGTGGACTTGACCTCCTTCAGGGCTGGAATACCTCCGCTCGCCGGTTTGATGAGTCCAGGCCACCTGCAATTGAGAGACGTTGGATCGGTTGATCTGGTCCAGGGCAGAATACCGGTTCCCGGAAAGATCACCGCCGTAGTACCTCCAGTCCCTCACTCCGGGCAATGGCGACTCACCACATGTCGATAAGAGCAGCAAGGCGGGAAACACGACAACCAGTAGCAAACCGGGGAGCAAGCGACTCATGATTCCTCCTTTGAGCTCGTCGCACCTGGAAACCGGCCGTGATCCGTCTTGCTCTTGGTCGGTGGGTGTGTCATGACCATCAATGCGGCTCCCTGCCGAAAAGAGTCTCTTGACCAGTCGAGTCATGATCTAGGCTCGAAAATCCACAAAATTACCGTTAGCCTCGCACGATCTGTGCCAAGCCCGCAAATCCATATTTTCAAGGAGTAAGGGCTGGATCCATTGTGCTTTTCCTGCCAAGGCAAACAATATGTGCATTTGAGAGGGTGAGGTATTGACGGAGCCAATCTTTGCCAGAAACCCGTAGACCCCCCAGGGGTGTACCGTTCTTTCTGTAATTTGAGGAAGGTGAGCTAAAAGGATCAGAGGTCTGGGGCAGGATTTCTCCAAAAACTCAAGACAAGAGCAAGGAGGATCCGAATGACCCCAGACCCAGAACAGAGGCTACCACGAGAATTGTTGAAAGAACTGATCGAAGAAGGCAGCGACGCGTTTCGAGGAGTGTTGGAGAAACTGCTCAACACCGCCATGCAGATGGAACGAGAAGAGTTTCTGGGAGCTCGACGCTGGGAGCGGAGCGAGCAGCGTCGAGACCACGCCAACGGGTACAAGGCCAAGACGCTGTCAACTCGAGTGGGACAGCTTCAAATCCGGATTCCACAAGTACGTCACCTGGACTTCTATCCCCGATCCCTGGAGCGAGGGTGCCGCTCGGAGAAAGCCCTGAAGCTGGCCATCGCCGAGATGTACGTGATGGGCGTGTCGACGCGCAAGGTCACTGAGATTACCGAGCAGCTGTGCGGCACCGAGATCTCCGCCAGCCAGGTCTCAAGAATCTCCAAGCTGCTGGACGACGAACTCGAGCAGTTTCGCAACCGCCCTTTGGGCAGCTATCCAGTTGTGTACCTAGATGCCCACTACGAGAAGGTCCGTCGCCAGGGCAGCATTCAGGATGTGGCCGTCTTGAAAGCGACCGGAGTCAACTGCTGGGGCAAGCGGGAGGTGATTGGGGTCAGCTGCCGACTCAGCGAGGCGGAGGTCCACTGGCGAGAGTTTCTGCAGCAGCTTCAAAAGCGTGGTCTGGAGGGTGTGCAGCTGATTGTCAGCGATGACCACTCAGGACTACGAGCTGCCAGAAGAGCTGTCTTTCCTTCAGTGCCCTGGCAACGCTGTCAGTTTCACCTGAGCCAGAATGCTCAGCGATACGCCCGCCGATCCGACCAACGTGCCGCCATCGCCACTGACATTCGAGACATCTTCAATGCCCCGTCTGGAGGCGAAGCTGAGGCGATGCTTCGGGCCAGAGTCGAGCAATACTACGACCGCAACCCGGAGCTGGCCGATTGGATGGAGACCAATCTGCCGGAAGGCTTTACGGTCTTTCGTTTTGCACGTTCTACCTGGCGGCGCATTCGCACCAACAACGGGCTGGAGAACCTAAACCGTCAGATTCGCCGGCGTACCCGGGTCGTCGGTATCTTTCCAAACACCGAGTCCGCACTACGACTCATCACCGCTGTCGTCGAGGAGATTCACGAAGACTGGCTGATCGGGAAACAGTACCTCAGCCTGGTCGATTTCAAACCACAGGAGAATCCGATCTCAGATCACTCTCAGTCAAATTACAGAAAAACAGTTGCTTAGCCCAGTTGCTTAGCCGACCCCCCACCAGAAGATGCTGAGGAGCGCATACGGTAACCATCTTCGAAGAGGTGTCCCTTTCATCTCAGACTCCAGTTTCCGATCACAGCTGCCTCACGCGAAGGGGAAATTCAGCACATGCTACCACACTGGAGGAAGGGGACAACATCGGGGTGAATCGCCGGGAGGGAGATGTCTACTGTGGTACGATCACGTCTCCCAATTCTGCCAAGCTCAGTGGTCGCGAATCGGACGGCGCTTCGACGTAACCATAAGGAAACACGATGGTTGAAACGAAAGCATCATTGTCAACCGGGGGGCCCCAAGAACTTCCCATCTCGAATAGATCTTTGAGGAGAACAAGCCATGGACGCCAACAACTCTCAACTTTCCCGGCCACAGGAGCCAACACTGTTGAGGTACCGTGACGTACCGCGCTGGTTGTGGGGAGATGGGACCTCAGGCCAGGTCACTGACTGGCTATACACCACAAGTGACAAGATCCACTTCATTATGTTCTCTTTGCGTCCGGGCGCTCACTGGGGGTATTCAGACGAGTTCAAACCCAGCTATGAGGCCGACGAGGGTTACTACATCCTGCAGGGAAGTTTGACGCTGCACAATCCCGAGACGGGTGAAGTATGCGTGGCCAACCAAGGTGAAGCTTTACACTTTCGCGCCCACACCTGGCACTATGGCTACAACTTCACCTCGGGCGAGACCCTGGTGCTGGAAGCATTCGCCCCGGTACCGGCCGACATGAGCGCCGACGAAATATCGCGCTCCTTGTCCCCACCTGAGAAAAAGCGCGGTGCCCGGTCTGAGTTCATGGGGAATTGGCCCTGGAATGCTCAAGAGGCCAACCAAGCACAGACCATTCGGGTAGTGCGCCCGCCCGATTGGCTCCATATCATACAGGGTGATGCGGCACCGACACGGGTCTCCCTGTTTGTCGCGACAGAGAAATTGTGTATGGGAATCTTCACTCTGTTGCCGGGCTGCGCTTCAGACCCGGAAACACATTCGGGTGACGAAGTGGCTGTCGTCACCCAAGGGAGAGTCAATATCCGCCTGCCTGATACTCGCGGTTGGTTTGAATTGCATAAGCATGATGGCTTCTTTACTCCGGAGGGTGTCGCCCACGGCTACCACAACATGTCGGATCAGCCGGCGACTGTTGTCTTCGGCGTTGCCCCAAAGTATCATGGACCCCCTCGGCTGAATGGCTCCGCGGCAGCATCCCTCCGGCTGGTTCCTTTTGCCCTCCTCGATGACTTTCGAAGAGTCCTGATCAATGGGACGTGGCAACGGGAGGTTTCACGATGATCTCCCTTACCTTGATGGCTTTGCGATGGACACCATGTGAGTCCCTGTGTTGAAAGTCGGAATAGGCACAGGCAGGTGCAACTCTTACTTCTGAGGTGAGGTAGAAGCCGCATTCTACCGTGTTCAAAACGGCCCTGTTTTGCCCTACTTTGGCACTACAGGAGCGGCTGCTGGGGTGCTGCTGCTTGTTTGGTAAAGTGGCCATGATAAAGGACAAACGGTAGCTGGAGGCTGTTTTTTTTTCGAGCCGTGTTCTTGCTACTATACGGGTAGAATCAATGGCGATCGAGACAGAGTTGAAAGTGAGATTGACCCTGGAGGGCTTTCGATCCGTTCGACGCAAGCTGGAACAGCTGGGCAGCTGCGTAGAGACGGAGAGCCAGACCGAGATCAATGTCCTTTTTGATTACTCTGACCACAGGCTGCAGGAGACCGACTGTGCCCTGCGTCTGCGCTCCTACGCGGGCACGAGCCTGCTCACTTTCAAGGGACGGGTCGAAGAAGACCCCCTCCTGAAGAGACGGCCAGAGATCCAGACTGAAGTGACGCGACCGGAGGAAACCAGAGAGATTCTGGCCCAGCTCGGCCTGCATCCACAATTTCTCTACTCCAAGCAGCGGGAGATTCGAACCTGGGTCATGAAGGGTGCCGAGCTGGAAATCTGCCTGGACCAGACACCAGTGGGTCTCTTTCTGGAAATCGAGGGAAGAGAGCCAGAGATCAGAGAGGCCGCCAGACTGCTCGACCTCAATCTCGAGGACGCGGTCAAAGAGTCCTACGTGAGCCTGTACGCCAGCGCCGGGTTGGGGCGGGTTACCCATGGGTCCTGATTCCGACCATCCACTTCGTGAAGGCTCCTCCCGACAGAAGAGCCCAACCGGGTTGACCGGAAAGGAAGGCGAGAGCAGCAGCATCAGCGCGATGGTCCTGGCAGCCGGACTGGGGACCCGGCTCCTGCCCCTCACCTGCTTGCGAGCCAAGCCCGCAGTGCCTTTTCTAGGGCGGCCCCTGATCCATTATTCGCTCGATCTGATCACCCAGCTCAACCCGGAAGCAGTCGTTGTGAATCTTCACCATCTGCCGGACACCGTGATCACTGCCGTGAAGCAACACAGGGGACACCCGATGGAGCCGGGGAAGCCTCTCGCGATCGTGTTTTCCGAAGAAGCCGAGATCCTGGGTACAGCGGGCGGGGTGCGGTACGCAGCAGGGTTGCTTGAAGCTGATCACATTGTAGTGATCAACGGGAAGATCTATTCCGACCTGGAACTGTCGAGTGTTCTCAGCTTCCATTGCCGGAAGGAGGCACTGGTCACGCTGGTAGTCGTTCCCTTTGAAGCCGGATCTCCTTTCAATCCGGTTCGGGTCGGTGTGGACGGTCGCGTTCTGGGTTTCGGACCGCAAGGGCCGGGAAAGCCCTACACCTTCACCGGAATTCAGATGATGAAGCACCAGGTCCTGGGAGAAATCCCCAGCGGCAAGAGTGACCTGGTCAAAGATGTTTATCCGACCCTGATCGAGAAGCAGCACCGGGTTCTGGCTTACGTCAGCAGCCATCTGTGGTACGAGTGCAGTACTCCCTGGCGCTACCTGCAGGCTTCTCTTCTGCTCCGCAGTGAGAGAGCCACAGAGCTGACGCTTCAGGAGGAACAACCTGCTGAATGCGGTCTGATAGCGGGAACCGGATGCTCGATTGGAACCGGATCGCAGGTGCGAGACACTATACTCTGGGAGGGGGTGGAGATCGGCAAAAACTGTAGGGTGAGCAATGCTATAATCTGCTCCGGCGTGAGGATTCCCGACCACTCACTGTTGAGCGATGTCATTGCCACGCCAAGAATCGATCCAGGGTCCATCTCCCCTGTCACGCAACCGCTTGAAGAGAAGGGTTACCTGGTTTGGCCTTTACGCCCGGAATGACCTCAAAAGAGTTCCCACCCATCCAACAGCGGCTCATGGCCTACATCCGCCGCCACTTTCAACCCGGCTTCAATCACTATCGTGTCGCCAAGCTGATTGCCGATGCCTCCATGCGGCAGTACTTCCGTTACACCTCCGATTCACACGACTCCTTCGTCCTGGCCGCTTACCCCGAGCCCTTTGATCCCGAGAGTTTCAATTACAAGCAGATTTACGATCTACTGACCTCGATTGACGTGCCGGTTCCCAGGATTCTGGACCTGGAAGGCGAACTGGGTATCGTCCTTCAGGAAGACCTGGGCAACGTGACGCTGCAGGAGTACCTGATGACGGCTGCTCCCCGGCAAAGAGGCATGCGAATCAGAGAAGCCATCGACCACATCGTCCAGATCCAGCGGCGGGGCAGCCGACGCGTCATGCCCGCTTATGAAGCAGCCAGCCTGGCCTTCGACCAGGAAAAGCTGGACCGGGAGTTTGCATTCTTTCGCAGACACTACTTGCGGAATTATCGTCAGTTCGGGGAACGGAAGTTCTCCCGGCTCGAGGAAGAATGCGGCCGCATTGCGTCTGGACTGTCGGCACTTCCCCGCGTCCTTTGTCACCGCGATTATCATGTCAGGAATCTGATGTGGTTCAGGGACCGTTTGTACGTGATCGACTTCCAGGATGCCCGCTGGGGCCCTGTTTCCTACGACTTGGCCTCCCTGCTGAAGGACTCGTGTGAGCTGTCGGCCCAAGAAGTTGATGAGTACCTCGACTACTTTTTGAAAAGTGCCGGACTGGAGGAGGCCCTGGACGAGTTTCGAAGACAGTTCCATCTGATGGTCATTCAGAGACTGCTCAAAGCCCTGGGCACCTTCGGCTATCAGGTATTCGTGCGTGAGAATTTCATTTACGAACAATACATGCCCGGCTCGCTCCACCGTACTCTGCTTTCACTCGATTTTCTGGGAGATTTTCCAGTGATCCAACGCCTTGTTGAATCGGAACTGGCCCATCGTTGACGGTACAAGTAGGTACTAGGATGCATGTTTACGCAGGGGATCTGGGAAAGCAGGTTGGGAGTCGTGTCACCGTCAAAGGGTGGGTCTACAACCGGACCGACAAAGGCAAGCTGCGCTTTCTCCTGATCCGAGACGGGACGGGGACCGTTCAGGCCGTGGTCTTCGCAGGCAATGTTCCGGAAGAAGTCTTTGCAGCAGCCGACTCTCTCACCCAGGAATCATCGGTTGAGGTGACAGGGGAGGTCCGGGAAGATGCCCGGGCACCGGGTGGCTTTGAATTGGATGTCACACACCTCCGAATCGTCCACAGAGCCGAGCCCTATCCAATCACTCCGAAACAACACGGCACCTCCTTTCTCACGGATCACCGCCACCTCTGGATTCGCTCCACCCGTCAACATGCGGTGCTGCGGATTCGGAGCGAGATCATACGGGCTGCGCGAGACTATCTGGATAACAACGGGTTCACTCTGGTCGATACGCCGATACTAACGCCTGCCGCATGTGAAGGGACCACCACCCTGTTCGAACTTGACTATTTTGGCCAGCTGGCCTACCTGTCGCAAAGCGGTCAGCTTTACAACGAAGCTACCTGTGCCTCCCTGGGCAAAACCTACTGCTTTGGACCCACTTTTCGGGCTGAGAAATCGAAAACCCGGCGCCACCTGATGGAGTTCTGGATGGTCGAACCGGAGGTGGCATTCGCCGACCTGGATGACCTCATGGAACTGACCGAAGAGTATGTTTCCTACATCGTTCAACAGGTGCTGCAGAAACGCAGCCAGGAACTGGCGACCCTGGAAAGAGATACCGGGGTTTTGAGCAAGGTACTTCCTCCTTTCCCGCGGATCAGCTATGGCGAAGCCTTTGACATCCTGGAGCAAGAAGGAACGGAAACACCCCGCGGTTCAGATTTTGGCGGCGGCGATGAGACTGTGATCTCAGAGAGGTTTGAGAAGCCCGTGATCGTGCATCGATACCCGGCTGCAGTCAAAGCTTTCTACATGCAGCCTGATCGGGAGGATCCGAGCCTCGCCCTGTGCATGGACATGCTGGCTCCTGAAGGCTACGGAGAGATCGCAGGGGGCAGCCAGAGAGTTCATGACCTGGAACTGCTCGAGAAAAGGATCAAGGAACACCAGTTGCCCGAGGATGCGTTTCGCTGGTACCTGGACCTGCGGCGCTATGGAAGCGTCCCTCACTCGGGTTTCGGAATGGGGATCGAGAGAGTCGTCGCCTGGATTTGTGGGCTGAAACACATCCGAGAGACGATCCCCTTTCCGAGAATGCTCTATCGGATTTACCCCTGACAGGCCCATTGACGATTTCAAACTATGAACGCTCTCACCATCGGGCGTCGGTGTAGTTCATATAATACTTCTGTGCTTCAGATCATCGGTCTCCTGTTCTTGTCTCTCGTCCCTGTCGCCGCCGAGAACCCGATGCCACGTGTCCGCGCGGCTCGGGCAGCGGGGGATCCGGCAGCCGCACTTGGCCTGCTGGAACAGCATGAGAAGAACCATCCAGAGCTCTTTGAGCGGAACCGCCTGGCCTACTTGAAGGCTCGCTTGTTGATCGAGTCAGGCCGTGGCCGGGAAGGTGAAGCCCTGCTCTCGGAACTCGACTGGAAGAAGTCACTTCTGGGCGACTCGATTCTGCAGGCCCTCATTGAAGCAAAACAAGAGAGACCATTCGGACAATGGAGGTCCGAACTGAAGGACTTCCTGGAACACTATCCTGGGCATTCGTCGTGGTCTCGCCGGGCCCTTGCCTACGCGGACTCTTTGAAGGAGGAGAAGAAACTGGACCAGGCCCTTGAATGGTACAACCGCGTGTGGAGGGCGGGAGCCGGTTCTAGTGCGCGAAGAGCCGCGCTGGAACACGCGCGACTGCACTTACCCAGGAACCAGCCTGCGGAAGCAGTCAAGGATCTCCAGAACCTGATCAAGAAGAACGAGCAGGATGATGCAGCTCTGCAGGCGGCTCTTGACCTGCATGAACTCCAGCCTCCTTCCCGGTCATCCGAGTCGGGACTTCGCCAGCGAGTCCGGGTCCTCATGAACAATCGGCATACCCGCCTGGCACGCGACTACCTGGAGTACCTGCTGGACAAGTTTCCGGAGAGTCTCTCCGCTCCGCAGTATCGGTACCTGACGGCAAGAAGCTTCGTTTTTGACGGTCAACTGGAGAGAGCCTTTGAGGGTTACCTCCAGTGCTACACTCAGAGTCCAGCTTCAGACTGGGGCATCTTCTGTAAGTACCAGGCCGGCAACACCGCACTTCGAAAACTCAGTTATTCCACGGCTGCCCGGGAATACCGGGAATTCCTGGCGGCACATCCGACCAATCGACGAGCCGCCCGCGTTTACTACAACCTGGCCGACAGCTATCGCTGGCTGGAGGATGACGCCAAAGCCGAGAAAACAGCTCTTCAGGCTCTGGAAACGGTCAAGTCGTACGAGCGCAACCAGTTCCACTACTACCTGACGCGGCTCTATGTTGAACAGCAACGCTACCAGGAGGCACTTCCCCACTTGTCCCATCTCGACCGGTTGAGCTCCCGCAGGCTTCCTTCCGGCGTCACCAGGGAAGAGATCCAACACTTGAAAGGGCAGTGCCTGATCCGAACTGGAGAAAAGGAGAGGGCTCTGGATGCATTTCGCAAAGGAGGTTCCGGGCGCCCCAACTATTTTGGCTACCAGTGCCGGAAACACTTCGACGACGGAGAACCGGTTGAGCCCAGCCAAAGTGAAGAGTGGTTGAAGCAATTGCTGGCTCCAAGACCTTTTTATTGGAGTGCGGATGAGGTTCCAACCGAGCCCCCTCAAGCTCTGGCCCGCGCACGGGAGTTGCTCTTTCTGGGTTTGACGAGCGAGGCGGCCCAGGCAATCAAACGAACGGGTTCCAAGGCCTTTCCGAATGTAGATAGCTACCTTTTCAACCTGGCCTTTTATTTCGACCAGGCTGGATTGCCCAGGGAGTCATTGTCGGTCGCAGAACAGCTGCTGAACTCCCGTTTTCGGGGAACCTGGCCCGACCAGCTTCCTGAACCCGTTCAGAGACTGGTCTATCCCAGGCACTACTGGTCGCTGGTTCAAAAGGAGGGCTTGAAAAGTCAGGTCGACCCCCACCTGCTGCTGGCGGTCATCTATCAGGAAAGTCGCTTTGACCCCAGAGCCAAGTCGGTAGCATCAGCCCGGGGTCTCATGCAGTTCCTGGAGAGCCCCGCCCGGCGCCTTGCAGAGGAGCTCTCCATGGCTCCTCCCACTGCCGACGAGCTCTACCAACCGGATCTGTCCATCCGTCTGGGTGCCTACCACCTGAAGAAACTGCTGAAGCGGCACGGCGGTTCGATCGAACGAGCTCTGGCCGCATACAACGGAGGGAGCTCCAATGTGGAACGCTGGGCGGCAAAAGGCAGTCAGGCGGAGCCGGAGCACTTCATTGCCAATATCGGCTTTCGTGAAACCAAGCTCTATGTTCTGAAAGTCCTGGGCAATTTCCTGACCTACCAGAATCTGTACGGTTCGATACCGGAAGAGACCGGGGGGACCAACTAATTCCGGGTTCTGGGTTCTGTAGGGGCGACCCTTGTGGTCGGAAAGAAAGGGGACAGTCTACTTTCTTTCTGGTGCTGGAAGCTTCAGGAGCACAAAGGTCAGCCACGACAGAAAAAAGTAGACTGTCCCCTTTCTTTCCGTCGGCACAGAACCTAGAACCCAGAACCTATTACCCCTTTTTGATAAGATTCCCAGGCATGCCAATTCAAGTTCAGACCCGTCTCATCGACGGGAAGAAGATCGCGGGGGAAATCGAACAGGAAGTGGGCGAACAGGTTGGAAAGCTCTCCGCACGAGGATTTCAACCCGGGCTGGCTGTGGTCCTCGTCGGTGAGAATCCTGCCTCTCAAATTTATGTGCGAAATAAGACCAGAACCTGTGAGGAACTCGGAATTCACTCCGAACAGATCAACCTTTCGGCGGATGTCTCGACCCGGGAACTGCTCTCCGCGATTGGCCAGTTGAACCAGTCCGATCATATCGATGGGATTCTCGTTCAGCTTCCGCTGCCCGACCACATCGACACAGACCGGATCATCCGTGCCGTGAATCCCGTCAAGGATGTAGACGGGTTTCATCCAGTGAACGTGGGAAAGCTGTGCACCGGTAAGCCGGCCTTCGTGCCCTGCACACCGGCCGGAATCCTGGAGATACTGAAGCGCGAAAGGGTACCCATGGTCGGGGAACGGGCCGTGGTCATCGGCCGCAGCAACATAGTGGGCAAGCCTCTGGCCCTGCTCCTTCTACGAGAGCACTGCACAGTGACCATCTGTCACTCCAGAACTCGCGATTTGCCCAAGGTGAGTTCGGAGGCCGATATCCTGGTCGCGGCGGTGGGCAGAGCCGCTCTCGTGACCGGAGACTTCATCAAGCCGGGCGCTACCGTGATCGATGTTGGCATGAACCGCGTTGAAACTCTGAGCCAGGTTCGACATCTCTTTGGAGAGGATCCGAAGCGGCTCGAGACCTTCCGCGAGAGAGGCTCTTGCCTGGTTGGAGATGTTCATCCGCTGCAAGCAATGGGCTTAGCGGGAGCCCTCACACCGGTTCCGGGTGGAGTGGGGCCTCTGACGATTGTGCAGCTGATGAGGAACACGGTTCTCGCCTGTGAATGGCGTCGGGTTCAGTCAAAACGGAGTTCATTGTGAGCATCTCAAGAAGCCGATTCTGTCTTGCCGTGATCGTCCTGGTTCTGCTCTCCGGGACCTTCCTGCCCGCTGCCGAAAGCTTCTCAGCCACACTGGTTGGTAAGCTGAAAGTGGGCAAGGCACCTCATTTTGCGGATCTGAGCGTCAACGGTCGCTTTCTGTACGTGACCGCCTTTGCCTCCAACGAAGTTGCCATCATTGATGTCAACACCCTCCGTTCCACCGGAAGTTTTTACGCCGGCTACGAACCCCTTGGCATTACGGTATCTTCTGCAGGAGACAAGATCTTCGTCACCAACAGAAACAATGGACTGGTCAAAGTTGTCGATGCGAAGTCGTATCAGGTAATCGACGACATCAAAGTCGGAGGCAGACCTGCCAATGTAGTGTCCTCTCCCTCGGGACTGCTCTTGTTTGTTGCCAACTGGGGCACCGGAAAGTATGGAAAAGTAGACGTCATCGACGCATCAACCCATCGAATCATTGAGGAGATCCCCGTCGGGGTCACGCCCATCACGGGGGTTGTTTCCCCGCTCGGCGACTACTTGTTTCTGGCCTGTGCAGGCTCCAATGACGTGTGGGTCATCGATATCAACTCCAGGAAAGTCGTCAAACAGATACCGGTGGGCGTACAGCCCGCCGGCGTCGGCACGTCAACTGACGGCAATACCCTGTACGTGGCGAACTCCAAGACCAACGATCTCTCGGTGATCGACCTCCTGGACCTGGAAGAAGTTCGCCGCCTGCGGGTCGGAAACCGGCCTTTTTCTCTCGATGTCGACTCGAGTGGACGC
This sequence comes from Acidobacteriota bacterium, assembly GCA_965205345.1. Classification (GTDB taxonomy): domain Bacteria; phylum Acidobacteriota; class UBA6911; order RPQK01; family CBDAPI01; genus CBDAPI01. The sequence goes on along the minus strand of CBDBGQ010000019.1, from coordinate 6,675 downwards.
GTGTATGTGGTCGAATCGGGTGACAACACGGTTTCTGTTTTCAGCCCGGATCTGGAGAAAATCGGCAGTTTCCCCGTCGGAAAAGGGGCCATTGATGTGGACGTCACCCGCGACGGCCGCTACGCCTTCGTAACTGCCGAGAAGGCGAACAGGCTGTTCGTGTTCGAGATTCACTGAATCCTCTCTCTCTCCAGACTGAGTACAGGAACCATCCCCAGACCCCGGCATGTTCGAGGCTGCGAGTCAGCGTCCAAAGCCACTCCGGCGACTCACGATACTCAAAGAAGAAGCTCAGATAATAGAGCGCCAGCAGGAGAGACAGTCCAAGCGTGGTTCGTCCAGCAGCAGAGTCAGGATTCAGGCACGCCAGCGCCACCAGGGGAAGTGCGTACCACGGATAGGGAGTTGGGATCAGCAGCAGCCACAATAAGAGAACCAGCTGGGCTGCCAGGACCAGACTTCGTACCTCGGGAAGGGCAAACTTCCAGGCAGTCAGGAGCGAGAGCAGAGCCATTATAGTGACCACAACAACCCTTGCCTGGTCGGTTACCAGACTCAAGAGGGAGAATGCCCCTTCGTTCATGACCCAGTACTGACCGTAGATGGAGAGGCCCCGGAGAAGCGGCCGGACCCCGTCACCCAGAAAAGGGAGATAGCCTGCGCTCACGACCAAACCTGTGGCCGCCACGCACACCAGGGCAGAAGTCACCGAGTGAAAGCGGCGATAGAGCCACACAGCCAGAATCGGCAGCAGCAGGAGCGGATAAAGCTTGGTCAGCGTCAGAAGAGCGAGTAGAGTCCCGGCCAGGATCGGCGTGAGTAGTCTTCTCCTCGAAGTTGTGAGCACCAGAATCAACAGTGCCAGGAGCAGGCAGAGAAGCACATCCAGATGGGCTGAATTGGCTACCTCCTTCAGGACCAGAGGGTTCCAGGCGTACAGGACGATCCATTCACGAGCCACACCCAGCGACCGCTGAACCTGCAAGAGAACGAGAATAACCAGCAGATCGATCATCAGAAAAAGAAATCTCAGTCCTCTCCAGTCCCATCCCCGGATGAGGACACCCAGGGCGAACGTGGCCTGGGCCGCTGGAGGATAAACGGTTGGGACCTCGGGGAAACCGATGCGCTCGAGAACCAGAGACGCCTCAGAGCCTCTCAGATCGTCACTCAGCGGGTGGTTCGGATCGTGCCGGATCTCGGTCGGGGACAACCGATACGGGTTCTCTCCAAGGAGCAGATTCTGACCGTCAAAAACGTAGCGATAGACATCGTTTTCCTGGATCAGGTTGGATGGCAACAAGGCGATTCGACTCAAAAGGCCTATGAGGAGAATCAAGGTTACCGAGACGCCCTTGCTCGTTCTGATCTGGCGGACGGCGTGGAAGAGTCCCAGCCAGATCACAGCGTACGCCAGCAGGAACCAGAGAATGGGCCGCTCGGAGTGGCCCTCTCCATAGTTGAAGGAAAAGGACAGGAGAGTTAAGCCAATCGATCCACCGAGGACGAGTAAGCCAGGGCCCAGGCTGTCGAGACACTTCCACTTTCTATCGAACACCCGGTACTCCGAGTTTTGGGCTTTAAACTTTTCACTTTTCAATTTAACCTTGAACTTTCAATCTTCAATCTTCAATCTTTAATTTTTAATCCGTATTGTTTTTAATCCGTATTGAAAGTTTGTTTCGTCGCCTCTGAAATCTTTCCCTTTTCCAAGGCAGGAGGCCTGGCCGATGTGGTTGGGGCTCTGAGCCGGATGCTGGCCGTCAACGGGATCGAGGTGCGTGTCTTTACGCCGCTCTACTCCACCGTCGATCCGTCCTCTCTGACCGCTCTCGACTCTGGGCAGGGACTGCCTCTTCCCCTGGGTTCCTCAAACATCAGTGTCTCCCTGTGGCACCTTCGGGATCCCGGTTTCGGGATCCAACGGTACTTCGCCGACTCGCCCAGGTTCTTCCAGGATCGCCCCATCTACACCGAAGACAGCGACGAACCCCTGCGCTTTGCCGCCCTTTGCCATGCCGCCCTGCTGGGATGTGAATCGATGGGATGGGCTCCTGATCTGATTCACTGCCATGATTGGCAAACGAGTCTGATTCCTCTTTATCTGAAGACAATCTATTCCCGGAATGAATTCTTCAAAGGGACGAGGACTCTCCTGACCATCCACAACCTCGGCTACCAGGGCGTCTTCAGTTCCGACTGCGCCCCGTTGCTCCTGCCTGCTGAGTTCCATCCACGTCTGGACCGGGAAGACCTGAACCAGGGTCGCATCAATCTCCTCAAAACAGGAATCCTTCATGCTGATTGGCTGACCACCGTAAGCCCCACCTATTGCCGCGAGATCCAGACTGCCGAATACGGTGCCGGGCTGGACCATCTTTTGAGAGAGCGGTCCTCCAGTCTGGCAGGAATTCTGAACGGCATTGATTATGACGACTGGTCCCCGGAACTGGACCCTCATATCACTGAGAACTACTCCCGCCAGGCTCCGATCCGGGCCAAGCAGGCCAATCAAGAAGAGCTTCTCCGCGAACTCGGACTCCCTTACGATCCCGGAATCGCCACTGCCGGGGTGATCTCTCGCCTGGTCTGGCAGAAAGGATTTGAACTTCTCGAAGAGGCGCTCCCGCAATACCTGCAGGACGGAAGGTTGCAACTGGTCGTCCTGGGAAGCGGAGAGTCTCGCTATGAAACACTCTTCGCCAGCCTGGCCCGGGACTTCCCTGGTGCAGCCTGTTTTGTCAATCGCTACGACCAGGTTCTGGCCCATCGAATCGAAGCCGGCTGTGATCTCTTCCTCATGCCATCGAGGTATGAACCCTGCGGCCTGAACCAGATGTACAGCCTGAAATACGGGACTGTCCCCATCGTCCGGAGGACCGGCGGACTCGCCGACAGTGTCCACCACTTTGACCCGGCGAGTCGGGAAGGAACGGGTTTCGTCTTCGAGCACTTCACGGCGGATGCTTTTCGCTGGGCGCTGGATCAGGCTCTGGATGTTTTTAGGAATCGCGAGGCCTGGCGACATCTGGTCCAGAACGGAATGAGCCGGGATTTCTCCTGGAAGCGAGGAGTCAGAGAGTATTTGAAGCTCTACCGGCGGCTTGTGCATTCCTGACTGGCTGATGGCTGGGCCGGTTAGTTAGAAAAGAACGGCCGTACCGTTCTGTTCTTGCTATTCGTGGAACGTGAAACGTGGAACTCTGCGAGTGGTCACGAGCGGCCGGCGGATGCTATGCTCAACGGACTCTGGGAGCCGGTCGGAGTTTCAGGGCGCTATTCGAGACGTCTGTGTCAAACGGAAGGGCGAACATTTGAGCCAGCAAAGCCTCCTGCGACAAGTCATGAACATCCACCGGGATGAGCTCCCTCAGGCTCTCCTGATGTTCTGCTATTTCTTTCTGGTCATCACTACCTTCTCCATCCTGAAACTGGTCAAGAGTGGTCTTTTTATTCAATTCTATGATCAAAGCGGGTTTGACCTGATCGGCTGGCACATGGTGGCGGCACAGGCGGAACTGCTGGCCAAGGTTCTCAATATGGTCATCGCTTTTGGGGCGGCCACCGTATTTGTGTTGTTCTCGCGGTCCTTTCGGCGCCAGCAGCTCACCTACATCTTCTCGATCTTTTTCATCTCCTGCTTTCTGTTTTTTACCTTTGTGCTCGACTCGCCCGGGGGGCCCACGGTCTGGTCGTTTTATTTGTTCGGCGACCTCTACAGCAGAGCTCTTGTCACTAGGTGTGGAAAAACATCAGGCGGCTTTCTCCTCCGGGACTTGGTTGACCGGGACTCCATTGACATATTTGGCGCCCTGGTAGACGTCTTTCATCAGCTCCGGTGCCTTCAACCGGCGGAATCGCTGCTCCGCCACCAGCAGCATCTTCCAGATCACCGCCTGGGCGTTTTCCACTTTCTTGAATCGCTTGGCCGCGTCCGTTCGCAGCCGAAGAGCGGCAAACGGTGACTCCACTGGATTGGTGGTTCGCAGATGCTGCCACTGCTTCTTTGGATAGCAGGTAAAAGGTCACCATCCGGTCCCAGTCCTGCTCGATTAGCTCAGCCGCCAGAGTCAGCCCTCGCTGCCGGCACCAGTGCTGAAAAACCTTCTTGAGTCGTTGTGCTTCTTCTCGAGTCTCGGCGTAAGGGATCTGCCGCAGGATCAGCAAGGCCGGCTTGTGCACTCGCTTAGGGAGCTTGGTCAGCAGGTTGACGATCCGATGATTCCAGCAGCGCTGCTCCTCGGCCTGGGGATAGACGTTGCGCAAAGCTCCCCAGATGCCCAGGTGGCCGTCTCCGATCACCAGCCGTGGACAGCCCATCCCCCGGCGCTTCAAGTCGCGCAGTACTTCCGACCAGCTCTGGGTCGATTCCCGATAGCCGCTCGTGACCGACACCACGGCTTTGCTTCCGTCACTTAAGGCGGCCTGCACCACCAGCAGGACTGCCTTTTCCTTCTCCAGACCCGCCTTGACGTAGATTCCATCTACCCATAAATACACCACTTCCAGATCATTCAAGGGTCGACTCTGCCAGACCTCCCATTCGGCCTGCCACTGCTCTTTCAATCTGGCCACCGTGGAGGACGACAGGTGCGCCTTTTCCCCTAAAAGCCCTCTCAGAGCCAGATCAAAATTCCCCAGCGCCAGACCATGCAAGTACAGCTCAGGGATCAGTTCTCGAACCTGCCGCGTCCGCTTGGCAAACAGGGGCAACACCCGACTTTCAAAGTGTTCCTCTAGATCCCGCACTCGAGGCCTTCGAACCTGGATCGTCCCCGAGCTCAGCGTCAGATGCCTCGGCTTCCCATATCCATTGCCATAGCCCGACGGAGCGTCCACGGCCCTTCGCCGCTCACTCTTACGCCGCCCTAATAACTCCGTGACTTCCTCCTCCAGCAGCTCTTGAACCCAGCCTTGGATCTTCTCCCGCACCCAATCTTCCAGCTCCTCGAAACAAACTCTTGACTCGACACTTTCCTCAATGTTCTGCTTGCTCATGCGGTGTGTACTCCTTCCGTTGCGGGCCTTTCGGCCCTGGGTTTTAAATCAACCCGGAAGGATACTCACCGCCTATGCTATTTACACACCTTCTGATGGTAGCTCCTACAGCCACGCTCATGGTGGCCACCTTCTTCGCATTTTTAAACGACAGCGTTGAACCCGATGCGGCCAAACGCCTTTATGGATTGATTGTTCTGGGAGGTGTGGCAGGCGGTTTTTTTGGCGCCACGGTTGCTGCGGTAGGGATTGACGATCTCTCCATGATTCAGTGGCTTTGGATCTTCCTGGGTCTGGCCGTGGCTATCCTCGTTATCGCCGGGACGGCAGGTAAGAGGTTCGTCCGAAAGTCTTTGCCACAGGCGCCGGAGCGGGAAGAGAAACCGATATCAGCAGGAAATCCGGCAACGGAAGGGGCTCGAATCGTTTTTCGGTCCCGCTATCTTTTGTCCATCGCGGCTATCGTCGGGTTGTATGAAATGGTGTCAACCACCATGGATTTTCAGTTCAAATCCACCATTGCCTACTATCTGGACGGGCCGGCCATCGGTGTTCACATCGCCGCGGTTGGGGCCGTCAGCAACGGGATATCGTTTTTTATACAGATCTTCCTGACCAGTCTGGTGATGACTCGTTTTGGCGTGGGAATTGCGCTGCTGGTTCTGCCGGGAATGGCACTAGCCCGGATTATGCAAAAACCGTAGTCCGGTGTTGAAAAACGAGTCGAGAAGTGGCCCAACTCGGAAGCGGGCAGGTGTGACAGGCGGATTTGCGAAGAATATCGGTTGGGGAGGAGTTTGAGTGGTTGGGGGAGTGAATTTCAGACAGATCTGGGCCTGGATGAGTATCGGAAGCGGTTTTTTGGGGAACTGGGAGAAGCTAGCTGGAGTTGAGGCGACTCAAGACGAGGTGGAAGAGGGGTTGTTCGGGAAAGGCTGAGGAAAGATGGACCCAGATGCGTCGAGTGGTTTGTCGGATGCGGGCCCCGATCTTGAGGACACGACGACGTAAGGTTTCGATTTCGAGCTTGTGCCAGGGAGTCCCGTGCAGATAGTCGCGGAGGCGCACGAACATGACCTTGTTGCATGGATCATCCCGAAGGATGCCTTATCATCGTGTTTTTCAACACCGGGGATAACCTAGATGCCACATAAGTTCAACGCAGCCCGACGGCACAAGTTTGATAAGGCGCAGTATCGGGTGATCAACTGGGCGGAATATAACGAGAGCCTGCGCCAGCGGGGTGATCTGACGATTTGGGTCAGTGATGAGGCTCAAAGTGTGTGGCGCGCGCCGCGCCGCACGTCACGGGGTGGCCAGCGGAGATACTCGGATCTGGCTATCGAGACATGCCTGACGCTGCGCACGGCGTATCGGCTTGGGTTGCGACAAACGCAGGGGCTGATGGGTTCCATTGGCACGCTCATGGGGCTGGATATACGGGTGCCGGACTTCTCCACACTGTCGCGTCGCGCAAACGGCTTGAGCATCGCGCAGGTGATGAGGCAAGCCGGGTCTGTGCCTGTCCATCTGGTGGTGGACAGTACCGGCCTCAAGATCTTCGGCGAAGGGGAATGGCTCGCGCAGAAGCATAAAACCAGGGGAATACGCCGCCGCTGGCGCAAACTCCACCTCGGACTGGACCTCCATAGCGGTGCGATTGTTTGCGCCAATCTG
>CBDBGQ010000018.1:0-11541 GCA_965205345.1 Acidobacteriota bacterium | reverse complement strand
TGTCCGTGTCAGGTTTCCCTTCCATTCGAGCTTCGCCATTTCCCAGCAGGCTCGCTGTTCCCTCTGAGCCGAATCGAGTTCGTCTCCTACAGACTGGTGGTTCTCCTTCGGCTGCTTCCCACCCCACCTCACGATGACGCAGTTGCCGTCGAATACGGGCCGGAGAACGTTTGCCCGGTAGGGACTTTCACCCTACTGTTCAAGTGCGCTTACGAGCGCACTAGGAGCCGCCTCCGCGCGGCGATCTGATCGGACCACGGAGGGTCCTCCTACTCGCTTTCCGGTCAGTTATCTAACTGTTCCTATACAATGCCCACGGACTCGGCCCACTCATCCCATCTCACCGGGGAGCCAATATGAAACCCACCCTGTCACTCCTTTCAACGGCAATTCTCCTGGTGGCCTGCACCGGGCCGGTGGTGGATCAAGGTCTTTTCAACTACCCGTCCACAAGAAAGGTCGATGTAATGGAGACGCTGCACGGTGTAGAGGTTCCAGACCCCTACCGCTGGCTCGAGGATCTGGATTCTGCTGAAACCAAAGAGTGGGTCCAGGCTCAGAATGCGGTGACGTTTCCCTATCTGAAGGCCCTGCCCGATCGCGAAAGGCTGCAAGACCAACTTACCTCACTGTGGAACTACGAGCGATACGGTCTTCCCACAAAAGAGGGCAACCTCTACTTCTTCACTCGCAACGAAGGGCTTCAAAACCAGGGCGTTCTCTACGTTTCCCAGGGGTTGGACGGAGAACCACGCGTCCTGCTGGACCCCAATCTGCTTTCTGAGGACGGAACGGTCTCCCTGGCCGGCACCTCTGCGAGTCCGGACGGTCAGTATCTTGCCTACGGCATCTCCAGCGGGGGCTCCGACTGGAGAGAATGGCGGGTGCGGAGGGTGGACACGACCAGGGATCTCAATGACCGGATTGAATGGGTCAAGTTCTCGGAAACGTCCTGGACCGCTGACAGCCAAGGCTTTTTTTACAGCCGATATGACAAACCGAAGGGAGATATTCTGGAAGAGGCCAACTACTTCCAGAAGATTTACTACCATCAGATTGGCGAGTCTCAACAAAAGGACCGGCTCGTCTATGAGCGCCCGGACCACAAGAACTGGGGTCTGACGGGAGTCGTCACCGACGATGGTCGTTACCTGATCATTGGTGTCAGCCAGGGAACGGACGAAAGAAACCGGATCTATTACCAGGACCTGAACGGCTCCGGGCAGGTGGTCGAGTTACTTGACGAGTTTGATGCCGGCTATTCCTTCGTGGGAAATCAGGGGCCTCTCTTCTGGTTTCGTACTGATCTGGATGCTCCCCGCGGACGGCTCATCCAGATCGACATACGCCGCCCGCAGAAAGAGCACTGGCTCGAGCTCGTGCCCCAGGTGGACCACACGCTTCGCGAGGCCTCCGTTCTCAATCACAGCTTTGTCCTTTCATATCTGCGGGATGCTCACTCCTATATCGAGATCTGCGAGCTGAGCGGAAAGAGGATCCGAGCGCTGGAACTGCCCGGCATCGGGGCAGTTGCCGGTTTCGGGGGGAAGATCGACGATCGGGAAACTTTTTATCACTTTTCCAGTTATCTTGATCCCGGCACCATCTATCACTACGACCTGAAAACCGGCGAGAGTACGATTCATAGCCAGTCGACCATCAAGTTCGATGCTCCGGCCTACGAGACCAAGCAGGTCTATTACGAGAGCAAGGATGGGACTCGCGTTCCCATGTTCATCACCTGCCGCAAAGGCCTCGATCTGAATGGCAAGAACCCGACCCTCCTGTATGGCTATGGGGGCTTTAACATCCCCCTGACCCCCCAGTTCTCGGTATCGAACGCGGTGTGGATCAGAAATGGGGGAGTCTATGCAGTCGCCAATCTGCGCGGCGGCGGAGAGTTCGGCGAAGAATGGCACCAGGCGGGGATGAAAGCAAACAAACAGAATGTCTTCGATGATTTCATCGCCGCCGCCGAGTGGCTAATTGAAATGAAGTACACGTCCACAGAGCATCTTGGAATCGCGGGAGGAAGCAATGGAGGTCTACTGGTGGGGGCCTGCCTGACCCAGCGCCCGGATCTGTTTGGAGCAGCCCTCCCGGCCGTCGGAGTCCTCGACATGTTGCGCTTTCACAAGTTCACAATCGGGTGGGCCTGGGTGTCCGACTACGGTTCGCCGGATGACCCCGAGGACTTTCTCTCGCTTCACGCCTATTCTCCGTACCACAACATCCGTGACGGGGTAAAATATCCGCCCACCCTGCTGACCAGTGCAGATCACGATGATCGCGTGGTCCCGAGCCACAGCTTCAAGTTTGCCGCTCGGCTGCAGGAGGCACAGCGGGGCTCCAGTCCCGTCCTGATTCGGATTGCCACGCGTGCCGGCCACGGATCCGGAAAACCGACTTCGATGCTCATTGAGGAGGCGGCCGATCGACTGGCCTTCCTGGCTCGACACCTGAAATTGAAAATTGAAGATTGAAGATTGAAAATTATTCGCTTCACTCATTGCCGTTCCAGGGCGAGATCATAATTGCCTTGAACATCACCGGGCGAAGTCGATGCACATTGAGCCGCCGACAGTTTGTTCGCTTCGCTCGCTGCCTTTGCTTGGAAACGAAATACCAGAACGGCTTGCGTGGGCCTGCCTGATAACCTGGAACCTGAAACGTGTAACGACGCTGGCTCAGCCAGCGTCTCCACTCCACGGGCTAAGATGCTTTAGGCCCACCTTGCGGAAGAACTCCTGCCAGGACTGACGGAAGCGGCGGCGCGAAAATCTTTGTACGCTCTCGTGCAGCCCCTCCGGCCGAAAGCGAATCGATTCGAAACTCTCCAGAGCCTTCACAAGGCTGGGAACGGTCTGCTCCGGAAAGAGGACCCCCGTAACACCCTCCTCAACGACTTCCGTGGCTCCACCTTCACCGAATGCAATGACCGGGCAACCACAGGCGAGGGCCTCGACCGGGACCAGGCCGAAGTCTTCCAGACCCGGGAAAATAAGGGCTCGCGCTTTTCGATATAGCTTCCGGATGGCCTCATCACTCTGCCAGCCCAGGAACTCGATATTCGATCCGGCTCGTTTCTGCAGAACCCGCAACAGGGGACCGCTTCCCACCACCAGCAGGCGGTCTCCGCGGAGGTTAAATGCCTGAACAGCAAGATCGAGACGTTTTTGCGGCACCAGGGCGGACACGACCAGGAAGAAGTCTTTCCTCTGGTCTGAAGAGGGCCTGTAGAAGTCCAGATCGGTGCAGGGGTAAACCAGGGCTGAATCGCGGCCGTACACCCGCTTGATTCTCTTCTGAACGGTCTTCGAGATGGCTACGAAGTAATCTACGGAACCGCTCGTCTCCCGGTCCCAGGATTTGAGAGATCGGGCCCAGTATGAAAGGGCCAGTCCGCGAAGGGAAGAACGTAGTTCCTCGCCATACAGGTGTGGTTCCCAGAGGTAGCGCATCGGAGTCAGACAGTAGCAGACGTGAGGGATCCCCGGCTCGCGGGGAAAGGCCTTGGCCACGGAGTGGCTGATGCTCAGAACCAGATCCGCATTGCAGACGAGTAGCGAAAGTGCCGCCCGCCGGAAAAAAGGCAGGGTGTACCGATAGTTACGTCTGGCGCCGGGAAAGCGGTTTAGAGCTGAGGCCAGAACCGTCCGCTCCAGCAGTGAAGGATGCAGACGAGCGGGATCCAGAAACAGGGTGTTGATTTCCAGATGGTCCCAGCCCGAAGCAAGCTCGACCAGGACGCGCTCAGCCCCCCGGGGGTCGAGAATCCAATCGTGACAAAGCGCCACCCTGTTCATAACTCTTGAATCTACACTGCCCACCTGCATTCGTGCAGTCCACCAGAATACCCGGTTCGGAGTCCGGGGTCGCGAGTTCTGGTTCCAACAGTCCTGATGTCCTGAGGCAACAAGTCATTGCAGTTGACAGGGGTTTAGTTTATTTTTGATTGATGCGTCCCTACGAAAGTCTATGCTTTCTATTCCTGCTTCTGGGCTCGCCTCTACTGGCTCAGGAAGTCTCCTACCTCCCCCAGATCGGAGACGGACCGATCGGTGATGTTGGCTGATTGGCGACAGTTAGAATTCCCCGCGACGACAAATGGAATTCCCCGCTTTTTCAGGGCTGATCCTGACCATGAGGGCATGGTTAAGGATCAGCAAGTGCGGAGGTTAGTAAAGTTGAAGAAGAACGAGAAGACGCTAACGATGGCGGCGGCCAAAGCGGGGATGTCGCGAAAGACAGCTCGCAAGTACCTGAAGTCGGGAAAGCTACCGAGCCAGTGTCAGCCGGAACGGTATTGGAGAACTCGATCGGATCCGTTCGAGTCGGTGTGGCCGGAGGTGAAAGAGATCCTGAAGCGATCGCCGACGGTGGAAGCAAAAGCGGTGTTCGATCATTTGTGTCGTCAGCAGGAAGGGGCCTTCCAGCAAGGCCAGTTGAGAACGCTGCAGCGCAGGATCAAGCAGTGGAAGGCAGAATACGGAGAAGCGAAGGAGGTGATGTTCCCGCAGAAGTATCAGCCGGGACATCAAGCGCAATCGGACTTCACGTTTATGGGGCGCCTCGGAGTGACGATCCAGGGCCAGCCGTTTCCCCATCTGCTGTACCACTTCGTGTTGGCCTACTCGAACTGGGAAGCGACCACGCTGTGTTTCAGTGAGTCGTTTGAGAGCCTCAGCCTGGGGCTTCAGAACGCGTTGTGGGAGTTGGGGGCGCTGCCCGAGGAGCACCGGACCGACCGGCTCTCGGCGGCAGTCAAGAACCTGAAGCGGGAAGAGTTCACCGAGCGCTATCAAGCGTTGCTGAGACACTTCGGGATGCGCTCCAGTCGCACTCAGGCAGGAAAGGCACACGAGAACGGGGATGTGGAACAGTCCCATCACCGCTTGAAACGGGCCATTGAGCAGGAACTGCTGCTGCGGTGTAGCCGTGATTTTTCCAGCCGGGAAGAGTACGAGGGCTTTGTAGCGGTGATTGTGTCCCGGCGCAATGCGGCCCGGCAAAAGCGCCTGGGAGAAGAGCTGGCAGTGATGCGCCCGTTGCCGGCACGCCGTCTGGATGACTTCACCCGGCAGTGGGTGAGAGTCTCCCCCAGCAGTACGATCCGGGTTCGCCACAACACCTATTCGGTGGACAGCCGGTTGATCGGCGAGCGCGTTCAAGTGCGGGTGTGGGCGGATCAGGTGGAGGTCTACTACGGAGGACGGCGCCAGGCACGGATGCCGCGCTTGCGAGGAGAAGGCAAGCATCGCATTGACTACCGGCACGTGATCCATTCGTTGGTGCGCAAGCCGGGGGCGTTTACTCGCTATCGCTGGCGGGAGGATCTGTTTCCGGGGATCTTGTTTCGAGTCGCCTACGACGAGCTGCGCCGAGATTGTCCGGCCACGGCGGATCGCCAATATCTGAAGATCCTCGAGGTGGCTGCCCAGGAAGGTGAACAGCGGGTGCGAGAGGCACTTCAGGTGTTGATTGAGCGGGGACAAAGAATCCGTTTTGAAGCACTACGAGAATGCCTTGTCGATCCGGTGGTGGAACCCTGGGAAGTGATGGTGGAGAAGATGGACGTGGGCCTCTACGACACCCTTCTCGAGAACCGGGAGGTGAGGTCATGAGCACAGGCAACTTACCGCGACTTCGCGAGTGCCTAATCGAGCTGCATCTACCGGCCTTTCGGGAGCACTACGCCGCCCAGGCGGCACTGGCCACCCAGGAAAGTCTGTCCTATCCCCGGTTTCTCTTGTCGTTATCTGAGATCGAGGTGGCGGAGCGGCACGAGCGCAAAATCCAGCGCCAGCGTCGGGCCTCCAAGCTTCCCTGGGAGAAAACGCTGACGGCGCTGGACCGCTCGCGCTTGCCCCAAAGCGTGGATCGACAACTCACAGCGCTGCTGGAAGGGACGTTTTTGGATCGTGCCGAGAACGTCTTGGCTTTCGGTAACCCTGGGAGCGGGAAAACCCATCTGGTCTGTGCTCTGGGCCAGGAGTTGATTCTGCTGGGGCGCTGGGTTCTGTTTTCTACCTGCGCCCTGCTGGTACAGCGATTGCTGCGGGCCAAAATCGATCTGACTCTGGAGAAGGAGCTCAAGAAACTGGATCGCTTCGAGGCTCTCATAGTCGATGACATCGGCTACGTTCAGCAAAGCCGGGAGGAAATGGAGGTTCTCTTCACACTGCTGGCCCATCGTTACGAACGTCGCAGCATCTTGCTGACCAGCAACCTGATCTTCTCGGACTGGGAGAGGATCTTCAAGGACCCCCTGACGACGGCAGCAGCCATCGACCGGCTGGTGCACCACAGCGTGATTCTGGAACTCAACGTCCCGAGCTATCGAATGGAGAGCGCCAAGGCAAAGCAGCAGGGAACCACGAAATGAGGAAACCGCGAGGAGGTCAAATCCGGGCAAATCGGCTGATTGGACCCCGGAAAGTGCTTGGTGAGGGCGATAGACGAGTGCCCGCCAAGGGGAGAGGTCGTACAGCGCCCTACAGAGGCCGCTCAGCAGCCTCGTGGATCTGGTCCACTCCCCTCGACGCCAGCGCGAGCGAGGGGGAGCTCCGTTCGGGCTACGCCCTCACTCCGTCCCCCTCGCATTCTAGGAACAATCTCTCTTTTTTACAGAAAGGAGGACCGCGGAAAGGGCCGTCTCAGAGGACGGCTACAGCTCTTTTTTTTTAATCCTTGTGTGGGGATTTCCAATCGTCGCTGCGGGAATTCTATTTGACGTTGATCAGTTGGCCTGAAGACAGAATTTGTTTTCGTGAACAGCGGCGGGCCAACTCAAGTGAACATCGTTTTCATCAGTGTGCTCCCAGGCGAGAATGGCGAGCCTCTCACGCTTGATCTCGAGGGTATCGGTGCAGTGCCAGAATACAACTTTGCCCTGGGAAGTGGCGACTCCGCCTCCTTCATTACCACGGGCGCCGGGAGGCCACAAATCGGTACTCCTCAAGTTGGCTACGCGGTCGTCACAGCGGGAGGCCAGGGAGCCGGGGCCAGCGGCTCAGGCGTTGGGGGGACGGCGGTTTTCATTCAGATCGACCTGGCAAGTGGAACTGTCATCAACGAGGCCGGGGTGCCTCTGGTCAAAGCCACTCTTGTCCAAATTAGCCATAAGAGAGGTCGGGTCGACCTCGTAAGATTCGGTTGATCGAATAACCGGACAAGGAGGACCCGACCATGAATCGATTTTGCAGCATTTTCAGTCAACTTCTCCAGCTTTTTCCTCGCTGGGAGTTTCAACAACTGGTCCTGGAGACCAAAGCCGAGCGCCATGCACGCGGTTTCAGCAGCTGGGGACAGTTTGTCGCCATGCTGTTTTGCCAGCTGGGCCGTGCTCATAGCCTGCGGGAGATCTGCGGAGGCCTGGCCAGCTGTGAAGGAAAACTGCATCATCTTGGAATCGCTTCTCCCAAGCGCTCCACCCTCAGCTATGCCAATAAGCATCGACCCTGGCAACTGTACGAAAAGGTTTTTTACCGCCTGCTGGATCGTTGTCTGAGAGAGACCGAAGGGCGTCGCAAGAGAAGATTTCGTTTCAAGAATCCGCTGCTGAGTCTGGACGCGACCGTCATCGATCTGTGCGCACAATTGTTTGACTGGGCTCATTTTTGCCGAACCAAGGGGGCCGTCAAACTGCATCTACTCTTGGACCACAACGGTTACCTTCCCGTCTTTGCCCACATCACCGAGGCAGCCACGGCCGACATCACCGTGGCTCGCCGTCTGAAGTTTGCCGCCGGCACCGTTGTCGTCTTTGATCGCGGCTACAACGACTACAACTGGTATGCGGACTTGACCCGTCAGGGCGTCTTCTTTGTGACCCGTCTCAAAGACCGTGCCGATTACGAGGTCCTCGAAGACCGCCCGCTTCCCAAAAACCGTCGAGTCGTCCGTGACCAGGTGATTTTCTTTCACGGACTGGCCGCCCAGGACAAAACCTGTTTCTTGCGCCTGGTCGAAATCCAAGATCCGCTCTCTGGCCGCCTCGTTTTTTTGACGAATCACCTGGATTTCGGAGCCACCACCATTGCCGCAATCTACAAGGAGCGCTGGCAAATCGAGCTCTTTTTCAAGGCCCTCAAGCAGAATCTACGGGTCAAGACCTTCGTCGGCACCTCGGCCAACGCCCTCAAGACCCAAATTTGGACAGCATTGATCGCTCTGCTGATTCTGAAGTTTCTGCAGCTCAAAGCAACCTTTGACTGGTCACTGTCCAATCTGGCCGCACTGCTGAGGATGAACCTGTTCGTTCATAGAGACTTGTGGAGGTGGTTGAACCAACCATTCAAGTTTCCACCCCTACTACCGGAGAGCTCTCAAGCCTCCTTCACCCTCTCGTAATCTGGACAGCACCATCGGAGACCTGGACATGAAAGACTGAAAATCCCGTCCAAGACGCCAATAAAATCAAGGGGTCGATCATCGAATCTCAGCTAATTTGGACAGCAGTGGGTCAAAGCACTCTCCGAGTTCTCTCTGTTCGTCGACACGATGGGTACACGCGACACAGCTCTGGCGATTGTCAACACGGGGTCGCCCGTCCCGGCAGGCGGCTCTACTACACCAACGGTGCTCCTGAGCCTCTTCGACACCATCGCCAGCGGGGCCGCCCTTGCGACTTCTACTGAGCCGATGCCGTTGGCCCAGGTGGAGGTGCCGATTCCTACTCGCCAACAGGTAAACAGGTTCATAGCGACAAGGGGCCCGGGCGGTTACTTTGATACTGAGCAGGTTTCGGAGCTCGAGGATTTCCAGGGGTCGGTCGCGGTGACCAATGCCAACCCGGGGGACGGCTCCATGTGGGCCGCTCTCACGGTGAGAACCAACAATGCGGGCAAAAAGCTTCCGATGGTCTCGTCTCTACCTTCACACCGTTCCCAGTCGTTCCAGGAGCAGTAGCGCTCGTTGCTGTCGGCATGAGGGGAACAGTGACACAAGAATCGACCGGAACACTGCACGTGACCCTAGATCTGCGGGACGCAACACACCCGGTCAAAGGCGCTATCTTCTACCTATCCGACAGGGGTGCGCTGATCGGTGAGGAGGTGCGATCCGTTGAGACTCTCGATTTCGCCAGCTTTATCCTCGAGGTCCCGGCCCGTTCGGGACCCGTGAACGTGGATGGGGTCGAAGTTCGCTTGATTTACGAGGGAGGGGAGATCACCCCTCGCATGCCGATCCAGTAATTCCCTGTTTCGCCACCGGAGCGGGTGTTCAGACACAATGAGGTCACTGGACCTCCGCAAATCTCTGTTGGCCTTGGGACTCGGCCTGCTGGTATTTTCCCTATACTGGCCGAGCCTTGCTTATCCCTTTCAATTCGACGACCAGCTCTTTCTGCGCGACGACAACGTCAGGCTGACCCGCTGGTCAGCCTTCTTGTGGCCGCCGACTCCACGGGTCCTGACCTGGCTCTCCTTTACAGCCCAGTTCGCCATCTGGGGAGAGGACCCGGCTCCTCTCCGCCTCTTGAACATCCTTCTGCATGTCGCCAATTCAGTGCTCGTTCTGCTGCTGGTTTTCAAGCTGCAGAACCTCTTTCCGATCCCGAGGAGCGATGAGCTGTGGCGGGCGCCTCTTGTGGCCGGCCTGCTCTTTGCTCTCCACCCTCTCCAAACCGAAAGTGTGGTCTATATCTACCAGCGGTCGACCCTGCTGGCTGCCTTCTTCAGCCTGCTGGCTCTCCTCTTGTGGTCTCACCGCTCTGTTGCGGGGCGCCGCCTGCTTTTCTCGCTTGGCAGCCTCATCTGCTTCATCCTTGCAGCGCTGGCCAAAGAACATGCCCTGGTCCTTCCGATCGTCCTCTGGGCCTATGACTTTTATCGCAGCGGGCGGCTCCGGCCCGAGCCGATTCTAGACGCGAGCTTTGCAATCTCACTCTTCCTCACCGGGGTGTTCCTCTGGTGGAGCAAGGCCTCAGGTGATGCGACGATTGGAGCCGGTGGAGAGAGCCTCACTTATGCGCGGACCCAGGTTCAGGTGATCTGGCGGTATCTGAGACTGTTCGTGCTCCCACTCGGCCAGACCATCGACCCCCACGTTGTCCCGGTGCGGCATTGGCTCGCAGCTGGCTGGTGGGTGCAATTGTTCCTTCTTATTTCCCTGCTGGGCACTATCGCATTGACTTACCGAAGCCAGCGGCGATTCTCCTTCTGGCTACTGTTCTGTTTCCTTTGGCTCCTTCCCACTTCCAGCGTGGTTCCCAGCCAGGACTACATGTTTGAGCATCGCACCTACCTGCCTCTACTGGGACTGGCCGGGGCCTTGTCCGTTCTGCTGGCCGGGGTTTCGATGTCGGGCTGGCGATTTGGAGGGGTGGCTGGACTTCTCGCCCTGACCCTGGGAACACTGACCTGGCAGAGGATCCAGGTCTGGCGCTCGGAAGTCTCCCTGTGGGGAGACGCGGCCCGAAAGACCCCTACAAAGTATCGCCCCGTGTACAACTTCGGCGTGACGCTCAGGAGTTCTTCACCCGATCGTGCTGAAGAGTACCTGAGAAGAGCGATCCAACTGGGGCCGGCGATTCCACTTGCCTACAGGAGCCTGGCAGAGCTGAAGTGGTATCAGGGAGACCTGAAAAGTGCTGAAGAGCTGTGGCGGGTGGCGCTGGGCATTGATTCCGACCATCGCGAGACTCTCCTCGCGCTGGGGCGCCTGCATCTGGAGAAGAAAGAGTTCTTCGAGGCGCAGGGCTATCTTCGCAGCGCAGTAGTGGAGAAGCCGACTGACTGGCAGGCCCGCTATCTTCTGGGGGAGCTCTATTATGGATTCGGATTCACACAAAAGGCTCTCGATCAAGCCGAAAAGGGCCTGACATTCCATCCTCGACAAGCTGTTCTCCGGGTGCTGCTGGCGGATTGTGTTCGCCGCCAGGCCGGTTGGAACCGAGCCATTGAACTATACCGGGAAGCTCTCCTGGACGCCCCGGGCAACAGCCGGGCTCACCTGGGCCTGGCCGAGAGCTACTCCCGTATGGGGCAAGAGCGAATGGCGCTGCAGGCGGCCCGGGAAGCAGTGAAAAGCGCCACCAGTCCCTCCGAGCGGGCCCGGGCGCTCGGCGTGCTGGGGATTCTGGAAGGTTCCAAGGCTCCAGAGTTCCAACGTTCCAGGGTTCCAGAGTAGGAGCCGGTCCTCGCGGCGATCTCATCGGACTTGTCGGGGCGACCCTTGTAGTCGCCCGTCAGGCGGACCGGCACAAGACCGGCCCCTACGGCATCACGTTCTGATCGGACCACGGAGGGTCCTCCTACGTTGGGAATGTCACACAATAGCAAAGCGATAGGGGTAGGGAAAGCTCATTGGTTTGAGCCTCCCCTCCCTCCGAACCGGACGTGCGGTTCTCCCGCATCCGGCTCTCCAGTCAGTGGGGTCCACGGCGGGACTGACAGATCTGCGCGTGGGCTACGGCCATGGTAAATAGCCCCTGCTCGATAAAGTAGGCATTTTTGCCTCCTTTCACTCCTGTTTCCAGGGTCGTCAGCATGCGTTCGGTCCACACTTCCGCTTCCACCCAGCTCCATTTCTGGCTCT
>CBDBGQ010000017.1:0-48085 GCA_965205345.1 Acidobacteriota bacterium | reverse complement strand
CCGCCAGCGCCTTCCCCCGATCTGAGGCCTGCCGCCGCCGCTCCCCCAACGGATCGGCCTTATTCACCGCCACCGCCAGCATCGGATCGGTGCGCAACTGATCATGATCGTTCAGATCCTCGTACCCCAGACAGAGTCCGTAGATGCGCTGCCCCAACAACTCCTCCACCGTGTGTTCGATCAACCGCGCATCCCGATGATCCCTGAAACACTCAGCCAGTCCGGCGATCAGACCCGTCCCCCTCTCGACCTCTCGCAACAGCAGCACCCCTGCATCGGAGGTGATCTTTCCACCGTCGAACCGCGCCTTCACTTTGCGTTGAGATAGTTGGTGAAATTCGAACCTGACTTGTTTACACTCTGTTCTCATAAGGGCCGCCTCCGTTTGCGTGTGAAAATGTTCATTCAAAACGCTTTATACCAAACAGGGCGGCCTTTTAAGGTCCTCATCGGTGATCTATGCGGGTTAGCGCCTCGCAGCTGCCCGGGTCTTCGTGTGCCCGGGTTCTCGCTGCCTGGAAGGCCTCGATGCCTTCACCCAGGTGGTGGCCGATGTGGTCTGTGACGGTGTTGCCGAATGCTTTAGCGATTTCTTGCGGCGTTTCCAGGGCGGCCCGAATTTCGATCAACCCGTTCACGTCCGGTAGCTGTGGGTCGGCCGGGGTGAGTGTGAACGGTATCACTCCTGCATCCGCGGTCATCTCCGGCGTCAGGTTGGCGCTGACGACGTCATTCTGCTCTTCCGGGGGGAGAACTTCGGTCGGAACACTGAACCCGTTGATCGTGAGCGTCGGCGGGCCGGATGACGTGCCGAGGCCTGCACTTTCGATAATAATGCCAGGGGTCGTGAATTGCGGGATGACCGGCGGAGACACTTCGGGAATTTCCAAGGGGGGTTTGGGCAGCTCGTCCTGCGGCGCGCAGCTGACCTTTACAATGGTCGGATCATCCACTTCCAGGGTCGTCGGGTCGTCTGTAAGCAGTTCGTATTCTGTGGTGCTGCCCGCGAGCTTCAGTGTCAGCGCTCCCTGGTTGATGATCTCCGGTGCGACGCGAACGAGGTAGCTCACGGAAACGGTCTCGTCGATGGCGACAGGGCCGAAGCGAACTTCGACGTCTCGGTCGAACGGGAGGTTGCCCCGAAACACTCTGCCGTGGGATGTGGTCACGGTCTCCGGCATCAGGGTAGCGTCCGGGTCAGGGACATCCCGCAGCAGGCTGCCGCGGCCCAGGGCGTGCGAAGCGAAGATCGGGATCGTATAACGCAGGACGTCGCCGGGCGAGACGGTGCTGCTTGCGTCATTGTCCTCCTCGAGCGTGAAAACCTTGAACGCCTGCTGGACCGGCACGAAATCAATAGCAAACAGGAGAGTGATGACCCTCGTGGTCGGATTTCCTGGATCTATTTCAAAAATGTCTATACCGAAAAAACCTGTGGGGTAAGAGTGGGGATGTCCGTGTTTAAACGAGGCTCTCCAGGGAATCTCCCTGACCACCCCGCCCGCGAAGCGTAGACTGGTACGGCCAAGATAGGTCCCGGAATCGAACCCCGAACCCAGGACGAACTCGGCGACGCGAACGCCCGGCCCGTAGTCCCTTGCTGGGTCGGCGGTATGGTCCGCAGTCGAGATGAGGGTCGACATGTCGGGGGTAAACAGCTCGGATCGGATGGAATCAAATTGCACACCGGGTGTCGCGTCGGTGCGCACCTGTATCACGATCGCGTCGCCGTCAGCCAGGGCCCTCGGGGGCGACGAACACGATGGTCAGCGCGATGATGAGGACGGAATGCAAAGGCTTTGACATTGAGCACCTCCAGTGCTTGATCATGGGTTTTGACGCCGATTTTCGGTTGAAGCTGCAGTCGATGCCTGACGGATCGAATGCCGTGGTCGCGCAAGGTAGGGTTGGGACTCTTGATGGTCTCTGATTGAGAATTACAGTTCCCCCGCTGTGGACAACCCGCCTTGACCTGTCAGGATGGCTTGCTACTCTGAGAGTAACATATAGGACGTTATGATACGTTCTTTAGCCCAACCGACATGACCCAAGAAATCGCTCCTTATCGCCGCGGTCGGCTTACCCGATCCGAGCTCGAGAGCCTGCCCAGCACGATCACCGACGCCGGCGCCAATGCCACCCGGCGCTTTATCGAATTCTTTACGGACTGGAACACAGTCAAGATCGGGGAAACAGTCGAGAGGCTCTGGGCGGAAGGCGAGTCGATCGACGACGAGGAGCTCTCCCACGTCTCACTGCTGCCGTTCAGGCATGTAATGCCCAACGGGACGTACTTTATCGAGGACCAGATCTAGGTGATTTCGGTACGAGAACCTACGCTCCTAGACGGTCACTGGAGTCGAGACCGTAGGGTTTCGTTCAAATGCCCCCGCTGGTCCCCCCTGCTCGGCTCATCGGATGTTGTCCCCTGTAGTAGGAGCGGCCAGGTGAAGAGATAGCTGGAGCAGGCGCGGCGACTTGTTGCGGGCTGAGACCGGGCGGATCGTCAGACTCCTGATGTGGACGATGCGCTCGGAACTGCCCATCTTTCGGAGAAAGACCAGCAGCGGTCGAAAGGAAGCTTTGAGATCACATTTCCAGTACCTGAGGGAACCGGATCCCCTTCCCATGGGAGCGGCGGAAAAAGTCTCGATGCGTACCTTTGCGGAGCGGGCGATACGGTCAATGTGTGGCAGAAGAGACCCGCCCCCTTTCGCGACCCATAGCATTCGACCCAGGGTGCGCAGTTCGCGCTCCAGAACAGGCAGCCTTCGTTCGAGTTCCCGGAGGCGGGTCTCTTGGTCATGGATTCCGGCCAGGACGAACTGGGATTCCTCGATCCTCTGTTGCAGGCGGATGGATTTCTGTTTCACAGAAGAGACATAACCGACCCACAACCACAGAGAGGCGAGGGCAGAGATCGCAATCGGTAACTTCAGCCGACCTCGTGTCGGCTTGTGAGAAGCCGACGGAATGGGTTCACTGATTCTCATTGGGTTCCAATAGAGCCTTCATTTCGAACTCCCAGACCCCTGTCTCCAGATCCCGGGAACGGCTGCTGAGCTGTACCCGTTGGAGAAGTGGCGATTGCTGGAGGGATTCAATGAGAGCGCCGACCGGGGCTGCCTGCAGGGACTGCCCCTGGATCAGCAGTCCTGACGGGTCCAGGTGTACTCGGCTCAGCCACAGACCCGGGGCTCTCGAGGTGCTCTGCTCGATGGTCTCCAGCAAATGCGCGGCCAGCAGTCGGCGTTGATCCAGGTTCCGGATGGCTTCGGCAGCGATCTGAAGATCTTGCTCTCGCTCCTGGAGAGCCTGCAGTTGCTGCCCCATTTCCCGGCTAATTCCCAATTGACGGTTCAGTGCCTGCAGGTTCTCTTGCTGGCGGCCAGTCTCCCGGGAAGCTCTCAAGCCCCAGACCACCAGAAGCAAAGGGGGAAGGGCGACAGAAAGAGCCGCCCTGAGGAGGTACCGAAAGCCAGCCGAAGGACGGGTTCCCGAACTGTCGGCAGGTCCCGTCCCTGAATCCGAGCCGGGGCGAATCATGACGATGTCGAGGTGCTGAAAGTCTTTTTCTCCCATGCTGTTCACCAAGGCTTGCTGCGGCCAGAACCCTTTTTTTCGAGGAGGCCGCGGCTTCCCGGATGCCCGGGTGAGCGGTCCGATCCTGCTATCTCAACTAACGCCACAGGATGGGAAAAGTGCGAGCCTGAAAAGCCTTGATTTTCGCGGCGATCGGGCCACTGGTCTTTGTCTTGACACCGGATGAAGGGCTCCTGTATCTTTGGCGTTTACTTTTTCTCGTTGGTTCTCGTTGGAAGGACGAGGGATGAAAACGTTTGTACCGAAACTGAAGGACATAACGCGAGAATGGCACCTCGTGGACGCTGAGGGGCGGGTCCTGGGGCGCCTTGCATCGCGTGTCGCGTCCATCTTGATGGGCAAGGAAAAACCGACCTATACAGATTTTCTCGATTGTGGAGATTTCGTCATCGTAGTGAATGCCGAAAAGGTTCGGCTGACGGGAAAGAAGCTCTCGGACAAACTCTATTATCGGCACAGTGGGTATCCCGGTGGCTTGAAACAGGTGACTGCTGCTGAAGTCTTGGAGAAGCATCCGGAACGCCTGATTCGGTCTGCAGTCAAAGGTATGCTTCCCAGGAACAAACTGGGACGGAAGATGCTCTCGAAACTGAAGATCTACGCAGGCGGAGATCATCCTCATCAGGCCCAGCAACCCAGGACACTGTCGCTACCATGAATACGATCGAAAAGGTTCAATACTATGGAACCGGCAAGCGAAAGACAGCAACTGCCCGAGTGTTTCTGATGCCGGGAAGCGGGCAGTTTGTCGTGAATCAAGCCGACTATCAGGATTATTTCACGAGCTCGACGCAGCGGAAGACCGTCACGGAACCTCTCCAGGAGACTGGACTGTCCGAGAAATTCGACGTCTACGTCAACGTGAAGGGCGGAGGCATGACCGGGCAGGCGGGGGCGATTCGAATGGGCCTGGCCCGGGCGCTGCTGGATTTTGATCTGGAACTTCGACCCCAGCTGAAGAAAGCCGGCTTTCTCAGAAGGGATCCTCGAATGAAGGAACGAAAGAAGTACGGTCAGCCTGGTGCCAGGAAGAGGTTTCAATTCTCTAAGCGGTAGATCCGGAGGACTTCTTGGCAGCCATTTCCATCAAGCAGCTTCTCGAAGCAGGTGTTCATTTCGGGCATCAGACACACCGCTGGAACCCCAAGATGCGCGAATACATCTTCGGGGAGCGGAACGGCATCTACATCATCGACCTGCAAAAGACGTTGCGGCTTTTCAAGGAGGCAGTCGAATTCGTCTCCGATGTCTCAGCCAGTGGCCGATCCATCCTCTTTGTCGGCACCAAGCGACAGGCCCAGGAAGCGGTTGAGGAGGAAGCCACCCGATGTGGAATGTTCTTCGTGACGAATCGCTGGCTGGGTGGTCTTCTGACAAACTTTGCGACGATCCGCAACAGCCTCGCGCGCTACGAAGAGCTGGAAACGATGAAGACCGACGGTTTTATCAGAAGGTGTCCAAGAAGGAAGCCGCACGCCTGGAGCGGGAGCGAAGGAAGCTGGAAAAAAACCTTCGAGGCATCCGTGAGATGAGCGGGTTGCCGGGTGCCCTCTTCGTAGTCGATACAGAAAAGGAATCGATCGCAGTCAAAGAGGCCGGGAGACTGGGGATCCCCGTGGTCGCGCTGGTCGATACGAATTGCGATCCTACGCCCATTGATTACGTCATACCCGCCAACGATGATGCGCTGCGCTCAGTTCGCCTGATCACTTCAACGATTGCCGAGGCGATTCGAGTCGGCCGTTCCGTGTATGAGGCACGGGAGGCAGCGGAGGCAGCAGCAGAAGAGCGAGCCGCGCGGGAGGCTGCAGCCCGAGAGGCCGCACGGAAAGCCAAGGAAGAAGCTGCGGCCGCTGCTGAGGCGGCTAGCAGCGGCGGCGACAGCGGCGGCAGCCGCGGTTGCAGGGAGTAAGGTGCAGAAGGCCGCTCCCAAAGCAGATGAACCACCTGCCGAAGCTGCGAAAGAGGCCGCCGTTGAAGCAGCCCCTGCAGAAGAGCCGCCAGCTGAGGCGGCGGCATCTGAGGAGACACCCGCCGTTGAGGAAACAGCCGCGCCCGAAGAAGCCTCTCCCGATCAGGATGCTGATGTTCCAGAAGAGTCCGTGACGGAAGAAATCTCTTCCCGGGGCAAGGAGTCGGTAGAGAGGAAGACAACCGAAGCGGAGGAAGCTTCCCAGGCCGAAACTGTGGAAGACAAGCAAGAGCCTGTAGAGGCTTCCGGCGAAGCCGGCAAAGAAGAAGCCGAAGCCGAGAAGCTGCCGACCGAGAAAGCGTCACCTAAGAAGCGCCCAGCCCGGAAGAAGGCTGACAAGAAGAAGGCTTCTGAGGCTCGGGAGGCTGCCGAAGAAGCGGAAGATCAGGTAAAAGAGACTGTCGAAGACCCCGCAGAATCGGCTGAAGCGGTGGCGGAGACGGTCTCAGAAGTCTCGACTGAGAGTTAAGTACTAGCAGTCGATCTCCAATTCCATTGAGTACCGGAGGAGCTAGAAATGGGGATAAGTGCCCAACAAGTCAAAGAACTGCGTGAGAAGACCGGCGCGGGAATGATGGACTGCAAGAATGCCCTTGTGGAGGCCGGAGGCGATATGGAGAAGGCCGTACGGATTCTGCGGGAGAAGGGAATTGCCGCTGCTGCAAAGAGGGCGACCAGAACTGCACGGGAAGGACTGGTGGGACAGTATATTCACGCGGGTGGCAAGCTGGGAGTCCTGGTTGAAGTGAACTGTGAAACCGACTTTGTAGCCCGGACCTCCGACTTCCAGCAACTGGTCCGGGATATTGCCATGCATATTGCGGCCTCTAATCCCCTGTACGTGCGCTCAGCAGACATGCCGGAAGAGGAGATCGCCGGGGAAAGCGAAATCTACCGGAGCCAGGCTCAGCAGGAAGGCAAACCCGATCACATCGCAGACAAAA
The DNA here is from genome assembly GCA_965205345.1 of Acidobacteriota bacterium. GTDB lineage: Bacteria > Acidobacteriota > UBA6911 > RPQK01 > CBDAPI01 > CBDAPI01. Next base: position 41,566 of record CBDBGQ010000017.1, on the reverse strand, counting down.
TTGTTGAAGGACGGCTGAAGAAATATTATTCTGAGGTTTGCCTGTATGATCAGGCTTTTGTAAGAGATCCGGACATGACAGTCGAAGAGCTGGTTAGGTCGATGGTCGCGAAGCTTGGCGAAAACCTCCTGGTGCGCCGCTTCGCCCGCTTCAAGGTAGGAGAGTAGTCTCCGGGCTTCGCCAACCCTGGCGGCGCCTCTGCTGAGACTCCACAGATATGGCAGGCGACGCGGTCAAAGAGAAGGAGTCTCAGCTGCCCCGTCCTGTTTTTGCCAAGCCCAAGTTCAAACGCGTCCTCATGAAACTGAGTGGTGAGGCACTCATCGGGTCCCAGACCTTTGGCGTCGACCCCGCCATGATGGAGGACCTTGCCCAGGAGATCCAGGACGTTCATCAGCTCGGTGTGGAGATCGCCATTGTAGTCGGTGGCGGCAACATCATCCGGGGTGTGAACGTCAGTCGGGCCGGGTTCGACCGGGCCACTGGTGACTACATGGGGATGCTGGCCACCGTCATCAACGCCCTGGCCCTTCAAAACGCACTCGAGAAAGCTGGAACCTTCACCAGGGTTCTGAGCGCAATTCACATGGCCGAAGTGGCGGAGCCTTTTATCCGGCGGCGAGCCATCCGCCACCTGGAAAAACGCCGGGTCGTGATTCTGGCTGCCGGCACAGGGAACCCCTATTTTTCCACCGACACCGCTGCTGCCCTCCGTGCCATGGAAATCAAGGCAGACATCATTCTCAAAGGCACCAAAGTGGATGGTGTTTACGACTCGGACCCGAATCTGAACCCAGAAGCCCGTTTTCGGGAAAAAGTGAGCTACGACGAAGTCCTGAATCAGAAGCTCGCGATTATGGATGCCGCAGCCATTTCGCTGTGCCGGGACAACAACCTGCCCATCATCGTCTTCAACCTGAGAAAGCCTGGGAACATCAAAGATGTTGTTCTCGGGAAACCGGTGGGATCGATCATCACGGCCGAATCATGATTTCGGAACTGCTGACAGAGACCCGGGGACGCATGGGCAAGACGATTGGCGATCTGACCCGCAGTCTATCCACGATTCGAACGGGACGAGCCTCAGTCCATTTGCTCGATCACGTGGTGGTCAATTACTACGGGACACAGACTCCCATCAACCAACTGGCCACCCTGCATGTTCCCGAGCCCAGTCTCATCACGGTTCAGCCCTGGGACATTTCTCAGATCGGCGAAATCGAGAAGGCCATCCTGACTTCGGATCTGGGAGTCAATCCGTCCAACGACGGCAGATTGATCAGGCTGCCGATCCCTCCCCTGACCCAGGAAAGACGGGAGGAACTGGCCCGCAAGGTCGGCAGGATCGCAGAGGAGCACCGGACTGCGCTGCGAAGCCTCAGGCGCGGCTCGAACGATACCCTCAAGAAGGCTTTGAAGGAAAAAGAGATTTCGGAAGATGAGGAATACCGGGCCCTCGGAGAAGTACAGACAGTGACCGACGAGTTTGTCCGCAGAGTCGATGAGCTGGCCGCCCAGAAAGAGAAAGAGATTCTGGAGGTGTGACCGATCGAGCTCTGCCAAGGCTGAAACTTTGGCCTTTCTCGGTCGTCTTCTAAGGGGGGGACGTTTTCACAAGCAGCGATGAACGATCCGGAATACCGATCCAAGAATGAGACTAATGATTCAGAGAGAGCCTCTGGCCACCATTACATGGGTTCCTCTCTGGCTGAGCTGAAGAGCTGGACTCGGGACATCTTTTTTGCGGCTCTGACCGCCATTCTGATCGTTGTTTTCGTGGTCCAGCCGGTGAGGGTTGAAGGCACCAGTATGCAGCCGAACCTCGCCGACCAGGAGAGGATATTTGTCAACAAGTTCGTCTACCACCTGAGCGACATCCAGCGAGGAGATGTGGTTGTCTTCTGGTATCCAAAAGACCGGTCAAAGTCTTTCATCAAGCGGGTTATCGGGCTGCCCGGCGAAGTAGTGGAGGTTGGCCAGGGCATCGTTTACGTGGACGGCAAGCCGCTCCAGGAGCACTATCTCCTTTCGAAATATGTTGACTACTACTCCTATCCTCCTGTGAAGGTTGGCGGGGACAGTTATTTCGTGATGGGGGACCATCGAAACTCCAGCAACGACAGCCGGCACTGGGGTTGTGTCCCGGCAAGCTCGATCTTCGGTAAGGCAATCTTCCGCTACTGGCCCGTCTCCAAAATGGGTGTGGTTGATTAGCTGACTCATTTCCAGTTTGAAATCAGGCGCCCCTTCGGGCTAGTTTAGAGCTCACTTTCATGAAAAGGAGTACTTAATACCGGTTTGAACAAAAAGGCAGTCCTTTACCTCGAAGACGGAACGCTTTACCAGGGAGTTTCTTTTGGAGCAGCCGCTGACTCCCTGGGCGAAGTTGTCTTCAATACCTCGATGACTGGTTACCAGGAAGTCCTCACCGATCCCTCGTATGCCGGGCAGATTGTCGTCATGACACAGCCGGAGATTGGGAATTACGGTATCAACGAGGAAGACAACGAATCCCGCCGGCCCTTTGTCGAGGGATTCGTGGTCAGAGAGTGCAGCCGGGTGTTCAGCAACTGGAGAGGGGAATCGACCCTCGACTCCTATTTATGCAGACACTCCATCTCCGCTATTTCTGAGATTGACACGCGCTCGCTGGTGAAACACATTCGGACCCGGGGAGCCATGCGAGGAATCATCTCAACGGAAGATCTTTCGCCCCGGAGCCTGGAGCAGAAGGTCTTGAACCACCCTCCCATGAGCGGGAGTGATCATGTTCGTCACGTCACCGCTGACGACCGCTATGACCTCAAGGCCTCGGAGGGCCGCTTTCGAGTGGTTGCCTACGATTTCGGTATCAAGACGAACATCCTGAGATGTCTCTCCCGGCGAGGTTGCGACCTCGTGGTTGTCCCTGCGCAGACTTCGGCCCAGGAAGTTCTGTCACTGGATCCCGACGGAATCTTCCTGTCCAACGGACCGGGGGACCCGGAGCCGCTCGAGTACATCGTCAGGGAGATCAGACAGTTCGTGGCGCACAAGCCTGTCTTAGGGATCTGCCTTGGCCACCAGTTGCTGGGGCTGGCTTTTGGAGGTCAGACTTTCAAACTCAAGTTCGGGCATCGGGGTGGCAACCAGCCGGTTTTGAACGAAGAGACGGGCCGAGTCGAGATCACCTGTCAGAACCACGGTTTCGCAGTGGATCCGGACTCCCTTGATTCCAGACAGATCGAGTGTACGCACTTCAACTTGAACGACCAGACTCTGGAAGGCCTCCGCCATCGGTATCTGCCGGTTTTCTCTGTTCAGTACCATCCGGAGGCCTCTCCGGGACCCAGGGATTCGCTCTATCTGTTCGACGATTTCATTGAGCTGATGGAGCAGGCATCTTGAAGAAGACTGAAATCTTATTTTATTCTCCGAGAACTCATGCCCCGACGGACTGACATCAAACGAATTCTGATCATCGGATCCGGTCCCATCGTGATTGGCCAGGCCTGTGAGTTCGACTATTCGGGCACCCAGGCCTGCAAGGCGCTGGTTGCAGACGGTTTCGAAGTGGTTCTTGTGAACTCAAACCCGGCCACTATCATGACCGACCCGGAAATGGCTACGCGGACCTACATCGAACCTCTCACTCTGGAGTTCGTAGCCGAGATCATCAAGCGCGAGCGCCCGGATGCCCTCCTTCCCACCGTGGGTGGACAAACCGGATTGAACTTGTCCGTCGAGCTTTCCAAGAGCGGTGTGCTGAGTCGCTTCGGGGTGGAACTCATCGGGGCCAAGCTGGAAGCCATCGAGCTGGCTGAGGATCGGAGGCTCTTTCGTGCGGCCATGGAGCAGATCGGTCTGCAGGTTCCCAGGTCGGGTTTTGCGAACAGTCGCAAGGAAGCCCAGGTTCTGCTCGAGGAAATCGGTTTGCCGGCGGTGATTCGGCCTTCCTACACGCTGGGCGGAACGGGGGGAGGAATAGCCTTCAATCTGGAGGAGTTTCGTGAGGTTGTCGACCGGGGTCTCCAGCTTTCTCCAATCCATGAGTTGCTGATCGAGGAATCGGTTCTGGGCTGGAAAGAATTCGAGCTCGAGGTCATGCGCGACCTGAATGATAATGTCGTGATCATCTGCTCGATAGAAAACTTCGACCCGATGGGAGTCCACACCGGCGACTCCATCACCGTGGCTCCTGCCCAGACTCTCACTGATCGCGAATACCAGCAGCTGAGAGACATGGCCAAGAAGATCATTCGAAAAGTGGGCGTCGAGACAGGAGGGTCCAATATCCAGTTCGCAGTCAATCCGGAGGATGGAAGCGTGGTCATCATTGAGATGAATCCACGAGTCAGTCGGAGTTCCGCGCTGGCCTCGAAGGCTACCGGCTTTCCGATCGCCAAGATTGCAGCCAAACTGGCCGTGGGATACATGTTGAACGAGATTCCCAATGACATCACTCTAAAGACGCCGGCCAGCTTCGAGCCGACCCTCGACTACGTGGTGGTCAAGATTCCCAGGTGGAATTTTGAAAAGTTCCCGGAAACTCCACCGTTTCTGGGTACGCAGATGAAATCGGTCGGTGAGGTGATGGCGATCGGCCGGACCTTTAAAGAAGCTCTCTCGAAGGGAATTCGATCGCTGGAGACGGATAAGACGCTGGCCTCGGAGCCAGTTGATCCCAGCCGCATCCGCGAGAATCTGATTCAACCCACTCCTTCACGGCTGGCCTATATCCGTCTGGCTTTCCTGGAAGGATTCGATCTGGAGGAGGTCTATCGGCTCACCGGAATCGACCCCTGGTTTCTGGACAGCTTTCAGCAAATCGTGTCCCTGGAAAGCGAGCTCGAGAACCAGAAACTCGACGAGCTGTCGGACGAAGTGCTGGTCCAGGCCAAGAAGTACGGTCTTTCTGATCAAAGATTGGCAGAGATCCTGATCGGAGACGGAGAGGGAGAGCTGACAGACGAAGACGTCCGGGCTCGGCGCCTGAAGCAGGGTATCGGCCCGGTCTTCAAGCGCGTCGACACCTGTGCCGCTGAGTTTGAGTCCTTCACTCCCTATCTGTACTCGACCTACGAGCGAGAAGACGAGGCCGACCCGAGCGGGGATCGTAAGATCATCATCCTGGGAAGCGGACCGAACCGGATCGGACAGGGCATCGAGTTTGACTACTGCTGCTGCCACGCGGCCTTTGCTCTCAAGGAAGCGGGTTTCGAGACCATCATGGTCAACTGCAATCCGGAAACGGTTTCGACTGACTACGACACTTCTGACCGTCTCTACTTTGAGCCGCTGACTTTTGAAGATGTGATGGCCATTGTCGAGCTGGAGAAACCGGATGGCGTCATCGTCCAGTTCGGGGGACAGACACCACTGAAGCTGGCGCTCAAGCTGTTCCGGGCCGGCGTAACGATCATTGGAACATCTCCCGAGTCGATCGACCTGGCCGAGGACCGCCAGAGATTTGGAAGGCTCCTGCAGGAGCTCTCAATCCGACAGCCTGAAAACGGAAGCGCAGTTTCGGTGGAAGAAGCCTCTGAGATCGCCAGCCGGATTGGCTATCCGGTCCTGGTGCGGCCGTCCTATGTCCTCGGGGGCCGCGCCATGGCCATTCTCTACGACGATGATTCCCTGGAAAGATATGTGGCGGCGGCGGCTCAGGCAGTCCCTGGTCGTCCCCTGCTGATCGACCGTTTTCTGGAGGATGCACAGGAATTCGATGTGGATGCCCTGTGTGATGGGGAGCAGGTCGTCATCGGCGGCATTATGGAGCACATCGAGGAGGCTGGAATCCACTCCGGAGACAGCACCTCGGTTCTGCCACCCTTTGCGATTGACGCCGAGCACCTGGAGGAAATGCGCCGAATCACCCGACAGCTGGCTCTGGCCCTTGGTGTCGTGGGACTGATGAACGTCCAGTTTGCGGTGGCACGTAACCGGGTCTACGTTCTGGAAGTGAACCCGCGGGCAAGCAGGACGGTGCCCTTTGTGAGCAAAGCCACGGGAATTCCGCTGGCCAAGATTGCAGCTCGGTTAATGATTGGCCACCGCCTCGAAGACCTGGGATTCTCAGAGGACCTGGAAGTGAAGCACTGTTTCATCAAGATCCCCGTTTTTCCGTTCGCCAAATTCCCGGGCGTGGATACGATCCTGGGACCGGAAATGCTCTCCACCGGGGAGGTCATGGGCGTGGCGGAGGAATTTGGCGATGCCTACGCCAAGGCCCAGCTCAGTGCCGGCGTCACTCTTCCCAAGGGAGGTGTCGCCTTCATCAGTGTCAATGAGAGGGACAAACGCTCTATATCCAACCTGGCGAACGGGTTTCGGGAGCTTGGATTCGACCTGGTGGCCACCAGCGGCACGGCTCAGAGATTACGAGATGAAGGCCTGGACGTGGATTCAGTCTACAAGGTAAATGAGGGCCGTCCCAACATTGTCGACCTGATCCGCAGTGAGAGAGTCGATCTGGTGGTGAACACCCCTCTCGGAAAAGAGTCCTTCTTCGACGAAAAAGCGATTCGTCGGGCCTGCATCCAGTACGGAACTCCCTGTATCACAACGCTCTCGGCCGCGGCAGCAGCAGTTCGGGCAATCCAGGCCCTGCAGAGAGCACAGGTCCAGGTACTCAGTATGCAGGAGTACCATGCGATCGAGCCGGCAGCGATCACCACCTCGGGAGAGTAGGAGTTCCACGTTCCACGTTCCACGTTCCGATCACTTTCGTTGGATCCGGCGGCGCAGGATCTTTTCGGCCTGGTCAAGTTCGGAAAGGTCGTTGACCCCCAGAATCTCCTCTACGGGTGCCTCGAGAGTCACAACGGTCTGACCCTCTCGGCTCAGGACCCCAACCGCGTCGGTTAACAGATATTCCTTTTGCGTGTTGTCACCGGAGAGCTGGTGCAGGGCAGGGAAGAGCACCCGGAGATCAAAGCAGTAGTAACCAGGATTCGCCTCATGGATCTCCTTCTGCTCCGGGCTGGCGTCCTTTTCCTCCACAATGCGGAGCGGTTTGCCAGGCGAGCGGATCACGCGCCCGTATCCGGTGGGGTTCTCCAGGCGACTGGTGATCAGAGCGAGCGCCGCCCCGGACTCTTCCCGGGCATGGAGAAGTTGGCTCAGCCTTTCAGCTGTGATCAGAGGCCCGTCTCCGTGAAGGACGAGTACGCTTCCAGTCTTTTCTCTCAGCCAGGGTTCGGTCATCAGAACCGCATGTCCGGTGCCCAGTTGCTGCTCCTGGAATACCCATTCCACTGACCACCCTGAAAAGTGGTCTTTTACGAGTTCCGACTGGTTCCCCACCACGACAAGAATCTGAGTCAGGCTGAGGGATCGAAGCTGCACGAGTATGTGCTCCAACATGGGCTTGTCACAGAGAGGATGGAGAACTTTCGGAAGAGTCGAGCGGAAGCGGGTCCCTTCACCGGCTGCCAGAACGACTGCATAGCTGGGGATTGCTGGCATGGAAAGTGAGGTTTAGCTCGAGCCCTGGTCAGTCGCGACCAGCTTTCTGAACTCCTCGTTGGAATCCAGGGAGTCAAAATCCGGATCGTGCCGGGCATGATGGCGATGGATCTCGTCAGCTTGGATGGCTTTGTGTAGACACTCCAGGGCTTTGTCGGTAGGTCCGGTCCTGGCGAAACCGGCTGCCATGGCAGCGTAAACGGCTGCTTCGTCGGTTTTGTTGCTTACCTTTTTCAGCGCCCTCTTGAAGAGGTCAAGGGCCTTCTCAAAATGGCCACGGTTGTGTTCGAATACACCCAAATCATAGAGTGCGATACCGTCCTGGGCCACCTTCTTCGGTCGCTGGTTGTTCTGCTGGCAAAGCCTGAGGAACATACTCACTTGCGCCATAAGCTGCTTCTCATCCGGGTACTTCTGGGCAAGAGTTTCCAGCGCTGCCTGTGCCTTCGCGTAATTACCTTTGTAAAGGAGTACTAGAGCGCGTTCGTAGGCGGTGTGCGCCGGATTTTTCTTGCGACGCGATTTCGTGGCCGGCATCGTACCTCCAGATGAATCTGTAATAAGCTCAAAAACCCCTTATTATAAGCTGGCCTCGAACCGAGTCAAGGACACAATCTCATCCCGCACGATTCATCGGCAAAGCGTTACTATAGGATTTGAAAGGAGTTTGCATGCCAACCAGGCTGGATCGAGTTGAGGAGCTGATAGAGACTTTTGCAGACCTGCCCCCGGAGGTCGTCTTCAAAGAGGATTTGCTGAGGACCGGTGTGTCGTTCTCAGAAGATGCGCTTGGCCTCGCCGCCGGCTGCAAGCCGAAGGCATACTTCATTTTCTCTTTCGATTTTCTACCCGTCGAGGAGATGGAAAACAGGGAGAGCTGGCGTGCTCCAGAAGAGATCTGCCTGCACGGCGGAGCACGCGGATTTCGGCGCACCATCGTGTCCGTCCGGCTCAATCCGGCCTCCCGTTATGGGGTGGAGCTGTCCGAGGACGGAAGGCTGATCCTGACTCTTGACCGGATCGAGGTTTGTGAAGTCGAGTACCAGGCTCTTCCCGAGTACTACAAGAGGCTGCTCCCGAATGGAAAGCCCATCGCGGACATTTGTCCCACTATCGAGTGGGGATACCTCTTGTACCTGACGGTGTTCCGGATCTGCCAGTACTTTGGGAAGAAAGAGGAGTGCCAGTTCTGCGATATCAACGAAAACTACCGCCAGCAAAAGAGGGCTGGCCGCCCTTACACCGGGTTGAAGAGTGTTGAGGAGATCCTGCAGGCCCTGGAGATCATCGACGAAACGGACACGGCCGCAGGGGCCTACACGGTGACGGGAGGCAGCATCACCTCGACTCTGGAGGGCAAGAGTGAGGTGGAGTTCTACGCCCGCTATCCGGAAGCCATCGAGCGCCGGTTTCCCGGCCGCTGGATCAGCAAACTTGTGGTTCAGGCTCTGCCCAGACAGGACCTGCAGCGCTTCAAGGATGCGGGAGTTCAAATTTATCACCCCAACTACGAGGTATGGGACCCGCGTCTTTTTCGGATCATCTGTGCCGGGAAAGACAGGTACATCGGCCGCGACGAATGGATGGAGAGGATCCTGGTCGCCTCGGAGATCTTCGGACCCTCTCATGTGATCCCCAATTTTGTCGCCGGTATTGAGATGGCCCGGCCCGATGGGTTCAGAACGCCTGCTGAGGCCGTCGAATCCACAGCCGAGGGACTCGATTTCTTCATGTCCAGGGGTATCGTCCCCCGATTTACTACGTGGTGTCCCGAACCCTTGAGCCTGCTTGGGAAAACCAATCCCAACGGCGCCCCTCTTGCCTATCATCTTCTGCTGCTGAACACCTGGCGGGAAACTCTCGAGAGATACTCGCTTCCGGCTCCTCCGGGCTATGGGAAGCCTGGGATCGGTAATGCCGTCTTCTCGGTCTCTGGTTTTATGGACGTGATATGCCCGCAAAGCGGAATTTCCGGAACAGAAGAATGCAACTGAGTGTTTTCAAGAATCTTGAGCTGGTCGATTTCTCCGTTTCTGAGAATCAGGAGAGGATGGAAGAAGCCATAGCCCTGGTTCGGTCTCAACTGGGCCGCGAATACGACATCGTGATTGGTGGCCGTCATTTGAGAACCGAGAACAAGTTCCAGTCCCAACCCTTCCCTGAGATCTGAAGTCGTCGGGGTGTTTCAGAAAGGTGGTCGAGATCTGGCGCAACCCGCCATGAAGGCGGCTGAGAGTGCCTTTCAAGAGTGGAGTCGAACTCCGCCAACAGAACGAGTCAGGCTTGTTCTGGAGGTCGCTAGATTGCTGCGCGAGCGCCGCTATGAGTTCTCTGCCTGGATGGTGCTCGAGGTCGGAAAGTCGTGGGTTGAGGCGGATGCCGATCTCGCCGAAGCTGTGGACTTCTGCGAGTTTTACGGGCGAGAGATGCTGCGCCTGGCCGAGCCCCAGCCACTGATCCATAACGAAGCGGAGGAGAACGAGCTGGTTTACATCCCGCTGGGAGTCGGAGTGATTATTCCGCCCTGGAATTTTCCCCTGGCCATTCTGGCCGGTATGAGCATGGCTGCCGTGGTTACCGGCAACACCATCATTCTCAAGCCTTCCAGTGACTCACCCGCCGTTGCTGCTCAGTTCGTCAAGATCTGCCAGGAGGTTGGCTTCCCTCCCGGAGTGATCAACTTCGTCACGGGAGGGGGCAGCGAGTTCGGGGAGCCTCTGGTGGTACATCCAAGGACCCGGTTTGTCTCGTTTACAGGTTCAATGCAGGTCGGGTCGAGGATTTACGAACTGGCCGCCCGGCGACAACCCGGGCAGATCTGGCTCAAACGGGTAGTGGCGGAGATGGGAGGTAAAGATGCCATCATCGTGGATGAGGAATGCGATCTTGAGGAAGCGGCCGGCGGCGTGGCGGCTGCGGCCTTCGGCTTCCAGGGGCAGAAGTGCTCAGCCTGTTCCAGAGCCATCGTCCTGGAGTCGATCCATGACGACTTTGTGGAACTTCTGGTGCAGAAAACCCGGGAGCTGGTCAGAATGGGCAGTGTGGAAGACCCGTCTGTCAACTTTGGCCCCGTGATCAATCAGAGAGCCCAGGAAAGGATTCTTTCCTACATTGAAAAGGGCAGGGAGGAGAGCGATCTGCTCAGCGGTGGGCACTCGGGTGCCGAAGAGGGTTACTACATTGAACCGACCATCCTCACGAACGTCGATCCCCGCGGGGTGATCGCCCGGGAGGAGATCTTCGGGCCCGTCCTGGCCGTCATCCGGGCACGCGACTATGAGTCTGCTCTTCGGATCGCTAACGACACGGTTTTTGGCCTGACGGGAGCCGTTTACACGACGAATCCCGAGAAGCTCGAGAGAGCCAAGGACGAATTCCACGTCGGCAACCTGTACTTAAACCGGAAGTGTACCGGCGCCCTGGTCGGCATCCATCCTTTCGGTGGATTCAACATGAGCGGGACAGATTCCAAGGCAGGTGGTCGTGACTACCTGCTCCTTTTTACTCAGGCCAAGTCCATCGCCCGCAAACTCCCCTGACGCTTCAGAAAGGGAGAGCTCGCAGGCCGGCACCCCAATCGCGAGCGGGAATCCTTGATCACTCCCGGTTTTGAAGCGGATCCTCAGGGGCTGTTTTCCTGCACAGTCATCAGCCAGATCTGTTATATTACCCGCGCCTTGGACAGCTTGTGGCTGGAGATCAAGACTTGAGTCGAACAGACATCTTGGACAAGCCCGAGAAGGGGCCTTTGGCCGTCCAGGCAGTTGTCAACGATTGCAGCATCCAGGTTGCGACTGTAAACGGCTCCGGAAGCCAATCTTCCAACAATGTGCTGATGCGCTCCATCTTTCGAATGGGCGTTCCCATCAGTGGCAAGAACCTGTTTCCCTCGAACATTGCAGGTCTGCCCACCTGGTTCACCATACGTGCCTCCAAGCGAGGATATGCCGGAAGAAAAAAAGAAATCGATATTCTAATCGCGATGAATCCGCAAACAGCCCGCGAAGACGTGGAGAGTGTCGAGCCCGGGGGAGTCGTGATTTACGAGGAAAAGCTGCGTCTTTCCCGGATTCGTGACGATCTCTGCTTTTACCCCATCCCTTTTTCCCAACTGGCCGCCGAGGTGGTTCGGGATGCCAGACTGCGCAAGCTGGTGGCCAACATGGTCTATGTAGGCAGCGTTGCCCAGATACTGTCCATCGACTTCGAGGAAGTGGAGTCGGCTATCCATAAGGGGTTCAAGAGTAAAAAGAAGGCGATCGAGTTCAACGTGAAGGCGGCACGGCTGGGGGCCGATTACAGCAAGGAGCACGTCGAGAAACGAGACCCCTTTCGAATCGAGCGCATGGAATCAACCGCGGGCAAGATCATCGTCGACGGCAATTCGGCTGCCGCTCTGGGGTTTGTCTTTGGTGGTTTCACGGTCGCTACCTGGTACCCGATCACCCCCTCGAGCAGCCTCTGCGAGGCACTGATCAGTTACGCAGGGAAGTACCGAGTCGACCAGAAGTCCGGAAAAGCAACCTTCGCAGTCGTCCAGGCCGAGGACGAGCTGGCCGCGCTGGGCATGGCGATTGGCGCCGGTTGGGCCGGTGCCCGTTCCTTGACCTCAACCTCAGGTCCGGGCATCTCCCTGATGTCGGAGTTTGCGGGGCTGGCCTACTTTGCCGAGGTCCCCTGCGTGATTGTCGATGTGCAGCGAGTGGGACCCAGCACCGGTCTGCCCACCCGGACAGCACAGGGGGACATCAGCCTTCTCTATCTCAACTCCCATGGAGACACGAAGCACCTTGTCCTGTTTCCCTGCGACATGAAAGAGTGTTTCGACTTTGCTCACATGTCCTTCGATCTGGCGGAACGCTTCCAGCAGCCGGTATTCATCGCCTCCGATCTGGATATCGCCATGAACAACTGGATGTCCGATCCCTTCGAGTACCCGAGTCAACCCTGTGATCGGGGGAAAGTCCTGACTGCCGAGGATCTGGATCGACTGGGCGAGTTTGGGCGCTACAAGGACGTGGATGGCGATGGGATTCCCTATCGCACACTTCCCGGAACCGATCACGACCTGGCGGCCTACCTGACCCGGGGAAGTGGGCACGATGAAATGGCCCGCTACTCGGAACGGCCGGAGGACTACACCTACCAGCTGGATCGCCTGGCCCGTAAGCATGAAACTGCCAGGTCCTTCGTCCCGGCCCCTGTCGTGGATCGAATCAACGGTGCCGGAATCGGACTGATTGCCTACGGGTCTACTGATGTGTCCATTCAGGAGTGCCGGGACCAGTTGAGCTCGGAGTACGGAACCCAGATCAGCTATCTGCGCCTGAGAGCTCTGCCGCTAACCGAAGACCTGGGGGCATTTGTCTCGCAGCACGAACAGATCTATGTGGTCGAACAGAACCGCAACGGGCAGCTTGCCGATATCATCCGCCTGGCTGTCGGACCTGAGACGGTCAAGATCAAGAGCATTCTGCACTATACCGGAATCCCCATCGATGCCAGATTCATCACCGAGCACGTGGTCGCTATGGCTCGGCTGGAGAGGATCGACTAATGCCAGTCCAGACACCCGATCCCCCTCAGCGCCGGAAGAAGACGAATCGCATCGGCCTGACCGTCAAGGCGTACCGGGGGAAAAGTCCCTCAACTCTCTGCGCGGGCTGCGGTCACGACTCGATCACCAATCAGATCATCAAGGCCTTCTATGAAAGTGGGATAGAACCTCATAGAATTGCAAAGATGAGCGGGATTGGCTGTTCCAGCAAGACTCCCGCCTACTTCTTCAGCAAGTCGCACGGATTCAACGGTGTCCATGGCCGGATGCCATCCCTGGCTACCGGGGCCATGCTGGCCAACCGGGAACTGATTTGCATTGGCATCAGCGGCGATGGCGACACGGCCTCCATCGGTCTGGGTCAATTCTGTCATCTGTTGCGCCGCAACGTTCCTATGATCTATGTCATCGAGAACAATGGCGTCTACGGGCTGACCAAGGGCCAGTTTTCGGCAACTGCCGACCTGGGATCGGCTCTCAAGACGGGAGTTGTGAACGACCTGCCTCCTATTGACTGCTGCTCTCTGGCCATAGAAATGGGATGCGGTTATGTGGCCCGGTCTTTTGCCGGAGATCCCAAGCAGGTTGTGGCTTTGCTGCGCGGAGCGTTGAGCCACCGCGGCGCGAGTATGCTGGATATCATCAGTCCCTGCGTGACGTTCAACAACCATGCCGGTTCCACAAAGAGCTACTCCTGGGCCAAAGAACACGAAGAGCTGCTCCATGAAATCGACTTCGTCCCCTACTTTGAACCGCTGAAAGAAGTGGAATACGAGCCCGGCGAACTCATCGATGTCGAAATGCATGATGGCTCACACCTCAGGCTCAGAAAGATCGAGAGGGAATTCAATCCCATGGACAGGAGCGCGGCCCTGCAAATGCTCCGCCAGGCCAGCGCGGAAGGGGAGTTTCTTACCGGCCTGATTCATGTCAATCCGGTTGCAGAGAACTTCCTCGATCTGCTCAACCTGCACGAAAGGCCCCTGGCTCAGCTGCGTGGCCCGGATATCAGGCCGGGACCGAAAGCTCTGGCCGACGCCATGCGGGAGCTCGAGTAGGTTCCACGTTCCACGTTTCACGTTCCACGTTTCACGTTCCACGTTTCACGTTTCACGTTTCACGTTTCGCGCTCAGCCTAATCGATTCCCAGCACAGCTTTGATGCGAGCGAGCTCGGACTTGATTTCCCGGTTTTCCTGGTGCAGGGTCTCAACCTGGGCTTTCAGGCCCGTCCCGTATTTCTCGGAACCCTCCATTTCGGACTCGTCATCGGATTGGATATGCACCAGCTTTTCGCCGGATAGGGATTCGAGCAGCCGCATCGCCCGCAGCATATCCACGTTGATCTTGCCGTGGTCGTTTTCCGAGTAGAACGACCAGGCCAGAGGTTCCGAAGGTTGGCCGATCAGCGAGAAGTTATGCGGTGACAGGGTCAGGATGTTCCCCGCTTCGTCCCGGACCTTCAGTTCAGAACTGGCGGCCAGATCTTCGGCATAAAGCTGCACCAGATTGGCGGGCGAAGAGGTGGGCGCCACGTCATTGGCAATCGCGAGTGTGCCCGAGATCCCCACGTTCCCATCCGAAAACAGGCTCCCCCGGCTCCCACGTTGATCCCGCCGGTGAGCTAAAGCTGGCCTTGGGCAATGACATCGTTTCGAACTTGGAGATTGCACAAAGCAAGTAAAGTCGCAAGAACAATCAAGTTGACGGACACGAAGGTCCCGAAAAGCCCCTCGCTGGTCAACCTCAGCTTGTTTCGCCTGCAACTTGGCCTCGACACCCTTCGAATACATTTCCAACGAGGATCCTCTCACCGATCTCCGGGATGACATCCAGCCGCCGTGGGTAGGTGAGCCGATAAACCGGTACCGTACCGGCAAGCTCGACGCAGAAGCTCAGGTGGCTCCCCAGGAGCTCTTTGTCGAACAGGAACTTCACGAAGGTGAACCGGGCGATCCGGGCGGCGGCGTGCCGCGCGCCCAGAGGCTCAATGCCGATCCGGGTCGACGAACTGTCGGCCGGCCGACAGTTCGTAGAGGGCGGCCAGAGACATGGCCTCTGGGAGTTGCAGAGCCCACTGCTCGACCACCTTGAGCTGAGGGTAGCGAGGGAGGATCCGCGGACCGGACGGCGGCAGCCGAATCGGCAGCAGATCGTCCGCCACCGGCTGCCACCCGCCGACTTCGGCGAGCCCAGCGGCCAGGGTCGACTTCCCGACCCCCGACTCCCCCAGGAAGCCGAAGACGGCTTCGCCGTTCGCCGCCGCCGAAGCGTGCAGCCCCCAGCGGCCCTGTAGGGCCAGGGCCAGGAGCAGCACGGGCCCGAGCACGGTCCTCTCGATCAGGAGATCATCTTCTGTCGAGGCCGGATCGACGCCTCGAATCCGCTCGCCGTTGCCCGAGATCTCATACGCGCCCACCGCCTCCACGTCGAGCCGGTATCCCGACACCAGGCGGCGGCACTCCAGATTCAGCCAACGCCCCGCGATCCAGGACGGGCCCGAGTAGATCGGCGCCCCGGCAACCGGTTCCGACGGCTCCTCGAGAGGAGAAGCCTCGAGCCCGGACGGCGGGGCGATCGCGTAGACCTCAGCCTCGGACAGGGAGCGATCGGAGACCACCACCTGATCCGCCAGTCGGTAGGCGGCCTCGGGAAAGCGAGCGCCCGCAACCCAGGGATCCAGATACAGCCTGATCAACGTGCTCGCGCCTCCCGATTCATGCGGCGAGTAAACCCGCCCGACGGTAGCACGTCATCGTCGGGCGTCTAGACTGGCCTTCTCGTTGGTCGTTTACCGACGTAGGTCGCCGCGGTCAGGGCCTCGTATTCGGGAACTGAGAGTCGCCGATCCCGGGGCTGGTCCCCGCGAGAGTGATATCCATCAGCGCCCCGAACGCCTCCAGGCGAGGCCTCGAATAGCGCTTTCGCGGGCGTCCTCTCGCTCCTTCAGCGGACTGCAGCTCGACAGCTCGTCCCTCAGATTCTCTCTTCGGCATCATCGATCCACCTCCATCGGCTCTCGTAGCTTGCTGCTGGTCCTCCGCCACAACTCCCAACTCAGGCAGTTCCAGGCAATCACCGAATCCGGCCGATCGAGATTGGATCGAGTCCGATCCTGCAACAGCGCCCATAGCCAGTCAGAGCTCACGTATCGCTGCCACGACGCTCCTGGATCCTCCAGCACGGCCTCCATCTCCCTCATCTCCCGCTCCATGATGCCGCGTTTGAAGAGATCTGCCAAGGAGCTCTGAGCGATTCGGTCGCGAATCGCAAGTGGCAGGTCGTCCCCAAGCGCCTCTCGAAGCACGTGCTTTTCCCGGCCGGGTCGGAAGAGGACGTAGCGCGGCACCGTCAGAGCGAACTCCACCAGCCGGCGGTCCCAGAAGGGGTGCCGGACATCGACCTGGAACCGAGCCTCCGCCGTAGCCTCCGCCTTGGCATACCACTGGTGGCTTCCGGTGAGGAGGCGGCCAGCGCGATCCGGCGCCTCCCGCAAGCCGTTCAGCTTCTGCCGGGCCGCCGCGGTCAGCCACGGATGTCGATTCAGCCCGGGGGGCCGCCACCGGCGCGTCCATCGCGCCAGCGCCGAGCGCACCGGCCGCGGGCTGCGGCTCCGGGAGTCACCACCCCGCCAGCTCCGAATCAGCTCCACGCAGGCCTCGCCGAGCCGCCCGTCGCGCACGAGATCGGCCCACCACTCTCCAATGCCGCCGTAGAGCAGGTCCCCGAACCACCCCGTCAGCAGAACGCGACCGCCCTGCTCGCCCGTCGCTCGATAGGCTCGATCGAGAAGCAGCCGGTAGGGATTGTTGAAAGGAGTGTTCGGGTCGCGAGGCCAGCTCGCCGCCCCGGATCGAAGCGGCCAGGCGTCGTCGCAGAGGATGCGGACCGAGCGCAGACTGTGCGCTCGAACCATCGCATCCATGTACGGGCGTTCATCGCAAGACTCCAACTCGTCGAAGATCCATGAGATGACCGGCAGTCGCGCGCGTGGCTCTGCTCTGGCCATTCCGCGGGCCGCCAGAGCGGCTAGGGAGCTCGAATCCAAGCCCCCGCTCATGAGAACGGCCGGAGGCGTCGTAGATCGCATGCGGCACGCGACGCTGCTCTCGAGCAGCTCACCAAAGTGCTCCGCGTACTCCTGCGACGGTAGCGAAGCGGAGCCTCCGGCGGCGTCCAGAACCGGCGCTCGGACTCGCCCTGCGCATCGAACCGCAGGACGACCCCGGGCCGCAGCTCCCGCACCGCCGCATAGAAGCTCGACCCGTCCCGCGGCGCAGCCAGAGCGAAGTAGCGGGCGACACTCTCTTCATCCGGATCGCTCGAGACTTCGGGGTGCGACAGCAGCGCCGCCTCCTCCGAAGCGATGACCAGAGCCCTGGGTGTCCGGCTGTAGAAGAGCGACCTCTCGCCGATCGCGTCTCGCGCACACACGGTTCGACTCTCGAAGCGCTCGTGGACGGCGATCGCGAACGGACCCAGGAGCCTCTCGAAAAGTCCTTCGCCCCACAGCAGATAGCCGTTGAAGACGATCTCGGCGTCGGTGGTACGCCCCGGGAGCCCGAGCTCTTGAAGCAGCTCGCGGCGGTTGTCGATCCGTCCGTCAAAGAGAACGGATAGGGCTCCGCCCGCTCGCTCCACCGGCTGCCGGCAACCGATCTCCTCGGCCGTCGTCCAGAAGTGCTGGTAGCCCAGGCCGACCGTTCCGCGGACGACGAGCTCCGCTCCGTCCGGTCCGCGATGGGACAACGCCGCCAGCATCCGCTCGACGACCTCGCGGGCGACTAGCGAACCATCGGAGTGGCTGATGAGTACGAGTCCACTCATTGCGTCACTCTCGGCAGACGGAGACCCCTAGGGTCTCCCGGCCTGCAACGCACGGACGCGATGATCTAAGGTCTGAACATCGTACGAATCCTTTCGTGCAACATTTCAATAAAAGCTGTAGCGCTCGGAGAACTCTCCACGGTTTGAGGGAGGGCAGGCGGGGATCATGCGGTACCAGAGGCAATCCTTATTTCCTCCTTGACCGGATCAAGAGGAAGTTTCTTGTCCTCTGGGATGGGTTGACCATCTTTGCGCAGGCTTTCGATGTAGCCGCGGATGGCGTCTTTGGCCATCTTCCGTGCCTCCTGGAGGGTGTCACCCTCGGTGACCAGTCCTGGCAGGGCAGGTCACTACATAGCCGCCCTCCTCGGCAGGCTCAAAGAGCAAGGTAAAGCTGTGTTGTTCCTGGCTCATTTTCTTGGTCATCCGAGCTGTAGCGTAGCAGAGTGGGGGACTTCGTCAAGGGATTGCGGGAACTCGAATAAGTTGAAGATTGAAAATTGAAGATTAAAGATTTCTCTCCCGGCCACATCGCCGCGACGTAGGAGGACCCTCCGTGGTCCGATCAGATCGCCGCATGGAAGCGGCTCCTACACTTCGCCACCCTGTGACGTTCCCAACCCAATTTTCAATTTTCAATCTTCAATTTGAAATCAGCTTCCCCTTGCATCTGCGCGCCGCATCAGGCAAGTTCATGATTATGGATAGAAAGATTCGAAAAGTGGGTGTGCTGGGGGCGGGAACGATGGGGGCCCAGATCGCGGCTCATCTGGCCAACGCCGGAATTCCCTCGGTGCTGCTGGATCTTCCTCAGGATGGAAGAGACAAGAGCGCTCTGGCCCGGGCAGCTCTGAAACGCATGACCAAAATGAAACCCCCGCCCTTTTACTGGGCAGGGGCCTGGAGCTTGATCCAGCCGGGCAACTTTGCAGATGACCTTCCCTTACTGGGCGACTGCGATTGGGTCGTGGAGGCCATTGCCGAGCGCATGGATCTGAAACGGGATCTGTGGGAGAGAGTGGAGCCGCATCTGAAAAGCGGAACCATTGTCTCCAGTAATACCAGCGGGCTATCGATCGCCGGGATTGCCAGGGATCGCTCGCCAGAGTTTCGACGCCACTGGCTGGGAACCCACTTCTTCAACCCTCCTCGATACATGAAGCTGCTCGAAATCATCCCCGGCCCAGACACACCTCCTGAGCTGGTCGAGTTCATGTCGGAGTTCGGCGACAGGAAACTCGGTAAGGGGATCGTTCTGGCCAAGGATCAGCCCAATTTCGTGGCCAACCGAATCGGAGCGTTTGCTGCGTCGCTTGCCATGCATCTGACAGAAAAGCTCGGTCTCTCCATCGAGGAGGTAGACGCCCTGAGCGGGCCGGTCATCGGGCGGCCTACGACGGCGACCTTTCGTCTGGCCGACTTGATCGGCAACGATGTCATGTGTCATGTGTCGGACAACCTCTATGAAAACCTTCCGGAGGACCCCTGGCGCGAAGTGCTGGCGCCACCCGACCTGCTGCGCAAGCTGGTGGAACGGGGCTGGAACGGACGCAAGACCGGGCAGGGTTATTACCGCAAGCAAGGCCGGGAATTCCTGGTCCTGGATCTCGAGACGATGGAGTATCGAAGCCAGCAACCGGTCGAGATTGTGTCCCTTGCTGCAGTCAAGGGTGAATCCGACCCAATCGCCCGCATCCAGCATCTGATTCGGTCGGGTGACCAGAGCGAAGCTTTTCTGTGGCCGTTGTTTCGAGACGTCCTCGCCTACTCAGCCGGTCTGATTGGAGAGATCTGTGATCACCTGTACCAGGTCGATCAGGCGATGCGCTGGGGATGGGCCTGGGGACATGGGCCCTTCGAGCTATGGGAGGCCCTGGGGGCCGAAGAGATTGCGCGACGGATCCGAGAGGATGGCGTCGACCTTCCAGAGTGGGTGGAGAGAGCTGTGTCTTCGGATGGCGGCGCTTTCTACGTTTCAGGGGATCCTCCCGGCTACTTCGACCTGGCTTCGTCGACCCATCAGGACCTGCCTCGAGAGCCGGAGAGTGTGCATCTGGAGCTCGTCAAAGCGGAGAACGAGGTGGTACTTTCGAATCCGTCAGCCAGTCTGATCGATCTGGGCGATGGAGTGGCCTGCCTGGAGTTCCATTCCAAGATGAACACGATCGATCATCACATCGTGGAACTCGGAGTGGAGGCTACCCAGAGAGTTGGAAGGGATTTCCGAGCGCTGCTGATTGGCAATCAGGGAATCAACTTTTCTGCGGGGGCGAACCTGGTCTGGCTTCTGGAGGCCTGCGGTCGCGCTGCCTGGCAGGAAATCGACGAACAAGTCCGAGCATTCCAGAAGTTTTGCCAGGGCCTGAAGCAGGCTTCTTTTCCGGTCGTGGCGGCACCCTTCCGGCAAACTCTGGCGGGAGGAGCCGAAGTGTGTCTGCCCTGCGATCAGCTGGTGATGGCAGCTGAGACCTACATCGGACTGGTGGAAGTCGGTGTTGGACTCATTCCGGCAGGCGGCGGGTGCAAGGAGATGTTGCTCCGGAACGAACCGGCCGACCGCGATTCAAAGCCTCAGCGCCAGGCGGGAATCGTGAAGGCGTTTGAAGCCATCGGGATGGCAAAAGTATCGGGCAGCGCTGTGGAAGCGGGGGAGCTGGGATTTCTCCGCAACCGGGATCAGATTGAAATGAGTGAGGACCGACTGCTTTATCACGCCAAACAGAGAGCCATCGGTTTGAGCTCGAGTTACCAGCCTCCCGCTCCGGCTTCTATGACAGCCTGCGGAGAGCCTTGTCTTGCCCGTCTCAAGGTGACCGTGCAGCTGATGCACAGGGCCGGATATCTTTCGGACCATGACGTTCTCATTGGAAGAAAGCTGGCCCTGGTTCTCTCTGGCGGCGATCTGAACCATGCCACCCTGGTGCCCGAGCAGCATTTCCTTGACCTGGAGAGAGAAGCCTTTCTCTCACTCTGCGGTGAAGAAAAGACGCAGCAGCGGATGGAGCACATCCTCAAGACAGGCAAGCCCCTGAGAAACTAAGCTGAGGCTGCTTCGTACCTCTTACCTGCCATGAACGCCTGCACGTAGGGATCTTCAGAACTCTTGAGTGCGGGGAAGTCCCCCTCGAAACGAATCTTGCCATCTTTCAGAAGGATCACCCTGTCGGCTACAATCTCTATGCACTTGAGATCGTGGGTCACCACGATCGAAGTCAGCTTTTCCTGCCGGTTCAGCTTTCGTATCAGGCGGCTGACCGATTTTCCGATGATCGGATCGACTCCGGTAGTTGGCTCATCATAAAGGATCATCTCGGGGTCGTTGGCGATGGCCCGCGCAATCGACACCTGTTTTTTCCCGCCTGCACTTAGTTCATCGTTCAGGCTGTTGCCCATTCCCTCCAGTTCCACCGCATCCAGCAGATACTCGACACGTTTCCGGATCACTTCTTCATCCGTTACACCCTGTTCCCGAAGTGGGTAGGCGATGTTCTCCCCAACATCCAGGAAATCAAAAACGGCTCCATGCTGAAACACATAGGACACTCTCTTGCGAACTTCCAGCAGTTCACTTTCCGTCATGCTCGCAACGTCTCTTCCTTTGAAAAAGATCGAGCCGTGGTCCGGCTTGAGGAATCCTGCGATCAACTTGAGTAGAACGCTCTTTCCAGTTCCGCTCTGGCCCAGGACTCCCACCGTCTCGCCCTTCTTGACCTTCAGTGAGATGGAGGACAGCACCGGATGATCAAAGGATTTCTCGAGGTTGAGCACTTCAATGACGCCCTCGCCTTCGTAGTCGTCCATAGGGATCTTCCGTCGAACACGCTGCTGGCGGCTGGGCCGGAAGACACCTCGCGCTACCAGGACGCCCAGAATGGCCAGATAGACGGTAAAGAGCAGGCCGATGAAAATCTTGAAAAACATCCGAATCTATCTTAGCTGATGAGAAACAGCTGACAAGCTGAGGAGGGGCGATGGCGCTGACGGATAGATCTTCAGAGGAAGTTGCAGCGGGAGGAGGAGATGGGGAAAAGAAACTGAAGCCCGGCAGCCACCCGGTCTCGGATTCGATGGCCGCCAGGCAATTTCGCTTAGTACTCAATGACGGATCTGAAAACGGGTCAGCTTCCGGGCCATTTCCCGCTGTCGATCCTCGTCACTCAGGAGATAGGCTTCCAGCCACTGCCGGAGCTCTCTCTGATTCATTTCCAGAACTTCACAGACCCATTGAAAGCTGCCCGGGTAGCTCTCTTCGGAAGCAAACCAGTCAAGGGCGTCCTGTCGCCACAGTCGCCACTCTTTGTTGGACGACTTCTTGGGGGCAACCACGTCACGAAAAGCCTGAAGCAAAATGCCCAGGGAAAGATTTCTCAGGGAGGATTCAGGCCTGTGTTCCCGCGGGTAGAGCCCCGCGCTTTCGAGGCTTGAACTGTTTCTCTGTTGTTTCACGAACTCAAAGCCTTCCTTTTTATTTATTTCGGCAATCACCGCTTTTTTTTGCTCCTACTCTTTTGACGCGTGGTAGCCGGAAAAGTTTCGTTTAGACGGCAAGTCTGTGCAAAACAGCCGTTCTGGGGTATATTTTGTTAAGGCATTGATAATAAAGAACTTGACTTTGTTTTTAGATGCCTTCCAAGACTTTTCTTCCAGCCTCCTGGTGTACAATCCCACCTTTGTTGTGCGAGTACCCAAGGAGGATGTTCGAATGGCTGAAGAGCGAGCCAATGCTGTAACTCTGCAAGGCAATCCTTTTACGCTGGTTGGGCCCGAATTGAAGTCCGGAGATCCGGCCCCTGACTTTGAGGTCGTTGGAGCAGACTTGAAGCCCGTCACTCTCCAGGATACGACTGGTAAGATCAGAATATTCAGCGTTGTGCCCTCTCTCGATACTCCGGTCTGCGACACGATGACCCGCCGCTTCAACAAGGAGGCAGCGGGGCTGCCTGAAGTCCAGATCTACACGGTGAGCATGGATTTGCCCTTTGCACAGAGTCGCTGGTGTGCGGCCAGCGGGGTCGATAACATCGTCATGCTCTCGGATCACCGCAGCGGTTCGTTCGGGGAAAGCTACGGGACGCTGGTCAAGGAACTTCGCCTCGACTCGAGGGCCATTTTCGTGGTCGATGGGGAGGGCGTGATTCGTCACGTCGAGTATGTCGACGAGATTGCTGATCAGCCTGATTATGACAGCGCTCTACACCGCGTCCGGGAACTTGCCGGAGGTTAGCCGCCAGGGGGGCAGAAGGTCTCGTGCTTGACCGGATTCGCCGCCAAATCGGCCTTGCTGAGGGCAGAATCCGCCCCTTTGTTCGCTGCACGAGCCTGATCCGGTCTTCTGCCCTGGGAGCAGCCAGAGACTGCACCGCTTATCTGAAGGCTGAAAACCTGCAGCTGACAGGCTCATTCAAGATCCGAGGGGCCCTGAACAAGCTGATCGCACTCAAGGAAGCCGGTCATTCCCGGGTAGCTACCGCGTCTTCGGGGAACCACGGAATGGCAGTGGCCTACGGGCTGCGCCTGACGGGGCTGCACGGAAAAATCTTTCTCCCTCGAGATGTCTCTGTGGTCAAACTTCGAGCTCTTGAGGAGGAGAAAGTCGATTTCCAACTGGTGAACGGTGAGTGTCTTGAGGCGGAGAGAGAGGCGCGGAGGTGGGCTGATATTGACGGAATTCCCTATATCTCACCTTACAACGACCTCGAGATTGTGGGAGGCCAGGGAACTCTTGGAATCGAGCTTTCTCGCCAGGCTCCCCAGCTGGATACCGTGTTCATAGCGGTCGGTGGTGGCGGGCTGATCTCGGGGATTGCAGCCTGGCTCAAGGGAGTCAACCAGCAGATCAGGATTGTCGCCTGTTCGCCCCTCAACTCCCGAGTGATGCACGAGAGCTTGAGGGCGGGACGGGTGGTGGAGATGGACAGTCTTCCCACCTTGTCAGACGGAACTGCCGGGGCCATCGAGCCGGAGTCGATCACATTTGAGCTCTGTCGCACTTTGATTGACGATTCCCTGCTTGTAACCGAATCTGAGATCGAGGCGGCGATGAAGCTCGTGCTCGAGCGTCACCGGCTCGTCATTGAAGGGGCCGCGGGTGTGGCAGTGGCCGGATTCTTGCAAGCAGCCACTCCCTCTCAGTGTTGCGCCGTCGTACTTTGCGGCGGAAACGTGAGCCGAGAGACTTTGCGTCAGCTCTGTTCTGCGTCTTCCCCGAGTTCGACGTAGAAGCCCAGATCAACGTCCTGGAGCTGCTTCGTGATGAAGAGAATCTGGCCCGTGTGATACGAGAAGTGCTCCACGACGTGGAATATGGCCTGGAGGACGGTGGCTTCGTAAGCCTGGATCTGATAGGTTCGCTCCAGGGAGTCGGGCTCCAGGCTGTGGAGAGTCGCAACGGCTTCCTGGAGAGTCTCGTCCAACTGCTCGAGGAGTTCCGATCGGGTCATGCCGCTACGCGCCGTGAACTCGCCGTCACGACGGCGCTCGTCAGGCCCGCCCCCCAAGCCCGGATACGATCCACTGTCGAACGTTTCCGTTGAGGTGCAGCATCAAGTTGCCAATGCTGTTGGAGTGCTGGTTGGGCCTCCACCAGATCTCGGCGTCACCCAGCAGGGCCAGACAACTGCGAATCTTCGGGAAAAAGTCCGCGCTGAGGTGCTGAACCGCCTGGTCGATGAAAGCCTGGCCTGGATCAAAACTCATCACAAATGAGAGCCTAATACACGACTTCAGAAAAAAACAGCGCACGCGTCACAAGATCCGGTATACCCATGATCAGGGAACCAGTTTGCGGCGCTAGTGTACTGTCCGGGAAGTTCGCGTTGTTAATTCGGGACGGGGTTAATTCGGGGATTTTCGTCGTCAGTGAGGCGCGCGACGCAGCAATGCCGGGAGTATTTCGAGGTAGCGCAACAAAGCTGTCGGCGAAAAGACGCCCGAAGTAGCGGCGTGAACTTTCCGGACAGTGCACTAGCGTTGAATTGGCCGCTTCAGAACGGTGTCCTGCTGGAGTTGAACGGTCAGGGAAGTCCCTCGAGCCATAGCACCTGCTGGCCCCTCAAGAGGAGTCCCACCACTGCACCGCCTACCGCACCGATTGCACCACCGATACCCGCTCCTTCCAGGCTGTGGTCAGCAATGGCTCCGATCCCGGCTCCTGAGGTGTCAAGTGCCAATACATGGTTTACAACTTGTGCCAACACATCCTTTACACTTTCGATGGTTGGTAAATAGTCGTCGGGACTGTGCAAGCAGTGGAAAACCCGCAGGGTTTTCCAAGCCCTGTGGGAACACTCCACGTTGAGATTCACAGTTTCGTTGCCTGGTCTGTTGTTTCCACAGGGCTAAGCAACTGTTTTTCTGTAATTTGACTGAGAGTGATCTGAGATCGGATTCTCCTGTGGTTTGAAATCGACCAGGCTGAGGTACTGTTTCCCGATCAGCCAGTCTTCGTGAATCTCCTCGACGACAGCGGTGATGAGTCGTAGTGCGGACTCGGTGTTTGGAAAGATACCGACGACCCGGGTACGCCGGCGAATCTGACGGTTTAGGTTCTCCAGCCCGTTGTTGGTGCGAATGCGCCGCCAGGTAGAACGTGCAAAACGAAAGACCGTAAAGCCTTCCGGCAGATTGGTCTCCATCCAATCGGCCAGCTCCGGGTTGCGGTCGTAGTATTGCTCGACTCTGGCCCGAAGCATCGCCTCAGCTTCGCCTCCAGACGGGGCATTGAAGATGTCTCGAATGTCAGTGGCGATGGCGGCACGTTGGTCGGATCGGCGGGCGTATCGCTGAGCATTCTGGCTCAGGTGAAACTGACAGCGTTGCCAGGGCACTGAAGGAAAGACAGCTCTTCTGGCAGCTCGTAGTCCTGAGTGGTCATCGCTGACAATCAGCTGCACACCCTCCAGACCACGCTTTTGAAGCTGCTGCAGAAACTCTCGCCAGTGGACCTCCGCCTCGCTGAGTCGGCAGCTGACCCCAATCACCTCCCGCTTGCCCCAGCAGTTGACTCCGGTCGCTTTCAAGACGGCCACATCCTGAATGCTGCCCTGGCGACGGACCTTCTCGTAGTGGGCATCTAGGTACACAACTGGATAGCTGCCCAAAGGGCGGTTGCGAAACTGCTCGAGTTCGTCGTCCAGCAGCTTGGAGATTCTTGAGACCTGGCTGGCGGAGATCTCGGTGCCGCACAGCTGCTCGGTAATCTCAGTGACCTTGCGCGTCGACACGCCCATCACGTACATCTCGGCGATGGCCAGCTTCAGGGCTTTCTCCGAGCGGCACCCTCGCTCCAGGGATCGGGGATAGAAGTCCAGGTGACGTACTTGTGGAATCCGGATTTGAAGCTGTCCCACTCGAGTTGACAGCGTCTTGGCCTTGTACCCGTTGGCGTGGTCTCGACGCTGCTCGCTCCGCTCCCAGCGTCGAGCTCCCAGAAACTCTTCTCGTTCCATCTGCATGGCGGTGTTGAGCAGTTTCTCCAACACTCCTCGAAACGCGTCGCTGCCTTCTTCGATCAGTTCTTTCAACAATTCTCGTGGTAGCCTCTGTTCTGGGTCTGGGGTCATTCGGATCCTCCTTGCTCTTGTCTTGAGTTTTTGGAGAAATCCTGCCCCAGACCTCTGATCCTTTTAGCTCACCTTCCTCAAATTACAGAAAGAACGGTACACCCCTTTTCCACAGGGGGGCGGTTTGCACAGTCCTACTCACCTCCTCACTAAGTCTGCAGTTGGCTGGTGTCCTGATGAGGAGAACGGATCCAACTGAGGACTCGCTGATTCTTTAAATCCACTTCACACAAATACTTGCGTCGGTAACGTACCAACAGCCGAGCGTCCACCTCCAACACGCCAACTTGTCGACCTCCCAAGGCCGTACTTACGAAATAACGACTGCCATCCCATGGCAAATCTCCAGAGCGACAGATCTTTTTGAGTTGCCAGCCTGACGGATACTTCCATGGCGCTGGCTCAGCTTCAAGAGCTCGAGGACTGGCTCGATAGCACTGTGCCGGCACCTGCATCTGCAGTGCCTCGTGGGGACGCACATGGTTGTACTCGTGGCGGATTTCTGTCAGTACACCTGCCCATTGTTCAAACCCTTGAGGGGGACCTCCTCGATGGCGCAGTGCTGTGGCCAGGGTGGCAAAAAACCGCTCCACCTTTCCTTGCGTTTGAGGATGACCAATCCCGCTCCAGTGCAAGCCCACTCCTTGCTCGATTAAATCTACTGCCAATCGCGTCAAACCCAGCACAGTCGCCGTTCCCCACCAGGGAGTCCCATGGTCAAAAAGCATCCCTTCCGGGACCCCATACTCGTCAAAAGCCTCCCACAGCCTGGCCCGCACCGCTTCGTAGGTCGGCCTGCGCACATCGTACAAACCAACGCAATACCGGCTTTGATCATCTATGATCCCCAGCGGATAACAACAGCCTCCCGACTCCAGCTTGTATTCCCCTTTGAAATCCACCTGCCACAGCTCGTTCGGTCGACTGCGCTCAAACCGAGTCAAGGCCGGTCGCCGTCGGTCCTCTTTGCAGATCTCCCCACGACGACTCAATATCCGATTGATGGTTCTCTCCGATATTTTGATCCTCTCTCTCTTGAGCAATACCTCCAACTTCCTGGCTCCCCACCCGTAGCCCCGCCGCAGCTCGATCACTCTGTCCTCCTGCTGTTGAGGTGTCCGCCTAGGACTGCTATGCGGGCGCCGAGATCGATCACCAAGCGACAAAAACGTTCCTGTCTCCCGGTACCGATTCAACCACTGATACCCCGTCGGCCGACTGATCCCATACTCCTTGCTCAGCTGCGTCACGCTGCTCTGTTTTTGCAGGGCTCGCACTACAAACTCGATCCTTTGTTCCATTACATCCTTCACTTTCCAGGGCAATCTGAGACCTCCTTTCGAGAGCTCTCTTCTTACCCCATTCTGTAAAGGATGTCCTGGCACACCGTGTAAAGGATGTCATGGCACCGCACACCTGAGGCACCTCCCACCGTACCCCACGTGAGGATATCATCGGCCTGTTTGCTGGTGGTTGTGATCTTGCCTTCCTTCGTGCCAGAGCCACTCACGTAGCCTTCCGCCTGTTCCGCACGGGCCTCCAGGCGTCTGGTTACGCCGCTGGGGAAGATGATGGTGTCGAACGACAGGACAATCTCGCCCTTGCCTTTGAGCCTTCCGGGTCTGGTCACTTCATCCACCTGGCCGATCAGGTAGCTCCCGACTGGAATCACGATCTGGTCGTCTGAGGTAATCGGCACAGCGAGTCGAGCGTGAAATAGATCTCCGGGCCGGGCCGTGTCCGTGCTCACACCGGTTTGTAGCGTGACGAAAAGATTCGTTTTGCTGGGAATCACCATCTCTTCCTGGTCGGTCTGAGCCGCAGTTAAGAAAGGCAGGCAAACAAGCCACCATCCATATTTCTTCATGTTACTCTCTCCCATTTGTATCGAGGTGTCTCCGGCCGGGCAAAGATTCCGATCAAGACGAGTCCTGCCAGGAACCCTCCGATATGAGACCACCACGCAATTCCCGCAGCATCGGCGCCAGTGCCGGCCAGCCCCGCGGCTCCATGAACGAGTTGTACGGCGAACCAGAAACCAAGTACCACAATGGCGGGTAGCTAGATCACCGGCCACACAATGATGAACGGGATAATCGTCAGAATTCTGGCGAAGGGATAACTGATCAAATAGGCACCAAGCACGCCGGCTACTGCGCCGCTGGCCCCGATTGTGGGCACGGAGCTTTCGCTATGGAAGGCGAGGTGGGCCAAAGAGGCTACGATCCCGCACATCAAGTAAAAGCCCAGAAAACGAAGGTGCCCCATTCGGTCCTTGATGTTGTCTCCAAAGATCCACAGATACCACATGTTCCCGATCAGATGCAGCCAACCGGCGTGGAGGAACATCGAAAACAAAATGCCTCGGCTTACCGCCAGTCCAGTCGACAGGGGCTGAACCCCGATTTCTTTGATGCGTGACGGAACCAGACCGTTCAACTCGAAGAAGCCGGCGAGCTGACCTTCTGGAAAACTCAATTCGTAGAGAAACACGACCAGGTTCACCCCGATCAGCAGAATGGTGACCAGGGGATAGGTCCTGGATGGGATGTTGTCCTTGAAAGGAATCATCTGGCCATTCTCAAGCAGCCCACGGACTGCCAGAGCAGTGGGGGCTGACGCTCAAAGCTCGATCAGCTGCGCATAGGAAATTGCCGGAATCTTGCGGATCCTCGTCATCACTGTTTCGGGCACCGGGTTGTCCGTGTTGATGACCCCCAGCGCCTGTGAAAGGTTGTCCTCGCGCCCCAGCACGAACGAGGCAATGTTGATCTCACTTTTTCCCAGGATGGTTCCGACAGCTCCAATAACGCCTGGAGTGTCCTGGTTACGGATAAAGAGAACGTAATCTCCCAGTGGTGTCTCGAGAGGAATTCCGTCGACTGAAACAAGCCAGATTCTTCCTTGGTGCAGGATCGCTCCCTCCACCCATTCCGTCTCTTCAGGGTTGCGGAGCTGGACACTGATCAAGTTAGCATGGTCTCTGCTCCTGGTGCTGACAGTTTCGATGACTTCAATGCCTCTCTGACTCGCGCAGGTCCGAGCATTCACTTCATTGACGGGTTGGGCCAGCATGGGCTGGAGAATGGCTTTCAGAATGTGGTTCGAGATTGGCCGGTAGTCCACTCCGGCCAGATCGCCGTAGTAGCGGATGCCGATTTTGCTGATACGAATCTCGCAAATCTGAGAGGCAAAGGCGCCCAGCCTGGAAGCCAGATTCAAAAAGGGAGCGATCTTCTCCAGTTCCCAGGTCGACAGAGATGGGAAATTGACCGCATTGGAAATCAGGTCCTTCTGTAGGTAATCGACAACCTGGGTCGCGATTGTATGTCCTACATGTTCCTGGGCCTCGATCGTAGAACCGGCAATATGAGGAGTGAGAATCACCCGATCCGACCGGAGCAGCCGTTCGTTGACGCGGGGCTCATTTTCAAAAACGTCAAGTGCGGCGCCGCCCAGCCTGCTCTCTTCCAGGGAGTCCATTAGATCATCTTCGGCGATGAGTCCCCCGCGGGCGGCGTTGATGAGAAATGCGCTGGGCTTCATCAGTGACAGCGTCTTGCGGTTGATCATCCCCCGGGTCTCATCGGTGAGCGGCAAATGCAGGCTCATAAAGTCGGACTCTTCAAAAACTGAGGACAGATCGGAAAGTGTGACTTCCAGGTCGTTGGCGTAGCCCTGGCCCACAAAAGGGTCGTAGGCGATGACGCGCATTTGAAAGGCTTGCGCCCGCCGCGCCAGCAGTGACCCGATCTGTCCGAGACCCAGGATTGCCAGTGTTTTCCCTCTCAGTTCCTGGCCCACGAACGCCGCTTTGTTCCATTCGCCTGCCTTGACGGAGGCGTCTGCGCCCGACAGTTTGCGTGCCAGGGCAATCAGCAGCGCGAAAGCGTGCTCGGCAGCGCTGACACTGTTCCCTCCGGGAGTATTCATGACCAGGATCCCTTCTTGGGTAGCCGCCTCGAGATCAATATTGTCGATACCAGCGCCGGCGCGACCGATGACCCGCAGTTCCGAAGCTGACCCGATCACTTCCGCAGTGACTCGCGTGCGACTTCGGACGATCAGCGCCACGCTGTCCTGGATCTCGCAGAGTAGCTGGTCCTGATTCAGATCCGGCTGGTAGCTTACTTCCAGTCCGGACGCGTTCATCAGAACGGCCCGTCCTTTTTCTGAGATTCGATCGGAGATGAGAATCTTCATGAAGGTTTCTACCGGGAGGTACTAAGTCCAGGCCGCCAGGGTGGCTCGCAGGCCGGACCCGTCCCGTTTCCTGCCGCTCAGCTCCCCGATCACAATTTCCAACGCTGCCAGGACCAAAACGACATCAAGGAAGTCGAAATATCCGAGATGGGCGATCCTGAAGATTCGGCCTTTGAGGCTCCCCTGACCCCCTGAGACCTTGACGCCAAACCGCTCTTCGAGCACTCGAATCAAGTCGGTAGCCTGAACCCCGGGGGGCGGGAAAGCGGCAGTTGCCGCGTTGGAAGGAGATGTGGACAGAAGGGTGCACCCCAGTGCACTCAGTCCGGCCCGAGTAGCCCGGGCCATCTGCGCTGTCTCCTCGACGATCCTGTCAATACCCTGATCCAGGATCTCGCTGGTTGAGGCGAAAAGCGACTGGTAAAGGCTGACGGCAGGCGTGAAAGTTGTTTTTCCCTGGCCTTGGCTCGCCACCTCTCGCTCCAGGTTGAAGTAATAACCCCGGCCGTTGTCCCGCAGACGGTCCAGGGCTCGTTGACTCAAAGATACAAACGCCAGGCCGGGAGACATGGCAAAGGATTTCTGGGATCCGCTGATGACTACATCCAGACCCCATTCATCCGTGTGAACAGGCTGACTTCCCACGGCCGTAATGCCATCCACGACGAGAAGGACTTCAGGAAAAAGCTCTCGCACGGCTCTTCCGATCGCCCCCAGATCGTGCATCGTCCCGGTCGAGGTTTCACAGCCCTGTAGCAACAAGGTCTTGACACCCGGGTTGTTCTCGAGTGCTACACAGATTTCGGTTGCTTCGGCAGCCTCACCGGGCTCTTTCGAGAGAGTGACACAGGGATGCCCGTGTGCCTGACAGATTTCGCTCCATCGCTCACCGAATTTTCCGATAGAAACCGTCATAGCCGGGGTCTTCGCGCTCACCAGATTGGCCACCGCGGCTTCCATCGCGCCCGTACCCGAGCAGCTGAGAATCACCACGTCATGGGTGGTCTTGAAGATTTTCTGGAGGTTTTTTCGAGTGGCCAAAAAAAGATCTCGAAACTCCTCGGCTCGATGGTGAACGATCGGTTTCGATGCGGCCAGTTGAGCCGCCGGCATCAGAGGCGTGGGCCCCGGTGTAAAGAGGCGGCGCTTGTACACCGCGTCATGATATCACGTTGAAGAGGGCGGACCAGGGTGGTCAGAGCCGTCTTCGGGAGCGACTCGATTTCAGGAATTTTTCTTGTCCACGGACCAGATACCGGCTCCTCTGCACAGGATGAAGAGGAAGACAAACGCATAGAGTAGAGCCAGTTCGCCACGGTTCTGAATCGGAAACAACGCATTTGGCTGGTGCTTCCACAAGTAGCCGATAAACATCTGACCGCAGGCCAGCAGCGCGGCAAAGCTGGTAAACAGACCCACTGCAATCGCCAGGCCACCAACGAACTCGACGGTTCCAGCAACCCACATCAATCCCGAGTTCGCCTGGCTCCCTCCGAAAGCCCCAAATAGTTTCTGGGCGCCGTGAAAGGAGAATAGCAACCCGAATGCAATCCGCATGAGCGCATAGGATGGTTCCGTGAGCTTCCGAAATAATGACCGCATGAGATTCCTCCGCTCCAATATCTAACGGGTTCTGGGTTCTAGGTTCTAGGTTCCACGCATTTTGAACCTTTAACCTTCAACCTTCAACCAGTAACCAAAAAACCAGCAACCGGCAACCATTAGGGGTGCAGACTCTTCTGGAGCCAACTGATCAGGTTCCCGGCCAGAGTCTTTCCCTGTTCGAAGGGGCCATCGGCTCCGTAGAGATGGACCATGCCCTTGAGCTTTTGAACCCGCTGCGGCGAAAGCTGACGGTGGGCCAGGTAGCTCTGCAGAAGGCGAGCCCAAAGTGCGGGGTTTGACTGAGTGGTGGGAGAGGATGAGAAGAGTTGAATCAAATCCCGTGCAGCGAGTACATCCTGAAAAGGGCGAGGTGCACGGGGCAGGTGAAGAGTTTTCTCCAGGTCCACAAAGGAGAAATATCTGGGGCTGGTTGCACTGACGAGTATGTGACGGGTCTTCAAATCGCCATGAAAAAACCCGCGAGAATGCCATTCCGCCACCGCCCGGGCCAGGTCCGCCCCCAGACTTTCATCGATCTCCTGCTGGGGGTGAACATGATACCGGTGGTTCCCGATCGAAGAAAGCTCAGCAACACCTGCAATCTCGCTGGCAATAATGAGGCTGTGCCGGTTGAGCACCTGTCTGTTTCTTCTCACGGCGGCGAGAACGCTGAGAGTCCTCAGTCCTTCGCCCCTGAGTCGACGGGAGGCCTCCAGAACCCGGAAGGCATAGCAGCGCCGCAGGGATCTCTGTAGAGAGCGATTGCGAAAGTAGTAACTGAAGCAGTAGACCTGCCGGTTCTCCAGGATAAGAGGAAGACGCACAATCTGCCGCCCGGCACAATCCAGAAGAAGCTTTGCATCGGGCAGACAAGCCGCTCGCTCGGGCTCGTTCAGCAGCAGGTGCGGCACTCGGAGCAAGGGGTGTACATACCCGGAGTAGCGAGGGCCCCGGTAGGAAACGAGGGGAGGTGGTTCGGATCTGGCATTCTCCTGGAGCTCGATCCTTCGAGGCTGAGGTGCAATGGCTTCCATTCCCCCCATTGTAGAACAGTCACTTGAGTTTCGGGACCGCCAGTGGTGAGTTTTATGAATCAGAAACCAGTCAGCAGCTATGCGGAAAAGGTTGTCCGCGCGCGACCGCGCGCGACTTTCACCACGGACTGCTAGCTGCGTCCACTGCAAGATCGTCCAGGAGCCTACCAATCGCCTCTTCGGATCGGCCTAACTCCGCCAGGGTGACAGGTCGGAAATAACTGTCTCGCTCGACGCCGACTTTCCCGAGGCCCGGGTTCTCGTAACAGAGTGTCTCGAGCTGGCTAAGCGTAAACCGTCCGGTCAGAGCGCTCTGCCCTGCCAGCACGAGACCGAAGAAGGTATCATCACCATCATACTCCATCACATACCAGCGCCAATTTGATGTCGGATCAAAGAAGCGAACATGAACGATCCGTTCCCCTAGCGGCTCAAGTGGGTTGGACCCGATCCTTGGGATTTTGTGCCTGAGTTCTTCGGACAGCAGATGAAACGTCATCGTGTTTATGAAAGTGAGTCCCTCATTCCCGGTTCCACAGCTTAAAATCATTTTCTCAAATCAGGGGGACGTTCTCTGTGGCTGGACGACAGAAGCCCCCTTTCACGGTGGGCCGGATCAACGTGTGGTATAGTCGCCAGGATGGCGCAGTTGCAGGCTTTATTACTCTGTGACCTCGTCGTAACGACGCCCGAGGGAAAGGTTCAGCTGCAGGGCCTTTTCGATGTCATCAATACCGTTCAGCTGCCCACGAGGCATGGCCGGATGTGGGTCTTCTTTCGTTTTCTCATGGATGAAGAGGATTGGGTCGAGGAGGGGAAAACCCGTACCATGACACTGTTCCTCCAGAGGCCCAGTGGAGAAACCGAAAGTCTCCCCCAGATGGAGGTCAAGGTCGGACACCAGGGTACCGTTCAGGGATATGTCCAGCTCCAGGGCCTTCCACTCAAACAGAAAGGTGAGCACTGGCTCGAACTTTTCTACGGGGAAACCAGGGTGGGACGGTGCCGCTTCTTCGTTCGATTGACACAGCCTCAAAAAGTTCAGTCCCAACCCGTTGCCGGGTCAACCACAGTTCACTAATTCCACGTTTCACGTTCCACGTGCCACGTTCCACGTTGCGTCCATGAAAGTGGGAAGGGCCTCAGGCCGCGACCGCCGGGCGTGATGGTCAACGTTCCCGGTCGCCGCCCCAAGGTGTCAAGTGCCAAGACATTGTTTACAACTTGTGCCAACACATCCGTTACACTTCTGACGGTTGATAGATAGTAGTCGAGGCTGCGGGAACTGAGGTTGACTTTTGCATCGGCCGGTTTTACGATGCCCCCCGAATCCGCGACACAAACCGATTGACGGAGGGAAGAATGCGAGTTGGTATTGTTGGTTACGGTTGGGCTGGTCAGGCACACGCCAGCGAATTCAACGTGATCGAAGGAGTAGAAACGACGGCGGTCTGCTCGCGTCGGGAACTGGACGAATCGGAGCTCTCGGCACGGCATGGATCCAAGATCAGGGTTTTCAACGACTTCGAGGAGATGTGTCGAGCAGACATCGACCTGGTGTCGATCTGCACCCCCCACCCCTTCCATGCGGAGCAGGTTGAGATCGCCGCAAAGGCCGGAAAGAACCTCGTGATCGAGAAGCCGGTGGCGATCGATCTGAAGGGAGTCCGCCGCGTTGAGCAGGCGGTTCAATCGAATGGGGTCCGGGCCATCGTCTGTTTTGAAGCCAAGGTGATCGGGCATTTCCAGACCATGCGCGAGATGATCCGCCAGGGACTGCTTGGCGACATCCACTATGGAGAGTCCGACTACTATCACGGAATCGGACCCTGGTATGGGCAGTATCGGTGGAACGTCAAGAAGGACTTCGGCGGATCTTCACTTCTGACCGCCGGCTGTCATGCTCTGGACGGACTGATCTGGCTGATGGACTCGAGACCCGTGGAAGTCTTCAGTTACGCTGCCCGGTCCAGTGCCCCTGAATTCGAGCCCTACGAGTATCCCACCACGACCAGTACTCTGATGCGTTTCGAGAGTGGAGCCATCGGAAAAGTGGCTTCGGCAATCGATGTCTTCCAACCCTACCAGTTGAACGTCTATCTGACCGGCTCAGACGGGGCGATCTGGAACGACAAGTTCTTCACGCGCAAGCTGGGTGGCCTCGACCAGAAGGGCTGGAGCAAAATGCACGCTCAGATGATTGATTCCGGAGACGTGGCCGACCACCCCTACCAGGCTCTTTTCGCCGATTTCATCGACTCGGTGAAGGAAGGACGCGATCCGATGTTCTCATTCGAGGACTCGATGTTCTCGCACCGCGTCTGTCTGGCGGCTGATCGCGCAGCTGAAGAGGGGCGGCCGGTGCAGCTGGAGGAAATGGAATGAGCCAGTACCAGGTTCTCCGATATTCTTGACCCGGGGTTCCTGGATCAGAGCTCATGACGAGCTGCACTATCCCCACTTCTTGGCCGGATCATCCCAGGTCAGCATAGCTGTCGTCGCTCATTCCCGCCACTGCTGAGATCGATGAAGGGATAAAAGCCATTGAAGAAGAGGTCGCCCATTTATGGAAGTGAGTACTTACGGTCGTCGGGCTTCACGGACCGTGTCCGTGTAGCGAACATGGGTGTTGACGATGCCAATCTCAACGCGTCGATTCCGGGCCCGGGCCTGCGTCGAGGTTCCTGGCACGAGCGGTCTTCTTTTCCCGAATCCCCTGGTCTCGATCAAGTCCGGGTCGAGTCCGGCCTCGACGATGTAATCTCGCACTGATTGGGCACGCCTCTCGGACAGCTCGACGTTGTAACTGTCCGAACCAATATCATCCGTATGACCGTAGACATAAATCGCGTAGTCCTGCGAGGTCAAGAGGATTCCGGCGATGCGGCTCAACAGTTCTCTGTTCTCGGGTCGCAAAAAGGCCTTGTCGAAGTCGAACTCCAGTGCATCGCTGCCCAGGTTCATGACAAGACCGAGCGCCGTCCGGCGGGTTTCAACGATCTGGCCCAGCGCATCGTGCAGTCGGTTCAGCTCCGCCTCCGTGTCCTGTTGGACCCGTTCCAGTTCAACTCGAGCCTGTGTTGCATCGGCGCGAGCTTGATCGGCATCGGACCGGGCCTCAGCCGCCTCTGTTTCTGCGACCCGGCGACCCCGGGCCGCGAGCCGCGCATTCTCGTCGGCGCTGGAGGCGAGCTGTGCAGCCTTCTCTGCTTCTGTTTCGGCCGTGCTGGCCCTGGCTGCGTTCTCCTCGACTTGTCGGGCAAGATCAGTGAGCTGCTTGTCGAGCCGGCTGATGCGATAGAGAAGCCCCAGCGAGAACAGCAGTAGAATCGCGGCGGAGCCGATCGCCACAAGCAATGCCGGTTGATATTTTCTCGGTTTTGGCGACGGCCCGTTCATTAAGGAGTATTTTGTCACATTCCGCGTAGGGGCGACCCTGGTGGTCGCCCGCAGTGAATGTGCAGCTACCGTCCCTCGGTAATCATCACACCGAGCAGCCGCCGGGAGCCATTCTCCTGATCTTTGAAGAATCGGACCGTACCGTTCTTGCCCTCCAGGTGGCGACAGGGAAGGAACCGATCGCTTCTCGAAGGAACGATGTACTCGACAAGCTTGTAATCCCAGGAAATGAGGTTCAGTGCTCCCTCTTTCCCCTGCACCGTCAGTTCCAGGGTTGCTGGCGGTTCGCAGTGGACGGACGAGAACTTTCCCGAAGCCTCGTGAATCAGACCGGCCGGGATTCCGCCCGGCTGGTTGCCATTTGAGTTTCCTGTCTCCAGGGCGTACTCGTGGGTCCACCTGGGCGGCTTCTCGACCGCGTGTCCCTCGATCTGGCGAGCCAGCGTTTCGGAGATCTCGTGGTCCTCTCTCGAGGCGGCGACTCTTCCCATGCGCGACACCACCTGCTTCGCCTCATCCAGTCGATCCAGGGCCAGCAGCGAGTAGCCCAGCGTTTGGAGAAGTCTCACGTTGGCCGGTTCCAGCCGGCAGGCTTCAGTCGCGAGATCGAATGCCTCTACCAGTTGTTCGTTTTCTAGCAGAAAATATCGTGCCAGTGCCGAGTAAGAGTAAGGGAAACCAGGGCGTAGCTGGATCGCCTGGCGCAGGCTGCTCTCGATGCGAGACCTGGCCGGGTCCGTTTCATCCTTCTCGGATGAGGCGAGATCGGCAAAAAGGTAATGCGACAGGTAGCTGGCGGATCCCAGGTTGACCGCTCGCTCAAAGGCATCGAAGGCTTTCTGCCGCCGCGCGGCGCGATAATGCAGGTAGCCCAGGCTTTCGAAGGCCAGCGCCTCACTAGGATTCACGCTCAAGGCACGATAAATGAGTTCCTGGGCTTCGCCGGCCCGGTCATTTCGCACCAGAAACGCCGCACGAATGGAAAGGCCTTCGGCCGGCGACAGCGATGAGACTTGAAGATCAACTGCTTCCCCGAGCCCGAGCGGATAGGTATAGAAGCGAAACTCGTCCCCGGCGACGTACTCAGACAGGCTCCTCTCCAGCCCGGGAAGGCCCCCTAGCGCCATTCGGACAGCCTGATCTCTCCGCACGCCCTGCTGAAGGAGGCCGAGAAGTTCGTCGATCGGGCTCCTGGTTCCCTCGCCCCGGCCCGCCGTCATCAGATAATGGGTCAATGCCCAGGCCTGGCTGTAAAAGATCGACGCTTTCTGCGCCTCGTTGTAGTGCTCAGATCCCCCGGTCGACTGCAAAGAGAGTCTTCAGGGGGAGCATTTTCTCAGAACGAAGTCGGGAGACGTGAGCTTGACTGGGAAGGCCAAGGGAAATCCCCTCCTCGGAGATTCGGGTATGAGCGTAGAACTCAGCCAGACCCTCGCTCAGCCACAGCGGAACTCTGGGATGGTTGATCCTCAAGAGCAGGTGAAAGTACTCGTGGTAAAGCGTCCGATAGCGTATCGGGCCCTGGATGTTCAGGCGCAGGGCGACATAGTGTCTTTCGGGGCCGGACAGAAACACTCCTGCCGGCTTCATGGAGTTGGGACGCTCCCAGTACTGGGGCAAGAGTTCTCGAAGGGATGTTTCATCTTTCACGGCCAGGACGACGATGGGCTGTCCCGGGTATGTCCTGGCGGCGGGAAGGGCCTGTCGGAAGGCACCTCGAATCTGCTCGAACCGAAGCGCCGCCTCGCCGGCCGCTTTGGCGCCGGCGTTGGAAACCAGCGTGAAGTGAGGGCTTCGGACCTGAATCCATTCGCTCTCGGCAAACAGCAGCCCCCCTGCCTGCAAGCTCGCCATTGCCAGAATCAGAATCTGCCAGCCCGGAAGCCGTCGCACTTTCTCCCTGTCCAACTGCTCGCAACGCGACCTTAGTGCTAGGGACTTCCACCACGGGTTGCTAAACATCGCCCACACCCGTGACAAAGGAGAGAACGATGGCGCCTGCAGTCAGAACCAGACAGACACCGGCTGCCGCCAGGTGGTTCAAGCGCTCGGGCAAAAGGGGATTGAGAAAAGCGGCTGTTGCGAATCCGCCGCCGAACCCCCCCAGGTGGGCCCAGTTGTCGATTCGGGGCATCATAAAGCCGAACAGGAACAGAATGACGGCGTAGGTCTGGGCCTGACGGCTGATCTGCGATGCAACCCCCCGCCGGCCCGAGTAGACCAGGGCCCCGAGCAGTCCAAAAATGGCAGCCGAGGCACCCAGGGTGAAATCGGCTCCACCGATGAGCGGTATCCCCCCGAACCAGCGCCCGGCCAGGCTGCTGAGGGAGAAACCCACGACGCTGGAGGCGGTGTAAATCAGAATCGTGCGGCCGGGGCCGTAGATGTCGGCAGTCACGGGAGCCAGCTGCCGGACCCACATCAGATTGAAGGCAATATGGAGCAGGCTGCCATGCAGCCATCCGGCGCTGAGAACCGTCCACCAGCGGCCCATTTGAAATACCGGGACGGCCCCGCTGGCACCCAGGAGGTAAGAGGCAGGGGTACTGGGAGAGAGCATCCCGAACAATCCTCCCCCTCCGATGCTGCCTGGATCCAGGGCCAGGGCAATCAGATAGAGCACACTACAGGTGATCATCACGATGTTGGTGAAGCCCAGATCGCTGCCCAGCCTGCGCAATGCCGGGCCAAATCCCCAGAGGCCGGGGTAGGGACTTCCGCAGTGGTAGCAAGCGGCCTCGCTCACCCCCACGAGTAAGCCACAGGAACGGCACACGACGGAGCCACCGGTTTGCTTGAGTCCCATTCTTCTCCTTCCCCTTGCGCCTGCGCTCATGGTGCACGAGAGCTCTCGCCCCACGTGCGGGCGCTAGTGTGCTGTCCGGGAAGTCGGCTGGCCTCGTGGCGACTCCCGGGAGGATTTAAACGGTCGCTGCCACGAGGCCAGCCGACTTCCCGGACAGCACACTAGAACCGTCATAATATACGATTGGTCGGATACATGGCTCGATTTAGAAGGATGCCTTTCCCGTGTACTCCTCTGCTTCTAACTCTCTGCGTGTTGGCGAATGTGAATGCCAGGGAGGGAGTTGTTCTGATGGACGGTCGGGCTGTTTCCAATGCCACGGTCACGATCCTGGGACACTCGGGCAGTGCGCGCACAGACCACAACGGCCGCTTTCGCTGGAACCACTTGCCCTGGCCTCCCTTTGAAGTTCTGGTGGTCCTATCCAACGGTCAGTATTCTGCACCGGTACTGATCAGGGAGATCCCTGCTGACGGGATCATCCGGGTGCAAGTTGAGCCGGTCGCCGAGGATGAAATTTTCGTC
Source organism: Acidobacteriota bacterium (assembly GCA_965205345.1). Lineage (GTDB taxonomy): Bacteria > Acidobacteriota > UBA6911 > RPQK01 > CBDAPI01 > CBDAPI01. Next base: position 1,604 of record CBDBGQ010000017.1, on the reverse strand, counting down.
ACCTCCGGCGTCACTCCGAACATAGAAGTCCCGAACGCCAACGGCAAAACCACCCTGAGTGCAGCCGAACTGGAGATGGAACGGCCAGCGCGGGTTGTGGAGGCTCTGACCAGTCTTCCCGGCGTCAGCAGTATTTCCGAAGGCCAGGCGGCTGTGCCCACGATACGAGGTCTTGGCCGCGGGCGTACACTTGTCTTGATCGACGGAGGAAGGGTCACTACCGAACGCCGGGCCGGTCCCAGCGCCACTTTTGTGGATCCTTTCATGCTGGAAGGGATCAAGGTCGCCCGGGGACCCGGTTCGGTGGCTTACGGTTCCGATGCTTTTGGCGGCGTGATCCATATGAGAACGCGGAAGCCGCGGCTGGGTGAGGATCTCGACGTGAAACTGGCAGCGGGAGCGGGCTTCGGCGTTCCCGACCAGATGGGCGTTGTGCAGGCAGCTCAGGGCTTTCAGAACTGGGCCTACCTGCTGAGCGGTAGCATCAGGGAGTTCCAGGACTACCGGAGTCCGGCGGGAGAAATCACCAACTCCGGAGCCAAGAGCCGTCATATCGGCTTCTCCACAGTCCACGGGCTCGTGGAAGGCCTTCTGACCCTGGGCTGGCAGACCGACCTCGGACGGGACATAGGAAGACCACGGAGTGATTCCCTGAGCAATCGTTTCTATTACCCGGAGGAAGAGTCGAATCGATTCACGGCAACCTACGAGTTCCCACCCTTCGCTGAGCTTTCGCGGTTCAAGATGGACTTTTTTGTCGGCCAGTACCGGCTGGTGACGACCCGGGATCAACCTCCTCAGGGTGATGCAGGCCGAACGATTTCCAGATCGGACGTGGACGCTTCCGACTTCGGTTTCCGAGCCCTCGGGATCAAACCGTTGCGACGTGCCCGCCTCGAGTTCGGAGTGGACGTGAACGGGCGTTTCGGCCTTGAAGCCCTGGGGACAGAGCAGATCTTCGACACTTCAGAACAGCTCCTCAGGAGTAGCACTGAAAAGGCTATTGAGAACGCCAGCAGGTTTGACGCCGCCCTGTTCTCCAGTGCTGAAGTCAGCTTGAGCCGGGCCGTCACCATAGCGGGCGGGGTCCGATTCGACCAGATCTCTACGAACAATCAGGGTGGGACCTTCGGTGATCTTTCGACCTCCGATTCTGCTTTTTCAGGCTACGGATCTGCCAGTCTGACTCTGCGGTCGGGATTCTCGCTCACTGGCCAGGTGTCCCGCGGGTTTCGCGATCCGACTCTTTCAGATCGCTACTTTCAAGGCTTGAGCGGCAGAGGTCTGGTCACCGGGAACCCCCTCCTGGAGCCGGAAACAAGCCTCCAGTACGATCTTGCCGCTCGCTACGGCCGCAAGCCGGTCGGAATCGCTGTCTACCTTTACCGATACCGACTCTCTGACCTGATCGAGCGCTTTGAAACCGAGCGAGACATGTTTTTCTTCCGCAATCGCGGCGAGGCGCTGATCCGTGGAGTCGAAGTCGAGTCGCATTTCGTCTTGACCAGAGGCTGGAGTCTGAAAGCAGGAGTTCATTGGCTCCAGGGCGACGCCGAAGAGGGTGACGCCCTGGCTGATATTCCCCCCCGAAGCGTGGGCCTGCA
>CBDBGQ010000016.1:0-24705 GCA_965205345.1 Acidobacteriota bacterium | reverse complement strand
CCAATCCTGTCTGGGGCGGGAGCGTATCCTGGAGCATTTCTCCCGTCTTAACGGTACACCCATGATCATTATTCGCCTCAACTACGCAGTGGAAGGTCGTTACGGCGTTCTTCTCGACATCGGGCGACGGGTATTCAACCAGCAACCCATCCAGCTCGCCATGGGTTATTTCAACCTGATCTGGCAGGGAGACGCCAACTCCTGCCTGTTTCGCTCCCTCGGGTTGGCCGAAACTCCGCCGCCCATCCTCAACCTGACGGGTCCCGACATCGTGTCCGTGCGGGAAACCGCTCTTGCCTTCGGCGCTCGATTCGGTGTGCCGGTCCATCTTGAAGGAGAGGAAAGGCCCACGGCCTTCCTCAGCGACGCGTCTCTCTGCGAGCAGACACTCGGAACACCGGAAGTCAGTCTGGAAGAGCTGATTGAGCTGACCGCAAACTGGATCACCGGGGGACGAAGAACTCTGGAGAAACCGACCCACTTTCAGGCTCGAGATGGGAAATTCTGAATGAAGGATTCTGGAACAGTCCGAAAACAGCTGGGAGACGGACTCGTCATTCCGGCCCATCCACTGGCCCTCACTTCTGAGCGCCGGCTTGACATGGTTCACCAGCGAGCACTTACCCGCTACTACCTGGCATCGGGAGCCGGCGGTATCGCGGTGGGAGTTCACACCACGCAGTTCGCGATCCACGATCCAAGAGTGGGGCTGTACCGGCCGGTGTTGGAATTAGCGGCTGAGGAGGTTAATCGATCCGGGAGGCAGATGGTCAAAGTCGCCGGGCTCGTCGGCGCAACCGATCAAGCGGTTCGGGAAGCTGGCATTGCCTCGGATCTGGGTTATGACTGTGGCCTTCTCAGTCTGGGGGCGCTGAGAGATGCCTCTGATGAGGAGCTGATCGAGCATTCCCGGCTCACGGCGGAAGTCATCCCCCTGTTCGGATTCTACCTCCAGCCCGCGATCGGCGGGAGGGTGCTCAGTGGCCGGTTCTGGCGCCGTTTCCTGGAGATCGAGAACGTCGTAGCCGTCAAGATTGCCCCCTTCAACCGCTACCAGACACTGGACGTTGTCCGGGCCCTGGCCGACTCGGGTCGAGCCACCGATATTGCTCTCTACACGGGCAACGACGACTCCATCATCCTCGACCTCCTGACCCCTTTCCAAGTCTCTGAAGACCTGGCACAACCTCCGCTTCGGATCGCGGGAGGGCTACTCGGACAATGGGCAGTCTGGACGAGACCCGCCGTCCAGTTGCTTGACCAAATACGGGGCACCGTTGTGGAGAGCGATTCGATACCCACCCGGCTTCTCGAACTGAATGCTCAGTTGACCGACGCCAATGCTGCGATCTTCGACGCCGAAAACCGGTTTTCAGGATGTCTCGCCGGAATCCTGGAAGTATTGAGGCGCCAGGGACTGGTCCGGGGAACCTGGTGCATCGACCCCGACCAACAACTTTCTCCGGGACAGGTCGAGAATCTCGACCGGATTGAGCGATCCTATCCGCATTTGAGAGACGACGATTTCGTCCGGGAGCACCTGTCCGAGTGGTTGAGTTGAATCCGGTAGTCTCCCCGGGGCGGCCGGGACAATGATGAGTCAACACACCCATTCTGAATCTCAGCTTCGCTGGTATCAGGGACTGGAGCCCTATTGCTGGCTGGTCCTGATCATTGCTGCCTTGGGCTGGCTTTTTGACACCATGGACCAGAACCTATTCAACCTGGTCCGAACCCCGTCTATCCAGGATCTTTTGAGTTCTTCGATTCAAGACCCGGATCTTCTGGAAGCAGAAACCAGAAGGATTGGAGGCTGGATCACAGCCATTTTTCTGGTCGGCTGGTCGGTCGGGGGGTTCATCTTCGGAATTCTCGGTGATCGACTGGGTAGAACCAGGACAATGATCTTCACAATTCTGATCTACGCCACTTTCACCGGGCTCTCGGCGCTGGCCTGGAACTGGCAGTCTTATGCCGCGGTCAGATTCATGACGGGGCTGGGAGTGGGAGGAGAGTGGGCCGCCGGAGCGGCCATTGTCGCCGAGGTCTTCCCGGAGCGCTCGCGGGCAATGGCCCTGGGCACGCTGCAGGCACTCTCTGGACTCGGCAATATGATGGCGGCTGTAGTGACCTTCACGCTGGCGGGTCTGAGCTGGCGCTATGTCTACCTGGTGGGCGCCCTTCCGGCACTGCTGGTGGTTTGGATTCGGCGCTCGCTGCACGAACCGGAGCGCTGGGTCGAAGCCCGGGAAAAGGCTTCCGTCGGTCGTGAACTGGGGGCCATTGGCGAGCTCTTTCGAGACCGGCAGCTGCGGCGCAATACCATTGCAGCCTTGATGATGGCCGTTTCCGGCCAGGCGGCTCTGTGGGGAATCGGCTTCTGGAGCGTGGACCTGCTGACGACTATTCTCGACGACCTCTCCGTTCCCAGGGTCGACGTAGATAGAACCAAAAGCCTGATGTTCTTTGTTCAGCAGGCCGGCGCCATGCTGGGAATCTATCTCTTCGCTGTTTTCAGTGAGTGGACTACCCGGCGACGGGCCTTCTCTGTCTGGTTTGGCCTGGGCTGGGTGAGCATACCTGTCTTCTTCTGGGGTGTGGCGATGGCCCCATCGGTCCCCGTCCCCGGGATGCTCGATTCGGTACTGGCGCCGCTCACGTTCTCATCAGGACTTGTCGAGGGAGCGCGCAACACGGTCCAAGTCGCAGTTCTTCTGGCCTTCTGCCTGGGTTTCGCAACGCTGGGTCCCTTTTCCGGATACACCGTTTACTTCCCCGAGCTCTACCCGACACGACTTCGGGCCACGGGTTGTGGAATCTGCTACAACGGGGGACGTTTTCTGGCAGCCGCCGCTCCCGCAACTCTGGGAGCCCTGACGGCTCACTTTGCGAATCAGCCGGGGGCCGTGGCCGGAGGTCTGCCCATAGCTGCGACGATGGTCAGCTGTGTCTATCTCCTGGGCTTCCTCGGCGTCCTGCTGGCTCCGGAGACAAAGGGCAAGCCCCTGCCGGAATGAATGCGCGTTCCACGTTCCACGTTTCACGTTCCACGAACCTCCAGCCTTCAACTCTCAACTGTGACCCAATAAGCAGCTTGGAACCTAGATCTTGGAGTCTCTTAGAGTGGGAGGGGCTCAGGCCGCGACTGCCGGGCATGACGCGTAGGGCACGGTTATCAACCGTGCCGAACTGAACCAGTTGCCAGTGTGTTCAGTTCGGCACGCCAGGTTGGCGTGCCCTACGACTTGCCCAAGATTAGGATACCTCTGCCCGGTCGCCGCCCAAGGCGCCTCCACATTCCAATTCGTTCAGCAGTTCAAAGTCGGACGAACCAGGCGGTCGATTTCGAGACCGACTTCGAGAACTCTTTTCAGACCGTCCAGGCGAAGAGCATTCGTGCCGTCGCTGAGCGCCTGCTCGGGGTTCTGATGCACTTCCAGGAACAGTCCGTGTACGCCCACGGCAAGAGCTGCCCTGACCAGGGCGGAAATGAACTCTGCCTGCCCTCCACTAGAAGATCCTGCCCCTCCCGGGAGCTGGACACTGTGGGTGCCATCGAAAACAACCACGACCCCCATGCCGCGCAGGATGGGAATCGATTTGAAATCAACCACCAGGTTGTTGTAGCCAAACGATGCCCCCCGCTCTGTAATCAGCACATCCCGGGCGCCTCCAGCTCGAGCTTTCTCGATAGTGTGTCGGACATCCCAGGGAGCCAGAAACTGACCTTTCTTGATATTGACGGGCCGTCCTGTTGCCGCTGCACTCGTAATCAGATCGGTCTGTCTGGAAAGAAAGGCAGGGACCTGGATGAGGTCCAGAACCCTGGCCGCCTCAGCAACCTGCGAAGTCTCGTGCACATCGGAGGTAACCGGAAGGCCGGTCTCCTCTTTGACTCTGTGCAGAGTTTCCAGCCCCTTCACCAGTCCTGGCCCTCGAAAGGAGGAGATGGAAGTCCGGTTGGCTTTGTCGAAAGATGCTTTGAAAATGAGGGGGATGTTCAATTCCAGGCCAATCTCCTTGAGTTGACCTGCGGTGTCCAGACAGTGTGTCTCACTCTCGATCACGCAGGGACCAGAAATCAGAAACAGCTTGTCAAGAGTTGAAAAATCGATCGGCCCCGGGCCATCCGACATGATGCTTCTAGTCTACAGTTTCGAAGACAACCATCGTAGGGGCGACTCTTGTGGTCGGAAAGAAAGGGGACAGTCTACTTTCTTTCCGGTGCTGGAAGCTTCAGGAGCACAAAGGTCAGCCAGGCCGGAAAAAAGTAGACTGTCCCCTTTTTTCCGCCGGCACAAGGGTCGCCCCTACGACTTCAGGAGGAGTCCGATGAGGAGGAAGCGCTTTCCAGGGCCAGTGACAGCTCGTTAGCCTCCTCCTTCTTCTGGTGATACTCCAGGGACGCCTCAATAAAACTGACAAAGAGCGGATGGGGCTTGAGAGGCTTGGACTTGAATTCGGGGTGAAACTGGCAGCCCAGGAACCACGGATGATCTGCCAGCTCAATGATCTCAACAAAGTTTCGATCGGGAGAGTTCCCGGCAATAACCAGACCGTAACTGGTGAGGAGCTCCTCGTATTCCCGATTGAATTCGTAACGATGACGATGACGCTCGGATATCTCTCTCTCCCCATAGATACGAAAAACCAGGGAATCGGTCTCCAACTCGCACGGATAGGCACCCAGACGCATGGTCCCACCCATTTCCTCGACCCCCAGCAGCTCTCGCAGCTTGTAGATCAAGCGATGCTGTGTCGCGCTATCGAACTCGGAGCTGTTGGCCTCCAGACTGCAGACATTTCGTGCAAATTCGATCACAGCGCACTGCATTCCCAGACAGATTCCAAAATAGGGGATCTTGTTGGCCCGCGCATGTCTGATGGCTCGGATCATGCCTTCAATTCCCCGCGGCCCAAAACCTCCAGGCACCAGGATTCCATCGAATGCGGACAGCTTCTCCTGCCACTCGTCACCCACCAGCCCTTCGGACTCAACCCACTTCAAGTTGACCCGGGCCTTGTGCGGCAAGCCGCCGTGAAGCAGTGCTTCATTGAGACTCTTATAGGAATCTTCCAGCTCGATATACTTCCCGACGATCCCGATCGTGACCTCTCGCTCCGGATTCTTGATCGTTTCGATCAGTTCCTGCCAGGACTCCATTCTGCATTCCGAAGCTGGCAGGTTGAGGTCTTCACAGATAATCGTGTCCAGACCCTCGGAATGAAGCGCCAGAGGCACCTCGTAAATATTCTCGACATCCTGCGCAGTGATCACTGCTTTGGCCGGAACATTACAGAAGAGGGCAATCTTCTCCTTGATGTCTTTGGGGAGCAGACGATCCGTTCGACACAGCACCACGTCCGCCTGAATACCGATCTCACGAAGCTCCTTGACCGAGTGCTGAGTCGGCTTGGTTTTCAGCTCTCCGGAAGTCTCCATGTAGGGCACCAGGGTGAGGTGTACGAACATGGCGTTCTCACGACCAACATCGTTGCGAAGCTGACGAATCGCCTCCAGAAAGGGCAGGCTTTCGATGTCACCGACGGTTCCCCCGATCTCGACAACGACCACATCGATGTCGTCCTCTGCCAGGCGCTTAATGGTAGCTTTGATCTCGTTGGTGATATGAGGAATGACTTGAACCGTCTTTCCCAAGTAGTCTCCACGACGCTCTTTTTCGATCACCGTCTGGTAGATGAGACCGGTTGTGGAGTTATTGGCCTTGGTCAATCTGGCCGAGGTGTAGCGTTCGTAGTGTCCGAGATCCAGATCCGTCTCGGCCCCGTCATCTGTTACGAAAACCTCGCCGTGCTGAAAGGGACTCATCGTGCCTGGATCCACATTAATATAGGGATCCAGCTTTTGCAGAGTGACCCGAAACCCTCGAGCCTCAAGCAGGCATCCAATGGAGGCCGAAGCCAGCCCTTTCCCCAGTGAACTGAGAACACCACCTGTTACAAAGATGTACTTGGTCGCCAATTTCTTACCTTCCCGTATGTGATTGAACCTCTTTACTGGCCAGATTCTCCAGAAGGGGTCTGACACGCTCCAGATCTTCTTCTGTGTCTACGCCCACACTGTCTTCATCCACAGTCACAACCTGTATGGCTATTCCCGATTCGAGGAAGCGAAGCTGCTCCAGACGCTCGTACTTCTCCAGTTCGGAGACAGGGATTTCCTCGAGCCCACGAAGCAATTCCCGTCGGTACCCATAGATTCCAAGATGCTTGAAATGGCGGCCGGAACCATCCCACAGATAGGGAACGGGATGGCGTGAGAAATAGAGGGCTTTGCCCGCCCGGTCGGTGACGACCTTGACGTTGTGGGGAGTTGCGATTTCCGAGGCTTCGTGCAGTTCCACACGCGCCGTGCTAAGGAGCAGTTCAGGATCCTCTCTAAAGGGCTGACAAACTGCATCTATCGTCTTGGGCGAAATAAGCGGTTCGTCGCCCTGAATGTTGACGAAGACATCGCTTTCGACCTGCCCCGCCACCTCAGCCACACGGTCTGTCCCACTGCGGTGCTTGCTGCTCGTCATGAGGGCCTGGCCCCCAAAGCTCCGGACCGCTTCGAGAATCCGAATGTCGTCCGTAGCGACCACCACTTCCGAAAGAGAACGAGCCTGACAGGATCGCTCATAGACCCATTGAATCATGGGTTTTCCGGCCATTTCGAGGAGACACTTGCCCGGCAATCGAGAAGAGTAATGGCGAGCTGGAATGACGCCTGTGAAGCGCATGACCCAGCGTACAACAAAGTTCGGGGGCCAGGCAATTGTGGGGAGGTTGAAGATTCAACTTGGGTCTGGATCAGTTCCGCATCACCACCGCCTCCCGAACCAGACCTTCCTGGAGCAGCAGTTCGCGAAACTCGATGGCTCCTTCCAGGCTCCCGAAGCGGCCCACCCGAACCCGAAACAGGGTTCCTCCCCACCGGGTCGTCTCGGAAATGGCTACGCCCGGGAACTGAGCGGCCAGTCTGGCTTTGAGCCGGTCGGCGTTGGCCCGACTACGAAAAGCACCAACCTGAACCTGAAAGCGCCTCCCGCCGCCGCCGGGTGTTCGCCTCAGTGTGGGAGGACCCTCCGTGGTCCGAACTCCTGGAGTGGAATTGGTCACCCTGGCCGCCGACTTGCGAATCGGCTCATCCACGATCAGTAGTTGCACTCGAGCCGTCCCCGGCCCGACCATGCTGATATCCTCCGCGGCGTTGCGTGACAAATCGATCACGCGACCCTCGATGAAGGGACCGCGATCATTGATTCGCACCACGGTGGACTCGCTGTTGTCCAGATTCACCACCCGCACCCAGGTGTCAAACGGCAGCGTCTTGTGAGCTGCCGTCATGGCGTACATGTCGTACTTCTCACCGTTGGCCGTGGTTCGACCATGGAATCCGGGTCCGTACCAGGACGCGATTCCTGCTTCGTAAGAGCCCCCTGATGGTGTGCTCGAGGCACGGACGGGCGAGGGTGAAGGGGTACGTCGACCGCAGCCTGGCAAGAGCAGAAACAGGAGCAAAATGGGCAATCCCCACCGCCAGCTGCCTGAGCCCACCCTCCACCGGGTCAGGATCACGGCGAAACACATAGCGGTACAAAGGATGGCAAAACGGACCGAAAGTCGCATGTGACCTGAGCCACATGCTCCTGAGCCCGGAGCCACGGCCCAGGAAGCTCCTGAGGCAAAGCCTGGTAGCCTCAGACTGTACAATCATGGCTAGCCCGGATTATTCATGAGGTGGTCGATGCTTGGTTATCGGGGACGACGAGAAACACAGACAGCGGGCGCAAACCCCTGGCGCCCGTCGGGTTACGGGCCGCGCAGGGTATAGACCCGTGACTCACGTGGTTGCACCAGGTAAGCGCCCGCAATCGCTGGGGGAGGAGATCGCGAACAGCGTAAGCCACGGCGTTGGCTTGCTCGTTGTGATGGCTGCTGCCCCAGTTCTCATTCTGGATGCAGTCCAGCGGGGTGGGGCCAGGGGAATCATCGGCGCAAGCGTCTTCTCCGCCACCGTAGGCCTGTTGTACCTGGCATCCGTGCTCTACCACGCACTCCCTCCAAACCGGGCCAAACGGATATTCCGGGTGCTCGACCACAGTGCGATCTTCTTGTTGATAGCCGGCACCTATACGCCATTCACGCTGGGCGTTCTCCACGGGGAGTGGGGTTGGAGTCTCTTGGTGATCGTGTGGAGCCTCGCCCTGGGGGGTGTTGTCTTCAAGGCGATCTTCGGTGTCCGCTACCCGAGGGTCTCGGTGGGCCTCTATCTAGCCATGGGCTGGATCGCCCTCATCGTGGTCAAGTCGCTCTGGCTTCTCCTGCCCGCGGCGGGATTCTTCTGGTTGCTCTCGGGAGGCATTGTATATACGGCGGGAGTCGCTTTTTACTTGGCCGAGCGCGTCCCGTACAGCCACTTCGTCTGGCACTTGTTCGTCCTGGCAGGCACGGCATGTCATTTCATCGCGGTGCTGCGCTACGCGGCCTAACCGAAGTTGCCATTCCCTAGAATCGTGAAGCAGAGAGCTCGACATCGGCATCTCTTCATGCTTCCTGAAAGCTCTAGGTTCTAGGTTCTAGGTTCTGGGTTCTGGGTTCTAGATTACTTGAGCCGAGTTCATCTTTCATTCTTGAGTCAAGTTCGAGAGCAGACGGACAGAACGGTGTGGCGTAAGAGTCATTCATACTTCCCTGCACAACATTCTCTTTCCAACAAGAAAAAGTCGTTTGCTTAAGGAATCAGCGGAATCTGGTCTGCCAGCTCGACGTCAACCACCGCGTCCAACTTGTTCTCGAGTTGATAGTAACGGGCGGCCTTCCTGGCCGGCAGGATCTTCCTGAACTTCTTCCACCAGCGCTTCTGGAGTTTGAGCGTGGCTTCCTCTATAGAAAAGTACTCTCTCATCAGATCCTCGGCCTTCTCGTCCGTCATGGAGTCGGCATTGAAAGACTCAGCGTAACTCCTGATCATCCCGACCGTGCGATCTCCAAGGATTGCCAACTCGCCCCGATAACTGCGAAATGCGGGTCAGAATTCCTCGCCTTCAGCCTCTGTGAGTTCCAGGTTCTTGGCAATGATCGCCTGTCGCTCAGTCTCAATCACGGATCGTGTCAGTTGGATCTCGTCAGTCTGTGCCGCCACCGGGATGGTCAAGAATGCAACCAGCAGGGATAGAATCAAACAAGTTCTCATGCTTCTCTCTCCTTTTCCGAGGGAAATTCCAAAGTGGATCAGTTGAAGAACGGGACGGTGCTCCTCAGGAAGGGAATTCTACTATTGTCCCTATCCGAGCTTCAAGCTTTCGCGTTTCACGGCCCCGGTTCAGCTACGTTCAGCGGCGCCTTATTTCCACTATTCGTATCCAGTCGAACATCCGGTTTCTGAAGTCGGAAATTCTCAACTGGGTTGCAGAGCGTCGTTTCAGACCGAAGCTACCCTCGAAATGATTTGGCAAAAACGATGCGGAGGTGGGAAAATAGAAGATGCGTAACTCCTCGGAGCGGGAGTAATTCAGCGGTAGAATGCCAGCTTCCCAAGCTGGACGTCGCGGGTTCGATTCCCGTCTCCCGCTCCAATATTTTCAATCACTTAGAGCGATTCAGAGCGGTTCGGTCCAGCCCTTGGCATCACTTTGGCATCATTATGCCGCAGCTAGCCTGCTTTCCAGCTTGTCCAGAGCCTTCTTTCTTTGCCGGATAGAAGACTTGGTGTAGACGTTCAGATTCACGTCTAGGGAGTGGCCCTGCTGGTCGGCCACTAGCTTTGGATCAATAGACAGCTCTTTCATTAGCGATGAGTGTGTTCTCCGCATGACTTGGAAAGTTGCCCACTCCAGATCGACCTCTTTCAAGGCCGGCTTGAAGTTTCTATTCCACACATTGTCCCTGCTCAGAGGCGTACCTTTTTCAGAAGGGAAAACCCAGTCGTCTAGGTTTGTGCCAGACAGACGGGACCTCCATTCCCTCAGCAGTCCCTGAAGCTCATCCGGCAAAGCAACGTCCCTCACAGAAAATTGAGTCTTAGGAGTGTCAAGGTCGCCCCTGTAGACTCTCTGGCGAACGCTCAGCCTATCCATTCGGATGTGCTTCCATTGGAGGGCAAAGATCTCACCCGGGCGCATCCCGGCAATCACGGCTAGCATTGCAATCAAGCGTTCTCTCGACTCCAATACGCTGAACAGTAGCTTGACTTCCTTCCATTTCAAGCGCTTCCTCAGTGGCCTCTTGGCCGCCCGAGGTGTGAAGAGCATCAAGGCAGGATTACGTCGTAGCAAGCCTTCTGACTGCGCGAGTTCGAAGACTTGTCTGAGATCCCACCTGAGATGGTCAACTACGCTGAAACTAAGACCACTCATTGCCTTCTCGTCCAGGAAGTCCTGCAACTCTGTCCGGGTGAAACTTCCGATCTCCCGTTCACCAAAATCACTGGTGATGTGGTGCTTGACCCTTCCTTCGTTGGTCGCCGCGGTAGACGCCTTCCACTTGCGTTTGTAGAAAGGCATATACGTCGATGTCACGAAGTTCTCGAGTGTGCATGATCCGTTTAGTTGATTTCGGTTGACTGCTCCCAGGATTTCATCGAACTCAATCCTGGCTTCTGACTTGGTCATCTTGTCCAGCCGGCCCAGAGCTTTCTTTTTTAGGCGTCCTCCTTCACGCCACTGGGCTACCCAGCTACCGCTAATTCTTCGCAGACAACCGTGTTGGTACCGTTTTCGCATAAAAACCTCCTTTTCATGCGTCTAAACGGCGTCCAATTCTGAGCCTGGATGATAGCAAGCGTCGGGCTGCTCGTTCAAACCCTCCCAGGACTCTAAGGTGGACTTTCTAACGAGTTTTCGACGGCCCAGGGCAATCGCGGGCAGCTGACTGACACCGCGCACGCTGCCGTTGATCAGGTTGTACACATGAGCCTTTGAGCATCGAAGGTGCTGGGCCACTTCAGCAACGGTCAAGACTTCATGCATTTCCGACCTTTCGGGGCTCCTCCTTGGCATGACTTTTCTACCGCAGGGTGGTTCGGAATTGGTTGATGAGGTTGACGTGGTTTTGGACTACGGATTCTAGGTTTGCCGCTAGCTGGTAGGACGACATGAGTTCTTCATCTGGCAGGACGACGGCGCCATAGAGCTCGAGATATTCCTGCATGAAGGCGACTTTGGTATCGAAATCGAGGGGATCGAGGCAGTCCAGGAAAACGGCTTCGACGTAGCGTCTTGCTGCTTGTTTCTTCATGCCTTCGGCGATGGCGTCAATGACACCAATCATCCCTCCGTTGAGCCCTCTGGTGCCATTCTTGACTGCTTGTGTCCAGCCGTCTTGGAACACACCGTGGATGTGACTGATTCGAGCGTCGGGGTGAGGCATGGATTCTAGGATGTGTCGTACCTGGCCGTAGGCCATGTCTGGCTCCATTTGTAGGTCGACGCCATACCAAAGTGGGTTAAGCAACCGTTTTTCTGTAATTTCCTCTAGGGCCTATAGGGAAGAATTGCTCCACTTGTTTTTTCCAGCCGGCCAGGTTCAGGTATTGCCGGCCGGTTAACCACTCCTCGTGTATCTCTGCAAGCACAGCCGAGATGAGCCGCAGCGCCGATGCTTCGTGGGGAAAGATTCCCACCACCCGGGTTCGTCTCCGGATCTCCCGGTGCAGTCTCTCCAGTCCGTTGATGGTTCGGATCCTTCGCCACCAGCTCCTCGGAAAATCAAACACTGTCAGCCCTTCATCCAGGTTGTCTTCCAGCCAGCTCACGAACTCCGGTGCAATCTTTTCGAACTTCTTGACGACTTTACCCTTGAGCTCCTCGGCATCCTCTCGAGACGGGGCATCGAAAATGTCCCGCATGGCCTGGGCGATGCGGGGCTTGTCCTCTTTGCGGCGAGCATATTGTTGGGCGTTTTTACTCAGGTGAAACTGACAACGGTTCCAGGGCACCGACGGATAAACTGCCCGCCTGGCCGCCTTCAGTCCTTCGTGATCGTCACTGACAAACAGCTCGACCCCTCTCAGTCCACGCTTGTGCAGATCTCCCAGAAACCCTCGCCAATGCACCTCCGCTTCGCTGATCTTGGCGCTCAGACCCAACACCTCTCGCGTCCCGAAACGATTGACTCCTATGGCTTTCAGGATGGCCACGTCCTGCACCCTGCCGCCTCTTCGAACCTTCTCGTAGTGGGCATCCAGATACACGATCGGATACTCTCCCAGCTCCCGGCTCCGAAACTCTTCCAGCTCTTCGTCCAGCATCCCGGCCACTCTCGAGACCTGGGTGGCCGAGATCTCCAACCCACACAGCTGCTCCGTGATCTCGGTGACTTTCCTCGTCGAGACGCCCATCACATACATCTCGGCAATGGCCAGCTTCAGGGCCTTCTCCGAACGGCAACCCCTCTCCAGCGACTTGGGATAAAACCTCAACCCACGCACCTGTGGAATCTCCAAGTGCAGCTCTCCCACTCGAGTCTGAATCCGCTTGCCTTTGAATCCGTTTCGATAGCCTCGCCGACTGGCTGTTCTCTCGTACGCTTCCGCTCCCAGAAACTCGCTTCTTTCCAACTGCATCGCCACGTTGAACAACTTCTCCAGGATTCCTCGAAAGGCTTCTGTTCCTTCCTCGATCAACTCCGCCAGGATCTCCCGTGGTACTCTCTTTTCCAGATCTGGGTTCATTTGATTCTCCTTGCCAGATTCTCGTTTCTGTTTTTGGAGAATCCTGTCCCAGACCTCTGTCTTTCCGACCCAAGGCCTGACCAGAAATTACAGAAAAAAAGTTACACTACTCCAACCAGCTACCGATGCAGATCGAGAAGCTGATCGTTAACCTCAAGAAGGAGTATCCGCACTGGGGTGCACCCAAGATCCGGGAACGACTGCGACGGGTGTATCCCGATGTCCACTGTCCCGCCATCAGTACAGTGCATGCCGTCCTGGATCGAAACGGCTTGGTGAAGCGCCGGAAGAGGCGCAGATACAAAGCTCAGGGAACAGCGCTGTCGCGAGCGACAGCGCCCAACGAGTTGTGGTGTGCTGACTACAAGGGTGAGTTCATGCTCACCGACCGACGTTACTGCTTTCCCTTGACCGTTACGGATTTCGCCAGCCGATATCTGATCACCTGTGATGCGCTGTCTACCACCAAGGAAGTTTATGCCTTCAGTGTCTTTGAGCGGGCTTTCAAGGACTTCGGGCTGCCCACAGCGATCCGCACCGATAACGGCATCCCTTTCGCCTGCCCCAACTCCCTGTTTGGCTTGAGCAAGCTCTCGGTCTGGTGGTTGAGGTTGGGGATCAACATCGAGCGCATCAAGCCGGGACACCCGGAACAGAACGGCCGTCACGAGCGCATGCACCTGACCCTGAAGACCGAGGCGACCAGGCCCGCTTCCGAGAACTTCCTACAACAGCAGGTCCGCTTCGATGAGTTCATCGAACGCTACAACCAGGAAAGGCCCCATCAAGCCCTGGATATGAAGGTCCCAGCCGATCTCTATACAAGTTCACCCAGACCCTACAAGGGACTAGGCGATCTCGACTATCCGTTCCATGACTGGACGGCCACCGTTACCACTTGTGGCCGCATCTGTTACAAACGCCGGAAGATCAACTTAAGCACTGTGTTCGCCGGCCAGAAAGTCGGCGTCAAACAGGTTAGCGACAGAATCTGGCTCGTCAGCTTCATGCAGTACGACCTCGGATACTTTGATCACGAGACCTGCAGGCTCGAGCCCATCGAAAACCCGTTCAGCCCAAGAGTGTTACCTATGTCTTCAGTATAATCTGTAACCCATGTCTCCGGAATGGACCGAAAACAAATGGCGCGCCCGACAGGATTCGAACCTGCACCTACGGATTAGAAGTCCCAAGGTCAAACACGTGAAAAGCTACGAAAACCTTACAAACACAATCACTTGCCCGGATTCTTCGCCACCCAAAGAAGTGATTCCTTGACATAAGTTGAGTTTTGCACCGGGCCAAAAACGGGCGGACGGTTTCCCGCTGCTGCAGGTCGAACGGGCTTTGCAGCTTTGCGTATCCGGGTCGAAGGGCGAGTGTCAGGGAAGGTACAGTCTCTGTGTAACTCTCATCCTTAAAGTCGGTCCCTGCAGACTTTTAGCTTCCAATAAATCCTTCCGACCGATGTTCGGGGCTTTTTCGAGCATGACCCCATGCCCGATCTTCCGGGGCGCCCGGCTCATTGAGTCGAACTGTAGCACTGAATTCCATGCAACACGAAGATAGTGATTTCTGCTTAGCTAGACATGGTCGAAGGTCAGATCTGCGGCGCTCGGTGCAAAGCCATCCTCTTCGGTGTTCTAAAGACCGTAATGAAATCATCGCGAGATTCGGATACCCTCTTGATAGCTGGACCAGGCTATTCTCCAGCCTTCTCTGAGTCAGATAGCCGGCGATGACCAGCTCTTCCATCTCCGCTTCTCCACGGCGCCCGCTCTCAGCTCAAGGCCTTTCTAGGCCCGGCAGAATGAACTTGGCCAGGTAGTTTTTCACATCCCCTCGTCTCAGTTCGTGGTGGATGAACTGATTTCGGTAGGTCCTGAGGCAGCCGTAACAGCTGGCTTCTTCCCCGCAGCCGCATGCCCCGCTCACTCGCTGCAAAGCTTCCTCGACGCAGGATCGCAGCAGAACAGGGTCCTCGAGACGCGCGACCAGACCTGCCCCGCCGGGAACATTGTCATATAAGATGACCGGGGGAATTCGCTCCGTCGCTGAGTAGGAGACTGTGATGTTCAGATCGGAGCTGGGTACTTGCAGAACGGAAGAGGAGCCCTCGAGGAGGGCGTAGGGGTGTACCGTTCTTTCTGTAATTTGAGGAAGGTGAGCTAAAAGGATCAGAGGTCTGGGGCAGGATTTCTCCAAAAACTCAAGACAAGAGCAAGGAGGATCCGAATGACCCCAGACCCAGAACAGAGGCTACCACGAGAATTGTTGAAAGAACTGATCGAAGAAGGCAGCGACGCGTTTCGAGGAGTGTTGGAGAAACTGCTCAACACCGCCATGCAGATGGAACGAGAAGAGTTTCTGGGAGCTCGACGCTGGGAGCGGAGCGAGCAGCGTCGAGACCACGCCAACGGGTACAAGGCCAAGACGCTGTCAACTCGAGTGGGACAGCTTCAAATCCGGATTCCACAAGTACGTCACCTGGACTTCTATCCCCGATCCCTGGAGCGAGGGTGCCGCTCGGAGAAAGCCCTGAAGCTGGCCATCGCCGAGATGTACGTGATGGGCGTGTCGACGCGCAAGGTCACTGAGATTACCGAGCAGCTGTGCGGCACCGAGATCTCCGCCAGCCAGGTCTCAAGAATCTCCAAGCTGCTGGACGACGAACTCGAGCAGTTTCGCAACCGCCCTTTGGGCAGCTATCCAGTTGTGTACCTAGATGCCCACTACGAGAAGGTCCGTCGCCAGGGCAGCATTCAGGATGTGGCCGTCTTGAAAGCGACCGGAGTCAACTGCTGGGGCAAGCGGGAGGTGATTGGGGTCAGCTGCCGACTCAGCGAGGCGGAGGTCCACTGGCGAGAGTTTCTGCAGCAGCTTCAAAAGCGTGGTCTGGAGGGTGTGCAGCTGATTGTCAGCGATGACCACTCAGGACTACGAGCTGCCAGAAGAGCTGTCTTTCCTTCAGTGCCCTGGCAACGCTGTCAGTTTCACCTGAGCCAGAATGCTCAGCGATACGCCCGCCGATCCGACCAACGTGCCGCCATCGCCACTGACATTCGAGACATCTTCAATGCCCCGTCTGGAGGCGAAGCTGAGGCGATGCTTCGGGCCAGAGTCGAGCAATACTACGACCGCAACCCGGAGCTGGCCGATTGGATGGAGACCAATCTGCCGGAAGGCTTTACGGTCTTTCGTTTTGCACGTTCTACCTGGCGGCGCATTCGCACCAACAACGGGCTGGAGAACCTAAACCGTCAGATTCGCCGGCGTACCCGGGTCGTCGGTATCTTTCCAAACACCGAGTCCGCACTACGACTCATCACCGCTGTCGTCGAGGAGATTCACGAAGACTGGCTGATCGGGAAACAGTACCTCAGCCTGGTCGATTTCAAACCACAGGAGAATCCGATCTCAGATCACTCTCAGTCAAATTACAGAAAAACAGTTGCTTAGCCGAGGGCGTAGCCTAGCGAATACGCAAAGGATGCAGGATCAATAGGGGCGTCTTCGATCGGGCTGGACGCGAAGAGAAGCTTGGTAACATCGGTAACAAACAGGTGCCCCAGTGACATTCTCTTGAGCATGCCGGAGCACTGTCTGCCGAAGGGATCCTTGTGCTTGCCCTCCATGGCTCGGAAACCAGCCCCGCAGGTCATGCAGATGAAAAAACCTTCGCCCCTTCGCCCTTCGCAGAGAACAACCATTCGGCCGGGAGATGCTCGCGTCAGCCTGAGAACTTCGAAGTCAATTTCGTCGGGACTGGCGTCTTCCAGGCCAAGGAAATAGGGTCGAGTCGAAAAGACCTTGACCGGCCGGCCGGACGGCTCCCTTTCTTTTTGCCGCGAGCTGATGAAACCGAACTGAGGAATCAGGAATTCGCCTCCAGTCGCCGATGAGCAACAGATAGAGTTGGGAGGCTTAGCGCCCGGTGTCCACGATACGAAAGAGTTATGTTGTCGGCATCGGCGATAGCAGTGGCGCTCCCATTCTTTTCCGAAGACGCGTTTGACGCCATAGGATTGCCACAGCTTCTTATTAGCGACTAACTGGCTGGTGGGCGCAAACTCGGCCAGCGCTATCGCCAGGTCTCGTTGCAGCGAAACCTCTGATGCCCAAAAATCTCGAGAAGAAATACTGGGCTGAGAGAAAAAAGAAAGAGAAAGAGAAAGAGAAGCAGAAGGCCAAGACGAAGGCGAAGCCGAAGAAGAAATAGCCTTCGGAATCGCCTTGAGGGGCGAACCGAGGATGCGGGAGCAGGTGGCCGTTTTCAATCGGAATCAGTGGGCGAGGTTTCGGTATTTGAGCTTGCGAACTAGAATCTCATCTTCTGCAATGCGGAGATCCTCGGGCCGAAACGGAAGAGTCACATCGAAGGAAGTTTCGGCTTCTCTGGCAGGCAGCCAACCTAAACGTAGTTCTTGACCTTCCCGTGTTAGTTCAACAGGAACAAGCGTTCTGAATCTCTCGTCCACTTCGCTTTGTGTCAGCTTCCCAGACAGCACAAATTGGCCGGCTTCGCCAGCCGGCTGAACCTCGAACTCCAAGGTGTAGGCCGGAATGCCATTGCCGTAGACCCAGCTGTCGAAAAACCAGTCCATGCTGCCGTTTCCATCCAGGTCCATGCTGGTCGTCATGTGCTTCTCGACCACTTCTTTGAAATCATCGGTCGAGGCCGCCTGATTCCGAAAACGTGAAGTAAATTCATGCATCATTCGAATGAATCGATGGTCCCGCTCCTGGGCACTGCCTGTGTCCCAGAGCATCATACGGAGCATATGCAGCACCAGGCTTCCCTTTTCATAGACCAGGACGTTGTAACCACGGGGGTGCCTCCTAGCCCGGATTATGCATGAGATCTGAATCCGAGTGAGATTTGGGCCCAGAAAAAAGGCCGTAGCTCTCTGATATAAAAGGGTTTACATAAACAACGACCCTAAACAGGAGCTACGGCAATGTTGAAAGCAGTCTGCCAGAATACCCTGCCATTTCACAGCCACAGAAAGATCACGGCGCGTTTTGATGGGGGGAGTCTGACTTCCGACGCAGGATGGTTGTTGTTTGGATCGCTGGATCGGCAACATCGGTTGTGCGAGGGCTTCAGTTCGTGTATTTCGGAAAGCCGGGACCGACGCTACGTTCGTCATGACCTGTTGAAGTTGATTCGACAACGAGTCTTGCAGATCGTGGCCGGCTACGAAGACTGTAATGACGCCGATACGCTGCGCTCCGATCCGATGCTCAAGACAGTCTGTGATCAGTTGCCCGAGAGCGATCCCGATTTGGCCACCCAGCCGACTTTCTCCCGTTTGGAGAACTCCGTCACCAAGAAGGATCTGATGCGTCTGAGCCAGTGGCTGCTAGGCCGTTATGTGCGCTCCCTGAAGAAGAGACGTCCCAGCAAGATCATCCTGGATCTGGACAGTACCGACGACCACACTCACGGTCAGCAGGAGTTCTCCTTCTACCATGGGTATTACCGAAACCACATTCTGCATCCTTTGCTGATCTTCGATGCCGACACGGGCGACCTGGTGTGTGTCGTGTTGAGACCTGGCAACAAGGGGGCTGCCTCTCACATCGTGCCCATTCTGAAGCGAGTCGTGGAGGCCATCCGACAAGGAGTGGGGACGGATGTCGAGATTGAGATTCGGGCCGACAGCGGCTTTGCCACGCCTCGGCTCTACGAGTTCTGTGAAGGTGAAGAGAATCAACTCCAATATGTCATTGGGTTAAGTCGAAACCCTCGCCTGCAGCGAGTGGTCGAGCCGCTGCTGGATTCGACTCGGCTGCAGTTCGTTGAGCTGGAGGAAAAACAGCGTCAGTTTGACGAGTTTCTTTATCGAGCCAAGAGCTGGGATCGATCCCGTCGCGTCATTGTCAAAGTGGAGGTCGATCAGCGCGGGATCAATCGTCGCTTTGTGGTCACCAACCGGGACGATCTCTGCTCCCAATCACTTTATGACCACTATACAAACCGAGGGCAGACCGAGAACTTCATCAAGGCCTTCAAGAATCATCTGAGCATGGACCGACTCAGCTGTCATCGATTCCTGGCCAATCAGTTTCGACTCCTCCTGCATGCACTGGCTTACCAGATGTTCGTGCGCCTCCGCGACTATCTGCACGGGACTCCCTGGCACAAGCTCGAAATCGAAACCTTACGTCGTCGTGTCCTCAAGATCGGGGCCCGCATCCGACAAACCACTCGACGCATCTGGGTCCATCTTTCCTCAGCCTTTCCCGAACAACCCCTCTTCCACCTCGTCTTGAGTCGCCTCAACTCCAGCTAGCTTCTCCCAGTTCCCCAAAAAACCGCTTCCGATACTCATCCAGGCCCAGATCTGTCTGAAATTCACTCCCCCAACCACTCAAACGCCTCCCCAACCGATATTCTTCGCAAATCCGCCTGTCACACCTGCCCGCTTCCGAGTTGGGCCACTTCTCGACTCGTTTTTCAACACCGGACTACGGTTTTTGCATAATCCGGGCTAGAGGCCAGTCGCCGACCGGCGTAGATGGCTCCCAGGTCGTTAAAGACTTCGCCGTGAGGGTCTTTGGCCAGGATCGACTTCCGGTTGTTTCGAACGAGTCGATCATACTGCTGAGGACCTCTTCGAAGCCCGGTGTAGAGGTTGCCCGAGAATTCAGCGAAACCTTCCGAGAGCCATTGATCGTGGTAGCTCTTCCAACCGACCACATGCCCCCACCACTGATGAGAGGTCTCATGAGCTCGGAAGAAGTCGGTCAACTGGACATGATCTTTAATCCCCAGCTGATTGCGCTGAGTTGAATCCATAAAGGAGAGAGTCGACAGATACAGGAGGGAGGGCCAACCCTGTCCGTAACTGTATGGGATGTTGGAAACGGCGAGTTTGCTGTAGGGATAGGGACCGAAGTACTTCTCCATGACGCGCAGGGAATTGCCCACTTCCGTCGCAATCGTCTTACCCAGCCGGCTTGGCGAGAGTGAACCCAGCGCATAGCTGCCCGAATTCTCGACTGCCAGTTCGATACGCCGCAGCACGTTGTCTGCTTGCCGGTTTGCATAGACCTCAACGTTGATGTTTCCCACCTTTTCCGTGTGCACTTTGTAGTCGCCATAGGCGAAGCCTGCCACGGCCAGAGGGATCTCGCTGGTCCAGTGCGTCCTTACGTATTCCTTGTCCTTCTCTGGCTTCCCCTGCATCTGACCTACGGCAACCGCCGTGAACTTGCGAGGTACACTCAGCACAATGTCAAAGTCATAACGGCCTGCGAAAGTTGTGTCATTGAGTGAAACTCTTCCCAGACTCGAGGAGGGATACCAGCCAAAGCTCTGGCAGAAGAAGTTGCCGCCCCCAACTTCGCGGACGACTCGTTTCCCGGAGTAGTCGAACCTCAGCTTTTGCAGTCCTGTTCCGAAAGGCTGATCTCTCGCAACCACAAGGTAGGTGGCCAGGGAGAAATCGTCCTTGGGATCCTCGGGCTGAAGAAATCTTAGAGCTTGACCCGTTTGATCGGTCACGACGCTGACCCGGAGATTCGGATCCAGGGCGAAAATTAGGGCCCGTTCGCCCTCGGTTCTCTGCTCAAATGAGACTTCTGCCTGGACTGAGAGCTTTTCGCCCCCATCGACAACAACGTCGAGCTCATATCCTTTGATCACGTATTCGCTACCCCCTAGAGGGTCCTGGAAGACCTGTCGCGGATGAAGCCCGCCTTCTGGAAACTTGGTCCAGACATCTAGTTTCTTAGAGCCAGTGTGGAGCTTGGAAATCTCTAATTGCTCCGGATCCGCCGCATCAAAAACGAAGGTTAGCCATCCGTGCTTCCTGGTGTTCAGGTCGACTACAAAAAGGGCGTGTTTGCTGGAGTCTTCGGAGACCAGAGCTTTGTAGAGACGCTGGTGCCAGGTCAAACCCAGTTTCCGAAGCTGTTTGAGACGATTCACGAATTGGTTCTGCAGATCACCGGAGTTGCCCGACGGGGCTTTCACCAGCTCCTGGAGACCTGTGCCTGATCCGTCGCTGAAATGAAGCAGGGCCTGCGAGAACTCGAGGCTCAGTTCGGGTGATTTCGCATGCAATTCAAGTTGCTGCCTCTCCATCTCCAGACTGGGGGCAATCTGCAGTCGTCCCGCGCCCCGGAAGGAGGCATAGACAACCCGGGGCTCGACGGTTTCCAGTACTCGAATGGGGGACCCCAGAGCCATCTGGCCCTGGGCGAACTCGATCACGGCGATGTCGCGTCTGAGCTGCAGATCGGTGACCTGTCGGAGAGAGCCATCGAAGGAAGGGTTGATTAACCCTTCCAGACCGGGGAGCGTAACGTGCTGGGCACAGAGACCCTGCACCATCAACGAGTACAGGACCATTCTCAACGGATAGCAAGGGCTCATGCTCATCCTGATCTCAGACCCACCCTCTCCAACCTCAGCGATCAGCGAAGAGCCTTGAGCGTCTCTTCGGCAATCTCGGCGAAAACACTCCAGGATATTCCGCCAGCAAGCTCTCGTAGACTGCGCGTGCCTGTTTCTTCTTGCCGCGTTCGTAATGAGCTTTTCCCAACCCGAGAAGGAAATAGGGAGTCGCCGGGCACTCAGCGCAGTTCTGTAGTCGTTTTGAGAAAAGGTCAGTAGCCTTCTTGTTCTTTCCCAGGGCCATCAGGTTCAGCCCTTTCTCGCGGTAGGCCATCTCCAGCCGCTCATGTTCTGTCTTGGAAGCTTTCAGCACTCGTTCCACCAGGTCCATGCTCACTCTTGCCAGGCCCAGCCTCCGGTACACGGGGGTCGCCGACAACAAAGCGTTGTAGCTTCTTGAAGTGGGTCCCAATTCCTCCAGCCAGGGGCTCAGCTCCGAATAGTCTTTGGGGATTTCCTCCAGCATCTTCCCCATCTCGGACGCGCGAACGAATCCCTTGCGGCGACCAATCTCGTTTCCGAACGGGTCGAGGAATACGACCGTCGGAAGAGCCTTAACCAAATACCGTGAAGCGACTCCCTGGGCCCGATCCACGTCAACCTGGATGAAGTGAAATACTTGACTGAATTGCCTGACCTGCTTGTCGCTGTACGTTTCCCGGTCCATTTTCCGGCAGGGGCCGCACCACGACGCCCAGAAGTCCAGCACGACGAGTTTCAGGTCCCGAACGGCTAGAACCATTCCCTGCTCATGGTCTCGGATCCACTCGATACGCTTCCCGAATGCCGGGCTGGTTTCGGTAACCAAACCAATCAGCAACAAGAGAAAAGCAACATGCTTCAATTGGACTGGCCTCCTTCTATCCTGAGACGACAACTTTCGCTGCAAGAAATGAAACAGCCGGCTCGGGCTTCAATTCGACGAGTGCGTGAGCACCTGGTGATGTCGGCTTGCTCTCAGTATACCAAGACTAAGCCGGGCAAATTCTGGTGCTTCTTCAGGGAAGTGATGTTAATTAAAACGAATTAATTGGCAGAAAGGTCTTTCGGGACGTGCTCCGGGCTAGGATGATTACGGAAGACGAATCTCAAAACACAAGCCCCTCAGGAAACGCCTCGTGGAGTCTACGTGTGAGCTCTCCACCCAAGACGCTCATGGCCCCTACCCATCCAAACACTGGGATAAATATGATAGCGACGACTAGGCGCCCATCATCAATAGGCCCAGGTGTCAATCCGTATTCCCAGCGCACGAACCTGAAGCTCAGCCAAACGCCGGGCGTTGCCCCTACGATCATATTCACGACTGCAAAAACTCCCCACGCCAAGGTGTTCTCATCGTTGGGGAGCCAACGCGAAAAGTCCGGGTACAGCGACTCGGAGAGCAAAACCAGTGCTCCCGCCCAAAGAAACGAAAGAACAAAACACACTAGGTAGGTTCCCATCAAAGATAGGATTGTCGGTTCTCTTAGAGGAGGTCTGAGTTGCGGATGTTTCTCTGGCGGAGAGGGTGCATCCATCATTTCGATTCTAGCCCCGCTTCACATTTCTGGCCACTGCATGCCCCCCGAAAAACGGCATGCGCACCAGATTGCTAGTCTAGTGTGCAGCCAGCAAGTAGCGTATTTTCAATGGCTTGCAAGGGCACTGTGCCCACGCTGCGCCCGTGGCTAAACCTGGCTGCCCACTGGCTCAAGCATTCGGAGAAGAGGAGTAAGCCCAGGTCGCTAATACGCGGGCCCTGAGTGTGGCCGACGTGCTCGGAGCGGTACGCGAATACCAATGTGGCCACCTTTTAGGCTTGGTGGGTCACTCTTGCTCGATCACTCGGCAAACCAAAAATCCCGGTACTTATATATAAGAAATACTCCCCCCCTGAGCACATCCAGGCAGCCATGGGGGGATGGGGGGCCTAGCAGCCCGTGGTGAAAGTCGAGGATAAGGGGTCACACAGCGACACTAGACTGACCCCATGGCAATGGGGAAAAAGAAACGTCGACAGCAAGAAGACCTGTGGGTCGCCACCAGTGAGCTGCCCCGCACCGCCGGCCATCCCTTCTACGAAAGACTGAATGGCCTTTTCAACGAACACGGCTTTGACGACTTCGTGGAGGGACTGTGTGCGAAGTTCTATGCAGACAAGATGGGGCGACCGAGCCTGGCTCCGGGAGTGTACTTTCGGCTGCTGCTGGTGGGGTATTTCGAAGGGATCGGATCGGAACGAGGAATAGCCTGGAGAGCAGCTGATTCTCTGGCACTGCGAGAGTTTCTGGGATTGAAACTGAGCGAGTCGCCGTCTGATCACTCCACGATCTCCCGAACCCGACGACTGATCGATGTGGCTACCCACGAAGCAGTCTTTGACTGGGTACTGAAGCGGATCGGGGCGAGCGGCCTGCTGCGGGGCAAGACGATCGGCATCGATGCCACTACGCTGGAAGCGAATGCAGCGCTGCGCAGCATCGTGCGCCGGGACAGCGAGCAGGGGTATGAAGAGTTTTTGATGGAGCTGGCGAAAGCCTCCGGGATTGAGACGCCGCGACGGGAAGATCTGGCCAAACTGGACCGCAAGCGCACGGGCAAAGGATCGAACCGGGTTTGGAAGCACCCGCATGATGCGGATGCGCGGATTACCAGAATGAAGGACGGGCGGACGCACCTGGCGCACAAGGCGGAGCATGCAGTGGATCTGGAGACCGGAGCGATTGTCTCGGTGACGGTACAGGGAGCCGATCAAGGGGACACGCAGACCATGGTGAAGACCCTGACGGAAGCGGCCGAGAAGGTGGAACAAGCGCTGCCGGAGGGACGAGGCATCGAAGAGGTGGTGGCCGACAAGGGGTATCACAGCACGCAGCGGATGGTGGACCTGGATGCGGTGGGACTGCGCAGCTATGTGAGCGAACCGAGGCGAGGGAAGCGACGCTGGCGAGGAGACCGGCAGGGGCAGGAAGCGGTGTATGCGAATCGGCGGCGCATCCGGGGAGAGCGAGGGCAGCGGCTGCTGCGGCAACGAGGAGAGCAGCTGGAGCGACCCTGTGCGCATCTGTACGGGAGCGGAGGGATGAGACGGCTGCATGTACGGGGACATGAGAATGTGTTGAAGCGACTGCTGATCCAGGTGAGCGCCTTCAATCTGGGGATGCTGATGCGTCAGAGCCTGGGTGTGGGAACGCCGCGGGGTCTGCAGGGGCGGATTTGCGCCCTGATGCTACTGATTTTGTCGCTGTTCAAGCGTCTTAAGGGCCTGTTCGGACTGATTCCGGCTGCTTGGCCCGAAAAACCCAACTCAGCGACCCCTTCGCTGCTTCCACCCGTGGGTACCACCTGAGCTCAGAAAACGTACTTCCACCACGGGCTGCTAGCGGAAGTCATGTGCGGTTATAGTGCCCACATAGGCGTGAGTTGAGAGACATGGCACCCGCGACACCTCACATGTCACAAGGGGGGATGGGGGGCCTAACAACTGACGTAATCAAGGAAGTCCTGTGCGGTTATGGTGCCGGAATGTCGATGAGGAGAGAGACATGGCAGAGCAGTCCGCGACAAACGACCAGATAGGCCAGGAACTTCTAATGAAAAGGCCAGAAAATGGGAATGAACAGAGTTGCCAGAATCCAAAAAA
>CBDBGQ010000015.1:0-51589 GCA_965205345.1 Acidobacteriota bacterium | reverse complement strand
CCTCACTCAGCCAAAGCTTGGGTTGGGCAATAAACTCTTCCTGCCGTATTATGAGCAAATCGGAGTCGTTTATTTCTTTTCGGATGTCTCTTATAGATTCGCATCTTTCAAAGTAGTGGCCAATAGCCTCACCAAATCCCCGGTATCCTCTCAACATGTCAGTACTAATATTGTCATAGGGATTTCTAACCACATGGATCACCTTTAGCGTTGAATCAGCCGTTATATCTCGTAGCCGATGAAGCAGTGTAGGATTCTCGGCAAGTCTTTGAGCAGATTTGCCCGCCTTGGAATCGCCGATGACATGTAGCGTCTTAAAACGACCCTGCCATTGTCCAGGAACCCAATATGAATAGGTTTTTCCTTCTCGGCCGTTTTTTTGGCGCTTATGTTTTGCCAGTAGTCGAGCTCTAGCCATGATGAGTGCGTAAATCTGATCCCGGCTGAATCCTGCCGACAGAAAGAACAATGTGTCTACCTCATCAGCTAGCACAGCGTTTGGATGAGCGTCGAGCAGGGCCCCAAAGATACTGTGACCACTTCTGCCATGACCGATAAACAAACAGTAAGTTCTTATATCTTGAAACAGCATGCGCTGCCGGCGGCCTTGATAGAGAGAGGGGACATAGTTCGTCAGGGCCTGCTTCAGGAGGAACAACTTACCACCGACCTTAGTACGCTGTAGACGTGTACGGTATGGAGGCCGTTGAACTTGAAAATGTCTTGCGCCATTTTGGCTCGTGGCTGTTGGAGCTGCGTTCTCTTCTCTCAAATCTGTAGCTTCTGATGGGTTAACATTTGACATAACTAGCATATCTCCTCATACGATATCCAATTTGAATGCTACTATTCACGCAATCCTAGGCTAAGCAACTGTTTTTCTGTAATTTGACTGAGAGTGATCTGAGATCGGATTCTCCTGTGGTTTGAAATCGACCAGGCTGAGGTACTGTTTCCCGATCAGCCAGTCTTCGTGAATCTCCTCGACTGTCAGCGGAATCTAGTGCCTCGGTGTTTGGAAAGATACCGACGACCCGGGTACGACAATCTGACGGTTTAGGTTCTCCAGCCCGTTGAATGCGCCGCCAGGCAGAACGTGCAAAACGAAGACCGTAAAGCCTTCCGGCAGATTGGTCTCCATCCAATCGGCCAGCTGTTGCGGTCGTAGTATTGCTCGACTCTGGCCCGAAGCATCGCCTCACCGCCTCCACGGGGCATTGAAGATGTCTCGAATGTCAGTGGCGATGGGGCACGTTGGTCGGATCCGGCGTATCGCTGAGCATTCTGGCTCAGGTGAAACTGACAGCGTTGCCAGGGCACTGAAGGAAAGTACAGTTCTTCTGGCAGCTCAGTCCTGAGTGGTCATCCCAATCAGCTGCACACCCTCCAGTTTTGAAGCTGCGAAAACTCTCGCCAGTGGACCTCGCCTCGCTGAGTCGGAGCTGACCCCAATCACCTCCCGCTTGCGCAGTTGCTCCGGTCGCTTTCAAGACGGCCACATCCTGAATGCTGCCCTGGCGAGGACCTTCCGTAATCCCAGGTACCAACTTATAGCTGCCCAAAGGGCGGTTGCGAAACTGCTCGAGTTCAAAATCGTCCAGCAGCTTGGATCTTGAGGGCTGGCAGATCTCCGCACAGCTGCTGCTCAGTGACCTTGCGCGTCGACACGCCCATCACGTACATCTCGGCGATGGCCACTTCAGGCTTTCTCCGAGCGGCACCAGCATCGCCCAGGGATTAGAAGTCCTCACGTACTTGTGGAATCCGGATTTGAAGCTGTCGCATTCAAGTTGACAGCGTCTCGAATGTCCCGTTGGCGTGGTCTCGATGCTCGCTCCGCTCCCAGCGTCGAGCTCCCAGAAACTCTTCTCGTTCCATCTGATGGCGGCAGGGCGTTTCTCCAGCTGAAACGCGTCGCTCCTTCGTTCGCTCAGTTCTTTCAGACAATTCTGTGGTAGCCTCGTTCTGGGTCCATTCGGATCCTCCCTTGCTCTTGAGTTTTTGGAGAACCGCTTCCTGCCCCAGACCGGTCTCTGATCCTTTTAGCTCGCCTTCCTCAAATTACAGAAAGAACGGTACATCGCTCACATCAGCTGCCCTTACCCACCCATCCAGGGGCCGCGGGACCATCCGCTGAACAAAGAAATGCTTGCTGAAAAGAACAACTGCGCTGCAGAAACTCTTACGGGAGAAAACCATGGCCATCGTTTCGAGCCTCCGTGCTGTCGCTTCTTGCCAATCCTGTCGGCAATACGCTACGGTCCGTTGAAGGCAGGGAAGAAGAGACCATCACCATGGGTGTTCCTTATGCGTGAACCCCACAGGTTCATCACGCTGGGCACCACCGTACGCCGCCTCAGCCCGTGGTGAAAGTCGAGGATCGCTCACACAGCGACGGCCAGATCCCCATGGCATGCTCGACAGCCTGTGGCGCCACCAGTGAGCTCCGCACCGTGGGCATCCCTTCTACGGTAATGGCCTTTTCAACGAACACGGCTTTGACGATTCGTGGAGCGACTGTGTGCGAAGTTCCAAAAGATGGCGGTTGACGAGCCTGGCTCCGGGAGTGCTTTCGGCTGCTGCTTGGGGTATTTCGAAGGATCGTCCAGGAATAGCTTGGAGATGATTTCTGAGCACTGCGGCTGTTTCTGGATTGATCTGAGCGGTCGCCGTCTGATCACTCGCACAGCTCCATCGAACCCGAACTCTCATGTGGCTACCCACGAAGCAGTCTTTGCTGTCTGAAGCGGATCGGGGCGAGCGGCCTGCTGCGGGGCAAGACGATCGGCATCGATGCCACTACGCTGGAAGCGAATGCAGCGCTGGCAGCATCGATGCGCCGGGATCAGCGAGCTTGAAGAGTTTTTGAGCTGGCGAAAGCCTCTCGCCGCCGGGATCTGGCCAAACTGGACCAGCAAGTCCAGGGCAAAGACGAACTTTGGAAGCACCCGTGGCGGATGCCGGATTACCAGAATGAAGGACGGGCGGACGCACCTGGCGCACAAGGCGGAGCATGCAGTGGATCTGGAGACCGGCGATTGTCTCGGTGACGGTACAGGGAGCCGATCAAGGGGACCCAGACCATGGTGAAGACCCTGACGGAAGCGGCCAGAGAAGGTGGAACAAGCTGCTCTCGAGGCTCGAAGAGGTGGTGGCCGACGGGGTATCCGCTCCCAGCGGATGGTGGACGATGCGGTGGGACCCAGCTATGTGAGCGAACCGAGGCGAGGGAAGTACGACTCTGGCGAGGAGACCAGGGGCAGGAAGCGGTGCCCCATCGGCGGTGTCTGGGGAGAGCGAGGGCAGCGGCTGCTCGGCAACAGGAGAGCCTCGAGCGAACCTGTGCGTCTGTACGGGAGCGGAGGGATGAGACGGCTTCATTACGACATGAGAGTGTTGAAGCGACTGCTTCAGGTGAGCGCCTTCAATCGTATGCTGAGCGTCTGAGCCTGGGTGTGGGGCCGCGGGGTCACTGCAGTGGCGATTTGCCCCTGATGCTACTGATCTTGTCTGTTCGAGCGTTTAAGGGCCTTTCGGACTGATTCCGGCTGCATTGGCCATGAAAACCCAGTCTCAGCGACCCCTTCGCTGCTGTGGGTACCCCTTATAGCTCAGACATACTTCTACCACGGGCTGCTAGGCCTTGGAAAGAACCGTTGATTGCCGATGATTTCGGCCCCGCTTGTCCGCAACCAGAACGGCTGGCGCAGATGTTTGGAACACAGAGCGAAGACTGTCTCACACTCAACATCTGGACACCCAAAGACGCAAAGAAGGCGCCAGTTATGATGTGGATTCATGGCGGAGCCTTCCGACTCGGCAAAAGCGGCACACCATGGTACGACGGCAGTCACTTCGCCGAAAACGGTATTGTCCTGGTGTCGATCAATTATCGGTTGGGACACTTGGGGTTCTTTCATCACCCGGAACTGGCACAGTCAGTCGGCGATCGGTTCCTCGGCAATTACGGCTTGATGGATCAGATCGCTGCACTTAAGTGGGTGAGGAGCAATATCAGCCGATTTGGAGGCAATCCCGACCAGGTCACCATTTTTGGCGAATCCGCGGGGGGCGCCAGTGTCTTGTACCTGATGATCGCAGAACCTGCGAGGGGCTTCTTTCATCAGGCGATTGTCCAAAGTGCTAACAGCATGCATCGCCACAGACATCTGGATCGTGATCTACCTCAATTGGAGAGTCTCGCCGACATCGGCGAAGACGTAGCGAGCAGTCAGGGCGTGTCTGGGGACAATCAAATTGAACAACTGCGGGCCATACCCGCTGACGAGATTATTCGTCGTTCCAATGCCTTTGCAATTCAGGGTGGTTTAGGACCTGTGATTGACGGAAGACTGATCAAGGAGTCAATTCATCAGGCTTTTCTCGCAGGGCGAGTAGCCAAGGTGCCCCTCATGATCGGCGCCAACAGCTATGAAGCAAGCTTGATGAAAGCATTGGGCTTCAGTGCTGACCAGGTCATGCTTCTGTTGGGTCCAGACGTTCAGAGGGTAAGCGCCGTGTATAAAGACGCCGACGACGGAGACAGGACGTATCTGGCAGAACTGATATTTGGCGATGCAACTTTCGTTGCACCGGCCAGAACCATTGCCAGGATTCAATCGACTCATGCGCCTACCTACCTTTATCATTTGGATTTTGTGCGCGAGCGGGCAAGAAAGGACGCTAAGGGCGCGAATCATGGGGCTGATGTGCCTATGGTCTTTAATACACTCGATGCCCTTCCGATTTCACGCCTTTCATTCACGCCCGATGATCGGCAAGTCGCGGAGACCATGCACACTTACTGGGTCAACTTCGGCAGGTCAGGTAATCCGAATTCCCACAGGCTTCCCGAGTGGCCCCATTACAGTGCCGCTGGCGATGTTGCTGATTGGCAACGAAAAGATCGAGGCGAAGGCGAAATTCCGGCAGGCGCAGCTTGATGTTCTTATCAAGGTTATGGCTAATCGAGCTCGTGGGGATTAACCGGAGCGATCATCAAATGATTACTTGCTTGGAGGTTCTGCACCATACGCTCTGCCCCCAATGGAAGTCTCATTGTCATCTAGCCGTGCGATAGGCCACTGGTATTGCTTTTGCTTCGTTCGGGCCATGTTTCTCAACTCACGCCCATGCCGGCGGATGTCAGTTGGGTTGGCAGGGTCGATTTGCAACCCGCTCAAGAAGCCCAGATTGTAACCATTTTGTAACCGCGCCAACCCAAATCCACCCCATTCCACCCCACTCCAGCCAAGATAGGGGGGTTTGCGCTGCTGGTCGGTTCGCTAAAGAAATGGCCAGATCAGTTTGGTGACGGCGATCACCAAATAAAGCATTGTGTTTTGGTATGATTTGTTGTCAGGCGTTTGGTACTGGGTTCGTTCGGAGGTTAGGGATCGATGAGTCATCCATGAGGGACTGGATAAGGGCCTCTTTCATTGTCAGCTGCCCCGCTGTGGAATGCGAGGCGCATCAATTCTCTCCGCAGCCCATCTCGGAGAGGGAGTTCCCCGAACTCCATGCTTCGCTCGCGAGGTTCAGTGACGGCCAGCCCTACGACTACTATCACTGCTCGGCGCACTGTCACAGGATCTGGAGGATTATGAGAGTCGATCCTCTCCGCGACGATTATCAACCTCCGGAGTGTATAGGCTCTATGGATCCGGACGGACCAAAAACCTTTGCACCGAGCGAGAGCGATATCCGGGGCCCCAAAGACCTCACATGGACCTATTGCAGAAGCAAGAGCAACCCACACGGGAGCGCCCAGAACAGACGCCCAGCGCGAGGTGCTCGAATCGCTGACGGCTGATTGAGGTCGCGGAGATCTCCGCCAGTGAGGAACCCAGGAATGCCGGCGGAGTCGGGGCGGCGATAGGGGTCTCCGGTCGGATCCAGCCGACCCCTGTGGACCGAGGGCCCGGACAAACAACCACAGTGTACCCTCTGGGACACGAGCAACCACCTTGTGACGCACGTCACTCATTCCTGGACAAACAATAAGGTAGCTTGTGGAGCGCATGGTTTACGTTGAGATCTGAAACAACGATACGATTGGAACAGGAGACTCATGGTTAAGCAACCGTTTTTCTGTAATTTCCTCTAGGGCCTGTAGGGAAGAATTGCTCCACTTGTTTTTTCCAGCCGGCCAGGTTCAGGTATTGCCGGCCGGTTAACCACTCCTCGTGTATCTCTGCAAGCACAGCCGAGATGAGCCGCAGCGCCGATGCTTCGTGGGGAAAGATTCCCACCACCCGGGTTCGTCTCCGGATCTCCCGGTGCAGTCTCTCCAGTCCGTTGATGGTTCGGATCCTTCGCCACCAGCTCCTCGGAAAATCAAACACTGTCAGCCCTTCATCCAGGTTGTCTTCCAAGCCAGCTCACGAACTCCGGTGCAATCTTTTCGAACTTCTTGACGACTTTACCCTTGAGCTCCTCGGCATCCTCTCGAGACGGGGCATCGAAAATGTCCCGCATGGCCTGGGCGATGCGGGGCTTGTCCTCTTTGCATATTGTTGGGCGTTTTTGCTCAGGTGAAACTGACAACGGTTCCAGGGCACCGACGGATAAACTGCCCGCCTGGCCGCCTTCAGTCCTTCGTGATCGTCACTGACCAACAGCTCGACCCCTCTCAGTCCACGCTTGTGCAGATCTCCCAGAAACCCTCGCCAATGCACCTCCGCTTCGCTGATCTTGGCGCTCAGACCCAACACCTCTCGCGTCCCGAAACGATTGACTCCTATGGCTTTCAGGATGGCCACGTCCTGCACCCTGCCGCCTCTTCGAACCTTCTCGTAGTGGGCATCCAGATACACGATCGGATACTCTCCCAGCTCCCGGCTTCGAAACTCTTCCAGCTCTTCGTCCAGCATCCCGGCCACTCTCGAGACCTGGGTGGCCGAGATCTCCAACCCACACAGCTGCTCCGTGATCTCGGTGACTTTCCTCGTCGAGACGCCCATCACATACATCTCGGCAATGGCCAGCTTCAGGGCCTTCTCCGAACGGCAACCCCTCTCCAGCGACTTGGGATAAAACCTCAACCCACGCACCTGTGGAATCTCCAAGTGCAGCTCTCCCACTCGAGTCTGAATCCGCTTGCCTTTGAATCCGTTTCGATAGCCTCGCCGACTGGCTGTTCTCTCGTACGCTTCCGCTCCCAGAAACTCGCTTCTTTCCAACTGCATCGCCACGTTGAACAACTTCTCCAGGATTCCTCGAAAGGCTTCTGTTCCTTCCTCGATCAACTCCGCCAGGATCTCCCGTGGTACTCTCTTTTCCAGATCTGGGTTCATTTGATTCTCCTTGCCATCGGGATCAATCTCAAGGAGCAGATCTCTGCAATGCTGCAGACACTGACTCCCAGAGAAGGACAGATTCTTCGGATGCTCTACGGAATTGACGACGGCATCGAATGCACACTCGAAGAGGTTGGCCAACGATTTTCCGTGACTCGTGAGCAGATCCGTCAGATCCAGGACAAAGCACTGCGAAAACTGCGTTATCTGTCACCTTCAGCATTCCCAGGCCATTGACCCGGACTTGGACCATTTTGCCGTTGCAGGGCTTTGTCCTCGGGTCGACTTCGACTATGTCACCGTCTGCCCGGCCCGTCTCTACTTGAACTCGATGAGCGGCTTGAGGATACCGTCCTCTTTGGTAGACATGAGGCGAAAAGCTGTCTCGATCTCGTCGAAAGGAAATCGATGCGTGGTGAGCAGTGTGGGGTCTACGCGCTTCGTCTCAATGATTCGAAGCAGACGCTTCATGCGCTCGGCTCCTCCCGGGCACAAGCCGGTTCGAATGGTCTTATCACCCATCCCCACGCCCCATTCCAGACGCGGAATGCGGACGAAGTCTCCATGCCCGTGGTAGCCCACATTGGAAATGGTTCCGCCCGGTCGAGTGACCTTCAGGCAGGACTCAATGGTGGCACTGGAGCCCAGGGCTTCGATCGCCGAGTCAACCCCCTGGCCCTCGGTCAGGTCCAAAATGGCCGCCACCGGATCCTGCTCCTGGAAATCCACTACCACATCCGCTCCAAAATGGCGGGCCAGTTCTTTTCGCTCGGGAATCGTCTCCACTGCGATCACCAGTCCCGCCCCCAGCAGGCGGGCTCCAACCGTCGCCATGAGCCCCACCGGACCCTGAGCAAAAACGGCCACACTGCCACCAATGGGAATATTGGCATGCTCGGCGCTCATGAAACCGGTTGACATCATGTCGGTGGCGTACAGGGCTTGCTCGTCCGACAGGCTGTCGGGGATCGGCGCCAGATTGGCCATGGCATTGTTTACGTGAAAGTACTCGGCCTGGTTGCCATCCTTGAGATTCGCAAACTTCCATCCGCCCAGCATTTCCGTGCATTGGGAGGAATAACCTCGCAGGCAATTCTCACACTGGTAGCAAGGTGTGATGGCATTGACCGCCACCCGGTCTCCCTCTTTGAAGCCCTGAACAGCCGTCCCCAGGCGATCAACTACGCCGACGGCCTCATGACCCAGGGTCAGGTTGCTTCGCTCTCCGATGGCGCCTCCCACGGTGTGCACGTCAGAAGTGCAGATCAGGGCAGAGGTCGTCTGAATAATGGCATCGTTGGGACCAGGTTCGGGTATGGGCTTCTCCATGATTCCGACCTGATCAATCCCATGCATGACGAAGACTTTCATGACTTTTGACATTTCCCGACTTCCCTCCTTTGCCAATGCGAATCCAGACTTACCGTTACCAGGTGGCGGCTATCCTTCGACCTCGAGGTCCAACGCAACGACTTGAGCCATCGGGTGGCATGGAACAGGTCCCGGTCGTGCGCCTGCCGGCCCAGTTGAAGAACGTGTCGCCAGAGTATAGTGTCAACTCTGCTTTCACAACCGTGGGGATTTCAGCAGCATAAGCTTTTCGATTTGCATGTCTCTCATTGTGTAGGGAATACCCCCCACCGCCAGGCCCGATTGCCCCAATCCGGCAAACGGCATCCAGTCGACTCGAAAAGCACTGTGATCGTTGATCATCACCGCAGAGGCTTTCAGCCGTGAATAAGCGTGCATCGCCGTATCGATATCTCTTGTAAAAACGGAGGCCTGAAAGGCGAAGGGCAGAGCGTTGGCCTGGTGGATGGCCTGGTCGATGTCGGTGTACGAATAAACGCAGATCACGGGACCAAAGATTTCCAGTTGGCTGACTTTGGCAGCGACGGGGGGATCCAGAAGTACCGTGCACTCATAACAGAAGTCGGATATTCGCTTGCCACCCGCCAGCAGTTTGGCCCCGGCCTGCACCGCTTCCTCCACCCACGCTTCCACCCGATCGGTCTCAGAGGGTCGGATAAGCGGGCCCACATCTGTCTCAGGATGAGTAGGATCTCCCACCTTCAGGGTCCTCGCGCTGTCGGCCAGCCGGTCGGACAACTCCTGGACCAGGGACTCGTGAGCGAACACTCTTTGAACCGACACGCATACCTGCCCGGCATGATACAGTCCCCCCTTGATCAGTAAGGGCAACGCGTAGTCCAAATCGGCGTCGGCTGCCACAATCACGGGGGCGGCCCCTCCATGCTCCAGAGCACATCGTGTCCCCGCAGCCACCTTAGAGCGCAACATCCAGCCCACTCTCGCACTTCCAATAAAGGACAAGAAGTTGACTCGAGGATCCACGACCAGGCGTTCGGCCGTCTCACTTGTCCTGGTCACCAGGGCCTGGCACCAGTCCTCGGGTAGTCCCGCTTCATAGAGAATCTGGACAAAGCGAAAGCAAGAAAGTGGCGTATCCTCCGCCGGTTTGACGATGACTGGACAGCCGACCGCGATGGCCGGAGCAGCCTGATGCACAATCAGGTTCAGCGGGTGATTGAAAGCGCTGATCGCCGCCACGACGCCGATGGGCTCGCGGCGGGTAAACGCCACCCGTCCTTGCGACGCCGCGTTCAAGTTCATTGGAATCTCTTTACCACCTTCGGTTCGCAAGAATTCAATGCAGCTTTTGACCCCGTCAATGGCTCTGGCGACCTCCACCGAGGAATCACGCAGGGGTTTACCTCCCTCACGGGCCGCTTCGACGGCCAGTTCATCGGCACGCTGGGTCATGATCGCGGCAGTTTGAGACAGGATGTCGATCCGCCGACTGGGCTTCAGCCATTGGTCGCGGTGGCGAAAAAGACTGGAGGCATTGGCAAGGGCTTTATCGATAGCCGCGCTGTCGGCCGTCTGCACCGTCGCAAGGAACGAACCATCGTAGGGCGCCGTGACTTCAAGGTCCCCATCATGTGAGGCTGCCCCTGGTACCAGCATGGAAAAATGATTGGTCATGAATCCACCTCCCTAGTGCACTAGCAGCCCGTGGGCTGCTTGACATTCAAATCGCACATCCGATGTTTCCCAGTCTCTTGGTCAAGAGTTCGTTCTCACGATAATCGATCGGCATCACGACCAGGGAAGGACCTTCGGCTTGAATCGACTCTTCCAGGGTTGTCTTCAAGTCACGGCTCCGGTCGCACCAGAACCCGTTCCAGCCAAAAGCCCTGGCCAGCTGCATCCAGTCAGGATTTGAAAAACTCAAGTCGGTGTGCCGGCCGAATTCATTCTGCTGTTTCCAGGCGATGAGACCGTAGGATTTGTCCTCCCAGATCACCACCACGATATTCGAATTCAGCCTCCTGGCGGTCTCCATCTCCTGGACATTCATTAGAAACCCCGCATCACCACACACAGCCAGGATGCAACGGTCCGGATAGACCAGATGTGCGCCAATGGCACCTGGGAGAGCGAAGCCCATCGAACAGAACCCGTTCGGAATCAGACAGGTATTCGGCTCATGGCACTGATAATAGCGGGCGATCCA
The DNA here is from genome assembly GCA_965205345.1 of Acidobacteriota bacterium. Lineage (GTDB taxonomy): Bacteria > Acidobacteriota > UBA6911 > RPQK01 > CBDAPI01 > CBDAPI01. The sequence continues at coordinate 40,753 of CBDBGQ010000015.1, read as the reverse complement.
CATTTTGTGGGCGCCGACGTCTGAGAGAAGTACATCATCGGGTCCCATCACCTGGCGTATGTCCCACAGGGCCTTTTGCGGTCGGATGGATCCCTCCGTATCATCGTCTCGATGCTCTTTGAAATCCTGAGTCATCCTGGCGCACGCATTGCGGGTATGGCTGTGATCAAAGATCAGCTCGGCGCCGTAAGCGTCAACTCGCTGATTCAGCATCCAAAGCGTGTGGGCGAGGTCGCCAATGACCTCTACATCGATGCGATAGTTCTCATCAATTTCTGAGGGAATAAAATCAATGTGGACAATCTTGCGCCTGCCGTTCCAGTTCCACAGGCGAGGAGGATACTCGACCATGTCATATCCCAGGGAGATCACGACGTCTGATTCTTCAATAGCGGCCACCGGATAGTCTCTGGCCTGCAGCCCTACTGTGTAACTGCAGGTTTCGTCATCTTTGTCCACACAGCCCTTCGCCATGAACGTACAGACAACTCCTATTCCCGTTTGACTGACAAACTGACGGAGCTGTTTAGTGGCGCGCTTACGGATGGTCCCGTTTCCCGCGAGGATAATGGGACGCCTGGCTTTGCGGATGACATCCCACGCCCGATCGACAATTTTGTCATCGGGAACAGGTCGACGAAATCTTCGGGGCTCAATCGGTTCCGCAGTGGCATTCTGTTTGGCGATATCCTCGGGCAATTCAATGTGGCAAGCCCCCGGTTTTTCGGTGCGGGCGAGACGCACGGCTTTTCTGACAATCTCCGGGATGTTGTCCGGATGACGTATTGACTGGGCCCATTTGGAAACCGGCTTGAACATGGATACAACATCCATGACCTGATGGGATTCCTTGTGCAGCCTCTGCGAATCCCCTTGCCCGGTGAGTACCAGCACGGGGGCACGATCCATGTTGGCGTTGGCCACGCCCGTGATCAGATTGGTGGCTCCCGGGCTCAGCGTGTCGAGGGTTCCGGCGGGATTACCGGTCAACCGCCCATAAACTTCGGCCATAAAGGAAGCACCCTGTTCGTGCCGGCAGAGAATGAACTGGATCTGGTCCGATTGCTCAAGCGACATCATGAAGTCAGCATTTTCTTCGCCCGGCACCCCGAAGATGTACTCGAACCCTTCTGCTTCCAGGCACCTGACAAACAAGTCTGAAGCTTTCATCTCACCCCCTTACGATCTATGCGCTGGTCCTGCCCCGAAAGGCTCACGCGACTTTGAAAGAGCTACCATCAGAAGGTGTGTAAATAGCATAGGCGGTGAGTATCCTTCCGGGTTGATTTAAAATCCAGGGCCGAAAGGCCCGCAACGGAAGGAGTACACACCGCATGAGCAAGCAGAACATTGAGGAAAGTGTCGAGTCAAGAGTTTGTTTCGAGGAGCTGGAAGATTGGGTGCGGGAGAAGATCCAAGGCTGGGTTCAAGAGCTGCTGGAGGAGGAAGTCACGGAGTTATTAGGGCGGCGTAAGAGTGAGCGGCGAAGGGCCGTGGACGCTCCGTCGGGCTATGGCAATGGATATGGGAAGCCGAGGCATCTGACGCTGAGCTCGGGGACGATCCAGGTTCGAAGGCCTCGAGTGCGGGATCTAGAGGAACACTTTGAAAGTCGGGTGTTGCCCCTGTTTGCCAAGCGGACGCGGCAGGTTCGAGAACTGATCCCTGAGCTGTACTTGCATGGTCTGGCGCTGGGGGATTTTGATCTGGCTCTGAGAGGGCTTTTAGGGGAAAAGGCGCACCTGTCGTCCTCCACGGTGGCCAGATTGAAAGAGCAGTGGCAGGCCGAATGGGAGGTCTGGCAGAGTCGACCCTTGAATGATCTGGAAGTGGTGTATTTATGGGTAGATGGAATCTACGTCAAGGCGGGTCTGGAGAAGGAAAAGGCAGTCCTGCTGGTGGTGCTGGCCGCCTTAAGTGACGGAAGCAAAGCCGTGGTGTCGGTCACGAGCGGCTATCGGGAATCGACCCAGAGCTGGTCGGAAGTACTGCGCGACTTGAAGCGCCGGGGGATGGGCTGTCCACGGCTGGTGATCGGAGACGGCCACCTGGGCATCTGGGGAGCTTTGCGCAACGTCTATCCCCAGGCCGAGGAGCAGCGCTGCTGGAATCATCGGATCGTCAACCTGCTGACCAAGCTCCCTAAGCGAGTGCACAAGCCGGCCTTGCTGATCCTGCGGCAGATCCCTTACGCCGAGACTCGAGAAGAAGCACAACGACTCAAGAAGGTTTTTCAGCACTGGTGCCGGCAGCGAGGGCTGACTCTGGCGGCTGAGCTAATCGAGCAGGACTGGGACCGGATGGTGACCTTTTACCTGCTATCCAAAGAAGCAGTGGCAGCATCTGCGAACCACCAATCCAGTGGAGTCACCGTTTGCCGCTCTTCGGCTACGAACGGACGCGGCCAAGCGATTCAAGAAAGTGGAAAACGCCCAGGCGGTGATCTGGAAGATGCTGCTGGTGGCGGAGCAGCGATTCCGCCGGTTGAAGGCACCGGAGCTGATGAAAGACGTCTACCAGGGCGCCAAATATGTCAATGGAGTCCCGGTCAACCAAGTCCCGGAGGAGAAAGCCGCCTGATGTTTTTCCACACCTATTGACAATAGCTCCTTTGAAAATTAAACTAAGTTAGCCTTGGCTCTTTGATTTTGACACAATCGGTTCTCAATAAACCGCACAGCCCCCAAAATCCACCTGAGCTTGCCCTGGCGTATTACGGATGCTAGGGTGTTTGGCTGAACCCCAGATTCTCCAGGTGCTGCACCTGGCAACGGCCTTGCTGCCGTAGCAGTCCGTGGTGCTACTAGAGTTCCGGTGGGAGTATTTCCCTTGTTGATAGGGGCTAGAAAAGGAAGACAGGATGCCTCAAGTGATCAGCGCTGAACCTGGTTCCAGCTCGGGAACGAAGGACGACCTCCTACACAAGTATCGTCAGATCCGTTCCTTTTCCGAGCAACTGGCAGTCCCTCTCACAGCAGAGGACATGCAGCTTCAATCCATGCCCGATGCCAGCCCGGCGAAATGGCATCTCGCACACACGACCTGGTTTTTTGAAAATTTCCTTCTGAGATCATTTTCCCCAGCGTGGCAGCCCATCAATGTCCAGCTTACCTACTTGTTCAACTCCTACTACAATGCCGTGGGCAGGCAATTCTCACGCCCCGATCGGGGTAAGATCAGTCGACCTTCGATGGGCGAGGTCTACGACTATAGAGAACGGGTGGATGAAGCCATGGAGAAGCTGCTCCAAACCAGCGGCGACGACCCCGAGATGGCAGCGCTGATTGAACTGGGGCTTAACCACGAGCAGCAGCATCAGGAACTCCTGTTGACTGACATCAAGCACGCTTTTTCATTCAATCCTCTGTTCCCGGCTTATGCCGCAGACAAAGCCGATTCGGCGCCGCGCTCAATCCCCCCGCCACTGACCTGGGTCGACTTTGGCGAGGAGATCTGTGAGATGGGGCACCCCAAGACCAGTTTTTGCTTTGACAATGAACTGCCGGTCCACCGAGTTTTCCTCGAGCCGTTCCAACTAGCCTCCCGTCTGACCACCTGCGGAGAATACCTCGAATTCATTGCGGATGGAGGTTATGAGCGTTCCGAGTTGTGGCTCTCCGAGGGGTGGAATCTGTGCCGGGAAAAAGGCTGGAAGACGCCCCTCTACTGGCTGCAACGGGATGGTGATTGGGATGTGTTCACTCTGGCTGGACGACGCCAGCTCCAGCTGGAAGAGCCAGTGACTCATGTCAGCTACTTTGAGGCTGACGCCTACGCGCGCTGGGCGGGATACCGGCTGCCGACCGAATTCGAGTGGGAACGTGCCGCTCGCGAGCTCGACTTGAACGGCAACTTTGTTGATTCGGGAAGATTCCATCCCGGGGCTGCAAGCGCAGGCAAACAGCCCTTGATGCAGCTTTTCGGAGACCTCTGGGAGTGGACCGGCAGTTCCTACGCTCCCTATCCTGGCTACACTCCGACCGAGGGGGCTGTGGGCGAATACAACGGGAAGTTCATGTGCAATCAGTACGTCCTGCGAGGAGGGTCCTGCGCCACCTCGAGGGACCATGTCCGCCCCAGCTACCGGAACTTTTTCCCAACTCAGGCTCGCTGGCAGTTCTCGGGCATTCGTCTGGCTCGGAGCAGCTAATCCACATTCGTCAGGCTCATCGTGTGGAGCAACTAGACACCGACCCATTCCTGCGGGACGTCAAGGCAGGACTTTCCTCCTCCCCCAAGCGGATTCCCTGTAAGTATTTCTATGACTATGCTGGATCAAGGCTGTTCCAGCAGATCTGTGAGCTTCCTGAGTACTACCTGACACGGACCGAGCTGGAGATCATGCTCGACTGTGCACAAGAAATGGCATCCTGGATCGGTCCTCTCGTTCGGCTCGTCGAGCTTGGCAGCGGCAGCAGCGTCAAGACCAGAATCTTGCTCGATGCCCTGGAGAGTCCCTCCATTTACATTCCTGTTGACATCTCCCACGACCACCTGATGGAGACTTCTTCGCAGCTTACCGTAGACTACCCGCGTCTTGAGGTTCTTCCTTTGGTTGCAGATTACTCCGACCGTCTCATTCTGCCAAAGTCTGACTCTCCTTTCGGGCGCACCGTGGCCTATTTTCCCGGCTCCACGATAGGCAACTTTGATGAGCGCGAGGCCCACTTCTTCCTGCACAGGGTCCGCCAACTGGTGGGCGACGAGGGGGCGCTCGTGATTGGTATGGATCTGGTAAAGGATCCCGCGATTCTGGTAGCAGCTTACGATGATCAGGCAGGCGTCACGGCAAAGTTCACCCTGAATCTACTGGAGCGGATGCGTCGTCAACTGGGGGCTGATGTGGAGCCCGCCGGTTTCAACCATGTCGCCCGCTACAACCCGAACCGACAGAGAATTGAACTCTATCTCCGATCGAAACGCACTCAGACGATTCGCGTGGGAAAAGAAACCTACCCACTCGCGGAAGGTGAGCTGATCCATACTGAGAACTGCCACAAATACACGATCCAGAAAGCTCGAGACCGGGCCGCTCAAAGCGGCTTCCTCCTTCGAACGAGTTGGCAAGACCCGGATGACTATTTCAGCGTCCAGTATTGGCAGGCTCAAGCCAGCCCCGGGACTTCCACCACGGGCTGCTAGTGTGCTGTTCAGAAAAACTTGGCTTACGGCTATCGATACAACGGATTGGGATGATCAAAGCGACAGCCAGCGTCCCACTTGGAACGCTGGTTCCCGTGTGCGGGGATTCCACCTGCATCCTTGATCATTCGCGCCAAATGGAGCAGATTCCAGGTCATGAAAGTCGTGTTGCGGTTGGTGAAATCGTTTTCGGGCCCGCCGGATCCGGGATCGAGATAAGACGGGCCTGGTCCCACTCCTCCCAGCCAGCCCGCATCGGCCTGCGGCGGGATGACATAGCCAAGGTGCTGGAGCGAATAGAGGATATTCATGGAGCAATGTTTCGCACCGTCCTCATTACCCGTAATCAGACAACCGCCCACGCGACCGTAGTAGGAGTATTGTCCGTGTTCGTTGAGATCGCCCGAACTGGAATACAGTCGCTCAATCGTCAGGTTACAGACGGACGATTTCTCGCCCAGCCAGATGGGGGAGGTGACCACCAGTATGTGAGCTGATTTTACCTTCGCATAGAGTTCGGGCCAATCATCCTCTTCCCAGCCGTGTTCTCTCATGTCTGGATAAACGCCGTAGGGAATCCTGCAATCCACTGGACGCAGCACCTCCACGTAAACGCCGTTTTTCTCCATGATGGCTTGCGAGATCTGGATGAGTCCGTCTGTGTGCGACAACTCCGGGGATCTTTTCAAGGTGCAGTTCAGGAACAAAGCCCTTAGATCGGAGAAATCCCACTGGCTGGTCTCACACGTTTCTAGTTGCCTGTCGCTCAAGCTCATCGTCTCCTCCGTAGTTGATGTTATGCTGTCTCGTCCTCCCGCTTTGCAGGTTGACTCCCTTGATCGATAGAATATCACTCCAGCAGAAGGTCGGGGGGTTCGACTCCAGCGCGGCTCACCATTTTTCCCTCTTATTCTCAGCCATTTACAGGACCAATAGAAAAGCACCCTGCCACCAGAAAAGTGACAGGTTGCGTATAGGTTGCGCTTTTGTTCCCGTCCTGGAATCGGAATCGGCCCCAAGAAAAAACCAAAACTCCGTGTTTCGAAGTTTCAATTCGGTTGAGCACGATACACCCCGGCTCTTATCAGGCAACAGCACTGGATCGATCTCTGCGAGTCCTTCCAATGGTTCGTGATTGCTTTTCGTTGAGACGCATTGTCCACCCGCCCCTTCCGCCGCCGCAACTCACGGATGGTGGAACGGACCCTACGGCAAGTCCCAGTCTTTCTTTGTAAAGCCGTATAGCCGTTCCTCGTTGGGCTCGTACGCCACGGTGACAAAGTGTAACGGCTTTGTCTTTCCCGGCGGGATGCTGAACTCAACCACCGTCCCCGGTTTGTGATAGACGACATAGCCGTCCGTTTCACCTTGAGGGCAGGGCCGACCGTCCAGCAACACGCTTGTGATCTTCGGGTGTTTGTAGGGTATGAACACCCGGATATTCATGCCGCTGTGGATCAAAGGGTCGTCCGTAGGTTTGTTGACTCTGTGATAATCGGCGAGGAACACCTTGAAATTCTCCGGAGCGCAGGATTCCTTCACATGGTCCAGGGATCGTCGGATCACGTCGATTTCGTATTGGGAGGCCATCGGCTCCTTCTCCAGATTCGCAAAAAACCGCATCGCGTTGGGATGGCCGTCGACTTTGCCCTCCGCATTGATCATCAACCGCTTTCTGAGATCGGGATCCGTCACAACGAGCCCGCATACAAAGCCTCGCGTCTCCGGCTGAATGACGCCCGGGTTCACATTGGCCTTCTTAGCCCACAGTTCGACACGGCTCTTGCGCCTCTTGGCGGCGGTGTCTCCCCATGCGCTCACCGCAATGGACAGTTCGGATGCTATCTGGTTGACCGCATAACCCGGATACCGCTCCCAACGGCCCGTTTTGTGGCCCTCCCTCAGCAATGCCCTTACGGAGGCCATGTAGTGCTCCGCGTAACCGGACTCAAGGATCATGGAGAGCGCATGAGACTTATGATAGGTGTAGACCCAGGCGACTATCACGCCTTTTCTGCTGTAGTAGTGCTCGTCTGCCCCGGGGACCGGCGCCGATACCGTGATTGTGCCGTCACCCTCGTCGCCATAGACGGCAAGGATCCCAATATCTTCGGCAGCTTTGTCCATGAGTCTCGGTATCTCTGAAAGGAAGCTTCGCCCATATCCTCCCGCCGCACCGCGATAGTTTATGCTGCAGGCGAACCCCAACCCCTTTGCATTGTCATCGAATCCGTGAAGATCGAGATGCACCTCCGGAAGCCAGGTGTCTATGGCCTTCTGGTATGCCACCGCCTCCGGCCGCTTCTCCGGATCCGATACACCGGTCCACCAGTTCCAGCCACCGTAGGCATCCCGTTCAGGAACGCGCGCATAGTACTGATCCGGCGATATGAGAGGTATCATAAGTATGGTCTGACTCTCCAATATCCGATTGGCTTCGGGGTCTCCGCTCAGCAGCCAGCGAGCAAAGAACAGCATATGCTGAACAGCGGATTTCTCAGCGGTGTGGCTGGCCGTGAGCAGTACCCTCTGCTTGTCCTCATCGGGGACTCGATTGTCGGTAAAGCGGCACAGAAGAATGGGGAATCCCGTGATGGATTTCCCGATCTCCTCAATGCGAAGCTGTTCCGGCCTCTCTTGCGCCCATTTTTGCAGCCCGGTGTTTATCTCCTGGGGTGTCGGAATTTCGAAATATTCAATAGCCGCTGAATTCATTTTTTTTCCCTCTTCCGCTGCTGATAAATCGATGCCTCCACCAAGTATCAGCAGCATCGTTGCAGTCAGGACAAAAATGATTAATCTACGCATGATTTCTTCTCCCTCGATTTCTTTTGGATTACTTTTTGTTGATTTGCTTATTCAACTTCCATTTTCGGTGCTTCTTCAGGGAAGTGTTGTTAATTGTCTCCAGCAACCTCGGAAAGCACGATCTCACCTGGATTCCTGGACTTTGCTGAGTTGTCAAACATGTGCGAAGCACGGAACATGCCTGACGGAGGCTATCCGAGGTAACAGTACACCGGATCTCAAGCAGTCTTGGTGAGGAGTACTCCGCCCTCAACAACAGTTGCCTGAAGAAGCACCAAAAATCCCGTCCGCCTTATCTCAGCGGGAAGGCTCCTCGGGCTCGGGCACCTCGAGACTCAAGGCCCAAAAGATCCCATTGACGAGCAACCGGCGGAAAGCGGGCAGGTCAAAATCCCGGGGATGCCCCAGGGAAGTGTAGAAGACGCGTGACTGCCCGTAGGAGTGGACCCAGGCCACCGGCTCATGAGGAAGCCGTTTCCCAACCCGTCCCATCAAAAGGGGCCGGGCTTCATCGGCCAGCGGAAGATGCTTGTAGAGCGAGGATCGGATCTCGATCTCGCCGGCAGGCAGACCTTTCAGAACGGAGTGCCCTGAGGCTTGGGGGATCACCCAGAAGAAAGATCCTTCCGAGTCCAGCGTCTTGCTTCCATGGTGACCGCGATAGGTTCCACCCAGGACCTCTCGATCAAAGGAGGGCCAGGCTGCATGGCCGGGGCGTGGGGGCTGTTGATCGCGAAGTCCAAAGGCATGGCTCGATGTGCGAATCCCTACCAAGGGCCGGCCGGCTTCCAGATACTTTCGAATCAGGGCCAGCTGTTCCACTGGGGGATTGCGCCTGCGTACGCTTAAAACCAGCAAGTCGGCCGAGTCGAGCACCTCCAGTCCCGGGAAACGGTGGATGTTCTCAGCATCAGCATGCACAAAGCTGAAGCGGACGCCGCGCGGTTCCAGCTCCTGCACGGCCAGCTCCGGCAACGTTTTTCCGGTCTGGTATTCCTTCTCTCCAAGAAGGAACACCACATGAGGCCGTGGATCTTCCTCAAAACAGAACTCGGGGAGCCCGGTCAAAAAAGTCGAGCTGGTGGCGCTCAGGTGAAGGATCAGCTTGTCCCGGGCGGGGAGGTGGCTGCTGCCCCACAAGCCGCTGCAGGAAAGAGTGAGGAGGACACTCAGGATTTGCAAAGGGTATCTCATTCGGGGTCTCCTGGCTGCAAGTGCTTCTATCATGCACCAAGGCTCCCTGCAGGGCCAGCCAGCCGAAGCGTTTTTCTGGAAGCCGTACCAGTCCTCTATCTCTTCCCTTGAGTCCTCAAGTGTCAAGGTCTAGGTATTCTTTTCAATCGGTCCTGGGGTCTGCTGAGCAACCTGGTGGTGTTCGTGTTGGTCGGTTTGGTCACCCGGCCTCCCGACCAGCAGCGCGTTGCCGAGTACGAGCGTCTGTCTGGCAGCCCGTGGTGAAAGGCCCACGGATCACTGGATTTCATGCGAAGAGCATGCCACAATCAGAGAAAAGCGCGGGCTGCTCGACCGCTTCCTTTTTCAGCTAGTTTTGGCAGTGCAAGAGAGGTCACTCGCCCTGGTTGCCGGGCAGACAGAGGCTCGAGTCACAACGAGCGCGTAAACGTGGAGGAGAATATGACATCTATAAAGAGAAGGGATTTCCTGACGAGTTCTCTGGGGGGCGCTGCGGCACTCTCTGCATTGCCCGCCCAGAAGACCGTTTCTGCTAATGACAGAATCGTTGTCGGGGTAATGGGAGTGGGTGGTCGAGGGACGCACCTGGTTGAACTCTTCGCCAGCATGCCGGAGGTAGAGCTTGCCTACCTCTGTGATGTCAACGAAAGAAGATTTGAACGGGCTCTCGAACGCGTGGAGCCTTATCAGAAAAAGACTCCCGAGATGGTGAAAGATTTCCGTCGAATTCTTGACGACCCTCGGGTCAACGCACTGGTTAACGCAACTCCCGATCACTGGCATGGTTTGGGCACGATTATGGCCTGCCAGGCGGGGAAAGATGTTTATGTGGAAAAACCCTTGTCTCACAATATCTTTGAAGGCAAGAAAATGATCGAAGCGGCTCGCAAATACAAGCGGGTTGTACAGGTGGGAACTCAGACTCGGAGCTGCGATTACGCGAAAAAAGCCGTCAAGTACATTCGAGATGGGCACCTCGGAGACATCCGTCTGGTCCGCGTGACCAACCAGATGCAGCATCCGCCCCGGGAAAAGGGCCCACCGGAGCCTGTGCCCGACGGCTTCGATTGGGACATGTGGTGCGGGCCGGCGCCCAGAGTGCCATATAGTCCCGGTAAGTGGTGGCTAGAGAGGTGGGATTACAGTGTCGGGGGAATTCCGGGAGACGCGATCCACCAGTTGGATTTGGCCCGAATGCTAGTGGGTGTCGGCTATCCATTGTCGGTTTACCACGCGGGGGGTGTTCAGTTTTTCCACGATGGCAGAGAAGCACCTGATACGCAAATAGCAACTTTTGAATTCGATCAACTCACCTTGACTTTTGTAGCCGCGCTCTGGACACCCTACATGAAGAAGACTCCTGCCAGCATCCGCGATGCCGACAGGTTTCCCAACTGGCCTTTCAACAGCACCAAGATAGAAATATTCGGAACCAGGGGCTTTATGAATTGCGGCAGGCACGGCGGAGGATGGCAGGCTTACGATGAGAATGGAGAGTTAATGAAATCGGAGTATGGCCGGCAGGGGAATTCAGCGCATTTGAAGAATTTCATTGAGTGTATCCGCACTCGCCAAAATCCCGCTGCAGATGTGGAGGAAGGACATGCTTCGGCGCTGCTGTGCCATATGGCCAACATCTCCTATCGCGTTGGCAATCGGAAATTAGAATTCGATCCCCAAAGCCAGACCTTTATCGATGATGAAGAGGCGAACAAGTATCTGAAGAGAGACTACAGGCGTCCCTGGGTAGTGCCCGACGAAGTTTAAGCGGCTGTATGCTCAATCGCTTCCAGCTTGCGATCTTCCTAATATTCTTCTCCTGCAATCTGACGTACGCCCAATGGATCGACCTTTCTGATCTGAAAGTAGATTTAGAAACTACAGAGCTCGGTGGTCCGAGGGTGGTGATCGACTACAACCTGAGCGATCCTGAAATCTCGACCGCGACTCCGGCTCATGTTTTCATTCGCGTCAGCAAGGACTCCGGAGTGACCTGGCATCCGGTCCCCTTGAAATCCCTGTCCGGAGACGGACACGGCATTGTGGAAAGCAGTGGACAAAAGAAAAGCATCTGGTGGGGAGTAAATGAAGCCGGTTTTTCGAACTTGGATCGGATAAACATCCGGGTTCGCGGAACCAGGATGGTAAGCGTTCCCGGAGGAAGGTTCGTCATGAAAGCTGTTCCCGGTGGCGGCTATGATGATTCAAGAGTCCGCAATCGGGTCTCCAGCCTCCCCTCTTTCTACATCGCCAAATATGAGACCACGATTTCCATGTATGCAGATTATCTCAACGAAAGAGGCGGCGACGGTACCGGCTGGGCCGACAGGATGTCTGACCCGGAGCTCTGTGGCATCATTCGGGAGGGCTCCCCATCCCATTACCACTACAGGACGTCTCCGGGGCGAGAGAATTATCCGATGCTACTCGTCTCCTGGTACGATGCCGTAGGATTTCTCAATTGGTGCGGCCTCCGACTCCCCACCGAGGCAGAATTTGAAAAGGCTTATAGGGGAGGAATCTATCTGGATGGAGATTCAGAAAAGAAGGTCAACCCGATGCCGGAGCGTAAATTCCCATGGGGCAATGAGGAGCCCTCCGGGGGGGGTGTTTTCAGATGCAACCTGAAAGGCGCGGGTGATGGATTTCGCCACACGGCTCCAGTGGGCAGTTTCGCCAAATTCAGTTCTCCCTACGGAGTATGCGACATGGCTGGGAATGTTGGCGAGTGGACTCTCGACTGGTATGCAACCACCTACCACGTCGGCCTGGATGGTTTCCGCATGGTTCGGGGAGGATCATGGAGGTCTTTACCTTCCGGGGTGGATGCAGTCAGCGGGGCCACCAGCCTGCCGATACGCGAAAGCGGCATCATGGGCTTTCGTGGAGCAGCGCAGTAAGGAGCACCGGTCTGATAGCTTTCTCTAAAGATCCAATAACTGAAGCCAAGACTTTTTCATCTGCCAAGAAAATGCGAGGGCGGATCGTCTGGGCCTCTTTCCTGCGGATCGCGCTGACGGCCTCAACTGCAACCACACACGTGTGGTCGCAACCACGACCGGACAACAGGGAACCCTTGAGAGTAGAGCAGATTCTCATGGGTACCGCCTGGGTCATTCAGGTCGCGCCCGACCCGAGAGATTCTGATGAGGAGGTGGGAGGAGCCATTGCTGCAGCATTCGCTGAGGTGGCAAGGATAGAGTCGATAATGAGCGAATGGCGGGCGGATTCACCCCTGAGCGCTATCAATGCGGCGGCGGGGAAGGGAATGGTTGCTGTTCCCCCGGAGCTTCGTGCGATCATCGAACGCGGGATAGCCTACGGCGAGTTGACCGATGGAGCCTTCGACATTACGTGGCGAGGAATGGGCGGTCTTTGGCGTTTTGACGCCGGGTTTGTCCCGCCCAGTACGGAGTCGATCCGAGCGGCTCTGGCGCTGGTTGAGTTTCGGCTAATCGCAATTGACCGGAATCGTGTGGGTTTGCCCAGGGCAGGGATGGCCATCGGACTGGGTGGAATGGCCAAAGGCTACGCGCTGGATCGAGCTGGAGCCGTATTGCGTAAGTTGGGCTTCGACGATTTCCTGATCGATGGTGGCGGCGACCTGCTGTGCTCTGGAAAGCGCCAGGGTCAGCCCTGGCGCATCGGAGTTCAGGTTCCTCGCGGTGACCGCCGGGAACTCGTGGCGCTTTTGAAGCTAACCAGTGGCGCAGTGACGACGTCGGGGGACTACGAGCGCTTTCGCATCGTGGACGGGGTCCGTTACCATCATATTATTGATCCGCGGACAGGGCAGCCGGCTCGAAACAGCCGCTCCGTCACTGTCGTGGCCCCCACAGCTGAGGAGGCCGATGTGCTGGCAACCGCGATTTTCGTGCTGGGGCCTGTGGAAGGATTCCGGTTGGCCGCAGCAAAGGACGGTATCGACCTCCTGGCAGTGGATGCCGAAGGGCATCGCTGGATGACGGATGGCTTCCGCCGACTGGCTGAGCTGGTTGACCCAGCAGGAGACGCTCTGGGAGAGGTTACCCGGTCACACCGTAATCCTCACGTCCGGAGAGAATAGGCCGGGTGCGGCTGTAGTCTGTTTATCTGAGAAGGTTACCGTAATAGAGCTCTTGTCAATAGGTGTGGAAAAACATCAGGCGGCTTTCTCCTCCGGGACTTGGTTGACCGGGACTCCATTGACATATTTAGCGCCCTGGTAGACGTCTTTCATCAGCTCCGGTGCCTTCAACCGGCGGAATCGCTGCTCCGCCACCAGCAGCATCTTCCAGATCACCGCCTGGGCGTTTTCCACTTTCTTGAATCGCTTGGCCGCGTCCGTTCGCAGCCGAAGAGCGGCAAACGGTGACTCCACTGGATTGGTGGTTCGCAGATGCTGCCACTGCTTCTTTGGATAGCAGGTAAAAGGTCACCATCCGGTCCCAGTCCTGCTCGATTAGCTCAGCCGCCAGAGTCAGCCCTCGCTGCCGGCACCAGTGCTGAAAAACCTTCTTGAGTCGTTGTGCTTCTTCTCGAGTCTCGGCGTAAGGGATCTGCCGCAGGATCAGCAAGGCCGGCTTGTGCACTCGCTTAGGGAGCTTGGTCAGCAGGTTGACGATCCGATGATTCCAGCAGCGCTGCTCCTCGGCCTGGGGATAGACGTTGCGCAAAGCTCCCCAGATGCCCAGGTGGCCGTCTCCGATCACCAGCCGTGGACAGCCCATCCCCCGGCGCTTCAAGTCGCGCAGTACTTCCGACCAGCTCTGGGTCGATTCCCGATAGCCGCTCGTGACCGACACCACGGCTTTGCTTCCGTCACTTAAGGCGGCCAGCACCACCAGCAGGACTGCCTTTTCCTTCTCCAGACCCGCCTTGACGTAGATTCCATCTACCCATAAATACACCACTTCCAGATCATTCAAGGGTCGACTCTGCCAGACCTCCCATTCGGCCTGCCACTGCTCTTTCAATCTGGCCACCGTGGAGGACGACAGGTGCGCCTTTTCCCCTAAAAGCCCTCTCAGAGCCAGATCAAAATCCCCCAGCGCCAGACCATGCAAGTACAGCTCAGGGATCAGTTCTCGAACCTGCCGCGTCCGCTTGGCAAACAGGGGCAACACCCGACTTTCAAAGTGTTCCTCTAGATCCCGCACTCGAGGCCTTCGAACCTGGATCGTCCCCGAGCTCAGCGTCAGATGCCTCGGCTTCCCATATCCATTGCCATAGCCCGACGGAGCGTCCACGGCCCTTCGCCGCTCACTCTTACGCCGCCCTAATAACTCCGTGACTTCCTCCTCCAGCAGCTCTTGAACCCAGCCTTGGATCTTCTCCCCCACCCAATCTTCCAGCTCCTCGAAACAAACTCTTGACTCGACACTTTCCTCAATGTTCTGCTTGCTCATGCGGTGTGTACTCCTTCCGTTGCGGGCCTTTCGGCCCTGGGTTTTAAATCAACCCGGAAGGATACTCACCGCCTATGCTATTTACACACCTTCTGATGGTAGCTCACCGTAATATCCCTCACCGAGATCAGCCCGTTTGATTGAAAGGCAAAGCATCATAAACGAGAAGCCCATCCAAACAACCGTAATCGGCAGCTATCCCACGCCCTCCTGGCTCGATGCGCTACCCTCTACCACCAATTTGCGCGACGCAATCATGGTGGTTCTGAAGACCCAGGAACTGGCCGGGATTGATCTGATCTCGGATGGCGAGCTGTCCCGCTTCAACGTCAATCATCCAGTACTAGTGCAGCTTTCAAAAGAAATCACGCGAGTAAGCTGATTGTCCAGGGCCGTCACCTTGTTACCGGCTACGCTGCCCCGTCCCCCCGCCCTTTGTTAGCTGGCCTTACTCAAGGTCACTAGTCATAATCACAAGGACCAACGTGAGGTAGCTCATGAGTTCATTGGAAACCACGCTGAAACACGATCATATTTTCAATCGCCTGGCAGTTGCTTCAACTCCGGTCATGGGCTTGTGTCTGCTTGTGGGCTGTTCGGCGGACCATCAGCGGGTTGATGGCGAGCCAAGGTCAATCGAACACGAAATGGCGGTGCAGCGACCTTGCGAAGCCGCTTGAAAAGTCACAAATCCTTCCGGGAGCCACCTTATGGGCGTAAACAAACGAACCGGATGGAGGGGTGTACCGTTCTTTCTGTAATTTGAGGAAGGTGAGCTAAAAGGATCAGAGGTCTGGGGCAGGATTTCTCCAAAAACTCAAGACAAGAGCAAGGAGGATCCGAATGACCCCAGACCCAGAACAGAGGCTACCACGAGAATTGTTGAAAGAACTGATCGAAGAAGGCAGCGACGCGTTTCGAGGAGTGTTGGAGAAACTGCTCAACACCGCCATGCAGATGGAACGAGAAGAGTTTCTGGGAGCTCGACGCTGGGAGCGGAGCGAGCAGCGTCGAGACCACGCCAACGGGTACAAGGCCAAGACGCTGTCAACTCGAGTGGGACAGCTTCAAATCCGGATTCCACAAGTACGTCACCTGGACTTCTATCCCCGATCCCTGGAGCGAGGGTGCCGCTCGGAGAAAGCCCTGAAGCTGGCCATCGCCGAGATGTACGTGATGGGCGTGTCGACGCGCAAGGTCACTGAGATTACCGAGCAGCTGTGCGGCACCGAGATCTCCGCCAGCCAGGTCTCAAGAATCTCCAAGCTGCTGGACGACGAACTCGAGCAGTTTCGCAACCGCCCTTTGGGCAGCTATCCAGTTGTGTACCTAGATGCCCACTACGAGAAGGTCCGTCGCCAGGGCAGCATTCAGGATGTGGCCGTCTTGAAAGCGACCGGAGTCAACTGCTGGGGCAAGCGGGAGGTGATTGGGGTCAGCTGCCGACTCAGCGAGGCGGAGGTCCACTGGCGAGAGTTTCTGCAGCAGCTTCAAAAGCGTGGTCTGGAGGGTGTGCAGCTGATTGTCAGCGATGACCACTCAGGACTACGAGCTGCCAGAAGAGCTGTCTTTCCTTCAGTGCCCTGGCAACGCTGTCAGTTTCACCTGAGCCAGAATGCTCAGCGATACGCCCGCCGATCCGACCAACGTGCCGCCATCGCCACTGACATTCGAGACATCTTCAATGCCCCGTCTGGAGGCGAAGCTGAGGCGATGCTTCGGGCCAGAGTCGAGCAATACTACGACCGCAACCCGGAGCTGGCCGATTGGATGGAGACCAATCTGCCGGAAGGCTTTACGGTCTTTCGTTTTGCACGTTCTACCTGGCGGCGCATTCGCACCAACAACGGGCTGGAGAACCTAAACCGTCAGATTCGCCGGCGTACCCGGGTCGTCGGTATCTTTCCAAACACCGAGTCCGCACTACGACTCATCACCGCTGTCGTCGAGGAGATTCACGAAGACTGGCTGATCGGGAAACAGTACCTCAGCCTGGTCGATTTCAAACCACAGGAGAATCCGATCTCAGATCACTCTCAGTCAAATTACAGAAAAACAGTTGCTTAGCCCCGGATGGGGCGGTCCTCCGGTACGCGCTCCTGATCTGGCTGACATTGAGTCAGCCGCAAAGGGTATGACCCAGGTAGTGGTCCGCACTCCCCTGGTCCCCTTGCACAGCTATGATACCAATACACAGATCTGGCTTAAGCCTGAGATCCTACAGCCGATCGGCTCGTTCAAGTTGAGGGGGGTCTACAACTGGGCGGCCAATCTATCGCCACAACAGCGTGAACGCGGATTGTCAACCACCAGTTCAGGAAACACGGCGCAAGCGTTGGGTTATGTGGCGCGCCTGTTTGGAGTAGCAGCCCGGACGCTCATACCCGAATGGCTTCCCGAGAACAAAACGCAAGCCATCGTCAACTATGGTGTCGACCCGGTCAGAGTGACTCTGGACGATCTCTTGGCCTACATGTTGGAGGAGCGTTGGAAGCAGGAGCCCTACACCTATCTGAACCCATGGGGCGACCCCAGGATGATTGCCGGCCATGGAACGATTGGTCTGGAGATTCTGGAAGATCAACCCGAAGTTGAAACGGTGTATGTTCCAGTGGGTGGAGGAGCACTGGTGTGTGGTATCAGCGCCGCCTTGAAAGCTCTCAAACCGGGCATTCGCGTCATCGGAGTTCAAGGAGAAGCCAACCCATCGTTGGCTGCTGCGTTCGGGGCTGGTGGGCCCCTGTGGATCGAGCACAAGCCCACCCTGTGTGAAGGCGCGTCCATACCGCTGGTGGTGGCCGAAATGTACCCCTTACTTCGCGAACTGGTAGACGACGTGACTCTCGTCTCTGAAGAGGACGTCAAGTCTGCCATTCGGCGCCTGGCTCTTCGAAACAAGCTGGTCGCCGAGGGGGCTGGAGCAGAGTCTCTGGCCGCGGCACTGACCGTCCCGTTGGAAGAGCGTGGCAAGACAGTGTGCATTATCAGCGGCGGCAGCATCGCTGCTGAACTGCTTATGACGATTCTGGCCAAAGACCCAAATCGCGCACCGAGATGACAGAGGAGTCTACGGAAGATGGCTAAATCGGAAATCAAGCATCCAGACAAACGAGTGGATACCGGCGCCTACTCGGCTGCTGTCGAAGTCGATGGCTGGGTGTTTGTGAGTGGACAGGTACCGATTGACATGAAGACGGGTGAAACAATCAAGGGAGACATTGCTGTCCAGACCCGGGCGACGCTGGAACATATTCGACGAATCCTCCGGGAGGCCGGATGTGGCATGGATGATGTCGTCAAGTGCACCTGCCATCTGGCCAGGATCGAGGACTTCAGTCGCTTCAACGAGGTCTACGCGTCATTCTTCGACGCTGTGCGCCCCGCCCGCACAACGGTCCAAAGCGTCCTCGGGGGTGGGACCGTCCTGGCTGATGTTCTCGTCGAGATTGATGCGATCGCGCGCAAGTCATCTGCCTCGGGAAGTGACCCATGACTTCCTTCGCAACCCTGCGAACGCCGGCATTTGTCTTAGACCGCAAAATACTCTCCCGGAATGCAGCCTCCATGACGGCGCGGATGAAGCAAGAAGGCGTTCAATTCCGGCCCCATCTCAAGACCGCCAAGTCGGCCAAGGTCGCCGAACTGGTCACCGCCGGTAACTTTGGAGGGATTACCGTTTCCACCATCAATGAGGCGGCCTATTTTTCAGACCATGGATTTACAGACATCACCTATGGAATCTGCTGCATGCCTCAGAAGCTCGAGGCCATTGCCTCTCTCCAGCGAAACGGAACACGGGTCCACCTGATCACCGACGATGTCCAGATGGCGCAGACGATCGCGCAAGAGGCAGAAGCGCTGGACACGGACTTTCGTGTTTTCATTGAAGTCGATACGGGTCTCCACCGGACAGGCGTTGACCTCGATGGCCAGGAACTGGAATCCATTGCCCGGGTCTTGCAGGAGGCTCCTCGATTGAATTTCGGAGGAGTCTTTACCCACGCGGGCCATTCGTATCATTCAAAGAGTATCGATCAAGTCAAAGCGATTGCGGAACAGGAGAGGATGGGTGTCGTGACCGCGGCCACGCGGGTTCGCGAGAACGGGATTCCCTGTCCGACGGTTAGTGTGGGCTCAACGCCGACGGCCCTCCACGCCGAGTCCTTTGAGGGTGTCACCGAGGTGCGTGCGGGAACTTATATGTTCAATGATCTTTTTCAAGCGGGCATACACTCATGCCAGATGGAAGACATTACCATATCCGTGCTCACCACCATTGTCAGCCACTCGCAAAGACTTAACCACTATCTGATTGATGCCGGCATGCTCGCGCTCTCACAGGATACCAGTGCCAATGAACATCGGGAGCAGATTGGATATGGTCTCGTCCGGGAAGAGAACGGGACTGTTATCGAGGGTCACTATGTGGCCGACGTTCACCAGGAGCACGGGTTCATCAAGTCGACCAAGCCCATCGCATTCGACAAGGTACCGATCGGGAGCCGCGTTCGCATTGTGCCCAATCACGCCTGTTCCACCTCTGCAATGTTTGACCAGTACCACGTCGTCGATGGGGGCGTTGAGGTGAACGAAGTATGGGAACGCACGAATGGGTGGTAGCGAGGAGATCGTTCCGGCTAGTGTAGCTCGTCATAAGTCTTGGCCCAGGGTCAGCGTGTCAATCGTCGTCGCTGGCTAGGCGTCGGGAGCGAGTCATATCATGCGATATGGCGAGCGAGACGGGCGGCGGCGGGTAGACGGCGCCCATCACGCAACAACGCCAGCGGCGAGGAGGGGCGCCTGAACCTGGGCCAAGACTTGTGGCGGGCTGCACTAGCAGCCCGTGGTGAAAGTCGAGGATAAGGGGTCACACAGCGACACTAGACTGACCCCATGGCAATGGGGAAAAAGAAACGTCGACAGCAAGAAGACCTGTGGGTCGCCACCAGTGAGCTGCCCCGCACCGCCGGCCATCCCTTCTACGAAAGACTGAATGGCCTTTTCAACGAACACGGCTTTGACGACTTCGTGGAGGGACTGTGTGCGAAGTTCTATGCAGACAAGATGGGGCGACCGAGCCTGGCTCCGGGAGTGTACTTTCGGCTGCTGCTGGTGGGGTATTTCGAAGGGATCGGATCGGAACGAGGAATAGCCTGGAGAGCAGCTGATTCTCTGGCACTGCGAGAGTTTCTGGGATTGAAACTGAGCGAGTCGCCGTCTGATCACTCCACGATCTCCCGAACCCGACGACTGATCGATGTGGCTACCCACGAAGCAGTCTTTGACTGGGTACTGAAGCGGATCGGGGCGAGCGGCCTGCTGCGGGGCAAGACGATCGGCATCGATGCCACTACGCTGGAAGCGAATGCAGCGCTGCGCAGCATCGTGCGCCGGGACAGCGAGCAGGGGTATGAAGAGTTTTTGATGGAGCTGGCGAAAGCCTCCGGGATTGAGACGCCGCGACGGGAAGATCTGGCCAAACTGGACCGCAAGCGCACGGGCAAAGGATCGAACCGGGTTTGGAAGCACCCGCATGATGCGGATGCGCGGATTACCAGAATGAAGGACGGGCGGACGCACCTGGCGCACAAGGCGGAGCATGCAGTGGATCTGGAGACCGGAGCGATTGTCTCGGTGACGGTACAGGGAGCCGATCAAGGGGACACGCAGACCATGGTGAAGACCCTGACGGAAGCGGCCGAGAAGGTGGAACAAGCGCTGCCGGAGGGACGAGGCATCGAAGAGGTGGTGGCCGACAAGGGGTATCACAGCACGCAGCGGATGGTGGACCTGGATGCGGTGGGACTGCGCAGCTATGTGAGCGAACCGAGGCGAGGGAAGCGACGCTGGCGAGGAGACCGGCAGGGGCAGGAAGCGGTGTATGCGAATCGGCGGCGCATCCGGGGAGAGCGAGGGCAGCGGCTGCTGCGGCAACGAGGAGAGCAGCTGGAGCGACCCTGTGCGCATCTGTACGGGAGCGGAGGGATGAGACGGCTGCATGTACGGGGACATGAGAATGTGTTGAAGCGACTGCTGATCCAGGTGAGCGCCTTCAATCTGGGGATGCTGATGCGTCAGAGCCTGGGTGTGGGAACGCCGCGGGGTCTGCAGGGGCGGATTTGCGCCCTGATGCTACTGATTTTGTCGCTGTTCAAGCGTCTTAAGGGCCTGTTCGGACTGATTCCGGCTGCTTGGCCCGAAAAACCCAACTCAGCGACCCCTTCGCTGCTTCCACCCGTGGGTACCACCTGAGCTCAGAAAACGTACTTCCACCACGGGCTGCTAGTGTGGTGTCCGACAAATGGCTGAAGGAGATGATCGCATGGACTTGACCCCGAAACGGATGTTCTTCACGAAGGGGGTAGGCTACCATCGCAATCGGCACCAGAGCTTTGAGATCGCGCTCAGAAAAGCCGGGATTGAGAAATACAATCTCGTTCAGGTGTCGAGTATTTGTCCGCCTGACTGCAGGATTGTTCCGAAACAAAAGGGGCTGGAAGCTCTCGAGCCGGGACAGATCTGTTTCCTCGTTCTGGCCCGTGAGAATACCAATGAACCGAACCGGCTCGTGTCTGCCGCCATTGGGTTGGCGCGACCCAAAGACAAGACGCAGTACGGTTACATCAGTGAGCACCATTCCTTTGGAGAGACGATGAGGGCAGCGGCCGATCTTGCGGAAGATCTGGCCGCAACGATGCTGGCCTCGACTCAGGGAATCGAGCTGGATCCGGAGGCGGCCTGGAACGAGCGAAAACAGGCCTACAAGGTGGGAAAGAGAAGGTTCGTGAGTCGCAGCATTGCCCAGTCGGCCCGCGGCCACAAGGCCGGCCTCTGGACCACGGTGATCGCCGCTGCAGTGATGCTGCTCGGCTGAGTATAAAAAAAGGGACAGAGTAGACTGTCCCCTTTAACCAAGGGTAGTTTGCCCTAGGAATCGAAGGGAGAGAAGAGATGGGTGACAGAAGAGGGTCTTTCATGGTCACGCTGTGTGTGCTTACAGCCGTCCTCTTTCCGAGCTATGTCAGCACGGTCAAGGATGAGCCGCTCGTCAACCTGTCCGAATGGGAACGGGGGATCGCGGTCACCTCTCCTCACCAGGAGGACATGACCGTCTTCCTCTGGTTTTACGAGTGGAACATGTTCGATGCACTGCAGAAAGGCCAGCACACGCACGGCACCTCTGAAAACGAGATCAACGTCAGCCAGGACCAGCGGAGCGGTTCCGTTGTTTCCTCTCCGCTGGGGTTGAGCCTCGAGATGCAAGCGGGGGTAGACAGTGCGGACATGACACTGACCGTGACCAACAAGTCGGATCACGACTGGCCACAGCTGGCGTCCATTATTCCCTGTTTCAACCCCGGACCGGAGGGGAACCAGAATGCGCAGTTCCTGAATACGAAGACGTTTTTTCTGGGACCGGCAAGTCTCTCTCCCCAGGTGGCCCGTGAGATTCACTAACCAGGCTCTGCGGGTGGCAGTGGATCAGGAGGAGGGAACCTGGGAGGCAGATGCCCCCGGTTACAGGTGGGCCAAAGAAGGGGATAAATACCTCTGGTCCCACAAGTGGCCCAGGTCGGAGATCAATGCCCATGCCGGCCTTATCCTGCGCGAGTCGAACGATGGGGAATGGGTCATGGGAATTGCCTGGGACCGCTTCCTTTCCACCCAGGGACACAACCCCTGGAAGTGCATGCACCTGAGCGTCAACGTCGGGCCTCTGGACCAGGGCGAGTCGCGGGAGATTCGCGGAAAGATCTATCTGTTCAAGGGTACGAAGGAAGAGCTGCTGGCGCGTTACCACCAGGACTTCGGAGGGGACTAGACATGGAACGTGAAACGCGAAAGCGTCAGCGGGTCTGGTCCAGATAAACCTGCCGGGCCCTCTCGTAGATGTCGATCATCTCCAGCCGCTGGCTCTCGTGCGAGACCTTCGCTTCGGTTCTGACCCGTCCCGGTCCATGCCATCACTTGTGGTCAGATCCTCATGCAGCATGGTCGTCCAGGTGTTCGTGTCGTGGTTGAGCAGCCCGTAAGCCCAGATGTGGAGGGACAACCGAACCCCGTCCATCTCGGGAGTGATGTGGGCGAGGGCAGGAAGACTGAGACGAATAGCAAAAAGGAGCCAAATCAGTCGAGATCCAAGCTTCATTTGTTGACTCTTTCCAATGGTGTTTCAGAGAGTGGACGGGTCCTCAGGGCCGCAACCGCCGGGCCAGGTGTGAGGCCGGGCCAGCACGGCACAAGTACCCTAGAACCTAGAACCCAGAACCTATTCCTATTTCAATCGACCGCTTCTCTCCAGGTTCCGAGCTGCCTCGCTGAGGGGTCGAGTCCTACCGTCCGCCGGATTGATCGCCCAGGTGAAGTGAAGCGAATTCCCATCCGGCTGCCGGGCAACCAGTTCGATCCAGATTTCAGAGTCCGTCTGATCCACCACATTCCATTGATCGAAACGAAGGTCTGCAAACTCCTCGTCGACCAGCTTCCGGGCTGCTGCTGAGTTGGCCAGGAGATCTTGGAAGACCCTTTCAAATTGCTCTGCGAGTCTTTTCTCCTCCTCCTCCTTCTTCTCCTTCTCAGATTCTTCTCCAGTTGATTCAGCGGGCCTTCCTTGCCGTCTCAGAGCGGGGCGTTGGCCGCTTCCTCCAGGCGGCTCAGCCTGCGGCGGGGCGGGCCGACGTGGCGTCGGAGGCGAAGAGGCTGCTTGGGTGGGAGGAGGAGGCTCCCGGGGTGGCGCCGCCGCCACAACTCTCTCCGCCGGAGGCTCTTCCTCCGGAGCTTCTACGGGGGCGGCCACGGCTTTCGCCGCGTCGGTGTCGGGTATGTCCTCAGCGGTTTCGTCTGCAGAGGCAGAGGCGGGCTCACCCGCTGGAAGAACGCCAGGCGGTTCTGATGGAAGCTCCTCAGTGGAGGCGGCTGCGGGATCAACGGCCACCTCTTCCGAACCCCACGATTGATAGAGGACAATCCCCAGAACCAGAAGGAGTCCCCCGCCCACCATGGACCAGACCGGAATCCGAGGCTGATCCTCCTGCTTCCTTCTGGAGAAAACTTCCTCGTACAAGGGAAGCACGGTGTTCCCCACTTGCCGGGGCTGTCTGCCTGGACTCTTCCATGCTCCCGGCAGATGGCGTCGGCCCCGGAACCCGGTCAGGACCCTGGTCGCAGGGATGCTGCCTTGACCCAGGTGCTCCATCAACACCGCATAAGCCTGGTTGATCTCCTCGATCTTTCTAGCGGCCTTGGCGCGCAGTCGGGGGTGATCGGACATGCGATTGGGATTCCAGAGCGCCAGCAAGTCCTCTCGGGCTTCACTGACCTGCCGGAATGTAGCTCCCGGTCTCAATTCAAGAATGCGAGTCGCTTGCTCGAGTTCCATCATTTCGGCCCCGTCCCGCCCCATCCTCAAACCTTACCGTATTCCTGCAAGGAAGTACTAGCAGGCGTTCGATCTCAACAACAAGGATCTTTACTTCAAGGCATCCTTCAGAATATATATGTTGAGAAGTCTCCTGTCAGGAGAGGAGCCTCGGCCGTGAGTTTGAAAAAACAGGTTGCCCTCGTCACCGGAGGTGGGCGCGCCATAGGCAGGTGCATCGCGCTGCGTCTGGCGCGTGAAGGAGTGGACCTTTGCCTTGTGGGCCGGGAACGGGCGGTGCTGGAAGCGACGGAGGAGGAGATCCGAGGACTCGGTGCTCGGTCAGAAGCCGCCGTGGCCGACGTCAGGGACGAGGAGCAGGTGCGGGCGGCGGTTGCCCTGGCAGTTAAGCGTCTGGGGTCCATTGACATTCTGGTCAACAATGCCGGTGTCATAGGACCCACGGCCCCGGTCGGAGAGATCCGGCTGGAGGACTGGAATGAAGTCCTGAGCGTCAACCTGACCGGAGCCTTGCTGTTCTCGAAAGCTGTGGCTCCGCACATGATCGAGCAGCGGAGAGGCAGGATCATCAACATCTCGTCGATTGCCGGAAAGATCGCTTATCCGCTTCGGGCTCCCTACGCCGTGTCCAAGTGGGGTCTGATCGGATTGACGATGACGCTGGCCAGCGAGCTGGGGCCGCATAACATCACTGCCAATGCGCTCTGCCCGGGACCGGTGGAAGGGGCCAGAATGCAAGAGGTGATCCAGCGGCGTGCACGCGAGTCCGACCGGTCGATTGAGGAGGTTACGAACGAGTACATCAGCAGGACGTCGCTGGGTCGAATGGTCACGGAAGAGGAAGTCGCAGCCACGGTGGTTTTTCTGGCCGGTGAGTCCGGCGCGGGGATTACAGGCCAGGCCATCGATGTGGCGGCGGGCTACGGGTTGTAGGCGCGAGTGGGGCTCGCGCGGTTCCGGGTTCCGAGTTCCGGGTTCCGGGTTACGCGTGATTTGGAGAGAAACAGAATGGGAATTGAAGAGAGAAGAAAGCGAGGAGCAGAGCTCCTTGAGAAGATGCTCGGAGGCGAGCAGGCTGGACAGACGCGCGAGGGCTGGAGACAGATCTCACCGGAGTTCGAAGAATATGTTGTCGAGTTTCTCTCTGGAGAGATCTGGAGCCGGGAGAGGCTGGATCTGCGAACCAAGAGCCTGGTTACCATTGCCACACTGGCGGGAATGGGCCGCACGCTGGGGTTGGAGTTGAACATCCGAATGGCCCTGAGAAACGGCGCGACGCGGCGGGAGGTGATTGAGACGCTCCTCCACATTGCCCCCTACGCCGGCTTCCCGGCGACCTGGGAGGGGCTGGCGATGGCCGAGCGGGTGTTTGGGGAGGAGGCTCAGGTTCCCACCGGCAAAGATTAGGAGCCGCTTCCATGCGGCGATCTGATCGGACCACGGAGGGTCCTCCTTGTATTGTCAGCAATGTCTTGCAGACTTCTCTAGAATATGGAGAGGGAAGCAAGACTGCCCCCAACCCTTGTCTGGCCCACAGTCAGGTGGGATAATCCAGATCTTCCAGGAGCAAATGAAGCCATGATTCGACTTGTCAGAAGTGTTGCCGTTGCAGCGTTCTTTCTCAGCCTTTTGTCCGTGAACTGCTCACCGCCTCCGGAGACCAGCCCGGAACCAAAGAAGATCGTCCTCATCTCAGGCCCCATGGACGGGCACCCTCAAGGGTCCCATGAGTACGAGCCTACGATACTCTTGCTCAAGTACCTCCTGGATACATCTCCGAGCCTGACGAACGTCCAGACCGAGGCCTACTTCGACAGCTGGCCGGAGGATCCTTCAGTCCTGGACGAGGCGGACGTGATCGTCGTCAATTCGGCCGGAACAGACCAGGGCCTGGATTACCACGGGCTCTACGCCCGAGGCCGCTTCGAGCAGGTCAAGAAACAGATGGAGCGGGGCTGTGGACTGGTCATGCTGCACAATTCCACGGTCCATCCCATGAAGTATCACGAACCGGCCATCGAGTGGCTGGGGGGGCATTTCGACTACGAGACTGCGGAGGGCGAGTCGCCTTACTACTCGCGGGTTCGAAACCAGGAGTGGAACCTGGTGTTTCCGGCCCCCGAGCACCCGATCAGCCGGGGCCTCTCCGATTTCACGATCAAGGAAGAGGTGTACTTCCGCATGCGATTTCGGGATGGTGACTCTCGTGTCCAGCCGATTCTCCTCAAGCAGGCTGACGGCCCTGCCCTGGAGAATGCAATCTCCTGGGCCGTCGAGCGGGAAGACGGTGGACGAGGATTCAGCTTTACTGGAGGACACTACTTTAGCCACTGGTGGAATCCCAATTTCCGCGGCCTGGTCCTGAACGGAATTGTCTGGGCTGCGGGGATCGAGATTCCGGAGGGCGGGATTGTCTCTCAGCTGGAAGATCCCATCAAGATGCTCGTTCTCACCGGCCACGACCATCCGGCCCACGACTGGGAAGCCGTGACGGTGGCACTGATCCATGCGCTGGAACTGGACCCCCGGGTCAAGGTGAACGTAACCGAGACCATCGAGGATCTGGCTGGCGAGGGAATCAAGGAGTATGACGCGCTGGTCCTGAACTACAACAACTGGGGAGGCCATCCCGGACTTTCAGCCGAGGCCAGAGAGAATCTTGTGAACTACCTTGCCGCAGGAGGTGGCCTCACCGCCATTCACTTTGCCAGCGGGGCTTTCAACGGGACGATTCCGAACAATCAGGAGTCTGACTGGGAGCTGTTCCGTACCAAGATCTTGTCCCGGGCCTTTACGTGGGAAGAGAGTGGCCATGACCCCTACGGGGCCTTCCAGGTGGAAGTCACACCCCTGAACCATCCGATCACGGACGGTGTGAGCGGGTTCGAGACCGTAGACGAGCTGTACCACACCCTGGCCGGGGATCCTTCCGTTGAGCCACTGATCACTGCTCACTCGCAGAAAACGGGGAAGGAAGAGCCGCTGGCCTGGGCCCGCGAGTACGGAAGCGGTCGCGTCTTTCAGACCGTCCTGGGACATTCCGACGAGTCCCTTCGCAAAGCGGCTACCCTGATTCGTCGAGGAACGGTCTGGTCAGCCGGGCGAGACCCGTTTCCCTTCGATCCCCCTGCTGTACTGGCCAACAAGAGCGGGTTGCGCAATGGGAGTGCCTGGATGCCGTCGTCGGAAGAGGCCGAATCGCAGTAACTCTGGTTTCGCTGGGCACGGGTACGGCCAGCGACCGTTTAAATTCCCTCGATCGCTGGCCCTACCCGTGCCCTGCGGAACCAGTCGCCGATCTGTTCCGTTCGGCACGCCAGATGGGCGCACCCTACAGACCCTCTCCTGGGAGGTTGTTTTCTCGCGACAGGTCCACTGCCTCATAGCCCCCCTTCCGCTTGAAGTAGATCATCAGGCTGAGGTAACAGAGCAGCATCACGAGCGGGAAGAGGGCGACTGTTCGCAAGGCCCCCTTCTTAGCCCGGATTATGCAAAAACCGTAGTCCGGTGTTGAAAAACGAGTCGAGAAGTGGCCCAACTCGGAAGCGGGCAGGTGTGACAGGCGGATTTGCGAAGAATATCGGTTGGGGAGGCGTTTGAGTGGTTGGGGGAGTGAATTTCAGACAGATCTGGGCCTGGATGAGTATCGGAAGCGGTTTTTTGGGGAACTGGGAGAAGCTAGCTGGAGTTGAGGCGACTCAAGACGAGGTGGAAGAGGGGTTGTTCGGGAAAGGCTGAGGAAAGATGGACCCAGATGCGTCGAGTGGTTTGTCGGATGCGGGCCCCGATCTTGAGGACACGACGACGTAAGGTTTCGATTTCGAGCTTGTGCCAGGGAGTCCCGTGCAGATAGTCGCGGAGGCGCACGAACATCTGGTAAGCCAGTGCATGCAGGAGGAGTCGAAACTGATTGGCCAGGAATCGATGACAGCTGAGTCGGTCCATGCTCAGATGATTCTTGAAGGCCTTGATGAAGTTCTCGGTCTGCCCTCGGTTTGTATAGTGGTCATAAAGTGATTGGGAGCAGAGATCGTCCCGGTTGGTGACCACAAAGCGACGATTGATCCCGCGCTGATCGACCTCCACTTTGACAATGACGCGACGGGATCGATCCCAGCTCTTGGCTCGATAAAGAAACTCGTCAAACTGACGCTGTTTTTCCTCCAGCTCAACGAACTGCAGCCGAGTCGAATCCAGCAGCGGCTCGACCACTCGCTGCAGGCGAGGGTTTCGACTTAACCCAATGACATATTGGAGTTGATTCTCTTCACCTTCACAGAACTCGTAGAGCCGAGGCGTGGCAAAGCCGCTGTCGGCCCGAATCTCAATCTCGACATCCGTCCCCACTCCTTGTCGGATGGCCTCCACGACTCGCTTCAGAATGGGCACGATGTGAGAGGCAGCCCCCTTGTTGCCAGGTCTCAACACGACACACACCAGGTCGCCCGTGTCGGCATCGAAGATCAGCAAAGGATGCAGAATGTGGTTTCGGTAATACCCATGGTAGAAGGAGAACTCCTGCTGACCGTGAGTGTGGTCGTCGGTACTGTCCAGATCCAGGATGATCTTGCTGGGACGTCTCTTCTTCAGGGAGCGCACATAACGGCCTAGCAGCCACTGGCTCAGACGCATCAGATCCTTCTTGGTGACGGAGTTCTCCAAACGGGAGAAAGTCGGCTGGGTGGCCAAATCGGGATCGCTCTCGGGCAACTGATCACAGACTGTCTTGAGCATCGGATCGGAGCGCAGCGTATCGGCGTCATTACAGTCTTCGTAGCCGGCCACGATCTGCAAGACTCGTTGTCGAATCAACTTCAACAGGTCATGACGAACGTAGCGTCGGTCCCGGCTTTCCGAAATACACGAACTGAAGCCCTCGCACAACCGATGTTGCCGATCCAGCGATCCAAACAACAACCATCCTGCGTCGGAAGTCAGACTCCCCCCATCAAAACGCGCCGTGATCTTTCGGTGGCTGTGAAATAGCAGGGTATTCTGGCAGACTGCTTTCAACATTGCCGTAGCTCCTGTTTAGGGTCGTTGTTTATGTAAACCCTTTTATATCAGAGAGCTACGGCCTTTTTTCTGGGCCCAAATCTCACTCGGATTCAGATCTCATGCATAATCCGGGTTAGCCTGGTCCTGAACGACCTGAACCACCATCCGGTCGTCTCCATCGAGGCGTTCCACCTTACTCATGTCCAGCGGCTGATAGTGGCCAAACACACTCATCTTTTCCTGCCCCACCACCTGCTGATGGAGCGCCGGGTGCTGCGTTCTCAGATCGAGATCGATCTGGCGGTCCTGAACCGTTCCCAGAAGAGCACTCCCCACAACCCCGACGGACATCATGCCCACAGCGCTCACCGAGTTAATGGCCAGAGCACCACCTCTGGGGAAGCGCTCCGCCACCACGCCCATGGTGGTGGGCCAGAGGAAGGTCTTGCCGACTCCGTAAAGGGTGGCGGCGATCAGGATCACAGCGCCGGTCGCCTGAGAGAGAAAGAGCAACCCCCCCATCGCCAGCGCACTGCTCACTACCAGGAGGCCGATGGGAGACAGCTTGTGTACGATGGGGCCGGCAAAGAAGCGGAGTACGAGCATGATGAAGGAGGTGTAGACCAGCACCCAGCCGGGCGCCAGTCCAAACGACAGCATTTCCGGTCTCATCAGGTCGCTGATCCAGCTGTCCGTTCCCAGTTCGGTGATCGCCAGCGGAACCGTGATCAGAACCAGGAAGACGTAAATCGCCCGGCCAAAGCTGAGCACGTAGACCCCGAAAGCGAGACTGACGAAGATGATCAGGTCGTTGATGAAGTACTGCTCCCACACGAAAACCCGACCGATTTCGCTGAACATCAGGCCCACCAGAATCAGGCCCCCGAACATACCCACTTCGCGCAGCATGTCCCGATAGGGCACCCCGGCCGCGACCCTTTCGTTGACCGGGAAATGGCAGCGGAGCATCATCACGGCGTAAAC
Source organism: Acidobacteriota bacterium (assembly GCA_965205345.1). Taxonomy (GTDB): domain Bacteria; phylum Acidobacteriota; class UBA6911; order RPQK01; family CBDAPI01; genus CBDAPI01. Next base: position 10,861 of record CBDBGQ010000015.1, on the reverse strand, counting down.
GGCAGTCGGAAGCAGGATCAGCCCGACTTTCCATTTCCAGCTGATGGCGTCGGCAAAGAAGCTGCCGATCAGTCCGGTCTCTCCCAGGGAGATCGTCAGTATCCCTCCCAGGACCAGACCTCCCGGCCAGCCGGCGTGCAGGATGTTGAGCCACTTGGTCTTGTCCCTCGGGAAGAGCGTGGCAATGACGGGGTTGATGACGGTTTCAACGGTCCCGTTGCCCAGCGCCACGATCAGGTTGCCCACATAGAGTCCCCAGTAGTCTCTTGCGGAGATGGTGACGATGGCCGAGGTCACGTGACAGGCGACCGCAAAGATGATGGCCCTCCCATAGCCAATCCTGTCGACGATCAGGCTGAAAAGGACGATGCTGAGCGCATAGGGCCACAGACCGACACCGAAAATCTCTCCTTTCTGGGTCTGGCTCAGGCCGAACTCTGTCGCCCAGGTATCCATCAGCATCACTCGGATGACGAAGCCGAATGAGGTGGTGACGAGGGCGAAGAAACAAGCCCAGAAGAGGAACATTTTCCTGTGATCAGCATCTCTCGAGCCCGAAGCGGCGGCGGATGAGAAGGTATTTTCCATCAGGAATCGTCTCCTTCTTCCCAGTCGAATGCGACGGCTCCGTCCTGCCCGCCCACGACCATGGGCAGTGCCAGGGCCGAAACCACGTTGTGTTCCGGATGGGGCAGGTAGACGTCACGACTGGCTGCATCGGCAAAGGTCATCATGAAGCCGTGGGTGTATTGTCGATTCATCCCTTCCGGACTGGAGTAGGGCCCTCCCGAGAACTCCAGGATGCCAGGGATCTTATCCTGCAGAGCAGCAATCGCCGCGAACAGCTCATCGATCCTGGATTGTGGGAGGTCAGGTTTCAAGTTCAACAAAACCACATGTTTTACCTTGGCCATAGAAAGTCGCTCCAATTCTTCATTTGAGGGTTTGCAGGTAGTTGAAGAGGTCAGACACCTCTCTGGGTGTCATATCGTCGAGCAGACCCTCCGGCATCACCGACAGGCTCAAGTAGTAGGCCCTCTTTATGTTCTCCTGAGGGACTCGCGTATCCTCGACACGTTGCTGACGGAGTGTGATCGCCTGGTCGCTTTCCTCTGCCAGAAACCCCTCTATGATCTGGTTATCTGTGGTGATCACTCGCATGGTGCGATAGCCGGGCTCCACTCCCGCGTTGGGGGTCAGGACCGATCGGACCAGGGCTTCCAGGCCCTTCACGGCGGCTCCGTCAAGCACAGGTCCTATGTTTTCGCCTTCCTCTCCCACCTGGTGGCAGACCATGCATCTCTCCTTGAAAACCGCCTTGCCGTCCGTCAGGTCTCCCCGCCGGGCGGCCTGTTCCTGTACTTCCTCAAACCTGGCTATCCGGGCCAGCGCCTCCTTTTCGGTGAGCAGCAGCGGGAAATCCTGGATCGCCACCACCTGCGCCCCCCGGGCCAGTGGTCCCCAGGAGTCTCCGTGGAAATAGTGAACCAGACCGGGAGGGCGGGGAGAATCTTTGAAACTACGCTGGTAATTCTCCCAGATCTCGTCAGCGCTGCGAGCCAGGTTCCAGACGCGGAACTCGGAGAACATGCCCGAGGTTCCCGGGTAGCCGGAGTAGATCAGGGACTGGGTGCGGCCAATGTCCTGGTCCTTGAACCGACCCTTCCAGGCCTGCCCCTCTTCAGTATTCAAGGCACCGTCGAAGTAGATTCTGAAGCGGCCCTCCTCGTCACGCGTAACAGCCACATGAAACCACTGGTTGGCAGGGGTGGGGGTGGTGGCCACGATCAGGTCCCCACCGTCTGATCCCAGGGTCACGCGAAAAACTCCCTCGTGAAAGTTGAAAGAGCCTGATACGTGATCTCCAAGCAGACCGTCTCCCGCCTGAATCGGCTCCTCCAGTCTCATCCAGCTCTCTACCGTGAAGGGACCCTCGAGAACGATGTTGGTGTCCGAAAAAGCCACCGGCCTCCCGCTCGGCAACTGCAGAACCTCCTCCATGAACTGGGCCAGCCGGCCCTGCAAGCGCTGGAGTCCGGGGTAGTCAGGGCCCAGCACGGTAGTGATTCGTTCCAGAAAGAAGGTGTCGATGACGATGGGGTGGATCTCGTTGTCTTCGATGGCGGCCAGGAGCGCCCGAGAGCCGGCCGGGGTACTGGTCAGGCTGGTGAGTGCGAGCTTCTTCTCGGGGTCGTCCAGCCCGTCCCAGATCTGGAGCAGAAGAGGCATGGCCCGATCGCTCTCAGCTGAGGCCAGAGCGGTGATGGCGGTGCGCCGAAGCTCTCTCCCGCCCCGGCGGTCACCGGCCAGTTCCTGGAAGACTTCGACCTGCTCGAATTCGATCTCCAGCAGTGTGCTCAGGGCTGAAAGGCGACGCGCGGGAGTCTGGCCCTCCCGTCTCAGCATCGCCAGGATCTCGTCTTCCAGAGCTTCGAGCCGAAAGGAAGAGACCAGACGGAGCAGAAGCTCCTCATTCTCGAAGGTTCGCGATCTTGCCAGGAGACCTCGAAGGGCAGTGACAAGTAGCGAGGACCAGGCAGTGCTCTCCCTCACCGTGCTCGGGACTCGCCCGGAAAAAAGCGAGACAATGTGGAGGATGGATTCGGCCTGCTTGGGATCCCTGAACAGGTTTGCGAATCCTTTCCTGACCGATGAGTTTTCAACCTGACTCACGATCAGCATCAGTTCTTCCAGGGAGAGATTGCGCCCCAGGTTGGGTACAGTCCCAAGCAATCGAAGCGCACTGTCCGTATCGCCCAGCGCCAGGCGGCCCAGCAGGCGGTTTTCCAGCGGCAGGACCCGACCCCGCGGTGAATTCAGGAATACTCTCAAAGAGTCCGGGGCCTCTTCCAGGGCAGCCCGGAGCAGGCTTCTCTCAAAGGCTCGGCGATAGGACGCGCCACGGAGAGCCTGCACTCCCAGAGTTCTCACCCACCCGCTCTCCTCCAGCGGCGGCTTCACCATGCGCAGGAGGAACTCGATCACCTGCGGACCGGGAGGAGAAATCGCATCCAAGGCGTGGATCACCTGGGAGCGGACCCCCGGGTCTGGGTCCCCCATCAGAGGCTGAAGCAGTGGGGGAAGCCGTGTTCCCAGATCAAGCGTGCCCAGAACCCGAACCGCCTCGCGCCGAAGGGCACGGTGTGATTCGGAAAGCAGTGGCTGGAGTTGGGCCGTTTCAAGCCTACCCAGTTCCTCCAGAGACCAGAGCGCCAGAAGGCGCTGGTGGACGGGAACTACCGCCCCGGCCAGCATTTCCTCGAGGTCAGGGGCGAGCGAGACGACCTTGCGATCGGCAATCTGGTGCCAGGCTGCCCGCGCCTCCCAGGTGATGTCGGCTCTCAGATGGTTCAGGAGCTCGCTGTCTGCAACCCTGGTCAGGTCGGGAATCTCGGATCGGTGCATGCTGCGATGACGCACCCGCCAGATGCGGCTCCTGGCTTTGTCGCGGTCCGGGTGGGTTCGGGAGACCTCGTTGTGGCTGATGATCTTGTTGTACCAGTCGACAATATAGAGGGCCCCGTCCGGCCCGAAATAGAGTGCCACCGGCCGAAACCAGGGGTCGGAGGATTCCACCAGATTCGGACCTTTTTCCAGCCGGAGGTCCGCCCCTTCGCGGTGAACCCGCACGGAATTGATGGTCCGTGTGATCGGATTGGCCAGAAGCATCGCCCCATCGAACGGAGCCGGGAAGGCACCCGGGTCTCCCGAGACGGCCAGTCCCGAAAGGCCGGTGCCACCGATTCTGAAGTCGGCCGTCGGCGGGTGCCAGGGTGTGTAGGGCCGGGTGCGGTGGCGCCCTATGCCGGGATAGCTCATGTGCCTGGAAACCGGCACGACGGGATACCCGACGTCGTTTGATTCCGAAATCCACAGTTCGCCCAACCGGTCGATTACAAAGCCCCAGATGTTGAGCAGCCCGGTGGAGAAGATCTCAAACTCAGTTCCGTCCTGCCGGGCCCTCGCCACTTTGGTGGCATCGAAACGGACCGTAGATCCTTCCGGAGTCTGAACGTTGGAAAATGTAAATCCCCCTTGTGCAAAGTAGATCCATCCGCCCGGGCCTCGGGTCAGACGGTGCTGGTTGTTGTGAGAGTCCTGTACCCCGAAGCCGGTCAGAACCACCTTGCGCTGATCCGCCTGGCCGTCGCCGTTGCTATCCTGAAGCAGGAGGATGTCGGGGCCCTGGCAAACCAGCACGCCGTCGCGGACCTGGAGCACGGATAAAGGAAGAAACATGCCGTCGGCGAAGATCCGGGGAGTCTGCCGTCCGGGCTGCGTGGGGGTGTCGAACACCAGGACGTGATCGCGTCCTCCCCGCCGGTACCGCTGTGCAAACTCGCTCGAAAATAATCGCTGCTCCCGGGCCAGAGCAACCGCCCGCTGCAGCCCGCCAGGCAAGTTATTGGTTTCGATCGCCTCAATCTCATCGTTCTGGTCCAGCGGGTACTCGGACGCGGTAACGGCCCACATTCTGCCGGCCTCGTCGAAACTGATGTCGACTACCTTTTTCATGTCCGGATCGGCCGCCACCAGTTCGATTTCGAATCCCTCGGGCAAGGTGAATGTGTGAAGCTGCTGCTCTGCCGTCAGCGGGGATTCTCGCGATTCCGGATCGTCCCCACCCGAATCTCCACAAGCCGGAAAGAAGAGGGCTACGGCCAACGCGAGAATCACACCTGCCCGGAGAAGGAGCCTCTGCCCCGGTCGCCGGGCAACCCCACTCCAGAACCCAGAACCCAGAACCCAGAACCCAGTCATTCCGTCTCCACCATGCCGCAGATGGCCCCGGCGGCCCGTGTGAAGATCACACGCGACACTCGATTCAGTCCGGCGATATCTACGATGCTGGGGCACATGACAATGTCCGTCCGTCCCACGTACGATTCCATGTCGCCACCGGCCAGCGTGGACACCATCAGCTTGGGAAAGCCCTGGGGTAAAGCTTTCATGGCGGCGGTTCCGATGGCGGTACCGCCTCCGCCTCCCATAGAAATGACACCGTGGATGCGGCCCTCCTGCTGGAGCTCGGGCAGCAGAACGGCGACTGCCCTGGACATGGCTGCAACCGCAGCCCCGCGGTTCTTGGGGGCCGTGACTTCGTCCAGGTCGATGCCCGCGGCTGCGGCTACTTGGTGGCGGGTGATATCCGGTTTGACTCGAGGAGGCTTCAGGGTTCCAACGTCGATAAGAAGAACCCGGTGTCCTCTCTTGTCTTGCGGACGGCGTCCGCCAGAAAAGCGTGTTCTTCCCCTTTGGTGTCGAGCGTTCCCAGGACGGCGATAGTTTTCGTCACGAGGACTTAGTATTCCTGAAAGTGAGTACTCAGGCCAGGGGAATGCTCTTGAATTCACGGGTCAGGTTGGTCAGCGAGTCTTCGACAGCCAGGCGTTCCAGGCTGGAGGCCCCCACAAAACCCACCACATCCGTACGAGCGACCATTTCGCGGACATCTTCCGGACGGCTGATGGGCCCCCCGTGGGCTAGATAGAAGATGTCATCCCGGCCCGAAGCCCGGGCCGCTTCGATCAACTCCTGGGTGCGGTCGGCGGCTTCCTCCATCGTGCAGACATTGTCCGCCGCACCAATAGATCCGCCCGTTGTGGTCCCCACGTGGGCAATGATGCAGTCGGCTCCAACATCCGCCATCATTCGACTCTCATCTGGGTGGGCCACGTAGACGATGGTGAAAAGATCCATGCGCCGAGCCAATTCGATCATCTCCACCTCTTTCTTGAAGCTCATCCCTGTCTCTTCCAGGATGGAACGGAACCACCCGTCGATCACGCAGTGGGTGGGAAAGTTGTTCACTCCCGAGAAACCCATGTCCTTGACCTGGAGCAGGAAATGCCACATCCGCCGCAGCGGATCGGAGCCGTGCACGCCGCAGATCACCGGGATTTCTTCGACTACGGGCAGGACTTCGAATTCGCCCATTTCCATGGCGACCTTGTTGGCGTCTCCATAGGACATGAGTCCGGCGGTGGAGCCATGCCCCGCCATGCGAAACTTCCCGGAGTTGTAGATGATGATCAGGTCCGCTCCGCCTCGCTCGACGAACTTGGCGCTGATTCCGGTGCCGGCTCCAGCACCGAGGATGATCTGGCCCCCATCCAGGGTCTGCTGCAGCCGTTCACGAACTTCTTCGCGAGTGTACGGGTTTCCCTTTCCGGTCCAGGGGTTGGGCATGACCTTTTTCTCCTCTGATAAATGAAAGAATCATCATAGAGGAATTGTAGAGACAGTGCACTCTGCCCCCGGTTTTTGAGATGTGGTCGTAGGAAAAAAGGGGACAGTCTACTTTTTTCCGGCGTGGCTGACCTTTGTGCTCCTGAAGCTTCCAGCACCGGAAAGAAAGTAGACTGTCCCCTTTCTTTCCAGACCGGCCCCTACTGATGCCAGCGTTGGAGGGCTTTCCGGCTGTGGGCGATCAGCTCTTCTCTCTGCTCCGGGGTCAGGTGCTTCTCCGGAATCCCTTGGAGGCGCTCGATTCCGGCTTCGATCCAGTCTCTTAAATAAGCCACAGCCTCCGGATCCCGGCGCGGTTTCTCCCCGATGTAAAAAGGACCGGTGTGGGCAAAGCGGACCGTCCTGGGGTGCTCTTCGAAAGCACGCACCGCCAGCCACCCGCCGTCCCGGACCGGCACCCGGACTGTGCTCATGAAGGCTGTGGCCCCCGGCTGGAACGACTTCACAATCTCACCCTCGACTATGATTTCAATTTTCTGCAGATTTTGTGCTGCGCGGGCCTCAATCTGGAGTTCAGCCTCCTCCGTGTCGGAAGGAAGGACCGTGCCGGGAAGGCGATCATTGACCCGAACCAGCAGCATGGGTCCATTGGTCACGAAATTGCGGCCCGCTCTCTGTCCTTCGAACCACGAGTCATAGGAGAAGCGACTGCCCAGGTAAACGTAAGAACGGTTGTACCCGATCGGATTGCGCAGAACACCGTTGGCAGATCCGGCCGAAGCGGGCAGTCGGAACCCGGCAGAGAGATAGATGTAGTAGAGGTCCATGATGTAATGGGTGAAACCAGCTTGTCCCGGGTATTTCTCGCCATCCCGGGGTCGTCCCCAGGCCTCTCTGGCCAGCATCCCTTCCTCCATGAAGTGGTTGTTCGCCAGCCCCACACTGTCCGGAGGCATCAGGGTCGCAATGACGGGAGCCGCCCACCAGATCAGTTTCTCCAGATCGACGTGGCCGTTGAGACGCCGGGCGTCCTGCCAGGTGGTTACGGGGCCAGGGTGGTCGGGATGCTGCTGCCGCCCGTAGAGTTGAACGGGAGCGTCCAGGTTGGAAAAGAGGGCGGCCCCCCACTGTCTCTCGTCTTCGGAGTTGTTGACCGAGTAGACTCGATCTTCGGGCAGGACGTAGAGCGGGTCCTGCGGCCACTGCTCGAGCGAGGAACGATCGTTCCAGCGGGTTATGGTGGGGGCCAGGTGCAGGTCGGAAGCTTTCATGATGGCCGCCATGTCCTCCGCTACGCGGTGGACGTGGGTGTCACCTGACCACCATCCGCGGCGGCTCATGTGAACCCAGCGGTTCAACCGGACCGTTTCCCGCAGCTGGTCTCCCCCCTTGACCTGGAATTGCAGCTCGACCGTCTGATATTCGGTACCCCTGTCCACACGGAGTGTGTGGAGCCCGGGGGAGAGTTGAATCCGGCCTCGCTCGGGAAGAACAATACCCAGATCAAGCTGACGGGGATGGATCGCTACCGGCTCGGCGGGCTCGATCGCGTCAATCACCGGTGCCTCTCCCGAGGCGCTCCAAAGACGCACCCGGGCGAAAACGGGTTGACCCGTCTCGTCCCGGACCTGCAGATCGAGCTGAGCTGCCGCGGTCTGCACTGGCCTCGGGCTGAAGGATCCGCCCGGAGTGGCAACGTCCATTGCGAATACTGCGACCAGCAGAAGAAAGCAAGGGAATCTGGCGTCAAAAGTAAGGCTCAGTTTCGCTCCAAAGCTTCGGGGAGACAAGTCAGTCGATTTGAGCAGCATAGATCTTCCTCGCCTTCTCAAACAGGTCGATCATTTCCTGGCACTGTTCGGGGTCGGGAATCTTGGCCTCATTCCGGACCCATTCCAGGCTCTCATCGATCCACCCGATGAAGAAAGCGGCATCTTCGGACGACCTCGTGGGCTGGCCGTCCACCTCCACATAAACGGGGCTGGTGTGGGCCATGAGCGGGATCCCGTCCCGCACGACATACCACGAAGTCTGATAGGGAAGAATCTCCTCAGAGTGGGCCCGGGCTGCGATCCAGGAACTCTTGTCCACACTCAGCGTGGTCTCCATGGTCAGATTGGGGCTGCCATCCGGGTTCTCTTTGACCGCCACGATCTCACCCCCCTGGACGATCTCGAGTTTCTCCACCGGAATGCGTGAACGGACTTCCGCTTTCACGGACATGTCCTGGCCTTTTGAGGCTGAGATGGTTTCTCCAAGCGCTTTTCCATCGACCGTCAAGAAGATCACGGGCCCGGTGGTGACAAACGTCCTTCCCGCCCGGATGCTGTCCAGCCAGCCCCGATAAGAAAGCCCTCCTTCAATGTTCACGTAGGTTCGAGGAATGCCAACAACCTGGTTGTTCCACATCTTGTCCGTTCCGCCGGTGGCCGGGATCTTGAAGCCACAGTTCAGAAACCGGTACCAGGTCTGGGAGGCAGGCGGACGAACGTCATCCTGACGAAAGGCATTCCCCCAGGTCATGAGATCGACGGAATCGATTTTGCCAAGAGCAATGTCGATGGCCACTTCTCCCTTCGGATTGGGGAAATGAGCCCAGCTCACAAACCCTCCCTGAGCATGCGCGGCGTCGGCTTGCCGGGCCATGGGAGGATAGTCAATTCCACCGGGTACGCCTTCCTCTTCAATCGAGCCCCAGCCCAGGGGGTAGATCAGTTCTTTGAGATTGAGCAGTACGGTGTGGCCCAGAAACCCGTGGCGGCTCTCTTCGTTCACGTAGACGATGGTCTGGGCATCGGAAACGGGATCGGGTCCACCTGTGAACTGCATCACGTCGGTGATCAACTCCCCCCATTTGGTGGCCAGAATGTTGACGATGTGGAGGTCTTCCGCCTTGGCTTCCAGGACTGCCGTTCCCACGTCCAGGAAGTGAACATGGGTGTCGCCCGAATACCAGCCGTCCTTTTCGATGTGGGACCAGCGCCGGAACCGGAGCTCGACCTGTGGGGTCCGGGAAGAGGCCACCTCAAATCCGGAAACGACGGGTTCATACTCGATTCCCCGCAGTCCCTCGATCGTGTAATGACCGGACGGAACTCGGACGGTGAAGTCAGGGGTCACGTAGGCGTATGTTTTTCCGTCGATCAGAACATCTCCACCCACATCCTCTCGCCATCCGATCGGAATGTTTTTCTGGTGGCCATCGGGAGGCCAGTATCTTCCCCGGGCGTCCCGGACATGAACTCGTGCCGACGTGGCATCGCCATTTTCATCCAGCAGGCGAACTCGAACCGGATGGAGTTGGTAATGCTCGGGCAGATCAAGGTTGGACAATTCAGCGGGTGGCTCCACCTCAGTCGAAATCTGAATGATCTTCCACTTGTCGCCGGTCTGGCGGAAGGTCAGGACCAGGCTGGTCTTGATGAGGTCACGTTCCTGGAGCACTACCACCGGCCCAACCCGGATGCCATTTCCGACAGACTCGTACTAGGCATACTGGAGCAACACCTGGGTCACGTCGATCTCCCGGATCCTTCCCCAGGCAGTTTTTAGATACTCGTCCCGGTTTTCCCCTTCACTGGTGGTCAGATCGTCATGGACAACGGAGGCGATGGCGTCATCGTCACCGTTGAGCAGACCGTTGGCCCAAATGTGCAGGGCCAGGCGAACCCCGTCCATCTCGGGCGTGGGGTGGGCCGGGATCACCAGAGTAGTGACGCACGCCATCGTCAGCAGGGCTGCCATTGTTGATTTCCATATCGACAAGGCCACTTTTCGGCTCAACACCATGCTCATTCCTCATTTCTACTGGCTGTGGTTCGAGTGATTGTATCCGGACCATACTCAAAAAGGTATCACGTGGTTGAAGGTTGAGGTCTCAAAGTACGTGGAACGTGGAATGTGGGACGTGGAACGACACGAGCGATAGCGAGTGCCGCATCCGATCGGACCACGGAGGGTCCTCCTTGTATTGTCAGCAATGTCTTGCAGACTTCTCTTAGGATATGGGAGAGGGAAGCAAGAGGCGAGGGGGGATTTGACGACGAGAAACACAGCCCGCGGGCGCAAGCCCTGCGGCGCCCGTCGGGTTACGGGCGCCGCAGGGTTCAGAACTGATGGCGCGGTCCACTACTAAGGTAAGTACATGAACGACCCGGCGGCCTGGAATACAAGGTAGCCGACCTGCTCAGCGGCGTGGGCCCGCTCCGTATCAGCGATCTGATCCTCGTCGACCGAGAGGAAGAGGCTGGTCGTGTTGGCCAGCGTCGCTCCGTGAACCTGGGCCCAGGCACCGTTGGCGCCGTCGACGCCCGCCATCGTCAGGAGCGCAATCGATGGCGAGCCGGCAAAGGGGGTGTTGAAGGTGTAGGTGTAGGGCGGGGAATTGGTGACACTCTCAACGATATCAGCTCCCAGCGCCGCTTCGAACTCCACCCCCCCGATCGTCCCGTGGGCCGCTTCGAACACAATGAATCCTACTGTCTCGTCCAAGCGCACCACGTCGGAGTCCTCGGCCACCGTCTTGCCTGTCGTAAGCGCTGCTGCCGGTGGATCGGTGAGCTCCGAACCCTGATCCCAGAACACCGAGAAGTCCGGATCGTTCTCAGTCATCACCTGACCCAGTACCACCGGGTTGGTATAGCTCTGGTTGTAGCTCTGCACCTGACCTACC
>CBDBGQ010000014.1:0-40401 GCA_965205345.1 Acidobacteriota bacterium | reverse complement strand
CGTCGCGCGCCTCCCTGACGACAAAAATCCATCCCGAATTAACACCGTGAACTTCCCGGACAGTACACTAGATCTCTCGTGAGCGGGCTGAAGAGTGCCAGAATGGAGCCCTGCCACGCTGGAATCCGGGTGCACATAGGGTGCAAAGGTTGCAGGATAATGCGAACTGAGATCTTATGGAGGGATTGAGCTCGTTGGTGCGTGAAGTTGGGCTCTTCATGGAGTCCTTCGGTTACATTGGCGCGAGGTTCGTGCTGGTGCTTCTCGTTGTGGCCGTCTTGGTGGTGTATACGTTGGTTCGCAGGAAGTAAGACTTGTAGATCGGAAGACGGAGAACGTTGGGTGCCGGCTCAATGGACCGCTTTAGCCGACAGGTGGAAAGTCTGAATAAAGCGGTTTTGGGACTTCCGATGCGAGTTTCGATCATTATTCCCGTTTTCAACGCAGAAACGCTACCTCGAGAGATGCATAGAGTCCTTTCAGCACCAGGATCTTCCCGCTGAGGAGTTTGAAGTGCTTTTCGTTGACAACAACTCGCAAGACCGATCGACGGAAATGATTCTAGATTCCGGACCAAACATGCGCTTGTTGCGGGAAAGAAAACAGGGAGCCTATGCGGCCCGCAACTGCGGATTGAAAGTGACACGGGGTGAATTCATTGCCTTCACAGATCCTGACTGCGTGCCCAGATCAGACTGGCTTTCTCAGATCTGTCAATTGCTGTCGGACGAGAAAACGCAGGTTGTGATCGGCCGCGTCGACTGCCCGTCCGGGTCATCGGGAATGTCTTTGCTGGCCCTCTACGAGCACCATAAGAATCGCTACATTCTCTCCGGGGACGACCCGTTATCCTACTGTGCTCATACCAACAACATGGCAGTCCGACTGAAGACGCTTGACCGGTTCGGGCCCTTTGTTGACCACCCACGGGGTGCTGATACCGTCTTTGTCCGAAAGGTTGTCGACGCCCTGGGACCGGGTGTGGTGAGGTATGCAGAGGGAATGCGGGTGGAGCATCGCGAGTTGAGATCTCCAAGGCTCTACTTTAAAAAGATGTTCATCTACGGAGGAAGCTTTCAAAGCTACAGCCGGGTGGTTGCAGCCAGATCGATCGGTACCCGGGAGCGAGCAACTATTTGGTGGAGGACGTGTCGGGAGGAGGGGCTTGCAGTTGGCGCCGCTGCTCATCTCCTGGCCGTGCTCATCCTGGGCGCACCATTCTGGTACGCCGGGAGACTGGCAGGTGCCGGCCGATCGCGGAGGCGGGGACGCTCCCACGGTTGAATCACACACGATCGTACCGGTTGCAGCGGAAACAGTGAATCTGAATTGTCGGACAATTCTGTAGGGGTTTCCCATGACTGAGAAGGTCTTGGAAATCGAGAAGCGAATCAGTGCCTTGATTACGGATCTGCGTCTGGAAGTCGACCAATCGATCGAAAGTTTTGCTGCTGACACTCCGATCCTTGGCCAGGGAGTTGGATTGGACTCAGTGGAAGCTTTAACGCTGGTGCTGGCGATAGAAGAAGAATTCAACATTGTCATCGATGACAAGGATCTCGACAGGGGGCTATTTGGAACCATCCGGACCCTTTCAAGGTGTGTGGCCCAGAAGCTCGAGAGTCCCCTGCCATGAACCTGATCAATCTCGCCGACCTGCTGCAGTTCTTACTGTTGGCCCTCAGCTCAGCCAGGTCTTCGGTCTCACCGGGCAGATTAGAGAAAAAGTGCATCAAGTTCCTGAAATTGAGAACCCGTTACGCCAGGAACCAGCAACGCAGGCTGACAGCTCAGGGCTTGTCACTGGTACTGGCTCCCGAAAGGAGCCCACAACAACGAGAAGAGATTTTAATATCCCGTTACCAGGGCGGCCTGGTGAACATGGAGATTGTCTGGCTTCGAACGATGGTCCGATTCAGATCGGAACGAAAGGCGGTCTGCAGCCAGGTCCTCATCGAAGGCAGGGAACATCTCAATGAAGCTCTGGGCTGCGGCAAGGGTGTTGTGCTCATCCAGTCCCCGTTCGGCAAGCGGCTGATGGGCTCGCTGGTGCTTGCCGAAGAAGGTTACCCGGTCTCCCAGGTCCACGGCCGAGGGCATGGTGGTTCATCAAGCTGGCTGGGTCGGAAGGTGATCAGAAAGCTGCACAGAAAATGGGAATCAAGACTTTTTTCAGACATTCTGGAGATCGATAATCGCTCGCTTGCCTATCTCAGACCCATCATTCAGCGGCTGAAGCAGAATCGCGTGGTGTACATGCCTGGAATGGCGGGAGGTGCGAGCAGGTACCTTCCGGTGGAGTTTCTGGGGGCGCCGGCGAAAAAGATGTTTCCGACCGGCGTGGCCAGCCTGGCTCGAACTACTGGAGCTGCCTTGATCCCGTTTTTCTGCTATCGACACTCGGACGGGTCGGATCGCTTAAAAATCGAGAAGCCAATCGATGTCAGGCGAGAAGGAAGAACTGACGAAGATCTCCAATTCGCTCTGAGAAAATACGCGCATCTGGTGGAATCGTATGTATTGAAGTATCCGTCACAATTCATGCGATGGCACGAGATTCCCCGTCTTTACAGAAGCCTCGTAAAGGCTCAGGCTCAGCGGCACTTTCTGACCGTGGATGCCGAGTCGCCTGTTGTTGCCGAAGGGGTCAAGGTCATCTCGAGCCTTCGCGACGAAGTGGAGCGAGAGCTGGAAACCAAAATTCCGATCATCTGGTTGGTCAGATTTCAGAGATCCTGGGACGAATACGTCAGCAACCGGCCCCCTGAATACTTCAGGTCCTCTCCCAAGAAGCTTTTTGACGGTTTCGAATTGGCCCGGACGCAGCTCCTGGAAATGATGGAAAGAGGCGACGAGATTGGCTGGCATTACCACGCCTTTCACTACGTACATCACCCGGAACTGAGCCACCCCGAACGTATCTCGAGTCTGTTATCCGATCTGGAAGCTTGTAACAGCGAGTTGCAGAAGCGGTACCCTTGCTTCGATATCCGCTCTTTTCGATTTGGCTGGTTCTTCATCCCTGACTATCGAGTTTTTGACAAGTTGAAAGTCCTCGGCATTGAATCCGACGCCTCCGTCAGGCCAGAAAGATACGGGAAGAAAGTTGCTCGATTCGAGACCTCTTTTCTGGCCCCGATAACGGAGCATCCGAGAGAGTTGGATGGCATGGCCTATTTCCCCTTTAGGCGGACTCTTTCACTTCACGACTGGGAGGTAGTCCCTCACCAGTTCAGCTGGAGGGCCATGGGCGAGCACCAAGCTCGGGAGAATCGGAAAAGATTCAAGCGGAAACTGATAAAGCAGGCTGCCAAACTGCAGTCGACCGGGGGTTGCTTTTCCACCTATCGGGAATTTCCAAGAGGCCTTTTGATCCAGTGATGGCGACCGGGTATGAGCCTTCGGCACCGGAGAGGGTCTAAAGAGCCGTCGTTTCAGGAGTGCGATTATTCGGTCCGAGGGTCTTGCAGCCTGGAGTAGTGCAGCATGTAAAGTTCTGCGTAGTGCACTGTCCGGAGTGCCCTTCTCGAAGTTCACGCCGCTACTTCGGGCGTCTTTTCGCCGACAGCTTTGTTGCGCTACCTCGAAATACTCCCGGCATTGCTGCGTCACGCGCCTTACTGACGACGAAAATCCATCCCGAATTAACGACGCGAACTTCCCGGACAGTACAGTAGTGACCTGCCTGGCTCATTAGTTCTTGATGAGTGCCCTTCTCGATGATCCGTCCTGACTTCATTACCATGATCCTGTCGGCCAGTCTGACAGTGGAAAAACGGTGGGAGATCAAGAGTGTCGTCCGTGCATGTGCAAGCTCCCGGAACCACTCGAAGAGCTTGTATTCCGACCTGGCATCCAGGTTCGAAGTCGGCTCGTCCAGAATCAACAGCGACGCCGACCTGGCGAAAGCTCGAGCGGCAGCCATCTTTTGCCATTGGCCAGCCGAGAGGTCATGGTGGCCAAACTTTCGGCCCAGCAATGTGTCGTAGCCATCTGGAAGCGCCGTAATGAGATCGTGGATCCCCGTCGCTTCTTTCAGCCGGGCGGTTTCCTCAATTCGTGCCGCGTCACTGAGCATGCGTTGCCAGTCACCGTAGGCGATGTTGTTGCCGGCTGTCGCTTCGTAACGGCCAAAGTTTTCGAAGACAAAGGCAATCTGACTGTGAAGATACTCGATATCGAGGTCGCGGAGGTCATGACCATCCAGCATCACCCTGCCCAGAGTTGGATCGTACAGGCGGGCAATCAATTTGGCCAGCGTCGTCTTGCCGGAACCGTTCTCGCCGACCAGGACCAGAGTCTCACCGGCCTCAATCTTGAAGGAGATCTCCTCCACGGCGGGTGTCGCGGAACCCGGATATGTGAAGTGAACATTTTCCAGGCTGACCTCTCCCCTGCAGGACGCAGGCAACTTCCCCCTGGCGGCGTGAATATGCGGTTTTTCATCCAGGAAAGTTTTTAGATTTGAGATAAAAAGGGTGCCCTCCAGAGCTCCACTCAAGGCAACGATCCCGCGGTCAAGGCCGTTTCGAAGCCGCAGAGTTGCGCCCGCGAATATGGCAAGATCTCCCAGGGTTGCGGCGCCCTCCAAGGCCCGGACAATAACCCTGACCAGTAGCAGGTAGAAGAGAATACCGGAGAGGGTTGCGAAAATAAGACCTCCCTTGAGCCCTCGAAAGTGAACGTTCCGGTCCTCGTCCCGGAATTCCTTCATCAGGGACCGGAACTTGGCAACCAAAAGCGGAGCAAGTCGAAGGATCCTGATTTCGGGCACCGAACGGCGCGTGGTGAGCAGTGAGACATAGTAGGCAGTCCAACGACGTTTCTTGGCTCGGGCGTACTGAGTCGCGTACAGCCGTCTTGCATGCTTCCATTTGAAACGCAGGTAGGGCAGCGCCAGGGGCAGCACCACCACGACGATCAAAGGCTCGATGACGACCAGGACTGCTCCCAGCGAAATCACCTGTATGAAAGAGGTTGCAGAGTCGAACGTGTTGGCCAAAAACCTGGTGAAATGGGGCGCCGTGTTCTGTTTCGCTCGCTGGAGGACATCCTGTGAGCCGGGATCTTCGAAGTAAGCGACATCCAGCTCTGCGGTGTGGTTCAAGATGCGGGTGTTGATCTCGATATTGAGATCATCCTCGAGGCGCCGCAACAGGAACGGTCTTGAAAGGCGAATGGCTCCTTCCACAAGTGTCAGGATCAGCCCCGCAGCAATCCAGGGTAGGATTGGCTCGATTCTTGGCAACGTCGAGTTGATTTCCAGCATGACCGCGTCGATCAGCCCTTTTGCAACCAATGCCAGAGCCGCCGGCACCAGTCCGCCCAGAAGCGCGCTTACGAAGACCCCTCCCAACATCCGACGATTGGTGGCCCAGGTAAGCCTGAGGGCCCATCTCAGGTTGGCCAGCAGGGGACTGGTTTGATCGGCGATAGACCGCTCAGGATCAGAAAACCGCTGCTCGTCGCTGACTCGAGATCCTTGCCTGTGGGATCGTCTATTCATGGCGTTTTCGTGCGCATTCTCCGCCTGGAGTTTAGCCGAGGAAGGGTCGCTGCCCTGTCACAGGTGTGTGAAGAATTCCATGAACTGAAGGATATTCTTCTCCATATCGAAGCGGGCTTCTATTCTTTCTCGAGCTCCTTTCTTGAGCCTCTCCCGCAGTTCACCATCTTCGATAATCTGGATCATCTTTCTCGCCAGCGCTACCTCGTCACGGGGCGCCACGAGCAGTCCGCTCACCTGGTCCTCGATGATTTCGGGAATACCGCTGACGTGGGTCGACACGACCGGCACCTGCATGGCCATCGCTTCCAGGAGTACATTCGGAGTGACATCGCGACTTCCATCGCGCCCAACCACCGACGGCAGCACTACCAGATCTGCCCCTCGATAGGCCTCCATGACTCGCCTGAACGGTTGCGCGCCAAGAAACGAAACCTGGTCTTGAAGTCCCAGCAACTTGTGCAGTCGTTTCAGTCTCAGCCAATAGTTGGTAT
Organism: Acidobacteriota bacterium; assembly: GCA_965205345.1. Classification (GTDB taxonomy): domain Bacteria; phylum Acidobacteriota; class UBA6911; order RPQK01; family CBDAPI01; genus CBDAPI01. The sequence goes on along the minus strand of CBDBGQ010000014.1, from coordinate 34,401 downwards.
ACATGGGCCTGACCGGACCACCAATAATCTCACATTGAACCCTGTAACCCGTTTCCCTGACAATGCTGCAGGCCCTAAGCAGGTATTCGAGCCCTTTCTGCTCAGTGATCCTTGCCACGCACAAGATTTTCACCGCCTGGCACGAGGGGGCCCTTTTTTCTCCTCTTTGAAAATAGCTGAGATCGATCCCGTTATAGATAACTTTTATCTTTTCGGTCTGGTCGCCGGGCAGGTGGCGAGCGATCTCCTCTTTGTTGTATTGACTGTTGGTAATGATGCCCGAGGCAGAGACGAATTTCTCCGACAGAGCATGTCTGGCGTCTCTTCGGTACAGCTCGTAGGCTCGGGCATGGACTGTATAGGGAACCCGAATCAGGGCAGCCGTCACCAGGGCAACGAAGGCTCTCCGGTTAGCCCATGGAGAATGGATGTGATTCAGTCCCCTTTCTGTCATGAGGCCAGCCATGAAAACAGCCAGGCCGAACACCTTCAGGTCCTCTTGAATGTTTTTCTGTTCTCCATGTCTGTGAAAAAGGACATACATCAAGAGATTAAGCAGCCGGAAAGGGTGTCGGGCCAGGAAGTGGAAAACATAGCCCCTGAGCTGGTTTCCGTGAGCGGGCTCGATATAGTGAACCTGCTCTGCAAGTGATCGAGTATCCTGATCAAATAAATCCACATCAGTGGCATGCTCTGCAATGATTTCTAAGGGAACGCCTTTCTGCTGCCGGGCTTGCACTTCCCTCTGGATAAAGGTTTGGCTCAGGACTGGAAACTCCCAGATGAAATAGGCAATTCTCCTTTGGCCTGGCTTTGGGGTTTTGGCCTCTGAGAGAATCCAACTGGCCGGCCACCAGCTGAGATGAGGCTGGGCACTCCAGTAGACTTGATGTAAGAAATCGAGCCCATGTCCGACCACCACCTGTGCTGATCGTCTGCACAAACGCCGGATCGATACGAATCGGAGCTTTCTCGGGACCTGCCGACCCAGGAAGAGCATCAGAAGCTGTGATCTGCGATCCTTCAGGTAAGAGACTCCCTGATGAGCCAGCCGGCGGCAGATCAGGTAGCGTTGGAATGAGGCTCTTAGCTGGGACAAGGGGCCTCGCAGTGAAATGCTGCCGGAGTGTTGTCTGTGCAGATAGAGGAACTCTGGAACTAGGCCGATATCGTATTTGTCAACGATTCGCAGGGCCATCTCGTAGTCGACACCGCGCTCTAGTTTTTCGTTGAACCCTCCCATTTCTTCCAGCACAGACCTGCGATAAGTTCTCAGGTGGTTGATCACGCATCCACGTTCGACCAGGGCTTTGCGATAGTTCATACCCGGGGGCCTTTTTCTGTGAAACTCTCTGTGGCGGCGGACAAACGCTTCCCTGGTGGACTGACCCTGCTCGTCGACATCGACGTCATAACAGTGAGCTTGCCCAACACCAGGGTTCAGTTTCATGAAATCAACTATCCTCTTCAGGGCTCCTGGCAGGATTAAATCATCAGAATCTACATGAACAATGAACTTCGAATCGGTTTCCTGCGTGACTCGGTTGTGGGCGTGACCTATTCCCCGGCGTTTCCGACTCCTCAGTAAACGGAGCCTTGGGTCTTTAAGAGCAGCTACCATTTCAACCGTGTCGTCGGTTGAAGCGTCATCGACTACCACAAGCTCGAGTTCCAAGCCTTCTTGACTCAGGACGCTCTCAATGGCTGCAGAAATATACTGTCCCGAGTTGTGGGCCGGCATGGATACTGTCACTTCTGGCAAGGCACCCTCCTATATCCAAAGTTCACGAAAGCGAACCGATCCGACGATCATTCCGGCCTTCTTTCCCAGGCTGAAACAAAACTCACAGAGTTTCTGCAGGGCTATCCGACGCCGGCAGAACGTCTGGCTCAAGAAGGTCAGGAATAGCTTCAATAGATTCAGGTAATCCCGGTAGCGAATCCTGGCTCTCGAAGGGAACAGCCAATCAGCGTGCTTTTTCTTTAGTTTTACGTCCCACATTCCGTGTACAAATCCTTCCAGGAAAAGGCCCATCAAGTTCGACTCGTTACGGTGGTAGACGAGGGCAAACGGTGCGTATTCCAGCCGGTACTTCTTCTGATAGAGCCGATAAGAAAGATCACTGTCTTGACCCCGCAGGAAACTTTCGTCAAACAATCCGACGTCAAGCAGCACGGCACGCCGGATAGCCATGTTCATTGTGATGACGTAAGGGGGTACAAAGGTGCCGATGGCTCTGGCGTGGTCGTGGACGACCTCACCGAACTTCTCAACCGAATTGGCGGGGCGGCGACAGAGTATCCTGCCACCGGCAGCGGCCATTCCAGGATCCCTTCGGAGAGGTTCGAGCAGGTGCCCTAGCCATTCGGGATCGACCGTGCAATCTGCATCGGTAAAGGCAATCAGGTCAAATCGCGCCGAGCGTACTCCTCGATTTCTAGCGGCCGCAGCCCCTTGTGTTGTTTCCTCCAGGACTCGAATAGAATTCCTGTAACGCTGGAGGATGCCAGCGCTACCGTCGCTCGAATTATTGTTGATGGCAATAATCTCAATTCTCTCCCTGGGGTACGTCAAGGAAAGCAGCGACCTGAGACAGCTCTCCAGAGTTTCCTCGGCGTTGAAGACAGGAACTACCACGGATACCTGCTGCTCGCGAGTCATTTTGTCGGCCGCCTTTTCCGCACCCAGCGCCAGCCTGCCCTCTATCCTCTCTTCCTTTTCAAAACGGGAGGGCACTGATTATTCTCCCCCTCAGAGCAAAGTACTGTGATGCAAGAAGATTCCGCAGATTGTACTCGTCCAGGAAACCCCCAAGCATGGAGTACGACCGCTCCGCCGCCTCGGCCCGGTAGCCGTCCTGAAACAGCCCATGACAAAGTCCGGTAAGAGCAACCCAGGCATATGGATGGAGCTTAACTCTCGCCAGCACAGTCAGGGCGCGCCGAAATCCTTTCCAACAGCCCTGACGACGGAATACGACACCCAGCCTGTAACTCCGATGGAAGATCCGGCGAGAGCTGAGGGAGAGAAGACCGGCGAGAACTCTGAGGGTGTTTGAATCGTCTCCTGCTCGGGTTGAAAATCCTTGGAGGAACTCAAACTCCGCCGCCCTACCCCACCGCAGTGCCGTCGTGTCCTTGTCATCGGATAGAAAAACGCCGTGGGAAAGTCCGACTAGAGCCCAAAACGCGGCCGGGTGGCTGGTTCGCTGTAGCTGTCGAAGCTGCCAGAGAAATCCTTTGACCCGATTACGGTAAACACAACGGCGACCTAAGCGCAGATACTTTTGAAAAGTGTACTGCGGAGTGTAATCGGGGGAATGTTCGGCAAAAGCGTTCCGGACAGAAAGGCCGGTGCTTTGCAGTGCAAAAATTGTTTTCCAACCAGCCAGAAAGATCTCCTCGATAAAATCGGTGTCGGGAGAGATAGAATCTTGGAAGGGGATCTGCCGGAGACAGTCTGTTCGATAGAGCTTGACTCCAGAGGTAGGTCCAACCAGGACGTCCCTGACAAGTCCGACGACCAGGCCGATGCCGTCAGCCATACATCTTCTGAGAGATTCGAGACAATCCGGGTCCAGGATCATGTCGGCGTCGACTTGAAGGAGGAATCTGGAGCAGACCCGAGAAGCGCCCTGGTTGAGCGCTTTGTGAAAAGGCTGAACGTCTCTGACCACCACGATCTCACAGGGCAGCAGAGTTTGGCGCTTTATACTCTCCAGTGCCCGCTGGGTGTAGCTTTCGCCGGTGGTTAGAAGAACGGCTGTAGTATCGCTCATCGATTCTCAGAATACCGACAGGACTTCAAGAAGCTCGGTGAATCCATCCTGTTGGCGAAACTCCTTCTGTCGGTCGGGAAACACACCTTGCTGCGAGAGACGAATTCTTTTCAAGAACTGATCCTCAGTGTAAGGATCGACCAGAAGATCGGGGTGGCAGAAGTGCCAGTTCCCGCAGTTCATAGAAGCGACGAGATTACAGCCCATCCCTGAGGCTTCGAAAAGAACGCCTGGGGAAGCATCGAACAGCGACGGACAAACAAACGTCTTTGTTCTGCCCATCAGAGTGAACAATTCTTCTCTTTCGCCGACCAGACCGTGGCAGCGGGCGTTGGCGATGGAACCGGTCCCTTCTCCCACGACATGCAGGTTCAAACCGGAGCATCGAGCCGCCAGCGATTTCACCAGGGGGAGATTCTTTTCGGGCCGGTTCCAGGAGCTGGCCACACAGAGCAGATCGATGTCTCTTCTCGCAAAAGGACTCCTGAGCGCCGCATATTGATCGGTTTCGGCGAACGTAAGAGCGATCATTTCGATTATCTTCGGGTGGATCTTCCCCGCCTCAGAAGGATAGAAATGTTCATACAGAAACTGGACACTTTCCGAATGCGTTACGATCAGGTCAGCCAGCTGCGCGGCTTCTCTTTCCGGTCCGTAGGCCCGCGGCGATCTTTCTGGCCGCCGCTCGATGTAGCTCTTGAGGGAGAGAAAATCGCTGAACTGGCTGGTGGCGATCAGGTTCTTGACCTGCCAGGATCCGGAGGTGAGAAAGATAGTGGGGTGGATCCGACTCGCCTTCTTCATCAAAAGTGCTGCAATATAACCTTTTCCGACCAGCACGTCAGGTCGAATCACTTCGATCAGTTCTGTGAGCTGCGGGGGTGGTTCCCAAAAGTGCTGTCGTTCCAGTACTACCGTGTGCACGTTCCTGAGCCCATCGGGATTCTCTGCTTCAGGGCCCAGAAAACATCGAAAGTAAGCCGCATCTTCGCGTGTAACCAGACTGACGTAGGTGGCGTCAATCGACTTTTCCTGGAAACTCTTGAAGAGTCGATAACCTGAAGTACTGGCGCCTCCGTAAGCCGGAAACTCGTACGACCCCAGCAGGATTCTTCGGTTCATTTTTCTACCTTACAATTCCTTACTGGCGGAATCGAGCAGGACGCTTTAGCGGGAGGCCAGCCCCTCTCGCCGGCAGTAGCTCAACTTGATTGCGGGTGACCGGGTCCTGTAAAAACAGTGCGATGAGCATATTCTGTTTGCCAGTCCCTTCGCCGGTTTCTTTATGAAGCTTTCGCTCACAAGGCGGCTACAAGAGGTGATGCGCGGGCTTCGACAGCCGTTCGTGACCCAATTGTATCCGACACACTCCTACTACCGGGAGATCACTGAGCACCACCGCGAGGCGGCCCTGGCCAGGGGGCTCCCTTCCCGAAACTTCTTCCCTCACCGATTTTACTATTTGCCCAAGTGCGGCCCGGACGCGTTCAAGCTGGGACAGCGCATGTTTGGACTTCGGGACGTGAACACCTGCTGGGAAATCGTTCTCTATGCCTTACCCCCCGTGCTTGAGGAATTTCCCGACGATCTCTTTTTTGACGACGACGTCGTCTGGCATCGCCAGCAGTTTGGTAAGCCCGGGCAGGTGGCCACCGCGAACCTTTACCTCCGGGGGAAGGCTCTCTACACCACTGTTCACATATCCGATCTGATTCAGCGGATTTCGAGGCGCCGCGAGCACAAGACCGGAATAGAAAACCGGTTCAAAGGATGGCATTACATGCTGCTCAATAGCATCGCAAACTTTGCCCACGAAAAAGGCCTCAGGCATATCTACACTCCCACGTCAGAGCTTGCCATGCAGAACACCGATCGCAGGCGGACTGTAAATCTTGAACTGTTTCAAAGGATTTACGACAGAAACGTCGGCCGCTCTTTCAAGGTGGAAAAAAAGGGTTCCTGGTGGCGGATCGACGTCGGCCAGAACCGGAACCGGATTGTGATGTCTGAAAAAGGTAGTCAAACCAACCGACGAAGAAAAACGATTTGTCTCTGCCACGATATCGAAAGGGGACTGGGCCATATTGGCATTGACTCCGATCTCGTCGATAGGGCCGAAAGAAAAGGATTCGCCAGTCTCAAAGAGATGCGGGGTATCGAGACGGACTATGGCCTTCCTGCTACTTATAACGTAGTGGGACGCATTCTCCCGAACGTGCGGGCCAGTCTCGAACAGGATGGCTTCTGTGTTGCTTTCACTCTTTCGACCACGACCTTCAGAATGAACAACAGCTATCGGCCTGCCGAAAGATTGATTACCGGATCAAGGGCTACCGTGTGCCCAGATCGAAACTGACCTCGGAGCTTACTCCTGCCCAGCTCTGTTTCCACAACTTTGAGTGGATCTCCAGTTCGGTTTCTTCCCTGGGCCTGAAGAATCCAGTCATGCGGGATCGAATCGTTTGGATTCCAGTTCTATTTGATGATTTCCCCCTTTATGAGAGAAGACTCTCCTACCGGGAATGGGAGCGTCAGGCGTTGGATGACCTCGAGAAAAATGACTTTGTCGCCCTCGCTCTGCACGATTGCTACGCCCACTTGTGGCTGCCCCATTACAGAGCTTTCCTGGCCAGGATCAGAGAGCTGGGAAGTTTCAAAACTCTGGACGAGGTAGCCTCGGAAGTCGTTCTTGCCCATGGTCAGTAGGAGAAGAGATCCGGTCTTACCGGCTCCGCCAGCTCCTGCCGAAGGGGCTGAATAGCGGCAGTTGCGCCACCGCCTCTCTCCATCCTCCCGCAAACGGCCAGAAAGGTGAGGCCAGCAAAAGAAGGCCAATCAAAGCAACATTTCTGGGGAAATTGATCCCCATAGACAGCCATTCAAGTCATCCCGCCCCAGATGGGGGACTCTTCACAAACCGTACCGTATTGATGGAGAATGACAACAGTTTCTCCTCTAACAGGTTCATCGAGGGCGGAGAGACCGTTGAGCGGCTGCCAGCCACTGTTCAGTGTACCGATTTGCAAAGCGGAGATGCGCCGATACGCTGCGCTCGGATCCGATGCTCAAAACCGTCTGTGATCAGTTGCCGGAGAGCGATCCGGATTTGGCCACGCAGCCGACTTTCTCCCGCTTGGAGAACTCCGTCACCAGGAAGGATCTGATGCGTTTGAGCCAGTGGCTGCTAGGCCGTTATGTGCGCTCCCTGAAGAAGAGACGTCCCGCCAAGATCATCCTGGATCTGGACAGTACCGACGACCACACTCACGGTCAGCAGGAGTTCTCCTTCTACCATGGGTATTACCGAAACCACATTCTGCATCCTTTGCTGATCTTCGATGCCGACACGGGCGACCTGGTGTGTGTCGTGTTGAGACCTGGCAACAAGGGGGCTGCCTCTCACATCGTGCCCATTCTGAAGCGAGTCGTGGAGGCCATCCGACAAGGAGTGGGGACGGATGTCGAGATTGAGATTCGGGCCGACAGCGGCTTTGCCACGCCGCGGCTCTACGAGTTCTGTGAGGCTGAAGAGAATCAACTCCAGTATGTCATTGGGTTAAGTCGAAACCCTCGCCTGCAGCGAGTGGTCGAGCCCCTGCTGGATTCGACTCGGGAAAGGTTCCTTGAGCTGGAGGAAAAACAGCGTCAGTTTGACGAGTTTCTTTATCGAGCCAACAGCTGGGATCGATCTCGTCGCGTCATCGTCAAAGTGGAGGTCGATCAGCGCGGGATCAATCGTCGCTTTGTGGTCACCAACCGGGACGATCTCTGCTCCCAATCACTTTATGACCACTACACAAACCGAGGACAGACCGAAAACTTCATCAAGGCCTTCAAGAATCATCTGAGCATGGACCGACTCAGCTGTCATCGATTCCTGGCCAATCAGTTTCGACTCCTTCTGCATGCCCTGGCTTACCAGATGTTCGTGCGCCTGCGCGACTATCTGCACGGGACCCCCTGGCACAAGCTCGAAATCGAAACCTTACGTCGTCGTGTCCTCAAGATCGGGGCCCGCATCCGACAAACCACTCGACGCATCTGGGTCCATCTTTCCTCAGCCTTTCCCGAACAACCCCTCTTCCACCTCGTCTTGAGTCGTCTCAACTCCAGCTAGCTCCCAGCTCCCCGAAAAACCGCTTCCGATACTCACCCAGGCCCAGATCTGTCTGAAATTCACTCCCCAACCACTTCAAACGCCTCGCCAACCGATATTCTTCGCAAATCCGCCTGTCACACCTGTCCGCTTTCGAGTTGAGCCACTTCTCGAGTCGTTTTTCAACTCCGGACTACGGTTCTTGCATAATCCGGGCTAACAGGTTCATCGAGGGCGGAGAGACCATTGAGCGGCTGCCAGCCACTGTTCAGTGTACCGATTTGCAAAGCGGAGATGCATGGCTTCTATCTGGCTGGCGTGGCGTTTTGCCAGAACCCTGGCAATGTCGTCCGGGATCTCCTGGTAGTCTCGAGGGTTGACTTTTCTGGCAACCCTTTTCGGTAAGACGCGGTCGCTGTCATCCAGGCCAAGAAACCGGAGAACCGAGCGGAAGAAATCCGCAGGGTTCTCTGCCAGATGGTCGTAGAAGCCGACGAAGATCTTTGATTCATCGTAGAAACGGCCCCATCTCTCCAAGGGTGAGACATAGTCTGAGCGCCGATGCACAGCTTCGCTTTCCAGGAACCGCATCAATTCCACTTGGGGTACCTTCTCAAATGGCCTGCGCGTTCTCCTTGTCAGTGTTTCCGCAGCGTCTGACCAGACGCGATCGATAGGATTTCTCACCAGATAAACGATCTTCGCAGCCGGCAGCAGTGCCTTCACTCGGGCCACCCGTCCCGACTTCAATAAGTCGTATCCAGGAGTAACATCCCCTGCAATCTGGGCTGGACCCCTGGGGAACATGGATTGATACCAGCGATCGTTGCGAGGCATGAACAAGAAGCGCAGATAGACCTTGAGCTCCCGATGCTTTCTCCAGGCCTTTGGGTTCAGTAGCTGCCGTCTCAGGATGCGCCGGATCTGGAGGCTGCTGGTGCGGTTGGTCAGGAGCTTAAGAATATTGGGCCAGTATACGGAGTCGTTCAGGTAGCGGATCTCCTTGATGGGAGGAAGGGAGGTTTGAGGATGCTTTCTCAGGTTGAAACAGAGCCAGCTTGTACCCGCCCGTTTGGCCCCTATGCAGAGAAAATCTGGAAGCATTTGATTCCTGCTCATGGCTTGGTTCAGATTCCATCCGAATCAGTCATTCACAAATCCCAGTTAGACAAATGCAACAGGTTTTTTCGATTGATCATGAAGTTTCCCTCCACCGATCCATTCCAAACAGAAAATACCAGGATAGAGGGGTAGTTCTTGGCTACGCCTTTTTCTTCTTTAAGGGGCTTAAATCCGGCATCACAAAGGATTTTCTTTTCTTTCTGAGACAGCGTCGCAGACCAGAGAGAAATGCTCTCAAACTTACCGTATTTCAGGGCAGCATGCAGCATGGCTACCTTCACTTGAATATGGGTAGCTTCCCAATCGACCAGGCCTATCAGGTCTCTTTTCTTGCGGCGGTCAAACTGCAAGACAAGATACCCTCTTACTCCGGTGTCTTCCCAAAATATAAACCGATATTCCGAACGTGGATTGTTGAAACGCCAGGCAAAGTACGGTTCATCTCGAACCTGCCGAATACGGCCGTCATAACCATTTTCTTTGATGAGATCTGCCATGGCCTTGGGCCGCGGTGCTTTCTCAAAGACCACCGATGAACCTGTATTCCGCGGGCTGGGCGAACCATTCTTGTCGAAGGAATAGAAAGGGTCTGGTCGTCTGGCCGAGGAGAAAACCGACAGCCTTCTGCCAATTCTTCGCATGTGATTTGGGCGAGACAGCATTTTCAAAGAAGGGGTGCTCCGCCAGCCCATTGCCAACGAGCCAAGCTTTGTAACTTTCCCCGCTCTGAAATTAAAAACATAGGGAACTTCCTTGTCGGCCAGATCGTTCAACGCCGATTGCATGATCTTTGAGAAGAGGCCCTGGTTGCGGTGTTCGGGGGCAATCACCAAATCTCCTGCAACCGGTAGTATGAATGTCTGAGGAGGATACCCGACTTGCCATTTAGCCTGCATCAGGCCTCTCATGCCAACTACTTTGCCATCACATAGAGCTAAATGTACAAATGGTGAATCCTGATTGGGATTCCGAATATATTTCCAATCGAAGTACTCAGCATTTTGGACGGGATCCGGCCCCCACAAATGTTTTTGAACCTCGAGAACCTGGCCTTTGAACTCCGGAGAATATGGAACGATCTGGTATTTCATATAGAATCGAATAGGTCGGATGTGATGAGGGGTGTGTCTTCATTCAGCTCACCATCGAGCTCGATATCCAAAGCTTTCATAAAACTGACGAGCTATTGTTTTTTCAACAATCTCTTCAGATCAATAGGGTGAAGGCTCGAACAGGTCTCGGACACTTTGGCGCGATTCATCTTTCCTCGCGAAGTTCGCGGGATTTCATCGACAATGTACCAGCGCACTGGCATTTGGTATTTCGCCAGGTGTTGCCTGGCCCAACCATAGAGGTCAGCAATGGCTCGATCGCTGTTCTTCTTTAAAACAACTGCCACGCCCACATTTTGGCCATAAAACGGATCATCATCGTAGCCAAAGCAGCACACGTCTGCTACGTCACTGAACCGCTCCACCACCGCATCAATGTCCCCGGGATACACTTTCGTCCCGCCTTTGTTGATCTCTTCACGCTCACGGCCCCGTAAGTATAGATAACCGCGATCGTCTACCACGCCGATATCACCTGTCATGAACCATCCCTCTTTGACAACCTGACTAGTCAGATCATCCCTTCCGTAATATCCTTTCATTAATGCCGGAGTGTTAAGCCACACATAACCGGATTCTCCAGGGGAACATTCCTCCAGCAGGCTCATCGGCTTATCCGTATCGGCACTTTTTAGAATCTTCACAACTGCGCCCCAGGGCTCGCCGATTAGCCCATCTTGCGGCTCAAAATCTCCAATAGACGTGCCGGCCACCCAACTACCGGTCTCTGTGATCCCATAGGAATTGAACACCTCCGGTGTCCCGCTCCACTTTTGTATCTCTCGCCAGAGGTATGCCGAAAGCGGAGCTGAGCCGCAAAAGACCCGTTCTAACTTTCCGGATTCCGGTGGTTTTGCCATTTTCAATGCCAGCCGCCAAACCAAAGGAACCGAAGACATAAAGGAAATCTCATGCTGATCCAGTAGATGACCCAATCGCATGACCGTATCAGGCTTGAACGGCGGCACTAGAAAGAGATCCTGCCCGGAAAGCCAGGGAAACAGGCAATTGCAAATAAGCCCGTGGCCAAAGTGAGTCGGAAGCAGGCAGAGTGTGCGCCGGAATTTCTCGATCCCGAGGCTTTGCCTGAGGGATATCCACCGGGCTCGGAGCGATCGATGCGTATGCACAACCCCTTTTGGTTGACCGGTCGTACCCGATGTGAACAATATCAGGGCAGCATCATCTAGCGAGAGTCCGGTATTCGATTGGACAAGAGGTGGCGCATCCGACTTTTCGCTGAATAGATCCGAAGTATCGAGAACGTTCACATCACCTGCCAAAGTTGCGGCAATGGATTCGTCAATACCTCCGTGCCACAGAGAAAAACGTGGCGTCGCGGCGGCTGCTAATGTCTCAACTTCAAATTGGGTCAATCGAGGGTCGATGGGAATGACACACGCTCCCAGGCTCCATGCCGCCAGCAGGTCAGCAAAAAACTCCAGCTTATTTCCATGATGAACAAATATCCGGTCATTTCGAGACATACCCTGGTTTTGATAGAAAGCGATTCGCTGGAAAAGTTGGTAAGTGATCTGCTCAGGATCCCATCTTCTGCCGGTTAGAGGCTCAATGAGATGACCTGGCCGCAGTTCCAGAAACATTGATCAACCTCGAAACACCTACGAAGATACGCTCCCATCCAAGGTCGGGAGCAGATGACCTCTAGCCACTCGTACACTTGCATCCTCTCTCTGTTTCCAGCGACGATCAAGTGATCCTCGATGGATTCGACGATCATCGTACTCCAGAATCCATTCTCTTTGTGATTCTCGCTGTTCTCGCATTCAGTGGGCCAGTGTCCTTTCGCTTGAAGACTCGGTTGCAAGATTCATACCTGGGACTCGGGAAGACCGGTTGTTACCAACAGGTTCGGATAGTCTCTCGCCGTTACATTGTCCTATTGAGCCGCCTCCCACTCTCTAATCTGAAATCTGAGATCAAGTATGAGAGGGGCCTGAGGCCGGGAGGTCTTGAAAGTGGGAGGTAGACTCAGGGCAGCGACCGTTTAAATCCTCCCGGGAGCGGCTCTGAGTCTACCTCCCACTTTCCGCCGGAAGCGTTACCCATCAAGGGAGCGCCGGGGGAAGTGCTGCAGAAGCCCCGCCTGGTCAATCAGAAAGGCGTACGCTGTATCGGTAGATGGGGGAGAATCCAGTAACGAGAAGGATGGGTGGATGTTGACGTCAGAGCGGTGAGATGACTTGGGGACACCGCGTCTGGAACCCTGAACGTAGCGACTTGACGGTACAGCTTCCTATTCGAGCAGCTTTTCGATCTGAGCCTTCAGCTGAGTCTTGTCGTACTTGTGTCCGATGTCCAGGGCGCGGTTCTCCATCCAGTAGTCGGGATCAGGATCAGGTCCGGGTAGGATCCACTCGATCCCTGGCTTGTAAAGAACGAAAAGTTTCCAGGCTGTTTCGCCTTCGGGATAGTTCAGCTTCTCCGTATAGTGATTCATACCAAAATTCCACAGATCCCAGAAGTGTTCGACTCTTGAATCATTCAGGTAGCCCGTCGCTTTCTGGGCGGCAAACCGATTGTCCTTGTCGAGGATGGGCGACCACAGAACAAGAACCTTGATCTCAGCTGTTGGTAATTTGTGAAGGAGTTCGCGAACTTCGGAGGCCCCCCGAAGACACTGTCCTCAGGTGGGCGAAAAGACGAGTACCAGCCGAGTCTCGTCGCGAGCCGAGTTGAACGAACTGAGAAACTCCTGCCCGTTGTAGGAGACCGTGTTGACCGTCTGGCGTTCCTGGGCAGGGGTGGCTGTCTCTGTCCAGGTACCTGCCGGGATGGTCGCGGTCGTCAGCCAGTACAGGCACGCCACGGCCAACGCAAGCGGGGTGGTGCTGCGTCTCAAATCGGTCATGATGAGTAAGATACAAAAATCGGCCCTTTCGTTTCAAATCCATGCGGGTACCAGGGCAGCATAGCAATCCAGGGGTTCGTCAATTCTGGGGGGTACTAGTGCAGCCCGCCACAAGTCTTGACCCAGGTTCAGGCGCCCCTCCTCGCCGCTGGCGTTGTTGCGTCAGTGCAGGGTTCTGGGTCGGGATCCGTTTCGATCACGCCGGCTAGTTTAGCTGGCTCACATCCCTGCCTTTCTCGGCTGTGGGTGACTTGAAGCACCACTACCGGCATCTAGGGAGGGGAAGGAGAGACCGTCAGGTGGGTCGAATCCAGGCGCCTGTGGCCTCGAGCGTTATCCAGCACCTCGAGAATCTCCCGTTTCTTGTCTTCATCACCCACCTGCCCAATCACGCCAAGAACGTCGTCGGTCATCATCAGGCTGATTCCTGAGGCGAGTTCCCTGGCAGCCAGAATCCCGAGGATGGTTGAGGCCAGCTGCCGATTTGTCGGGATTGACTGTGGGCCTGGCTCCTCGACCCGAACCGGTGCCGGTTTCGTCGGCGGTGTTTTTCGGACTTTCTTCTGCTTCTTCCGGGGAGGCGTTGGCGTTGGTTGGCTGATCCGTGGCGGTCGGGGCGAAGGCGGGGCTTCGGGTTGGCGGTTGGTGCCGAATAGCTCCCGGACTCGAGGATCCTGATACTGGACATAGCCCCCCCAGACCAGCCCACAACCGACTATTACTCCCAGGATCAGATACCTCAGACGCACCCGACCAGCTTAACCAATGAATCCCGGCGATTTCCAGCCTCCCGACTGACCTTCGACGATCGACTTTGAACTTTGAGCAAAATCGCCAACTCACACCGGTGTTGTTTCCCATCCTCGGTCCCCGTCACATTTGCGGTGGTCGTGACTGACTGAGCAACCCAAATTGCCCCTCCTAGTCCGTCAGTGTGATAGTTACACGATCGATCTCCCCGGAATACGCAAACACACCGCCTTCGTAGCTGGAATCGACCTGTGTGCCGGTGTCCCGGCCAACGTCGAAGGTTTCGGCCAATGAGTAGGTGCTGATATGCATATGCGGCATGTCGATGGTATCCACTTTGTGGCCGTTCACGTACAGCTCGCCGGTGCCGCCAAATTCAACGGTCTTGATAAAGTTGAATTTCAGCTCGGTCTCGCCTTCTGGTAGTAGTGGGGAGCTTAAGTGGTAATGCACGCCGTCGAGGTAGTTGTAGTCGTAGTGTAGCTTGCCACCTTTTATATACATCGTGAAGCCTCCGGTCATGCCGCCTACTGCGACAATCACACCTTCTTCACCTCCCTTGAGGTGAACCGTGGTCACGATTTCATGCGGACGGTTCTTGACCGGGGCGGAGGCTTTCTCGGCAATCCGGAAAGCACCCGGCGCAAAATAGACAAACTCTTTCTGGTCGCCGAACAATATGTCCTGTGTCCCAGCCAGTCTCTTGATCATGTCATCGTAGAGCGGATAGACGTTATTCGCCCAGGCTTCTTCGTCGAACACCTGTTGTAGTTCCTTGAGCTTCTCAGGATACTTTTCGGCAAGATCGGTGCTCTCGGAAAAATCCTCGGCCACGTGGTACAGCTCCCACACGTCATCTTCGAAAGGCACAACCTTGTTGAGTTCCCACGGCATCCGGTTGGCATGCAGTGTGACGGCTTTCCAGCCATCCTCCCAGATTGCACGATTGCCATACATCTCATAGTACTGTCGTTTCTTGGCGTTTGGCGCGTCGGAATTGTTGAATGAGTAGTTCATTGCCACACCGGTAAACGGCTGCTGAGGAATTCCGTGGTAAATCTCAGGCTTCTCTATGCCGGCAGCCTCGAGGATGGTTGGCGCAATGTCACTGATGTGGTGAAGTTGGTTGCGAATTTCACCTTTGCCTTCAATTCCGTTCGGCCAGTGTACGACCAGTGCGTCAGCCTGGCCGCCGCGATGCTCAGCTTGCTTGAAGTAGCGGAACGGGGTATTGCCCGCCATGGCCCAACCCGCGTGATAGTGCGGATAAGTGTCCCACTGCCCCCACCGTTCCAGGTTGCGCATGCTGGCATCGAAAGGGGTTTGCAGGCCATTGAGCACGTAGGTTTCGTTGAATGTGCCGGCCAGTCCGCCTTCACCGCTGGCGCCGTTGTCCGAGGTGACAATAATCAAAGTATTGTCCAGTTCATCGATACGCCTGAGGGTCTCGACGACCCGGCCTATCTGATGGTCCACGTATTCCAACTGGGCGGCAAATACGGCTAAGCAACTGTTTTTCTGTAATTTGACTGAGAGTGATCTGAGATCGGATTCTCCTGTGGTTTGAAATCGACCAGGCTGAGGTACTGTTTCCCGATCAGCCAGTCTTCGTGAATCTCCTCGACGACAGCGGTGATGAGTCGTAGTGCGGACTCGGTGTTTGGAAAGATACCGACGACCCGGGTACGCCGGCGAATCTGACGGTTTAGGTTCTCCAGCCCGTTGTTGGTGCGAATGCGCCGCCAGGTAGAACGTGCAAAACGAAAGACCGTAAAGCCTTCCGGCAGATTGGTCTCCATCCAATCGGCCAGCTCCGGGTTGCGGTCGTAGTATTGCTCGACTCTGGCCCGAAGCATCGCCTCAGCTTCGCCTCCAGACGGGGCATTGAAGATGTCTCGAATGTCAGTGGCGATGGCGGCACGTTGGTCGGATCGGCGGGCGTATCGCTGAGCATTCTGGCTCAGGTGAAACTGACAGCGTTGCCAGGGCACTGAAGGAAAGACAGCTCTTCTGGCAGCTCGTAGTCCTGAGTGGTCATCGCTGACAATCAGCTGCACACCCTCCAGACCACGCTTTTGAAGCTGCTGCAGAAACTCTCGCCAGTGGACCTCCGCCTCGCTGAGTCGGCAGCTGACCCCAATCACCTCCCGCTTGCCCCAGCAGTTGACTCCGGTCGCTTTCAAGACGGCCACATCCTGAATGCTGCCCTGGCGACGGACCTTCTCGTAGTGGGCATCCAGGTACACAACTGGATAGCTGCCCAAAGGGCGGTTGCGAAACTGCTCGAGTTCGTCGTCCAGCAGCTTGGAGATTCTTGAGACCTGGCTGGCGGAGATCTCGGTGCCGCACAGCTGCTCGGTAATCTCAGTGACCTTGCGCGTCGACACGCCCATCACGTACATCTCGGCGATGGCCAGCTTCAGGGCTTTCTCCGAGCGGCACCCTCGCTCCAGGGATCGGGGATAGAAGTCCAGGTGACGTACTTGTGGAATCCGGATTTGAAGCTGTCCCACTCGAGTTGACAGCGTCTTGGCCTTGTACCCGTTGGCGTGGTCTCGACGCTGCTCGCTCCGCTCCCAGCGTCGAGCTCCCAGAAACTCTTCTCGTTCCATCTGCATGGCGGTGTTGAGCAGTTTCTCCAACACTCCTCGAAACGCGTCGCTGCCTTCTTCGATCAGTTCTTTCAACAATTCTCGTGGTAGCCTCTGTTCTGGGTCTGGGGTCATTCGGATCCTCCTTGCTCTTGTCTTGAGTTTTTGGAGAAATCCTGCCCCAGACCTCTGATCCTTTTAGCTCACCTTCCTCAAATTACAGAAAGAACGGTACACCCCTGCAAATACTTCCATCTGCCTCGCGTAGAGGCGCTTTTCATCGTCACGTAGCGAGTCCCAGGCAGGGAGTTCGTCAATACGTTCGGTCAGTTTCGTATTTTGCGGGATGATACCAAGCCGTTTCTGGTTGGCAATGATCTCTATGCGTGCCTTGTCCCAGCCCATGTCAAATTTGCCGGCATACTTGTCGAGATAATCATCAGGAGCATGGTGCGGTGAGTGCATGGATCCCGAAGCCCATAACATCATGAATGGCAAATCAGGTTTTAGTGATTTGTGTCCGGTGATCCACTTTATGGCGCGGTCGGCAAGATCTTTATCGAGGTGCTCGGTCGTGTGATACGGCTCAGGTGTGTGGTCATTCCACATCACCGGGATGAACTGGTGCACGTCCGCGGCCATGAAGTTGTAACCGTGATCAAAGCCTTCATCGCTGGGCCAGCGGTCGAACGGTCCAACCTGCGAAACCTCATAAAGGAGCTACCATCAGAAGGTGTGTAAATAGCATAGGCGGTGAGTATCCTTCCGGGTTGATTTAAAACCCAGGGCCGAAAGGCCCGCAACGGAAGGAGTACACACCGCATGAGCAAGCAGAACATTGAGGAAAGTGTCGAGTCAAGAGTTTGTTTCGAGGAGCTGGAAGATTGGGTGCGGGAGAAGATCCAAGGCTGGGTTCAAGAGCTGCTGGAGGAGGAAGTCACGGAGTTATTAGGGCGGCGTAAGAGTGAGCGGCGAAGGGCCGTGGACGCTCCGTCGGGCTATCGCAATGGATATGGGAAGCCGAGGCATCTGACGCTGAGCTCGGGGACGATCCAGGTTCGAAGGCCTCGAGTGCGGGATCTAGAGGAACACTTTGAAAGTCGGGTGTTGCCCCTGTTTGCCAAGCGGACGCGGCAGGTTCGAGAACTGATCCCTGAGCTGTACTTGCATGGTCTGGCGCTGGGGGATTTTGATCTGGCTCTGAGAGGGCTTTTAGGGGAAAAGGCGCACCTGTCGTCCTCCACGGTGGCCAGATTGAAAGAGCAGTGGCAGGCCGAATGGGAGGTCTGGCAGAGTCGACCCTTGAATGATCTGGAAGTGGTGTATTTATGGGTAGATGGAATCTACGTCAAGGCGGGTCTGGAGAAGGAAAAGGCAGTCCTGCTGGTGGTGCAGGCCGCCTTAAGTGACGGAAGCAAAGCCGTGGTGTCGGTCACGAGCGGCTATCGGGAATCGACCCAGAGCTGGTCGGAAGTACTGCGCGACTTGAAGCGCCGGGGGATGGGCTGTCCACGGCTGGTGATCGGAGACGGCCACCTGGGCATCTGGGGAGCTTTGCGCAACGTCTATCCCCAGGCCGAGGAGCAGCGCTGCTGGAATCATCGGATCGTCAACCTGCTGACCAAGCTCCCTAAGCGAGTGCACAAGCCGGCCTTGCTGATCCTGCGGCAGATCCCTTACGCCGAGACTCGAGAAGAAGCACAACGACTCAAGAAGGTTTTTCAGCACTGGTGCCGGCAGCGAGGGCTGACTCTGGCGGCTGAGCTAATCGAGCAGGACTGGGACCGGATGGTGACCTTTTACCTGCTATCCAAAGAAGCAGTGGCAGCATCTGCGAACCACCAATCCAGTGGAGTCACCGTTTGCCGCTCTTCGGCTGCGAACGGACGCGGCCAAGCGATTCAAGAAAGTGGACAACGCCCAGGCGGTGATCTGGAAGATGCTGCTGGTGGCGGAGCAGCGATTCCGCCGGTTGAAGGCACCGGAGCTGATGAAAGACGTCTACCAGGGCGCTAAATATGTCAATGGAGTCCCGGTCAACCAAGTCCCGGAGGAGAAAGCCGCCTGATGTTTTTCCACACCTATTGACAAGAGCTCCTCATAAAGAGGCGTGTGATCCCACTTACCCAGTGCGTAGTTCACGTAGCCTTCTTCCTGCAGGTAATTGGCTACAGACTTGGCCGTCGGAAGCACAATGGTATTGTAGCCCGGAAACCCCATGGCGGTCAAGGCATGGCTGCCGAGGCCAATTGCATGCGGATTGCGACCGGCCATCAGGGTGGCACGTGAGGGCGAGCACAATGCCGTGGTGTGGAAATTATTGTAACGCAGGCCGTTTTCCGCCAAGGCATCGATACTGGGTGTTTCGATCAAGCCGCCAAAGGAACCGATCTGGGCAAAACCGGTATCATCGAGCAGGAAAATGATGACATTGGGAGCACCCTCGGGCGGCAAAGTTTCGGGGGGCCACCACTCTTCTGAATCCGCGTAGGAGCGGGCGATCTTGCCGCCAAATTCGGGCTGGGCGTAGCCTGACCCTTCCGGCCCGGTAGTTCGCTCTATTTGGACACAACTGCTAATCAGCAAGACTGATGCCAAACAGGCAATAGTAACAACAAAAAAGCTTGACAAGTTTTTCACTTGATTCATCTCCCCAGGTTAGTGACTTGGATAGTTTCAGTGGTTTTAAGAAAGGCCGCCAGATCCAATTATCTGAAGGTCTGCTAATGGCTGCAGGCGGAACTTCAACTCAGGTAAATCAGCCCTATTTTCCGGGTCAGCCCAAGTGCTGATGTGGGTCGTAAGCGGCTATTCGACCCTGACATGACTCTTAAGGCCGAGCGCCTAAGATAACATAGGTGTTCCGAACCGATCCCCTGAACACTATACCCAATACTGTTTAGAAATCCGGCTTTCAGGAGAACGCTGACCACAGAAAACTCCCCTGAGGTGCTGATGTGATCAACCAGCTCCACCACCACCTCGAAAGCGGCCCTTCTGGCATAGGGTCGAGTCTGTGCCAGGGCCGACGCCCATTCCCATCCTGAGCGAAAACCCTGAGTTATACTTCAGTTGTAATGTTCTGTCCGGAATGCGGGGCTGAGTACAGGCAAGGCTTCTACGAGTGTTCGGATTGCCAGGTGCCCCTTGTGCACGAGCTTGCTGCAGAACCGGAGGCGGAGCCAGGGGTGTCAGGAGGGGGGATGATCCCGATCGTGGAGGTAGGCCCGGTGGAGTTCGGCAGGGTCAGGTCCATACTGGAGGAAGCTGGGATCGAATGCTTTGCAGCCCAGGATGACGGATTGGGCACGGTTCTGGGGGCGCGCCTGGCAAGCGGAGTCTGGGTCCAGGTGGGGGAGAAAGATGCAGAGGAGGCAAGACGGCTCCTGGGTGAGCTGCTGCAACCACCCCGGGGTTAGGCTGTTAGACTCCACGATTGATCAGCCGCCGCGTTCCATTCACCGCTCCGGCTCACCAATTCACCGGCACAACTATCTCCTGCCCCTTGATCGTGACGTCGACAGCCCTCCTTGTTGCGGCGGAGTCAGACCGAATCGTCACAAGGAACCGCTTGACGTGATCGCCGGAAACCGGGTATTCTTAAAGTGCTTCTTTGGTCTGAGGTCTCCTGAAGAAGCTTGGAAAATCAAACAGAAGGCCTGAACTGTCTCACCCCTAGCGAAAAAAAAGCCCAACAAACTCAAGAGCAGCCGGACTTGGCACCGAAGTGTCTGTTTCCCGTATTCTGCCTCGCTTTGGCGGACCAATCTCGCGAATGGAAGACAAAATAGATTCTCTTGGAGGAGAACATGAATAGCAACAAGTTGTATGTAGGTGGGTTACCTTACTCGACCACCGAGAACCAACTGGAAGATCTTTTTGCGGAGCACGGGACCGTTGATTCGGTCCGGGTGATCACCGACCGGATGACCGGCCGCTCGAAAGGGTTTGGTTTCGTTGAAATGAGCAGCCAGGAGGAAGCCGAGGCAGCTATGGAGGGACTGAATGATTCTGAACTCGGGGGCAGGACTCTGGTTGTCAACGAAGCCAAGCCCCGTGAAAAGCGAGGATCTTTTGGCGGCGGCGGCGGCGGCCAGAGAAGAGATCGCTGGTAATCACCTGCGTTATTGAATGAGTTGAAGGGGGCTCGGGTTCACCCGGGCCTCTTTCGCCGCAATTGGGCCACCATCACGCCCTTACCCCTACCCTCGAACTTCCCTACGCGAAGGCCGGGCATCCGCCACCGTCCGTGCCCGTAACCCGAAGGGCGCCAGCGGTTTGCGTCTGTCCCGAGCCCTGCCAATGAAATCGACCGAAGTGTGACCTGCGTCATCACCTTCTTGGTCCAGTTCAGGATATAAGAAGAGGCAGATTTCCATGATCGGCATTCCCGTACGGTCGGGCGTGACGAAGAACAGTGGGAGTCAGCGGGAACTGATTTCTCAGAACGCGAGAGTGCCATGGACGAGAGAGTGGTGAACCCGGATTATGCATGAGATCTGAATCCGAGTGAGATTTGGGCCCAGAAAAAAGGCCGTAGCTCTCTGATATAAAAGGGTTTACATAAACAACGACCCTAAACAGGAGCTACGGCAATGTTGAAAGCAGTCTGCCAGAATACCCTGCTATTTCACAGCCACCGAAAGATCACGGCGCGTTTTGATGGGGGGAGTCTGACTTCCGACGCAGGATGGTTGTTGTTTGGATCGCTGGATCGGCAACATCGGTTGTGCGAGGGCTTCAGTTCGTGTATTTCGGAAAGCCGGGACCGACGCTACGTTCGTCATGACCTGTTGAAGTTGATTCGACAACGAGTCTTGCAGATCGTGGCCGGCTACGAAGACTGTAATGACGCCGATACGCTGCGCTCCGATCCGATGCTCAAGACAGTCTGTGATCAGTTGCCCGAGAGCGATCCCGATTTGGCCACCCAGCCGACTTTCTCCCGTTTGGAGAACTCCGTCACCAAGAAGGATCTGATGCGTCTGAGCCAGTGGCTGCTAGGCCGTTATGTGCGCTCCCTGAAGAAGAGACGTCCCAGCAAGATCATCCTGGATCTGGACAGTACCGACGACCACACTCACGGTCAGCAGGAGTTCTCCTTCTACCATGGGTATTACCGAAACCACATTCTGCATCCTTTGCTGATCTTCGATGCCGACACGGGCGACCTGGTGTGTGTCGTGTTGAGACCTGGCAACAAGGGGGCTGCCTCTCACATCGTGCCCATTCTGAAGCGAGTCGTGGAGGCCATCCGACAAGGAGTGGGGACGGATGTCGAGATTGAGATTCGGGCCGACAGCGGCTTTGCCACGCCTCGGCTCTACGAGTTCTGTGAAGGTGAAGAGAATCAACTCCAATATGTCATTGGGTTAAGTCGAAACCCTCGCCTGCAGCGAGTGGTCGAGCCGCTGCTGGATTCGACTCGGCTGCAGTTCGTTGAGCTGGAGGAAAAACAGCGTCAGTTTGACGAGTTTCTTTATCGAGCCAAGAGCTGGGATCGATCCCGTCGCGTCATTGTCAAAGTGGAGGTCGATCAGCGCGGGATCAATCGTCGCTTTGTGGTCACCAACCGGGACGATCTCTGCTCCCAATCACTTTATGACCACTATACAAACCGAGGGCAGACCGAGAACTTCATCAAGGCCTTCAAGAATCATCTGAGCATGGACCGACTCAGCTGTCATCGATTCCTGGCCAATCAGTTTCGACTCCTCCTGCATGCACTGGCTTACCAGATGTTCGTGCGCCTCCGCGACTATCTGCACGGGACTCCCTGGCACAAGCTCGAAATCGAAACCTTACGTCGTCGTGTCCTCAAGATCGGGGCCCGCATCCGACAAACCACTCGACGCATCTGGGTCCATCTTTCCTCAGCCTTTCCCGAACAACCCCTCTTCCACCTCGTCTTGAGTCGCCTCAACTCCAGCTAGCTTCTCCCAGTTCCCCAAAAAACCGCTTCCGATACTCATCCAGGCCCAGATCTGTCTGAAATTCACTCCCCCAACCACTCAAACGCCTCCCCAACCGATATTCTTCGCAAATCCGCCTGTCACACCTGCCCGCTTCCGAGTTGGGCCACTTCTCGACTCGTTTTTCAACACCGGACTACGGTTTTTGCATAATCCGGGGTGAACACGATTCAGCGCGCGGTACTGGCCACCCTGGGTACCGTGTTTCTGCTGGGACTCGTCGGAATCTCGGTTCCAAATCGTGTTGTCGAGAGCCTGGGCCTGGACCACAGGGCCACCGCAAGGCTACAGATGGAACGCTTTGAAAAGGCGCTGGAACTGTTTCTCCTCGACCACGGTCGCTATCCCACCACAGCAGAAGGACCTCAGGCCCTGGTCAGAAACCCTGGTTCCATGAACTGGGCCGGACCCTATCTTTCCGAACCTCGGATCCCAGCCGACCCGTGGGGTCGGTCCTACAGGTATGTCTCACCCGGTGACCACGGTTCCTATGACCTCTGGAGCCTGGGGGCCGATGGACTGCCGGGAGGGACCCGCCAGGAGCAAGATCTCATGAACTGGTCGGACTGAATTCGTTCCAGGTTCACGTTTCACGTTCCACCATGAGCCGGGTTCGCTCAGTAGCGGTAGTGGTCGGGTTTGTAGGGACCTTCAATCGACACGCCGATGTAGTCTGCCTGCTCAGGTGTCAACTCGGTGAGGCGGACCCCCAGTTTCTCGAGGTGGAGCCGGGCCACCTTCTCGTCGAGATGTTTGGGAAGCACATAGACCTGCCGGTCATAGTTCTCATGATTCTTCCAGAGTTCGATCTGAGCGATCACCTGGTTCGAGAAGCTGTTGCTCATCACGAAGCTGGGATGGCCCGTGGCACAGCCCAGGTTCACCAGGCGGCCATCCGCCAGGACGATGATTCCGTGACCCTCTGCAAAACGCCAGCGATCGACCTGGGGTTTGATCGTTTCCCTGGTTGCACCGGAGGTTTCCAGCCCTGCCATGTCGATCTCATTGTCAAAGTGCCCGATGTTGCAGACGATGGCGTTGTTCTTCATCTTTCGCATCTGTTCGAGCAGGATGACATCTTTGTTCCCGGTCGCAGTGACAAAGATGTCGGCTTCGGAAACCACATCCTCGAGCCGCACCACCTGGTAACCTTCCATGCAGGCCTGCAGAGCGCAGATGGGATCGATCTCGCTAATCACAACGCGGGCTCCCTGGCCCCGCAGGGCCTGGGCACAGCCCTTGCCCACCTCGCCAAAGCCACACACGACCACCAGTTTTCCACCAATCATGACGTCGGTTGCCCGCATGATGCCGTCAGGGAGGGAATGGCGGCAGCCATAGATGTTGTCGAACTTGCTTTTGGTGACACTGTCGTTGACATTGATGGCGGGGAAGAGAAGTGACCCGTTGCGGGTGCGCTCGTAGAGACGGTGCACCCCGGTCGTCGTTTCCTCACTCACCCCGACGATGTCCGGCACCATCCGATGCCAGAATTCAGGATCTTCCTGCAGACGTTGGCGCAAGAGGGTCAGGATGATCTGCATTTCCTTCACGCCACTGCTGCTCGGGTCGGGCAGGGAACCATCCTGAGCGAACACTTCTTCCGCTTCGTATCCGAGGTGAATGAAGAGCGTCGCATCCCCGCCGTCGTCGACAATGGCGGTGGGGCCTCCCCCCGGGAACTGAAGGGCCTTGAGAGTGCACCACCAGTACTCCTCGAGCGTCTCCCCCTTCCAGGCAAAAACCGGCAGCCCGGCTCGGGCAATAGCGGCCGCGGCGTGGTCCTGAGTACTGAAAATATTGCAGCTCGCCCAGCGCACCTCGGCACCCAGATCGCGTAGTGTCTCAATCAGGATGGCTGTCTGAATGGTCATGTGCAGAGAACCCATGATGCGGCATCCCTGCAGCGGCTTCTTGCCGCGATACTCCTCGCGAATTGACATCAGGCCGGGCATCTCCTGCTCAGCCAGTTCCATTTCCTTCCTGCCGAAGTCGGCAAGCGTAATATCAGCTACCTTGTAGTCGGCAGTGACAGTTGTGGCCATGGTTTATCTCCTTCTCTATGCCTGACAATTTCCTTGGTCTCATTGTAGGGCACACCAACCTGGCGTGCCGAACTTCGCTTGATAGCTGGATTTCCCCACCGAGTACGGCAAAGTCCAAAGTTAAGAGTTCGAAGTTGAAAGTTCAAGGTTTGCCCTGAGTACGGAGCCCCGACCGGGAGGGGAGGGGAGATCTCAATCCTACGGACAGGTTACATCGTGCAAGACCGTGGCGCCGCGGTCGATCAGCGTCTGCAGATTTGCACAGTCGTCAGTCGTCAGCTGGTTAGCGCCAAGATCGATCTGGTCCATTTCGCCCAGGCCCTGGTTGGAAACCAGCGCAGCAATGTCAGCGATCAGATTCGAGTCCAGCAAGAGCCGCGCCAGCGCAGTCAGACCGCTCAGAGGGCCCAGGTTTCTGACCTGGTTATTCCCCAGATCGAGAGCCTGGAGCCCGGTCAGTTTGCTCAGAAAGTCGAGTTCGCTTGATCCGTTACCGGCCTTGCCCTGAGAGCTTCCCAGGTCGGTGCGGAAGAGGTTCAACTCCTGGAGGCCGGTCGATGAGGCGAGAGGCTGAAAGCTGGAAATGGAATTGATGCTCAGGTCCAGGAGCCCGAGGTTGGGAAGGTCTTGCACAACGCTGATGTCGCTGATGCTATTGTCGGCCAGGACCAGAAGCTGCAGATTGGTTAAGCCGGCCAGGAAACCAATGCTGGACAGGGAAGTGCTATTCGCCCACAGTGAGACGAGACTTGTCCGGTCTGAGATCGGAGTGATATCGAAGATCGGATTGTTGCCCACGCTGAGTCTGGTCAGACCGGGCAGTTCCCTCACCACGCTGATGTCAGTGACCTGGTTGTTGTCAACATCCAGAAAATCAAGTTGATCCAGTCCGGAAAGAGGCGTCAAATCACTGATCTCATTGGAGGGAGCCGAAAGGAAGTCCAATCGACTGGCACCGGCCAGCGGGCTGAGATCCCGGATCCGGTTGTCCCCGGGCAGGTCCTCGTCGTCCCCGAGCAGGATGAACTCCAGGTGCGGCATGTGGGCCAGCGGCCACAGCACCGGCAGAACTGCACTATCGGGTTCGACGCGTCCATTCGTGCTTGCCCCTGCCACAGGCCCGTCGACGAAGAAGTTATCGTCCAGATAGAGGTCGATAATGGCCCTCAGTAGCGCCAGGGCACCAATGTCAGTGAGGAGGTTTTGCCCCCGATCCAGATCCCGGAGTTTGGTCAAGATAGCCAGAGGATTCACGTCACTTATGGAGTTGATGAAGAGAATGAGGATCTCCAGGTTCTTAAAACTTTCGATGCCCTCCAGGCTCCTTACGCCCTGATCGGTGGCATCCAAAGCAATCAGGTCGAGGGCGTCCAGGCACGTGAGCGGCGAGGATCCATTCCCCTGCGGTCCGGCGTTGAGCCCCAACTCGTCTCGAATGACCGTCTCCAGGCTGCGATCCACGATGTTGGGGGTGCCCAGGCAGTCGCTGACCACGGGTTCATTGGGGGGCGTCTGCGACTCATAGCTGGGCGCCTGTACTTCGTCCACACGGCCCTGCTCGTCATCCGTCTGCGCGACCAGGACCGCCGGATTTCCCTCATCGCCCTCGGGCTGGAGCGCAATGTCCACTATCGGCATCCCGGTGAAGGGCAGCCAGACCAGCACCGCCCCCGTCGCGGCCACGATCAATCGAATCTGACCGCCGCCGGCCGTCGTCTGGCGAATGCTTGTCAGGTTCTCCACCACCAGCAGATGAAACCCTTCCGGACAGGAAATCCCCAGCCTGTAAATAGCCAGCATGTGTGTCGGGCCATACAATCCCGAAGCTAGAATCCTCACCTCTCCCGTCTGCCGGTCAATCTCCAGTACTTCCCCCGTGGTGGCCTGCGAGACGTACACGTTCCCCGTACAACGGTCCACCGCAATTCCCGTCGGTGTCCGGCCGCAATCTGCCTGCCACCCACTGGAATCTCCACCTCTGCCAGTCCCGCACCCGCCAATCCCTGATTGAGCTGCGAAGCCGCTATCGTCGACACCTGATCCGCCTCCGCCACCAGCAGATCTCCACTCACCGAATCCAGCACCAGCGAGTTTGGTGCATTCAGTCCCGTCGCCACCTCCACCGTAGCCTGTGTCTGGGGATCGAGCCTGCGTAGACTCCCAGAGGTTCTCCCTGCCAGTAGCAGATACTCCCTGCCGTCGACCCCCGTGTAGGCACTCATCTTCGGTATGTCATCACCAAACACTGCCACCGACTGCTGGCTTCCCGTCGTCACATCAAAGATCGTCGACTGCTCTGATCCCTGGGGTGTTTTCTTTCCAACCGGACTCGCCCCGAAGGACAACTCCGACGTGTACAGACGCTCCAGCCCTGCCAGATAGGCCACCGACTGTACGATTCCCAGCCCGCCCACCAGCAGGGTCTTGGTCTGCACATCCACACTGGCTCCAGCCGTCTGGTTGTCGGCTGTCACCGTGATCGTCACCGGCAGCGCCGCCGGAAGTACCCCCGGCGCCGTGTACAGTCCTTTTCCACTGATGGTTCCCGTCTGGGTATTTCCTCCTGGTTGTCCGTTGACTCCCCCCACCGGCACTCCCGCTGCTGCCACTCCTTGAGTGAGGGTAAACTGTTGCGCCTGGCCCGGTCCCAGGATGGCCAGCGGCGGTGTGACTCCAATCTGAGCAATCCCCATATCCGGCTGGAAGCTCTCCGGGACCGGCTGGGGCGGGACATTAGCAAAGACTGGCTTCTCGGGATCGACACTTCCGAAGATGGCCGTCAGATACACCGGCACATCACTCTCGATCCAGATCATCCCTCCGGCCTGCCCCTCCGCCTCCGGAATAATGTCGGAGAGCAGATCACTTCTTCTCTCTCCCGGCTGCAGTATGGTCGTAAACGTCCCCAGTACCTCAGAGTCTGGTTTCGAGGCCACCACTCTCACATTGGCTGCCAGCGCTCCGGTATTCAGTGTGGCCACTCCCGTAAAGAATCCCAGTGAAGTCCCAATATGGGAAAACAAGGCTCTGCGACTTCCTGCACTCACACTCGAGACCGAGGCAATCGGTCCCAGCGAGGGAAGTGAGTAGGAAATCGATCCATTGATCGACTGTGAAGTCGATTCCACCTTCAGCCAGCCTTACAGGGTCGTCTTGCCACTGAATCCAAAGGTCTCCTCCAGATCCGCTCTCAGGATCTCTCCCGGATCCAGGGCCGCCACGACGGGGTTGGTCTGCACTTCGTCCGTGTAGATCTCGCCGTTTTGCTGATAAGCCGTCAGGGTGAGGATGGCGGCTTCTTCACCGAAGTTTCCCACCACGGCTTCGGTAATGAAGGGGCCCAGGACAGCCAGTTGGGGAAAGAGCAGGGTGGTGAGCAGTTCCGAAGCCGGGCGGGCATTGAGTCCCAGCAGGTCGGAGTCTTCCTTGCCCACGAACTCAAAACCGGCGATCT
The DNA here is from genome assembly GCA_965205345.1 of Acidobacteriota bacterium. Classification (GTDB taxonomy): domain Bacteria; phylum Acidobacteriota; class UBA6911; order RPQK01; family CBDAPI01; genus CBDAPI01. The sequence continues at coordinate 6,608 of CBDBGQ010000014.1, read as the reverse complement.
CCACACTGGAGTCGGCGATCAAATAGGCCTCGGAGGCCAGAGCGCCGGTCGGTTGTACATCCTCGAAGAACTCCCCGACATCCAGTTCCATCATTCCTTTAGGGAGAATCTGGAGATTCTTCGTCCTGGTTGAATCCGCGGTCACCAGACTCAGTTGAACAGATGCAGTGGCAAACTCATTCGGATTCACCAGAAAGGCAGTCGTGGAGAATCCTTCATCCACTCTCACGTCCTGGAAGATGAGCCTGGAGGCCACGGGAGGCAGATCGGCTCCGTCCAGAAAGGAAATGGAAGTATCCAGAAACTGAAAAAAGCCGGTCAGGTCATCCGCTTCACTGGTGGCTTCGATCCAGCCGATGGTGTCCGGATCGATGCCGGAGCCGAAGATACTGGAGGTGCCCCGGGCGAACTGCTGGCCGGCCAGGATATCGAAGGAGACGGGATTCGTGAAGGCCCCCTGGGGCTGTCGTTCCCCTTCAGTGTCAGCCGTCTGGGCAGAGCCTTCTGCGCTCAGGATCTGTCCGCTGATCCCGTAGGCGGCGAAAGTGACTGAAGCGGTCTCCTCTCCGGGGTTGACGATGGCGATGCCGGTCAGATCCTGGGGAGCAAAAGAGAGGCGGGGGAAGATCAGGGTGCTAGAGCCCAGGACAGTTCCAGCCAGCAGCAAAGACGAACCGACGACCGGGATCACACGACACTTCATGAACGCCTCCCTCAGAAACTCAAGGATCTTGCCGAAAAACTTATATTGTGAACCGCCCCGAAAGTAAAGCTCTGGTCGCACGCCCCTGGTCAGAGTTCAAGCTGCTGGGTGTGAGCCCGCCGAACTCAGCCTTGGCCCCCTCGAAGCCTGGAACAGCCCTGGAGGAACAAATAGAATCTCCCGGAACCGAGTATTGCGAGATGAATCAGGTTGATTGAGGAAGAAGCATGGCTATCTGGGACTTTTTGAAAGGTGAACTGATTGAAATCATCGAGTGGCAGGATGATTCGAGAGACACTCTGTCGTGGCGTTTCCCCGACGAGGACAAAGCGATCAAGAATGGAGCTGCCCTCATTGTCCGTGAGTCTCAGTTCGCGCAGTTTGTCTACCTGGGTGAATTCGGCGACACCCTTGGACCCGGCAAGCACACTCTCACAACCGACAACATCCCGATCCTGACTCGGCTGAAATCCTGGAAGTTTGGCCTGGAATCACCCTTTAAAGCCGATCTTTATTTCGTCAACACCCGGCTTTTCACAGGGAACAAGTGGGGTACGTCGAACCCTGTCATGATGAGAGACCAAGACTTTGGAATCGTTCGGGTGAGAGCTTTCGGCACCTACGATTTCCGGGTCACCGATGTGAAACTGTTCCTGGGTGAAGTGGCGGGATCGGATCACAACTTCCGTTTGGATGAGTTCGCTGACACGATGCGCTCCCGATTGGTCAGTGTTTTCAGTGACGCTCTGGCCACGGCCAGCGTGCCGGTTCTGGATGTTGCAACCCGCTTCACGGAGCTGGGGGACGCGCTGTTTCCGCTGATCAATCCCATGATGTCGACGAAGTACGGAATCGAGATCGCCAGTTTCATTGTGGAGAACGTTTCGGTTCCGCCCGAAGTGGAAGAGGCAATCGACAAGCGAGCCAGCATGACGGCTGTCGGGAATCTCAATGACTACGTTAAATACCAGATGGCGCAGGGGATGGAATCAGGTCAGGGTGGTGCGGGGGGTCTGGCCACCGAAATGGCGGTCGGACTGGCGATTGCCCAGCAGATGATGCAGCAGGGTGGGGGCATTCTGGCGTCTCAGGCGACGACACCTGGCGGCGGGTTCCAGCCGGTGGCCGGGGCACCATCACGGGCAAGCAAACTGGCCATTCCCGAACTGCTTGACCTCGATCAGGTGGCCGCAGCCCTGCGAGTCTCCAGTGACGATGTGCTGAGTATCATTGAATCGGGAGACCTGTTGGCCAAGAAAATCGGCTCCACTTACCGGATCAAGCGGTCCGCTTTGGAGGCGTATCTGGCTGATTAGCAGTACTGTCAACGGCTACAGCGGCCGGATAGCGGGAAAATACCCCAAGAGCTGGTGGAAAATTCTGGCGCTGGTGGCCACCCTGGCCTTGATTTCCCTGCTTCTGGTGGGGCTGGATGCTCTCCAGTTCTAGCGAGGCTCCGCCTCAGACCGACGAGCAGTGTACTCAGGTGTCAGGTGCTGAGCCGGGCCTGCACCATCCAGCACACAGAACGGCACGGCGTCAGCGTGCCGTCAGACACCAGGGACGGTGCGCTTACGCCACACCGTTCTGTAACTTGACTCCACCTGTCGGCGGCTCAGTGTGTTTCGTTTCCCGTTTAGACCGACGTCACTCTGTCTCGGGCCTGGGCCCCTGCTGATCCGTGAACAGTTCCCGCACCGCTCCAATGCTTCCCAGAACCCCGGAGGTTTCCAGGGGCAGGAAGATCTTGGTCGCCTTTCCGTCTGCGATCTGGGCCAGAGCCTCCAGGTACTTGATGGCGATCAGGTCGCTGGTGGGATTCCCGTTGTGGATGGCGCCGAAGACCCGTTCAATCGCCTGCCCTTCGCCTTCGGCAACGGTGAGCTTTCGATACTTTTCGGCGTCGGCCACCTGCTTGATCGCTTCGGCCTGGCCCTGGGCTTCGAGCACAGCTGACTCCTTCGGCGTTCAGAATGGCAGACCTCTTATGCCCTTCTGCTTCCAGGATCATGGCCCTTCGCTCTCGCTCGGCCTTCATCTGGCCATGCATCGCATCCGTAACGTCGGCCGGAGGCTCGATTCGCTGCAGCTCAACACGCGTCACGCGGGTTCCCCACTTGTCGGTGGCATCGTCCAGGATGATCCGGAGCTTACTGTTGATCAATTCACGAGAGGTGAGGGATTCGTCGAGAGCCAGGTCTCCGATCCGATTTCGGAGGTTGGTCTGGTCCAGCTTGGTGGCCGCCAGATAGAAGTTGGCCACATTGTAGGAAACCTTGACCGGGTCGGTGACCTCGTAGTAGACGACCGCATCCACTTCGACAACAACGTTGTCCTTGGTAATGACCTGCTGAGGCGGTACGTCGACAACCTGCTCGCGCATGTCCACTTTCAGGAGTCGGTCCAGAAAAGGCATGATCAGTGTGAGGCCGCTGCCGACGGTTCGCTGATATCTTCCCAGGCGCTCGATCAGTCCTTTCTCTCAGGGCCTCACGACCCGCAGGCCCGTGGCCGCGATGATGAAAACAAGGATAACGAGGAAAACAAGGACGACAATAAAACCAAGATCCATTTCTTAACCCTCCTTGACAGGGGCGACCACCAGGCGCGTCCCGTGCACGGCGACCACCTCCACTTGCAGGCCTGCTGCAATCGGCTCTCCGCTTCGGCTCTCCGCACGCCACTCGTCCTGACCCAGTCTCACTCGACCGGTGTTTTCATCGGGATCGATGTCCTCCAGGACCTGGCATTTTTCGCCCACGAAGCGATTGGCACCGATGCCGGCCTGCTGTTTTCCGGAGACCCTCTCCGCAAAGGGCCGGGAGATCAAGAGCAGTCCCAGAGACAGGGCGACGAACGTAACCAGTTGCCAGGTGGGAGCGACGCCGAACAGGGAGACGCTGGCAGTAACGCCCGCCGCCACGCCAAACCAGAACAAGAAAAATCCTGCCGTGAAAATCTCCCCGGCCAGGAAAACTCCAGCCATGATGATCCACAGCCACAGGTAACCCCATTCCATTTCTATTTCTCCATCTGCTAAATCCGGATCAGCAACTCCTGCATCGCCCGGATTCAGCGTTCACTCTGTAGGAATTACGACCAGACTTGATCATCTCTTCAAACCTAATCCCACTGTGTGACACCTGTCACAATCTGCGTCCCGCATTCCACGGTCCGCGTTCCACGTTCCACGATTTGGAATGGAGTGCACTTCGCTAGATACGCTTGAACCCGCGCAGCACATCTTCGATGTTCATCCGGAGGGTGATGGGTCGGCCGTGCGGGCAGGTGTAGGGGTTCTCGCAGCGAAACAGCTCATCCACCAGCCATCGCATCTTCTCGTCCGACAGGGGGGTGTTGATCTTGATGGCGGAGCGACAGGAAACGCTGATGGCGATTTTCTCGCGCAGCCGCTGAACTTCCGCTCCATTGGCGGGAGCGGAGGGATCGACATCCACGCTGGCGATGATCTCCTCGATGAGTTTGGGAAGCTCGCGGCAGTCCCTGGCGATACTCGGCACGCCTTTCAGGACGATGGTCTTTTCACCGAACCACTCCACTTCGAATCCGTTTGAGTTGAGGTGCTCCAGAAGTGGCTCCAGCGATGATTTCTGTTCCGCCGTCAGCTCAATCGTCTGCGCCATCAGAAGTCTCTGGGTCGGCATCTTCTGACCGTCCGACATGCTTCGCACAGCCTGATCGAAAAGGATTCGCTCGTGAGCCACGTGCTGGTCGATAAGCATCACACCTTCCCGATCCGAAGCGACAACGAAGCTCTCCACGAACTGACCCAGGACCACCGGAACTGGACTCAAATCGGCTGTTTCAGGAATGTTGAACCGATGAGGATCCTCTCCTGAAACAGGGGATCTCGCGGAAGGGGCGGAGACGGGCCCGCCGGGGTAGCCGCGAAACTCCCGGAAACCGAGCGAACTGTCGGGATGGCGATGAAAGTATTTCTCAATGCTGCGGGCGATGTTCTGCTGGTGGCCGGGCAGGGTCTGAGTACGAAGCTGGTTCAAGGGGATGTCACGCGCCAGGTCTCCAAGGGTCTCCCGGGGACGCAGCAGGGTCTCTTCCAGAGCATGATAAATGGAGCGGTGGACACGACCCGAGTCCCGAAAGCGGATTTCCGTCTTGTTGGGATGCACATTGACATCGACTTCGGTCGGGTCGATTTGCAGGAAGAGGAGAACCGCGGGATGCGACGACACAGGGATGAGGTCCTGGTAGGCAAGCCGGATGGCGTGGGCCATCACACGGTCGCGGATCACTCTGCGGTTGACGAAAAGGTATTGCGACCTGGAGGTACTACGCTGTTCGTGGGGAAGGGAGGTGTATCCCGTGATGCGTACCCCATCCCGCTCGTAATCGATGGCCGCCAGGTTCTCGAGAAATGACTCACCCAGTATCTGGTAGACGCGATCTTCCAGAGACTTCACGCCCGGCGCTTCAATCAGTGGACGCTGCTGGTGGTGCAATTGAAACTCGACCTCGGGATAGGCCAGAGCATAGTGGGTCACCTGCTTGCTGATATGCTTGATTTCAGTGGCGAGCGACTTCATGAACTTCTGTCGAGCCGGAACGTTGTAGAAGAGCTCACGGACCTCGACCAGAGTCCCCTCCGGCCAGGCATTTTCGCGGCTTGCGACGAGTTTCCCTCCTTCAAAAGAAAGCTCGAAGCCTGGCTCGGGTTCGGGGCTGTCGCTACGCTCGATGGTTCGGAGCGTGAGCCTCGAGACGGCCGCCATAGCGGGAAGCGCCTCACCCCGAAACCCCAGCGTGGAGATCCGCGTCAGGTCTTCGAAGCTGCTGATCTTGCTGGTAGCGTGATGCTGAAAGGCGGTCTTTGCGTCCTCGCTCGACATCCCAAAACCATCGTCGAGTACCGAGATGAGGCGTTTTCCTCCGTTCTCGACCTTGACAACGATACGGGTTGCTTCTGCGTCGAGACAGTTTTCGATGAGTTCCTTGACCACCGCGGCCGGACGATCGACGATTTCCCCGGCTGCGATCTTGTGGGCCAGAACATCAGGAAGAACGCGAACCCGCCCCATGGGGGAAGTATAGAGGTTCCACGTTTCACGTTCCACGTTCCACGGTCAGGCAGCCTTGACAGAACCGGCGGGGATCCGATTGAATGAACCGCCTGACTCGGGTGGCCCCATCGTCTAGGGGACCAGGACGCCGGCCTCTCACGCCGGAAACAGGGGTTCGAATCCCCTTGGGGCTACCAGTCTGATCCCACCTGCACCTCCCTGATTCCAAAGGACTTACCGGCAGCCAAACTGCCCGTTCCCACCGCTTCTCACTTCCTCCTATATTTCCCATATCACCCCGAATTGAGCCTCAGAAAGGCCCAAACTGATCTACGCTTGTAGAAGGTAAATCTCTAAACGTCCCGGGCGTCTCCGTGCAGCTTGGGCTTGCCGCTCCGGCGCCTGGGACACGCCTTACCTGTTCCACAACGACGAGAGGAAGCTCCTCGCCAGGTTCCCACAGGCTTTAGAATCTAGCGAGGCTGCGCCTCAGACCAATGAGCACTGTGCTCAGGCGCTGATCCAGCCCAGCACTATCCCGCACACAGAACGGCACGGCGTGAGCGTGCCGTCAGACACCAGGGACGGTGCGCTTACGCCACACCGTTCTGTCCGTCCGCTCTCAAACTTGACTCAACATTAAAGATAAACTCGGCACAAGTAACCTAGTGTGTCGACATCACGATAACCGAGACATTCGCCTCAACAGGGACAAGAGCTCGATTAAAAGTATGGACATCAACGAAATCCAGACCGTAGCCCGTGGGAATGCAGAAAGCGACGTCCAAAGGTGGACCGATTGTCGCCGTACAAACAATTCCCATAGTGTCCGCTGCGGCTCAGTCCAACGGATGTCGTATCCACAA
>CBDBGQ010000013.1:0-29348 GCA_965205345.1 Acidobacteriota bacterium | reverse complement strand
GGCCAAGGCATCGACAGGTCGACCGCACCTTTTATCGCAATCCTCAAGGGCTGTCCTTTCGATGAAGATATTTTGATTGCTGGAACCGACCGCGTCTGGAAAGCCATCGATTTCTTTCGCCCGGGAGGACCCACCTGGGAAGCCAACGGCCCGGAACTCGACTCCGGGATTTCCGCCCTCGTCTTTTCCCCTTCCGATCCCCGGCTGCGAATCTTACGCCGTAGGTACGTTTTCAGGCCTCCTCAATCTGACGATTGACGGCGAGATGTCGTGGACCGACGTCGATCCTTTTGGGTTGATCCCCGCCAGACCGGTGACGGATCTGGTCTTCGACCCACAGGACTCAGACCTTCTCTATGCCGCGCTCGGTGGGTTCGACCACCTTTCCGAGGGTCCTTTCCAGCACGTTTTTGTCACCCGGGAGGCCCTTGAAACCTCACCCGAGTGGCACAACATCTCGCCTCCCATTGACATCCCGGTTCAATCGCTGGCCGTTCTTCCGCAGCAGACGGACATCCTGTACGCGGGAACGGACCTGGGTCTCTGGAGGAGCAGAGACCGGGGAGAAACCTGGCATCCGATCACGCCTGAGCAGGGTTTCCCAAGCGCCGCGGTCCTCGACCTGGAAGTGACTCCCGAGGGGCAAACGGTGGCCTTCACGCATGGTCGCGGGGCCTTTCTGAAAACGGAAGCCAGCCAGGTGGATCTTTCCATTCAACTGGAAGCCTCCCCTCGGACGGCATTTGTCGACGAGGTCGTGAACTGGCAGCTGCGAGCCACCAACAACGGGCCCGGCGACACGCAGGAGATCGAGGTGGAGCTGGAACTGCAATTTGGACATGCGCTGGAACAGCTTCCAGACCAGTGCGTGCCGCGAAAAGAGCAGATCACATGCCATGTAGGGGAACTCGTCAGTGGTCAAACGGTAGTTCTGGATGTCACTACCCGGTCCGCTCAGATGGATCTGCTCACGGCTGCTGCGTCGATCACCGGCCCTGCCCCGGACCCTGTCGCGAACAACGACTTCGACAACCTGGAGATCCCGGTAATTCTGCCCAGGAGTGAGTGGCTCATCCCCTTCTTCCACAGCTCTCCCGAACTCGAGAGCGGCATTGCGGTCGCCAATCTCTCGGATTCTGATTCCCATCTCCTGCTGCGGGCCTTTCTGGAAGAGGGAGTTCCGCCCCTGCCAATCAACCCCCGCAGTTACCTGCTGCGAAAACGCCGTCAGTCCACTCTTCTGCCCCGGGAGATTTTCGGGGAGTGGTCGGATTCGTCTGCTGGTTGGGTGCGGATTCGGGCCGATAGTCTCCAGCTCGCCGGCTTCTTTCAAGTCTTTGGACCCGGTTCCCTGGATGGAGCTGCTCCCGCTACTGAACAGTTTCAGCAGGCCGTCTTCACGCGAGTCATCCAGGGTCCCCGGGCCTATCGAATGCTCTCCGCCACAACCCATCTCAGTCTGGCAAATCCGAATCAAGAGCCGGTAGAAGTCCTTCTCCGCCTCCGCCAGGGGCCGCAGGCTCCACTGGCCAAGAACCGGACAATCACCATCGAACCGGAAGGCTTCCTGTTCCAGAGCGTGGCCAGCCTATTCGAGATCGAAGAAGCAGATGAGAGTAGCGTGGTTGTCGAGGTCGTGGAGGGCCCGGGGCTGGTCGGGTTCCAGCTGATCGAGATTGACGGCGGTGAGACACTCATCGGTTTGAACCCGGCGCACGAGTCCACTGCTGTCCGGCTCTATTCGGCCCAGGCAGCTTCAGGTACAGGCCTGTTCACAAATATCAAGCTCCTCAACACGGCATCTGTGAACCGGCAGCTGGTATTGGAGTTCCGCAAAGACGATGGAGAACTCGTGGGCGAGGCGATCGAGGTCATTCTCCTGCCCGGAGAAGAGATTCAGGAAGACGTTCGCATCCTCTTCGGGCTACCGCGCACAGGCGCCGGAGACACGAACTCAGCCGACCCCGTAACAGGGTCGCTCACGATCCTGGCGGACGGCCCGGGAATCGTTGGAGACATTCTCTTTGGCGATCCCAACAGTCGCTATGCCGCTGCCCTTCCTCTGCAGACTCGTCCCTTTTCCAGGGCGGCCTTCAGCCAGGTTGCCAGCGGACAGGGACTGTTTACCGGAGTCGCGGTGTACAACCCGAACGACGTCGCGACCGATGTGGCTCTGTTTGTGTTCGGACCCTCAGGAACCGGAAAGGGAACTGCACTCTTCACTCTGGAAGGGGGCCAGAGACTCTCGAAAACGCTGGTGGAGCTGGTTCCGAGAGTCGACGGCCAGGTGGATGGCTACATCCTTCTGGAATCCGAGCAACCCATCGTCGCCCAGCAACTCTTTGCCGATCGCGAACTCAACTTTCTTTCTGCCGTCCCTGCCACGATTATGAAATGAAACTCCCGGGCACGAGATGCATGCTGTAACGAAACCTCGTCTGGCACGTAATACTTGAGTGCATAGAGGAGGAATAGACCGATGAACCGATCTAGACACTGGATTTCGACGGTGGGCCTGGCGGTGCTGATGAGCGGGAGCTTCTCGATGGCGCAGCAGAGGTCTGATGGTGATGGAGGCGGTGCTGTTGACAGTTCGCCCCGGCGCCCCGGATCTCGACTCCAGCTCAAGAAGGGAGACACTCTTCCGGATGTCAAGCTGTACACCGGAGAGGGAGAAGAATTCCGGACCACCCAGTTGAAAGGAAGCCACACCGTTCTTGTATTCGGCTGCCTCACCTGACCTCCTTTTCTACAGAAAGTCTCCAGGATGGAGACGATATACCTCGACTACGCTCCCAAAGGCGTGAAGTTTTTTTATGTGTATAAAGCCCTGGCTCATCCTGAGTATGAACGTTACGTGACTCCCTTCACCCAGGACGAGCGGCTGATGCATGTGGCGGAAGCCAAGCGTCGACTGCAAAGTCAAGTGCCCTGGCTGTGTGACACCATCTCCAATGACCTTCGCCATGCCGTTGGCACGGCGCCCAACGCCGAGTTCGTCCTGGATCCCCAGGGAAAGGTGCTGGTGGCCCGGGTCTGGAGTGAGCCGGACGCATTGCGCAAGGACCTGGAACAGCTGGTCGGACCGGTCGCCAATCCGACCCGGGTGGAGGATCTCGACATAGAGCGCATTCCCCCGCCTGAACCGGTCGCTACAGGCGTGCTTCCGAAACTGCAGGTTCCGGCTCGGCTCCGCCCGCTGGTCATTGCGCCCGACCTGAGCCGGGCCGAGGAAATTCCTTTCTACGCCAAGCTGCGAGCCGAGGCCGAGCCTGAAGTCTTTGAGAAGGGCAACGGGAAGCTCTATCTCGGATTCCACCTGGATCCCCTTTACAAGGTCCACTGGAACAATGAAGTCGCCCCCGTAAGTTTTGAGATCCGAACTCCGGAGGGAGTTGATGTCACGCCTGCTGCAGGAAAGGCACCCGATGTTGAGGCCAAAGCCGACAGTGATCCGCGCGAGTTTCTGCTGGATGTCAAGGCATCCGACAGATCGAAGCCCCTGGAGCTGACCGTACGATACTTTGCCTGTGACAATGCCAATACGTTCTGCATCCCGGTCACCCAGAGTTACGCCCTTCACCTGAAGCCGGACCCCGACGGTGGCAGTGCTGTGGGTCGACGAGGAGGCGCCGGGCGAAGAGGAAACCCGGGCCAGATGATCGAACGGCTGATGGAAGGGGATCAAAACGGTGACGGTCTGCTTTCCCTGGAAGAGTTACCGGAGAGGATGCGACCCCGATTTACCGACCTGGACAGGAACAACGACGCAGTGCTGGATTCCGAGGAGCTGCAGCAGGGGCTGCAGAGACGTCGCCCCGGGCAAGGCGGGGGGGGACCGGGCGGCTTCAACATGGCGGACAGGATGATGAGGCGCGACCAGGATGGTGATGGCAAGCTGTCGAGGGAGGAAGTGCCTCCCGGGATGACCGGGCGTTTCGATCGGATGGATTCGAATCAGGACGGATTCCTGGACCAGGACGAACTGCAGGCGGCCGCCGGGAGGATGCGCAGAAACATGGGCCCTCCCCGCCAGGAGTGACCTCCGGACCAGTGAGTTCTTTCTAATCGGGACCGGTCACCTCGATTTCAACAGATAGATCCTTGCGGCGGTAGAGGCACAGTCCATCCACGCCCTCACACACGTAGAACAAGGCGTAGGCGGGAATCTGTGTCCGGCCGGTGGACTGCGGCGCTTTTATTTCCAGTTCCAGACGTCGCGGTTCAGTACTCAAAACCGCCGCGGGATTGGGTACGCTCAGGCTCCTCTGATCGGCCTGCCAGCCCGAAGGAGGACTGATCCAGACCTGAAGATCCTCCGCCTCATTATTCCAGTGAGCGTCCCGGTCAGGCTCGGGTCGGAGCTCAATGTGGATGCGGCTCACTCCCCCCGGTTCAACCTTGGCGGGGATCGCGATCACCTGGGCTGCGATCAGGCCTTCCCTGTCGCGTAGAATCTTTCCCTCCGAGTCGGGCTCAATCTCAGCCGGCGCGGCGGCTTCGAAATCGCGACTCGGCGCCGCCAGTTCTGCACCGTCCGGTTCGACTGGCAGTTCCACCGGAGTGTCCCCCCGAGCCCGGATTTCACGGCGAGCCGTGTCAACCCAGTCATAAAACGGATACGGCTTCTCGAGTCGTGGACCGTACTGCTGGAGACGCCGGCGCCAGATGTAATGGTTCGGATCCAGCGCCAGCGCCTGACTCCAGTGTTCCACGGCCCTGCTGAAATCTGTCACACTCCCCACCGGCGAGTCGTAGCGTTTTCGATAAGCCACCCCGAGACGAAAGTGACTCCTGGCATCCCCCGGATCCGCGTCGATTCGCTTTCGGAAGTGCTCCAGCAGACGGGCCGTCCGGAACTCATGCCCGGCCGGAATCGAGACAGCCCCTTCGTGATCTCCTGTTACTCCAGTCGCCGGATACTCCGCCTCCAGGAATTCCCGGAGGGCGTCCGCCGCCGAAACTCTTCCCGATGCCCTGCCCCGAACGATCCCGTTCTCGTCGATGAAAAAGGTCAGCGGAACCACCGAGACTTCCAGCAGATTGTAGGAGTCCACCATCACCGGCCATTCCATCCTCTGCCATTGCATGAAAAGACGGCAACGGTCGGGATGCTGCTCCTGGATTAGCCCTACCACCTGAAGCCGGCCTGCAGTGACGAGTTGCTGAGTTTCCTTGTGCCACCCGGGCACGTGTTTGCGACAGCCGGCTCACCAGGAGGCAAAGATGTGCAGCACAGTTCGCCGGCCTCGGAAATCCTGCAAGGTGGCCAGGCTGCCGTCTGCCAGGAGGGGCAACTGCACGGCCGGAAACGGCTCGCCAATTCGGATCTTCCCCAGGGGAGTCGCGGCATAACTCAGGGTTTGCAGAGAGAGAACTCTGAAGATCGGCCAGGAGTTTGAATTTTAAATTTTAAATTTTTAGCCCCAAGGGTTCGATCCTCGTAGGCGGGAACACTGGGTTGCACGGGCGGATTGGACTCGAGTAGACGCAGAACTTCTTGGATGCCTTTTTCCAACTGCGGATCACCCCCCTTTGACATGGCCGTGGGGTGATCAAACACTTCGATATCCGGCTCGACACCGTGGCCTTCTTCGAACCACTCTCCCCTGGTGCTGAGCATCCGGAAGGTTGGAACCGTCACGCCACCACCATCGATCAGCGACGGCGAACCGCTGACTCCGATCAGTCCGCCCCAGGTCCGGGTGCCGATCAGCGGTCCAAGACCGGCTTCACGGAAATAGTAGGGAAAGGCGTCGCCGCCTGACCCGGACCAGCCATTGATGAGCATGACCTTGGGCCCGAAATGCCCGTTGGGAAGCCACTGCCACAGGCTCCTATCGCGGACTGCCCAGTAGCTCAAAGCGGGACGATTCAGCAACTCCACGAATCGATCGGGAATCTGTCCGCCACTGTTGAAACGCTCATCGATGATCAGGGCCGGCTTCTTGAACTGGGCAGAGAACTGCCGAACCAGTTCCGTCTGTCCATCGATTCCAGTGCTGCGAACGTAAATGTAGCCCACACGACCGCCTGAAGCTTGATCGACTTTGCTCCGGTTCTGTTCGATCCACTCCAGATGTCGCAGGCGGGATTCGTCGGTCAAGGTCTTGACCAGAACTTCCCGGCTCCCCTCCAGGCCGGGTACGCTGTTCACGGTGAGGGACACCGTTTTGCCGCCCAGGCCTTGAAAAGCAGCCCAGGGTGCCCTGGATGTGTCCAACCAAAACCCGTTCACGGCCAGGATGTAGTCCCCTTCCTGAACCTTCAGTCCCGGCTCATCCAGAGGAGAGCGAACCTGGGAGTCCCAGTCAGCTCCTCGGACGATTCGCTTGATTCGATAAGCGGAATTCTCCACGGCCCAATCGATGCCCAGCATTCCCACGTTGCGCTGCCCCGAGCTCTCCGTGTCTCCCCCGTCTCGATAGGTGTGTGAAGCGTTCAGCTCGCCAATCATCTCTCCCAGCACAAAATTCACATCCCAGCGCGTCACGGCGTCATCGATCAGTTTTCCATACTGCTCGCCGATCGCCTTCCAATCCACGCCGTGCATATTGGGGTCGTAGAAGTAGTCGCGCTCAAAGCGCCAGGCATCTCTGAAGAGCTGTCTCCACTCGGCTCGTGGATCCAGGGTCATTTCCAGCTCTGCGACCCGCAGCGGTTTTTTGATCTTCTGTTTCGGCTTCACGTCGATGATGCCGAAGCGCCGTTCCTGGGTCACCAGGAGCTTCTGTCCGTCGGCAGAAAGCCGAAAGCGGCGGGTGTCGGACAGAACGGTCTGTTCCTTGCGCTCCTTCAGATCGTAGTAGACCAGATCGGTCTTGACCTTACGAGCGGAACCTGAGCGCGGGTGCCGGAGGTAGAGAAGCTTCCCCTTGGTGGCAACCACGCTGCTGTAGTTACCGGCTTCCGGAGGCAGCACAACCAGTCTTCTCTCGAAGCCCTCCAGGTCGATCTCCACTCCCTTGTTTTCTTCCTTTTTTTCCTCTTCCCCGGCGGCTTCTTCCTCACCTTCAGCTTCCGGTTTCTGCTCCTTTTCGCCTGTTTCTCCTTCGTCCTCCTCCTTGTCGGACTCTTCCTTGATCTCCTCATCGTCGTTTCGTGGTTCCAGAGGGGAGGCAACATCCTGGCGAAGTGGAACGGCGACCAGGTTGGTTGTGTTGGGATACACCCAGGAATTATCCAAGTCGCTGTAGACTGGCTGGAGGGTCCGGTTGGACACAAAATAGAGATACTTCCCCTCCGGATCAAAGCTGGGGAGAGAGTCAGCATAGTACCCGGAAGTCACTTGATGGACCCCGCCGTCCTGCGTGTCGTACAGGTAGATGGAACTGGTGGCGCTGTCCCGGGTCTTGGCGTAGGCCAGCCAGCGGTTGTCCGAGGACCAGGACACGGAGAAGCCGCTCAAAGAACCATGAGAGACCCACTCCCCACGATCGATTTTCCGCACTTCGGCGGTCTTGACATCGAGCAGGCGGAGGATGACGTCCTGGTCAATGAAAACGATCTTCTTGCTGTCGGGTGACCAGTAGGGTTGATAGCGAAATCCCCTTCCCAGGGAAGTCAGTATTCTCTCTTCGCCAGACCCGTCCGCATTGCGAACCACCAGTTCGTACTCGCCGGAACGGTCACTCCAGTAAGCCACCTTCTTGCCGTCTGGAGACCAGGCAGGGAAGCGCTCTGCCACACCGGAGGTTAGCGTCAGATTGCGAATAACACCGTGTTCTCCAGGAACCGAGAAGATTTCGCCCCGAGCCTCGAAAAGGACACGTTTGCCGGTAGGAGAAATCCAGGCGCTCTGAACCTGCTTCCCCACTTTCTCGGTTCGAGCTCGCAGTGTGGAACGATCCGTCACCACCCGGACAGAAACCTCCCTGTGACGGTCGTTCCTGAGATTCAACAAATAGAGACGGCCGCCCGCCTCGAATACCAGGTCGGAGGGACCGATGGACGGAAAATGGATGTCGAAGTCACGAAAGTGGGTGATTTGCCTGGTCTTCTTCGTCCGGATGCTGTAGGCCCAGATGTTGTGACGCTGGTCCGCCCCTCGATCCGAGAGGTAATAGATGGTGTCCCGGTGCCACATCGGCTGGCCGTCGTCAGCGGGATCATCCGAGATCCTGGTGGCAGAGTCGTCTTCGAGATTGAACAGCCAGATGTCCGAGGCCATGCCGCTCCGGTATCTCTTCCAGGTTCGGAAATCGCGGCTTCTGGGAGTGTACGCAAGCCATTTCCCATCGGCTGAAATGGCGCCAAACTCTCCGTAGGGAACGCGCAGCCTGGCAGGCAGACCTCCGTCCCTTGACACCTTGAAAAACTGGTTAAAGCGCTGGCGCCCCGAGTCCATCCCCGATGCCAGTAGAATCGACTGTCCGTCGGGGTACCAGTCCAGCACGAGGTCGGATGCGGGATGGTAGGTGACTCTGGTGGGCAACCCACCACTCGTCGGAACGACATAGATGTCGGTGTTGCCATCGTAGTTCGCGTTGAACGCAATGTGATTTCCATCCGGAGAAAAGCGCGGCAGGGATTCCTCTCCCTGAGGAGAACTCAACCGTTCAGCTGTCCCACCCTTCTTGGGCACGACCCAGATATCTCCGGCATAAACAAAGGCGATTTGTGTCTGAGACACGTCCGGCTGGCGAAGCATCCGGGCGTCTATCTGAGCGAAGACGGTCATGTGGAAAGCAGAAAAGATTGTCAACAGTACAAGACAAGACTTGGACATTGACAGACAGCTTATCCGGTTTCGAGGATCGGTCTCAAGCTGCGAGGACCTTGCGACCCTCCTCCGGCGTGATGACAACTTCGGGCGGGGCCCCGTTCATTTTTCTGATTGACCAGGCGGGGCTTCTGTAGCACTTCCCCCGGCCCTCCCTTGATGGGTAACGTTTCCTGGCGGAAAGTGGCAGGCAGACTCAGGGCGACTCCCGGGAGGATTTAAACGCTCGCTGCCCTGAGTCTACCTCCCACTTTCAAGACCTCCCGGCCTGAGGTCCCTCCCAATTTTCATCTCAGATTTCAGATTAGAGAGTGGGAGGCGGCTCGGGTGGGGAGGCAACCGTTTAAATCCTCCCGGTTGCAGCCCCACCCGAGCCGCCTCCCACTCTCGGACCCCACAGCTCAAAAGGCCTCAATATGGCAATGTAACGGCGAGAGACTATCCCAACCTGTTGGTAACAACCGGCCTTCACGATTCCCAGGTTCAGTACTGGGAGACGGCCTGCTACTACAACCCCGCCCGCGGACAACAAGAGTCGAAGCGGAATGCGAGATTTTCTCACCTCCTCAGGGTAGAATTCTGGAGAACTGATGTCCGATGCCGAGCTTCTCAAAGAACTGGAAACTGTCATGCGGGCACAGGGGATCGAGCTGAGGTTCGAGAACGGAGAATTTAACGGTGGCCTGTGCCGTATCGGAGGACGTCCCGTCTTTCTGCTCAATCGAAAGCTGCCCCCGGCCAGACAGCTCCAGATCCTGTGCCATTACCTTTCGCGCCTGGACCTCTCGACCGTTTATCTTCTACCGGCAGTGCGCAATCGACTGGAAATGGAAAACGGAGCAGGCTCCCTGTTATGACCCCAGCGAAGTTGTTGTCGATTTTGTGTTTTGCGGTCACGACCCTGCTTCTGACCGCTGGCTCTGAGCGCACTGAGGCGGCCGCGGAGCACAATTCCTGGAAGCGAACCTACCGCAATCCCGCTGTCTGGGAGTGGCTGCTTCAACAGCGACGCGGATCCATTACCCCTCCGCCATCGGAGGGACAGGCTGAAGAAAAATCAGCCCGTCAGGATCAGCGGTAGAGGCGTCATTCCGAGCAGGTAAAGAGCTATGTCGACTCAGTCGAGAAAGGCCCGGACTCCCGCGCCTCCGCAGGCGCCGATCAGACCTGAGAAACTCCTGAAACACGGCCACACCAGGATCGATCCCTATCAGTGGCTGAGAGAACGAGAGAATCCTGAAACGATCGAGTACCTGACGCGAGAGAACGAGTATACGGCAGCGAGGATGTCACACACCTTAGAACTGCAGAAGCAACTTTTCACCGAAATCAAGGGAAGGATCAAGCAAACCGACATCTCAGTTCCCTACCGACTCGACGACTACCTTTACTACAGCCGGTTGGAAGAAGGCAGGGCTTACCCCATCTACTGCCGGCGCCCGGGCTCGATGACCACACCCGAGCAGATCATGCTCGACGTAGGTCAACTTGCCGAGGGATTTCAGTTTTACGAGCTGACCCAGTTCGAGGTGAGCTCGGGGCAGAACATTCTGGCCTACGCGTTTGACACCGCGGGACGCCGCATCAATACGATTCGATTCAAGGACCTCGACAGCGGCGAGGTGGCCGAGCACGAGATCCAGAAGGTGACCGGCGACATGGCCTGGGCCAACGACAACAAAACCCTCTTCTACACACGGCAGGATCCAAATACTCTACGTGCCTGCCAGGTCTTCCGGCACATACTGGGGACAGACCCTTCCACGGACCACCTGGTCTTCGAGGAGCTGGACGAGACCTTCTCCGTTGATGTCTCCAAGACCAGGTCCAGGCGGTACCTGTTCATCTCTTCCCATCACACTATCTCGACCGAGTACCGCTATCTGGATGCAGATGATCCAGGCGGGCCGTTCCAGGTCTTCCAACCCCGGCAGCGCGATCATGAGTATCAGGTAGATCACATTGAGGACTACTTTCTGATTCGCACGAACTCTGAGGCGCTCAACTTTCGTCTGATGAAAACCCCGGTCGCAAAGCCCCGGATGGAGCACTGGACCCAAGTCATTGCCCACCGCGAGGACGTTCTGCTCAGCGACTTTGAAGTTTTCGAGGACTTTCTGGTTCTCTCAGAGCGCAGCCGGGGTCTGACCCAGCTTCGCATCCATCCCTGGGACGGGACTCCAGAACACTACCTCGACTTCGGCGAGCCGGCCTACTCCGTTTACATTGGCTTGAACCCGGAGCTCAAGACCAGACTGCTGCGTTATGTCTATTCCTCCATGACCACTCCTCCTTCGACCTTCGATTACGACATGATGGACCGAAACAAGGCGCTCCTCAAGCAGCAGGAAGTGCTGGGCGGTTTTGATGCTTCTCACTACCGAACCGAACGGCACTACGCCGAGACCAGTGACGGCAGCCGGGTTCCTATTTCGCTCGTCTATCGCAAGGGTACGGGCCGTGACGGGAGCGCCCCGCTGCTGCTGTACGGTTACGGATCTTACGGGATCAACGTGGACGCCAGCTTCAGCCCCGCCCGAGTGAGTCTTCTGGACCGAGGATTCATCTTTGCCATCGCCCATGTTCGAGGCGGACAGGAGATGGGCAGAAGCTGGTACGAGGACGGCAAACTGCTGAAGAAAAAGAACACTTTCACCGACTTTATCGATTGCGCCGAGTATCTGCTGGCCCGAGGATATGCCGACCCGGAGCGCCTGTTTGCCCAGGGAGGAAGCGCGGGCGGTCTGCTCATGGGTGCGGTCATGAATCTGCAGCCGGACCTGTGGAGAGCCGTGGTAGCACAGGTTCCTTATGTCGACGTAGTCACAACCATGCTTGACGATACCATTCCCCTCACCACCAGCGAGTTTGACGAGTGGGGCAACCCGAAAGAGCAGAAATACTACGAGTACATGCTCTCCTATTCGCCTTATGACAACGTAGCGGCGAGAGACTATCCGAACCTGTTGGTAACAACCGGTCTTCACGATTCCCAGGTTCAGTACTGGGAGCCGGCCAAGTGGGTTGCCAGGTTGCGGGCGCTCAAGACCGACAGCAACCTGGTGCTCCTGAAAACCAATCTGGAGGCTGGCCACAGCGGGGCTTCGGGTCGCTACAAGGGCTATGAAGAGACGGCCTTCTACTACGCCTTTCTGATTGACCAGGCGGGGCTTCTGCAGCACTTCCCCCGGCGTTCCCTTGATGGGTAACGCTTGCGGCGGAAAGTGGGAGGCACGACTCAGGGCCGCTCCCGGGAGGATTTAAACGGTCCCTGCCCTGAGTCTTCCTCCCACTTTCAAGACGTCCCGGCCTGAGCCGCCTCCCACTCTCGAACCCCGGAGCTCAAAAGGTCTCAATATGACAATGTAACGGCGAGAGACTATCCCAACCTTTCTGATTGACCAGGCGGGGCTTCTCTGATTAAAAATTGAAGATTGAAAATTGAAAACTAACGGTGACGCTCTACCAAAGGTCGCAAAGCCTGGGTACTCGGTGCTGCAAAGCCAACAGTAGCTCGCGTGGACAACAAGCGCGTCAACGCGGAACTCGGAACCTTTCGTGTTCTCGCCGTGGAGGGCACCAACTATTGAAACCCCTGCTCCAGGATCCTTCGCTACATTCGACCCTTGTCCCCGCACAACTTTCCGGCGTTCACTACATTCCCATTCTCACGACCATCATTTCGCTCACCTTCGGGGCCGTCCTCTTGCGGCGCTACCTGGTCCGTGGTGGCACTCACCACCTGTGGTGGTCAGGAGGAGTACTGGCCTATGGACTGGGAACCGGGCTGGAAGGTTGCATTACGCTGCTGGGCAACAGCGTGGGCCTCACCAAGGCCTGGTACATCGCAGGGGCCCTGCTGGGCGGATATCCTCTTGCCCAGGGGTCGGTCTATTTTCATTTCAGCCGCAACACTGCCAACCGCCTCACCGGGCTGACCCTGCCCCTGCTGGTACTGCTCTCGCTGCTGGTCGTCCTCTCTCCCGTCCAGGCCGCTTCGATGGAGAGCTTCCGGCCTTCCGGGGACCTTCTGCTGTGGCAGTGGATCCGCTGGTTCACTCCCATTATCAACCTGTACGCAGTGGTTTTCCTGATCGGGACGGCCGCCTGGAGTGCCTGGCACTTTGCCCGGCGGGCCGGTGATGCCAGTCGCGCCATCGGGAATGCCCTGATCGCTACGGGAGCCATCTTGCCCGCGATTGGGGGAGGGATGGCCAAGGCGGGTGCCGTAGAAGTACTCTATGTGGGAGAGTTTTTCGGCATCATTCTGATCTGGATCGGCTACGTCTTCTGCCTGAAAACCCCCAGCCCCCCTAGCACTGCCTGAGCACCACTTCCAGGGCCTGATCGAGCGTTGCGGTGAGAGGAGGCCCTCACAGCAACAGCTCCCGGGACTTGCAGCCTACTTCACTTTGTGTTACAAAGATCTTTGCAAAGGGAGCTTATGCCCACGACCGAGCAGGAACTGGTCTCACTCCACTCGAGAGCCGCGGCCGATCTGCACTATATAAGAAAAACCATTGAGACCGCTGGTTCCTTTACCTCGATCTCCGGCGTCGGTGCGATCCTGATTGGTGTGTCCGCGCTGGGCACTACCGGGTTGGCCAGCCTTACCCACTCGCCCCAGGATCGCCTCCAGCTCTGGGTTGCCGAAGCCGTCGTGGCGGCCACTATCGGGTTTCTGGCCACCATGAGAAAGTCTCGACGGGACGGTAGGGATCTGGGGCATCCGGTCAGCCGGCGCTTCCTTCTGAACCTGGCTCCCCCTCTGGCTGCCGGGGCAGTCCTGACCGTCGCGATGGCGGCCGCCGGCAGCTTCGAAATGATGCCCGGTCTGTGGCTGCTTCTCTACGGAACCGGCGTCCTGACGGCGGGCGCCTTTTCGATTCGAGCGGTACCCCTGATGGGACTCTGCTTCATGGCCCTCGGGATCGTCACGCTGCTCCTCTCCCCCCACTGGAACCAGGTCATGATGGGGATCGGGTTCGGAGGCCTCCATTTACTCTTCGGGGCCGTCATTGCGAGGTGCTATGGCGGTTAAAAAACGGAAGGTTGCAGCCCAAGCCAGCCTGGTCGAAAAGGAAGGAACGCTCCACCTGATACACTGGAATTCCTCCACCGCCAGGCTCGACCGCCTCGTCCATGAGCGTGTCCGGTTGGCGGTCCTGAGCAGCCTGGCCGTCCATGACCGGCTCTCCTTTACTGATTTGAGGGAACTCCTCGAGACCACCGACGGCAACCTGAGTGTCCACTGCAGAAGGCTGGAAGAAGCCGGGTACATCAGCTGCCGCAAGAAGTTTGAAGGGAGAATTCCCCGCACTACTTACTCTTTGACCGAGCGCGGCCGGGAGGCGCTCAATCGTTATCTCGATCATATGGAAGCCATCATTGAGGCGACCAGAGGGTAAATTTTTTTGGAGTGTTACTTTATGATGCAAAGTACTTTTCCAGAACCCGGGATTCACACTGCCATCATCATGGATGGAAATGGACGTTGGGCCTGCCAGCGCGGCTCCCCTCGCCATTACGGTCACCACGGCGGCGCCAAAGCGGTCCGCCGTGTGATCGAGGCCGCGCCCCGTCTGGGAGTCACCACCTTGACTCTTTATGCCTTTTCCAGCGACAACTGGGACCGGCCGGCCGAGGAGGTGGCCAGCCTCCTGAGGCTGTTTCGAACCTATCTGATCCGCGAACTCCCATCCTGCCGGCAACATGGTGTGAGGGTAAACGTGATCGGCCGGCGCGACCGACTGCCTCCAGGACTTGTACGTGTCGTTGAAAGGACGGAATCAGAGACCAGCCACGGGCAAGAACTCTACTTGAGACTGGCAATCGATTACTCATCCAGAGACTCGATCCTCAGGGTCTTTACTTCCTCGTCTGATTCCTTCCCCTCGTGCCGGGAGGACTTTTCCAGACAGTTGAATCTCGCCACCCATTCCGAACCGGGGACTCCGGATGTCGATCTCCTGATCCGAACCGGAGGTGAGAAAAGACTCAGCGATTTTCTCCTCTGGGAGTCAGCCTACGCCGAATTCTATTTTACGAATGTGCTCTGGCCCGACTTTTCAGCGGACGACCTGGCACGGGCGGTCCAGGACTTTCTGGACCGGGATCGCCGCTTTGGAAACATCCGACCCCAGCCCGACCACTCCCGAAGAGAGGACCATCATGCACACTCACCTTCTAAGATGAGCTTGGCTCCCCAACTGGACTTCACATTTCGGCCTCGGCAAATCCGAAAACGCTGGATCCTCCTCATCAACCCCTTCTACCCCAAGGATCCCCTCGCCAGTTTTGGAAAGCACGTGTTGACACCAACCCTGGCCTTGACCAGCATTGCGGCCGCGACGCCTCCGGAGTGGGAGGTAAGATACTGGGATGAAAACCTTCTGCAAGGTCCCCCTCCCCGAGATCCCTTTCCCGAGGTTGTCGGCATCACCGTTCACCTGACCTTTGCGCATCGCGCCTACGAACTGGCCCGCTGGTACCGCTCCCGCGGCTCGGTGGTGGTTCTGGGGGGCCTGCACGCGACTTCCTGCCCGGACGAAGTCGCGACTCACGCGGATGCCGTCGCAGTCGGAGAGGGGGTTGAGATCTGGCCCAGGATTCTGAGTGACGTGCAACAGGGCTGTCTGAAGACCATCTACCGGGGAAGTTACGCACGAGCTTACCAACTCGACCCGGCTCCCCGACGGGCTCTGCTGCCCAGACAGTCCTTCCTGACCACGACCAGCATCATCGCGGCCCGCGGGTGCCACAGCCGCTGCGGGTTCTGCTATCTATCCACCAAGGGGCTCCACATGCCCTATCAGATGAGAGAACCCCGTCAGGTAGCTGCCGAGATTCGTGAAGACGGACAACCATATTCTGTTTTCGTAGACAACAATTTAGGATCGAGACCTGAGTATTTACTTGAACTTTGTCGTGCACTTGCTCCGCTGGAGATCATCTGGAGTGCGGCCGTCAGCATCGACGTCACGGATGACCCCCGTCTGATCCGGGAAATGGCGATCTCCGGGTGTACCGGAGTCTTCGTGGGATTCGAGTCGCTCAGTCCGGACAACATTCGGGAAGCGGGCAAGAAGAGTCCCCTTCCCTGTGAGTACGGGCGTCGAGTCCGCCTGCTTCACGATCATGGGATTCAAGTCAACGGCAGCTTTGTTCTCGGCTTCGATCATGATGGCCCGGAGGTATTCGAAAGGACCGTCGACTGGGTGGAAGAACATCGATTGGAGTGCGCCACCTTTCACATTCTGACTCCCTATCCGGGGACGCCACTTTTCCGTCAACTGGAAGAAGAGGGACGTTTGCTGCACAGGAACTGGAATCTCTACGACACGGCCCACGTCGTGTTTAGTCCTCTTCAGATGATTCCGGAAGAACTGGCGGAGGGCTATGAGTGGTGCTACCGACGGTTGTTTTCGCACTCCTCGATCTGGAGGCGGCGGCCTTACGATAGGAGGGCGATTGCCCCCTACCTGCTCATGAGTTACCTGTACAAGAGATCCAATCGCCTGTGGCAGTACCTCATCGAGAGACAGTTGACGGCCCCGGTCTGGCGCCCGTTGGTAGAGGTGACTCGACGACGCCATCTCCGCTTTCGAGCCCGTCTCAGGAATGGAGCCGAGCCAGACGTGCGGGCTGCTTCCGTGGTAAGTTCAGGTGTCTAGTCTAGTCTACTGTCCGTGGTGAAGGTGGACTTCACCTGCTAGAATGATGAAAAAGGCCAATGGTTTCTGATCTTGATGCAGAAAGGGGCCTTCTTGACATGCTTGGCGAGTGACCACTCGCGGGGCGAGGGTAGGGGATGCTTCGATTAATCACGGACTGGCTGCCGAGACCGCTGGCCTCGTATCTGAGAGCACAACCCCCCGAAATACTGATGCTTGCGGGGGGCGTGATTCTGACCGCGATCGTGATCGTTTTTTACAGGTCGATGCGGCGTTGGTAAGGGCCGGAACCCCGGATTTTACGAAAGTGAGTACTAAGGGCAGGTTTCCGTATCGGGGTAGAGAGTCTTGACGATCTCTCAGATGAGGGCGCTGCTGAGAGAGTAGATGGGAGGAAGACAATCGATGAGAACCGTCCAGCTGTCCCCTTCATCGGCGCTGAAAAAGACCTGACCAGTACTGGTTCCCACATAGAGCCCGAACGGGTCGGTGGAGTCGGCGGCCATGGCCTGGCGGAACACGTGAAGATAGCCGTGCTCGTTGGGCAGCCCCCTCTCGAGCCGCTCCCAGTCGTCTCCCCGGTTGCGACTTCTGAAAACAGCGAACCTTCCATCCACGGGACATCGAAACTCGGGACCCTCCTCGGGAACAACGAAGATGGTGTCCGGGTCGTGCGGGTGAATCTGGAGCGGGAACCCGAAACGCGAAGGCAGACCTTCTGAAAGATCGATCCACTCCCGCCCTTCGTCCTCACTTCGGTACACTCCGCAGTGGTTTTGCTGGTAGAGCAGCTTCGGCTCATCCGGATGCACTGTCATGTGGTGCACACACTGGCCGAGTTCGGGGTATTTTTCAGGCAGAAAGTCGGCCAAAACACCCCGGTTTCTGGGCCCCCAGCTTTTTCCTCCGTCCTCGCTGCTGAAAACGCCCGCTGCCGAAATGCCTACATGGAGCCGATTCGGGTCTGTCGGATGGACACAGATGCTGTGAACCATCATTCCTCCGGCACCCGGCTGCCACTGCTCCCGTGTCGGATGGGCCGTGAGAGACTCCACTTCCGACCAGTTCAGACCTCCGTCATGGGAACGAAACAGGGCTCCCGGGTCGGCACCGGCAAAGAGAACACCGGGACTGGCCGGAGATCCCGGGACCACACACCAGACTCTCTTCACTGACTGCTCCGCTTCCTCCCCGAATTTCACCCCCGATTCGGGTTCCTCCCAGGTGCGGCCAAGATCGTGACTCAGTCGAACGTCTGAGCCCCACCAGGAGCTGTTCACACAGGCAAAAAGAGTGGGCTTCGTCCGCTGGTCCAGCACCAGATGGTTGACATCGTTGCCCCTAAAAAGCGGCCCTTCAACCTTCCACGTTCTTCGCTCCAGGCCGCTGGAGAGAAGAAAACCACCCTTGTGGGTGCCAACCAGCAACAAGACTGTCAGTTCTGCCACCTCGGATCGTAGTCTACCAGCTCGCTGCGGCTTTCGCCCACTCATCGAGCCACAACCAACATGTACCCTTCGACCTGATTCTGGTGCTTGCCTGCAGTGGGCGACGCCATCTAAGATTCACCACGGGCTGCTTGGCCGACCCGGCACCTGTCACATAATTCGGCCAGTATCTCCATTGCGAGGAGAGCAAAATGAGACGGATGATGACGATTGTTCCGATGCTGTTGTCCACCAGTCTGCTTGCACACGAACCGGTTGACCTGGAGGTGGTCCACCGCATCAAGCAGGAAGCGCTGGAGAACTCCCGGGTAATGGATCATGTTTTCCACCTGGTGGAGGTTTACGGTCCCCGGTTGACGGGATCCCCCGGGTTTCGAGGGGCTGCGGAGTGGGCTGTGGAACGGCTGCAGGAGTGGGGCCTGAAGAACGCCCGACTGGAGCCCTGGGGGCCATTTGGCCAGGGCTGGTCGTACACGCGTTTTTCGGCCCATCTGGTCGAGCCCCAGTATGAGGCCCTCATTGGAGTTCCGCTGGGCTGGACACCCGGCACGGCAGGTGTGGTGCGTGGCGACCCTTTGATCGCTCCCTTCCGCGTGGGATCGAGTCGCCGCATACAGGCCACCTCTGTGGACAGGTACATCCATCAGTATCGGGGGAAGCTGGCTGGGCGGATTGTCCTCTTCTCGGAGTTGGAAGAGGTCGAGAGAAGTGACTCTCCCCTGTTCAGGCGCTTCACAGAGGAGGACCTGGAGGAGCGGGCGGCGGCGCCCACGCCCAGGCCCCGGGAAGATTTTGACTACCGGGACCGGGATCAGGAAACACCGGCTCGGCCCGGGGGACAGCGCAGCCGCAGGGAGCAGAACCGCCTGAATCAGTTTCTGACCGAAGAGGGGGTGGCACTCCTCATCCGGCCGGCCTCGACAGGTGACGGCGGAACCGTATTTCCTCCCCGCATGGGCAGCCGGGACCCGAAGGATCCGCTCCCGCCGCCTGCCATTGCGTTGACTCCAGAGCACTACAACCGGATTTTTCGGCTTACCGCACGTGGAATTCCCACCCGCCTGGAAGCTGAAGTCAGAACCCGATTCCACACCGAGAAGGAGGATTCGCTGAACGTGGTCGGCGATCTCCCGGGAACCGGGAAGCCCGATGAGCTGGTCATGGTGGGTGCTCACCTGGACTCCGTGGCACCCGGGTTGGGAGCCACTGACAATGCCGCCGGATGCGCGGTGATGATGGAGGTGATCCGAATCTTGACGGTTCTCCGGCTCCCTCTCGATCGCACCATCAGAATTGCTTTGTGGGGTGGCGAAGAGCAAGGGCGTCTGGGGTCGAAAGCGCACGTGGAAAAGCACTTTGCCGATCCGGCAACGATGGAGTTGAAACCGGAACATGCAAAGCTCTCAGCCTATTACAATCTGGATAACGGCACGGGCAGGATTCGAGGTGTCTATCTTCAAGAGAATGAAATGGTGCGACCTCTCTTTGCGGACTGGCTGGCCCCCTTCTCCGACATGGGAGCCGGGACTCTCTCCATTCGCAACACGAGAGGGACCGATCATCTCTCTTTCGATGCCGTGGGATTACCCGGATTCCAGTTCATCCAGGACCCGATCGAGTACCACACCCGGAGCCACCACTCCAATATGGACGTCTACGATCGCATCCAGCCAGGGGATCTGGCCCAGGCGGCCGCCATCATCGCTACTTTTGTGTACCAGTCCGCCCATCGGGAGGAACTGCTTCCCCGCAAGCCCCTTCCCCGGCCACAGAGTGGCACAGCCACACCTGGTCCGGCGCAGCTTGAAGGCGCAGGCAACCGGTCGAATCCAGGCTTCGACTCTTAGTACTCCCTTCCATAAATACGGTGACGTTTGCGGATGGGGCGGGACGGGCAGTGAGTACTTAGCCGCTTGAGATTTTCCGAACCGGAGGAGCGGTGAGGGTAGTTACTCGGATGCGCTCAGCCAGATTCTCAACTGCCTCTTCGATCAGCTCCTGCGTCAGCCGTGGCTCCCATCCATAAAACTTCCCTGCCGCCTTGGAGTGCTCAATAATCAGCTTTGGGTGAACGGAGCAAAGGGGAATCTCGTGTTTCTCGTAGAACTCAGCAAGCAAATAGGAGACGATCTTCTCGGAGTACTTCAGACCGTGGAATTCGCAGATGCGCCTGAAGATCTCGCTATACTCCTCCACGGTCGGCTGCCCGAGACTGACCTTGTAATTGAGCCGCCTCAGGAAGGCAGCATCCATCAGATCGGCCGGTGAGAGATTGGTCGAGAACACGACAATCGCATCGAACGGAATCTCGAACTTCTTTCCCGTGTGTAGCGTCAGATAATCCACCTTTCGCTCCAGAGGGACAATCCAACGATTGAGCAGCTCCTCGGGGTTGACCCGTTGCCTTCCAAAATCATCAATAACCAGCACGCCTCCCATGGCCTTGACCTGAAGTGGAGCCTCGTAGAACTTGCCCAGTGGATCGAAATCCAGATCGAGCATGCCCAAAGTGAGCTCACCACCGGCCAGCAGCACCGGCCTCTGACAGGCAACCCACCGGGGGTCATGAGGTGCCCATCGGTCAAGAATCTGCTCGTGTTCGTCCACTGGCGGGCTCTCCGCCTCGGCGCGACGATGGACTGCCTCGTCGTACACCTTGATGATCTGCTGGTCCACCTTGAGGGCGTAGGGAATGTACACGGTCTGACGAAATACCAATCCCAGGCGCTCGGTGACCGAGGTCTTGCCATTCCCGCTGGGACCGTACAAGAGTAGCGCTTTGCCGGAGTTGACAGCCGGGCCCAGCTGGCGAAGCACCCGTGAAGGCAACACCAGGTCGCCCATCGCTTTCTTGAGGCTGCCCAGGTCGATACGCTCGTTTACGATTGACTGTGCTTCTACCCGAAAATAGTAATCCTCCAGTGGAACCGGTGCTGGACCGACGTAGGCCGATTGACTCAACGCATCCATCGCCCGAGCCCGGCCCCGCTCGGTCAGTGCGTGCCGCAGCAAGAACTGACTATCAGCACTACCTGAGATTTCAACCAGACCACGGTCGCGCAGCAGGATCAACAGGAGCTCGACAACCGGCTTTGAGAGCTTGATCTCCTCGGAGATCTCGGAAACCGTCTCGTGCACCGAGATGTACATGGATTTCAGAACAAAATCGAGCAGGAATTGCTCTTCCATTCCCGTCGCCTCGAGGGTCCGGGGAATTGCGGGCGCACCCCCACAGGCTTCGTCCAGTTGCTCCCGCGAGAGAAGGCCCATCATCAGGAGACTCTCAAAGACAAAGCCGCCGACCAGTTTCCGCCGTTCTTCACCTGACTCCAGCTGTTCGCTGGTGATGTATCCCTTCTCCACCAGAGCTTGGCTTAGACCCATGGTTCCCCTCTTGTCGCCGAGTGCTGCACCGGCAAACCACTATTATAATCGAGATCTCGTCCCAGTGGCACATGACACGATCACAGAAATCGGGAGCTTGTGCTGTGGAGCAAAAAGAAAGAGAATTGTTGGGCATCGCGACCTTTACACGGAGCCTGCAGTGAGAACTGAGACAACCCGAAAGCTTCCCCCTTTTTTTACGCAAGTGATTGGATCGCTACCCCGGCCCAAGATGGTGCGGAGCCTCCATGCACGGCGACACCAGATGTCCGAGGAGCGATTCCGGAAGGTGATGGACGACATGGTCCTGTTTGCCATTCGTCTTCAGGAGGAGGCGGGGCTGGATGTCGTGAGCGATGGAGAGTGGAGACGGGTTCAATATGTCGATGAGTTCTTGCTCCGAATCGGAGGCTTTGAGAAAATCCGCCCCATTGAGCACGCCGGTGAAAAGAAGTTCCATCTGGTAGTGAACCAACGCATGGGGGCCGAGGAACCGGTTTTCTACGAAGATGCCCGGTTTCTGGCCCGCCACACCAGCCGCGTCAAGAAATTCGCTTTACCCAGTCCATTTCTAGTGGGAATTCGCTACTGGCACGAAAGCTTCTCGACCGAGGTCTACCCGACGCTGCAGCATTTCATGGATCATCTCTCCGAAATTCTGGCGCGAGAGGCCAGGGCACTGCAGGAAGCAGGGATTGACATCATCCAGCTCGATGACCCGGCCCTCACCTATTTCTGTGACCGTAGGCTGATGGCCGAAGGAGAAACGCACGATGATCGTCTGCGCCAGAGGTGGGACCCGGAGCGCCAGGTCCCCGAGGCGGTTGGCTATATCAACCGGGTCTTCGAAGGGCTCAACGCGGAAGTCCACCTGCACTGCTGCCACAGTGTGTACAAGCGGCAAAGCGATGTGACGGGTGATTACAAACCTCTTCTGCCACTCCTGGAGGGGATTCGAGCAGACCGCCTCAACCTGGAGTTTGCCTACCAGGACACGGGCAACATCTCAGACTTGAACCTGCTACCCGAAGGAGTGGGAGTGGGCATGGGCGTGGTGGACGTTCGCTCCGAAAGTGTCCAGGATGTAAGCGAGATCGAATCTCTGGCTCTGGCGGGTGCCGAAGCCATTGGTGCCGACCGAATCGCCCTCAACCCGGACTGTGGATTTGCGCCCGATATGGGGGAGCCCCCTTCCATTGATGAAGCTTTCGACAAGCTCTGTCGACTGGTCGCTGCAGCCCGTCTGGCCCGCCAGCAAACCGGCATCGCAGCGAGCTAGTCATATCATAGCCGGACTCCAGGGAATTCTCTCAGTTTTGTGCACTCCCTTTCAAGAGAATGGATCCATGGATAAGAAGTCTCTGATTCGACTGACTCTGAGCGCTGGTGTCGTTGTTGTCAAAGTGGCAGACGGAACTCAGGGTCTCGGATTTGTCGGGGGCGGCAAAGCCTCGGCAGCGAGACCGGTCCTGGACGAGCAACTCAGGGACCTGGTCGTGGGCAAGAACTGCTTCAACACCGAGTTGATACAGGAACAGCTCTTCCGAGCCAGCATCTTCTATGGCCAGGGAGGAATTGCCCAGGCCCTCATCTCGGGAATTGACATTGCCCTCTGGGATATTAAGGGGAAGCTGCTGCAGAGACCCGTGTACGACCTTCTGGGAGGAGCTACACGTCCCTTTTTGAGGCCTTACCTGACCACCTGGGATGCCGTAAGCCTCGAGAAATTCGGCGTCCGGGACGTCAAGCTGGCGATGCCCTATGGGCCGGGTCACGGCGAGGAAGGGATGAGGGCAAACCTGGAGGCGATTGAAGAGGCGCAGATGATTATCGGCCCGGACGCGTGGATCTCCCTGGACTGCTATATGGCATGGGACATCCCTTACACTATCGAAATGGCCAGGCGACTGCAGGGGGTCCCAGGTGAAATGGATCGAGGAGCCGGTCATGCCCGAAGATGTCATCGGGTATCGCCGCATCAAGGAGTCGGTTCATTGCATGGTCAGTGGAGGAGAACACACCTTCACCCTTGAGGGCTTTCGGCGCCTGATCGAGGAGGGCAGGGTCGACCTCGTTCAACCCGACATCTACCGGGCCGGGGGTCCGACCAATCTCAAAAAGATCGGTGCTGTCGCCAAGGCCAATGGCTGCAAACTCATGTGCCACGGAATGGGTCTAGCAACCTACCACTACATGATCTCCAATGGCCCCGAGCTGTCGCCTCGCTGCGAGTTCCTGGACATCTACGACTGCGCCGACGCTCCCTGGCTTTTCAAAGGTGAACCTCGGCCCGCCGACGGAAAGCTTGTCCTGGTAGACACGCCCGGATTCGGTTATTCGCTGGACGAAGCGGCCTTTGCACCCGGCGCGCAGGTTGCGCCCATCTGGTGAGAGTTGCCATGAAGTATTTGCGGGTGTTCCTGGGAGGCCTTTCCGGCCTGCTGATTGTGAGTTGTGGCAGCCCGCCCGAACTCTCCCGCCCGAACATTCTCTGGCTCATGAGTGACGAGCTGCGCGCTGACGGTGTGGGGGCCTACGGGACTCCCTGGGCTCAAACCCCGAACCTGGACCGTCTGGCTGCAGAAGGAGCTCTCTTCCGCCATGCTCTGACTCCGGGTCCGGTCTGTGTTCCGGCCCGGGCATCCATCCTGACGGGCAGGTATCCCAGCCAGATCGGGATCTGGTGGAACATCCGCAGTTATGAGCCCGATCTCAGTGACCTTCCGGTCCTCGACCACCTGACCGAAGTGTTCCACGAGGCAGGGTATCGGAGTGCCAGCTTCGGAAAGCGTCACTACAATTCCGTCAACAATGCTTTCCAGACAGAAAGCCACTTTGCGCTCAGCGAACTGGTGGGATACTACCGGTACCGCGAGCCTCTGGAAGGCTCCGATTATGATTGGATTCAGTACCCGCCCAGCCCTTACGCCTGGATCATCGGAGGCCGTTTTCCGGGGCCGGCCAAAGAGAAGTCCGAGGCGCGTGCGGTCCGGGAAGCGATCGCCTGGTTGAGCAGTCACGACCCTTCGGTTCCTTTCTTTCTGCGTCTCTCCTTTAACGCCCCGCACACCCCGGTCGTTCCGCCGGAACCCTTTGACACGATCATCGATTCGGACGCCATTCAACTCCCCGAAGAGGCTGAGAGTGCCCCCACTGGGGAACCTGACTGGATCGCCACCGCGCTGCGTTCCCGCTGTGATGCCGGCCGCCTTTCCAGAGAGCAGGTTCTCAAAGCGCGGCGTTACTACTACGGTGAGGTGGCCTTTCTGGACAGTCAGATCGGAAAACTGCTCGACTGGATGGGAGCCAACCGTAAGCTCGATAACACGATTGTCGTCGTCGTCTCCGACCACGGCACCCATCTCGGAGATTACGGCCTGGTGGCAAAGCAGACCTTCTATGAGCCGGTTGTCAACGTACCCTTTCTGTTCTGGTATCCCAAGGCCATCGTCGAGGGGAAGATCTTCCAGACCCCGGTAGAAACCCGCTCCCTTCTCCCCACACTGATCGAACTGGCTGGACTCGCCACTGCGAAGCCCCAGAACTACGCTCCCAGCCTGGCCCCCTCCCTGCGCAGCGGCAGGGAACCGGAGTCACGACCCGTCTTCTCTGAACAGACGCTGGCCTCCTTCGACGTGCGTCCCGATGACCGCCTGGTGCTGGTCCGGGACGGTGACTGGAAGCTCTCCGTGGCGATGACACCCGAACCTGGAGAAGGAGCCCTGTACAACCTGAAAGATGACCCTCATGAACGCCGGAATCTCTTTAGCGATCCCGCTTTTTCGAATGTCCGGAATCGCTTGACTCAAATGATTCTGGAGCATCTCGGAGAAACACAATGACGTAGGGGCGACCATGGTGGTCGGAAAGAAAGGGGACAGTCTACTTTCTTTCCGGTGCTGGAAAAGCTTCAGGACCACAAAGGTCGCCACACCGGAAAAAAGTAGACTGTCCCCTTTTTTCCGCCGGCACAAGACCGGCCTCTACGCAGCTCCTGGCATGAAAGGAATCAAGATGACCAAAGTCTCCAAACACCAGAACCCTAAACTTTTCACCCTCCTGGCCGCCCTTCTGATTGTCGTCACTTTCGCATCCTCTCTCCCCGCCCATCCCACCTCGGAAATGGCGGCCATCCGGCTGGCTTTGAAGACCTGGGCCCTGGCCGTACTCAATCAGGATATGGACGAGCTCGCCAACATTCTCCACCAGGATTTCCTTTTCAACGACGACATGGACAAGAAACGATACGTTGAGGTATACGGACCGAGCCTGTCCGTTCTTCCCATCACCGAGATTAGCCAGAGCCTGGCCTACTTTGACCACGTCGGGGACGACTTTGAAGTGTCTCCGGTTGTTACGAGCAACGGGCTCTTCAAGAGCGGCTTCAAGCTGGTCTTTCGCTCGACCGTCAGAGGATGGAAGGTTCACAGGATGTACGCCGATCAGGAAGTGCCCTCCCAGGCACTGGATGTGGACTTGCCTGAACAGCATCCCCTTCACACCGTCAAGTTTCAGCTCCGCGACGAGGGGACGGGCAAGCCGATCGCGGCTCGAGTCCACGTCCGCGATGCCCAGAACACATACTGGCCACCCAACGGTCACCAGAAGAACCTTCCCGTCGGCTGGAGAGACGATGTTGGGGGTGACGTTCTCATTGACAAGAAGACCTACGCTTACGTCTGGCCTGAATTTGAGGTACCCCTGGCCGCAGGCAGCTATTCGATCGACGTGATGAGAGGTACCGAGTACATACCTGCAACGCTCGATTTCGAGGTGACGTCGTCGGGAGCTTCGCCGGTCGCGATCACGCTTGAGCGCTGGTCCAACATCCGGGAACAGGGCTGGATCTCGGGCGACACCCACGTTCACTTCCTGGATCCCCGGGCCGCTTTCCTGGAGGGAAAAGCCGAAGACCTGAGCGTGGTGAACATCCTGGCCACCAAGTGGGGTGAGTTGATCACTGACGTTCAACATTTTCACGGAGGGCCGGAACCCTTCTCAGACAAGGAGACTGTGGTCTACGTCAACGAGGAATGCCGGCATGGTTTTCTGGGTCATACGGTGCTGATGGACCTCGAGGACCTGGTCTACCCTCTCACCTGGGGCGCCAGCAACGAGGGCGTTTATGGCGGAATCGACTACCCGGCCATGGCCATGCAGGCGGACAAGACGCACGCCCAGGACGGCTTCGTCGGCTGGGCTCATTTTCCCTACCCGAAGGGAGAGATCGCGATCGATATCGCACTGGGAAAAGTCGATTCGGTGGATCTCTTCACCTGGGGCGACGCCTTTGGTCCTCGCGGCCAGCGCCCGGGATCTGCCGAAATCTATTACCGCTTTCTCAACTGTGGATTCGACCTGCCGGCCACGGCAGGGACCGACAAGATGTGGAACACACAGGTTGTGGGGATCCCGCGAACCTATGTGAAGATCGAAGGCGACCTGACCTACCAGAAGTGGATCCAGGGAATCCGGGCCGGTCGCACCTTCGTGACTACGGCACCGGTTCTCTCCTTCGAGGCGGGTGGTCATCAACTGGGTGAGACCGTCCAGATGTCCGCCGGAAAAAAAGTGACCCTCACAGCAAAGGTCCACTCCCGGATTCCGGTGGAGAAGATCGAGATCGTTCACAACGGAAAGGTCGTCGCCCTGCAGGAAAACCCCGAAAAGAAGCAGCGGCTGGAAGTCCGCACTGAGATGTCCATTTCCGGCAGTTCCTGGGGGGCTGCCAGGGCTCACTCCTCGGAGCAGATTCCGTACCAGATGGACGGGATCCCCGTCATGGCTCACACCAGTCCCATTTACTTTCGGGTCGGCGACCAGCCCCGGCAATCTGCCGAGGATGCCGCCTTTTTTGTCGAGTGGGTGGATGAGGCTCTGGAATGGCTCGAGGAGCGAGCCAACATCCCCGTTCCGGCACAGCGTCTGGAAATGCGGGAGATCTTCCAGCGGGCGCGACGTGTGTTTGAGGGGCAGCTGAGTGGGAACTGACAGACTGACAGACTGACAAACTAACTGGCTGACTTACTTCCCCTCGGAGAGGAAGGCTACGACGTCGACCAGTTCCTGGACGGTCATTCCCGACACAAGACCGTTGGGCATCAGGGACGTCTGACTCGGATGTCGCTGAATGAGCTTGGACTTCGAGACTGTTGTGACCTGCCCACCCGAATCGACCAACTCGATCTCTGTATCGGTCTCCTCCTGGAACGTGGAACCTGGAACGTAGAACGGCGCGAGCGCAGCGAGCGCCAGATTCAGGCCGTCTCTTCTCGGGCGTCGCGCTCCCGTCCCAGTAACTGGATGGCCTGCTCTTTCAGTTTGTATTTCTGGATCTTGCCGCTGGCGGTTGTCGGGTAGTCCTCGACCCAGAAGAAGAAAGAAGGGATCTTGTAAAAGGAAATCTGTTCGATGCAGTAGTCTCGGATTTCTTCCTCGCCGAGTTCCTCATCTGGTTTCAACTGGATAAAGGCCGCCACCTCTTCCCCCCAGCGGCTGCTGGGTACACCGACCACCTGAACATCCTTGATCTTGGGGTGAGTATAGAAAAATTCCTCGACTTCGCGGGGATAAATATTCTCGCCGCCCCGAATGATCATGTCGTTTGAACGTCCCTTGATTCGGAAGTTGCCATTCTCATCCATCACCGCCAGATCACCCGTGTGCAGCCAGCCCCCTTTATCTACAGCCAGGGCGGTGGCTTCGGGCATCTTGTAATAGCCCGGCATCACGTGATACCCGCGGGTACACAGCTCACCCTGGACGCCGGCCGCAAGAGTCTTGCCCGAATCCGGTTCAATGATCTTGACCTCTACGTTGGGGAGCGCCCGACCCACGGTCTGAACCCGGACTTCCAGGGGATCCTGAACCCGGGTCATCGTCACTCCCGGCGAGGCCTCGGTAAGACCATAGGCGATACAGATCTCCGGTACACCCAGTTGATCGACAACCGACTTCATCACTTCAATCGGACAGGGTGAACCTGCCATGAGCCCAGTCCGGAGTGAGGAGGTGTCGTAGGACCGACTGCCATGTTCCTCCAGCATGGAGATGAACATGGTGGGCACGCCGTGTACCGCTGTACACGCTTCGTTTGCGATCGACTTCAAAACGCTGGAAGGATCGAAGGCGAGGACGGGTACCATAGTCGCCCCTGAAACGACTGACAGAAGGGTACCGATGACGCAGCCAAAGCAATGGAAAAACGGAACCGGGATGCAGAGACGGTCCGCGGGCGAAAAGTTCAGCCCCTCGGCAATACTGGAGGCGTTTCCGATCAGGTTCGTGTGAGTCAGCATGACTCCCTTCGGAAAACCCGTCGTCCCGGAGGTGTACTGCATGTTGATTACATCATCCGGGCGCAGTTCCGCCTCCCGCTTCCGTAGCTCAACATCGCCTGCCTCTCGTCCCTGTTCGAAAAGTTCCTGCCAGAGAAACATCCCCACAGGTCGTTCCTCTCCGATGAAAATGACATTCCTCAAAAGCGGCAGACGGGAAGCGTGGAGTTGTCCCGGGGACGAATCAGCTAGCTCGGGGCAAAGCTTCTGCACAATCCTCAGGTACTCGTGTTCCCGAACTCCCGAGATCAAAATCAGGGTGCTGGAGTCCGATTGCTTTAGAAGGTATTCCAGCTCCACGGCACGGTAACTCGTGTTCACGGTGACCAGGACGGCTCCGATCCTGGCGGTGGCAAACTGAGCGATGACCCACTCGGGAACGTTGTTGGCCCAGATGGCAACGTGTTCGCCTTTCCTGATACCCAGCTCGAGCAGACTCCGGGCAAACTGGCTGCAGGCCCGATCAAACTCCGGGTAGGTGTATCTGACATCGGGTTCGACATAGACCAGGGCTTCCTGTTCCGGGAGCCGCCCCGCCATTTCCGAGAGCAGCTGTCCGATGGTTGTCTCACCGACTTTCATTTCCTGACCACCCCCATAGTTCCATAACTACGAAATCTGAGCTGTAAAGTACAGGTTAAAGGTTAGATGCAAGATAAAACAGCACCCCCATTTGACCGGATTCTCTTCTTGCTACTGGCATTGATGGAAAACCGCTGAGAGTGAATCGTGGACAGCTGCCGATCCCGTTCGAAATGGACGTCTAGTCGCTCAGTGCCCAGAC
>CBDBGQ010000012.1:0-14208 GCA_965205345.1 Acidobacteriota bacterium | reverse complement strand
GCCGTTCGGGAATCTCAGCAAGAACCAGCGCCAGCAGTGCTGGGCGGACTTCGTTGATCACTTCAATCTCGTCAACTACGAAGGCACTCCAATCACCGATCTTTCGCCGCTGTCCCAACTGAACAAGACCCTGTATTTCGTCCCCAATTGCGCAGTACACGTCCCCGTCGGACTCACGGCCGGTCCCAATCTGGGCGTTTTGGCCAGGATCCCGGTGCTGGTACAGTAGGGCACGGTTATCAACCGTGCCGAACTGGACCCATTGGCAAGCGTTTCCATCCAACCGGAATGCCTGCCTCTTAGCAACGATCGGCACGCCAGATTGGCGTGCCCTACGGAATCCGGGCCCACCGCGGAAGGCCAGGTTGACGTGCGCTACGGTTTGACGCTGACCTCCAGCAGGTACATGACCATGACCTGATCTTTCCCGAAGCTCAGGTGAAATGCATCGGAGAGTTCCTCCACCCGCTGAATCTGCTCGATGTTCTGGTGGAACAGGTCACTGAAGGGGAAGAAGCTGAAGTCGACTACCCGGCAGTCAAAGCCGGTTTCCTCCAGCAGCTCGGCCGTGCGCAACTGGCTGAGAACCGAGATCTGCATCAGGTAGGCAACTCCATTCTTCTCGAGCAGATCCGGAAGCAGTGAGATCAGGTGATCCAGCATGTTGCGGCCCCAGAAGTCGGCTGAGCGATGACTGGTCGTCTCTCCCATGGGGTCTACAGGCATCTGGTAAAGGCTGGCGACGACCAGGTCGTAGGTTTCCTTAGGCCTGTAGGTGTAAAGGTCCACTACCCGGCCCCGGACCCGATCCGAGACATCATTGCGGACAGCGTTGGCCAGCGTGTTGGCCACGGCTTCGCGCTGAATGTCAATCGCGTCGACGTGTCCGGCCCCGTTGAGCGCCAGCTGGATGGCCAGGACACCGGCGCCGCAACCCACATCCAGACAGCGTTTCCCTTCACCCAATCCGGACTGAAAGAGGTGCTTCCAGACCAGAAAGCTTCCCTGGGCCAACTCGTTTTCATGCATGCGTTTTCCCGGGCAGCGGGCCGCTTTTGAAAAGGGTGAGTTCGCCGAATAAAGTGTTCACGCGCCGCAGGCAAGGCTGATCGTGAACCGGGAACGACGCTTTCGGCGTATAACGGCGAGCTGACAACGGTGAGCTGACGCTCTACCGCTCTGTGGGTTGCCTGTTCCTGAGAGCGAATGGGTCTGGCATACTCTTCGGAAGCAGGATTCGAGCTGCCCCATGAAAGAGTTGTTTCGAGAACCCCTCTTTCAATTCCTGATGATTGGAGCAAACCCGAGGATGGCAGGATGGGAAAACTGAAACGAAAAAAGTACCAGAGAGAACTGGAGAAGCTTCAGGTGCAGTTGGTCGGTCTGCAGGAGTGGGTCAAGAAGACGGGTGCGCGGATCGTCGTAATCTTTGAAGGGCGAGACGCAGCCGGCAAAGGGGGTGTGATCAAACGCATCACTGCCCGCGTCAGTCCCCGCATATTTCGAGTGGTGGCTCTCCCGGCCCCCACCGAGCGGGAGCAGTCACAGCTCTACATGCAGCGATACATCGCCCACCTCCCGGCTGCCGGCGAGGTCGTGCTTTTCGATCGCAGCTGGTACAACCGGCTGGGAGTAGAGCGGGTGATGGGTTTCTGCACGGATGAGGAGTACGAGCAGTTCCGGCGCAACGTGAGGACCTACGAACGGGCCCTCGTGGAAGACGGAATTCTCCTGATCAAGTACTGGTTATCGGTCAGCAGCAAAGAGCAGGAGAGTCGATTTCACAAGCGGATTGAAGACCCGCTTCGGCACTGGAAGTTGAGCCCCATCGACATGGAAGCCCTGCGCTGCTGGTACGACTATTCCCGCGCCCGGGACGCCATGCTGGAGGCCAGTGACACGGACTACGCACCCTGGTACATCCTCCGCTCCGACGACAAGCGCCGGGCCCGGTTGAACTGTATCCACCACTTGCTGACCCTGATCCCGTATCAGGATGTAGCCGAGGCCGAAGTGGGGCTGCCCGGACGGGACGAATCGGACTCCTACGACGACCTGAAGGCGCTGGAAGGGCGGCGATTTGTGACCGAGACGTACTGAAAACTGGAAAACGGGGACAGTCTACTCTTTCCTACTAAATAATGCCGTTGGCCGCCAGTTCCTCAATTTCTTTACTGGAAAAGCCGGCCTCGGCCAGAATCTCCCGGGAATGCTCTCCGACCCGGGGAGCCCCGCTGCGAAGCCGGATCGGCGTGCGGGAAAACTTGGCGGAAGGGCCCGTCAAACGATAGGTTCCACCCAACTTCCCGGTGACCTGCTGAATGGCCTCCCGGTGCACAACGTGAGGATCTCGAGCCGTCTCGGCAGGGGTCAGGACAGGTCCGGCGGCGAGCTGCTCCTTCTCGAAAGCCCGGACGATCTCCTGGCGAGTTCTCGAACGGCACCAGTCCGACAGCATCTGGTCGATCTCCTGTCTCTTTCCCAGCCGGGCCTGGAGAGTGGCATAGTCCGGGTCGTTCGCGAGTTCCGGTCTCCCCAACAACCGGGAAAGCCGCCTCCAGTGCGTGTCGAGCACCAGGAGTGCGTAGACCCAGCCGTCGCGACAGCGGTAGGCATTCGCGGGGGCTGCAAAGATGTAGGTATTCCCCAGCCTGGGAGTCGGAACTCCCTGGGCGGCAAGGCTCAAGAGACCCGTACTGGAATCGATCATTGAGTCGAGAAGAGAAATATCGACATGTTGCCCTTCCCCGGTCCGGTTTCGATGGTGCAGCGCTGCCAGGGCAGCCATTACCCCGTGCAGGCCGGCGATTTCATCGGCCAGGAACACGGGTGCCTTCATCGGCATGGCTTCGTCGCTGGCTGCATTGAGCTGCATGAAGCCCGACATGGCCTGGGCGATGGGATCATAGCCGGGCCGCTCAGAATAGGGCCCGTACTGGCCGAAGCCTGTGATGGAAACATAGATAATGTCAGGTCTGGTCTTGCGCACCTGTTCATATCCGCAGCCCCAGCTGCCCATGGTCCCGAGCTTGAAGTTCTCCACCAGGATATCCGCATTCTGGACCACGAGATGAAAGACATCTCTTCCGCGGGGGCGACGCAGATTCAGGCTAATGTTTTTCTTATTGCGGTTGATGGTAGCGTGCAGGTAAGAGTCGGGCGGATCCGTCCCGGGCAGCGTGGGCGGCAGACGGCGAGCCACGTCTCCGGGATCTCGGACTTCGATCTTGACCACCTCGGCGCCATAGTCGGCCAGCACGCAACTGCAGCGAGGGCCGGCTACCGTCGTAGTCACGTCCAGCACCCGAACTCCCTCGAGTGGCCCGTCCAGATCCGACCGTGCCTCCCGATAGAATGCGTCTCTGGTTCCCACGGGTGTCCTCCTCTCTAATACGACTGCTCTGGGGTTAGGGCAGAACTACCTGGAGTCCCTTTCAGATGCTCTCAAAAGAGCCCTGCCGGCCCAAGCCGCCAGCAAAGCGACTGGCACCCCGGCGGGCCTCCTCCCGCAGCGGTCGATCTCCATTCCGCCCCTCAAAAAGCAGCGCCTCGGCCAGATCCTTGCCCCACTGACGGTGGCACGACAACCGGTCCGCCCGCATGCACACCTGAGGAAAGCGTGCCATCTCGCGGGCCAGATTCTCGGCCTCCGCCCGCGCCTGGCCGCCTGCAACCACGCGGTTGGCCAGGCCGAAAGCCAGGGCCTCCTCAGCGCCCACCGGACGACCGGTCAGAATCATGTCGAGTGCGCGACCGGCACCGATCAGCCGGGGCAGGCGGATGGTGCCGCCGTCGATGAGTGGTACGCCCCAGCGCCGGCAGAAAACGCCGAACACCGCATCGACCTCCGCCACCCGGAGGTCACACCACAGGGCCAGTTCGAGGCCGCCTGCCACGCAATAGCCGTCCACTGCGGCTATAACGGGTTTGCTGAGGAGGCGGCGCGACACACGAAGCATCCCCTCGCCTTCCGGATCGTAGATCTCCGAGATACCGTCGGTCGCCATCGACTTGAGGTCCCAGCCCGCACAGAAGCATCCACCAGCGCCGGCCAGCACCGCCACGGCTGCTTTCTCGTCTTCTTCGAAGGCCTCGAAGGCCGCCAGCAGTTGGCTGGCGGTCTCTTCATCCACTGCATTTCGCAGCTCCGGCCGGTTCATGATCACTGTCGTGACCGAACCGCTCCGCTCGACCAGCACATTCATCGTCGCTCTCCCCGACCGAGGATCTGCACGGCCCAGAGCCGCACTCGAGGTCCTCAGGTCATCATGATGGTTCACGGTTATGAGGGCGGGTAATCTCCTGCTCCACCGTTGATTGCGCAGGGAAACTTCTATCTCAGAAGTGCTGGAGAAGCAAGCGAAATCCCGGCTTCGTCTCGAAGGCCCCTGTTGAAACTTTCCACCAGGGTATTCCCTAAACAGGGGAACAAAAAGGATCTTGGAAGTGATAGGGTTGGGACAACATGCTGAACTCAAGACTGCATCGACAAGTAGTGTAACTTTTTTTCTGTAATTTCTGGTCAGGCCTTGGGTCGGAAAGACAGAGGTCTGGGACAGGATTCTCCAAAAACAGAAACGAGAATCTGGCAAGGAGAATCAAATGAACCCAGATCTGGAAAAGAGAGTACCACGGGAGATCCTGGCGGAGTTGATCGAGGAAGGAACAGAAGCCTTTCGAGGAATCCTGGAGAAGTTGTTCAACGTGGCGATGCAGTTGGAAAGAAGCGAGTTTCTGGGAGCGGAAGCGTACGAGAGAACAGCCAGTCGGCGAGGCTATCGAAACGGATTCAAAGGCAAGCGGATTCAGACTCGAGTGGGAGAGCTGCACTTGGAGATTCCACAGGTGCGTGGGTTGAGGTTTTATCCCAAGTCGCTGGAGAGGGGTTGCCGTTCGGAGAAGGCCCTGAAGCTGGCCATTGCCGAGATGTATGTGATGGGCGTCTCGACGAGGAAAGTCACCGAGATCACGGAGCAGCTGTGTGGGTTGGAGATCTCGGCCACCCAGGTCTCGAGAGTGGCCGGGATGCTGGACGAAGAGCTGGAAGAGTTTCGAAGCCGGGAGCTGGGAGAGTATCCGATCGTGTATCTGGATGCCCACTACGAGAAGGTTCGAAGAGGCGGCAGGGTGCAGGACGTGGCCATCCTGAAAGCCATAGGAGTCAATCGTTTCGGGACGCGAGAGGTGTTGGGTCTGAGCGCCAAGATCAGCGAAGCGGAGGTGCATTGGCGAGGGTTTCTGGGAGATCTGCACAAGCGTGGACTGAGAGGGGTCGAGCTGTTGGTCAGTGACGATCACGAAGGACTGAAGGCGGCCAGGCGGGCAGTTTATCCGTCGGTGCCCTGGAACCGTTGTCAGTTTCACCTGAGCAAAAACGCCCAACAATATGCTCGCCGCAAAGAGGACAAGCCCCGCATCGCCCAGGCCATGCGGGACATTTTCGATGCCCCGTCTCGAGAGGATGCCGAGGAGCTCAAGGGTAAAGTCGTCAAGAAGTTCGAAAAGATTGCACCGGAGTTCGTGAGCTGGCTGGAAGACAACCTGGATGAAGGGCTGACAGTGTTTGATTTTCCGAGGAGCTGGTGGCGAAGGATCCGAACCATCAACGGACTGGAGAGACTGCACCGGGAGATCCGGAGACGAACCCGGGTGGTGGGAATCTTTCCCCACGAAGCATCGGCGCTGCGGCTCATCTCGGCTGTGCTTGCAGAGATACACGAGGAGTGGTTAACCGGCCGGCAATACCTGAACCTGGCCGGCTGGAAAAAACAAGTGGAGCAATTCTTCCCTACAGGCCCTAGAGGAAATTACAGAAAAACGGTTGCTTAACCCATCGACAGGCTCTTCTATTCATCTTTGTGGCGTTCACGAGCACCACTGGAGCCCTCTCCCAGTCATCGGAAAAGCCGATCGAACCGCTGAGTGGACTGAGCAGATCTCTGGAGTCCCTGGCTCAACGCGTCGGCCAGGCCACGGTTCAAATCTTCTCGCTTCGGTATGCTCCCCCATCCAGACAAGTCCCCTCAGGATTCGGGGTGCTGTCCGAGGAGCGAGCCACCGGGTCCGGAATTCTGGTCTCTTCCGACGGCTACATCGTCACCAACGCTCACCTTGTCTCAAATGCTCGCAGCGTTCAGGTCGTTCTGGCGACTACCTTGGAAGACGCTGAAGGTCTGCGCTCCATTCTGAAGCCCACACGGGCCCGCCTCACAGCTGAGATTCTCGGGACCGACGCCGAAACGGATCTGGCAGTCTTGAAGATCGCTGAGGAGGGTCTGCCTTTTCTGGAGTTTGGCGACTCCGATGAACTTCGCCAGGGACAGCTTGTCATGGCCTTCGGCAGCCTTTGGGTCTTCAGAACTCGGTGTCCCTGGGTGTGGTTAGTTCGGTGGCACGCCAGCTTCGCCCTGACGACCCGATGATCTTCATTCAGACCGATGCTGCCATTAACCCGGGCAACAGCGGTGGGCCACTGGTGGATATGACTGGAAAGCTTGTGGGTGTCAACAGTTTGATCTTTTCCCAATCCGGTGGAAACGAAGGGCTCGGTTTCTCGGCGCCCAGCAACATTGTGCAGCACGTCTATCACCAGATCAGGCAAAACGGTCGAGTCCGCCGTGGCTGGTTGGGTATCGGTGTCCAGTCAGTGAACCCGGTTCTCGCGGAAGGTCTGGGCCTGTCCCAGTCCTGGGGTGTGTTGGTCTCCGACATTGCTCCCAGCGGGCCCGCCTCTCTTTCTGGAACCAGGGTCGGAGACTTGATTCTCACCCTGGACGGGAAAGTGATGGAAAACGCGAGACAGCTGGAGGTGAATGTCTACAGCCGCGCTCCGGGAGACACGGTCTGGATGAACCTGCAGCGAGGATCGGAGAAGGTGCTGGTTCGCACTACGGTCATTGAACGAGAGGACAGGATCGAAAAGTTTGCTGCGATGGTGACGCGGGATCATAATCTGATCCCGCAGTTGGGAATCCTGGGAGTTGATGTAGATGGGGACGTGGCGAAGTTGCTTCCCCCACCCAGCAAGCGTGGTGGAGTCGTTGTCGCAGCATTAGCCGCAGCTGGTGGTCTTGGGTCGGACGGCCTTCTTCCAGGCGATGTGATCTACGAGGTCAATGGCCGGGGTTTCAGCGGGCTGGCTGGGCTCAGAAAAAGCATCGACGGCATCCAGTCCGGCGCTGCCGTTGTGATTCAGGTTCAGCGAGCGGGAGTACTTCGGTATGTCGCCTTTCGAATGAAGTAGTGTAATGTAAGAACCGGCATCCTGGAGTCACTGTCGGGATAGTTACCAGTAGCGCTCAATGTGGAGACTACCGGCTTCTTTTGTGGAATGGAGACGGAAGCCCATCTCTTCAAAGCGTCCCTGCACATCTTTGACCATCTCGGGGTTCCCGCAAACAAAGACGCTCAGCTTGTCTGGATCAGGCTGG
The DNA here is from genome assembly GCA_965205345.1 of Acidobacteriota bacterium. Classification (GTDB taxonomy): domain Bacteria; phylum Acidobacteriota; class UBA6911; order RPQK01; family CBDAPI01; genus CBDAPI01. The sequence continues at coordinate 6,778 of CBDBGQ010000012.1, read as the reverse complement.
CCGCCCAGATAGTTTTCGAGCGTTCCATCTTCAATCAGCTTCTGTATACGACCTGCGTGGCCCTTCCACGTTTGATCTTTGTCCACCCCGGTTACCGTGGGAAGATAGGCGAAAAATCAGATCCGGATTCAATTCAGCCCTCTGAATCACAGTCGCATTGGAGATGTTTCCAGCCACTACTGATCTTCCAACACACTCACACTACCGAATCATCCTTACCAGGCATGGTAGACAGTGCCCGTGGGCTTGCTTTCGGCCGTCTTGACCGTGAGTCCACCGCTCAGCAGAAAAGAAAATTCTAATTAGTTGTTCTTCGTCCAGCACGGTGCCAACATCGTAGCAAGAATGGGTACGAGAAAAGGTAAAATCCGCATTCTGATCGCCAAGGTGGGGTTGGACGGCCATGATCGCGGGGTCAAGATCGTGGCACGCGCTCTGCGTGATGCCGGGATGGAGGTGGTCTATACCGGATTGCACCGATCTGCTGAGGAAGTGGTGCTCACTGCAATCCAGGAAGATGTGGACATTCTGGGCGTCAGCCTGCTCTCCGGTGCGCATATGACCGTATTCCCCAAGATTCTCGATTTGCTGTCGCGGCAAAACGCCCAGGACATCATCCTGGTGGGTGGTGGTGTGATGCCCGATGAGGATGTGCTGGCACTTAAGAGGATGGGCGTACAGGAGATCCTGCTACAAAATACGCCACCGCGCTCCATCGTCAAGACGATGGAGCGTCTGGTGGCCAACCGCGAGCCGCGGCCAGAGAGCTGCTGAACCAAATTGGCCTGGAGACTTGATGATGAGCAATGATAGCTCTTCCGGACATGGAGAGAATGGCGATGCATTGGAACGTTTTGCGCACCAGTATGAGGCCTGGGAGAAACAGGAACTGGCAGAGTTTCTGAAGCGCCAGCCGGAACGCAAACAAGAGTTTCACTCAAAGGGTGGTATTCCGCTCAAGCGGGTGTACACGCCATTGGACTCGGCGCATATCCCGCTCGAAGATATCGGCTTGCCAGGGCAATATCCTTTTACGCGCGGACCCTACCCGACGATGTATCGGGCGCGCCCCTGGACCATCCGTCAGCTTGCAGGGTTTGGCACGGGAGAGGATACCAACGAGCGCTTCAAATACCTCATCTCGCAAGGGCAAACCGGTCTCTCAGCCGTTTTCGATATGCCCACACTGATGGGCTACGATTCCGACCATCCCATGAGTGAGGGCGAAGTGGGACGGGAGGGCGTCGCTGTGGATACGCTGGCCGACATGGAGGCACTGTTCAGGGGCATCAACCTGGAGGAAATCTCGGTCTCCATGACCATCAACCCCACTGCCTGGATTCTGCTCGCCATGTACGTGGCACTGGCCGAAGAGCAAGGATACGATCTGCACAAACTATCAGGGACGATCCAGGCAGACATTCTCAAGGAATATATCGCCCAGAATGAGTGGATCTACCCAATACGGCCATCGGTTCGTCTGGTGCGCGACTGCATCCTCTACTGCGCCCGGAACATGAAGCGCTACAATCCGGTCAGCGTTTCGGGCTATCACATCAGCGAGGCCGGTTCATCTCCCCTGCACGAAGCGGCGTTCACCCTGGCCAATGCCTTTGTCTATGTGGAAGAAGTGGTCAAGGCAGGCATGTCTGTGGATAGTTTCGCCCCACGGCTTTCTTTCTATTTTGCGTGTGGGTCAGACTTCTTTGAGGAAATCGCCAAGTTCCGAGCCGCCCGTCGCGTCTATGCCAAGGTGATGAAACAACGATTCTGCGCCCAGAATCCAGCCTCCATGCGGCTCCGCTTCCACTGTCAAACCGCGGCCGCCACGCTGACCAAGCCCCAGTATAAGATCAACCTGATGCGCACGGGCTTGCAGGCATTGGCGGCAGTTCTGGGGGGTGCCCAGAGCCTGCACACCAATGGCATGGATGAGGCCTTCGCGATTCCTACCCAGGAAGCCATGAAGCTGGCCTTGCGCACTCAACAGATCATCGCCGAAGAGACCAACGTCACGGATGTGATCGACCCGCTGGGTGGGTCACACTATGTTGAACATCTGACCAGCGAGTATGAACGCCGCATCTTTGCCGTTTTGGATGAGATCGAGGAGGGGGGTGGCACGATTCGTCGGATCGAAGAGGGGTGGTTTCAGCGTCACATTGCCGACTTTGCCTGCCAGACGGCCCTGCGGAAAGCCAGTGGTGAACTGCCCGTAATCGGCGTCAACAAATATGTAGAGGAAGAAGGAAGTGCGGATATTGAAGTTCATCCATACGACGCATCTTCCGCCCGGCGCCAGATCGACCGCCTGAAGCAGGTACGGGCAGAGCGGGATGAAACACACCTCCAACAACTGCTCTCAAGACTCGGAGAAGTCGCCAGAGACGAATCGCAGAACATGCTGCCCATCACAATTGAGTTGCTCAGGGCAGGAGCATCCATGGGAGATATTGTGGAGGCGCTAAAGGAGTTGTGGGGAGTCTACCGAGAGACCCCGGTTTTTTTTAGGGGTGTACCGTTCTTTCTGTAATTTGAGGAAGGTGAGCTAAAAGGATCAGAGGTCTGGGGCAGGATTTCTCCAAAAACTCAAGACAAGAGCAAGGAGGATCCGAATGACCCCAGACCCAGAACAGAGGCTACCACGAGAATTGTTGAAAGAACTGATCGAAGAAGGCAGCGACGCGTTTCGAGGAGTGTTGGAGAAACTGCTCAACACCGCCATGCAGATGGAACGAGAAGAGTTTCTGGGAGCTCGACGCTGGGAGCGGAGCGAGCAGCGTCGAGACCACGCCAACGGGTACAAGGCCAAGACGCTGTCAACTCGAGTGGGACAGCTTCAAATCCGGATTCCACAAGTACGTCACCTGGACTTCTATCCCCGATCCCTGGAGCGAGGGTGCCGCTCGGAGAAAGCCCTGAAGCTGGCCATCGCCGAGATGTACGTGATGGGCGTGTCGACGCGCAAGGTCACTGAGATTACCGAGCAGCTGTGCGGCACCGAGATCTCCGCCAGCCAGGTCTCAAGAATCTCCAAGCTGCTGGACGACGAACTCGAGCAGTTTCGCAACCGCCCTTTGGGCAGCTATCCAGTTGTGTACCTAGATGCCCACTACGAGAAGGTCCGTCGCCAGGGCAGCATTCAGGATGTGGCCGTCTTGAAAGCGACCGGAGTCAACTGCTGGGGCAAGCGGGAGGTGATTGGGGTCAGCTGCCGACTCAGCGAGGCGGAGGTCCACTGGCGAGAGTTTCTGCAGCAGCTTCAAAAGCGTGGTCTGGAGGGTGTGCAGCTGATTGTCAGCGATGACCACTCAGGACTACGAGCTGCCAGAAGAGCTGTCTTTCCTTCAGTGCCCTGGCAACGCTGTCAGTTTCACCTGAGCCAGAATGCTCAGCGATACGCCCGCCGATCCGACCAACGTGCCGCCATCGCCACTGACATTCGAGACATCTTCAATGCCCCGTCTGGAGGCGAAGCTGAGGCGATGCTTCGGGCCAGAGTCGAGCAATACTACGACCGCAACCCGGAGCTGGCCGATTGGATGGAGACCAATCTGCCGGAAGGCTTTACGGTCTTTCGTTTTGCACGTTCTACCTGGCGGCGCATTCGCACCAACAACGGGCTGGAGAACCTAAACCGTCAGATTCGCCGGCGTACCCGGGTCGTCGGTATCTTTCCAAACACCGAGTCCGCACTACGACTCATCACCGCTGTCGTCGAGGAGATTCACGAAGACTGGCTGATCGGGAAACAGTACCTCAGCCTGGTCGATTTCAAACCACAGGAGAATCCGATCTCAGATCACTCTCAGTCAAATTACAGAAAAACAGTTGCTTAGCCCTCGATATCCTACTCCCTCGACGAGTTTCTGGACAGCCTCCAGTTCTGCAAGAGTTCGAATTGATACCTTCCGATCCTTCTTGATACCGTGCTGCTGGATTTCCGTAAGAATCTCCTTCGCTTCTTGACTGTTGTTGAGGATTCCTTTACGTAGTATGCTCCTGGCAATGCGACTGATGGCCTCCCCGACCCGATAGTTATAGTCCATGGTGCACTGATGTGCCCAAAGGATGAGATTACTCATTGATCATCGCCCTCCTATACGGAACAGGATCTGTACCCTGTCCCTGGTGACTGTTCGTTCAGATCTCCACATCAGAGCAGAAAGGCCGTAGCATTGCATCGAATCCGACACAGTTCATTCGCACTTGGCTAGTCTGTAACCCGTCTCTTACCGAACAACCGATTCCATCGGTTGGGGTCCAACAACCATTCGACTCGAGAGTATTCGCTTCGCCGGTAGGCCGCTACTAGGCACTCACTGTGCTGTCGCCTTGGAAGCGTAATCTCCAAATCGAGATCACGCTGGGCAAGATAAATGTCCGGCAATATTGTCATCTGGATCAGCCTCCGGCGGACCATTTCCAGAGCTTGCAGGAAAGAAGTTGCCCTATAGCCCGACGTTCCCCTGGTCCGGCCTTGAGCGCCGCTCGGCGACAACCTATTCAGGCGGCCACCAACGCCTGCCGCCTCCCAGTGCGCAGAACGAGGGATCTGCCTGGTTTGAGCCGGATCGCCCTCTGGCGACCGGACGACCACGGCATGCCATCGAAGCAGTCGCACGAGATCGACTCCTCCTCTCAGGGCTACTCGATCCTGGTCGAGAACGCCGCAAATGGAGGACTCGTGAACAATAGCCACGTCAATCTCTTCCTTACGAAGAGCCTTGAGCGCATCTTCAGATCGAACCAAGACAATGCGACTCGTGGGCCAGCAGCAGTCCCCCAGATATTCCAGCAGGAGCAATGACGCACAGGAACCCGCCGAGACCCTCGGGAAACTCGATAGATCCATGTGTGCAGAAATCAGTCGACGGAACGCCCTGACCAGCCTTCTAACTTCTACCGGGGGAAAGGATCCCGACTTTGGCTGCCATTCGGGCGTGGGCTCCCCAATGAGTCTGTTCACGCGATCTATTAGCCTGTAAAGGTAGGTGCGCTCAATCTTCAACTCCGAAGCACCTTCTGAGAGGGTCTTCGGCTGAAGATCCATCAGTTCGCCTAAACGGTCCAGATCCTCAAAGGTCAAACCCATCTTACCCCTACCAGGGCCCCTGATTTTGTTGTCTGACAATGACCTCCTCCTTCAAGAACGAAAGCCGGTTTACATCCCGATCAAGCCGTGCATCACTGGCTGAACAAATCCTTCAGTCAGTATGTTGAGGAAGGCTGTTCCTTTTTCGCGTCGATTCGGTCCTGCCACGAGAAGTTTTCCGACCGTTTCTCCCTCCGGGCAAAAGAGCCAACCAACACTACCGCCGTCTTCGAGGACCAGCGCGTTGCGAATCGCCCAACGTCGTCGCAAGTCCTGAGCAATCTGATCGAGGGAACCCGTGATCGCGAAGACCGTGAGCCTCTCGTCGAAGGTCTGGCCTATTATCGAGTGGAGCAAGTTTTGGCTTGGAGACGCGCCGTGCTTCAGAGCCAACTGGTTCAACGCCGCAGAGATTTCTACACCAACTTCGTCTCGGGCTCGGGCTCGGTGCCAAGCTTCAGACAGCTCCCTCCAAGCGACTGCCGATGGACCGATCAGGCCCCTTGGATGGACCTCGAACGAGTGTGCGATATCAGAACAGTTAGCGATGAGAAACACACGATCCACAGACTCGCCCTCGATTACAAGTGGCACGCCGGTCAGAATATTGGCCGGGAGATCCTGGGCTTCCGCAAGAGGAAGCATAGTCAGGCCATTGGCTGCAACTGAGAGTACCGGCCATGAGGTGTCGACACTCGGATCTCCTGCTCGTCGCCACCAACGACGGTCCAGGCGTAATTGATATCCCCACTCATTCAACACGTTTCGACAGCCGATCAGAAGGCTGGAATGCCGGAACGGTGTTTCAAGCACTTGACACGTCGCCGTCAGCGCTTCCTCCGGGTAGTCCCTCCATGGGCGCGGGTTCGTGATCTCTTTCCTGCCCATTCGGACGAAAGCCGACCGGCCTACCTGAATCTGTGAACGGACGTATCCAACGCTGTTCGGTATGAGATTGCGGCGGCCGGGAAAAAGAACAGTGCCCTGCGGGTACTTTCCAAGATTGAGGACAGAATAGGCAGAAAAGGTCGCGTTGCTCTTGAGACTTCCAGGCTGTTGGAATGCGTGGTTGGCTTCCTGTCCCTGATTCGAGCCATTGCTACGTAACCGTTTTTTCTTAGAATGCATTTTTCACGATATTATTTGGAGCCCATATGCTACGGGCCAAATACTGTTCTATTAATAGAACATAACGTACGGTTTTGTCAAGTCCGATTTACCTGATCCCAAGCCCGGGAAATGGTGGGCGAACCTTGGTCCACTCAGTGAGCTCATACCTGTTTGTGAGCTGTTCTTGCGGACCATAAAGAAACCGGTTGAACGGATCCGGGAGCTTTCCCACGAAGGGTGTAGTGGTCCAGCGATCTTTTGTGGTGAACTCGATCAACAGATTTCAACAAGCTGGCCGGGCACTTTGTTTCCGTCGTAAGTTATTGCAGGCGTTAGCTCTATCCGACGTTCAAACAGCAAAGAAGACCCCCTGCGTTTTAGGCAGGTGGTCTCCATAGTTAAGTGAGCTACCATCAGAAGGTGTGTAAATAGCATAGGCGGTGAGTATCCTTCCGGGTTGATTGAAAACCCAGGGCCGAAAGGCCCGCAACGGAAGGAGTACACACCGCATGAGCAAGCAGAACATTGAGGAAAGTGTCGAGTCAAGAGTTTGTTTCGAGGAGCTGGAAGATT
>CBDBGQ010000011.1:0-48465 GCA_965205345.1 Acidobacteriota bacterium | reverse complement strand
TCCTTTACGATCTCAAACAACGTATATCCGCGTACTGTTAAGCCCTTCTTGAGCGCGGAGAATAGCGGGAAAGGTGTCGGGTCTGGGGACAATGCACCGTATTCGACGATCGTCGCGCCTACGGCGGCCGCATCGGCGAGCGTCTGAAGCAAGGGGCCGCCAATAGGGTCAAAGATGAGGTTGGCCCCGGTCCCAGCGGTGATCGCCATGACCGATTCACCTAAGTCCTCTTCGTTCGTCACGATGACGTGATCCGCACCTGCGTCAAGGCGAAACTGTTTCTTGGCACTGCCACGCGTCGTGGCAATGGCCACCGCGCCTGCAGCCTTCGCGACCTGAATCGCTGCCAGCCCGACGCTGCTGCTCGCTGCGCTGATCACGGCGGTGTCATCCGCTTTCAGTTGACAGATATCTATCAAGGCGCCGAACGCAGTCAGGTACTGCATCCAGATGGCAGTGCCTTCGGAAGCCGATAGATTGTCGGGGTAAGAGGCCACGTGGAGGGCCGGCACAATGGCGCTTTCGCCGTAGACGCCATACGTGCCCATCGAGAAGCCGGGTATGGTACTGACCCAGTCCCCGATTTGGATATTGCCAACACCAGGCCCGACAGCGTCAACGATCCCGGCTGCTTCATAGCCGAGCCGCGAGGGGAGTTCGGGGTCTTCCAGGTAATGCCCTTCTCGAAACATGACCTCCGCACGGTTAAGGCCGATGGCCTCGACCTTCAGCCGGACTTCACTCTCGCCGGGTTCTTCGAGAGGTAGGTCCTCGATCTGGAGCACGTCGGCTCCGCCTGTTTCATGAAAACGAATGATCTTGGGAATCGTCAGCCTCCTCCATTAAGTCTAATTCAATGACCCGTTCCGAGCTCAAGCCTTCGAAGTAGCCCACCACGAGCAGCCGAAAATAGATGCCGGGCGACACGCGCGGTCTCCCTCGACGGCGGGAGTCACTTTCTTTCCAACGGGTAATGGTAACTGGGAGCGCTCCCGTCCGGAAAGCCTTCATTCAAGCAACTTGTGCGCCTCAGCCGCTGGCACCCCGATATTAGAGCCGCCAAAGCCAGGGATGATGGTTTGTAAGCCGCCGAATCGGGAGGATAAATCCGAAATCGAAACGCTTCCCCTCGATCGCCAATCTCGAGCACATCTCCCGAGGCAAGAACCATTTCATCGACTTGCTCGCTGTTAAGCCAGACCGCCACATCTGGCATGGCTTTCAGCCGATATGTGTTGCCATGTCGCCTCAGAACAGCGGCTCGCGCCAGATCTGCTCCACTCGCGACGAGTCGGATGTCGGCGCTTTGAGCGGTGCCAATCTGGAGTTCCTCTCCCCGCAGTCGCTGGGTCTGGCCGCGAGTGGGCCCAGTCAGATGGACGATCACGGCAACTGGATGGCTGGGTTCCTGCACCATAAACCTGGTACTTCCTGGCGGTACTAGGATCTCATTTCCAGATGTGAAATTCCAAAATTCCCGTTTCGGAGTTCCTTCACGAATGCCTTCTAAGCTCGGCATTTCCTCTCCTGATCAAGGTGAGTTCACAGGCAAAGAAATTCATAATCGAGGAGGCAACGGACTTACAATTTGGGGCTCGGCCTCTCAGACGCGCTGTGGAATCGGAAATCGTGGATCCAGTTTCCCGTTTGATCGCCTCTCAAAAAGTCCACGCCGGCGACGTCGTTGAAGTGAAAAGGGAACACAACCAGTCGGTGTTTTATCGGTCTCAGGAGTTCGGTCTAGTTGCCTGACGTCCACTTCAGCCAGCTGCGGACTTCGCTCCGTCATTCCATAGAGTGGGTGGCATTCAGGTCGCCCTCTCAACTAGGAATGGGTTGGGTCGCGTTCTGGAGTGGGCTCAGTCTTACCCACGCTCGCTAAAATCCTCGTCTCAAGTTCCTCCAGTGTCTGGCCATCTACAGAATCGCCGCCCCACAAATCCCTAGCCGCCGCCCCTAATTTTTCAAGTTGCCGCGCGTAGCGTCTGCAATGGCGGCACATCAAGAGATGCAACTTGACCCTCAGCCTCCTGGGCCAGGCGGCGGCTTCCAGCTCTCCCGAAGAAATGGTCCTGGTCACTTCTCTGCAACTGATCATTGCTCCCTCCTGACCCCCTTGGCTTCCAGACACTCCCGGAGCCGGTTGCGAACGCGAAACAGCAAAACTCCAAAATTAGTGCGTGTTACCTCCAAAATATTACAGATTTCCTGAGTTGGGAGGTCCTCCACCTCCCGCAAGAAGAAAGCCATTCGCTGTTTTGTTGGAACGGCTTCGAGGCAATCTTCGATGAGCTTTCGAATTTCTTTGCCATACAGCTGCATATCCAGGGCTTGGGGCGGACGCATCCAACCGCCTTTATCATTAAATCTCTCCTCAATATCGCCAATCTGATCCATCTGTCGACTTCGACTCAGCTGACGCCGGGCCTCGGCGATTTTCTTGTGGAGAATGCCAAACAGCCAGGTGCGCACACGTGATCTTCCCTCGAAGCGATCTGCCTTTTCGACAAAAATTGTGAAGGTGGCTTGAGTGACCTCTTCGGCTTCCTGGGGGCTGAGTCCTGCTCCCCGTGCAGCCCGAAGAATCTGACCCAGGTAAGTTCTGACAACGGTTTCCAAAGCCTGCGGCTGGCCAGCCTGAATCTGCTTCACAAACCCGGGATCGTCAACTGGCATCGCAGCACTCACAGCGGAACTCCAGCTAATGGCTGGGAAGAATGTAAGAATCTACGTCCTCCCAGCACTCATTCATGAATCGGAATTCTTCTGGCCAGCGATCTTAAGCGCTGGGCCAGAGGTCCGCAAGTGGAAGAAAGGCACCAGCGGGAGCCTTCCAAAGGAATTGGATTTCCCGAGATTTGAAAGAAAAAAGGAGAGAAGAAAACCTGATGCCTTTGTTCATGGGCATGGGTGTGGGAGTCAACTGGAACACTGCTGCTGCTGCCAACATGTTGCCCAGCCTGGCCGGCCATTTGATCTTCGGCGCGATTCTGGGACTCACCTATGCATGGCTTCACCTCGGAAGCTTGGCGCGACGGGCAGCCTGCGAAGGCTAATTTAGCTTCAAACCTTCCGATCAGTCGGGCTGGTAGAAATAGACCTGCTGTCGGGACTTCAGCATCTGGTAAGTGGAACGAACACCCAGAACGATTTCTGGGAGCACCGTAGGATCATCAGCCTGATGGTAGGTACAAAGAACCATCTTCGGGGCAAAGTTCTTCATGGTTCCTTTGGCACCCGCTAAGGCATGTCTTTCCGCGCCCTCGATATCCATCTTGATCAGATCGTGACCCTAATGGACAAGTTCCTTTCTCATGACTTCACATCGCCCGGAGAGAGATGGTCCCGGACCAAACTTCCCTGGGCCGTCCTTGAGACCTTTGATGAAACTATGTAAATAATTGAATTATCAGGACTTAAACTGGCGTCCCCAAGGGGATTTGAACCCCTGTCGCCGCCGTGAAAGGGCGGTGTCCTAGACCTGGCTAGACGATGGGGACGCCCGGGTTTGAAGGCCGGAATTCTAGCATGGGGGCTTTTTGCGTGTCCACAGTGCCCTCACTGAATCCGGGGCACGTTTATCGCCTCTTGTTCCGCTCTCCTGTCTCGTTGACTTTTCACCAACTGACTACGTGAATGGCAATGTCACAGTTACCCCCGAGCAATTTTGCCTGTAAGATTGTTTTTTGGGGCGTCCGTCAGCAGCCCATTTTTTGTGAGGTCGGAAATTGCTTTTCACAAAGTCAACCAGTGCAAGAGCAGGTTGCTTCTGTCTGGCGCTGAGCCTGTTGGCGAATCTTCCGCCCGCAAATGCCTCGGAGTCCGGGGTACTTGTGATGGCCCACGGGGGCACCGAAGAGTGGAACGCCGCCATCCGGGAAGCGGTCGCTCCTCTTCGGGAATACTGCCCCACGGTGGTCGCCTTTGGCATGGCTGACCCTGAGACTCTTCAGAAAAGCGTCCAGCAACTTGAATCTCGAGGGGTTACCCGGATTGTTGTCGCCCGGCTGCTCGTTTCCGGAGAGTCCTTTCGGGAGCAGACCGAGTATTTGCTGGGCCTTCGACCCGACCCCCCTGAGTATTTCCTGCTCCATCACGGCCCTGGAAATATGAGCTCAGGCGCCCGCGCCGACAGGCCACGCCCTCACAACATGCTGTACCCGAGCAAGTCACATCCGATTGATCCGATTCACACTGCATCGTCATTCACCTTGACCCACCACGGCCTCTACGACTCCGCGCAGATTGGCAAGATTGTGGCCGAGCGAGTCCGTGACTTGAGCCGGAGAGCAGAATCCGAATCGGTTCTGGTTCTGGCTCATGGAGCAGGAGACGACAAGCTGAATTCACGCTGGGTAGACCGGATCGAGCAGATCAGTGAGGAGATCCGACGGGTCGGGGCTTTCCAGGATATTCGGGTGGAGACGCTCCGCGAGGACTGGCGCGATAAGAGAAAGATCGCCGAGCAAAGGATTCGTGACTTCGTCGTTCAGGGCGGTAGGTTCGGTGAAGTGTTGGTCGTTCCCTTTCGAGTCTACGGCTTCGGTCCCTACGCATCGGTCCTCAAAGGCCTGAACTATCGCGCCGATGGCCGTGGTCTTTTGCCCCATCCATCAGTCACTGAGTGGCTCATGAAGGAGGCTTCTCGTTGTTTTCGGGAGCAGGGCTGGCACAACCCGTTCCAGAAAACGAGTCGCCAGTCTGAGCATTCGGCGGCGGCCGCCCAACGGCGTTTCTGATGAGGGAAAGCTTCCTGAACGTTCTGGTGGTCGTTGCAATCCTTGGAGTCAGTGCGGTTGTCACCCAGCTTTTTGCCCGCGCGATGTACAATCGGTGCCCCTCCTGCCACACCCTCAACGCCAAGCGCCGGGACCAGTGTCGGAACTGCGGTGAGCCGCTTGCAGACGTCGAGTGCATCTCGCCATAAGTTTTGACCCAGGGTAGGACGGGAGAGAAAACATGATTCACTGGACTGACTAAAAGAAGCAGAAACATCAACTCCCGTGGCATCCAGACCTCGCCACCTCGAGTGGCCAGCGAATCGCCGCGGGAAGTGCTAAAGGGACATTTCGTCTTTTCGGAATGCCAAACGCATGGCGTTTATGCTAGGCTTTAAGACCTGGTTAGGGGTCATGGTTTCTGAAACCTTTTTCGGAAAAGACAAGCTACCGAGAGCCTGCCAGATATTCGTCTTTTTAGTGGTTCTTGTCGGAGTTCCCACCTTCCTCTATTGCGTCGTCGACGCTTCGAGACAACACGGCCGGGAATGGCTGCTCCTAGCGGCTCTTACCCTGGTAGCGAGTCTCTTCCCGATACGCGTTATCACGTCAGTTCGCGACGGCAAGACGCATACGCTTGTCGTGACTGTGAGCGACGTTTTCGTTTTCCTGGGGCTGATGATGTTTGGCCCAAGTGTCGCCGCAAGCCTGGCTACCCTAGATGGGGCAACAACAGGCATCAGGGAGAAAACCAGGAAGCTCTACAAGTATTTCTTCAACCTTTCACTCCTGTGTATTGCCGCCTGGGTGAGCGGGTGGTGTTTCCAGCTCTTCCTGGGAATGCAACGCCCCCTTGGAGATCCCGGCAGAGTTGAGGACTTTGGAGTCTTCTTTGCGCTAGCCGGGGTAGCCAGTCTGATCTTTTACACCATAAACTCTGGCGGAGTGGTACTTGTGATAGCTCTGGCCACACGAAGATCCGTCGTTGAGGCGGGGAGGGAGAATTTCTTTACCTCTGCCCTGGCTACGTTAGCTGGATCTTCAGTTGCCGCATTTGTCTTCCTCAATCTGGATCGAGGGCGCATCATTTCTCTTCTGGTGGCTGGCCCGATCGTTGCGGCGCTTTACTATGCCTACACACTGAACACGAATCGGATTAACGCCGCCCTGGCCCATGCCGATCAGATGAGGCAGCTTTTTCACTCGACGATCGCTTCTCTGGCCATGGCCATCGACGCCAAGGACCAGTACACCCATGGGCACGTCAACCGGGTTCAGCAGCTCGTGTTGATGATCGCTGAGAAGCTGCACTGGAAGGAGGGCCAGGAAGAGGGTGTCGAGGGATTGAAAGCTGCGGCACTGCTGCATGACATCGGGAAGCTGGCGATCCCCGAGTACATCCTCAACAAGCCCTCGGGTCTGACCAAATGGGAAATCCAAAAAATGCAGACTCACCCTGCTGTGGGCGCCGAAATCCTGGAGACCGTTCCCTTCCCGTATGAGGTTGTCCCCTATGTTCGACATCACCACGAAAAGTGGGACGGAACGGGATACCCCGACGGCCTGAAGGGAGAAGCTATCCCTCTCGGAGCCCGCATCCTCTCGGTGGCCGACTGCTACGACGCGCTGCGATCGGATCGACCCTACCGGGCGGCCATGAGCGGGGACGTCGCTCTCGAGTACATCGTGAGCCTGGCCGAGAAATCATACGATCCGGCCGTGGTTGACGTCCTCGTCGAGAATATTGAAGAGTTTGAGAGCAAGCTGGCCGAATCGGAAGCCGTCAGCCCGATCCGGACCGGAGTCTTCGCTGCCAGCCCGCGGGACCCGGCTCCTGATCCCGACATCACAAAGACCGTGTTCCACGACATCGCCTCCGCCCACCGCGAGATTCAGGCCGTTTATGAAATCTCAGAAAGCGTGGAAAAAACTCTCAATGTCTCGGAGACACTGGCCTTGGTAGCGGCCAAAATCAGCAACCTGGTTCCCTATGACGGGTGTGCCGTCTTCCTGGCTGACCCTCACACCGGCCTGCTGCTGCCCTACAACACCTCCGGCGAGCTGACGGAAGACCTGGATAAGCTGCAGATCACCATCGGGGATGGAGTGACGGGCTGGGTGGCAGCCAATAATCAAATGCTCGCCAACGTGTCCCCGGCTCCCGACTTCACAGACCATCCAAGGCTCAGGGAATCTTTCCGCAGTTGCGTCTCCATTCCCCTGAGTCTGGATGATCGGGTCGTCGGCGTCATCACGGTTTACGCCAAGGTGGAAGCGATCTTTCAAGACAACCACCTGCGCCTGCTTGACACTCTGGCCCGGCAGGCTGCAGCTGCTGTCAACAATGCCATCGTCTACGAAGAGACACAGGAAGACGCCTATACGGATGCCCTGACGGGCTTGCCCAACCTGCGCTACTTTCGGGTCTTTGGAAATCAGGAACTGAGACGAGCCGGGCGGGTCGATTATCCAGTCACCCTCCTGATGATGGATCTTGACGCCTTCAAGGGTGTCAACGACAGCTGGGGGCACCGGGTCGGTGATCGGGTTCTGATCGAGGTCTCCCATGTTCTCCGAAACCAGCTCCGGAAATCCGACACCTGTATCCGCTACGGCGGTGACGAATTCGTAGGCCTTCTGCCCGGAGCCGGCAGGGAATTGGCCGAGTCGACCATCAAGCGACTTCAGCAGGGCGTGGCAGAACACAAGATTGTCCTCCGGCGGGGAGAGGTCCTGCCTGTCAGCCTGAGCGTGGGAAGCGCCACTTTTCCGCACGACGCCAAAGACCTCGACCTCCTGCTGGCCCTGGCAGATCAGGCGATGTACCAGGACAAGCTCCAGCGTACCCGCCGCAGCTCCGCGTCTATTCTGCCCTTTGACCTGCGGGGCAAAGCCTGACTCCGCTTTGATCAGCGTTATCATTCCCACTTTCAACCGCAAACAGCTGCTCCTTGAGGCGGTTGAATCGGTTCGCAGGCAGAGCTTCCGGGATTGGGAGTTGCTGGTTGTCGACGACGGGTCAACCGACGGGACCGACCAGGTAATCGAGTCCCTGCTCTCCGATCGGATCCGCTGCTTCCGGCAGGAGCACAGCGGTGTCAGTGCAGCCCGCAACAGGGGTATTCGAGCCGCCCGAAACGACTGGATCGCCTTCCTGGATAGCGACGACTACTGGCACAAACAGAAGCTGCAGCAACAGTTCGAAGCTCTGGAGGCCAATCCGGAATACCTGGCTGTTCATACCGATGAAATCTGGATCCGCTCCGGAGTCCGAGTCAACCCCCGTAAGCATCACCTGAAGCGCTCCGGCTGGATGTTTCACCACTGCCTCCGCCTCTGTTTGATCAGTCCCAGTTCCATCCTGCTCCACCGCAGCCTCCTGGACGAATCCGGTCTTTTCGACGAAAGCTTTCCGGTCTGCGAGGACTACGAACTGTGGCTCAGGATTACGGCTCGCCGACCGGTCTTCTTTGTGCCCGAAAAGTTGGTGGTCAAGCGGGGCGGACATGCCGATCAGCTTTCACGAAGTCGCTGGGGCATGGACCGATACCGCGTACGCGGCCTCCTCAAATCTGTGGACAGCGGTTGCCTCACACCCCAACAACACCAATGGGCTGCCGCAGAGATTGTGCGGAAATCAGAAATACTGGAACAGGGCTTTGCAAAACGAGGCAGAATGGATCCAGCTTCGCACTACCGCGAGCTCAGACGGCGCTTCGGCCAAAGCGAATCGGTGCCCCCTGAGTCAGGATAGTTGTCGCCTCCACCTCAGGCCGCGACCGCTGGGCCTTGAGGTCAACGACTGCAGATTCGCCGCCAGAGGCGCCTCCCACATTCCAGGAACCTTCAACCTTCAACCAGCAACCAGGAACCTGCAACGGTACGAGCGACAGCGAGTGCTATCCTGGCAGCCACCCAAAGGCCGGGAAGGACCGCCCCTGATTCCTGGCTGCTCTCGAGGACATCCCACGCGACTCTCGCAGTTTGCCAGAGGGAAGCGATAAGCTTGAACATGGGTTCTCAGTCGATTTTGCTTTTGAACTCGAGAATAGGAGGAGATCATGCCCCAGTTTCAGGCCTACGTCGAACAACTGAACCAGTACTTCAGTGTGAACCTCCCGACACTTCTGAAGGCCATTCTGATTCTCGTCGTCGGATGGCTGGCTGCCCGCATCATAGCGGCAATCGTCAGGCGGGTTCTGACACGCACCGAACTGGACAACCGGGTGGCCAACTGGATCTGGCCCCGCCAGGAGGGACCGCCCGTCCCCATTGAGAGGTGGGTTTCGAAGGCCGTCTTTTACGTACTGCTCTTGTTCGTCCTCATCGCTTTCTCCCAGTCTCTGGGAATGACGGTGGTAACGGCACCGTTGAGCGGGTTTCTAACTCAGGTCTTTGAGTTTGCCCCCCGGCTCATTGGCCCGATTTTCCTCATCTTCCTGGCCTGGGCCCTGGCCAGCGTGCTTCGGTCGCTGCTGCGCGGTGCACTCGAGCGCCTCAACCTGGATGCCAGGGTCACAGCTCAGACAGAACGCGGAGAGGAGAAACAGCTCCCCCTTTCCCAGACCCTGAGCGAAGCTGTGTACTGGCTGGTTTTCCTCTTTTTTCTTCCTGCCATCCTCAGCCCTCTGGGCCTGGACGGACTATTGGCTCCAGTGCAGAATCTGGTCGACAAGCTGCTGGCTTTTCTGCCTCAACTCCTGGCAGCGGGTCTGATCCTGGCAGTCGGCTGGTTCGTTGCCCGCATCGTGCAGAGAATTGTTACGAGTCTGCTGGTGGCGATTGGAGCCGATAGTTTTGGCGAGTCAATTGGCCTGTCCCGGGCTCTTGGGAAGCAGCAGCTGTCCAACCTGCTGGGGACGGTGCTTTATGTATTGATTCTGATTCCGGTCCTGATCGCGGCTCTGGAGGCCCTGGCCATTGAGTCGATTACCAGGCCGGCCAGCCAGATGCTGAATACGATGCTGATGGCGATTCCCAACGTGTTCGCGGCCTGCCTGGTGTTGGCCATTGCCTACATGGTTGGCAAAGTGGTTGCCGGCCTGGTGGCCAATCTCCTCTCGGCCGTTGGCTTCGACTTCATTGCGGCCAGGATCGGCTTCAGCAAGACGCAGATGGAAGGGCAGAGGTCCCCCTCGGTTGTGGCCGGCAACCTCGTCCTGATTGTCCTGATGCTGTTTGCCACAGCCGAGGCAGCCGAACTGATGGGCTTCGATGTGGTAGCCCGGATTATGCAAGAACCGTAGTCCGGTGTTGAAAAACGAGTCGAGAAGTGGCCCAACTCGGAAGCGGGCAGGTGTGACAGGCGGATTTGCGAAGAATATCGGTTGGGGAGGCGTTTGAGTGGTTGGGGGAGTGAATTTCAGACAGATCTGGGCCTGGATGAGTATCGGAAGCGGTTTTTCGGGGGAGCTGGGAGAAGCTAGCTGGAGTTGAGGCGACTCAAGACGAGGTGGAAGAGGGGTTGTTCGGGAAAGGCTGAGGAAAGATGGACCCAGATGCGTCGAGTGGTTTGTCGGATGCGGGCCCCGATCTTGAGGACACGACGACGTAAGGTTTCGATTTCGAGCTTGTGCCAGGGAGTCCCGTGCAGATAGTCGCGGAGGCGCACGAACATCTGGTAAGCCAGTGCATGCAGGAGGAGTCGAAACTGATTGGCCAGGAATCGATGACAGCTGAGTCGGTCCATGCTCAGATGATTCTTGAAGGCCTTGATGAAGTTCTCGGTCTGCCCTCGGTTTGTATAGTGGTCATAAAGTGATTGGGAGCAGAGATCGTCCCGGTTGGTGACCACAAAGCGACGATTGATCCCGCGCTGATCGACCTCCACTTTGACAATGACGCGACGGGATCGATCCCAGCTCTTGGCTCGATAAAGAAACTCGTCAAACTGACGCTGTTTTTCCTCCAGCTCAACGAACTGCAGCCGAGTCGAATCCAGCAGCGGCTCGACCACTCGCTGCAGGCGAGGGTTTCGACTTAACCCAATGACATATTGGAGTTGATTCTCTTCACCTTCACAGAACTCGTAGAGCCGAGGCGTGGCAAAGCCGCTGTCGGCCCGAATCTCAATCTCGACATCCGTCCCCACTCCTTGTCGGATGGCCTCCACGACTCGCTTCAGAATGGGCACGATGTGAGAGGCAGCCCCCTTGTTGCCAGGTCTCAACACGACACACACCAGGTCGCCCGTGTCGGCATCGAAGATCAGCAAAGGATGCAGAATGTGGTTTCGGTAATACCCATGGTAGAAGGAGAACTCCTGCTGACCGTGAGTGTGGTCGTCGGTACTGTCCAGATCCAGGATGATCTTGCTGGGACGTCTCTTCTTCAGGGAGCGCACATAACGGCCTAGCAGCCACTGGCTCAGACGCATCAGATCCTTCTTGGTGACGGAGTTCTCCAAACGGGAGAAAGTCGGCTGGGTGGCCAAATCGGGATCGCTCTCGGGCAACTGATCACAGACTGTCTTGAGCATCGGATCGGAGCGCAGCGTATCGGCGTCATTACAGTCTTCGTAGCCGGCCACGATCTGCAAGACTCGTTGTCGAATCAACTTCAACAGGTCATGACGAACGTAGCGTCGGTCCCGGCTTTCCGAAATACACGAACTGAAGCCCTCGCACAACCGATGTTGCCGATCCAGCGATCCAAACAACAACCATCCTGCGTCGGAAGTCAGACTCCCCCCATCAAAACGCGCCGTGATCTTTCGGTGGCTGTGAAATAGCAGGGTATTCTGGCAGACTGCTTTCAACATTGCCGTAGCTCCTGTTTAGGGTCGTTGTTTATGTAAACCCTTTTATATCAGAGAGCTACGGCCTTTTTTCTGGGCCCAAATCTCACTCGGATTCAGATCTCATGCATAATCCGGGGTAGGGGAGTTGATGTCCCAGTTCCTGATTTTTGGTGGCCGCGTCATCATGGGGCTTATCATTCTGGGTGTCGGAATGTATCTGGCGGGAGTGGCCTACAGTACCGTTTCCGCCAGCACCGCTTCACAGGCACAAATTCTGGCCAATGGAGCTCGCGTCGCGATTCTGGTGCTGACAGGAGCCATGGCACTGAGGGAAATGGGACTGGCCAACGAGATTATCAACCTGGCTTTCGGGATGACGGTCGGAGCTATCGCGGTGGCCATCGCTCTTGCATTTGGCCTGGGAGCTCGTGACACGGCCGCCCAGCAGGTCGAAGAATGGAGAGAACAGCTCAACTCCCGCAGGGAGAACCGAAGTTAGTACCAATAGCTCTTCCCTCATAGTGAGAGGAGTCGGCAGTGGCCGTTCAGCTGGGACTCTTCAGAGGCGCAAAGTACCCCTTCCGGTAATGGAGGACAGTGTTGCCGCGCTTGACCTTTACCCTCAGCTTCCGGAGGGTGCCGTCCGCTTTCTTATTGGTCGGAGTGTAGGCGATATTGTACTGGTTGCGCAGCTCCTCATTGATGGCTCTGAAAGCCTTCGTCAGATCGCGCGTTGAATAGGGAAAATAAACCCGCCCGCCGGTGCTGTGAGCTATCTGCTTGAGAGCATTGTCTCCTTCATGGTCGATTTCCGCTCCAAAACGGGTGGTACTGATGGCATAGACAGCCGCTTCAGCCTGGAAAGCGGCCCGCAAAGCATCTTCGAAGGTCAGCCGGCTGGTCTGGTCGGCTCCATCAGAGAGAATGACCAGTGTCCTGCGCCCCGGGGCATTCATCATCTTCTGCTCCAAGACCAGATATATTGCGTCGTAGAGAGAAGTACCACCTCCGGCTCGAAGACGGTCGATCTCACGAACCAGATCGTTGGGATTGGAAGTGAAATCATGGAGCAGTGTGGCGGCTGTATCGAACTCCAGGAGTAGAGTCTGGTCCATCGGCTTCATCACCGTAAACAGGAAATCCCTTGCCGCCTCCTTTTCAAACTTGAGTTTGATCCGGACGCTGGAACTCGTATCGATGCAGAGGGCGATAGCCAGGGGCAGGTTGGTCTGCTCCGTGAAGTTAGTGATCTCCTGAAGGACCCCATCCTCATAGATCTCGAAGTCCTCGGGAGACAGGTTCCTGAGAAAGGTGCCGGTCTTTTCCTGGTGCACCGAGACCAGCAGATTGACCGCTTCCACTTCTACCCGGATCGCATCCTGCCGATCACCGTCGGACTGGGCCAGGAGTGCAGTAGCCACCTGGCCAGAGGCAAGGCCCAGGACGAAGACACCACGAGTCAATACGCTCATCTTTATTCCAAAAGGTCCAAAATCGCAGCCAGGTCCCCTGCCAGAGGCGCTTCGAACCTCTGCGCGGCACCCGTCACGGGATGTCCGAATTCCAGGATCGAAGCGTGCAGAAACTGGCGATTCAGTTGACGGATCAACCGGCCGGCCGGTGAGTCCGCCTGGAACTGCCTCCGGTTGGAACAGTACACCGGATCTCCCACCACTGGATGACCGAACTGTTCCAGGTGCACTCTGATTTGATGGGTCCGTCCCGTGTGAGGTTTCACTTCCAGGTACGAGAATTGGGGAAAGCGCCGGATGACGCAATAGCGGGTGAGAGCGGAGCGCGGAGCCGGGCTGCGCGTTGACATCCTGGTTCTCCTGGTAGCATGACGCCCAACCGGGAGATCGATCTCTCCGCGGTCGCTTTCGACGAGGCCATGAACCAGGCACAGGTAGAGTTTGGCTACCAGCCGCTGCTTGAACTGTCGGGCCAGGTGATCATGAGCCCGGTCGGTCTTGGCCACAACCAGAAGGCCGGAGGTGTCCTTGTCAAGGCGGTGTACGATCCCTGGCCTGATGGTGCCTCCCCGGCTCATCCTTTCAAAGTGATACAGCAAGGCGTTTACGAGCGTTCCTGTGTAGTTGCCCGCTCCGGGATGCACCACCATTCCGGCAGGCTTGTCCACAACCACCAGGGACTCATCCTCGAAAACAATGGAGAGCGGCAGATCCTCTGGAACCAGTTTCATCGCCGCAGGCGGAAGAGGCTTCACCTCGATCTCATCGGAAGGCCGGAGCCGCTGGCTCGCCTTGCATTGCTGGCCGTTGACGGTGATCTGACCCTCTTTGATCCACCTCTGAATCACGCTGCGGGACTCCTCCATGTGTTTCTGCAGAAAACTGTCGATACGCAGCCCTTGGGCTGGAAGATCAACTCGAAAAGTGAACGTTTCAGGCACCTTGTAGATTCGATCTCTTGCGAGCAGAGTAGAAAATAATCAGGGCCGCGAGAACCAGGCCGACCGCGATCAACTGGTGGGTGGACACCTGGCCTTCAAACAGGAGTCCGCGGACCCGATCACCCCGAAAGAACTCATTCGCGAACCTGAGAAGGCCATAGCCCATCAGATAGGTGGCAAATACCTGGCCCTTGAAACGCCGGCGGGCATGAATCCGAAGCAGGATGAAGAACAGCAAGAAGGCCCCAATCGATTCGTAAAGCTGCGTGGGATGGAGTGCGATGTTGAGAGGAACACCCACGTTCTGATTGGCGTATTCGCTGGTGAATGTGACCCCCCAGGGCTGGCTGGTCGGCTTCCCGTAGTCGCACCCTGCACCAAAACAACCCAGCCGCCCGATCGTCTGGCCCAGCGCGATTGCCGGGGCGGCAGCGTCCGCCATCACCGCAAAATTGAGGTCGGAAGAGCGAGATATGTACCAGTAGCTGCCCAGGATGGCGCCCATCAGACCTCCGAAATAGGCTCCGCCGGCCTGCCAGAATTCCAGACTCATAAACCTCGAGGGCTGCGAGATATAATAGTCGAAATTGTCCAGCACCATCAGAAGCTTCGCTCCCAGGAGGGAGGAGAGAATGACTACGAAGGCGAGATCCCAGGCCCGGCTTCGGGGAACCTGTTCACGGGCAGCGAGGCGGCCCAGCAGAGCGGTAGCAGAAAGGAAGGCAAAGGCCAGTAACAGACCGTAGGAATGCAGAGTGACAGGACCTAGTTCCAGGATTTTGGGATACACGAGGCTCCTCTCCACCCCATCGGTCTCAGTACTTAGTACTGACGTTCATAAACACGGTAGCAATTCTGGGTTCTGGGTTCTGGGTTCTGGTTTGTTCGCTCACTGCGGTTCCTGGCAGATCAACATTGCCTTTACCTGACTTGGCCGAGAGATGCACACTGAGCCGCCGACCTATGTTCGGGAGTACTTAGTCGTCGTCCCGGTTCGCCTCGGAGATGATCTTTTCGGCCATGTGAGGCGGCACAATTTCGTAATGCGAGTTCTCCATATGGTAGCTACCGCGTCCGCCCGTCATAGAGGTCAGAACCGGGGCGTAGTTGAGCATTTCAGCAAACGGAACCTGGGCCCGGACAACCTGGGCGGCGCCTTTCACATCCATACCCTGGATCTTGCCCCGTCGGCCGTTCAGGTCGCCCATCACGTCTCCCGCAAATTCTTCCGGGACATAGACCTCAATGTTCATGATGGGCTCGATTAGAACGGGCCGGGCCGTTTCCATTGCCTTCTTGAAGGCCAGCGACCCGGCAATCTTGAAGGCCATTTCGGACGAGTCCACATCGTGATAACTACCATCGTACAGGGTCACCTTGAAATCGACCACCGGGTAACCAGCCAGATATCCCCTGGCCGCCGCCTCCTGGATGCCCTTGTCAACGGCGGGGATGTACCCCTTGGGGATGGAGCCCCCAAAGATCTTGTCCTCAAACTCGTATCCTTCTCCCCGCTCCCGGGGTCCCATTCTGATCTTGCAGTCTCCAAACTGGCCGTGGCCTCCAGTCTGCTTCTTATGCCTCCCCTGAACATCAGCCGTCCCGGTGATGGTTTCTCGATAAGCAACCTTGGGCGGCTTCAAGTTCACTTCTACACCGAAGCGCTGCTTGAGCCTCTTCACCACGACTTCGATGTGTAGTTGTCCGGTGCCCGCCAGCAGAAACTGCTGGGTCTGAGGATCCCTCCGAAACTGCAGTGACGGGTCTTCCTCCAGAACCTTGGCTATCGCTGAACCGATCCTTTCCTCGTCTCCTCGTGTACTGGGCTCCACAGCAAAGCTGATGGCCGGCTCCGGGAGCTCAATTTTCTTCACACGAGCCTTCAATGTGGGAGCCCCAAGTGTGTCTCCCGTCCTGGTGTCTTTCAGTTTGAGGACTCCCCCGATGTCCCCGGTCCGAAGCTCGGACACGGCCTCATGTGATTTGCCCTGAAACACCTGCAGCGCTCCAAACCGCTCGGCCCGGCCCCGGGTCAGATTCTTTAGATTATTGTCGGATTTGAGGGTCCCGGAAATGATCCGCAGGATGTTGATGCGTCCGGCGAAAGGATCGGCAAAAGTCTTGAACACGAAGACGGCCAGCGGGCCGTCCTTCGAGGGTACGATTTCCGCAGGCTCACCCTTCCCTGTTACAGCTGCAAAGGGCTTCCTTTGCAGTGGATTCGGAAACAGATTCACAATCTGGTCGAGAAGTTGCTTGACGCCTGTGTTGTGGGCCGAAGACACGCAGAAAACGGGAAAGATCAGGCCTTTGGACAGAGACTTCCCCAGACCGACTCTCATTTCTTCCTCGGAAAGGGTGCCTTCCTCGAAGAACCGTTCCATCAGGTCGTCGTCGCTTTCCGCGATCATTTCCACCAGTTCTTCTCGCATCCGTTCCGCGTCGCTCTTCAGATCCTCTGGAACTTCCACTTCCTTGAAATCGCCACTCCCGTCTGCCTGACCAGCGTAGGCCTTGCCGGAGATCAGATCGACAACCCCCTTGAACTCACTCTCTTGTCCAATCGGAAGTTGGACCGCAACCACTGAGCGTCCGAAGGCGTCCCGGAGAGACCGCAGGCTGCGCTGAAGACTGGCCCGATCTCGCCCCATTTTAGAGAGAACGATGGCCCTGGCCAGGCCCAGTTCCTCGGCAAAACCCCAGACCTGTTCGGTTTGAACTTCGACGCCTTCCACCGCATCGACCACCACAAGTGCAGTTTCAACGCCAAGCAGAGCGGTCTTGGCGTCGAATACAAAGGCAGAGTAACCAGGAGTGTCGACAAGGTTGATTTTGTGGCCCTTCCAGTTACAGTGAGCCACAGAACTACTGATCGTTACCTGCCTCGCTATCTCGTCTTCGTCGTAGTCGGTGACGGTGTTGCCGTCCTCGATCCTTCCCAGCCGGTTCACATCGCCCGACGAGAAGAGCATTGCGCTCACCAGCGAGGTCTTTCCGGCATCACCGTGCCCCACGATTCCTATGTTCCGAATACTCTCACTATCGAATGTGGCCATGAATACTCCTACCGGTAGTCGAGGGACCGGAATTTAACACAGCCGCGGATTCGTTTCAATTTACAGTGGTCGCGCGGAACAGTTGGGGGGAGTGCGATCCTGTGCCGCTTCAAAGAATAAAGAACTCACCTTCGCTGGCGGCGTGAACCTTGGCGAAGTGACGGCTGGCTTCCTTGACGATGCCCATCATCATTCCGTCCTCATGGGAGGGATCGTGGTGAAACAGCATCAACTGATCGACTGCGGACTCGGTAGCAACCCGGGCCGCTTCCAGCCAGGTGCTGTGACCCCAGCCAACCCGATTCTGGTATTCATGAGGGGTGTACTGTGCGTCATAGACGAGAACTTTGGCGTTGGCAGCATGGTCTCGCACGGAAGCATCGAGACGGTGGTCTCCGTGCTCGTGGTCACTTGCGTAGACAATCCCCTGGCCCTCTCTTTCGATCCGGTATCCGGTTGCCCCCTGCGGATGGTTCATGGGGAAAGGTGAGATCTCAACACCAGCGATTTTGAAAGGGCTGTACTGGATGGGATGGAATTCCTGTTGGGCGGGAAGAAAATCGAAGCTGACCGGAAAATAGGGCTCTATCATCTGTCCTTTGATCATGCTCTCCGCCCGGTTTTCAAAGGAAAAGAAAGTCACCTTGTTCTCGGCCGAGTAAAGGGGTTGGAAGAACGGAATGCCCTGGATATGGTCCCAGTGGAAGTGGGTCATGAATATCTTGATGTCCAGCGGACCATTGCCGTTCTCAACCAGATGCCATCCCAGTGGAGTGATGCCGGTTCCGGCGTCGAAGATCAGCACCTCCCCTTCGCCCGTGCAGACTTCCAGGCAGGAGATATTCCCCCCGAAGGTCAGATTTTCGATACGGGGCGTAGGCGTGGATCCCCGCACACCCCAGAATGTCAGTTTGAGAAGATAGTCCTCTGCCACAGCTTGGGCTCCACTCAGCTGTCCGGAATCGGCTGGAAGAGTGTTCAAAGCCTCTCGCTTCGCTTCCCCTCGCTCTTCACCCTGTTCCGCTTCCTTTCTTGACCGCTGAACTCGAAATCATAGCTTTGAGACGAGACGCCGGATATGACTTCAATCACTTTCAAGGCTCGGCGCGTACCCAAAGAAGGTACTAGTGCAGCCCGCCACAAGCAGCTAGAGGCCAAAGAACTCCTGAATTCTAGAGAGCAGGTTCTTCTGAGCGGCCTGCCTGGCGAGTAGCTCACTGCCCAGCTCTTCCTTCTTCTCGTCCAGAACCTCCTTCCGGGTCGCCACCACAGCACTGATCTGTCCGGCCACGTCCTTATCGCTCATGAGGACCTTCTTAAAGCCGGGTTTGTCGAGAACGTAAGACTCGACATCCCCTACGGCGAACGCGCTGGCCGCACGGGGCTCCCCGGTCAGCAGGGCCATCTCTCCCATGTACTGTCCTCTCCCCAGAACGGCCAGCTCCTTGCTCGCTGGCCCCTCCTGGATCACAATGCGCACCTTCCCCCTCTCGATGAAGAACATCGATTCTCCAGCGGTTCCCTGTGAGAGAATTCGCTCCCCGGCAGCAAAGGTGTAGAGCCTCATTTGACGCGCGATCAGCTCTTTACTCTGCTCCTTCAGACCTGAGAACAGGTCGACGCTCTCGACGAAGGCGAGTCGTTGATCGGTAGCCCGATCCACTGCCCGGCCGAAATCTCCTTCTCTACCCAGGCGTACGTTCTGGGTGGGAAGCGGAAGAGGCAGGCCGGCCCGCACCAGGCGATAGTAGAGAAGCGTGCAGAAGTTGTCCAGGATGGGCTCACTGCGAGCATAGTCATTGATCCAGAAGCGGCACCTGTACTGAAGCGAATACTCATCGTATTCATGGGTCAGCACATCGGGAGCAATATTTTCCAGAGATTCGGGCATGTCTGCAAAGACTTCCATGGCAGCTTTCTTGAAGTCGTTGGGGTGGATGCTGTGACCCATCCGCACGATTTTCTCCAGGCGCTGCTCGGTGGTCGGCTGGGAGTAATTGATGATGGCCTCTTCAGCGATGACGCTATTGGGAATGATCACGAAGTTGCCGGCCTTGGTGCAAATCTTGGTGGCACGCCAGGTCGCTTCCTGAACCTGCCCCTCCTGATCTCCCAAAACCACCCAGTCACCGACATGAAACGGTTTCTCACTCTGCAGTGCCAGGCCTGCGAACAGATTACCCAGGGTGTCCTTGAGGGCGAACCCAATGACCACTGAGCCTGCCACCCCCAGAGCCAGGAGCTGCTCGGAGAACTTGAAAAGCACGAAGATCATGGGGCCGGCCAGAACCAGGAAATCCTGCACGATGGACGGCCAGCGGTCGGAAACACCCTGTCCGCGCAGGGGATTGAACAAGGTGGCTACCAGGGCGTTCAGGCCAGCCACAGCGGCACTGAAATGCACCACCTGAACGGCCACCTTAAAGACGCCATCTGAGAGCTCGAATACAAACGCCTGGACCAGGTAGAAACCGGCGCCCAGAAGAAAAACGACGCTACTGAAAAGCAGGCGTCGCCTGATCCAGCGGTTCGGAATCAAAACCGTCAGAACCAGGCAGATAGCGGCAGCGAGCAGGAAGGCGCTCGGATGTAGAATCCAGCTCAAGCTGTCTCCCCGGGTTCGTACTCAAAAAGCTTCATCATGGTAGGGAGTACTAAGTTTAGCAAAAGCTTTGGAGATTTCTACTTCGCAGTGAGTTCGTAGACCCCATCCCAGTCTGCCTCTGGTGGAGAGTCGCTGAAACTCCGGCAGCGATCCCGGTAGACCAGGGCTACACTGTCCTCCGGAAAAGTCTTCAGGTGCTTGTCCAACAGCCTGCCGGCCTTCTCCCAGTCGTGACTCCTGTAGGACTCGAGAATCTCATTGAAGGACTCCACCATTTCCCGAACCTGACCTGGTGTCTCTCCGTTCTCGCCGGCAACAACTTCGTAGACCTTGACCGGTTGAGTGCGCCCCACGACTCGAATCAGATCCAGCTGCCTGGTCAGGAAGTGATCCCTTATCAGCGCTTCCGTGAACTGGCTGATCATGATGGGAGCTACCATCAGAAGGTGTGTAAATAGCATAGGCGGTGAGTATCCTTCCGGGTTGATTTAAAACCCAGGGCCGAAAGGCCCGCAACGGAAGGAGTACACACCGCATGAGCAAGCAGAACATTGAGGAAAGTGTCGAGTCAAGAGTTTGTTTCGAGGAGCTGGAAGATTGGGTGCGGGAGAAGATCCAAGGCTGGGTTCAAGAGCTGCTGGAGGAGGAAGTCACGGAGTTATTAGGGCGGCGTAAGAGTGAGCGGCGAAGGGCCGTGGACGCTCCGTCGGGCTATCGCAATGGATATGGGAAGCCGAGGCATCTGACGCTGAGCTCGGGGACGATCCAGGTTCGAAGGCCTCGAGTGCGGGATCTAGAGGAACACTTTGAAAGTCGGGTGTTGCCCCTGTTTGCCAAGCGGACGCGGCAGGTTCGAGAACTGATCCCTGAGCTGTACTTGCATGGTCTGGCGCTGGGGGATTTTGATCTGGCTCTGAGAGGGCTTTTAGGGGAAAAGGCGCACCTGTCGTCCTCCACGGTGGCCAGATTGAAAGAGTAGTGGCAGGCCGAATGGGAGGTCTGGCAGAGTCGACCCTTGAATGATCTGGAAGTGGTGTATTTATGGGTAGATGGAATCTACGTCAAGGCGGGTCTGGAGAAGGAAAAGGCAGTCCTGCTGGTGGTGCAGGCCGCCTTAAGTGACGGAAGCAAAGCCGTGGTGTCGGTCACGAGCGGCTATCGGGAATCGACCCAGAGCTGGTCGGAAGTACTGCGCGACTTGAAGCGCCGGGGGATGGGCTGTCCACGGCTGGTGATCGGAGACGGCCACCTGGGCATCTGGGGAGCTTTGCGCAACGTCTATCCCCAGGCCGAGGAGCAGCGCTGCTGGAATCATCGGATCGTCAACCTGCTGACCAAGCTCCCTAAGCGAGTGCACAAGCCGGCCTTGCTGATCCTGCGGCAGATCCCTTACGCCGAGACTCGAGAAGAAGCACAACGACTCAAGAAGGTTTTTCAGCACTGGTGCCGGCAGCGAGGGCTGACTCTGGCGGCTGAGCTAATCGAGCAGGACTGGGACCGGATGGTGACCTTTTACCTGCTATCCAAAGAAGCAGTGGCAGCATCTGCGAACCACCAATCCAGTGGAGTCACCGTTTGCCGCTCTTCGGCTGCGAACGGACGCGGCCAAGCGATTCAAGAAAGTGGACAACGCCCAGGCGGTGATCTGGAAGATGCTGCTGGTGGCGGAGCAGCGATTCCGCCGGTTGAAGGCACCGGAGCTGATGAAAGACGTCTACCAGGGCGCCAAATATGTCAATGGAGTCCCGGTCAACCAAGTCCCGGAGGAGAAAGCCGCCTGATGTTTTTCCACACCTATTGACAAGAGCTCTCATGATGGAAGTCCCAAACACCTTGTTGGCACCCTCCAGGCGGGACGCTAGATTCACAGCGTCTCCAATCACCGTGTATTCCATTCGCTCGTGGTGTCCCAGGTTTCCCGCCACCATGGTTCCCGTATTGAGGCCGAAGCGGGTTCGGAATCCGCCCCCCATCTCCTCCACCTGAAGACTCATCTCCAGGGCAGCCTCGCAGGCCAGAATCGAGTGCCGCTCATTCTGGAGGGGAGCGCCCCAGATCGCCATGATGGCGTCTCCTATGTACTTGTTGATCATGCCGTCTCGCTGCATGATCACATCACCCATTCTCGTAAAGTACTCGTTGAGACGAGCAGACAGCTCTTGCGGAGTGATCTTCTCGGAGATTTTCGAGAATCCGGCAATGTCGGAAAACAAGACGGTAGCTTCGACCTCGACACCCCCCAGCTCCAGCTTGGCAGGGTCCTTCATGATGGTGTTGATGACGTGTTTCGACACATAGCCACTCAGCATCTGCTCGATCTGCTGTCGCTCTTTCTCGGTCGTCCGGTACTGATAGACGGTATTCATGGCAACCGCAAGCAGGCCCACCAGAAAGGGCTGGAAGCCAAGAATCCAGTAGTCGAAACTGATGAACGCTACCCAGGTCGCGGCCAGGAAACCAAAGAGGAGAAGCAGTGACCCGAGGATCTTGTCTCGAATTGTCGAAAAGACGAGCTTGAGAGCCGAGGCTGCCACACCCAGCCCGAAGACCAGTAAGAGGACTCTGGAATGGGGCGCTTTTCCAATGAACCGTCGCTGGTTGAGAGTATGGAAGATATTGGCATGGATCTCGGCGCCCGGAATCTGCTGGCTGCCTCCCAGAAAATCGAAAGGCGAGGTAAACATGTCGGCTCCGCCCGACTGAGCCACCAGGTCATGGACCGATTCGGAACGGCCGACAAAGACCACCTGATCCTGGAAAATGCCCTCCGGCAACGATTCTTCGTATGTCAGAGCCTGATAAAAGCTCACTGTCTCAATGGCCTGGGCCTGCCCGACGTAATTGATCAGGATCTCCGGATCATCCTCCTCCGAGGCGACGACCGGGATCTCGTCCAGTTCCAGCTGCCCGTTCAGCATTGTGTAGAGCATCAGGGCAAGGGTCGGCTCGCCTGCGACGGTCAGGCGAGCATGCCGCACCACGGCATCCCGGTCCGGGTTCACGACCGTGTAGGCGTGTCTGGCTCCGGCCTCGGTCAAAGCTTCCAGAGGCAGGACTTCCTGCTCGAAGGAGTAGGCCGGCGTGACGACATTTTCGATCGTTGCGGCCAGGACTACCGGAGCTTGACTGCTCTTGATGGCTTCGGCAAAGGCCAGATCACTCTCCGGGTTACTCGGAAAATCAAAGATCACGTCAAATGCAATACCCCGGGCACCCGCTTCATTCAGGCGATGGATCAGTTCGGCGTAGACCACCCGGTCCCAGGGCCAGCTCATTTCCAGTTCCTCGGCAAAGACATCGAGGCTGAAGCGATCGATAGCCACGATCACGACGTCCTCTGGTGCCGGATCCGGGCCTCGCAGGAACATCATGAAGTCGTAGTTCTTGAACTCCAGGTTGTCGATCAGAGGAGTGACCAGAGACATAGTGCCGATAATCAAGACCGATAGAATCAGAAAGATGATTGCTGCAATGGTCTGGTGTTTCATTGGCCGGTCTTATTCTAGTGCAGCGGATGACAAACCTCGAACCCGGGATTGAGAACGGGTAATCGGGAACAGAGCAGAGAGTTCCTGGCAGCGCGTGGTGAAAGTCGCGCGCCCTTCGGGTTAAGGGCGGCTAGAGGAGCTTTGAGGCGAAGGCAAGAGCCTCCTCAAACACTCGATCCTTCCCCGGGATCTCCAGCTCGGCGGCCAGCAGATCGATTTCCCGCTGCGAAGTCCCCGGGAGGATCTGGTGACTTCGCCGCCCGCCCTGGCACTCTGCCCAGGTTTCCAGAAAGGTGCCGTTTGAATCACGCTTTGCCAGCTGCACGGTCAGGTTCCCAGCGGCGGAAAGCTGCATCCGGCAAAGCCCCTCGCCCGCTGCGCGATGAAGTTCGATCTCGAGATCAGAATCGCCCGTCTGACCGTCGACTCTGTACCCAAAGTCGGTCTCGACGAGCGAAGACCGAAGTTCCCAACTCAATCGACTTGCCAGCCAGGACAGCAAGTAGACTACCTCATTGGGAAGATGATCCGTCGCTCCAAACTCCAGGCGGATCCGTGTGGGCCTGGTCAAGACCTCCCGGGTCAGGCCGGAGTCGTAGAGACCTGCCAGAGCCCTCCGCCAGACCTGGGGTCGAGCCCAGGCCAGATCACTGACCGTCAGGTCCTCCCCAATTTTCATGAGCTTCCTCAGAGCGAGCAAATCGTCAACTCCCCGCTGGGCCGAATCGATGACGAGGCGATCCGTGATTTCGGCGAGGCGCTGCAAGAGTGCGGAATCGATATCAATGCTTCGACGCCACCAGAGAAACACCGGCAGGTCGGGAACAAGCAGAGGCGCTACTACGGAAGCACTTCGATTAGCGGCTTCCCCATGGACCACGATCCGAATGATCTCACCACAGATCTGCTCCCGCCCTCCCGGCTGCATCTGGCAATGAGCCGAGACCCGGGTATCAAAGCCGTCGTCAGAAGACTCTTCGTCGGTAAGCAGGAGAATGAGCCGCCCTGGCTGACTGTCACCGGCAGCCGTGAGATCCGACGCGAGTTGCTCAACTTCTTCATCCAGGCTGGAGCAGACGATCAGGTTGACGACACAGGCTCGGAGAACCTCCTCACCGCTTTTCTTCGTTTCCTGAGCGATCTGCCTCCAGAGCGCTTGCAGTTCCGATTCGATGAGCGATGCATCGAGCCTCTGCAGTAGTGGAGAATCGGCCATCATATAGCAGCTCTAGTCTAGTGCACTAGGGACGTCTCCATCGATGCCGATCGCGGGCGATCCATGAATTCGCTTCCTCGGGGCCCCACGAGCCGGCCTCGTAGTTGGGGAAGTCAGCCGGACTCTCCTCCCACACCTCCAGAAGGGGCATCACCAGCCGCCAGGAGGCCTCCACCATGTCACCCCTTGTAAACAAGGTGGCGTCACCAATCAGGGCGTCCAGAAGCAGGCGTTCATAGGCGGGCGGTGAGGAACGTCCAAAAGAACTTCCATAGTCAAAGTCCATGTTGACATTTCGAATCCTGATCGCCTGGCCTGGAATCTTGGCCTTGAAACGCAGAGTAATCCCTTCATCAGGTTGAATGCGCACAATCAGGACATTGGGGTCCGACAGAATACCGGCGTCCTGCCGGAACAGAAGGTGCGGGGCCCGCTTGAACTGGATCGCCACTTCGGTGACCTTCCTGGGCAGCCTTTTCCCGGTACGCAGATAAAACGGGACCCTGGCCCAGCGCCAGTTATCCACGAAGAGACGGATGGCCGCATAGGTAGGAGTGTTGGATGCCGGATCAACTTGCCCTTCCTCCCGGTAACCTGGAACGGGCTCTCCGGCGATGGCTCCCGGACCATATTGTCCTCGCACTGCCGCCGTTGCCACTTCTTCGTGCTTGATTGGCCGAATCGAACGGGCCACCTTGGTCTTCTCGTCGCGGATCGCGTTCGAATCCAACCAGACGGGCGGTTCCATGGCAATGAGGGAAAGAACCTGCAAAAGATGGTTCTGGATCATGTCTCGAACTGTGCCCGATCGATCGTAGTAGGCACCGCGGCTTCCAATACCGATGCTTTCCGCAGCTGTAATCTGCACGTGGTCGACGTACTGCTGGTTCCAGAAAGGCTCGAAGATCCCGTTGGCAAAACGCAGCACCATGATGTTCTGGACAGTCTCCTTGCCCAGGTAATGATCGATTCGGTAGACCTGGCCCTCTTCGAAGACTTCGAGTACCTTTCCGTTCAGCGCCAGCATGCTTTCCAGGTCTCGGCCGAACGGTTTCTCAACAATCAGACGAGTCCATCCAGCGGACCTGTTGAGCCCGGCTTCACCGAGCGCCTCCGTAATGGGACCGTAGCCGGAGGGAGGGACCGCCAGATAAAAAAGACGATTTCCCGAGGTGCCCGACGAATCGTCCAGCCCCTGGAGATGCGAACCAAGTTGTCGAAAGCTGGTGGCGTCTTCTGCGCCGGCCCGAACGTAGGTCAAATCTTCGAGAAAGCTTTCCAGTAGCTCGCTCTCCGCTCCGCCAACCGCAGCAAACTCTTTGAGTGCGGTTCTCATGGACTGCCTGAATGCTTCGTTGGACAGATCGGATCGGGAAGTGCCAATCACTCGAAAACACTGGGGCAGAAGCCCCTGGCGGGCCAGATTGAAAAGGCCCGGCATCAACTTGCGCCGGGTCAGATCTCCGGTGGCACCGAAGATCACGACGGCACAGGGAGCTGGCCGCGGCTGCAGGCGCAGTCCCTCAGTCAAAGGATTGTCGAAGCTGTCGAGGTTCATCCCCTCAAGTCCCTGGTTCATCTCATTAGCTATTACGTAGTCTGTCCCCTTTTTCGTTCCAGTTGGTGTGGACGGGGTCACCGTCCGGGTCATCCATTCGCTGGTATCGATGGGCTCCGAAGTAATCCCGCTGTGCCTGGGTCAGGTTCAAGGGCAGCGTGGCGGATCGAAAGGCGTCGAAATAGGCCAGGCTGGCCGACATCGCCAGAGCAGGGAGCCCGGCCTGTCGGGCCTTCGTGACCAGCCCTCTCCAATCCTCCTCCAGGCTCAGCATCAGGGTCGTGATGCGGGAATCCAGAAGCAGGTTCGGGATGGTAGGCTCGGTGAGAAAGACCTGGCGGATATCGTCCAGAACCCCAGCTCGAATAATGCAGCCTGCTTTCCAGATCCGACATACTTCGGCCGGGTCGATGTCCCAATCGTGCTCCCCTGAACCGGAACGGATCACCGACATTCCCTGGGCATAGCTGCAGATCTTGGAGGCGTAGAGAGCTGCCTCGAGCTGGCTCAAGACGGTCTCTTCCCCGGAGTCCAAACTCCCTCGGGGCGGCGACATGGAACGGGCGGCCTCGACCCGCTGCTCTTTGATAGCAGAAAGAAACCGGGCATCGAGCGCAGCGGCGATGGTGGGAATGGGCACCCCCAGGTCCAGCGCGGATTGCGCCGTCCACTTTCCTGTTCCTTTTTGCCCGGCCTTGTCGAGGATCATCTCCACCAGAGGGTTCCCGCTTCTCGCGTCCTTGACCTGCAGGATTCGGGCAGTGATGTCGATCAGATAAGAAGAGAGCCTGGCGCGGTTCCATTTCTCGAAAACCCCGGCGATCCGAAATGCCTCCATCCCCAGACCCCGGCTCATCACCTCATAGGCTTCCGCAATCAACTGCATGTCGCCGTATTCGATCCCGTTGTGGACCATCTTGACAAAGTGACCGGCGCCGCCGGGGCCGAGGTAAGTCACACAGGGGCCCGCATCAGAGACCGCAGCGATCTTTTCCAGCACTGGCTGCAAGTGCTGATCGTAGACCAGGCGGTCTCCGCCGGGCATCAGGGAGGGACCGTAGCGGGCCCCTTCCTCACCCCCGGAAATACCCAGGCCAAAGAAATGAACACCCTTGTCGCTGGCAAGCTGCTGGCGACGCATGGTGTCCTGGAAGTGAGAGTTTCCGCCGTCGACAACGATGTCTCCGGGCCCCAGGCAGGGAAGAAGATTCTTCAGGGTGGCGTCGACCGGGCTGCCGGCCTTGATCATCATCAGGATTCGCCGCGGACGGTCAAGGGTCCGGACGAGTTCCCGAAAGCTCTTCGTACCGATGATCCTTCGGTCCCGTCCCTCCCGCTCCAGGAAAGCGTCGGTCCATTCGCTCTCCAGGTTCCACACAGCCACTGAAAAGCCCCGGTCCTCGAGGTTGAGAACCAGGTTCCGGCCCATCACTCCCAGGCCGATCATCCCAAGGTCCGCTTTTTCACCGTTCATCGAGGCTGATTATGAAGGTCTGCGATTTCAGATTCCAGATTCCAAAGCTGAAAGTGGGAGGCAGGCTCGGGCCGCGACCGGGAGGATTTAAACGGTCGCCGCCCGAGCCTGCCTCCCATTTTCCTCCACGTCACGGCCCAGAACCTAAAAGTTAAAACTGAGGGAAACCTCGTATTGACGCTTGGGAATGCGCTGGTTCAGCGCCAGCGGGTCGACCAGAAACTGGTAGCGCCGGTCGAATAGGTTGCTGATTCGAAAGGAAACCAATCCCCGTCTTTCCGGGAATTGGTAAGAGACACTCAGGTCGGTGGTGAAGACCTCTGTTTCGGGCAAAGGAACCCCTAGCCCGGATTATGCAAAAACCGTAGTCCGGTGTTGAAAAACGAGTCGAGAAGTGGCCCAACTCGGAAGCGGGCAGGTGTGACAGGCGGATTTGCGAAGAATATCGGTTGGGGAGGCGTTTGAGTGGTTGGGGGAGTGAATTTCAGACAGATCTGGGCCTGGATGAGTATCGGAAGCGGTTTTTTGGGGAACTGGGAGAAGCTAGCTGGAGTTGAGGCGACTCAAGACGAGGTGGAAGAGGGGTTGTTCGGGAAAGGCTGAGGAAAGATGGACCCAGATGCGTCGAGTGGTT
The DNA here is from genome assembly GCA_965205345.1 of Acidobacteriota bacterium. GTDB lineage: Bacteria > Acidobacteriota > UBA6911 > RPQK01 > CBDAPI01 > CBDAPI01. The sequence continues at coordinate 20,564 of CBDBGQ010000011.1, read as the reverse complement.
TGTCGGATGCGGGCCCCGATCTTGAGGACACGACGACGTAAGGTTTCGATTTCGAGCTTGTGCCAGGGAGTCCCGTGCAGATAGTCGCGGAGGCGCACGAACATCTGGTAAGCCAGTGCATGCAGGAGGAGTCGAAACTGATTGGCCAGGAATCGATGACAGCTGAGTCGGTCCATGCTCAGATGATTCTTGAAGGCCTTGATGAAGTTCTCGGTCTGCCCTCGGTTTGTATAGTGGTCATAAAGTGATTGGGAGCAGAGATCGTCCCGGTTGGTGACCACAAAGCGACGATTGATCCCGCGCTGATCGACCTCCACTTTGACAATGACGCGACGGGATCGATCCCAGCTCTTGGCTCGATAAAGAAACTCGTCAAACTGACGCTGTTTTTCCTCCAGCTCAACGAACTGCAGCCGAGTCGAATCCAGCAGCGGCTCGACCACTCGCTGCAGGCGAGGGTTTCGACTTAACCCAATGACATATTGGAGTTGATTCTCTTCACCTTCACAGAACTCGTAGAGCCGAGGCGTGGCAAAGCCGCTGTCGGCCCGAATCTCAATCTCGACATCCGTCCCCACTCCTTGTCGGATGGCCTCCACGACTCGCTTCAGAATGGGCACGATGTGAGAGGCAGCCCCCTTGTTGCCAGGTCTCAACACGACACACACCAGGTCGCCCGTGTCGGCATCGAAGATCAGCAAAGGATGCAGAATGTGGTTTCGGTAATACCCATGGTAGAAGGAGAACTCCTGCTGACCGTGAGTGTGGTCGTCGGTACTGTCCAGATCCAGGATGATCTTGCTGGGACGTCTCTTCTTCAGGGAGCGCACATAACGGCCTAGCAGCCACTGGCTCAGACGCATCAGATCCTTCTTGGTGACGGAGTTCTCCAAACGGGAGAAAGTCGGCTGGGTGGCCAAATCGGGATCGCTCTCGGGCAACTGATCACAGACTGTCTTGAGCATCGGATCGGAGCGCAGCGTATCGGCGTCATTACAGTCTTCGTAGCCGGCCACGATCTGCAAGACTCGTTGTCGAATCAACTTCAACAGGTCATGACGAACGTAGCGTCGGTCCCGGCTTTCCGAAATACACGAACTGAAGCCCTCGCACAACCGATGTTGCCGATCCAGCGATCCAAACAACAACCATCCTGCGTCGGAAGTCAGACTCCCCCCATCAAAACGCGCCGTGATCTTTCGGTGGCTGTGAAATAGCAGGGTATTCTGGCAGACTGCTTTCAACATTGCCGTAGCTCCTGTTTAGGGTCGTTGTTTATGTAAACCCTTTTATATCAGAGAGCTACGGCCTTTTTTCTGGGCCCAAATCTCACTCGGATTCAGATCTCATGCATAATCCGGGCTAGCAGGGGGAGGACCGGGACCGGCACCCGCCGGAGCCAGCAGCGTCTCCTTCGATCTGGTCATCCAGGTCGACCCCTACTTTGACGGCGGTATGGTGTCCCACACCTTTGATCTTTCGGCCGACCCCTTCGATCTCGACCTCTCCAACAATTCGGTCACGGTGGACACGACCGTGGAATTCGACGCCGATCTGCAGGTCACCAAGAGCGATTCGGACGACCCGGTCGTGGAGGAAGACACCTTCGACTACACGGTTACTGTCACCAACAACGGTCCTTCGGGCGCCGAGAGCGTCTCGCTCACGGACGAAATTCCGACCGAGGTCACGTTTGTCTCGTCCGACCCGGACGATCAGGGCAAAATCTGTTTTTTTAAAGGTGATCTCGGCTGCTTCTTCGGAGATCTCGATCCGGGTGCCAGCGAAATCGTCACGATCACCGTCACGGCAGGCCCGGGCCCGGCCACGGCTACCAACACGGCGACGGTCAGCAGCAGCTCCACACCGGATTCGGTCAGCGCCAATGATTCTGTGGACGAGGACACGACCATTCTGGGAGGCGCCGATCTGACGGTGGATGTCAGTGACGCTCTCGACCCTGTCGTGGCCGGCACCAACCTGACCTACAGCGTCACGGTCATGAACGAGGGGGCCGGAGAGGCCACCAACTCGGTTCTGGACGTGACCCTGGACGCGGGTCTGAGTTTTGTATCCGCCAGTCTGCCGCCCCCCGTCGGGATCTCGATTCAAGGAGCCCTCCTGTGCACGCCCAACGGCAATACCGTGTCCTGTGACCTGGGAACGATCGCCGCGACAGGATCGACTATCGTCACCATCATGGCGCTTGTCGACCCCGGACAGACCACGGGTCTATCGAGCCAGTTCGACGTCTCCACGAACCTCGACGAACAGGACGAAACGGACAACAGTGAAACTGAGCTGACTACCGTCACAACATCGACGGATCTCTCGATCACGAAGTCGGACTCCCCCGATCCCGTGATCACCGGCGAGACACTCATCTACATGCTTACAGCGACCAACAACGGGCCCTCTGATGCAACCGGGGTCACCGTCACCGACACTCTTCCCGGCGGAGTGACCTATTCCTCCTCAAACCCGTCCATCTGTTCCCTGGATGGAGACCTGCTGTGTAGCGTTGGAGCCCTGGCAGCGGGACAATCGACACAGTTCACGATTTCCGTCACCGTGGATGCCCTGCCCGGCCAACTGAGCAATTCAGCCACTATCTCCGGCTCCCAGAGCGACCCGATTGGAGGCAACGACTCGGCAGTCGAGCTGACCACAGTCGACCCGACCGTTGATCTGACCGTGGCCGTTGGCGACGTCCCCGATCCGGTCGATGCGGGAACCCCTCTCACCTACAACGTCACAGTGATGAACACAGGGACCGGGGAGGCGACCAACTCGGTTCTGGACGTGACCCTGGACGCGGGTCTGAGTTTTGTATCCGCCAGTCTGCCGCCACCCGTCGGGATCTCGATTCAAGGAGCCCTCCTGTGCACGCCCAACGGCAATACCGTGTCCTGTGACCTGGGAACGATCGCAGCAGCAGGCTCGTCCCTTGTCTCCATTGAAACGGAGGTCGACCCGGGACAGACCACAGCTCTGTCGAGCCAGTTCGACGTCTCAACAGCACTGGACGAGACAAACGATGAGAACAACGGTGCGACCGCGAATACCAGCGTCACAACCTCGACGGATCTCTCGATCACGAAATCGGACTCCCCCGATCCCGTGATCACCGGCGAGACACTCATCTACACGCTTACAGCGACCAACAACGGGCCCTCTGATGCAACCGGGGTCACCGTCACCGACACTCTTCCCGGCGGAGTGACCTATTCCTCCTCAAACCCGTCCATCTGTTCCCAGAATGGAGACCTTGTCTGTAACGTTGGAGCTCTGGCAGCCGAACAGTCGACGCAGTTCACGATTTCTGTCACCGTGGATGCCCCGCCCGGGCAAGTGAGCAATTCAGCCACTATCTCGGGTTCCCAGAGCGACCCGATTGGAGACAACGACTCGGCAGTCGAGCTGACCACAGTCGACCCGGCCGTTGATCTGACCGTGGCCGTTGGCGACGTCCCCGACCCGGTCGCTGCGGGAACCGGTCTCACCTACAACGTCACAGTGATGAACACAGGTAGCGGGGAGGCCACCAACTCGGTTCTGGACGTGACCCTGGACGCGGGTCTGAGCTTTGTATCCGCCAGTCTGCCGCCCCCCGTCGGCATTTCGATTCAAGGAGCCCTCCTGTGCACGCCCAACGGCAATACCGTGTCCTGTGACCTGGGAACGATCGCCGCCGAAGGCTCGTCCCTTGTCTCCATTGAAACCGAGGTCGACCCGGGACAGACCACAGCTCTGTCGAGCCAGTTCGACGTCTCAACAGAACTGGACGAGACAAACGATCAGAACAACGGTGCGACCGCGAATACCAGCGTCACAACCTCAGCGGACCTTTCGATCTCCAAGACGGACTCGGTCGATCCCGTGGGTACTGGTGATACGCTCACCTACACCCTCACAGCAACCAACTCCGGACCTTCGAACGCCAGCGAAGTGGTTGTCCAGGACACGCTCCCCGAGGGGGTGATCCTGGATTCCAGTTCCCTTTCCTGCTCCCTGAACGGAGACCTCGTCTGCAGTCTGGGGAATTTGAGTGTCGGGCAGTCAATACAAGTAACCGCCACGGTGACGGTCGATGCCGTGCCGGGCACCACCTTGACGAACACAGCCTCCATCTCGGGTGCTCAAGATGATCCTGTTGGGAGCAACAACTCGGTCGTCGAGTTGACGGAAGTGGAGCTGACCGCGGATCTGGAGGTGGAGCTTTCCTACTCCCCCGAAATCCCCTTCTCCGGCCTGCCCATGAACATCCTGGCCACATTCCGGAATCTGGGGCCCGATGCTGCCTACAGCGGCAACGCCAATATCCTTCTCCTGGGCGGTTTCACGCTTGGCCCGGTGAGCAGCAACTTCTCCTGCAGCCCGGTGGGCAACCAGGTTCTCTGCAACTTTGGAGTTTTCCAGCCTAACGAGACGGCCAGCGCTTCGATCACGGCGACCCCTGCCCAGGGAGGTGACTTCACGATCTCGGGATCGATCAATTCCCTGTCCACGGATCCGGTCTCGGGCAATAACAGCGACCAGATCATGTTCAACATCCCCGATGACCTGGACCTGTCGATTGTCAAGACGTCGCGCTTCGACATCGCAGCCTCCGGAAGACTCTTCTGGTACGACATTGAGATCGAGAACCTGGGTAACGGACCCCTCACCGACATCCAGGTGACCGATGAAATGACGGCCGGTCTTCAGGTCAATGGCGTCACCACGGAAGACCCGATCGACTGTATGGAGTCTTCCACATCCATCTCCTGTGTGATTACGGCTCTGAGCCCCGGAGAGAAGGTAAGCTTCATTCTAGAAGTAATCGGCGGCGAGGGTCTTTCCGGTCCCTTCGTCAACACCGTGGAAGCTGCTGCTGAGGGAGATCAGGATGCGGAGAACAACTCCTCGACTGCTCCCGCGGTGGCGGCTGCACCTGGAGATACCAACGCCGACGGGGCCTTCAACGCTGCGGACATCGTGCAGTTGCTTCTGGAGATCGGCGACGAGGACGGGGAAGACGTCTCGGCTGCGGACGGCGGAACCTTCGAAGGGAATCCCACCATGGATGTGGACGGTGACGGGCTGATCACGCTCGCTGACTTCGACGCTCTTGTGGCCCTGATCTTCCCGCCTTCCGGCCTGCCCGAGCCCTCAGGTCAGGAACCCGAAGATCAGGAATAGAAGCAGTGCTCCCGCAGCCGCTACCAGGGCATAGGGCAACTGGGTTCTCACGTGTTCGATATGGTCCGTGGCTGAGGCCATGGAAGCCACAATGGTGCTGTCAGAAACCGGAGAGCAGTGGTCTCCGAAGATTCCACCCCCCATCGCAGCCCCTAGAGCGAGGGGCAGGTTGAGGTCGAGAATCCGGGCCATGGGCAGCACAATCGGGATCATAATGGCAAAGGTCCCCCAGGACGTCCCTGTAGAAAAGGCAATGAAGCAGGCCAGGCAAAAGATCAGGGCAGGGACAAAACCTGGATGCAGAGTCGCCTCAGCTGCCCCGGCTACGAACTCTCCCGTCCCCAGAGCCCGGGTAGTGGCTGCGATCGTAAAGGCCAGTGCCAGGATTACGACCAGCGGTGTGAGACCCTTGATCCCCTCGATCAGGCTGTCACTTAACTCAGGCAAGGTCATGATCCCCTGAATGCGATAGGCAATCGCGCCCACCAGCAACCCCACAATCACGCCCCAGAGAATCGCTTTTGATCCATCCCCTGTCATCATGTCCCCGTTCCCAGTGGCGTAGAGAACAAAGAAAACGGTCAGCACCATGCAGACCAGAGGGAGGACCATATTGACAGCGCGCTCAGGTATGCCCTCCCTGGGACCGGCCATGCTCACTTCGGACGATACCAGCGGCGTGGCTCCGTCAGCGAGCAACTTCCCTTCCTCGCGTGTTCTACGCTCTGCCCGCCTCATGGGTCCGTAGTCCAGGTCGAACCACACTACAGCCAGAACCAGCAGCAAGGACAGGATGGCGTAGAAATTCATGGGGATGGTCGCCACCAGCAGTGAAACTGGCTTCGGAATGCCTTCGGCGGCCAGCAGCCCGATCACGTAAGCACCCCACCCGTTGAGAGGAATGAGAATGCACTTCGGTGCACAGGTGGCGTCGATCACGTAACTCAATTTCTCCCGGGAGATCCGGAACTTGTCATACAGGGGGCGGGCTACCGACCCGGAGACCAGCAGTCCAAAGTTGGACTCCAGGAAGAGCGGCAGGCTGACGGCCACACTCAGAAGTCGGACCGAGCGGCGCGTCTTCACCACACCCTTTTGTTCCACCCACTGAATGAATCCCTGCATGCCACCGGAGCGCTGCACGAAGAGAATCATCGATCCCACCAGGGCACTGAAGACCAGAGTCCGCAGATTGGCGGGCTGGCTGACGGCCAGGAGAAAGGTGTCCACCGAGGCTGTCAGCCCGGTCACCGGGTTTCCGCCGTGAATGAGGGTCCAGCCCAGCCAGATGTACAGGCCCAGCGAAAGGTAGACCTGCTTCGTCCTGATAGCCAGAGTAATGGCGATGATCGGGGGGAGTATGGAAAGCCAGCCGATTCCGTGCATTAGAAGCCCCTGGTGAGTACCCAGCACTCACTCAGCCGGCATGCTAGCGGATCGGGGTGTCGTTGTGTAGGCGGGACCAGAAGTCAATTGGCCCGGATCGCTGCCGGTGCAGTTGCCTGGCCATCTCCTGGATCCGGTAGAGACGGAAGAGCATGTTCTCGTTCTTCAACTGGTGAATCGTCACCGTGTGTTGGCCTTGAAAGACATAGCCATAGACTGCCCGGTGGGTGGAAAACACCAACTGTGTCAGCTCGTCAACGTCGGCCTCTTCCTCTCCCCTGGCTCTCGTGAGCCGGCCCTCGTTCAAGGAGAAGTAGACCCTGGCCAGGGTGCCCCGAAGGTTCCTGGCGGCTTTCTGGAGATCCTTGAGCACAACGTCGAGCTCCCTCGCTTGGCTGGCCGAAGTAGTCTGCCGCTCTAGCTCAACAAGTCGCCCGCCCAGGGAAACGAACTCCGAGGATTGCCGGCTGACCTGTTTCAAGAAGCCCTCGATCAGGATCTTCGTATGGGCGTCGAGGTCGGGATGCCGGCGATAGCGTTTGCGCCCAAAACTATCGTAATGGGAATGGGAATCGCGGGCAACGACCCTGAAGTGGCTCCAGAGAACCGGATTCTGGACGGCCCGTTCCAGATCTGAATCGTCCGTTTTCGCTGCCAGCCCAGGCCGCGGGGGGAACAGAACCAGGACTCCAAGTACTGAACAAAGCAGCAGGTTCGAGCTCCTGAGCGCAGGCCTGAGTGGTAAGAGTTTCACTGATCCAGGCATAACTTTGCCTAACAGGTAGATGCGATCGGTCCGCAAACGTTTCGATCTGTTGACCTAAGCCCCTTGCCTTTGCCCGTGCCTTTGCCCGTGCCCGTATGGACATCCTGGGGGCGTTTCTTGAAGGGACGCAGGGCAAAGGCAAAGGCAAAGGCAAGATGTCAACGCGGGCTTTCGTGTGATAGCTTCTGCACAGGAGAAAAACATGGCACCGATCATCGAGTCGCGCAAGATTACGTCATTGTTGGAAAAGCTTGAAATCAGACCTGTGAACCCGGGGACCTGCTCCGGCCCCGACGGCTGGATCGAGGATGAGCTGGGAGGAGAGCTGATTTCCTACAATCCCACTACGGGGGAACCCATCGCGAGCGTGGTCCAGTCCACTCTAGCGACATATTCGGGCGTGGTGGACGAAGCCACAGCCGCCTTCCGGAGCTGGCGTGAGGTTCCAGCTCCGGCCAGAGGTCTGCTGGTTCGCGACCTGGCTGAAGAGCTACGGAGATACAAGGAACCTCTGGGAGAGCTTGTCAGTCTGGAAATGGGCAAGATCCGAGCCGAAGGGACGGGCGAAGTCCAGGAAATGATTGATATCTGCGATTTTGCGGTAGGACTCTCGCGGCAGCTCTATGGGCTCACCATGCATTCTGAAAGACCTCAACACCGGATGTACGAGCAGTGGCATCCACTCGGACCCATTGGAATCATTACGGCATTTAACTTTCCGATGGCTGTCTGGTCCTGGAACGCCGCCCTGGCCGCCGTATGCGGGGATACCATGGTCTGGAAACCTTCCTCCAGGACTCCGCTCTGCGCTGTAGCGGTGCAGCACATCTGCAACCGGATCTCCGCGGACCACGGCGTGTCGGGGCTCTTTTGCCTGGTCGTCGGCGCCGGCGACGTGTTGGGCGAGGCCCTCGCGGAGGACCCTTGCTTGCCTCTGGTTAGTTTCACCGGATCAGTGGAGATGGGACGCGAGGTAGCCCAACACGTGGCTTCCAGGCTGGGCCGAACGATCCTCGAGCTGGGAGGAAACAACGCCATTATCGTTACGGAAAACTCCGATCTGGAACTGGCGGCACGCGCCATTCTTTTTGGGGCGGTCGGGACATCCGGCCAGAGATGCACAACGACAAGGCGAGTTATTGTTCACCGTACGGTAGCCCTGGAGTTGACTGCGAAGCTGGTCCGAGCTTATGAGCAGATACAGATCGGAGACCCCATGAGTGAATCCACCCTGATGGGCCCACTGGTCCACGAGGGAGCCGTCGAGAACATGATGGAAGCCCTCCAGACTGCCAAAGAACAGGGGGGCCAGGTGGCGACGGGAGGCGGCGAGTTGCCTGATCTGGGGCCCTGTTTCGTGGAGCCTGCAATCGTCGCGATGCCGGGCCAGACTCCCCTGGTCTGTGAGGAGACGTTCGCTCCCATCCTCTACATTTTGAGCTACGACACCCTGGAAGAAGCCATTGAGATCCACAATGGAGTCCCCCAGGGACTTTCCAGTGCCATTTTCACGACCAAACTGACGGAGGCCGAGAGCTTTCTCTCGGTTTCCGGATCAGACTGTGGGATTGCGAATGTGAATATCGGCACCAGCGGCGCTGAGATTGGGGGAGCCTTTGGAGGGGAAAAAGAAACCGGCGGAGGTCGGGAATCAGGATCGGATGCCTGGAAAGCTTATATGCGGCGACAGACGAACACGATGAACTGGTCCCGTGAGCTCCCACTGGCACAGGGGATCCAGTTTGGAGACTAGCTGCTAGTTCCACGTTCCACGTTAGTTTTCCCGGCAGCTTCGCGCTGCTGCGCAGTCACTGGTGTTCCTGCCGCTGTCGTTTCCTTGATCGTCAATGTTCCTCGCGGCTTGTGGGCCGGTCCCGGAGATGATCTGTCCTGTTCGCCGAGCGGGCAGAGGCGCGAATGCCAATGAGCGCGCTACGTGGAACGTGGAACATGGAACGTGGACTAATCTGCACCTCTACCAGTTGGTCTGATTGAGCCAGTAGTAGCGCAGTGCTGCCACCACGAGACCACCCAGGAGTGCCACCGGTAAGAACTGCCGGATCTCAGGAATTCCAATCGAGAAAATCAGGACCGTGCCAAGGGCAAAAATCAGGCCTACAACTCCGTCGGCTGGTATTTGATCAATAAGAATGCCGCGATGCGGTTTCGTTGCTTTCATTAACTTTCTCCTTCTCCTCTAAGTACGGGGTTCACACGGGAATGTGTCACTGCCGAGAGGAAAAAGTTAGTTTTTCAACAATGGGACCTGACACGTGGAACGTGAAACGTGGAACGTGGGATATTCCTAGTTCTTGCTTCTTTTCAACAGCCGCAGTAGCTTGTCCCTATGGAGAGTTCCGGGTTTCGAGTTCCGGGTTTTGAGTTGTTCACTTCGCTCACTGCCGTTCCAGGGCGAGATCAACACTGCCTTTACAGTGCGTCGCCACGGGATGCACAATGAGCCGCCGACTTTTTCCGGGTTCCGGGTTGGTGAACAGAACGGTGAGGCGTGAGCTGCACCACCCCATAAAGTACGTGCTGATCCTCCTGCTCCTTGTCCCGTGTCTTCTCCAGGGAGGCGCCTCAAAACCTCCGGTAAGGGCCAGGCACGGGATGGTTGTTTCTTCCCACATTCTCTCTTCACAGGTCGGGGTCGAAACCCTGAAGGCGGGTGGCAATGCAATTGACGCCGCCATTGCCACAGGCTTTGCACTGGCCGTGAACCTCCCCTCGGGGGCAACATCGGAGGGGGCGGATTCATGCTCGTCTATCGCTCGGACGGCGAAGTCTCCGCTTTCGACTTTCGCGAGAAGGCCCCCCTGGCTGCTCATGCCGGAATGTTTCTGGACGAGAAAGGACACTACGACGGTGAGATCAACCACAAAGGCTACCTTGCGGTAGGAGTCCCGGGAACTGTTGCGGGATTCTTTCTCGCCCACCAGCGCCTGGGCACGATTCCCATGGCGAAACTGATCGAACCTGCAGTTCGGATGGCCAGGCAGGGTTTTCTGGTGACACCGAAGCTGGCCCGTGATCTGCAGGAAGAAGCACCGGAGTTCCGCAAGTACCCCGGTTCTCGCCAGGCTCTTCTCAAGCCCGACGGAGAGCCTTACCAGACTGGCGAACTCTGGAGGCAGCCCGATTTGGCCCGCACCCTTCGCCGGATCCAGCGCAAGGGCCGCGACGGTTTTTACAAGGGACGAACCGCACGCCTCATTGCCGGGGAGATGCTCGCTCACGGAGGGCTCATCACCCTGGAGGATCTGGCCGGCTACCAAGCGAAAGAGCGCTCTCCGGTCGAGGGGAGCTATCGGGGTCACAGGATCATTTCCATGCCTCCGCCCAGTTCGGGGGGCGTAGCCCTGATTGAAATACTCCACATTCTGGAGGGTTTCGATCTCTCTCGGCCGGCTATGGCTCGGCCCAGCATTTGCATCTGCTGGTGGAGTCGATGCGAAGTGCGTTCGCTGATCGAGCCAGATACCTGGGTGATCCGGATTTCAATCCGAGATGCCGGTCCCACGCCTGCTCTCCAGGGAGCATGCAGCCCAATTGCGCAGTAAGATCACGATGGGGCGTGCTTCGGTCAGCGATCCCGAGCGTTTCAATCAGACCGATGAGTCGCAAGAGACCACTCATTACTCGGTGTCGATTCTCTCGGAAATGCCGTCGTGGTCACGTTCACACTTGAAGGCAGCTACGGTTCCAAGATCGCGGTTGAGGGGACGGGTTTCCTCCTCAACAACGAAATGGGCGATTTCAACCCGGTTCCGGGTGAGACGAACCGGCAAGGTCAAATCGGAACGGCTCCCAACCTGATCGCTCCGGGCAAGCGGATGATGTCTTCCATGACGCCTACGATTGTGCTCAAGCGAGACCGTCCCTTCCTGCTGGTCGGCTCTCCCGGCGGAAAGACCATCATCAACACGGTGGCTCAGGTAATCGTGAATATCGTCGACTTTGAGATGGACATTTCCGAGGCCATCGACGCCGCCAGGATTCATCACCAGTGGTTACCTGATGAGGTGAAGGTCGAGCGCTTCGGATTTTCTCCTGACTCCCTGCGCCTGCTGCGAGACATGGGACACAAAGTAGAACCCTTCGACACATCACGGTCCCAGGGACGCGCAATGGAATTGTGATCGATCCGGAAACAGGATGGTTCCTGGCCGCTTCCGATCCCCGAAGTCCAGACGGTGCAGCGCTGGGCTTTTAATACCTAACAGAACGCCGAGGATTCTCGAATGTCAGTCAAGCCTTCTCCTTCGCCCGGCTTCCATCTTTCTGCTGAAGAGTTTCGCCGACATGGGCACGACGCCATCGAGTGGATTGCCCGGTACATGGAAAATGTGGAGAGTTTTCCAGTCCTCTCCCAGGTGAAGCCGGGACAGATCCGGTCTCAGTTGCCCGATTCTCCCCCCCAGAACCGGAGAGGATGGAAGACATCCTGACAGACCTGGACCGCATCATTCTCCCCGGAGTGACTCACTGGCAATCCCCGGACTTCTTTGCCTTTTTCCCCTGCAACAACTCCCCTCCCTCGATTCTGGGCGAACTTCTTTCGGCTGCGCTGGGGGTGCAGGGGATGCTGTGGGCGACCAGTCCCGCCTGCACAGAATTAGAGACACATGTTCTCGACTGGGTGGCGAAGATGCTCGAGTTACCCGAGAAGTTTCTTTCACAGGGCGCAGGGGGTGGCATGATTCAGGACTCCGCTTCCAGTGCCACTCTCTGCGCTCTGCTGGCTGCTCGAGAACGAAAGACCCGGGGCCGGACTAATCAGACTGGACTGGCAGGCTCCAGACCGCTGGTCGCCTATGGCTCGACGGAGACACACAGTTCGATGGACAAAGCCGTCCGGATTGCCGGTGTCGGCCTGGAAAACTTCAGAAAGATCGATGTGGACGACAGCTTCTCAATGAAACCCGATTCTCTGGAGCAGGCCATCCGCCGGGACCTTGCGAGAGACCGAATTCCCTTCTTCGTGTGCGCCACGCTGGGCACGACTTCCTGTGGCGCGTTCGATCCCGCAGGAGCTGTTGGCTCGATCTGCCAGGAGTACGGTCTCTGGCTGCACGTCGATGCGGCGATGTCGGGAACCGCGGCCCTCTGTCCCGAGTTTCGCTGGTGTGAATGACGGTCTGGAGTTTGCTGACAGTTACTGCTTCAATCCTCACAAATGGATGTTCGTGAACTTCGACTGCACCTGCTTCTACACGGCTGACCGAGAGGATCTGATACGAACCTTCAGCGTGGTTCCTGAATACCTAAGGAATCCCGCCTCGGACTCGGGCGGTGTCATTGACTATCGCGACTGGCAGATCCCACTGGGACGGAGGTTTCGGGCGCTCAAGCTGTGGTTTGTCATCAGGAGTTATGGAGTCGAGGGACTTCGACACCATCTCCGGGAACATGTCCGTCTGGCCCGCCTCTTCCAGAAACAGGTGGAAAACTCAGAGCACTTCGAAGTGGCGGCACCGGTCCGTCTCAACCTGGTCTGCCTTCGACACAAGCAGGGGGATGAGGCTACCCGGCGAGTGCTGGAACGGGTGAACCGTTCCGGGAAGATGTACCTCAATCAGACGCGGCTGAACGGCCGCACAGTCCTGCGCATGTGTATCGGTCAGACTCACACCTCTCAGCGGCACGTCGATGATGCCTGGCAGCTTCTGCAGGAGGCCGCCGGGGAAGGGCCCTTCAATTCTTGAGCTTGCTGAAATGTCCGGCGTCCACTTCAAGGCCGTCTTTGTAATAGAGGAATGTTTGTGGGTGGGGACGTACCCGGTCCCCGGGGGTAACGATTCCCACCAGGTTCAATGGATCTGCCGCCGAGATGCGGACGACTTCTCCCCGGAGAGAGGTCCGGCGCACGGCCCGTAAAGCATCCACGGCTTCCGGTGCGGCAAACTGCTCCCCTGCAAACCCGGACACGAACCTGCCTGCTCGAATCCGCCCCTGAGCTTCCAGCCTCCGAAAAACCCGGACCAGATCCCTCCAGGCAGGTGCAAAGGTCTCTCGCTTCAGAATGTCCCGGAACACAACACCCCACCTTCGCAGCAGCACCCAGGCAAACCACTCCAGGCCGGCCCCTGATACGGCTTCCTCTGAATCCCCCGTATCCCGAACCGGGCGAGGTGGCCGGATCAAGGTCCAGCGACCACTGGAGAGGTTCTTTTGACGCAAGCGTTTACGGGCAGGAAACCTGTTCCCACCTCCCCGCTGTCTGGGATCAATCAGCGCCCTGAGGGTAGCAAAACCGTCCGCTGTCACCACGCCTGCCGCTACCAGCTCCCAGAGGCCTGACTCGACTTCAACCGGGAGTCGGCCCGTAAGACTGACCAGATCGTTGAAGAACAGTGCTCCCCAGTTCTGCAGTTGCTCGGCCACTTCACGTGCGGGGTGAGTCAGTCCCGGATCGAGGGGAGCTGCATCGCCAGGTCCTGCGCTGCCCTGCTCGGAAAGGGACAGAAAACGCTGCAGATGTTTTCGCCGCAGAAAGGCTACGGGGGCTATTTTTGAAGGTCTCGTTCTCCGCTGACCTGGGACGCGAACGGCTCCGCGGCGGCACAGGCGCCCCCAGGTGAAGTGGCCGGAAAGGCACAGAGCATCCAGAAACTCTGGTGAATAGTCAGGAACTCTGACCGGGAGCAGAGAGGTCTCCCAGCCGGATGCCGGAGCCTCGAAACCCTGCAGTTGCTCGAGGACGGCATTGACCCCCTCCCGCCCATGTAACCCCGTCCCCGATGCCACTTTTTGCCACTTGAACAGGAATCTCATGAAGTCAGCAGCGGTGACGGGCTCAATTTCCCGGCGCAACCGTCCCAGCGTGAGTCGATGGATTCTGGCCAGAAGTGTACGATCACACCACTCGAGCTGCTCATTTCCGGGTGAAAAGTGACCGCGCAGAACCTGCCCCTGGGCTTCCAGCCCCACAAGAGCCTGGTGGACCTCTTTCCCGGAAAGCTTCAAAGCACCAGCCACTGTAGCTTCTGTCCGGGGTCCGCTGCACTCCATCAAGTAGCGAACCAGTTCTCTGACAGCCGTTGGGTGGTCCAGATCCTTATCCCGGTTCCACTGAGCCGCCTGCACCTCTGGCTGGTCCCAGATGTGCGGCGCCTGAAGGCTCGGGCAGGCACTCAGAATCAGTCCAAGCCGTTCGGTCGCGGCAACCATTTCCTCTCCATCACCCAGATCAATGAGCAGCGCCCGCTGGTCGGAAATGAGTTCCTGAACGAGTTCCCAGACCCCCGACAACTGCTCCCGACTCACCACAGCCAGGGTCAAGAGAGCATCGTGGACCTCATCCAGGTCACGCATCAGCGGCCAGGCCTCTTCCCGAACCCTTTCGATGGCGTCCTGGTCCAGAGCGGCCAGGTCCCCCGCCTGCTCGGGAAGGAGGCTTCTTCTGGCCATGACGGCCCGGGTTCTCCTTTCCTCCAGTGGGGCTTCGTCCAGAAAGGCATAAGGGTTTGCGTTGAGGATCTCGTGACTCAACGGGGACGGCTCGCGGGTGTCGATGGCCAGGCACTCAATTGCCCCTGACTCGATGGCGGTGAGAAGGCGCTCCAGGCCCTCAGCGTCCATCGCATCGGTCAGGCAGTCATCCACCGTTTCTCTGACCAGAGGATGATCGGGAAGCTCAATGTCCCCATGGATGTGTTCCAGGCAGGCAGCCTGCTCCGGAAAGACAGCGGCCAGCAGATCATCAGCCCGGAACCTTTGCAGGGCAGGAGGAACCTTGCGGCCACCCCAAAAGCGCCTGACCTGCAGCGCGCGCGTGGCTGTCCAGCGCCAGCGTGTGCCGAACAACGGCACAGCCAGCAGAGCCTGGATCAGGACTGTCCTTGCATTCCTGGGAGAAAGAAACGAGAAGACGCTGTCCAGTGGAAAGCTGTGCTGGTCGCTGAGCGAAATGACGATTCCGTTGTCGGTTGCGGCAGCCTGGAGTTCGAAGTTGAAAGACCGGCAGAAGCGCTTTCGAAGGGCCAGCCCCCACGCCTTATTGATGCGACTGCCAAACGGAGCATGCAGAACCAGTTGCATCCCTCCGCCTTCGTCGAAGAAGCGCTCAGCCACGATCCGCCGCTTGGTGGGAGTAGCGTTCAAACTGGCGCTTCCCGACCTCAGGTAGGCAACCATCTGCTCTGCCGCGCTCCGGGAGCAGCCGCATTCCTCCTCAAGATGCTGCAGCGCCTGGCCAGCCGGCCTGGTTCCTACCAGCTCCCGCAGTTCGCAGATACTGTCGCTGAGCTCGTCGGTACGACCCGGAGCTTCACCCCGCCAGAAGGGAATCGTGGGAGGCATTCCTGCTGCATCTTGAACATGAACAACCCCTGCCTCTACCCTCTGGATCCTCCATGAGGTGTTCCCCAGCAGGAATATGTCGCCCCGGTTGCTCTCCACTGCGAAGTCTTCATCCAGGTTGCCAATGATCGCTTCGTCCGGGTCCACCTTCACCAGATAGTTGGCATTCTCGGGAATAGCCCCTCCGGACGTTATTGCCAGCAATTGAGCTCCTCGCCGCCCTTTGACCCTGCGATTGATCCGGTCCCGGTGAAGGAGGGTCTGTGCTCTCCCTTTGCGAGTCGAGATCCCTTCCGACAGCATGGAGAGGATCGCCTCGAAGTCCCCTTCACTCAGTTCCTGATAGGGCGACGCCCTACGGACGATCTGCAGCAGCTGCCCCTCCTCCCATTCCTGCATGGAGGCGGCGGCAACCAGGTGCTGAGCCAGGATGTCGCGCGGCCCTACCGGTATTCGGATGCGGTCCAGTTCCCCACGGCGTATCGATCGAATCAGAGCCGAGCACTCGACCAGATCGTCTCGAGTGGTCGGAAAAAGGACCCCTTTGGGTCGTCCGCCCAGCTGATGTCCCGATCGACCCACCCTTTGCATGGCCAGAGCAATCGAACGGGTGGAGCCGATCTGGCACACCAGATCCACCGAACCAATGTCAATTCCCAGCTCCAGCGAGGCAGTAGCCACGACCACCCTCAGACGACCCTGTTTCAGCTTCTGTTCCGCATCCAGGCGGATTTCCCTGGCAAGGCTGCCGTGGTGGGCTGCAACATTCTCCGGTCCCAGTCGCTCGGTCAGCTGCTGAGACAGCCTTTCAGCCAGACGCCGTGTGTTCACGAACACCAGAGTGGTTCGGTGGGCGTCGATGAGCCTGGCGAGACGATCGTAGATCTCCTCCCAGATCTGGTGGGTCGCGACAGCCCCGAGCTCGACGGGAGGCACCTCGACCTGGAGGTCCATTTCCCGACTCTGCCCCGTGTCAACGACAGTGGTCGGACGCCCGCCGGAAAGAAAGTGAGCGATCCGGTCAATCGGCTTCTGGGTCGCCGACAGGCCGATTCGCTGGAGCGGCCTGCCTGCCAGTTCCTCCAGGAATTCCAGGGTCAGAGAGAGATGGGAGCCCCGCTTGTCCCGGGCCAGGGAATGAATCTCGTCGACGATGACCGACCGGGCCGCGGCCAGCAAGTTCCGGCCGCGGGAAGTCGTCATCAGAATGAACAGGGACTCCGGGGTCGTAACGAAGATGTGGGGTGGTCTCTCCAGCATCTTCCGCCTCTGACTCTGGGGAGTGTCTCCCGTACGTACGCTCACGCGGATCCGGGGCAGATTGAGTCCATGCTCACATGCCAGCGCCTGGATTTCTTCGAGGGGCTCCAGCAGGTTGGCGCCGATGTCATTGGCCAGGGCCTTCAGGGGAGAGACGTAGACAATCCTTGTTTCCTCACGCAGCGCATCCGTCAGACCCAGCCTGACCAGCTCATCGATGGCGCACAAGAAGGCAGAAAGAGTCTTTCCGGATCCAGTTGGAGCTGCGATGAGAACGTTGTGCCTTTTCTGGATGACGGGCCATCCCTTTCGCTGGGGTGGGCTTGGCTTTTCAAAACGGCTTCCGAACCATTCCTTTACCAGAGGGTGGAAACTCATCATCTCACTCGCACGGGTCAGTTCCATTTACTCTAGTGTAGCTCGCCATAAGTTCTGAGCCAGGGTCAGCGCGTCAATCGTCGTCGCTGGTTAGGCGTCGCGAGCGAGTCATATCATGCCATATGGCGAGCGAGCGCAACAACGCCAGCGGCGGGGAGGGGCGTCTGAACGTGGCTCAGAACTTATGGCGGGCTGCACTAGTGTACTGTCCCGGAAGTTCGCGGGGTTAATTCGGGACGGGGTTAATTCGAGGATTTTCGTCGCCAGCTAGGCGCGCGACGCAGGAATACGGCGAGTCTTTCGAGGTAGCGCAACAAAGCTGTCGGCGAAAAGACGCCCGAAGTAGCGGCGTGAACTTTCGGGACAGTGCACTAGTTCGTGGTGAAAGTCGCGCGCGACCTTCGGGTTACGGGCGACTAGCAAACAGGCTCTCCCGGCATCGGAGAAGGTGCTATCTGTCACAGTCATTTTGGAAGGCCGAGTGCGACAATTCATTGGCATCATCTGGGCAAAGAGAGGTCATGCGTCAGAACGAGAGACACCCGAACAGCACTGGCAGGACTCCGTTCGAAGGAACTGTCGAGGCAATCGCCGCATCCGGGGTCAACCTCCGGATATTGACGGTAGCCGCGTCGTTGTCCGCCATCTGCGCCCTCAACCTTCAGAACTGGGCCTTCACAGTGGCAGCCCTGGGCCTCTTCCTGCTCAGGGTCCTGCTGGGTCGCCAGGCCGAACAGTCAAAACAGCCCAAGTCGCTGTTGTCACAGGGGGCCATGATACTGCCGGCCTTGTCGGTGATGCTGGTCCTCTCGGTGAGCCGTGAACTCACCGGTCTGCACTTCCTTATTGCTACTCTGGCTTTGCTCTGCGCCTTCCTTCGCAGCCGCGACATCGTGAGCTCTTGTCACTAGGTGTGGAAAAACATCAGGCGGCTTTCTCCTCCGGGACTTGTTTGACCGGGACTCCATTGACATATTTGGCGCCCTGGTAGACGTCTTTCATCAGCTCCGGTGCCTTCAACCGGCGGAATCGCTGCTCCGCCACCAGCAGCATCTTCCAGATCACCGCCTGGGCGTTTTCCACTTTCTTGAATCGCTTGGCCGCGTCCGTTCGCAGCCGAAGAGCGGCAAACGGTGACTCCACTGGATTGGTGGTTCGCAGATGCTGCCACTGCTTCTTTGGATAGCAGGTAAAAGGTCACCATCCGGTCCCAGTCCTGCTCGATTAGCTCAGCCGCCAGAGTCAGCCCTCGCTGCCGGCACCAGTGCTGAAAAACCTTCTTGAGTCGTTGTGCTTCTTCTCGAGTCTCGGCGTAAGGGATCTGCCGCAGGATCAGCAAGGCCGGCTTGTGCACTCGCTTAGGGAGCTTGGTCAGCAGGTTGACGATCCGATGATTCCAGCAGCGCTGCTCCTCGGCCTGGGGATAGACGTTGCGCAAAGCTCCCCAGATGCCCAGGTGGCCGTCTCCGATCACCAGCCGTGGACAGCCCATCCCCCGGCGCTTCAAGTCGCGCAGTACTTCCGACCAGCTCTGGGTCGATTCCCGATAGCCGCTCGTGACCGACACCACGGCTTTGCTTCCGTCACTTAAGGCGGCCTGCACCACCAGCAGGACTGCCTTTTCCTTCTCCAGACCCGCCTTGACGTAGATTCCATCTACCCATAAATACACCACTTCCAGATCATTCAAGGGTCGACTCTGCCAGACCTCCCATTCGGCCTGCCACTGCTCTTTCAATCTGGCCACCGTGGAGGACGACAGGTGCGCCGTTTCCCCTAAAAGCCCTCTCAGAGCCAGATCAAAATCCCCCAGCGCCAGACCATGCAAGTACAGCTCAGGGATCAGTTCTCGAACCTGCCGCGTCCGCTTGGCAAACAGGGGCAACACCCGACTTTCAAAGTGTTCCTCTAGATCCCGCACTCGAGGCCTTCGAACCTGGATCGTCCCCGAGCTCAGCGTCAGATGCCTCGGCTTCCCATATCCATTGCCATAGCCCGACGGAGCGTCCACGGCCCTTCGCCGCTCACTCTTACGCCGCCCTAATAACTCCGTGACTTCCTCCTCCAGCAGCTCTTGAACCCAGCCTTGGATCTTCTCCCGCACCCAATCTTCCAGCTCCTCGAAACAAACTCTTGACTCGACACTTTCCTCAATGTTCTGCTTGCTCATGCGGTGTGTACTCCTTCCGTTGCGGGCCTTTCGGCCCTGGGTTTTAAATCAACCCGGAAGGATACTCACCGCCTATGCTATTTACACACCTTCTGATGGTAGCTCCGACATCGTCCACGTAGCGTTCGGGGTACTGATCCTTTACTTTCTTGTCCACTTTGCTGATGAGCTGATCAGCTACTGGAACGCTCTGGCACTGGGGGTCTTTCTGGCTGCATCTATGCGCTTCGGGTACGATCTGGCGTTGCGGCGCGCGCCCCTGCTGCCGGGAACACTGGAACGCCTCTCCGAGGACGTCGAGCAACTGCAGGCCTATTTCCACACCCACTTCGAAAAGGCGGTCAGGGAGTCAGGGGGTTGTGTCCTGACTCTTTCACCGTCGGGGAGGGTGATTCGGATCAGCAGTGACTTTGACGAACTGGTCGGATGCGAAGGTGCTCGGTTTCAAGACCGCAATCTCGAGAGCGTTGTTTCGCCGGATGACGTGAGCTCTCTGAAAAATGCAGTGGATGCTGCCAATCGGAAGGAATCACTGCGCGCCGAGGTCAGCTTCGTCGACGAAGATTCGACCTCGCCGAGAATGGAACTCACTTTCATTCCGATCGTGTCCAAGAATCAGGTTGCCGAGATCACCGTGATCGTGCGGGATCCTTCCCGAGAGAGCCACCTTCAGGACAAACTGGAAGACAGCCGCCGCCGTTTCGACATGGCGGCGCGGGGGACCAATGACGGCATCTGGGAATGGGACCTGCGCCGCAACACGCTCTACTGCTCGCCACGCTGGAAATCGATGCTGGGCTATGACGAGGAGGAAATCGAGGACGGCCTGGACGAATGGCTCGATCGGGTACATCCCAAGGACCGGAGAACCCTGCAGATCGCACTGACGTCGCTGGTTCAGGGACCCAACGAACGACTCTCCGCCGAGTACCGAATCAAGCATCGAAACGGAAAATACCTGTCGGTGCGCTGCAGCGGAGTGGTGGAGAGGGACGAGAACGCACCCATCCGGATCATTGGCTCGCAAACAGACATAACCAGCTTCAAGGCGACGGAAGAGCGGCTCCTGCATGATGCTTTTCACGATCCCCTGACCGGTCTTGCGAATCGGGCCCATTT
>CBDBGQ010000010.1:0-14156 GCA_965205345.1 Acidobacteriota bacterium | reverse complement strand
CACTTTGACAATGACGCGACGGGATCGATCCCAGCTCTTGGCTCGATAAAGAAACTCGTCAAACTGACGCTGTTTTTCCTCCAGCTCAACGAACTGTAGCCGAGTCGAATCCAGCAGCGGCTCGACCACTCGCTGCAGGCGAGGGTTTCGACTTAACCCAATGACATATTGGAGTTGATTCTCTTCACCTTCACAGAACTCGTAGAGCCGAGGCGTGGCAAAGCCGCTGTCGGCCCGAATCTCAATCTCGACATCCGTCCCCACTCCTTGTCGGATGGCCTCCACGACTCGCTTCAGAATGGGCACGATGTGAGAGGCAGCCCCCTTGTTGCCAGGTCTCAACACGACACACACCAGGTCGCCCGTGTCGGCATCGAAGATCAGCAAAGGATGCAGAATGTGGTTTCGGTAATACCCATGGTAGAAGGAGAACTCCTGCTGACCGTGAGTGTGGTCGTCGGTACTGTCCAGATCCAGGATGATCTTGCTGGGACGTCTCTTCTTCAGGGAGCGCACATAACGGCCTAGCAGCCACTGGCTCAGACGCATCAGATCCTTCTTGGTGACGGAGTTCTCCAAACGGGAGAAAGTCGGCTGGGTGGCCAAATCGGGATCGCTCTCGGGCAACTGATCACAGACTGTCTTGAGCATCGGATCGGAGCGCAGCGTATCGGCGTCATTACAGTCTTCGTAGCCGGCCACGATCTGCAAGACTCGTTGTCGAATCAACTTCAACAGGTCATGACGAACGTAGCGTCGGTCCCGGCTTTCCGAAATACACGAACTGAAGCCCTCGCACAACCGATGTTGCCGATCCAGCGATCCAAACAACAACCATCCTGCGTCGGAAGTCAGACTCCCCCCATCAAAACGCGCCGTGATCTTTCGGTGGCTGTGAAATAGCAGGGTATTCTGGCAGACTGCTTTCAACATTGCCGTAGCTCCTGTTTAGGGTCGTTGTTTATGTAAACCCTTTTATATCAGAGAGCTACGGCCTTTTTTCTGGGCCCAAATCTCACTCGGATTCAGATCTCATGCATAATCCGGGTTAAGATTGCAGCCCACCTTATACCAGGGGACGGACGCTGAGCCACACACAAAAGATTATTTCCAGCCAGCTCGGAAATCTGCGCGAGACAATGCACCGGCGCAGTCACCAGCCTGCTTGACAACCTGCCTTGCCTGGCGTTTGATCGCGACTTCCGTAGATCGGGACTCACCGTTCTGGCCTGAGTCTCCGTCGCTGTCGCGCAGTCACTGTGGTTCCTCTATCCTTATGCGCCGGGTGGGGTCAAGGGCTTTTTGCGCGAGCCCTTGGCTGATTTCCAAGGAATGATTACGCCCTTTTCCAGGCACTGCCTTCGAAAGCGGGCGAAAATACTTTGGGATGGAGGATCTCGGCCAGAATCTGTACAGACTCGGCCAGTCGCGGTCCGGGCCGGTTAAAGTACTGGTTGCCGTCAGTGATATAGACACGCCCGCTCTGAACTGCTCTCAAGGAATTCCAGCCCGGCCGATCTGTCAGCCAGTGCATTTCCTCCGTGATTCGCTGCATGTCCCAACCACAGGGGAGGAGGATCAAGATATCCGGTTTGCTTTCTACCAGTTGTTGCCAACCGATCGACCCTGAGTGCTTACCGTTTTCGCTAATCAGGTTGACACCTCCGGCCATCTCCACCAGTTCCGGCATCCAGTTGCCCGCTATCATCAAGGGCTCCAGCCACTCGATACAGGCCACTCTGGGGCGGGTCTGGATACCCTCCGTGTGGCCGGACACAGAGTGGATCCGATTCTGCAGTTCATTCACCAGCTCGCGACCTCGTGTGCCGGTCCCAAGCGACTCTGCAACCCGCTCAATGTCAGTCCAGACGTCTCGCAGGAAAAAGGGCTCGAGTGAAACGATCTCGGGGTTGCAGGTCAGACGCTCAGACACTGCCAGTTGAACATCTTTCAAATTCACGGCACAGACTTCACACTGGGATTGAGTGATGATGTGAGTGGGCTGAAGCTGCTCGAGTCTCTTCTCCAGAACGTCATAAACCGAGACCGCTTCCCGCAAGACATCCTTGACCGCGGTATCAATCTCCCGGCTGCTCCCCAGGACAGAGAATCTGGGCCTGGTGCAGACCGGAAGTGACTCAACGGGAGAGGGGTAGTCACATTCATGAGAGCGGCCCACCTGGTACTTGCCCATCCCCAGGGCATGGACGATCTCTGTCGCACTGGCAAGAAGTGAGACGATCCTGGTCATAAAGACTTCTCAATCGAAGGTGTCATCTGGAGCCACTTCGTTCTCTGGAAGTATACCTGCAAGGGCCTACTTCCTCTGGCAGGTCCTCAAGCAAGGAAGGGTCGTACCCTCGTCGGGCCAAGCTCCTGTCGAGTTTTCGGGGCTTTGAAGTGCTTCTACTGTCGGATTGGATATTCGCTATAATACCGCCTGACGCTGCGACCGATTGGGGATGGGAAACGTCCTGATCGACAACCGCCGGTAGTTGATTATTTCTTCGTCTCAGGGTTCAGCGATCCGTCACCAATCAGAGGAGTGAGGCCAGGTGTGATGGAGATCCCACCATGATACCGGTTGCGATGACCATTGCCGGGTCCGATCCTTCAGGCGGAGCAGGACTCCAGGCCGACCTCAAGACGTTTCATCAACACGGCATCTACGGAACCAGCATCGTGACGCTGCTGACGGTCCAGAACACGCAGACGGTGGCCGCAGTTGAGATCCTGCCCCCCGATTTCGTAGCGGCACAGTTCGACGCTGTGGTCAACGACATCCCGCCGCTGGCCGCCAAGACAGGAGCGTTAGGAAACGCGGCAATCATTGAGACGATCGCGGATCGGGCTGCGACGTTTTCGTTCCCCTTAGTGGTGGATCCGGTCATGGTCAGCAAGCACGGCGCGTCGTTGATTGATGACGATGCCGTGTGGGCATTAAGAAGGAAACTGTTGCCAAACGCGTTTCTAGTCACGCCAAACTTGCCGGAGGCCGCACAGTTGGCCGAGATGGAAGTCACAGACTTGCGCTCCATGGAAAAAGCCGCAGTGGCCATTTCACAACTTGGCGTAAAGAACGTCCTGGTCAAGGGTGGGCATCTCGAGGGGGATCCGGTCGATCTTCTGTGGTCCGCAGGTGATGCCCGTTGCCTGCCGGCCGAGAGGGTGAATACGAAACACACACACGGGACAGGCTGTGTCCTTTCTGCAGCCATCACGGCACGCCTGGCCAGGGGCGAAGAACTCGTCGCCGCAGTCAAAGGTGCGAAAGAATTCGTTACCGTTGCCATCCGGAGCAATCCGGGATTGGGAAAGGGGTACGGCCCGGTCAATTTCCACCCAACCGTTGCAAAAAGTTGATCATCGGTCACGATCGGAATGAAACTCTGGGGGCTTCCACTCGAGCTTGTCTCCTGACCGAGCGGGGCTCGACTGCGAATCATTCAGCAGGTTTGTTTCGGTCCAGGTCGCTGCGCCTGTGGATGCCGGTTTGGACGAATTCACGGGAAAAGAAGAAATCCAAGGTCCAGTCCAAAGCGACCCGGATGCGGCGGGACAGAGTCGGCATTCTTGCCAGATAGAAAGTTCGCCACAAGAACCAGGCAGGAAAGCCGGCCAGCTTGATGCCGAAAAGCTGGGCCACACCGGTTCTGCAGCCCAGTGCCGCCAGACTTCCTTTGCTCGAGATGCGACAGGGCCGTGGCGCCTTTCCATGGATCAGCCGGCTCAGGTTCTCCCCGAGACAGTTGCCCAATTGGACGGCGTGCTGGGCGGTCGCTGGATAGGGCTCACCCTCTTCGTCCGGGTTGGAAGCACAGTCACCGATGGCCCAGACATGATTGAACCCTTCGACTTGCAGATCGGGTCGGCAACGGATGAAGCCGAACTCGTCAAGTGGCAGGCCCAGACCTGCGACGAGGGGGTTGGGAGCGATACCCGCACACCAAATCACCGTTTTAGAAGGCAGAGATTCACCGCTGGACAAAACGACGGAGTCTTCCAGCAGCTCAACGACCGAACTTTTCAAGCGAATTCGAATTCCTCGGCCCTCCAGGTGAGATCGAGCGAACTCGGCCAGCTCCCTGTCCAGCGCCGGCAAGATGCGGTCGGCAATTTCGATCAAGGTCACTGAGTAATCCCTTCGATCGACGTTGGGGTAGACTTTGCACGCCTGGCGCAGAAAATACTCAAATTCTCCCGCCACTTCCACGCCCGTGTAGTTCCCTCCGACCACGACGAGGTTCAGCAGCGCCCGCTTCTGTTGGGGATCCGTAGTGGCATCGGCGTTTTCCAGTAACTGGACGGCCCGATCACGTAGAGCCACGGCATCAGACAGGCCCTTGATCTGGAACCCGAACTGTTTGAGACCCGGGACGTCGGGGAGTCTGGTGATACTCCCCAGAGCTACTACCAAATGATCGTAGGGGAGCGCTTCATCACGAGCCAGGCCCCACAAGCGATAGCCCACGCGTTGTGAATCGAGATCGACACCTCTCACCGTTGCCATAATGAAACGGGTTGATCTGAGGAAGGCACGAAGCGGCACAACCGCATGTCTCGGTTCCAGACTTCCGGTCCCGGCCTCGATCAGCAGCGGAGAGAAAATGAAATAGTTACTCTCGTTGATGAGAGAGACCTCGGCACCCCTGCCTGCTAAATGTTTTTCCAGCGACTGCGCGCAGTAGGCACCGGCAAATTTCCCTCCTAAAATGACGATTCTAGGTCGAACGTGCACTCTCCCTCCGAAGGACGATTCTCCGGGCCCTGCCGGCGGTTTCGGCTGGAGGCAGTATGGTCCGTTAGGATGCCGGTTTCAATCACTCAGCACTTGTTCGCGTCATGAGGTGTCCTTCCGTATGGAAACTATCTTAAGTCGGAAGGCGGGGTTGAGTGCAAAGATTGGACCTAGCCCGGATTATGCATGAGATCTGAATCCGAGTGAGATTTGGGCCCAGAAAAAAGGCCGTAGCTCTCTGATATAAAAGGGTTTACATAAACAACGACCCTAAACAGGAGCTACGGCAATGTTGAAAGCAGTCTGCCAGAATACCCTGCTATTTCACAGCCACCGAAAGATCACGGCGCGTTTTGATGGGGGGAGTCTGACTTCCGACGCAGGATGGTTGTTGTTTGGATCGCTGGATCGGCAACATCGGTTGTGCGAGGGCTTCAGTTCGTGTATTTCGGAAAGCCGGGACCGACGCTACGTTCGTCATGACCTGTTGAAGTTGATTCGACAACGAGTCTTGCAGATCGTGGCCGGCTACGAAGACTGTAATGACGCCGATACGCTGCGCTCCGATCCGATGCTCAAGACAGTCTGTGATCAGTTGCCCGAGAGCGATCCCGATTTGGCCACCCAGCCGACTTTCTCCCGTTTGGAGAACTCCGTCACCAAGAAGGATCTGATGCGTCTGAGCCAGTGGCTGCTAGGCCGTTATGTGCGCTCCCTGAAGAAGAGACGTCCCAGCAAGATCATCCTGGATCTGGACAGTACCGACGACCACACTCACGGTCAGCAGGAGTTCTCCTTCTACCATGGGTATTACCGAAACCACATTCTGCATCCTTTGCTGATCTTCGATGCCGACACGGGCGACCTGGTGTGTGTCGTGTTGAGACCTGGCAACAAGGGGGCTGCCTCTCACATCGTGCCCATTCTGAAGCGAGTCGTGGAGGCCATCCGACAAGGAGTGGGGACGGATGTCGAGATTGAGATTCGGGCCGACAGCGGCTTTGCCACGCCTCGGCTCTACGAGTTCTGTGAAGGTGAAGAGAATCAACTCCAATATGTCATTGGGTTAAGTCGAAACCCTCGCCTGCAGCGAGTGGTCGAGCCGCTGCTGGATTCGACTCGGCTGCAGTTCGTTGAGCTGGAGGAAAAACAGCGTCAGTTTGACGAGTTTCTTTATCGAGCCAAGAGCTGGGATCGATCCCGTCGCGTCATTGTCAAAGTGGAGGTCGATCAGCGCGGGATCAATCGTCGCTTTGTGGTCACCAACCGGGACGATCTCTGCTCCCAATCACTTTATGACCACTATACAAACCGAGGGCAGACCGAGAACTTCATCAAGGCCTTCAAGAATCATCTGAGCATGGACCGACTCAGCTGTCATCGATTCCTGGCCAATCAGTTTCGACTCCTCCTGCATGCACTGGCTTACCAGATGTTCGTGCGCCTCCGCGACTATCTGCACGGGACTCCCTGGCACAAGCTCGAAATCGAAACCTTACGTCGTCGTGTCCTCAAGATCGGGGCCCGCATCCGACAAACCACTCGACGCATCTGGGTCCATCTTTCCTCAGCCTTTCCCGAACAACCCCTCTTCCACCTCGTCTTGAGTCGCCTCAACTCCAGCTAGCTTCTCCCAGTTCCCCAAAAAACCGCTTCCGATACTCATCCAGGCCCAGATCTGTCTGAAATTCACTCCCCCAACCACTCAAACGCCTCCCCAACCGATATTCTTCGCAAATCCGCCTGTCACACCTGCCCGCTTCCGAGTTGGGCCACTTCTCGACTCGTTTTTCAACACCGGACTACGGTTTTTGCATAATCCGGGCTAGCGGGCTTTGTAGAGGGCCTCGTGCGTCGGCTCGTGTCGATCAATTGCCCACCCGCCCACCGCGCCAGCTCCGGCTCCGATAAGACCTCCCAGGATGGCTAAGCTAAGGTTTTCCTCGGCGAGTTCAAAGCCACTTGCAGTCACCGATTTTTCCACGGCGACCATGGTCCCGAAACCAATCCCAAAGCCCACTCCGGTACCGATCAGGGTGCCGTTTCTAGTGCTGTCGGGGACCTTCTCGGCTTTCATGACTCTGCGGATGGTCCTTCTTTGCAGGGTCAGGCTATCCCTGCGTGTTTGAATCAGCAGCGATTCCACTGTCCGAGCCGTCAGCGAGCCCTCCACCCGCTTCCCTTCTTTAAGCAGCACGATCACGTCAACCGGCAAATCGAGACCGTCGACTTTGTCCCAGCGTCCGGGAATGACTCCGGCCTGAAGAGACGTAGCCAACAGAGCTGCGAGTACAGGTAGGAATTGGGTAGCTTTCATGGCAAAACCTCCTTCGCGGTGTCCTCTACAAGGAGACCTGGCAAGATCCATGCCGATTGGTGCTGTACAGGTAGTTCCGCGGAAACCGGCAAACGAGTCAGGTCTGCTGCCAAGTCTCGTTTCAGTAGCTGCAAGAAAACCCGGCAGTTCTTCCAGAAACGTCGCAGCGAACCGAGCACTTGCTGTGACCAAACGAGTATCTGCCCGGAGAACGCGCAGTACTTCGCTGCCATCGGGGGCCGTGTAGGTCAGGTTTTCCGAGGGAGACGAGTACCTGTCACAGCTAGAGTACCGGGGAGCGGAGGCACTGCAGGATTACCTGGCCTCAGTGAAGAGACTCGGAATGGACCAGCAAATCGGGTAGACCCCCCACCTTCATGCTCTTCTGACTCAGCCTCACGTTGGAACCCTGAAACTTGGGAACGCTTTGGGTCCGAGAAACGGTGAAATCGGAGAGGTTTTCCGTTACAATTGGGATGCCACCATTTCGAGTGCTCCAACTGAGTACTCGGAAAACAGGATCAACCAGAAGACGTCCTACTGTGAAAGGTGTAGATTCTTAACTTATGGCTAACCAAATACTTACTGAGGTCCGCCGCTGGTTTGCATCCGGTGTCGGGGCGAAGGAAGACCTCAACCAGCCCAGCATGCAGGAAGTGCCTTACCGGGTTGACTGGATCCGCAGCATTCCATTCATGGTCCTTCATCTGATGTGTTTTGGAATCATTTTTGTGGGCTGGAGTCCGACCGCGGTAGGAGTGGCGATCTCCCTCTACTTTGCCCGGATGTTTTTTGTCACCGGGTTTTATCACCGTTACTTTTCGCACCGGACGTTCAAGACAAGCCGCTTCATGCAGCTCATTCTGGCTCTTCTGGGGACGTCCTGTACCCAAAAGGGACCCCTCTGGTGGGCAGCGCATCATCGCATGCATCACAAGTACTCAGATGCTCCGGAAGATCCCCATTCGCCTCACCAGCACGGGTTCTTCTGGAGCCATATCGGCTGGATTACCGACCAGCGAAACTTTCCCACCCGCATCAGCCTGGTACCCGACCTGGCCCGCTTTCGGGAGCTGCGATTCCTGGATCGATTCGACCTGCTGGTGCCGGTCTTGATGGCGACGAGCCTGTTTGGCCTGGGTGAGGTCCTGAGACTCTATTTTCCCGCTTCCGGGACGAGCGGCTGGCAGATGCTGATCTGGGGCTTTTTCGTGTCGACTATCGTGCTGTTCCACGGCACCTGTCTGATCAATTCAGCTGCCCATGTCATTGGCAAAAAGCGATACGACACTGGAGACGAAAGCAAGAATAGCTTGCTCCTTTCTCTTTTGACACTGGGAGAAGGCTGGCACAACAATCACCACCACTATCCCGCCACGGTTCGCCAGGGATTCTTCTGGTGGGAAATCGATATCACCTACTACCTGCTCAAGATGATGAGCTGGCTGGGACTCATCTGGGACCTGCGGCCGGTCCCCCAGCAGGTTCGAGCGTCGCGTCCACAACCCGGGAGGATCTGATGAGGGTCTTGAGGGGTCAGCTCACGATCAGGGAACGGCAGTGAGGTCTGGACCTTTGGAAGTGGCCAGGCAGATCTGACAGCACCCCCTTATTCCCCTTCTCCGGCCGGGGTGATCCGCTAAAATTGATCCTGGTTGCGACTCGAACCGTCGGTCTGCTGGACTTCGGGTCCGATTGAAGCCAGGGAGTGTTCAAATGGTTGAGTTCAAGTATCAGGAAATGTTCGAGCATGGGATCGACACCACGCCTTATCGAAAGCTGACATCCGACTACGTGTCGACCGATCGCTGGAATGGTGTCGAAGTACTCAAAGTGGAGCCGGCCGCCCTGGCTCTTCTGGCCAGCACGGCCATCGACGATATGGAGCACTTACTGCGCCCCCATCACCTGAAGCAGTTGAGGCACATTCTGGAAGACCCGGAGGCTTCCGAGAACGACCGTTTCGTCGCTCTCGAGTTCCTCAAGAACGCTAACATCGCGGCAGAGAGGATCCTTCCCGGGTGCCAGGACACCGGAACGGCTATCGTGCACGGCTACAAGGGTGAGAATGTCTTCACCTTCTCCAGCGATGCCGAGTCCATCTCGCGCGGAATCTATCAGGCTTTTCAGGACCTGAACCTCCGTTATTCGCAGCTTGCCCCGCTGGACATGTACGAAGAGAAGAACACCGGCACGAATCTGCCCGCACAGATCGAGATCTATGCCCGCCCGGGAGATGAATACCGTTTCCTCTTCATTGCCAAAGGGGGTGGCTCGGCCAACAAGACCTTTCTTTATCAGGAGACCAAGGCTCTCTTGAACCCGGAGTCACTTCTCAACTTCGTAGCCGAGAAAATCCAGACCATCGGCTCCGCAGCCTGTCCTCCCTATCATCTGGCCCTGGTGGTGGGAGGGACATCGGCAGAATTCACCATGAAGACGGTCAAGCTTGCCAGCTCCCATTATCTGGACGATCTGCCCACCTCGGGCAACGAGTCGGGGCGGGCTTTCCGGGATCTGAAGATGGAGGAGAAGATCGCCGAATTGTGTACCCGGATCGGGATCGGCGCCCAGTTTGGCGGAAAGTATTTCGCCCACGACGTGCGGGTAGTGCGCCTGCCTCGCCACGGAGCCTCCTGTCCGGTTGGCCTGGGAGTCTCCTGCTCCGCTCATCGTCAGATCCTGGGGAAGATCAACCGGGAAGGGGTCTTTCTGGAACAGCTGGAAACGGATCCGGCCAGGTACCTGCCCGAGGTGACCGAAGAGGAACTGGGCAGGGAAGCGGTCGCGATCGATCTGAATCGACCCATGAGCGAGATCCTGGCCGAGCTCAGGAAGTACCCGATTGCAACCCGGCTCTCTCTGAGCGGATCTCTGATCGTGGCTCGCGACATTGCCCATGCCCGGCTCAAAGAGCTCCTTGACGCAGGAGGTGATCTCCCCCGCTACTTCAAAGATCACGTGGTCTACTATGCCGGACCGGCCAAGAAACCCGATGGCTACGCCTCTGGTTCCTTCGGACCGACCACGGCAGGCCGGATGGATCCCTACGTTGACCTCTTCCAGAGTCGCGGAGCCAGCATGGTGATGCTGGCCAAGGGAAACCGGTCCGGGCGGGTCCGCGAAGCCTGTCGAAAGCACGGGGGTTTCTACCTGGGCTCGATTGGTGGACCGGCAGCCCGGCTGGCCCAACACAGTATCAAGAAGATCGAGCTTGTCGAGTTCGAAGAACTGGGGATGGAAGCCATCCGGAAAATCGAGGTCGAGGACTTTCCAGCCTTCATCATCATTAACCACAAAGGTCAGGACTTTTTTCAGGATCTGCCGGGGAAGCGAACTCAGCCACTGGTGCAAATGGACTGAGGAAGTGGAATGTAGGACCGAGATCGCCGCATGGAAGCGGCTCCTACACTGTGCCATTCTGATCGTTCGAAGGGAGTTCAGACTGTGACTGAGGCGATGGGCCATGCGGCCGACCTGGCCCTGGGTCTGGCCCTGGCTCAGCCCCTCCGCAAAGTGATCTGCCTGAACGGTGACGGGAGTATGCTCATGAATCTCGGAACCCTCGCCACGATCGTGGAGTCCGGGGTTTCGAATCTGATTCTCTTTGTCCTGGTCAATGGGACCTACGAGATTACCGGCAGCCAGAGAGTCCCGGCTCGGGGGAGTGTGGACTGGGGTGGATTGGCGAGCTCGACAGGGTTCAAGTGAGTCTACAAGTTGGTGACTCAAATGACTACAAACAAGCACTTTCTGGAATTCTTCAGAGTGAGGGGCCTGTCTTTGTCGAGGTTCAGGTCGAGCCCGGCAGAGAGGGCCCCATCAGTCGCAGCGAGAAAGAGGAGGCGGAGTACCTGAAGGTCTCCCTGGCCGAATCGGCCCGCCGATTGAAAAAAGTGCTGGAAGGGTAGGAGGGCCTTCCAGGGAGCTAGCCCGGATTATGCATGAGATCTGAATCCGAGTGAGATTTGGGCCCAGAAAAAAGGCCGTAGCTCTCTGATATAAAAGGGTTTACATAAACAACGACCCTAAACAGGAGCTACGGCAATGTTGAAAGCAGTCTGCCAGAATACCCTGCTATTTCACAGCCACCGAAAGATCACGGCGCGTTTTGATGGGGGGAGTCTGACTTCCGACGCAGGATGGTTGTTGTTTGGATCGCTGGATCGGCAACATCGGTTGTGCGAGGGCTTCAGTTCGTGTATTTCGGAAAGCCGGGACCGACGCTACGTTCGTCATGACCTGTTGAAGTTGATTCGACAACGAGTCTTGCAGATCGTGGCCGGCTACGAAGACTGTAATGACGCCGATACGCTGCGCTCCGATCCGATGCTCAAGACAGTCTGTGATCAGTTGCCCGAGAGCGATCCCGATTTGGCCACCCAGCCGACTTTCTCCCGTTTGGAGAACTCCGTCACCAAGAAGGATCTGATGCGTCTGAGCCAGTGGCTGCTAGGCCGTTATGTGCGCTCCCTGAAGAAGAGACGTCCCAGCAAGATCATCCTGGATCTGGACAGTACCGACGACCACACTCACGGTCAGCAGGAGTTCTCCTTCTACCATGGGTATTACCGAAACCACATTCTGCATCCTTTGCTGATCTTCGATGCCGACACGGGCGACCTGGTGTGTGTCGTGTTGAGACCTGGCAACAAGGGGGCTGCCTCTCACATCGTGCCCATTCTGAAGCGAGTCGTGGAGGCCATCCGACAAGGAGTGGGGACGGATGTCGAGATTGAGATTCGGGCCGACAGCGGCTTTGCCACGCCTCGGCTCTACGAGTTCTGTGAAGGTGAAGAGAATCAACTCCAATATGTCATTGGGTTAAGTCGAAACCCTCGCCTGCAGCGAGTGGTCGAGCCGCTGCTGGATTCGACTCGGCTGCAGTTCGTTGAGCTGGAGGAAAAACAGCGTCAGTTTGACGAGTTTCTTTATCGAGCCAAGAGCCGGGATCGATCCCGTCGCGTCATTGTCAAAGTGGAGGTCGATCAGCGCGGGATCAATCGTCGCTTTGTGGTCACCAACCGGGACGATCTCTGCTCCCAATCACTTTATGACCACTATACAAACCGAGGGCAGACCGAGAACTTCATCAAGGCCTTCAAGAATCATCTGAGCATGGACCGACTCAGCTGTCATCGATTCCTGGCCAATCAGTTTCGACTCCTCCTGCATGCACTGGCTTACCAGATGTTCGTGCGCCTCCGCGACTATCTGCACGGGACTCCCTGGCACAAGCTCGAAATCGAAACCTTACGTCGTCGTGTCCTCAAGATCGGGGCCCGCATCCGACAAACCACTCGACGCATCTGGGTCCATCTTTCCTCAGCCTTTCCCGAACAACCCCTCTTCCACCTCGTCTTGAGTCGCCTCAACTCCAGCTAGCTTCTCCCAGTTCCCCAAAAAACCGCTTCCGATACTCATCCAGGCCCAGATCTGTCTGAAATTCACTCCCCCAACCACTCAAACGCCTCCCCAACCGATATTCTTCGCAAATCCGCCTGTCACACCTGCCCGCTTCCGAGTTGGGCCACTTCTCGACTCGTTTTTCAACACCGGACTACGGTTTTTGCATAATCCGAGCTAGCCCCTCAGCCCTTCTTCGGTCGCATGGCCTCCATCTGAGCTTTCACCTGTTCGCGGGGGAAGTCGGTGAAGCGGGCAAATCCCTGGGCCTTGAGCCACTCGCCTCCGTCGATCACCACGCACTCCCCGTTGATGTAGGAGGCCATGGGTGAAAAGAGGAAGGCGGCCAGATTGGCCAGCTCGGAGGGTTCGCCAAAGCGACCGAGCGGGTTCGTCTTTTCCCCCCGGGCCTGGAATTCCGGGGGCATCAGGCGAGAGAAGGCTCCCTCGGTTGGGAACGGTCCCGGGGCGATGGCATTTGAGCGGATGCCGTAAGTGCCCCACTCCACGGCCAGAGAGCGGGTCATGGCCAGCACGCCGGCCTTGGCACAGGCACTGGGCATGACGAAGGGTGACCCGGTCCAGGCGTAGGTGGTGACGATGGAGAGGATGTGGGCGGGCGTTTTCCGGTCAATCCAGCGCCGTCCCAGGGCCATCGTGGAGTGATAGGTCCCGTAGAGCACGATCTGGACCACCGCATTGAAGGCGTTGGCGGAAAGATCCTCCGACGGAGCCAGGAAGTTGCCGGCCGCGTTGTTCACCAGTCCGGTGAAGTGGCCTATTTCGCCCTCGAGTTTCTCCACGGCAGCTTCGACCTGGGCGGGATCACGCACATCGGCGCTGGTCCAGGCAGCGGTTCCACCCGCCTGCTGGATCGCCGCGACGGTTTCTTCCCAGTGGTTCACTGCGCCGTCCCAGGATGGCAACCCGGGCCCCCAGTTCGGCGAAGCGCTCGGTCATGACCCGGCCCAGGCCGGTGCCCCCTCCCGTGATGAGAATACTCTGTCCCTTTAAGAGATCGCTTTCGAACACGGTTGGCTCCTCGTCACTGGACTTGGCTCCACTCTAGCCTCTCTCGACGGTGGTCGCAATCTTGGTATTGAGTTCTGGGCTCTGGGTAGGCACTCGCGGTCGCTCGCCGGTTCCGAATTCAACGGCGGGCTTACGCCCTGCCGTTCTGTTGTCTTGTCATTGTCGCCCCACCCAGGCAGGATCCCTACCCAGAACCCAGAACCCGGTAATTTTTGACAATCTCCGTCCCGGTCCATAAGATCCGGTTAGTACCCAGATCAAGAGAGGATCGAGATGAAAACCGCCATCTTGTGTGGAATGCTGATCGCTCTGGTCCACATTACAACCGGCACAACTTCGGCCCATCCGAATGAGTCGGATGAACTGATGGTCCAAGCTGCCCGTAACTTCCTGGCGGCCCTCACCTGGGAGCAGCGCAAACAATCTGTCTTCCCCTTCAGCCAGGAGGAGTGGGGGAAGTGGCATTTCATTCCCATGCGCAGCCGCATTGGGGTCCCCTATAACCAGATGGAGCCCGGCCAGGTTCGGCTGGCCGATGCCCTGGTGGCCAGCGGTTTGAGCCGCAGCGGTTATTACAAGACCAAGACGATTATGAGTCTCGAACAGCTGCTTCTGGAACTGGAGAGGGCTCGGGAAAGGGCGAGCGACATGCTGGAGCTGCGC
>CBDBGQ010000009.1:0-63867 GCA_965205345.1 Acidobacteriota bacterium | reverse complement strand
ATCCTCGAGATAGCTTTCGTCGAATTTGTCCTTCTTGTTTCGAAACGCTCTGGACCGCTGATAGGTGACACACACGCTGGAACCGCTCATGAGCTGGGTGGAGGATGGCGTGGCGCCCGAAATGATCATTGCCTCCGAAGTCGACGCACAGGGCAACACCGTCCGAACGCGGCCGCTCTGTCCATATCCCAAGGTGGCGAAATACAAGGGCTCCGGAAGCATCAGTCAAGCGGAAAACTTCACCTGCGAGAAGCCGCCTCCCTGACTCGGAAAAACGTCCGCACGCCGGCACCCGTGCTTCCACAAGGGTTTGATCCCCCACTCTTGGCGTGTAGCAACCCTCTTTAGACCCGATGTCGCAAGTTCCTCGGCGGGCCTGACCGCGGTCAGATAGGCTAGCCCCGGGCCGCCCTCGGTGCGGACGACGCGTGACTAACGCAGCATCTGCCCCCCCGAGGCCTGGCGTCGGGCTGACAGGATCCGGTAGCCAGGAGGCGTTTCCCATGTCCATTGTGCCTTGTACCCCGGCGAGGGTTTCCTGTTCTGCCCCGGAGAACGCTTCGTTACTTGTGACCAGGGCCTCAATTGAACTCGATTGTCTGCAGGAACGTGACCCGCGCCACAAAAGATTCCCGTGCCCTCCTTTACTATTTGAGCCGAACACTGAAGCAACTGATTAGAGAGGCGCCTTTAGTGAGAGGCTACGAAATCCAGACCGTCAGGCAGTAGCTGGGGAGGACGAGTGTCCTGTTCAAATAAGTGCATCATACCCATCTTTCCGCTTTTCATATTTCTCCTGCTCGCCACGTTGGTCGGCAGTTCCATCTCGGCCCAGTCGCCACCGAGGATCAACTCCTTTTCTGTACCGAGTTCGGTCAAAGAGATGGGAATCGAGGTGGCTTCCGTCAGTGCTTCTGATCCAGATGGTGACCTGATCACCTATACCTGGAGTTTCGAATCCGATCCCACGGGCCAGGCGCATTTCTTTGATACCCCTAAGGCCAGTTACAGCAAGACGCTCTCCGGTTCCAACAAGACCCTGGTGATCTTTGGTGTCGGGGATCCGGGACTGGGCCCATCCGGACCTACAGGAGTTCAGGGGCAACAGTTTACGGTCCGGGTAGAAGCCTCAGACGGGTCCAGCACGGTGGCAGCAACCAAACTGGTCACCGTCAGCGGGTTCAATCAGAAACCGATCATCACGTTGGATACAAGGGGTATGGGCAGCCGGCAGGAACCCAAGGTGAGTCCCGGAGCAATCAGCCTGACCGCCGGTCAAAGCTTTGATCCGGATGGCACTCCTGTACTTTTTGCCTGGAAACTCGCCGGAGTCAATGGTGGATCCATCTGCCCTGGAGGAGTTCTGGTTCTTTTCGGAAAGGAGACGGATAGACCGAGTCTTCTCATTCCGAAGGTGTCAGCCACCCCCAACAATCCCATGACCTTCGTCTTTCTCTACCGGGTGATCGATGGAATGTATCAACTGTCCGGGACTGTTCCCGGTTACGGCGCCTCGCCCAACGGCTGCGCCGACAGCGGTGGAGACGATAGTGGAGGCGAGGACAACCCACCCTCTCAGGTCAGTGTCAACGCCAGTGCCACCCAGGCCACGGGCGGGGATATTGTGATCATGAGCGGGACAATCGATGACCCCGGAGACACTCACACCCAGAGCTGGATGCAGCTTGACAATACGACTCCGCTAGCGCTCTCCAGCACGACCGATTTGAACACTGGCTTCGTAGCTCCGAATGTGAACGCCCTGCTGAAATTCCGCTTTACGGCCACCGATTCTGCCGGACAGTCTGCATCCGCCGACATCGCCATTCTTGTCTCTCCGAACCCCGACGTCGGTGGTGGCGGCGGAAGTGGTGATGGCGGAAGCGGTGACGACGGAAGTGGAAGCGGGACCTCTACGGGCAGCAACTCCGGATGCTCGGGTCTCAATCTACCCGCCGTTGCAACTGTGCCGGCAACCTACACCATCAGGGAAAGCCTGCATGGTCAGATTCAGGTCAGCGACGCAAGCGATCCTGATAACACTCCAGGGGCCCCGATCAATGGGCAGGTCACGCCTCCGGGGGTCAACTTTCTGTGGTCGATCACGAATGGACAGGGCTTGATGTCAGACCAGAGTCTGCAGGGACGTACGACCGCGACTGTGAGTTTTACCGCCCCCCAGGTTGAAGCCGATACGACTTTCGGCCTGGAGCTCAGTGCTCAAGATGCCACAGGATGCGGAACCAGGTATCCGATCGAACTGATCGTTCAAGACGAGGTCGTGAACAATGATCCGACTCTGGTGTTGAGCTACCAGGTGGAGGGACAAGACATCTCAGGACAAGTCCCGGCTGGAGACATTACCGTGGCGTCTCCTGCTACGATCCTTCTGGATGCCCGCGACAGCAGCGATCCTGACGGTGATCCGATTACCCTTTCCTGGGAGAAGAGCAGCGAAACCCTGACCAGCGGGTCGACTGTCCTCAGCCCCGAGGCTCTATCGGCCACTCTCGTCGCCCTGACGGGAACCAAGGGATCGGTGACCGTCACTGTCACTGCCTCGGATGATCGAGGCGGCCAGCAGTCCCAGAGCCTTGTTTTTGTCTTTGTTGAGCCCGAAGATCATCCTCCGCAGGCGGTGGCCTCCGTAATGAAGGATGGCGCCCCGCTCACACAGCCTCTTGGCAACGGCGAACAATTGTCTCTGGACGCAGGGGCCAGTACCGTTCCCGATGGCACCCAGGAAGAGATCAACAACCTCGTTTTCGAATGGAGCCAGACCGGCGGATCATCCGTGTTCATGAAGGATTCCGGCCAGAAAGTCGCCCAAATCCGCATCAGTGAGATCAGCGAAGAGGAGACTCTCGTTTTTCAACTCAAGGTGCGAAACGGGTCGTCCGTTGCCACGGACGAGGTCCATGTTGACGTCGAACCGCGCGATGCCGAAGAGGACAGCGAGCGCAAGGGTGAGATCCACTATCCAATTGTAGGAGTGGGTGCTCTGGGAGACGGATCCGAGCTACAGACATCTTTGATCATCGACAACCTCCTCGATGAGGACGTCGATGATGTTCAGATTTTGTTCTTCGACAATCAGGGCGATCCGCTGGCGGTTGACTATATCGACACACTGGATGCGGAGAATCCGATCAAATCCTGGGATTCGAGTCAGCCCTTCACTCTGGCCGCCCGGGCTTCGCGAGTCATCGAGTTCGTGGGGCGCCGGGGAGCGGTTCCCCAGGGAGAGTCCGACGTCAGGAGCGGATGGGCCTGGGTCAAGTCCTCGGGGCACATTCAGGGCTCGATCCGCTACCAGCTCGTCAACGAAGAGGACGGAAGCCTGATCGAGGATGTAGGGATCCCGACGGAACGACCCGGTCGAGACTTTCAAACTGCCTTCCGGCTCAAGGATGAATTCGCCTTTGCGATTGCCAACCCGGGAGACAGCCAAGTGGTGGTCGAACTATCCGTCTATGATCGGCTAGATCCGACCTCTCTGGTGGCCATCGAAGGAATTCTCCTGGAGCCGGGGGAGATGAAGGCCATGTTCCTGGACGAGATTCTGGTTGGCCTGGAAATCGATGAGGGGCATTTGTGGCTTCAGTCCGAGGGAGGTGAAGATTTCATTCTCAGTGGGCTGATCACGCAGAGCGGCTTTTTCGTCTTCGCACAGTCGATCTCGAGGGTCGATTAGCTGCATCAGGTTCTCGTGGCAGGGCGGGGCCTGGCGGACGGCTTCGTCTGAAATGTCAAACCCGGTCACCTCCCAGCCCTTTCGGCCAGCCAGAGCGAGTTGCGGCCCGGACCCCTCCCGATGTGGAGAACGGTGTCCGGCTGAAAATCAGCCATCCGCTCAGCCAGGAACGCATCGACGTCCGAACTGTAGTAGCCTTCATCTCCATAACCGAAGACTCGGTTCCAACTCTTTCGAGCCTCTTCAGGGGCCAGACCACTATCGCGGGGCTCCTGGGTGTTGATCGGGCCAGGTGAAAGGTGGAAAGAGGAGAGCCAATAGTCAAAAGTCAAACAGGATACCGGTGGTTCGTTGTCACGCCGGTGGAGGTAAGGAGATGACAAATTCACATCCGAGCGCCCAGTATTCAATCACCCTCCGAATCGAGAACGCCCATCGTCCCGGGATGATCGCGCAGATTGCCGGGGTCATTGCGGGGGAAGGTGGCAGCATTGCCGCGATCGACCTGGTTCATATTCATCGCGGTATGAGCCTGCGGGACTACAGCATAGAATGCCCTTCTCTCGAGCACGCCCGCCACATCATCAAGGCACTCAAACTCCTGGACGAAGTGGTCGTCAAGTCGTCCTCTGACAACACCTTCCTGCTGCATCTGGGAGGAAAACTGGAGATTCTCTCCAAGGTACCGCTCAAGAACCGGGCCGACCTGACCATGGCTTACACTCCGGGTGTAGCGAGAGTCTGCGAGGCAATCCATCAGGATCCCCGGGTATCCTTCAACCTGACGATTCGAAAAAACTGCATCGCGATCCTGTCGGACGGAAGCGCAGTCCTGGGTCTTGGCAACATCGGGCCGGAGGCGGCCCTGCCGGTGATGGAGGGGAAGGCGATTCTCTTCAAGGAGTTCGCCGGCGTCGATGCGTTTCCCCTGTGCGTGAACTCTCAGGATACCGAAGAACTGATTCGTTTCGGCGAAATGGTGGGATCGACCTTTGGAGGGATCAACCTGGAAGACATTGCAGCGCCCCGCTGCTTCGAGATTGAGAGCAGACTGAACGACGCCCTGGACATTCCCGTGTTTCACGACGATCAGCATGGGACAGCCATAGTGGTACTGGCGGGCCTGATCAATGCTCTGAAGTTGACCGGAAAAACAGCCGCTGATGTGAAACTGGTGATCAGCGGGGCGGGTGCGGCCGGCTATGCCTGCGTCCGGATACTCAGGAGTTTCGGGATCGGCAGCCTGGTCGTTTGTGACAGCCAGGGAAGCATCCATGCCGGACGCGATTTCAGTCACAGCCCGTCCAAGGCCTGGATCGCCGAGAACACCAACCAGGAAGGGGAACAGGGCTCCCTGAAGGAAGTGCTGAAGGGGGCGGATGTTTTTCTGGGAGTGTCCAGGCCGGATCTGCTGCGCCGCTCCGACATTGAGAGGATGAACCCTGACCCGATCATCTTCGCCCTGGGCAATCCCAATCCGGAAGTCATGCCGGAGGAAGCGGAGGGATTCGCCTCCGTCATCGCCACCGGGCGCAGCGACTATCCCAACCAGATCAACAACGTCCTGGCCTTTCCCGGAATCTTTCGGGGAGCGCTGGACGCCAGGGCGCATGAGATCAATGAATCCATGAAGGCGGCCGCGGCCCACGCCCTGGCCGGCATGATCTCAGAAGAAGAGCTGTCGGCAGACTACATCATCCCCAGTGTCTTCAACCGAAGAGTCAGCAAACAGGTGGCCAGAGCAGTGGCACGAGCGGCCCATGACAGCCACGTCGCCCACAGGATGCCCAAGGGGATTCAACTCTAATGGGTTCTGGGTTCTGGGTTCTAGGTTCTAGGTTCTAGGTTCTAGGGCCTGTGTGCTAAGGTCTGTGTGCGTGAGGGTTCTATGATTTCTTTCTCCCCCTTTCTGTTACAGCAATCCGCGATGCCCGAGTTGGAGGGCGCGGTCGCCGCCCTGATTGGCGGGTTGAGCCTGCTCGGGATTTTCCTGGGAGTCATGCTCTTTGTCATGGCGACTGTCTGGCTCATACTCCCCTTCGGGGTGTTTGGCATCAAGCGCCGACTGGACAACATCACCCAGTGGCAGCAGGCCATTCACGAAGAGTTGAGGAGAATCAACGAGACCCTGGCAGGAAGGGACGAGGGTCTGTAGGCCTAGTCAAGTCGCCGTGCCCGCCAGATTCGCGTGCCCTGCAGCCGTTCGGAGCCGCCTCAAGAGGCAAAGCACAAGAAGTGGTTTGTAGGGGCCGGTCTTGTGCCGGCGGAGCTCTTGTCACTAGGTGTGGAAAAACATCAGGCGGCTTTCTCCTCCGGGACTTGGTTGACCGGGACTCCATTGACATATTTGGCGCCCTGGTAGACGTCTTTCATCAGCTCCGGTGCCTTCAACCGGCGGAATCGCTGCTCCGCCACCAGCAGCATCTTCCAGATCACCGCCTGGGCGTTTTCCACTTTCTTGAATCGCTTGGCCGCGTCCGTTCGCAGCCGAAGAGCGGCAAACGGTGACTCCACTGGATTGGTGGTTCGCAGATGCTGCCACTGCTTCTTTGGATAGCAGGTAAAAGGTCACCATCCGGTCCCAGTCCTGCTCGATTAGCTCAGCCGCCAGAGTCAGCCCTCGCTGCCGGCACCAGTGCTGAAAAACCTTCTTGAGTCGTTGTGCTTCTTCTCGAGTCTCGGCGTAAGGGATCTGCCGCAGGATCAGCAAGGCCGGCTTGTGCACTCGCTTAGGGAGCTTGGTCAGCAGGTTGACGATCCGGAACGTGTCAACAACTTTGAGACACTTTGGTGAATAAATTACTGTAGTTTCATCTCAAAAGTTTTCCTTTTCGGGAGGGTTGATCCAGACCGCCTCGGGAAGAGGAGGAGGAACGGGTTTGCCGTTGGGAAATCTCTCCGGGAAGAGTGCATGGGCGGCCTCCAATGTTTGGGATCGATCGCGACGGGTGGTGATGGCGGTGAGGTAGTGCACATCCGCGGGAGTGTGCAGGCCGATACCCGAATGGCGATGGTCGCGGTTATACCAATCGAAGAAATCCCGACAGAAGTCTCTGGCTTGCTGAATGGTGCCGAAACGAGCCGGGAATTCGGGACGGTACTTGAGGGTCTTGAATTGGGATTCCGAGTAGGGATTGTCGTCACAGACATGAGGCCGAGAGTGAGACTTGGTGACTCCCAGATCGGCCAGTAGCAAGGCCAGTGCTTTGGAACTCATCGACGAGCCACGATCGGCATGCAGGGTGAGACCACCCGCTACGATCTCCTGCTTGGAGTAGCTCTGGGCGATCAAGACCTTGGCCAGGCGGGAGCTTTCCTGGGTGGCCACCATCCAGCCCACCACATAGCGGCTGAAGATGTCCAGGATCACGTAGAGGTAGTAATAGCTCCATTTGACGGGCCCCTTCAGCTTGGTGATGTCCCACGACCAGCATTGGTTCGGGCCGGTGGCCAGAAGTTCCGGCTTGGAGTATTGGGGATGGCGGCGCTGGCGACGGCGTTCTCTAACTTCCAGACGTTTGGCCAGAATGCGGTACATGGTTCGAATCGAGCACAAGTATCGCCCTTCGTCCAGCAGCTCCGCCCATACGGCGGCAGGAGCTTTGTCGATAAACTGTCGGCTGTGCAGGACCTCCACAACGGCTTCCCTTTCGGGCGGGCTCAAGGCGCGTGGGGATGCGGCCCGAGGCCGAGGATCCAGCGCCGGCCGTTCGCGCCGAAGTTTCTCCCGATACAGACTCGATGGCGGCAGATCCAGAGCCTGACAGCCGGCACGGACTCCGTGGGATTGTGAGAATCGCAAAGCTTCGTCCATCAGCTCTCGTCTCCGTTCTCTTCGCTGCTCGCCAGAGAGATTCCCAACAGTTGCGAGACTTTTTTTTGGAGATCCAGCATGGCTTCAAACTTCTCGAGCTTGCGTTTCAGCTTCCGATTCTCAGCCTCCACTTGCCTCAGTTGATGATCCAGAGGATTGACCGGCTTTGCCTTTCGTCCCCGCTTGCGAGGGGTCAATGCCTGCAGCGTTCCGTGCTCGCGTTGGCGTCGCCAGGTCTGCAGATTCGACCAGTAAAGTCCTTCTCGGCGCAGTAATGCTCCCACTTCGCCCGACTCTTCGCAGCCATCGGCCTGCTCCAGGACCCGGAGCTTATAGCGGGCTGAAAACCGGCGACGGGTTGCCTTGGCAGGAACTTCCGGGTCGGGTCGCGGCAACGCCTTCTCGGGCTCGGTCCGTCCCGCAGCGATTTTGGAGACCTCTCCCCTCCGCTCCGAGGTTTCCAAAATCCTCAGTTTCTTGTCGCTTCTGTTTTCTATCATTCTGTAATCCAGCTTCTCGCCCTCTACTCTAATTTAGCCGGGAAGAAGTGTCTCACCATTATTGGCACAGAGGGATCCGATGATTCCAGCAGCGCTGCTCCTCGGGGCTAAGCAACTGTTTTTCTGTAATTTGACTGAGAGTGATCTGAGATCGGATTCTCCTGTGGTTTGAAATCGACCAGGCTGAGGTACTGTTTCCCGATCAGCCAGTCTTCGTGAATCTCCTCGACGACAGCGGTGATGAGTCGTAGTGCGGACTCGGTGTTTGGAAAGATACCGACGACCCGGGTACGCCGGCGAATCTGACGGTTTAGGTTCTCCAGCCCGTTGTTGGTGCGAATGCGCCGCCAGGTAGAACGTGCAAAACGAAAGACCGTAAAGCCTTCCGGCAGATTGGTCTCCATCCAATCGGCCAGCTCCGGGTTGCGGTCGTAGTATTGCTCGACTCTGGCCCGAAGCATCGCCTCAGCTTCGCCTCCAGACGGGGCATTGAAGATGTCTCGAATGTCAGTGGCGATGGCGGCACGTTGGTCGGATCGGCGGGCGTATCGCTGAGCATTCTGGCTCAGGTGAAACTGACAGCGTTGCCAGGGCACTGAAGGAAAGACAGCTCTTCTGGCAGCTCGTAGTCCTGAGTGGTCATCGCTGACAATCAGCTGCACACCCTCCAGACCACGCTTTTGAAGCTGCTGCAGAAACTCTCGCCAGTGGACCTCCGCCTCGCTGAGTCGGCAGCTGACCCCAATCACCTCCCGCTTGCCCCAGCAGTTGACTCCGGTCGCTTTCAAGACGGCCACATCCTGAATGCTGCCCTGGCGACGGACCTTCTCGTAGTGGGCATCCAGGTACACAACTGGATAGCTGCCCAAAGGGCGGTTGCGAAACTGCTCGAGTTCGTCGTCCAGCAGCTTGGAGATTCTTGAGACCTGGCTGGCGGAGATCTCGGTGCCGCACAGCTGCTCGGTAATCTCAGTGACCTTGCGCGTCGACACGCCCATCACGTACATCTCGGCGATGGCCAGCTTCAGGGCTTTCTCCGAGCGGCACCCTCGCTCCAGGGATCGGGGATAGAAGTCCAGGTGACGTACTTGTGGAATCCGGATTTGAAGCTGTCCCACTCGAGTTGACAGCGTCTTGGCCTTGTACCCGTTGGCGTGGTCTCGACGCTGCTCGCTCCGCTCCCAGCGTCGAGCTCCCAGAAACTCTTCTCGTTCCATCTGCATGGCGGTGTTGAGCAGTTTCTCCAACACTCCTCGAAACGCGTCGCTGCCTTCTTCGATCAGTTCTTTCAACAATTCTCGTGGTAGCCTCTGTTCTGGGTCTGGGGTCATTCGGATCCTCCTTGCTCTTGTCTTGAGTTTTTGGAGAAATCCTGCCCCAGACCTCTGATCCTTTTAGCTCACCTTCCTCAAATTACAGAAAGAACGGTACACCCCTCTCCTCGGCCTGGG
Source organism: Acidobacteriota bacterium (assembly GCA_965205345.1). GTDB lineage: Bacteria > Acidobacteriota > UBA6911 > RPQK01 > CBDAPI01 > CBDAPI01. Next base: position 54,408 of record CBDBGQ010000009.1, on the reverse strand, counting down.
GATAGACGTTGCGCAAAGCTCCCCAGATGCCCAGGTGGCCGTCTCCGATCACCAGCCGTGGACAGCCCATCCCCCGGCGCTTCAAGTCGCGCAGTACTTCCGACCAGCTCTGGGTCGATTCCCGATAGCCGCTCGTGACCGACACCACGGCTTTGCTTCCGTCACTTAAGGCGGCCTGCACCACCAGCAGGACTGCCTTTTCCTTCTCCAGACCCGCCTTGACGTAGATTCCATCTACCCATAAATACACCACTTCCAGATCATTCAAGGGTCGACTCTGCCAGACCTCCCATTCGGCCTGCCACTGCTCTTTCAATCTGGCCACCGTGGAGGACGACAGGTGCGCCGTTTCCCCTAAAAGCCCTCTCAGAGCCAGATCAAAATCCCCCAGCGCCAGACCATGCAAGTACAGCTCAGGGATCAGTTCTCGAACCTGCCGCGTCCGCTTGGCAAACAGGGGCAACACCCGACTTTCAAAGTGTTCCTCTAGATCCCGCACTCGAGGCCTTCGAACCTGGATCGTCCCCGAGCTCAGCGTCAGATGCCTCGGCTTCCCATATCCATTGCCATAGCCCGACGGAGCGTCCACGGCCCTTCGCCGCTCACTCTTACGCCGCCCTAATAACTCCGTGACTTCCTCCTCCAGCAGCTCTTGAACCCAGCCTTGGATCTTCTCCCGCACCCAATCTTCCAGCTCCTCGAAACAAACTCTTGACTCGACACTTTCCTCAATGTTCTGCTTGCTCATGCGGTGTGTACTCCTTCCGTTGCGGGCCTTTCGGCCCTGGGTTTTAAATCAACCCGGAAGGATACTCACCGCCTATGCTATTTACACACCTTCTGATGGTAGCTCGTGCCGGCGGAAAAAAGGGGACAGTCTACTTTTTTCCGGTGTGGCGACCTTTGTGCTCCTGAAGCTTCCAGCACCGGAAAGAAACCCCTTTCTTTCCGACCACAAGGGTCGCCCCTACGGAGATCGGTCGTAACCTGAGGCCCCACCCTCAGACCCCCGACATCCAGCCACAGACAGCGCATCCTTTTCGCTCCCTTCACACTTGTTGTAGCATGGAAATTGTATTGTCTATGAGCGCTGACTTTTTCGCGACCCTCAAGAGAAATGCAGAAACAATGCCTCATCACGTGGCATTGCAGGTCCTGGGAGAGCATGAACGGGAACCGTTCACCTTGAGCCGGATCTGGGATGAAATCGCCAAGACCAGTCGGTTTTTGAAGGATCACATCCAGCCCGGCGACACGCTTGGAATCCTCATGGAGAATCATCCTCGTTGGGGGATTGCCTTCCTGGCGGCTCAGAGTGCCGGAGCGCGGATTGTTCCGTTTGACATTCTTCATTCCTCGGAAACGCTGGCCGGTCTTGTCCAGCACTCCGAGTGCAGGTATTTGATCTCTTCGCAAGAGGTGCTTCCCAAGCTCCAAGAAATTCAGGCCCTGCTACCCGAGCCTCTGCCAGGCCTGATTGTGGGTCCGGAAGTCGAGGGCTATGGCCATTGGGATTCAGTTCTTCAGCAGGAGAGTGCCGACATCGACCTCCCTCTGGTGTCCCGCGACCCGGACGAGACCTTTCTGCTCGTCTATACGAGTGGGACCACGGGGAATCCCAAGGGGGTCATGCTGACCCCCCGCAGTGTTTATCTGACTGTCGATTCCGTGGTGGATGCGGTGGGAATCTCTCCTCAGGACCACGTTCTCTCGGTGCTGCCCCTTTACCACATGCTGGCGCTGCTGACGAATTTTCTGATTCCTCTTTCCCTGGGAGCGCGGGTGAACTATCTCGATGCCCTCGACGCCCAGAGAATCCTGCAGTGTTTTCGGGATGAAGGGATCACGATTTTCGTCTGTGTTCCCCAGTTCTACTATCTGGTCCACCGCAGGATCTTCCAGGAGATCGGGAAAAAGGGGCTGCTGAGTCGTTGTGCCTTCAAGCTGCTGTTCAGGGCTTCTCACTTGAGCAACGAGTGGCTGGGGTGGAATCCGGGCAAGTTTCTGTTCAGGCCGGTTCACCGGAACTTCGGGAGACTGAGGTTCTTTGCCGTGGGCGGAGCCCGCTTTGACCCGGAAGTTCTCTTTTCCTTCCGCAACCTCGGGTTCACCTTTGCCCAGGCTTTCGGAATGACTGAGACCTCAGCGGTGACCACTATGGCCTATCCGGGAGGCCTCGGCTCGGTAGGTCGCGCACTGCCTCATTCCGAAATCCAGATTTCGGAGCCGGACTCGGACGGCATCGGAGAGGTCCTGATCAAGGGCCCCCACCTCATGCAGGGTTACTGGAAGAACGAGGCTGCCACTCTGGAGGTCCTCTCCAACGGCTGGCTTCACAGTGGCGACCTGGGGTACCTGGACTCAGACGACTATCTGCACATCACGGGGCGAAAGAAGGATGTCATTGTTCTCAGCTCGGGAAAGAATATCTACCCGGAAGAAATCGAGCATGCCTACGAGACAAGATGCCCCTACATTAAAGAGATGTGTGTGATTGGAGTGGAGGGAGAACAGGATCAGGAGATACTGCATGCCATCGTGGTGCCTGATTTCGATTACGCTAAGGCCCACCAGGTAGTCAACGTGGCGGACATGATTCGCTACCAGTTCGAGAACCTCTCCCTGGAACTGCCGCCCTATAAGAGAGTTCGCAGTTTCGATATCCGGCAGGACTCTCTGCCCCGAACTCCAACCCGCAAGATCAAACGGTTCGAAGTCGAGCAGCAATTCGGACAGGAAAAAGAGGCTCGCAGCGAACCCGCAGCTGTGGAAGAGACGCCGCCACGGGACCGGGTCGAGGAACGTCTCTTTCAGCTCTTGAAGGAGACGGGCAAAGTTCCGGTCGTCAACCGGAGAATGAACCTCGAGTTCGACTGTGGCTTCGACTCCCTGGAACGGGTCGAGTTTCTGTCCAATGTTCAGGATGCCTTTGGAATCAGCATCGACGATGACGAAGCAATGACCATTTTCACGGTCGAGGAGCTCTTCGCTGCCGTCAGCAGGAGACTCGGTCAGGCTGCAGACAGCGTTGCCCGGATCGAGAAAGTCTCCTGGTCGGAGATATTGGACACACCCCTGACCGAAGAGGAAACCGGAGAGATCCACCGGGTCCTCAGACGCCGCGCATTTGTGGAGGCTTACTACTTTTTCCTGAGCCGCTGCATCAGGGTGCTGGCCAGACTGTTTTTTCGCCTGCGCTTCGAGGGACAGGAGAATCTGCGCCAGGTCCAGCCGCATATGATCTGCCCCAACCACCTGAGCTATGTGGACGCCTTCCTGATCAGCGCCGGGCTGCCTTTCTCGACCATTCGAAGGATGTTCTATGTGGGCTACAGCGACTATTTCCAACCTGGGACCCTGACCGGATATCTGGGGAGTCTGATCAAGATCCTTCCGGTTGACCCGGATCGGAATCTGAGACAGGCCTTGCGCCTGGGAGCCCACGGTCTGAAGGAAAAACTGGTGCTGGGGATTTTTCCGGAAGGGGAGAGATCCATTGACGGAAACCTCAGAGGCTTCAGGAAGGGCCCTGCTATTCTCGCCAAAGAGCTGAACGTTGTGGCCATCCCGACTGCGATTATTGGAACCTTTCAGGTCTGGTCACGTGGTTCTTACAGAGTCAGGCTGCATCCTGTCACAATTCGATTTGGAAAACCGATCGAGCCACAGCCTGATGAGTCGTACGACGAATTCAACGGGCGGCTGAAGTCCTCGGTCGAAGCGTTGTTGAGAGGAGAACCTCGATGAACCTGGAGACCATTCCAAAGGCCGACTTTCACGATCTCGAAACCCTCTGGTTTCAGGTTTCGGGGACCCTCTGTAATCTTCGCTGCACGCACTGCTTTATCAGTTGCTCCCCGGACAACCACAGCCTCGAAATGATGGATACGGAGACTGTTCTCGGTTACCTCGAGGAAGCCAGGGAACTGAAGGTGAGGGAAATCTATTTCACGGGGGGAGAGCCCTTTCTGCACAAAGACATGACCTTGATCCTGGAAAGCACTCTCCGAGATTTTCCGGCTTCTGTTCTGACCAACGGACTTCCCATAAACGACGCCCGGGCCGATGAACTCCAGCGCATCTCCGAAGGTTCCCGCTATTCTCTGGAAATCCGAATCAGCCTGGATGATTTTGACAAAGAGAAGAACGACGCTGTCCGGGGTAAAGGAGTCTTCCGGCGAGCCTTGCGGGCCTACAAGCGGCTCTGGGACCGCGGAATGCTTCCCATTCTGACTGTCACTGAGATTCGAGACTACCTCTGTCCCCGGGAATCAGTTCTGAATCCTTATCAGAAGTATGTCGACCTGCTCCGCTCGATTGGAGTGACCCGGCCTCGGGTCAAGATCATTCCCGTGTTCGAGATGGGGATGCTTCCGACACCGGACAGCCCTGCTTTCGTTACGCCCCCCATGATGGCGGACTTCGATCACAGCCGTCTGCAGTGCTCGGCATCCAGGATGGTCGCCAAGGACGGGATCTATGCCTGTCCGATCCTGGTGGGAGAAGATGAAGCGCGTATGAGCGCGACCAACCTGGAAGAGACGATGAGGCCCTGCCGTCTCTACCACTCGGCCTGTACCACCTGCTACCTGACCGGAATGACCTGCAGGAACTACTAGATCATGGACGCTCCCAAACGGCCCGAGCAGGGTCTTCCCAGGCACGAAGCGACTGCGTCTCTGAGGGCACGTTCACGCCGCGCCGTTCTGTCCCGAGAGCTGCCAGCCTACGAAAGGATAGTTCTCTTCGGAGGTGTCTACAGCAATTACCTGGCTCTGGAAGCCCTGCTCGATCGATGCAGGGAGCTGGGAGTAGACGCCATTTTCTGCCTGGGAGATATCGGGGGCTTCGGTCCCTTTCCCGATCGGAGTTTCCCCCTCCTCCAGAACGGGAGCATTCAGACGATTGCCGGGAACTACGATATTTCTCTGGCTGAGGGCCTGGAAGACTGTGGCTGTGGCTACACCGACCCCCGGGACAACCATTTCGCTCAGATCAGCTACGATTACACCTTCCAGAACACGTCAGCGGTACATAAGAAGTGGCTGGGAGGGCTGCCCCGCAGCCTCCGCTTTCGGCTGGGGGACAGGATCGTCCAGCTCTGCCACGGATCACCCCGGCGCGTCAACGAGTTCCTGTGGGAGAGTGCGTCCCCGGATCATCTGCTGGAAGGGTTCCTGGAGGATGCAGGCGCCGATGTGATGTGCTGCACTCATACCGGTGTCAAGTGGCACCGGAAGCTTCCCGGGGGTAGCGACTTCATCAATACAGGTGTCATCGGCCGCCCCGAGAATGACGGACAAATCCAGGTCTGGTTCACTCTCCTGGAGTTCTCCCAACAGAATCTGAAATGTCACTTTCTTCCCCTCGATTATGACCATTCGTCGCTGGCGGCCGATATGCGTCGGGCGGTACTCCCCGAAGAGTTTGTCGAGACCATTCTCACGGGCTGGTGGACCACCTGCCTGGAGATCCTGCCGGCCAAGGAGAGGATGCGGGGACGGTACTGAGTTGCTGGTTACTAGTTGCTGGTTACCTGTTGCATCCAGGAAACGGTGAGCTGACGCTTCACCGTTCTGTGGGTGTCCTTAACACCACAACAACAGAACGGGAGGGCGTGAGCCCCCGTTGGGTTGGGAAACGAGGAACTCAAACCGGCAACCCTGTGTGATTTTCGACGTCTAAGAGGTCAACATGCAGTTGAACCGCAAGAATCGCCCCCGGATCGGTCTCGCTCTGGGTGGTGGTGCGGCCCGGGGGCTGGCCCACCTGGGCGTGCTGCAGGTTCTGATCGAGGAGAAGATTCCGATCGACTTCATCGCCGGAGTCAGTGTAGGTAGTATCGTTGCCGCCGGGTTCGCCGCCGGATTGTCGATGGAGCAACTCATCCAGCAGGCGGAGTCCGTGACCTGGAAACACCTGAGTCGCTGGAGCCTGTCTCTTCGAGGCTTCAACCGCAATGACCGCATGGCGGACTGGCTGGAGAGCATTCTCCCGGTGAGCACTTTTGAAGAACTCAAGGTCCCCCTCCGAGTTCTGGCAACTGATTTGCGAACCGGCAAACCCGTGGTCCTCGAGCGCGGTCCCCTCTTTCCCGCCATTCGGGCCAGTTGTGCGATCCCTGGACTCTACGTGCCGGTGGAAGTGAACGGCTGCCTGCTGGCCGACGGCTACCTGACCTGCAATCTGCCGGTTCAGCAGGTGCGAGAGATGGGAGCTGACATTGTAGTCGCCTCGGCCATTGGTCTGGAGATTTCGGATCAGGTCAACCTGAACAATATCTATCAGATCCTGCTCCGATCCTTCTCCATCATGAGCTCAGCCGTGCAGAACAACTCCTTGTCTGACGCGGATGTTCTGATCCAGCTCCGTATCGAGAACTTCTCGTGGACCGACCTTGACGCTCTGTCGAAGCTCATCGAGGCGGGAGAAGGAGCGGCTCGGGAGCAGCTCGACCACTTGTGGAAAACTCTGCGGCCCTCCTTCTGGACCCGTGTTAAGAGGCGGGTTCTAGGTTCTGGGTTCTAGGTTCTAGGTTTTGGGTTCTAGGTTCTAGGTGCTGGGTGCTCATATTCTCGGCGGCGTGGACCGCTGCGCAGTCACTGTCGTTCCTGCCTCTGCAATTTTCTTGATGGTCACCCGGAGGGTGACTTGTCGACTCATCGAGCAGGCAGAGGCGCGAATGACAATGAGCGCGCCACGTGGAACCTGGAACGTGGAACGTGGAACTTCATTCCACCTCATAAAAGATCCGATCTGAGCGGCCGATGGTGTCAACGACAACCAGTTCATGACGCCCCCTGCTCGGGTCCAGGAAGAGAGTCTCGCCCGTCTCTCCAGATGCCACCAGGAGGCCATCCTGGTACCAGTAGAGCCGGCCTGGCTGAGCCAGGGCGGCCAGAGCGATGCTCTGATGGGATCGGGGTATCCCCTGCCGGATCAGGTAGGGCGTTGCATCATCGGGCGAAGAAATCCGGGGGCCGTCGCTGAAGCCGACTTGATGGCAGGTCGCCGCGCGCCGGGGGAGGACCTCGACCGGCTGTCCCTGCCGCCGCCGCCAGGCAGCCAGCGGCGGCGGCAATACTTCGACCACTCTGGTGACATAATGCGAAGAGGTCAGGCAGGGTCCATCCAATCGAAGACCGGTCTCTGCATCGACAAAGAGGCGACGGTGGACCCGGCAAGCCTGAAAGTTGGTTAAGCAACCGTTTTTCTGTAATTTCCTCTAGCCCGGATTATGCAAAAACCGTAGTCCGGTGTTGAAAAACGAGTCGAGAAGTGGCCCAACTCGGAAGCGGGCAGGTGTGACAGGCGGATTTGCGAAGAATATCGGTTGGGGAGGCGTTTGAGTGGTTGGGGGAGTGAATTTCAGACAGATCTGGGCCTGGATGAGTATCGGAAGCGGTTTTTTGGGGAACTGGGAGAAGCTAGCTGGAGTTGAGGCGACTCAAGACGAGGTGGAAGAGGGGTTGTTCGGGAAAGGCTGAGGAAAGATGGACCCAGATGCGTCGAGTGGTTTGTCGGATGCGGGCCCCGATCTTGAGGACACGACGACGTAAGGTTTCGATTTCGAGCTTGTGCCAGGGAGTCCCGTGCAGATAGTCGCGGAGGCGCACGAACATCTGGTAAGCCAGTGCATGCAGGAGGAGTCGAAACTGATTGGCCAGGAATCGATGACAGCTGAGTCGGTCCATGCTCAGATGATTCTTGAAGGCCTTGATGAAGTTCTCGGTCTGCCCTCGGTTTGTATAGTGGTCATAAAGTGATTGGGAGCAGAGATCGTCCCGGTTGGTGACCACAAAGCGACGATTGATCCCGCGCTGATCGACCTCCACTTTGACAATGACGCGACGGGATCGATCCCAGCTCTTGGCTCGATAAAGAAACTCGTCAAACTGACGCTGTTTTTCCTCCAGCTCAACGAACTGCAGCCGAGTCGAATCCAGCAGCGGCTCGACCACTCGCTGCAGGCGAGGGTTTCGACTTAACCCAATGACATATTGGAGTTGATTCTCTTCACCTTCACAGAACTCGTAGAGCCGAGGCGTGGCAAAGCCGCTGTCGGCCCGAATCTCAATCTCGACATCCGTCCCCACTCCTTGTCGGATGGCCTCCACGACTCGCTTCAGAATGGGCACGATGTGAGAGGCAGCCCCCTTGTTGCCAGGTCTCAACACGACACACACCAGGTCGCCCGTGTCGGCATCGAAGATCAGCAAAGGATGCAGAATGTGGTTTCGGTAATACCCATGGTAGAAGGAGAACTCCTGCTGACCGTGAGTGTGGTCGTCGGTACTGTCCAGATCCAGGATGATCTTGCTGGGACGTCTCTTCTTCAGGGAGCGCACATAACGGCCTAGCAGCCACTGGCTCAGACGCATCAGATCCTTCTTGGTGACGGAGTTCTCCAAACGGGAGAAAGTCGGCTGGGTGGCCAAATCGGGATCGCTCTCGGGCAACTGATCACAGACTGTCTTGAGCATCGGATCGGAGCGCAGCGTATCGGCGTCATTACAGTCTTCGTAGCCGGCCACGATCTGCAAGACTCGTTGTCGAATCAACTTCAACAGGTCATGACGAACGTAGCGTCGGTCCCGGCTTTCCGAAATACACGAACTGAAGCCCTCGCACAACCGATGTTGCCGATCCAGCGATCCAAACAACAACCATCCTGCGTCGGAAGTCAGACTCCCCCCATCAAAACGCGCCGTGATCTTTCTGTGGCTGTGAAATAGCAGGGTATTCTGGCAGACTGCTTTCAACATTGCCGTAGCTCCTGTTTAGGGTCGTTGTTTATGTAAACCCTTTTATATCAGAGAGCTACGGCCTTTTTTCTGGGCCCAAATCTCACTCGGATTCAGATCTCATGCATAATCCGGGTTAGGGCCTGTAGGGAAGAATTGCTCCACTTGTTTTTTCCAGCCGGCCAGGTTCAGGTATTGCCGGCCGGTTAACCACTCCTCGTGTATCTCTGCAAGCACAGCCGAGATGAGCCGCAGCGCCGATGCTTCGTGGGGAAAGATTCCCACCACCCGGGTTCGTCTCCGGATCTCCCGGTGCAGTCTCTCCAGTCCGTTGATGGTTCGGATCCTTCGCCACCAGCTCCTCGGAAAATCAAACACTGTCAGCCCTTCATCCAGGTTGTCTTCCAGCCAGCTCACGAACTCCGGTGCAATCTTTTCGAACTTCTTGACGACTTTACCCTTGAGCTCCTCGGCATCCTCTCGAGACGGGGCATCGAAAATGTCCCGCATGGCCTGGGCGATGCGGGGCTTGTCCTCTTTGCGGCGAGCATATTGTTGGGCGTTTTTGCTCAGGTGAAACTGACAACGGTTCCAGGGCACCGACGGATAAACTGCCCGCCTGGCCGCCTTCAGTCCTTCGTGATCGTCACTGACCAACAGCTCGACCCCTCTCAGTCCACGCTTGTGCAGATCTCCCAGAAACCCTCGCCAATGCACCTCCGCTTCGCTGATCTTGGCGCTCAGACCCAACACCTCTCGCGTCCCGAAACGATTGACTCCTATGGCTTTCAGGATGGCCACGTCCTGCACCCTGCCGCCTCTTCGAACCTTCTCGTAGTGGGCATCCAGATACACGATCGGATACTCTCCCAGCTCCCGGCTTCGAAACTCTTCCAGCTCTTCGTCCAGCATCCCGGCCACTCTCGAGACCTGGGTGGCCGAGATCTCCAACCCACACAGCTGCTCCGTGATCTCGGTGACTTTCCTCGTCGAGACGCCCATCACATACATCTCGGCAATGGCCAGCTTCAGGGCCTTCTCCGAACGGCAACCCCTCTCCAGCGACTTGGGATAAAACCTCAACCCACGCACCTGTGGAATCTCCAAGTGCAGCTCTCCCACTCGAGTCTGAATCCGCTTGCCTTTGAATCCGTTTCGATAGCCTCGCCGACTGGCTGTTCTCTCGTACGCTTCCGCTCCCAGAAACTCGCTTCTTTCCAACTGCATCGCCACGTTGAACAACTTCTCCAGGATTCCTCGAAAGGCTTCTGTTCCTTCCTCGATCAACTCCGCCAGGATCTCCCGTGGTACTCTCTTTTCCAGATCTGGGTTCATTTGATTCTCCTTGCCAGATTCTCGTTTCTGTTTTTGGAGAATCCTGTCCCAGACCTCTGTCTTTCCGACCCAAGGCCTGACCAGAAATTACAGAAAAAAAGTTACACTACTTGAAAGTTCGACCGGCCCCGGATCGAGTCAATCTCTTGGGTCCTCGGACAATAGGCGGTAGGCAGCTGCCCACTCACCGAACAGACCTCCACCGTGTCAATCTCCAGGCTCGGGGGCTCCTCAAATCTCGAACCAGTCGGCTCGACGGCACGAAAAAGATCGAACAGCAGAGGCCCGGCATGCTCCGCACCGGACAGACCTTTAACTCCGGATCCGTCAAAGTTGCCAATCCAGACGCCGATAGTGTTTTCCTGCGAGAAGCCAATCGCCCAGGCATCTCGATGGCCATAAGAGGTTCCGGTCTTCCAGGCAACAGCTGGTATGTCCAGAGAGAGGTCCCAGGCCTGAGGTAAGTCGGGTCTGCGCAGCTGGGTCAGCGAGTGGGTAGTGAAGTAGACAGCCTCTCGGGAGAAAAGACGCTTTCCCGCCCCGGGGCGGCCATCCACAACACGGAGATTGCGATGGACCCCACCCTGGGCCAGGGAGGCATACAGGTTGGCCAGATCGAGGAGCCGAACCTCTCCTCCTCCCAGCACCAGAGGAAGGCCATACTCGAGTGAAGGACGGTCCAGGCTGGAAAGACCACCCGAGATCAAGAGCTGGTGAAAGTTCTGTAGTCCGGTGCGGGAGAGCAGATGCACAGCCGGAACGTTCAGGGACTGAACCAGCGCCTGAGAGGCGCTTACCTGCCCCCGGTAACGCCGATCGTAGTTCTTGGGAACATAGCCGGCGTAGTCGTAAGGAACATCCAGCAAAGGAGAATCAGGAACGATCAGACCTCTGTCATAAGCCAGAGCAAAGAGAAACGGCTTGAGAGCTGAACCAGACGAGCGCCGGGCCGTGGCCCCGTTGACCTGTCCCTGATAAGCCGAATCGGAATGGCCGGCAGAGCCTACCAGGGCCACAACCTTCCGGGTCTCATTCTCGATGATGACCACGGCCACGTTTCCGATCCCCTGCCTCCGAAGCTGCGCCTTTCGGGAGTCAATCTGGAGCTCCGCGGCTCTCTGGATCTCCAGGTCCAGAGTCGTGTGAAGTTCCTGAGAGCGAGGATTCTGTCGTCTCACCATTTCAGCAAAATGGGGGGCTCGCAAGGGCTGCTTCTGTTTGTGATCCGGGAGTCGAGCGGAGGAAGCAGTCCGGGCCTGGGAAGGACTTATGATTCCTTTCCCGCGAAGCTGGGCGATGACCCGGTCGCGGGCCCGGATCGAAAGCTCCAGGTTACGAGTGGGATCGTAGCTGACCGGAGAGCGAGGAAGAGTCGTAACCAGAGCTGTCTCTGCCCAGGATAAGCGGTCCGGCTTCTTTCCAAAATAGAAGTAGGAGGCAGCCCGGATACCCTCGATGTTGCCTCCGTAAGGAGTCAGATTCAGATAGATCTCGAGAAGCTCGTCCTTGGAGTAGAGGCGACTCATCTGAAGGGCCCTGAGTGCCTCCAGCAGTTTGCTCTGGAAGTTGCGCGGACGGGGTTCCATCAGCCGTGCAATCTGCATCGGAATGGTGGACGCTCCGGAAACAATTCCTCCTGCACGGAGATTGGAGAGGGCCGCCCGCAGTACGGAGACCGGGTTCACACCCGGGTGGTAGCGAAACCATTGATCCTCGGAAGCGACGATTGCATCCACCAGCTGCGGGGTGATCTGGTCCAACTGCGCCCGGAATCTCCAGTGACCGTCAGAAGCCAGAAACATGCGGATCAGATCACCGTTTCGATCGTAGACAATCTGGCCGTAAGGTCGCTCCAGCTTTTCGTGGGGGAAAGGAAACAACGCCGAGGCCAGTTGCCACACGAGGACGAGTCCGAGCACGGCTGCACAACTCATCGCTCCCCAGCGGAGAAGGATCCTGGGCAGTCGATCCCGCAGCCATCTGCCTGGGGCTCTCACTTGCGCCTCCCGATGTGGAGCCTTGATCTGGGGCCCGTGTAGCTCAATTCAGGGTTGTACATGGCCTCGGCATGCGCAGGCGGAAGCCGAAAATCCCCTGGAGATACCGCCCTCAGGAGTGTGTAAATGGTTCGCCACTGATTGGCCGGCAGATCCGCGAAGAAAAGGACCCGGTCGTCTCGAAGATCCTGGTAGTCAGCCTGGAGGGCGCTTCCCGTCATCCAACCCAGCCTCTCGGTGGTCGCTAGACGCGGGTTTTCCACCTCCAGTCCGGAGGGAAGGAGCTGTTGGATGACAACGTTCTGGACCGGTCCCCGCACGCTCCGGATCCGAGTCTTGACTACGATCAGGTCTCCCTGGCGGATCTCAGTGAGATCCAGCTGCCGGCCCCGGCGGGTTCGGAACTCACGCTCCAGCTCCAGTCCCCGCTGCTCTTCCTGGAACCTCGTGTCCAGGGGGATCCCCCGCGTCACCAGACTGTAAAAGGCTGAGCCAGCCTGAAATCCGGGGTCCAGTTCCATTCCCACCCGCCCTTCCGGCGGAAGCAGAAAGCTGCGAGTGCGGGAATCAAAGCTGCCGACGAGCTGGCCGTCGACGAACAATTCACCCTCATAGTCAGCCTGGAGGTCTCTCTGCCGCCTGGCAAGCTGGCCCATGGCCAGAAAGGCGAAGGAAGTCTCCTGAGTCGTCCAACTGCGGCTGGAAGCCTCACGGGCCAGTCGGTCAAAGAGTCCGGCAACTCTCGGATCCTCCGGAACCGACTCCAACAGGGCCAGCAGGAGCAGTGCCCGGTTGCGAGTGGAGGAATCGAAATTCTGCCCCGTTACTCGTTCCACCTCATCCATCTGTTCCAGGCTGATCAGGAGCTCATGCGAGATAGCCTGGTTGCCGGTCATTGCGTAGGTTGCCGCCAGCAGTCCCCGGGCCGACGGGCGAAGAAACTCCTGAAGATTCTGGCGCACGAAATCCATCTGTCCGCGCTCGGGTCGATCGGCTCTGGCCAGCACATAGAGGGCGTAAACGAGCTGCTCCACTCCAGCTCTCTCTCGCGATTCATGGGAGCGAACGGTCTGATCGAGAAAGCCCAGAGCCTTGCCGTAGATCGATTCGTCGACATGAAAACCGGCTCTTGTCGCTTCCACCAGGGCGTGGGTCGCATAAGTGCTGGCCCAGGGATTGACTTTCCGTGAACCCGGCCACATGGCAAAGCCTCCCGAGATGAGCTGCAGCCCGACCAACCGGCGCAGTCCTGCATAGACCATGACGGCTGGATCCGAGGTTAAGCAACCGTTTTTCTGTAATTTCCTCTAGGGCCTGTAGGGAAGAATTGCTCCACTTGTTTTTTCCAGCCGGCCAGGTTCAGGTATTGCCGGCCGGTTAACCACTCCTCGTGTATCTCTGCAAGCACAGCCGAGATGAGCCGCAGCGCCGATGCGTCGTGGGGAAAGATTCCCACCACCCGGGTTCGTCTCCGGATCTCCCGGTGCAGTCTCTCCAGTCCGTTGATGGTTCGGATCCTTCGCCACCAGCTCCTCGGAAAATCAAACACTGTCAGCCCTTCATCCAGGTTGTCTTCCAGCCAGCTCACGAACTCCGGTGCAATCTTTTCGAACTTCTTGACGACTTTACCCTTGAGCTCCTCGGCATCCTCTCGAGACGGGGCATCGAAAATGTCCCGCATGGCCTGGGCGATGCGGGGCTTGTCCTCTTTGCGGCGAGCAGCGTTGTTGCATGGATCGGGGCGGAGATGGAATTCGCCCTTTCCCAAGCGGTAGCGTCAGGCGATACGTTCGAACACAGGCCGTCCGAGTGCGGTCATTGTGTTCAGGACTTTCTGGCCGACCTGGATCTCCGTGATCTGCCTGGAGAAGCTGCGGGATCTGAGTCTGGGGCCGATGACGCTCTTCCACCGGCCGATCTGCGTTTCTATCCGGCTGCGCTGGTTGTACCCTGTGGCCGCCTGCCAGGCCATGCGGCCGTTGCTGCGGATCTGGGCAATATGGCGATCCCGAACGGTTGGATCCCGCGCCGATTGCGGTCGGATCACTGCGTTCTTTGGCGGCGGTATAACCACATCCAGGGTCTCCCCATACCGTTCCCTCAGCAGATCCCGTGTGGACGCTCCATCATAGGCGCCGTCCGCCAGAAAGCCCGTGACCGGGGCATCGAGTTGATCCAGGAGCCCGGGTAAGGCGGTGCTGTCTCCAACGTCATCGTGAGTCAGATTGGCGCAAACAATCGCACCGCTATGGAGGTCCAGTCCGAGGTGGAGTTTGCGCCAGCGGCGGCGTATTCCCCTGGTTTTATGCTTCTGCGCGAGCCATTCCCCTTCGCCGAAGATCTTGAGGCCGGTACTGTCCACCACCAGATGGACAGGCACAGACCCGGCTTGCCTCATCACCTGCGCGATGCTCAAGCCGTTTGCGCGACGCGACAGTGTGGAGAAGTCCGGCACCCGTATATCCAGCCCCATGAGCGTGCCAATGGAACCCATCAGCCCCTGCGTTTGTCGCAACCCAAGCCGATACGCCGTGCGCAGCGTCAGGCATGTCTCGATAGCCAGATCCGAGTATCTCCGCTGGCCACCCCGTGACGTGCGGCGCGGCGCGCGCCACACACTTTGAGCCTCATCACTGACCCAAATCGTCAGATCACCCCGCTGGCGCAGGCTCTCGTTATATTCTGCCCAGTTGATCACCCGGTACTGCGCCTTATCAAACTTGTGCCGTCGCGCTGCGTTGAACTTATGTGGCATCTAGGTTATCCCCGGTGTTGAAAAACACGATGATAAGGCATCCTTCGGGATGATCCATGCAACAAGGTCCCGACCGACGGTCTTTCGACTCCTTCCTAGAGGCATTTACGTCCTCGATTGAGTCGTACGAACTCGAGTTGGCTCCGGATCTGGACGAACTACCCAAACTGACCGCTTTTCTTGAACGACAAGATAACGCCTGATGCACTATCGAGCCTCAAGACCGTTCCTTTGCTGAGACCAGGCCAGGCGATCGTCATCAAAGCATCGTGGTCATCCGCGGCGGCACGAAAAAACGAAGCGCCTATGCTCGGGTGAACGAGGCGTGGCGCCGGGGGCTGGCAAACAAGGGGTACAGGGTCATCACGAGCGATGGCGAAGCTGTGGAGTCGGGAATCGACGGGGACTTTACTATTCACCATCATTATGAAGAGCCCTTTTTGAAGGCCCGTCCCCCAAGAAGGGGGAAATTCATCGCCGTGAGAACGTGGGATTTCGGCCCCTTCCCCCGTGCGTGGACGGCAAAGATCAATGCGGAATTCGATCAGTTGTGGGTCCATACCCAATGGATACGTCAACAGGCGATCAGGGGTGGCGTAGAGGCCGGTCGTGTTCGGGTGGTGCCCCACGGAGTAGACCCCGCAATCTTCTGTGCGGAAGGTCCCCGGTACCCTTTAGAGAACCCGGCCGGCTTGACCTTTCTGTTTGTCGGCGCAACCGTTTACCGTAAGGGTATCGATATTCTGCTCAACGCCTATGTAGGAGCTTTCAGCAGCGAAGATGACGTTTCGCTTGTCATCAAGGATCATTCGGGGGATGTGTTCTACCGGGACATCTCCTACCGCGACCGCATCAAAGAGTTGTGCCGACGACCAGGAGCGCCGGCGATTACCCTGATCGACCGCTATCTCTCGGAAGATGACCTCGCGGCGCTGTACCGAACATGTGATGTGGCCGTGTTTCCCTACCGGGCAGAAGGTTTTGCCATACCCATTCTCGAGGCCATGGCCTGCGGAACGCCTATCGTAGCGCCCCAATTCGGAGCGTGCCTGGATTACGTCGAACCGGAATGCTCTTTCCTCGTGTCCGCACGCCGCATCGCCCTGCCGGTGCGCAAGGAACTGACCATTAACACGCTCGGTTTTGAAGAAAGGGTTGAGGAAGTCGATTTCTGCGAGGTGCCTGTTGAGGTGCTTTCCAAACAACTCAGCGACATCTACTCAAGCAACTATCGGACTCGAGACGACTGGGTAAGCCGGTTGGAACGCCGGGTACACGAGCAACTCTCGTGGGAGACCGTGATAGATCAGATCATAGCTTGTTTGGATGAGTTGGGGTAAACGTACTTGGGAAACCCTGGGCTGAAGAATAATGACGCATGAGCTGGTCTTTCTCAATTGCCTGGCCAAGTCTCAAAGGTGATTCTCAGCCATTTTACCCCTCGCTAGCAGCTTCAAAATTTCGCTGGGTGTCGCTTTTTTGATTTCCCCCGGCCCAGTTTCCTCAGGGGACAGCCACCCTGGTGAATCGAAACGTCCCTGTGCTCACTTCCAGATCGTCCAGGGCAACTATCACGAAAGCGGTTTGCACGACCTCCTGGTCGAATGAGAAACTGACCCCTGCAAGACCCACCACGCTGCCATCGGACAGGGAAAACGTCATTCGAAGCAACCCGTTGCGTATTCCGGGCCAAACCGGCCACTGATTCCGATTGAAAGCGGCCACCTGTTCCGAGGCAAACCGGCCGGTGATTCCGGGGCAAAGTAGGCCACTTTGCCGGGCTTTTCCGGAGTCGGTGGCCAGTTTCCGGAATGGGTGGCCGGTTTGCTCCGGAATGGGTGGCCAGGTTAGCGGAAAGTTCCTGCCCTCAGGAGTTTGCGACGCTGGGCAACGAGGGCTATCGTTGTTCCTTTTTCACTTGAAGAGGAAGAGGAGAACAGATGGCCAATCGGAGGTTGCCTATGCGCAAGATCAAGGAGATTCTCAGACTACATTTTCAGGCCCGCTTATCCGCTCGCCAGATCGCTCGAAGCTGCTCGGTATCTCGGGCTACCGTGGGTGATTACCTGAGCCGGACCCGGGCCGCCCAGCTCGACTGGAAACAAGTGGCCCAGATGAGCGAGGCGGAGTTGGAAGGACAGCTTTTTCCTCCTCCGGCTCCTCGGGGCCGCCACCGCCCTCCACCCGATCTCGCCTACGTGCACCGAGAGCTGCGGGGAAAGTCGGTCACTCTGCAGTTGCTCTGGCAGGAGTACAAGCAGGTTCATGCGGACGGCTATCAGTACTCGCAGTTTTGCGATCTGTATAACCGCTGGAGAGGCAAGCTCGACGTGGTGCTGCGGCAAAACCACCGGGCCGGCGAGAAGATGTTCGTCGACTATGCCGGCCAGACGGTCGAGATCGTCGATCCCAAGACCGGTGAGATGCGTCAAGCCAGCATCTTCGTGGCCGTGCTGGGAGCCAGCAACTACACTTACGCCGAGGCTACGGAAAGCCAGAATCTTCAGTCCTGGATCGGCGCTCATGTACGGGCCGTGGAGTTTTTCGGTGGCACTACCCGGGTGGTGATCCCTGACAACACCCGCACAGCTGTCTCTCAGGCTTGCTTTTACGAACCCCAGATCAACCCCAGCTATGCCGAGTGGGCGGCCCATTACTCAGTGGCCGTCATCCCGGCCCGGGTGCGGGCTCCCCGGGACAAGGGAAAAGTCGAATCGGCCGTGTTAGTCGTGGAGCGCTGGATCCTGGCCGCTGTGCGCAAGCGACGCTTCTTTAGCCTGGGTGAACTCAATCAAGCCATCCACGAACTGCTTGGGGAACTCAACCGCCGGCCTTTCCGCAAACTTGAGGGCAATCGCCTGGAGCTCTTCCGGCGTCTGGATCAGCCCGCTCTCAGACCCTTACCCAGGATCCGTTATCAGCTGGCTCGCTGGAAGAAAGCCCGCGTCAACATTGATTACCACGTCGAGTTCGAGCGCCACTACTACAGCGTCCCCTATGCTCTGGTCCGCCAGCAGGTCGAGATCCGTTACACGGAACACATCGTGGAGATCCTGCACCGGGGCCAGCGGGTGGCCTCGCATCGTCGCAACCGCGTGTCAGGAGCCGCCTCTACCTGCTCCGAGCACCGTCCACAGTGTCACCGGCGTTATCTGGAGTGGTCTCCTTCGCGGCTGATCTCCTGGGCTGCCAAGATCGGACCCCACTGTGGTGATCTGGTCGAGAAGATGCTCGCCTCTGGCCGCTATCCGGAACAGGCCTACCGCAGCTGCCTGGGACTGTTGCGGTTGGGCAAGACCTTCGGCGAGGATCGCCTGGAGGCCGCCTGCCGGCGGGCCCTGGCCTTCTCCACCTTCTCCTACCAGAGCGTCAAGTCCATTCTCAAGACAGGTCTGGACTCCCAACCATTACCCGAGACCCAACCACCACAACCGGCTCTGGAACACTCGAACCTGCGCGGAGCCGACTACTTCACTTGTGAGGAGAACTCTCATGCTCATTAACCAGACTCTCGAAAAACTTCACTCCATGCGCCTGACCGGCCTGGACGAGGCTCTCACCCAGCAACTCGAAGATCCCGACTCCTCCGTTCTCAGCTTCGAGGAGCGTATCGGCTGGCTGATTGATCGACACTGGATCTGGAGAGAGAACCAGGCCCAGGCCCGGCGCCTGAAAAACGCCCATCTCAAGGACAGCCAGGCTTGCCTCGAGGATATCGACTACCGTCCCGCCAGAGGACTGGATCGATCCCTCGTCCGTTCCCTGGCCACCTGCGACTGGATCACCAGACATCAGAATCTCATCCTGCTTGGCCCCTGCGGTGTGGGTAAGACCTTTCTGGCCTGTGCCTTCGCCCAGCAGGCTATCCGCCAGGGCCACACAGCCTTCTATACCCGCCAGCCTGTACTCTTTCGCGAACTCTCCATAGCTCGCGCCGACGGGACTCTGCACAAACGCCTGGCAAAACTGGCCCGTGTCGATATCCTCATCGTCGATGACTTCGCCATGACGGCCTTGGCTGAGAGCGAACGTCGTGACTTCCTCGAGATCTGCGAGGATCGTTACAACACTCGCTCCACCATCTTGACCAGCCAGATCCCCATTGCCGATTGGCACCAACAGATCGGTGATCCGACTCTGGCCGACAGCATCTTAGACCGGCTCGTTCACAACGCCCATCGCCTGCAACTCGCAGGAGGTTCCATGCGAAAGCGTCTGGCGGCTTCTCAGGACTAAAGGCAAAAAGGCTATGGAAACTGCCGCCCTGTGCAAACCCATTCAGCGCTTTGCAGATCTGCTCAGGATTCCCGACACGTGGGTTCTCACAGGGCTTGGAAAACTCCTCGCTGCGCTCGGCAGTTTTCCACACTTCCCACAGCCTCTACGACTCCTTCACACACATCTTTATTGGAGGTTTCTAGAGTGCCAATCGATCGAAGTTACATTGACTCAAAACGGCCACCTGACACATCATGAAATCCCCAGCGTCGCTTCGCTCCGACCGGGTGGCCACTTCCCCCGGATTGGGTGGCCGGTTTCACCGGAATACGCACCGCCTTCGCAATCGTCGCACTCCGAGTCATTGAGCTTGTAGCTCAGGAGATGAGCCCCGTTCAATATCGAGGGATCTCCCGAGATGGCTCCGGGGAAGCTCAGCGGGGTCTTGATCGTGGGTGCACACAGCCTTTCCCGCTTGACCAGGTCGAAGGTATGCATATTGAACTGGTCGTTCAGGGTGACGAACTGTTGCTCAAGGAACTCCTGGCACTCAAGCAGGAGTCCACCATCCTTACTCTCCGTCCCCTCGCCGACTGTAAATGGGCCGAAGCCTTTATCGCCCTCTTGATCAGCCAGGGCATCGAAGATGACGATCTCTTTCGAGCAACTGGTGTGGTACGACAGGAAGTCCTGATTCCCGACCTGGCACGTGGTCTGCGAGCCCAGCTTCTCATTGGTGGCCATCAGCAGGAGTATGTCGCCCGGGTTCTCGACCATATTGCTCCCCACGATCATGACCTTATCGTCATCGCAGGTAATCGTCACGGCAACATTAGGGGATTATATACGAAAGTGGCGTTTACTCTTGACACACAGCCACTTTCCTGTAAACTAGGGGCATGAGAAAGAAGGCCCCAGGCAAAGCGTTCCGCAAAGGCATTTCCCTCAAACAGATCATGCGGATGTTCCCCGACAACGCGACGGCGGAGCGGTGGTTCATCCAGCAGCGGTGGCCTGACGGCGTATGCTGCCACGACTGCGGCTCCGTCAACGTGCAGACGGGGTGCAAGCACAAGACGATGCCGTTCCGCTGCCGTGAGAAGGCATGCGGCAAGAAGTTCAGCGTCAAGACCGGCACGATCATGGAAGGCTCGAAGATCGGCTATCAGGACTGGATCATCGCCATCTTCCAGATCATGACTAGCCTCAAGAGCGTGTCGAGCATGAAGCTCCACCGCGACTTGGGTATCACGCAGAAATCCGCGTGGTTCCTCGCGCAGCGGCTCCGGGCGGCCTTGTCGCAGGATGGGGTGCGGTTCGCCGGTCCCGTTGAAATCGACGAAACATACTTCGGCGGTCGTCGCCGGAACATGAGCAACACCCGACGGAAGGCCCTGGCCAACACGGGCCGTGGACCCGTCGGCAAGACGGCGGCGGTCGGAGCGAAGGACCGCCGAACCAAGCGCGTGGCCGCGAAGGTCGTTCATGCGACGGACCAGCAAACGTTGCAGGGATTCGTCGAGGAACACGCGGCCCCTGGTGCGACGGTCTACACCGACGATGCGACCGCCTACGAGTCGCTACGGTTCAATCACGCCACGGTCAAGCACTCGCTCTCCGAGTACGTCAAGGGCGAGGTTCACACCAACGGGATTGAATCGCTGTGGTCGATGCTCAAGCGAGCGCACAAGGGCACCTTCCACAAGCTCAGCCCCAAGCACCTGGACCGCTACGTCCAGGAGTTTGCCGGCCGGCACAACGTTCGCGAGCAGGACACCATCGAGCAGATGGCAACCGTCGCGGACGGCATGGACGGCAAGCGGCTCACCTACGAGCGGTTGATTCGAGCTAACGGCCTGGAAAACGGAGCGCGGTCATGACCCTACCCGCCAAGCAGACCCCTCCAGAGGTTCAGATCGTTCACCAGGCCTATCAGCCGAGCAAGGCAGAACTGGACGCGGACCTACGGATCAAGGGCACCTTCAAACAGGCGATCCAGGCGTTGCTTCGGCCCGTGCGGATTCGGCGGTTGCGGCCAAAACCGCGTTCACGTATACTGCCATGATGACTTCAGAACCAGACGCGCGGACGGTGACGCTCAATCTGACCTATAACGGTCGGGTATGTTCACGGGTATTGATACCGGGTTCGCTTCTAATCGATCTCGTGACGCAAGCACTTCCTGATGGAACTGATCGCGTTCAGATGCCGAAATCCGGCCCTCTCGAAGCAGGCGGTCAAGGATCGCCTCATACGGTTCCAGCAACAGACGAACCATAGATCCCAATTCTATCGAGATGTTTTCGTGCATCATGGGCCTTGTCTAACGACCCACGTGGGGGTTGGAGACCAGTGCCGCGGTCGCCTTTGCCATCGCCGCATCGATGACCCGGTTCACCTTTCTGAACGACTGGTCGACGATGGCATTTGGCTTGGCCATGGCTTGATCGACCTTCGCCAGGACCTTGATGTCCTGAGCGAGCACCGTATTGAGCGCGAGGGTTGACGGGAGGGTGACATTGAGGATAATCTTGGGCATAGCTGTACTCCAGTAGCTGGTCTGAGGCTTAGGCACCCATTGGACCAGCCGGTTAAGGGTTATCCACCGCCCCGGCTGGAACCGGGGCGTTTCGCTGTACGGCTTCTAGCTTAGCGTACCTTTAAGCAGCCGTCCACCTATTTCGCCACTTTCGTATATAATCCCCTTTTGTTACTGAAGGTCATTTGCTGGAAAAGAAAAGGGGACAGAGTAGACTGTCCCCTTTTTACCTGTTGCGCTACCTCGAAAGACTCCCGGCATTCCTGCGTCGCGCGCCTCACTGACGACGAAAATCCACCCCGAACTAACACCGTGAACTTCCCGGACAGTACACTAGACTCGGAGCATCTTCTGTATATGGACACATTTCTCCGAGCCAGGGTGGATCGCTCCGGTACCGCTGAACCGGATCCGACTTCACGAGGATGGCCAGAACGAGTCGAGAAGAGTTAGATTGGCCGCGGGAAGGGAGACATGACTTTGAGAGCTGCTGTTGTCTACGCTGTTTTTGCCACCGTGATGGCGGCCACCTGGGGCCCAGCCCAAACCTTTCATCGGCCCGTTGCAATTTCACCTGTGGAGGCAGGAATGGCGCAAGAGCAAAGGCAACGATACGAAGCTTTGGGGAAATGAATTTGTGGCACAATGATACCCGTTAATCGAACCCCAATGATCAGCGAAGATTGAAGGATGAAATCACGAGATTGCCGTCACCGCTTCCCGCCTCAGATCATCAGCCACGCCGTCTGGCTGTTTACCATCGGTTCACTCTCCGCTTTCGCGACGTCGAAGACCTGCTCGCCGAGCGCCGCCTTGCCACCAGAAAAGGGAAGGCTATGTTGAGGATCTTTGGCGCAGCTGCTCTTCTGGTATGGCTGACTTCAGGAGTGTCTGGCAGTGAAAGGGCTGTACCTGGCCTTTCCCGGCTGGGTGAGCCTTTTGACCAAGGACCCCGCCTCAAGCCCTGGCGCATGGACGGCTTGGCAAAAGTTGGGTTTCCCATCACGACTTCGGATCCTGAGGCCCAGGAATGGTTCAACCAGGGCGTCGCTCTGCTCCACGTGTATTTTTACAACGAGGCCGAACGAGCCTTCCGCTGGGTCCTCAATCTCGATCCTGACTGTGCCATGGCGTACTGGGGGCTTTCGATGTCGACGCACGGAAAGCGCGCCCGCCAGTTCCTTGATATGGCCCTGGAGCGTAAGGACAAAGTGAGGGAACGCGAGCGACGTTGGCTGGAAGCCTGGGACGCTCGTACGGTACCGCATACTGCGGAAGAACTGATCCAAGGTGTCAAGACCGGCCCGCTACGCGAGAGAGAGTTTACGCGAAGGCTTGAGCTGCTGCTGCTGGACTACCCGAACGACACTGAGTTCCGCGTTTTTTACGGACACGAATGCTACCGGCGAGCTCGTCGTGGCCGACATTCAGACGACAACCGGGCGCCGGATCGGCTCGCCTGTGAAACGGTACTGCAACAAGTCCTCGAAGCCAACCCCGACCACCTCGGGGCTCACCATTACCGCATTCACAACTGGGATGGACCCGATGCTACCGTCGTGACCGACAGTGCGCGCCACCTGGGGAAGATTGCCAGAGACTCGGGCCACGCTCTGCACATGCCTGGACACATCTTCAGCGGTCTCGGAATGTGGCACGAGGCCGCCATTGCCCAGGATACGGCCAATAGAACCGAGTTGGCCTACCAGCGAAAACACAACATGCTGCCGCTAGCCTCCTGGAACTATCGTCACAACCGAGACTATTTGTGCTATGTGCAAGAGCAACTCGGAATGGCTAAGGAGGCATTGCGGGGTGCTCGCGAGCTGTCACGGGCTGCCTTTCCGTCTCGGGAAGCTCACTCTTTGCAGCGTGCGCTGATCAAATTCGAGCGCTGGGAGGATCTGCTCGGCGATGATACACCCCCCTGGAACGGCGAAAACCTATGGGCAAGGATTCACAAGTTTTACGGGCGCACCCTGGCTCAGCTCAGCCTCGGAGAGATGAAGAAAGCGCGCGAGGAGTTCAATGTTTTTCGTAAGCTCGAGGACGATGTAGAAAAGAGTGGCTCCATTAATAAGATGCTTTACGGCTTTCAATCGCTTGAGCTACGCGCGCGCTTTGCCTTGGCCCAGGACAAAGTTCACCTCGGCTTGCGACTTCTCACCGAAGCTGCGGAAGAGGAAGCCGAGTTTCGAGAACGCGAGAACGACCCACCCGACGACCAACACTTTCTCTACAACGCGCTGGGATGGGAGTATCTTGCACGCCACAGTCCCGAACTGGCTGGACGGGCATTCGAAAAGACGCTCGAGACCATCCCGAACGATGGTTTTGCACTTGCGGGTTTGGTTGAGGCCTACCTGGGTATGGAAGAACACAACATGGCCCAGGAAGCGTATTCGCGGCTCTTGCACGTGTGGTCGCGAGCCGACCCCGGCCTGAAATGGCTCGATCGCGCCAGAGCTGCCGCTGAGACAGCCGGACTCCATTCGGCTCCCAAGGACATCTCACCCGAGAAGGAGCGCGTCTACAACCCGGGCAAGCTGGCTTCCGTCGGTCCCAACGAATGGCGGCCCAATCCGGCCCCCAGGCTGGAGGTCCTCAATTCTGAGAAGAAAAGAGTCACCCTCGACGATTACCGAGGTCAGACTGTGGTTCTGGTGTTTGCTGTCGGTGCCCGGTGTGAGCCGTGCTTGTCGGGTCTTGCAAAGCTGGCGGAGAAAAGCCAGGCTCTTGGGGAAAGGAACGCGGTGGTTCTCGTGGTCACTCCCGACGATCCAGAACTTTTGGCCAAGGTGAAAGCAGAACGGAAGTTTCCATTTGCGCTGCTTTCAGACCCTCAGTGGGAAAATGGCAAGCGCTTCAAGTGTCAAGTGCCAATACATGGTTTACAACTTGTGCCAACACATCCTTTACACTTTCGATGGTTGGTAAATAGTCGTCGGGACTGTGCAAGCAGTGGAAAACCCGCAGGGTTTTCCAAGCCCTGTGGGAACACTCCACGTTGAGATTCACAGTTTCGTTGCCTGGTCTGTTGTTTCCACAGGGGGGCGGTTTGCACAGTCCTACTCACCTCCTCACTAAGTCTGCAGTTGGCTGGTGTCCTGATGAGGAGAACGGATCCAACTGAGGACTCGCTGATTCTTTAAATCCACTTCACACAAATACTTGCGTCGGTAACGTACCAACAGCCGAGCGTCCACCTCCAACACGCCAACTTGTCGACCTCCCAAGGCCGTACTTACGAAATAACGACTGCCATCCCATGGCAAATCTCCAGAGCGACAGATCTTTTTGAGTTGCCAGCCTGACGGATACTTCCATGGCGCTGGCTCAGCTTCAAGAGCTCGAGGACTGGCTCGATAGCACTGTGCCGGCACCTGCATCTGCAGTGCCTCGTGGGGACGCACATGGTTGTACTCGTGGCGGATTTCTGTCAGTACACCTGCCCATTGTTCAAACCCTTGAGGGGGACCTCCTCGATGGCGCAGTGCTGTGGCCAGGGTGGCAAAAAACCGCTCCACCTTTCCTTGCGTTTGAGGATGACCAATCCCGCTCCAGTGCAAGCCCACTCCTTGCTCGATTAAATCTACTGCCAATCGCGTCAAACCCAGCACAGTCGCCGTTCCCCACCAGGGAGTCCCATGGTCAAAAAGCATCCCTTCCGGGACCCCATACTCGTCAAAAGCCTCCCACAGCCTGGCCCGCACCGCTTCGTAGGTCGGCCTGCGCACATCGTACAAACCAACGCAATACCGGCTTTGATCATCTATGATCCCCAGCGGATAACAACAGCCTCCCGACTCCAGCTTGTATTCCCCTTTGAAATCCACCTGCCACAGCTCGTTCGGTCGACTGCGCTCAAACCGAGTCAAGGCCGGTCGCCGTCGGTCCTCTTTGCAGATCTCCCCACGACGACTCAATATCCGATTGATGGTTCTCTCCGATATTTTGATCCTCTCTCTCTTGAGCAATACCTCCAACTTCCTGGCTCCCCACCCGTAGCCCCGCCGCAGCTCGATCACTCTGTCCTCCTGCTGTTGAGGTGTCTGCCTAGGACTGCTATGCGGGCGCCGAGATCGATCACCAAGCGACAAAAACGTTCCTGTCTCCCGGTACCGATTCAACCACTGATACCCCGTCGGCCGACTGATCCCATACTCCTTGCTCAGCTGCGTCACGCTGCTCTGTTTTTGCAGGGCTCGCACTACAAACTCGATCCTTTGTTCCATTACATCCTTCACTTTCCAGGGCAATCTGAGACCTCCTTTCGAGAGCTCTCTTCTTACCCCATTCTGTAAAGGATGTCCTGGCACACCGTGTAAAGGATGTCATGGCACCGCACACTTCAAGGCCCACGACGAGTTTGAGCAGATACGTCTTAACTCCACGGTGCTGATCGACGCCCAGGGGGGCGTCCACTGGGCGAGATACGGCGGCAAATCCTACCAGGATATAGACCAACTTCTCGAACTGATCGACATCGTCAACCTGGCTCCCTCTTACACTACCGAAATGTAATGGGTCACACGTGTTTCCACGATCCCGATGTGGTGCCCAGGGACTCCGGCACTCGCCAGTTTTTCGAGGAGGGCCGGACTCTGACTTGAGGGCAATCCAATCAGTAAACCGCCCGAGGTCTGAGGATCGAGAAGGATCTGCTGCATCCCCTTTGAGGTCCGGTTCCAGGAGACCGCATCGTCCAGGTAATCCTGGTTCGCCTGAATCCCGCCGGGCAGCATGCCGCGTCTGGCCAGGTTCTCCACATCTTTTAGAAGTGGCACCCGTGCCCCCTCGATCTCGAGACAGACCCCGCTTGCCACCGCCATTTCAAAGGCATGTCCGAGCAATCCGTTCCCGGTAATATCGGTAAGTGCATGAATCTCGAAACCGGAAAGCTCTTCCGCCGCCTCGCGATTCAGGGTGAGCATCCACCTGATCGCTTCTCGCGCGGTGTCCTCGGGACATTTCCCATACTTGACCGCGGTCGCAATGATTCCGGTGCCAATCGGCTTGGTCAGAATCAACGAGTCCCCGGGCTGGAGTCCTTGATTGCGGTAAAGCCGATCCGGATGAGTCAGACCCGTCACAACGTAGCCGAATTTCAGCTCCGGGTCCTTGACAGAATGACCTCCAATGACGGCCACTCCGGCTTCTCGCATCTTCTCGGCGCCACCGCACAAGATCTGGTGCAGAATCTCTTCCTCGAGAACATCCACGGGAAAACCGACGATGGAAAGAGCGAACCGGGGCCGGGCCCCCATGGCGTAGATATCACTCAGAGAGTTAGCTGCAGCGATCTGACCATAGACGAAGGGGTCGTCCACGATCGGGGTGAAGAAGTCGGTACTTTGAACCAGGGCTGTGTTCTCATCAATCAGGTACACTCCGGCGTCGTCGGCCGTTTCGAAGCCAACCAGAACATTGGGATCAAGAATCCCGGGCAGATCCTTCAAAGCCTTTTGCAGCACACCCGGTGCTAACTTCGAAGCTCAACCTGCGCAGTCGACGAGTTCCGTCAAGCGTTTCTTGCGCCGTAAAATCATGGAGGTCATCATTATAGCCAGATTCCCCTCCGTGGCGGGGGGGCAGTCTCCTTTTTTATAGTTCCCTCAGTAGCCTTTTCCAGTTGCGGCGCTCGCGGGTGGGGGACACCAGGGGTTTCAGATTCTTACACCGGGCTTTGAGTGTAGCGTAGAATTCCTTGTCACTCTCCGCACGGTCCAGAAGATCTGCCAGTGCCTGGGTGTCACCCACTGGAAAGTAGCCGGGGTAATCCTCTCCCAGAATTCCTATCGATCCCGGTATTCGCGACGAGAGAACGGGAACCGAACAGGCGAGTGCCTCGCAGACCACATTTGCGCCACCTTCCATTTGCGAGCTCAGGGCCAGCAAGCGGCTGCTGGTTAGTATGCGAAGTGCTCTCCAGCGTGGGAGTTCGCCCAACCAGCGGTAGCGTGGATTGGATGCCTGCTCCTCACGGGCGCCCTCCTCCATTTCTTCACTGGTTGCTGCGCCCACATGCACGACCTGAATTCGGGAAGAGGATGGCAACAGTCGAGCAGCTCTGGCCGTCCGGAATGGATCCTTCAGGGGACGCATGTGCCCAATGACACACACCTCAAAGAGGTTCTTTTTGGGTGAAACCTTTCCGGGAGGTTTCTGAGCAGACTGGTAGATGACCCGAGCCTTGCTACGCAGGTGTTGGGGCAGTTCCTCGATGCCCATCGGTTGCAGGACAATAAGAATCGATGCCATTTCCATCGACTGCTGAGCTGAAGGATCGGTGCGGATGTCTCTATACAGATCTGTACCCGTCAGGGCCAGGATAAGGGGTAGGTCAGGATGTCGGTAGCTGAAGCGTTCCACCGAGGCATGACTACGGCGTGCGTGGAGAGCCACCATCAGATCGCATGGCTGGCCCTGGTATTCCTGGCCAATGCCGACATGGTGGCCCAGGTCGCGCAAAATACGAGCCCAGCGAAGCGCGGACACTCGATTGCCCTTCTGAGCCGGTGTGATGATGTGGATTCTCATTACACGGGGGCACAGGTGCGAAATCCCGCGAACACATCGCGTCGGTCGGGTGTAAAGAAGTTGCGCAAAGTGTTGCGAAGCATGCGGGATCGGGTAGCCCAGGATCCACCTCGCAGCACCTTGCGGGTTCCGAACCAGGGTTCGGAATACTCCTTGTAGGGATCCAGCTCAAAGCCGGGATATGGAAGAAAAACACTATGGGTCCATTCCCATACGTTGCCGATCATCTGCCGACAACCGAAAGCACTGTCGCCTTCAGGAAGGGCTCCTACCCCCATGCAGCCCATGGCCTGCCAGTCCATATTGACTTTCTCTGAAGTGGCGGGATCATCGCCCCAAGGAAAGGAGCGCTTTGGTTGGGGAAGGGTGCGTCCCTGCGGATCCGGCTCGGCGGCGGCAGCTACTTCCCACTCCACCTCTGTTGGCAGTCGGCGGCCAGCCCAACAACAGTATGCCTGGGCCTCATGCCAGTTGACATGGATAACGGGAAGTTGTGGTTCCAGCGAAACCCATTCGTCAAAGTGCCGCCGCCGCCAGGCTTCATCGGAATCACGCCGCCAATAAGCCGGATTTTCTGCCTTGGCTGCTGCTCGCCATTGCCATCCTTCTTCGCTCCACAGCTCCCGCCTGTGATAACCACGATCATCCGCGAATGCCGCGAACTCAGACTGCGTAACCGCCGTGCGTGCGATGGCAAACGGTTCTACTGTTACCTGGTGCACCCACTTTTCATTGTCAAACACAAAGGGTTCATCTGAGGTAGCTCCCAGCATGAATTGTCCCCCGGGGATCTCAACATCGCCTGGCAGGCACTTTTCCCCGGCGCCGCCCTGGCCAGAGCTTCTGAATGCTTCACCATCGCCAAGTGCGGATAATTTCGGCTGTGAGTACCCCAGCGTCTGGCGTGTATAAGTCATCGCCTCCGTGTGCATATCTTCGTGGAAGGTGGTGTAGCGGATGAAGTACTCCAGTTCTTCTCCCGGTTCACCTCGTTCAAGTTCCTCCAGAACCCGGAGGAGCACTTCATTCAGGTACGCCAAAGTTTCTTCGTAGGATGGCAAAGGCAGGTCCCAACGCCTGGCGTGTGCGATCTCAATAGAGTCCCAGAGAGAGTCGGCATCATCGCGAATCATCTGCTTTTCACAGGCGTGCCTCAGTACCCACTTTTCCTGAAACCAGGCCTGGTGTCCGATTTCCCAGAGCAACGGATTGATGATCGACAGCCTCGGTCCCATGAGCTGCTGGCTACTGAGATCTGCGACTAACTCGAATGTCCGCTGGCGTGCATCATTCACCCACTCAGCCAGTTCTGCAGCAGTGACTAGAGGATGTCTCGCTTCGGTCATGTCTCCTAACCCTTGCCATTTCCCATAACGGTGCTAGTGTACTGTCCGGAAAGTTCACGCCGCTACTTCGGGCGTCTTTTCGCCGACAGCTTTGTTGCGCTACCTCGAAAGACTCCCGGCATTCCTGCGTCGCGCGCCTCACTGGCGACGAAAATCCCCGAATTAACCCCGTCCCGAATTAACCCCGTCCCGAATTAACCCCGTCCCGAATTAACCCCGCGTTCCCGGACAGCACACTAGTGGGGCGATTCTTCGCCGATGTCTCGATAGCTGAACTCGTAGTGCACACCGTCCAGTCGTCTGCCATCCGCCTCGACATAGGGATAGATGAAGAAATTGAGCGGCTCCCCCTGTTGGCGAGGAGAGAGAACGATGTCGCGGCCCTCCGTGAATTCCACCCGACTCTCGTCGTGGGCACCGAAGTAGTACTCCCGCTTCGCTGGATGCTTGCTGGCCTCGGAAGCATCCACCGGAACCCAACCGTAACCATCCAGGTAGAACTCACTCCAGCAGTGATAGCCGCCGACTGGCCCGGCGCCATGCTCAGGCGGCAGGGAGAAGCCGATTGCAAACTTGGCGGGGATTCCGGCCGCTCGAACAAGGCCGGTAAACAGGGCATGGTAGTCGCTGCAGTTACCCGTCTTGGCGTCACACGCCCAGTAGATGTCCCCGCGCCCCCACCCGCTACCTTGCTTGTTATAGCTCATGTTGTCGACGACGTAGTCATAGATGGCACGGACCTTTTCCAGATCCGTGGGCTGACCGGCAATGATCTGCTTGGACATCGCACGGATCAGGCCATCCAGCGGCACCAGGCGGTCGGGTTCAAGCCACAGAGCGAGCTTGGGATCCTTTCCCGGCGCTCCGCGGGCCCTGGCTCTGCCAAATTCCTTGCGGACCGCTTCGAAGCGTTCGACGTGCGCGGTCATCACGATCTCGATTGGGCCCGGCGCAGGGTTGTGCAAACCGAGATAGAGGATCTCATTCCCGAACTCCCCCTCTCGCCGTAGTTCCGTGGAGTAGGGAGCCTTGATCTGTGTGACCTTCACTGTCTGGTTTTCGTCGTTCTGTGGAAGGGGAATCCAGATATCGAATCGGCTTGCTCCCGCAGGTGGGTCGATCACAGTTCGATACACGAACTCAAAGGTTCTCACTCTGGGTTTCTGGTCCACCTCCGCCAGCCGGCCGTGCGCCTTCGAGTGTCCGACAGAGGGCACCGCTGCCAGGATCAACAGCAGGATTCCTCTTCTGCCCATACCACAATACCTACAGTCAGCCTGGCAGATCATTGTGCCGCCTCAGCGGAAGTTCTCCACCAGGTTTGAAGCTGATATTCCTCAGTTCAAATGCGGATCCGATTTCCTCTGACCTCTTGGTGATGAATGGTCAAAACTTATCAGCCCTCCAACCTCGCGTCAACGATTCCCTCGTCATCTTTCCGCTGAAAACCGCCTGTTGTCTCCCGAAAAACTCCATCCAACGCTAGTGCAGCCCGCCACAAGTCTTGACACAGGTTCAGGCGCCCCTCCTCGCCGCTGGCGTTGTTGCGTGATGGTCGACGCCTAGCCAGCGACGACGATCTCACCTCCAGACCTCTCATCGCTCGATGTGGTCGAGTGGCAGTTCGGTCTTGTTGATGACCCGCCGCAGCACGAAACTCGAGTGCACGCCTGCCACGCCTTGGATCCGAGTCAGGCGACCCAGCAGAAACTCCTCGTAGGCCTCCATATCGGGCACGACGACGCGCAGCAGGTAGTCGGCCGCCTGGCCCGTCACGACACTGCATTCGATCACCTCGGGAAATTCGCTGACCCTGGCCTCGAAGTGATCGAACCGATCTGGAGTGTGCCGATCCATTGTGATTCCGACGACTGCCGTCAGTTTCAGCCCTAGCAGTGACTGATTGAGCAATGTGACGTGCCGCTCGATCAAACCGGATTCCGCGAGACGTTTGACGCGTCGCGAACAGGGTGTTGGAGACAGATCGACCGCCTCGGCAAGTGCCAGGTTACTGATGCGCCCGTTGGCCTGCATCTGTCTCAGGATACGACGGTCAGTGCGATCGAGTTTCAACATTCGGGACACTCCACAGAATACATCGCCATTCTGTCAGAGACAGTGATGAATCTCTACATATTAGGAAAACTATAGAGAACTTATCTACTATAGTGCTTCACAAGCGCGATATTTGCAACTACTCACTAGACCAAATCACCGATACTAATTCCTGTCGAGTACCCGTCGTGGTGGGTGGCGTCAGTATGGAGTTTGCTGGCCCGTTGCCGGCCAGTAAAAAGAGAATACCCCGTGAAGCATCGGGGAGGGCGCCTTTCTGAGTCGACGGGGGGCGACAACTCTGTATCAGCACCAGGCAGGGATCGCGATGACGAATTTCGATTTTCGTAAGTACCAGGCCTTTGAGCCGATAAGCATGACCGCCCGGCGTTGGCCGGATCGAGTCATTGACAGGGCGCCCTGCTGGTGCAGCGTCGATCTGCGAGACGGCAACCAGGCGCTGGTCAAGCCGATGACCGCTGTCCAGAAGTTGCATCTTTGGGATCAGCTGGTACGCATAGGATTCAAGGAAATCGAAGTTGGCTTTCCGGCTGCCTCCAGGCATGACTACGACTTCGTTCGCAGATTGATCGACGGGAACCGCATCCCCGAGGACGTCACGGTGCAAGTACTGACCCAGGCGCGCCCGGCACTGATCGAGAAGACCTTCGAATCGCTGAATGGAGTGCGCCGCGCAATCGTGCATATCTACAACTCAACCTCGCCGGTACAGCGCGAACAGGTCTTTGGCCTCGACCGTCAGGGAATCATCGACATCGCTACGACAGGTGCCGAACTGGTCAAGCAGTGCGCGTCATGTCATCCGGATACCGAGTGGGCTTTTCAGTATTCCCCGGAGAGTTTCTCCAGCACGGAGCTCGACTTTGCCGTCGAGATCTGTAATGCGGTCAGTGGCATCTGGGAGCCGACACCGGCGCGCAAGGTCATTCTCAACCTGCCGGCAACCGTCGAGATGAGCACGCCCAATATCTATGCCGATCAGATCGAGTGGTTCTGCAGTCGCATCGACGAGCGCGACAGCGTCCAGATTTCAGTGCACACCCACAACGACCGCGGCTGCGCAGTGGCCGCCGCTGAACTGGCCGTGATGGCCGGCGCCGAACGTGTCGAGGGCACCCTGTTCGGCAATGGTGAGCGTACGGGTAACATGGACATCATTACGATGGCGATGAACCTGTTCAGTCAGGGTATCGACCCTGAGCTCGACCTCGCTCGCATGGACGAGATCATTGACTGCGCGAAGCAGTGCACGCAGCTGCCGATCCATCCTCGGCATCCCTATGCTGGTGAGCTGGTATTCACAGCCTTTTCCGGCAGCCATCAGGATGCCATCAAGAAATGCCTTGCCCGTCGCGACGAGCAGCAAGCTTGGCAGGTCGCCTATCTGCCAATTGACCCGGCTGATATCGGACGCTCCTACCAGAAGGTGGTCCGCATCAACAGTCAGTCGGGGAAGGGCGGTGTAGCTTATGTGCTGGAGCGCGACTATGGCCTGCGATTGCCGCGCTGGATGCAGATCGATTTCAGCGCTACGGTGCAGCGTTTTTCGGAAGAGAGTCAGTCTGAAGTCTCACCGGAATCGATCTGGATCCTGTTTCAGCGGACTTATCTGAGCCGGACCAAACCGTGGCGGATGGGCAGCTACCAACTCAATCGCGAGGATGGAGTCCATCACTTGCAGGTCGAGCTGCACTGCGATTCGGCGCAACATGTCTTACACTGGCAGCGGCAGCGGCGTGGTTGAGGTCTTCGTACAGGCCATGCAGAGCTTTCTCGACCAGCAGATCGTCCTGGTCGAATACATTGAGCAAAAGTTGAGGCCCCCCGACGCCTCCGAGACGATCTGTTACATCCAGCTCAATATTGACGGGAAGCGATACTGCGGGGCCGGCCAGGGCAAGGACGTCATCCAGGCCTCGCTGGATGGGACTCTCGGCGCAATCAATGCCTGTGCTGTAGAACTGCATAGAGTGGCTGAGACCTTTCCGAATCCGATTTCGCTTCGATCCTGAGTGACGTGGCAAGTGGCCACGAAGTTTTTGGTAGGCACCGTCTATCTGATTGACACCCCAGCTCTGTGCCCGTTCAGCGAACCACGGTCCCTCCGTAAACGGTCTTTTCAGCCGAAAACGTGAGGAAAAAGGCTTGTGCCCTGGTTGGAGGGCTGATAGGTTTTGACCATTCACCACGGGGAGGCCCGAAGAAGATCGATCCGAAGCTGATATGAGAAATGGAGGTGAATCCAGGAGCCGCTTAAGGCCCGCCGTCAATCTCCTGGTGCTGATGGGCAGCGTGGCGACCCTCATGGCCCAGCCCCTGATTCCCTTTGAGCACACCGCCAGCCTGTTTGTCCTCGAGCACGGTTGTGGATGCATTCTGGAAATCACACCCGCAGGCGATGTCAGCGTCGCGGTAAGTCGGGCCGAGATTCTGGTGGTCACGGGAGGGAGTGAGGTCAATTTCTCCGAGCAGGGCATCGCCTTCACTCCAGACGGAGCGATGTACTTTTCCGAGGGGGAAGAGGAAGTGCTCATGCGGCGGACGGTGAGCGGTGCGCTTGGCATCGTTGCCACCGAGGCCGACATCATCCAGGCGCTGACGGCTCGGCAAGCCAACATTTCGCCGACCGTGGACATGGACAGCATCACCGTCGGGAGCGACGGAAACGTCTACATCATCGACCAGGACGGTCAAGCCGTGATTCGCTTCGACCCGGAGACCGAGGAGGTCAGCGTCCTGGTGACGTCTGCCGGCCTCTCGGCAGCGCTGCAGGGCGGTGACGCCCGTGACCTCGAGAAGGGAATTGTCGCTGGTTCCGACGGCCTGATCCACGCCTTCAACCAGGCCGGGCCGGCCGCCGTCTATGCCATCTGCAGCGACGGGACCACCCAGCTTATTGCCCGAGACGGCCTGATCCGTGACCCGGACAAATTCACAACTCGGGCACCCAACCGCGACATCATCATAAGCGACGACTCTGGTTCGGACCCGCGGATTCTTCGGATGACTCCGGAGGGGGACGTGTCGGTCTTTCTGTCGAACGTTCAGCTCGGCGCGGCCGCGGGGACGGCGGTCAACCGACTTGATGGCGGTGTAGCCTTTGACGACGCCGGCAGCTTCTATCTCGCTGAGAGAGACGGCGGCAGCATTCTCCGCTTCGACCAGGACGGAAACGGCGGAATCTGGGTCACAAGAGCCAGGATGGTGGCTGCAACCGGGATCGACCCTGCTTTAAGGGGAGCCATCGCCTTCGCGCCCCAGTACAAGCTCTATTTTGCCCAGTTTGGGGACGGCCTGGGAGTTCTCGCCAGTGAGATCATTCTGGTCTCCCTGGACGAAGAAGACGCTACCACGGCGGATGTCATCCTGAAAGGACAAGACGGAGGGCCACTTTCGGTCGATCTCAACGGTGTGCAGGTCGGCGGGCTGCTGGAGGATGTGGTCATTCCGACCGGCGGAAAAGTGGTACTGGAAACCGACGGTGAGGGAGATTTGGTCGTGGGATCGGTGACGGTTTGTTCCAATCGGCCGCTGGCAGGAGTCATCGTATTCAGCGGCACTGTAGGATTGGCAGGCGTTCAAAGCAGTCAGGCCCTGGTGGACTTCGTGGCTCCCATCAAGGCCCTGGGAAATAAGATCAGGACGGGCCTCGCAGTCATGAACCTGGAAGAAGTCGAGGTACGGCTCACCTTGGAACTGGTGGGAGAGGACGGTGAACTCGTGGCCACCGCCGAGATCTTCCTGGATGCGATGGGCCAACTCTCTGCCTTCGTGGACGAGACCGACAAATTCCCCTGGAGTACAGCCGTCGACTTCTCGAACTTCGAAGGTGCGCTCAGGGCCTGGGCGGACGGATGGGTGGCAGCCACCGTCGTTCAGACCCGCCCGGATCAGTTCGCCACTCAGCCGGTGGCTCCCAATGACTTCCGAATCCCAGTCCAGGAGCTGCTCCTGCCATTTCGCAACACCGGTGACCTGATAGCTCTCGACGGTGGGTGTGGCTGTGTGCTGCGGTTTACGAAAGAAGGGGATGTCAGTATCGAAATCTCGAGGGCGGAAATCCTGGCAGTGACCAATCGCCAGGTGGTGGCCCTCGATAATGAAGGTCTTGCCTTCGATACCCAGGGTTCCATGTATTTCATAGAATCGACATCGGAGTCGATTCTGAAGCGCCCGCGCGGCGGCCAGCTCTTCGAGCTCACCACAGAAGGGTCAGTCCTCGACGCGCTGGGCCCCCCGGCCACGGAGACCGATCTCGACGGCATGGCCTTTGGGTCCGATGGTTTTCTCTACGTCACCGATGACCGGGACGAGAACGAGGCGGTTCTGAAGATCGATCCACTGACCGGCTTCGTCACAGTCGTGGCTAGAGCCGAGGATTTTCTCCCCCTGTTGCCTGGCGGATCCTCTGTCGATGTGGAAAAGGGCATCGTGGCTGGCCCGGATCGAGACATCTGGGTCTTCTCCGATGGCACACCGGAAGCGCTTTTCCGCATCTGTGCCAACGGTGAGATTGCCCTGGTCCGGTCCGGCTTTCCATTTGACGATCCCGATCAGTTTGCCACGCGAGCCCCCAGTGGCGACGTCTTGATCGTCGACGACGGCGCTGCCGGTGGTGCCCGAATCTTGCAGATCTCATTTGCTGGTGAGATCGAGACTTTCCTGACCACTTCGCAGCTTCAAGCGGCGATAGGCGCAACTCCCGAGGGAGAAGGAGGAATCGCCTTCGATTCCAAGGGAGACTTCTTCTATGCCGTGCCGGTTTTTGGCGTGTTTCGATTCGATCAGGAGAAATCCGCCAGCACTTTTGTTCCAGTCTCGGCGATCCGCAGCCTGACGGGCGTGACGCCCGTCTTCGGTGGCATCGCCTTTGAGCCTGAATACAAGCTCTATTTTGCCCAGTTTGGAGACGGTCTTGGAGTCCTCGCCAGTGAGATCATCCTGGTCTCCCTGGACGAAGAAAACACTACCACGGCGGATGTCATCCTGAAAGGGCAGGACGGAGGGCCGCTTTCGGTGGATCTCAACGGTGTGCAGGTCAACGGGCTGCTGGAGGATGTGGTGATTCCCGCCGGAGGAAAAGTGATCCTTGAAACTGACGGCGAGGGCGATCTGCTGGTTGGATCGGTGACAGTTTGTTCCAATCGGCCGCTGGCAGGAGTCATCGTCTTCAGCGGGACTGTGGGATTGGCAGGCGTGCAGAGCAGTCAGGCCCTGGCGCACTTCGCAGCTCCCATCAAGGCTCTGGGAAATGCGATCAGGACGGGCCTCGCGGTCATGAACCTGGAAGAAGTCGAGGTGCGGCTCACCCTGGAGCTGGTGGGAGAGGAGGGTGAACTCGTGGCCACCGCCGAGATCTTCCTGGATGCGATGGGCCAACTCTCTGCCTTTGTGGACGAGACCGAAAAATTCCCCTGGAGTGCAGCCGTCGACTTCTCGAACTTCGAAGGTACGCTCAGGGCCTGGGCGGACGGATGGGTCGGGGCTTCGGTGGTGCAGACCCGCCCGGATCAGTTCGCCACCCAGCCGGTGGCGGGACTCAAGGACAAGGAGATTCTGAGGTAGAAGCTCACGACGCTCTGCCTTGAGTTAGGTTAGCGTTAAGGGTAATGGACTACTCGAGTCCTTGAGTTTTCCAAGAGCTTTTCTGAGATTACTGCAGTCGATGCGACAAGTGAGTGATCGGATCAAAACGGCTTTTAGCTTTGTCTTTGTGATTGGTCTTTTCCTGGTCTTGCTCCGGACCGCTCCCCGGGAGCCCCACCTCGGTTTGAATCAGGAAGAACCTGGAATCCTGAGAGTGTCGGTGATCGACGCTTCTACGGGCGAGCTGACTCCCGCCCGCCTGGAGGTTCTCGACCAGGCAGGTGGAAGCCAAATCGCCGGGGATGGAATCCCAGTCGGGACCGATTGGCGGGATCGGGAGAAGCCCTGGGAGGGTACTCTGGAGGACGCCCTGTCGATCCTTTCACCAGAGTTCGCCAACCCCTATACGGGAACGAATCAGTTCTACACCAAAGGGACGGCCCGGCTGCAGCTGCCCCCCGGTGTCTATGAACTGAAGGCGGTCAAGGGAATCGAATACCGAATGGAGCGGCGCAAGGTTGCTGTTGAGGCCGGGGAAGTCACCCAAGAAGAGTTGAAGCTGACTCGATGGACTGATCTGCCCGCAAAGGGCTGGTACGGAGCCGACGGGCACCTGCATATCCATCGGCCCCACCCGGAGTTGAACCCTTTGATCGCCCAATGGATGAAAGCCGAGGACATTCATGTCGCCAACCTGCTCCAGTGGGGCAATTTGTATCGATTCCACAGCGCCATCCAGTATGCAATGGGCGAAGAAGGGATCTACCGGGAGGGCGACACGATTGTAGCGGCGGGACAGGAGAATCCTCGTACCCATTTCCTGGGCCACACGATTATCCTGGGAGCTTCTTCAGCGATTCACTTCCCCGAGTCATATGTGATTTACAGACTCTTCTGGGAGGAGGCACGGCGTCAGGGAGGGCTGAAAGGCTACGCCGATTACGCCGAGTGGTTCGGGGCCCCCACCGGGCTGGGCCTCGACCTGCCGGGGGGGCTCGTGGACTTTGTGGAGGTACTTCAGTTTGGCAGGGGCAAGTACAAGATATGGTACGAGATTCTCAACACCGGCTTTCGGATGACTCCCATCGCCGGAACAGACTACCCTGTCGGTCCCAGCCTTCCGGGACGGGAACGATTCTATACGAAGGTGGAAGGCCCTCTTTCCTACCAGTCATGGCTGGAGGGGATCCGCAAGGGACGGACTTTCGTCACCAACGGCCCCGTTCTCGAGTTCCAGGTGAACGGGCATGAGATGGGCGAGTCACTGGTTCTGGAGGGACCGGGCATGGTCCGCCTGGAAGGAGCCGTCGGGTTCGATCCGCAGCGGGACGAGGTGACCAGGCTGGAGGTGATTCAAAACGGAGAGATTCTGAGAACGTTCTACCGAGAAAAGGACGATACGGAAATCAGTTGTGGATTTGAGCATCGAGTCAGTGAAGCTGCCTGGTTCGCTCTCCGGGCCTATGGATCCAAGCGGCTGGAGAAACACCCTTTCCCCTCGCTGGCTCACACGGCTCCGGTCTACGTCGAGGTAAAAGGTGCTCCCAAACTGGCCGAGGGACCAAAAGACAGGACACTGGCCAGGGCCTGGATCGGGCGTCTGGATGAACTGGAGAAGCGGGTCTTGACCGAAATCCAGACGCTGGGCGACTCTAAGATCGTGGTGGCGCCGGACGGGGTGGATGCTGAGCATCTCATCCGGAATCGATCCCAGCTGCTGGAGGCGATTGGCAGCGCCAGGGAATACTTTGAAAAGCAGGCCCGCTGAGGTCTGCTCCGATTTCGGCGTCCGATTGAGCTAGTGACCGCCCTGTGCCTG
The DNA here is from genome assembly GCA_965205345.1 of Acidobacteriota bacterium. GTDB lineage: Bacteria > Acidobacteriota > UBA6911 > RPQK01 > CBDAPI01 > CBDAPI01. Next base: position 15,453 of record CBDBGQ010000009.1, on the reverse strand, counting down.
CCAAAAACCTCATAGCCCCTGAAATCACTGATGCTCAGAGCAGCCCACGCATCGCATTGAGAAATCTTTTGCACTCCTCACCCAGGTGAGATTCAAGTAGTTTACCCTCCCTATTTTCATCGATTAATTCGAGAAAACTAGTACAGATGGCATTGGCAACGTTGGATTTGTCATGAGGGTCGGCTGCCACAATGGCCTCTATTCTAAAAGCGGAAATCTTCACCGTTTCGTCACCAACCTTAGGGTATTCATCCTGGTAGAAATGAAAAAAGGAAGAAAGCAAACCATGTGCAGTGTATGAGCCATCAGTTTCCCTATGAATATCTTCCTCAGACCAGTAGTTCTCGAAGGCAGGAAACAAGGATATTAATTCGGCTAAAAATTGCGTCCTATCCATTGGCTGCTGACTATGAGTCTACTGACCAGTATAATTCTGATGATTTCAGCCGGGAAGCGATGACCTCGATAGAGTGATTTCATCGAGTGATTATCGCCGCCGGCCGCTCAACTTGAAAGAGCCCTCCCGGGTCGGGCGACGATGCAGAAAGCGAAGTTGGGAGGCCAGGAAAATACAAGCCAAAAGGATCGCCGAAAAAGTGAGGAAGGCGCCGACTTGACCATAGTCCCAGAGCGCCTTGAGGCCCAGGGCCACAAAGATGATTCCCGAGACGATATTCAGAAGTGCCAGTGGAGTCGGCATTCTTAAACCAGGCGGAAGAAAACGGCGGTCCATCCAGGGATTCGCCAGACAGTAGAAACCACAGGTCAGTACGCCCGTATAAATCGCAGCAGGAGTCACAATATCTACCAGCTGTACCTCGGGGAAGGCGCGGCTCGCCCAGAGAACGACCAACCCGCCACCCATACACCAGACGATCACGGCCCAGCGGATCTTCTGAACCGGCAATCGACCCTCCCAGCGCGGCAGAGTATTCAGATACTCATAGACGACACGGAAGGCCAGTTCGGGTACTCCGTAAATGCTCCCGAAGAAAGTCAGGAAGATTGCCAGCTTGTAAAGGGGCAATAACCAGGGGCTGAGAGTTGTTAAAAAGGAAGCCTGGTGGTTCAACAAATCCGTTCCTTCGGGCACCTGTTGAATGGGTTGCAGAATGACGGTTCCGAGGATAACGAAGCAGCTCGAAAGAAGGACAATCATGAAGAAACTGGCCGCCGTATCCGTTAGTGCCGCCCGCAGCCAGATTCGGGCCGGATGATGGGGCTGCTCTGCTGTTTGCTCGAGGTCTCTTGAACTGGCAAGACCCAGGTGACTCCACCCCCACCTCTTGTCTCGCATGAAAGAGGTATAGCCTAAATAGTCGTATGTGGTGCCGCCAATGGCCGAGACGTAGACAAGGACTTCCACCCAGACCGAACGGAGTCGAAACTGGGGAAGCTTTTCCGGCAGCCAATCGGGATAAGCCATCGCCTGGGGCAGGACAGCTCCCTTGAGGACGGAAAACCAGTCCGGCCGAACATAAAATGTCGCCACCACCATGCAGCCGGCGGTCAAACCCAGGATGATCATCTGTGCTTTTTCGAAGAATTGATAGCCGCCAATAGTGAGCAGCACAAAGGCGGCCGCCATGAAGACCGTCGCCCAGACGTAGTGGTCACTGAATCCAAACATCCAGGCACAGATGGTGCCAAGCAGCCCCGCCAGGAAGGAAAACCAGAGCGGATAAGAAAGTACGGCAATAATAAACATGAAGAGCGGGAACCAGCCTCGCGGACCGCGGATCCGGCTCCATCTTTCAAAGGGATGTGCTCCGCTCAGGATCATGTGGCGCATACTGGAGTAGGTCAACACCCATTTCAACAGCGCCACAATTAGAAAGACCCACAGGATCCTGTATCCAAAAATGGCGCCCCCTCGGGATGAAAAAAGCGTCTCACCGCTGCCCAGATTCAGGGAAGCGATGATCGCGCCGGGGCCAAAAAAGCGGAGCCATCGGAGGGGATTGCCGGAAGTCAAAGCCCTGGGAGGGACTACAAGTTGTTTTTCGTGCACCGCCATCAGCCACCTTTCGCGCACAGATCCTACCTGTTTCACCTCGCCTTCGGCCAGCATCGGTGGATTCCCCAGTCAGCATCACCGGATCACGGTCGGGGGCACAGTCGCCCGCTGGCTTGAATCGGCATCCACCACCGGTCGAGTTCACCATAAAGATCGCTGGACCACTACAGCGGAGACATCAACAGACCAGAGTCGGGTTTTTCGCAGCAGCGGGGCTATCGCTCTATGTAGCAAGGTGGGCCGACTACCCAAATAGCTGGATGTTAAACACTCGGGCCAGAATCAAAATCCCGCTCAACCCGGTAAAGACCAGAAAACTGATCCCGCTGAGCCAGACCGTGATGGTAGATGGATAGAAAGTCCCGTCGGTTTTGGGTATGACGGTCAGACAGTAGTAAAGATTCAGGAAAAAGATAACCGGGGCGATAAAAAACGCCAACGCGGAAGCGATCAGCACTAACCACACGGGCCTGGGCACACCGGCGATGATCGCCACCGCGGCGATCAAAGAAAAAAACATCGTGGCTCGATAGAGATTGTATTCGGAATACCATGTCTTTCGATGCCGCGGTGTCAATTCGTCCGAAGTGAACCCTTGGAGACTCGCTGTCGCGGGAAAAGTATTTCGGCAACACACGGCGACGACACGCGGCCAACCGTCAAAGTAATTGAAGGCCGTCGAGAAAGTCGCAGCGAAAGCGCCTACCAGGAAGATAATCATCATCCAGGCACCCACGCTGCGCGTGAAGATATTGGCGATTTCGCCCATGACGGCTCTGCCCTCAACCTGGCTAGGATAGATCCAAGCTGCAGCTAACAACAGGAAGATGCAGGCGATCAAGAACGAGATGCCATGCCCGATGCGAAAGTCCCATAAACCAATGGTGAACCAGCGACGACAATAGTCACGGGTATGAGGCGTCAATTTGTGGGTGTCGACCGAGAGGTCCTCCTTCGGCGAAGTCAAGGGATCAAATGAGGACGTCGCCAATCCATCCGCTTCAAGCTGCTTCCTAATGCGACAGGTTCCCACTTTTTTTGCTTTTCCCCACTCGGATGCCTGAAGGGATACATCGAGTCCTGTCGGTAGCAGGCCCAGGAAGCCCGCAATAATCAACCACGAACCGACAGGAGCGTCGAACACCAAGAAGTGCTGCAGCGACGACAGCGGAGCCGGTTTGACGCAGAATACTGCCAAGGCTGACAGGAACAGGATTCCCGCCGAGACTTTGGCGACTAACTCCAGCGCGGAATATTTGCCCCGCAGGATGATTACGACGGAGATCGCTCCCAGCACCAGTCCGTACATCCAGGTTTGAATATAGACGCCCAAGAATGTGGCGAAAAAGTAATCGAGGACTGCGGCTGCGGCGATCAGTCGTCCTGCTTGTCCGATCGCGCACTGAAGCAGCGTGGTGATCAAGACATACCAAAGTGGCCACTTCAGCCGAGCTGTGGCGTAGGCGTCCAGCATGCTTCGGCCGGTGGCATGAGTGAATCGGAACGCCATTTCAAAGCCGTAGTACTTGAACACGTAGGCAACGGGGATACACCAGAGCAGAGCATATTCGAATCGTCCGCCGGCGACCGGCGCAGTGACAAGATGGCTGGTCCCGATCCCCGTCATCATCAGGATCATGCCTGGCCCAAAGTGTCTGAGCAGGGCCAGTGGGCCAATCGCGGGAAGCTCAAGGTTTTCCAGTTCTTTGGCGTTGGCCGCTGCTGCGGTTTGGGTGGTGTCGTCGGACATCGTCAACACGTAGCCGAATTTGCCAGAATTTGGTAATGGTGCGGGTTGAAAGGCCAAACTCTGGCGAGTTCGGCTACCCTGCGATCTGAGCCCTCAACCTGACCAGCGCGAGCACCACGTCGATGGCCGGCGTTGCAACGCCGACTAGACGACCCATCTCGGACAAAGCGCCGACCAGGGCGTCGATCTCCATCGGTCGACCCAACTGGAGATCTTGCAGCATCGATGTCTTATGAGCACCAACGTCGGCAGCCCAGCCGATACGAGTTTCCACACCCACTTTAAACTTGACTCCAAGTTCTTTGCCCACCGCTTCTGCTTCCAGCATCATATCTCGGACAACTCCACGGACGCTCGGATCTCCACAGATTTGTTCCAAAGTGGCAAGCGTCAGTACACTGACAGGATTGAAGCTGACGTTTCCCCAAAGTTTTAACCAGATGTCGTCGCGAATTCGCGGACGAACGGGTGCCTTGAAACCGGCCGTTGTTAAAGCCTGGCTGAGGGCCAGGGCGCGCTCGGATTTCGACCCGTCTGGCTCGCCCAGCATAAAGCGATTCCCCGAGACATGCTTGATCACGCCAGGGTCAACGATTTCACACGATGGGTAGACGACGCAGCCGATCGCCCGCTCTGGGCTCAGCGCCGCCCAAATCCGCCCACCCGGATCCGCGATCTCTAACCGATGGTTTTCCCAGGGGCCGCTGAGCTTGTAGAAGTACCACCACGGGACCCCGTTCTGGGCTGTAATGATTGCGGTATCCGAACCGAGCAGCGGCGCCATCTTGTCCACAACGAATGAAACGGAGTGCGACTTGAGAGTGACGATGACATAATCCTGCGGGCCGACTTCGGCCGGGTCATCTGTACAAGCAACACGGACCACCTTTTTCTGGTCACCAATCAACAGCGTCAGCCCGCCAGCCCGCATGGCCTGCAGATGAGGTCCACGAGCGATCAGCGTAACCTCGAAATCGGCCAACGCCAGTTGTGCTCCCAGATAACCCCCGATTGAACCGGCGCCGTAGATACAGATTTTCATATCTATCCCCGGTGTGGGAAGTGTTCAGGTTTGACCCCGCGGACTTCCCGGACAGCACACGAGTCCCAACTTTTCGGCCAGTCCGATGCGCTGTAACTTGCCAGTTGGACCTTTTGGAATCGCTTCCAGGAAAACCACACGCCGCGGCACCTTGAAATCGGCCAACCGACTGCGAGCAAAGTCTCGAATGTCGTTCTCGGTGAGGCCGGAGCCCTCGCTCAGGACGAGTGCCGCCGCCACTACTTCGCCCAGCTTGTCGTGGGGCATCGCGAACGTTACCGCTTGGGCCACCGCCGGATGATCTAGGAGCACTTCGTCAACCTCGCGAGGCGAAATCTTCTCGCCTCCCCGATTGATGATCTCTTTCAGTCGCCCGGTGATTGTCAGGTAGCCATCTTCGTCGATGATCCCTTGGTCGCCCGTTCGGAGCCAACCGCCCGTAAACGCGGTCGCATTGGCATCTGGATTGTTTTGATAGCCGCTGGTGACGTTGGGTCCGCGGATGACGACTTCTCCAGTGCTTCCTGGGGCGAGCAGATTGCCGTCTTCGTCGATGATCGAGACTTCCGGACCCGCGGCAACGCCAACCGTACCGGCCTTGCGCTGGCGCGGTGGCAATGGGTTACTGGTCATCTGATGAGCCGCTTCCGTCATCCCGTAGGACTCAATCACGGGCGCATCGAATGTCTCTTCCAGCTCTCTCATGACTTGCGGCGGTAAGGATGCGGATGAGGAACGGATCAGTCGCAGCCGACCCGTTTCGATGACCTCACGGTTGCGAGCAGCGCGTGCCAGGATTGCCTGGTGCATTGTCGGCACGGCCGTATACCAACTCGGGTTGGCCTCCTTCATCCAGGCGAAGAACTTCAGCGCGTTGAACCCCGGCGAACAAAAGATCGAAGCTCCCGCTCCCAGCGAACTCAATACGGCCGCCATGAGACCATGAATGTGGAACAACGGCATGACATTCAAGCAACAATCCTCGGGAGTCAGGGCCAGTGTTTCTTGAACATGTGCCGCCGTCGCGCAGATATTGGCCTGGGTCAAAGGGACGATCTTTGGGCGCGACGTAGTGCCGGAAGTGTGGAGTACCAGCGCGATGTCGTCGGCCGTCGCGTTTCCGCCCCGCTGCGGTGCGTCCGCCACAGGATCGCCTGTGAGTTGAAACAAGCCGGCCGGGTCATTGTTCGGCGTCAATTCCGCGACCGTGATTCCGAGTTTGGCGGCTGCAGCGCGAGCTGGTGAATCGCTACCCGATTCGACGATCAACAGCTTGGCACACAAGTCGGAAAGGTAAAACTCGAATTCGTCGTCTTTGTAGGCAGGATTCAGAGGTGCCGTTGTGGCTCCGGCGCTGATGGCGACGAAGGCAGATGCCATTTCCGGTCCGTTGGGCAGCACGATCGCTACGGGGTCGTTACGCCCGACGCCCAACTGGTTCAATGTCGTTACGGTTGCGGCGATGTGAGCGCGCAGTGCCGAAAATGTAAGTGGATCGCTGCCTGGCGCGGAGATGGCAACTGCTGCATCGTCTCCTCGTTGAAGTAAATCAACGACCGTACTGGCGCTTGACATTTCCATTCCAGTGACCCAGGTTTCCGTATGTTTGACTGGAAAGTCGAAAACACAAATGACAGTTATGGTAGCAGCGCGGAATCCCCAGCGAAACCGTCCTTCCCGAGCACTTTCCCTCCAGGTGCGTACTACATGTGAGCTTGAGGGCTTCTGCTCCCCAACGCAGTGAAAACATTGTAGGTGTAGGTTCGGAATTGCATGACCACATTTCGTCAGGTTAAGAAGTTTCTAAGCCTACACAAAAGCCTTGTCGGGTTGTTGGCCATGGTTGTCTTCGTCGGCATGGGAGAGAGGATGGCGGAGCGGTTTCTCCCCATTTACCTTATGGCACTGGGCGGCGGTGCGATTTCAGTCGGTCTGCTGAACGGCATGGACAACCTGTTGTCGGCTCTCTACTCCTTCCCCGGTGGATATCTTGCCGATCGACTAGGTACCAAGAGGGCACTGCTGGTTTTCAACCTTCTTGCCATGGCAGGGTTTGTAGTTGTCATCCTGATCCCTGCCTGGCAGGCGGTCATCGCTGGCGCGGTCCTGTTTCTGAGCTGGACGGCTATTTCGCTTCCCGCCACGATGGGACTGGTTGCCGAGGTGCTTCCTGAAAACAGGCGCACGATGGGCGTAACGATGCACTCGCTGGTGCGCCGCTTCCCTATGGCTCTGGGTCCAATTGTAGGCGGAACGTGCATCGACATCTGGGGTCGCGTTGCCGGCATCCGTATCGCTTTCATCGGGGCGCTCGCCATGGCAGTAGTAGCTGCCGTCATGCAGCAACTCCTGATTGAAGACGATAGCAACGACAAAGATGTTCGAACCACAAGATCGCAAGCAGAGAAAAACCCACTTCGACTCCTGAGGGTAATGACCCCGGAACTACGGAATTTACTCATCTCCGACATCCTCATCCGTTTCTGCGAGCAAATTCCTTACGCCTTTGTGGTGATCTGGAGCATGGAGGTGATCGCCATGCCTGTGTCGGGCGTGCAGTTTGGTGTTCTGACAACCGTAGAAATGGCCACCGCTGTTCTTATTTACGTACCAGTGGCCTACCTTGCCGATCGCGGCCAGAAAAAGCCGTTCGTCCAGATGACCTTCGTATTCTTCACACTGTTTCCCCTGGCGCTGTTGTTTTGCCGATCTTTCTGGCCACTGGTAGCGGTATTTGTTCTTCGTGGGCTGAAGGAGTTCGGCGAACCCACTCGCAAAGCACTCATCATGGACTTGGCCCCAAAGGACCGTAAAGCTGGGATGTTCGGGTTGTATTATCTGATGCGTGACGTGGTCGTCTCGGTCGCAGCGTTTGGCGGGGCGTTGCTGTGGATCATCGGGCCAGAAGTGAACCTCCTGGCTGCTTTCGCCTTCGGCGTACTCGGCACCTGCTGGTTCACCTGGAAGGGCAGGGGCCTTTCATTTGCTTCCCCCAAAGGCCCTTCCTTCCCGCACACACCATTGAGTTTGAAGACAGGCGAAGTGAAGAGCCGGCTACATCAAGCCAGCAGCTTTTCCACTACCTTTCCACCCACGTCGGTCAGGCGAAAGTCGCGCCCCTGGAAGCGGTGCGTGAGACGCAGATGATCAAGACCAAACAGGTGCAGGATGGTGGCGTGAAAGTCGTTGATGTGGATCGGGTCCTCCACCGGATTCCAGCCGATATCGTCCGTCTTTCCCAACACCTGTCCTCCCTTGATCCCCCCGCCGGCCATAAACATGGAGAAGGCGAAGGGGTGGTGGTCCCTGCCCGTGTTGGGCTTCTGCCCCACCCGGTTCTCCCCCAGGGGAGTCCGCCCGAACTCGCCCCCCCAGATCACCAGAGTGCTGTCCAGCAGACCCCGCTGTTCGAGGTCCTTCAGAAGGGCGGCGACGGGCTGATCACACATCATGCAGTTGAAGGCCAGGCCCGTGTCCAGGTCGCTGTGGTGGTCCCAGGAAGCATGGTAGATGTTGACGAAGCGCACCCCCCGCTCCACCAGGCGCCGGGCCAGGAGGCAATTGCGAGAGAAGGTAGAAAAGACTCCGGGCCTGTAGCCTGGATTATCCTTGGCTTGACTCCAGCCCTCTTCGCTGCGATTGACGCCATACATCTCCAGCGTTTTCTCACTTTCACCCGAGAGATCGATGAGCTCGGGGGCCGATGCCTGCATCCGGAAGGCCAGCTCGTATGAGGCGATCCGGGCCAGGATTTCCGGGTCCAGGGTCTCCTCGTAGTGCGCTTCGTTGAGCTGGCGAAGACGGTCCAACCCCAGCCTCTGGCACTGGTGGGGCAGCCCATCCGGATCAGTGAGATTCAGGACCGGGTCTCCCTGGTTGCGGAAAAGAACACCCTGGTAGTTTGAGGGCAAAAACCCGCTCGCCCAGTTGGAGGCCCCGCCGCTGGTTCCCCGGCCCGCCGTCAGCACCACGTAACCAGGGAGGCTTTCCGACTCGCTCCCGAGCCCGTAGTTGACCCATGACCCCATCGAGGAACGGCCAAAGGTGGGCACACCCGTATTCATCATAAGCTGTCCCGGGTGAGCGTTGTTGCATGGATCGGGGCGGAGATGGAATTCGCCCTTTCCCAAGCGGTAGCGTCAGGCGACACGTTCGAACACAGGCCGTCCGAGTGCGGTCATTGTGTTCAGGACTTTCTGGCCGACCTGGATCTCCGTGATCTGCCTGGAGAAGCTGCGGGATCTGAGTCTGGGGCCGATGACGCTCTTCCACCGGCCGATCTGCGTTTCTATCCGGCTGCGCTGGTTGTACCCTGTGGCCGCCTGCCAGGCCATGCGGCCGTTGCTGCGGATCTGGGCAATATGGCGATCCCGAACGGTTGGATCCCGCGCCGATTGCGGTCGGATCACTGCGTTCTTTGGCGGCGGTATAACCACATCCAGGGTCTCCCCATACCGTTCCCTCAGCAGATCCCGTGTGGACGCTCCATCATAGGCGCCGTCCGCCAGAAAGCCCGTGACCGGGGCATCGAGTTGATCCAGGAGCCCGGGTAAGGCGGTGCTGTCTCCAACGTCATCGTGAGTCAGATTGGCGCAAACAATCGCACCGCTATGGAGGTCCAGTCCGAGGTGGAGTTTGCGCCAGCGGCGGCGTATTCCCCTGGTTTTATGCTTCTGCGCGAGCCATTCCCCTTCGCCGAAGATCTTGAGGCCGGTACTGTCCACCACCAGATGGACAGGCACAGACCCGGCTTGCCTCATCACCTGCGCGATGCTCAAGCCGTTTGCGCGACGCGACAGTGTGGAGAAGTCCGGCACCCGTATATCCAGCCCCATGAGCGTGCCAATGGAACCCATCAGCCCCTGCGTTTGTCGCAACCCAAGCCGATACGCCGTGCGCAGCGTCAGGCATGTCTCGATAGCCAGATCCGAGTATCTCCGCTGGCCACCCCGTGACGTGCGGCGCGGCGCGCGCCACACACTTTGAGCCTCATCACTGACCCAAATCGTCAGATCACCCCGCTGGCGCAGGCTCTCGTTATATTCCGCCCAGTTGATCACCCGGTACTGCGCCTTATCAAACTTGTGCCGTCGGGCTGCGTTGAACTTATGTGGCATCTAGGTTATCCCCGGTGTTGAAAAACACGATGATAAGGCATCCTTCGGGATGATCCATGCAACAAGGTCCGTCTGCTTGCGGTTCTTGACTGCCCTGTAGAGTTTGTTGAAAGCGCGTAGGGCATTTTCTGCGCCCCTCTCCGTGTGCCTCTTCTTGTGCTGATTCGGAACCCTGGTTGCAGCAGGCTTCCAACTCTGGAGTAGGCCGTTTGTAAACTCAATCGACTTATGCCCACATTGTGCACGCGGGAAACTCACTCCATGCAACTCGATGACGAGAGCCAGTCCTTGCTGGCTCTTTTGGCCCGAGGGGGCGTCTGATGGAGGTGGCGGAAGGGTTCGAGATAGGGCGAGTCGAAAAGGAACCAAAAGGAGCCAAGCCGTAATCTAAAGGCTGTCGGATGACAGAAGCCTGGCCTTTTTTTGATTTTGCTAAACTCTTGATAGAGAATCATTAGGCTTCCCGTGCCCGGGTGGCGGAATTGGTAGACGCACAGGACTTAAAATCCTGGGGGCCGTAGGCCCGTGTGGGTTCGAGTCCCACCCTGGGCACCACTTTCAGAGGGAAATGGTGCCGGTGAGTTAGGCCGAATCTCTCTCTTTGCACTTTTTTTGCACTTTTCCGATCGACACCTTCTCGGCAGCCTCCTTGACCTTCGCATCCTTCCATTCGATATTGATGTTCTGGGTCACGGTCGGATTGGTATGGCCCAGCAGCTTGGAGATTGTGCCAACGTCCTCGCCCTGGTCGTGCAAAATCGTGGCGGAGGCGTGTCTCAATGAATGATGAGTGCAGTGTCGAACACCAATTCGCTTACAGGCGGTCGTGAGCGCTCCCCGAATGGACCGGTAACGCTTCCCGTACCGATTGAGAAACAAGGGATCACCAGGTGAGAGAATCTCCCGAGCTGAAAGCTCCTCCTCGAGACAGGCTTTCAGCGTATCGTTCATCGGGATCGTATCCCGCTTCCCGCCTTTCCGAGTAACGTGAAGCTGTCCATTTTCGAGGTCAGCATCCTGGATATTGGCCTGACGGAGCTCACCAATCCTACGGCCTGTGTTACAGAGCGCCAGAAAGAATCTACGGGATTCAACCGGCAGCACGTTGAGAATCTTGAGAAGCTCCTGCCTGGTCGGGGTGTAATTCGGACGCACCCGTTTCAACTTCGGTTTTTTCACCGCCAGAACCGGATTGTGAAGAAGGATCTCCTCCTGAACAGCAAAAGAAAAAACTGCTGACAAGGGACCTTGTTGCATGGATCATCCCGAAGGATGCCTTATCATCGTGTTTTTCAACACCGGGGATAACCTAGATGCCACATAAGTTCAACGCAGCCCGACGGCACAAGTTTGATAAGGCGCAGTATCAGGTGATCAACTGGGCGGAATATAACGAGAGCCTGCGCCAGCGGGGTGATCTGACGATTTGGGTCAGTGATGAGGCTCAAAGTGTGTGGCGCGCGCCGCGCCGCACGTCACGGGGTGGCCAGCGGAGATACTCGGATCTGGCTATCGAGACATGCCTGACGCTGCGCACGGCGTATCGGCTTGGGTTGCGACAAACGCAGGGGCTGATGGGTTCCATTGGCACGCTCATGGGGCTGGATATACGGGTGCCGGACTTCTCCACACTGTCGCGTCGCGCAAACGGCTTGAGCATCGCGCAGGTGATGAGGCAAGCCGGGTCTGTGCCTGTCCATCTGGTGGTGGACAGTACCGGCCTCAAGATCTTCGGCGAAGGGGAATGGCTCGCGCAGAAGCATAAAACCAGGGGAATACGCCGCCGCTGGCGCAAACTCCACCTCGGACTGGACCTCCATAGCGGTGCGATTGTTTGCGCCAATCTGACTCACGATGACGTTGGAGACAGCACCGCCTTACCCGGGCTCCTGGATCAACTCGATGCCCCGGTCACGGGCTTTCTGGCGGACGGCGCCTATGATGGAGCGTCCACACGGGATCTGCTGAGGGAACGGTATGGGGAGACCCTGGATGTGGTTATACCGCCGCCAAAGAACGCAGTGATCCGACCGCAATCGGCGCGGGATCCAACCGTTCGGGATCGCCATATTGCCCAGATCCGCAGCAACGGCCGCATGGCCTGGCAGGCGGCCACAGGGTACAACCAGCGCAGCCGGATAGAAACGCAGATCGGCCGGTGGAAGAGCGTCATCGGCCCCAGACCCCGCAGCTTCTCCAGGCAGATCACGGAGATCCAGGTCGGCCAGAAAGTCCTGAACACAATGACCGCACTCGGACGGCCTGTGTTCGAACGTGTCGCCTGACGCTACCGCTTGGGAAAGGGCGAATTCCATCTCCGCCCCGATCCATGCAACAACGCTGCACTCAGTTATGCTTTCGCTTCGGGCGATAACGACTTTGACGACGGAATTGACGGTAACTTTCGCCAAACACGGCTTAACGACAACACCTATCGCATCGTTGGGCTCAAACGCTACCATTATTACGGGGTTCTGATGGAGCCCGAGTTGTTTAACCTGCGAGTCGGCACATTTGACTTCGGAATACGTCCATCCAAGTCGTGGTCTGTCAATTTCGCCTACCATAATTATCGGCAGACAGTACCCAGCCGAGAGTTGGGCGACTCAGACCTTGATATCCGACCGACAGGTCTGGATCCCAGGCTGGGAGAAGGCCTCGATGTGATTTTCGGCTACCGTATAATGAACAGCTTCGATATCAGCCTTCTCATGGGTTGGTTTCTTGCCGGCCCCGCTTTCGAGGGTGATTCCCCACAAGCCTTTTATTGGCAACCCTTTTTACAGTTCTTCTTCTAGTGCATCTCGCCATAAGTTTTGATCCAGGGTCAGCGCGTCAATCGTCGTCGCTGGCTAGGCGTCGGGAGCGAGTCATATCATGCGATATGGCGAGCGAGACGGGCGGCGGCGGGTAGACGGCGCCCATCACGCAACAACGCCAGCGGCGGGGAGGGGCGCCTGAACCTGGGTCAAGACTTGTGGCGGGCTGCACTCCTAGTGTGCTGTCCGGGAAGTTCATAAGTTCCCGTAGGCTTTCCGCTTGCCGCGAAAAACCGGCTACTGAAGCTGCCCAGTGGAAGAGGCTTCGGGCGTGGATCTCTTCTGTACACGCATCAGAAGCCACTGAAATGGCTGTTCCACCACTAACTTTGGCTTCCCAAGTGTCTCCAGGATGCCTGCAAGGTCCCTCTTGCTAAACTGCCGAACGTGATGCGGGTGTGGGATGCAGTTCTCGTTCGGTACACTGACAATAAAGCGACCGCCAGGGCGCACCAACTCCCAACCTATTCTTAGAATCTCTGATCCCACATCTTCAGGGACGTGTTCCAGTACTTCGGCCAGGATCACAGTGTCAAAACTTTCTCGCGGCAGGGAGATGTTCCGAATATCGTTGGCAAGAAAATCGATGCCAGGGTAGAGTACCCGAGCTCGTCTGATCTTGGCCTCGCTCAAGTCCACACCGACAACTTCATGGCCCCTCCGATGAACAAGATTCGAAAGATGTCCTTCTCCGCAGCCCAGTTCGATCACTCGGCCGCGACAGAGCTTTGCAGTCACGCGAAATCTGTTGCGTTCGTTTCGGTTGATTCTGGGCCTAGCACTGCTGGGTCTGTAGACAAGCATCACGAGCCACATGAAAGGTTGCGTCGTGAGCAGTTTGGGACGGGCCAATGGTCTGAGTAGTTTTCTGAGGCTCTTTGGTTCAAATGCATCCTTTTTTTCAGGGCCCAGCAAGGCGGACGAATTCGGTACAACAACGATCAGACGTCCGCCTTTCCTGACCAGATTCCAGCACCGTTTGAGCAACTCGGGCCGGTTCTGGGCAGGGATGCGCTCCAGTGTTTCCACAAGGATCAGAGTGTCAAATGATTCAGCCGGCAGACCTTTGCTGTTCAAGACAGAGATGGTAGAAGACTCGGGATGTCGGCTTCGGATCAGCTCCGCCAACTCCGCGGCGTGATCGCTTACTATACCTGTCTTGCCACGGCACCTTGCGGCGATAGTCCGGCACAAGTCCCAGTTAACTCTCAACGGTCCACGCCTTGAGTCCTCGATCCGACTCTGTGAACCCTTCACTCAGCTCTCTCCAGAATCTGTTCAGCGTACTTCAACATCTTCCCAGCTACCTCGGGTTTGCAGCCCTTTTTCAGCTCGATACAGGCCAGCCGGAAGAGAGCGGCTGCTCTAAAAACAGGCAGACCATCGAGCTCGAAGTTGGATGCGGACTCGTAGGCTTCAAGGAAACGGTCGGTAACCCGGCTGATTGGGTCCGGTCTGTTCTTCTTACGGATACCTGCGAGTGTCAGCTGGGCCGTGAAGTGACCGACATCCAGGAAGGGATGTGCAAATCTGATCTTTTCTACTTCTCCCACGGCAATTCTGTTGTTTATACAGAGAACGCGATGGGGGGTCAGGTGCTGCAGCCTTGGAGAACCTCTTTGGGGTAGTGTCCGGTTCTTGAGGAGGAGTTGCGAAGCAAACTCCTGAGCTTGCGGGAAAAGCTCGAGCAGTTCTTCGCCAAGCTGATCAACCCTCTGCCCAAGGTGAAGAAGCTCTCTTTCGAAGGAGTGTAGCTTACATCCTTCCAGGGGAGCTTGCTGAAAGATCGCCAGGGCTTTACCCAGTCTTGCTGCAGCCTCTACACCTTGAGGGTGTTCGAGCATGGAAGACAACCTCTCTCCTCTCAGCGCCTCGACAACCAGCAGCTTCAGATAGTGCAGGTAGGCTAGAGGTCGGGGAAGGAGCAGCGCTTCCTTTTCTCCATCCAGCCATTCTCGAATGGAACTTAAGCGGTTGAAAGTAGCTCGGCCTCCCCCTTTTTTCAAGACAAGCCCGCGGACTCGCGCCTTCCAGACTTTCTGATGTCGCTGACCAGCCAGTTGGTACTCCACCCATACTCCGGAACCTCCCTTGCGGGGTGTGGAGATCTTGCACGAGGTCACTCGAGCCTCCCAGGTAGCCTGGACAAAAGGATCCAACGTCGCCTGCATATAAGTGGTTTCACCGGCCCACCGTATTCTCTCTTCGAAGCTCAAGCCGTAGGCTTTCTTAATCTCCCTCGGAATCCTGGACGCTCTACCTGGTTTTGCGGATTCGAGAACCCGTTCTGCTTCTCCGACTAACAGGCCAATCTCTTCCTCCCAATTGGGCCTTTGGATTCGGAAGGCAGAGCCAGCCGAAATCATTAACGAGGCTGCTTCAAACAAACGAATCCGCCGCGGCGGGGCCGGACCCTTTTTCAAATATTCCTCAAGGAAGATTTCGCGCGCGTGGGAAAGGCCGGAGATGGCTCCGAAAGCGCGCAGAGATGGTATGCGCAGTGACGCCAGAAATCTCCCAATGTCGACACAGGGGTCACCGTAAGCCATTTCGTCCAAATCTATGATCCATATTCTGGAGTCGTCTACCAGAACGTTCGTATGGTGAAAATCTCCATGCACCGGCCCGGTCATCTCGGTGCGGCTTTCAAGTTCACCGGCCAGCCGTTGAGAAAGTCGCTCAATCCTTTTGCGAAGTCCGGGCCGAAC
>CBDBGQ010000008.1:0-35640 GCA_965205345.1 Acidobacteriota bacterium | reverse complement strand
CAATGCCGCGAATCCGGCTCGCCCTGAGCCAGTGCATTAATCTCGCCCACAAGGTCGTTGAACCTCCCGACCGCGACTTCATCATACCCATCGAAGATGTAGAGACGGTGAGTTGGTGTGCCCTCGATGCCAGTTGCCCGCAGCACTTCATCTGACGAGTGCTGGCGGATCAGCGTTGAAAGGTCCCCGGCATATGCTGCAAGAGGAAGGAATATCGGGATGAGCCCCTGTTGGGCAGCGAGTTCGATGGCCTTTCGGGCTACGATCGATTTGCCAGAGCCCGCGTCGCCGAGCACAACAGCGTGGCGGTGGCAGAGGACGTTTTCGAGCTGAGTTTCCTGGTCGTTTCTGGCACGAGGGCGTACGTCGTGAGAAGACCATTGGTTCCAGTCGTCCGCGGTTCTGAAGCTGCGCGGAAGCCAGAGGGGTAGCGTCCATCGCCGCTGGACCTCACCGATATACCGATTGAAATCGTCGAGAGTCACAGGTGAATCATACCGGGTTTTCCAGAGAGCGGAGTCTCATGGCACCGGTCTTCCCTGTCGGTCAGCGCAACTCCCATTCCACCCGAATCAGCATCCACTCCGTCGGCTTAAGGGGAAGCGTGTCCCGCGTGGGATGGGTAGATGCCGGGCCATCTGACGAGCCCGGGTCACGGGGTACCGATCAGCAGTTCCCGGTTGTTGAGCAGGGCCACCTCGTAAACCTTCCTGGCATAGCCGTTTCCAGGCGACTCACCGTACTCCAGGAGCCGGTCGACCTTGCGGCTTCCACGATTCCAGGCGTAGAGGGTCAAGGTGATATTGCCCTGATACTTCTTGAGTAGCTGATGAAAATGCTTAAAGGCGAAGGATAGGTTCGTCTCCGGCAAATGCAACGCCTCGGACGTCACCTCTCCATAGTCCTGGGCAGTGGAAACCCATATTTGGGTGAGCCCTCGGGCCCTGCCCCCATCGCCCACGGCGTGAGTGTTCCCCTTGGATTCCACATAGATCAAGGACAGCATGATGTAGCTCATGAACTCCGGGGTCCTCACCAGCCTCCACTCCGGTCCGCTCTTCCGCATGTACTCACGGGAGTAGCGATCCACCAGGGTGACGATGGTGGGATCCATCGAAAATTCAACGGCCAGACCGTTGATGTAGCTGAGCTGTTCGTTTCGCCTGACCAGCATCTCGTTCTCCTGCTGGAGACCCGAGATCTGATCCTTCACCCGCTGATCCTGCTGATCCATCCAATATCGACCACTCGCCAGGAATCCAAGCACCAGCACCAAGACCCACCACCTGGGGTACTCATTGAACTTCATGAGAAAACTCCTCTGATCTCCTTGCCGACCCCGTATCCCTCGGGACAGCAGTAGCACGAGTTCGTAAGATGCCAAAAGGATGAGGGGGGGTTCACAAAAGGCAAGAGCGGCGGGAGTGAAAACGGGAAAAAATCCCCTTTCAATAGAACAAGTAGCTATTTTCCAGTCAGTTGAAAGGATTTCAAAAACGGTCTTCAAGGGGTTGTGGTGCAACGTTGGCCGCAGCCGGCTGGTATCCTGAAGAGATCATGAAGAAGACAATCCAACCGGCGTCGGCCAAAGTTGCACCACAACCAGCGCACATGACCGGCTCCCGCGGAGCCGCCACGCGTAGCATGAGAGTCTTCTGCTCGAATCTCGATCTATAGTAGGGGCTTCATGACCGAGCCAAACATGGCGGGGATGCAATCCTCATTGTCGATACGGCATAGAATGGTTCAAGCCGTTCACTCCCCGCTAGGCTTCTTCGTGCTCGCCCTGCTTATCGTTGAGACGTTCCTTTTCGGCGCAGGGATCTGGTTTGAACCGCGTTGTTGCACAATTCCGGTCGGGTCACGGACCGATCCCAGTCCTGTTTGAATGCTATCGAATTCGCACCGACTCAGGCATGCCCCGACTCGACATACGATTCAGCACCTCACATTTGATGATGGCCTCGACCCGTTGATTGTCGAATCGTCGCGCCGCCAGCTTAGGCCCAAACAGCGTCTTGAACCTCGACATCGCATTCTCTGCGAGGCTTTGCCGGGTGCAACCACTGGAGATGCGCCATTCATATCGACCGAGTCTCCTTATTTCTCGTAGATGGGCATCCCGCATTGCCCGCCAGTCAGGCGGGTCCACACTTTCACTCAGCCGTGCACTGCGTCGCGGAGGGATGGTGGCGACAGGCTCGCGGTCGAGTATCGATTGATAACAGACCCTCGTGTCATAGGCCCCGTCGCCCGAGACTTGAACGAGGCGATCCGGAATCTGATCGAGCAGGGCCGGCAACAGACGACAGTCGTGGACCCGGCTCGGTGTGACCTCTACCGCCACAATCTCTTTCGTCCTCTCATCGACACCCAGGTGCAGCTTACGCCAGGCTCTGTGCCGACCATGTCGATGCTTTCGGACGTGCCATTCACCCGAGCCGTACACTCTCAGGCCCGTCGCATCCACAACCACGTGCCGAGGCCGACTGCTTGGGCTAACAGTCAAGAACGTCGCCAAGGAACTCTGTCGTCTACTGAGAGTGCTGTAGTCTGGAACTGGCAGATCGAGTCTGAGCAACTCCAGGAGCGAAGAAACGAAGCCCTGCGTCGACCGAAGGCTAAGCTGAAACACCGACTTCAATATCAGCGCACACTGAATGGCCGTGTCGGAGTAAACCTTCGGAGCGCCGGGGCCCTTGGGCGGGTCGGCGTTCCGCCAGGCGGCAACGGCGTCCTCATCGAACCAAAAGGTCAGACGCCCCCTGGCGATCAGCGCCCGATTGTAGTCTGACCAGTTGCGTACTCGGTACCGGAACGTGTATTGATTCGGCGTCATTCCTCATGCTGGCACCCTGGCCCATCGGAGACAAGCGGACGTGCCGAAGCGATTTATGCAACAATGCGTCTTCCCTGTTCCACAAACTGGTTTTCCCTGTTCCCCCCAGAAAATTCCCTGTTCGACCAAACAAATTCCCTGTTCCGTGGCGTAGGGAATTCGAAACTGAAACCCCATGATATCAGTGGGTTAGGAGGCTTCGATCCCGCCTATTCGAGGCCGAATCCACGAAATTCCCTGTTTTTTCCCTGTAAAACAGGGAAATCGGGCCAGAGACGGGTTCGCTCCAGACTGCGCCCACCGCCACCTTTTTCGTTCCACATTCCACGGTCCACGTTCCAGGTTGACAAATACAGAACGGTGCAGCGTGAGCTCACCGTTTCCTCGTCCAACGGCCGGCTGACGCCCCGCGCCGTTCTGATTTCCAATCTTCAAACTGTCGGCGGCTCAATGTGCATCGACTTCGCCCAGTGACATTCAAGGAATGAGTCAAGCGTGCTAAGGAAACGCAATGAGCAAAGCGAATAATTTTTAATTTTCAATTCGAAAATCGGGGTTGGG
Organism: Acidobacteriota bacterium; assembly: GCA_965205345.1. GTDB lineage: Bacteria > Acidobacteriota > UBA6911 > RPQK01 > CBDAPI01 > CBDAPI01. Next base: position 32,240 of record CBDBGQ010000008.1, on the reverse strand, counting down.
CGTGGGCATCTGAGCCTGCATCTTCAACCTCCAGTCGTGGAGCAGGCCTCTCAGTTCCTCCACCCTGCCAGAACGGGTCGCCGCCAGATCGTTCGTCTCTCCGATGTCCTCGGTCAGATTGTAGAGCTCGACCCGGTTATCCTCGTAGAACTCGACCAGCCGCCAGTCCCCGGCACGGATGGCTCCGTAGGGCGTGGCCCCTCCGCCATGGTAGTGGGGGTAGTGCCAGAACAGGGCTTCCCGTCCCAGGCCCCTCGAGGGATTCCCCAGAATGGGTACCAGGCTGACTCCATCGACACTGCGGTTGTGTTCTGGATTGCCCTCCACCCCGGCCATCTCCAGAATCGTGGGGTAGTAATCAATGTGCATCACGGGCTCGCTGGAGACAGAACCGGGCGAAGTGACACCCGGCCAGCGCAGCAGAGTTGGAACCCGGACACCCCCCTCATAAACCGATCCCTTTCCTGCGCGAAGGGGCGCATTATTGGTGGGTGCGCCCTCGCCGTCTATCCAGGGTAGTCCAGCCGCCCCACCGTTGTCCCCGGTCATAATGATGACGGTGTTGTCCTCCATTTCCAGCTCTTTCAGTTTTGCCAGGATTCGAGCGACACTCTCGTCCAGGCTGTGAAGCATGGCGGCATAACCCGGGTTCGTGTGCCGGGCATCGGGGTTCACCCGGGCTTCGTACTCTTCGACCAGCTCCGGTTTGCCTTCAATGGGGGTGTGAACGGTGTAGTAGGCGAAGTAAAGAAAAAACGGCTCCTCGGCCCATTTCTCAATGATTTTCAGCGCTTCGTCGGTGAGCCGGTCGGTCAGGTAATCGCCCTCCTTGCCTCCCGGCGGGAGCGGGTAGACCCGTCTCTCCCCCTTTTGATAGGGGTGGAAGTAGCTTCCCGGCAGCCCCCACTCGTTGCCGCCGATGTTGATGTCGAAGCCGTGATGTTCCGGAAAATATTCCTGCAGGTCTGGCTGCTGTCTCGGCATCAGGTGCCACTTTCCGACATGGGCCGTCTTGTAGCCGGCCGCTTTCAGCGCTTCGGCAATGGAGACGTGTTGATGCTCCAGGCGCATCGTCCAGTCCGGGACACTCAGTTTGGCGTGGGAGGGTGAACCGTAACCGGGAATCCAATCCGTCACGTTGAGTCGGGCGGGATACATCCCTGTCATGACGGCCGCACGGGAGGGAGAGCAGACGGTGCATGCCGAGTAGCCGCTGGTAAACCTGAGGCTCTGGGAGGTGAGTTGGTCGATGTTGGGAGTGCGGTAGAAATCACTACCGTGCCCGCCGGCGTCACGCCAGCCCCAGTCGTCCACCAGCAGAAAAATGAAGTTAGGTCGTTTCTCGGGTTGGGAAGAAGGGGCGCTGCAACCGACGCAGCAGAGAACCAGAGCCATCAGCAGAGAGCGCAAGGTTTGAGGGACGGTCATCAACGGGAGGGTAGCAATTCCACGTTCCACGTTCCACGTTTCGCGTACAGCGCTTTGGCCTGCGACCATGGAACGGTGTCCGGGGTCGGCCCAGGGATGAGGCCCCTCGCTGGCGCTCGGGTTCTGGGAGACGGACCTGCTCGACACGGCCCTCCACCTTCAGCAACCAGTAACCGGTAGCCCGTCGCGCCCGCGGCGCGACGCTATCTAACCAGCATCAGGTCGAGGAGTTCTTCGGGGTCGCCAACCACGAACCGGCGAGCGCGCACTCGGACCAGACCGTCCGCCTGCAGCTGGCTCAGGACCCGGGTTGCCGTCTCCCGAGAAATTCCGATCAGATCGGCGATCTGTTTGTGGGTGAGGCGCAGGCTGATCATGGTGCCGTCAATGGTAGGAATGCCCTTGCTCTGGCAAAGATGGTAGAGGACGGCGCGAACCCGGGAGCTGGCGTTGTGAAAACTGAGCATCTCGACCTGAGCCCAGGCTTCCCGAAGCCGGCCACACAAGTTCCGTAGGATGGCTTCCTTGATCTTCGGGTTCTGGATCAGCGTCGCAAAACGATGATGGTTGATTGCCAGAATCACGGTAGGAACCACCGCTGTGACGGTAGCCGGGGCGGTGCCGCCGTCGATCAGGGAGAGTTCGCCAAAATAATCGCCGGCGTCGTGGAAGGTCAGGATCATCTCTTTTCCGCTGGGAAGAACACGGGAAACCTTCACACGGCCCGACTTCACCACGTACATGTAGTTCCCGGTGTCTTCTTCGAAGAAAAGGATGGCGTTGCGCTTGTAGCGCTTCTCCTCGAACAGGGTCGTGACGTGTTCTAGTTCGTCTGGAGACAACTCCGCGAAGAGTGGGATCTCGCTCAGAAATTGAAGATCTGTGCCCTTCATTTTGCCTCTCTCTTGCAAGCCTGCAATTCTCCGAAACCCGGGGGTTTCAGACGCCCTCTCCAGCCTCTAGATTGCTCTCAGCATTAAAATAGGACCAGATTACGGCCAGATCTCTTATGCGCGAGATCACAAAATGAGGGAAATCCGAAAGAATTCGCTTCAGCCTTGCCGAAAAAGGGTCCCAGGCCTAACACCGCTTCCTCCAGGGATCTCGGCCGCGGCCAACGTGTTCAGCTTCGAAGCTGCCGAAAGAAGCCCTGAAGCAGGGATTGGCAGCCCTCTTCCAGCACCCCTCCCCGCCACAGCACGGTGTGGTTGAAGCGACCCTTCTCGAGAAGCGAGGCTTTCGACACAACGGCTCCCGCTTTCTGATCCCGGGCGCCAAAGACCAGGTTCTCTATGCGCGCCCAGATCATCGCTCCAGCGCACATGGAGCATGGCTCCAGTGTTACATACAGGGCGAGGCTGCTCAGTCGATAGTTACCAAGCGTCCGGCCAGCCTGGCGGAGCACCAGGATCTCCGCATGGGCAGTGGGATCGTCGAGTTCTCGACTCCGGTTGTGGTCTGCAGCAACCAGTCGATTCTCCAGGACTGCCACGGCTCCCACCGGCACCTCGTCCGCGCAAGCCGCTTTGGACGCCTCAGCCAAGGCCAGTTCCATCCATGACTCGTGATTCGGATCGGACATCGAGATCCCGGGAAAAGGGCTGCGCAGAGCCGTCAGCAACTTCTCTGCCCTCCGCGACCCGATTATACAGTGCAATCGTCATCGTATTCCTGGAAGAGTGCACTAGCTTAGCAGCTAGTGCAGCCCGCCATAAGTCTTGACCCAGGTTCAGGCGCCCCGAACTTTCCGGACAGTACACTAGCAGCCCGTTCCAGATGAGAACTAGAATAAGGGAATGCGGCGACGGACCTTCCTGAAGCTCACCCCGGTGGCGGCTGCGGCTGCTTCCTGTGGAACTCCCGTCGAGCGCGTAGTGGTGTTTCACGCCGGCAGCCTGGCTCGCCTTGTCCAGGAGCTTTCTCGGCGTTTTGAGGGAAACCACCCCACCATCCGCATCGACTCGGAGTCCTCCGGAAGCCTGGACGCCATTCGAAAAGTGACGGACCTGGGCCGGACCTGCGACCTTCTGCTGACGGCCGATCATCGGCTTCTGGATCGGTATATCGTGCCGGCCCGAGCACTCCGCTATCACCAGCTGGTCGGAAACGAGATCGTGCTGGCTGGAGTCCGTAACGCGGCTTGGATCGAAAGTGAGTGGCGGGATGACTGGCACTCCAATCTGCTCGCTCACACCTTCGGTGTCTCCGACCCGGCGCGTGATCCAGCCGGCTACTTTACCCATCTGGTGTGGAAACTGGCCGAGATCCACTACAATCGCCCCGGCCTGTACCGTGCTCTGTCAAGCCGCCTGGATCCGCGCTGGATGCGTCCCAAGTCGTCTGAACTGGTTGCTCTGTTGCAGGTGGGAGTGGTGGACTTTGCCTTCCTCTACCTTTCCACGGCTCTGCAGAACAACCTGCCTTACCTCAGATTCCCTCCCCAGATCTCGCTTGGGGATGCGGCTTACGGTGAGGTCTATGCGCGTGTTTTCATCGCCATTCCCTCTCCTGACGATCAACAGCGCCAGATTGAGATCCAGGGAGCTCCCATTCGTGCCGGCGTGGCTCTGCTGCGGCCAGCAAGACCGGCGGCCGCCAGCTTCCTGGAGCTCCTGATCAGCAGCGAAGCTCAGAGATTGTTCCGAGGACTGGGCTATGCTGGAATTCCGGTTCGAGAAATCATCTCCTAGTGCTAGAGGTAGTTTGTCCTATGAACTCATTAGCCAGGACCGTTCTGCTTGTCTGCAGCGCTCTTTGTCTGCTGATCATTGTGGTGCCCCTTCTGAGCCTGTTCCTGGGCACCTCCCCGGCGGCCGTCTGGAGCACTCTACTGGACGGAGAGGTTGTGAGCGCCATCTGCCTCACTTTTTCTTGCGCTCTGGCAGCGACCCTGCTCGGGGTTCTGCTGGGAACTCCCCTGGCCTACCTGTTGAGCCGCTACGAGTTCCCGGCCAGACACTTCATTCAGGGACTGGTAGACCTGCCACTGGTGATTCCTCATCCGGTGGCCGGAATCGCTCTGCTCTTGACCTTCTCAGCACTGGGATCGGAAGGTACCCCCGTGGGGCACTGGACGGGTATCGTGATCGCCATGTTCTTCGTGGCCAGTCCCCTCCTGATCAACCCGCTCCAGGAGGGATTCAGAAGCATCCCCGTAGAGATGGAATGGACCGCCCGAACACTGGGCTTGGGGCCCACCCGTACTTTCTTCCGCGTCAGCCTTCCCATGGTGCGGAACAACTTGCTGGCCGGTGCTCTCATGATGTGGGCCAGGAGTATCTCCGAATTCGGCGCGATCGTCATTCTCGTCTACAACCCGAAGGTGGTTTCGGTGCTGATCTATGATCGCTTCACCTCCCACGGGCTGGGGGCGGCCTTACCGGTAGCCGCGATTCTCGTGGGGGTGAGCATAGTCGTCTTTGTGTGCCTGAGGGCGGTGCAACGCAGGAGCAGATGGATTGCTGGAAGTTCGTGGTTTTAGACGCAGCTTGAAACATTTTTCCCTGAGTGTACCGGAGATGAACGTAGACCAGGGCGAGGTGTTCGTCCTGCTGGGTCCCACGGGAGCTGGAAAAAGCCAGCTTCTTCAGACCCTGGCCGGATTCTTTCCTTTGCAGGAAGGAGAGATCCGGGTCAATGGCGTGGACATTTCCCAGGTCCCGCCCGAAGCACGGGGCATCTCAATCCTCTTCCAGTCACCTCACCTGTTTCCCCATCTGAGTGCTGCCCGGAACATTGGCTTTGGCAGGAACGATGCTGGCCTTCAGCGACAGCTGGTAGAGATTCTGGGGCTCCAGCAGGTGGTGAACTGCGGGGTCTCGGAGTTGAGCGGAGGACAGCGGCAGCTGGTCGCTCTGGCCCGGGCTCTCATGGTGCGTCCCCGGGTGTTGCTGCTGGATGAGCCGTTCAGCGCCGTCGACCCACAGGGGCGAAGACAGGTCATAGAGGGTTTCAAGCGGGTTCAGGCAACTCTCCAAATCACTTGCCTGATGGTGACCCACAACTTCGAGGACTGCCTGAAGGTCGGTGATCGGGTCGGGGTTCTGCTCGAGGGAAACCTGGTACAGACCGGGGATCCAGAGGTTGTTTTCCGCACTCCTGCCAGCCCCGACATCGCTCTTTTTCTGGGTCTTGACAACATCTTCTCTGGAACACTGAGGAAAAAGGACAGCCAGAACCCGACCGACCAGAAGCCGTTCGAAGCGCTCTTTCAGACTGGAGATGTGAACATTCACGTGGTAGCCGAATCAGAGGGAAGAGCCTACGCCCTGATTCAGCCGCAGGAGATTATTCTTTCGACTGTCGCTCCCCGGTCGACCTCCGCTCTCAATGTGCTGGAGGGCCGAGTTCGGGAGATTCTCTCCAGCGGCCCCATTTGTCATCTTGGGGTTGAGACCGGGAGAACTCTCTTCAAAGTTGTCATTACACCTCAGAGCCTGAGCCAACTCGGGCTGCGAGAAAACCATTCCGTTTTCCTGAGCTTCAAGGCTTCTGCCGTGCAGATCCTGCAATGATCCTGTCTTGGATCGGCCTGGTGACATGGATCCTATGATTTCTCCCAACCGGGAAGCTCGAAAAAGTGTTCGACTGGTCAGTGTCGAACTGGGCATCGCGGTGGTCATCCAGTTCCTTTCCGGAATCGCCCTGGCCCGGATTATGCATGAGATCTGAATCCGAGTGAGATTTGGGCCCAGAAAAAAGGCCGTAGCTCTCTGATATAAAAGGGTTTACATAAACAACGACCCTAAACAGGAGCTACGGCAATGTTGAAAGCAGTCTGCCAGAATACCCTGCTATTTCACAGCCACCGAAAGATCACGGCGCGTTTTGATGGGGGGAGTCTGACTTCCGACGCAGGATGGTTGTTGTTTGGATCGCTGGATCGGCAACATCGGTTGTGCGAGGGCTTCAGTTCGTGTATTTCGGAAAGCCGGGACCGACGCTACGTTCGTCATGACCTGTTGAAGTTGATTCGACAACGAGTCTTGCAGATCGTGGCCGGCTACGAAGACTGTAATGACGCCGATACGCTGCGCTCCGATCCGATGCTCAAGACAGTCTGTGATCAGTTGCCCGAGAGCGATCCCGATTTGGCCACCCAGCCGACTTTCTCCCGTTTGGAGAACTCCGTCACCAAGAAGGATCTGATGCGTCTGAGCCAGTGGCTGCTAGGCCGTTATGTGCGCTCCCTGAAGAAGAGACGTCCCAGCAAGATCATCCTGGATCTGGACAGTACCGACGACCACACTCACGGTCAGCAGGAGTTCTCCTTCTACCATGGGTATTACCGAAACCACATTCTGCATCCTTTGCTGATCTTCGATGCCGACACGGGCGACCTGGTGTGTGTCGTGTTGAGACCTGGCAACAAGGGGGCTGCCTCTCACATCGTGCCCATTCTGAAGCGAGTCGTGGAGGCCATCCGACAAGGAGTGGGGACGGATGTCGAGATTGAGATTCGGGCCGACAGCGGCTTTGCCACGCCTCGGCTCTACGAGTTCTGTGAAGGTGAAGAGAATCAACTCCAATATGTCATTGGGTTAAGTCGAAACCCTCGCCTGCAGCGAGTGGTCGAGCCGCTGCTGGATTCGACTCGGCTGCAGTTCGTTGAGCTGGAGGAAAAACAGCGTCAGTTTGACGAGTTTCTTTATCGAGCCAAGAGCTGGGATCGATCCCGTCGCGTCATTGTCAAAGTGGAGGTCGATCAGCGCGGGATCAATCGTCGCTTTGTGGTCACCAACCGGGACGATCTCTGCTCCCAATCACTTTATGACCACTATACAAACCGAGGGCAGACCGAGAACTTCATCAAGGCCTTCAAGAATCATCTGAGCATGGACCGACTCAGCTGTCATCGATTCCTGGCCAATCAGTTTCGACTCCTCCTGCATGCACTAGCTTACCAGATGTTCGTGCGCCTCCGCGACTATCTGCACGGGACTCCCTGGCACAAGCTCGAAATCGAAACCTTACGTCGTCGTGTCCTCAAGATCGGGGCCCGCATCCGACAAACCACTCGACGCATCTGGGTCCATCTTTCCTCAGCCTTTCCCGAACAACCCCTCTTCCACCTCGTCTTGAGTCGCCTCAACTCCAGCTAGCTTCTCCCAGTTCCCCAAAAAACCGCTTCCGATACTCATCCAGGCCCAGATCTGTCTGAAATTCACTCCCTCAACCACTTCAAACGCCTCGCCAACCGAGACTCTTCGCAAATCCGCCTGTCACACCTGCCCGCTTCCGAGTTGGGCCACTTCTCGGGTCTTTTTTCAACAGCGGACTACGGTTCTTGCATAATCCGGGCTGGCCCGGATTCTGCATCCCAGGGACTTCGGGCTCTTCGGCATCGCCGTCACTGTAGTCAGCCTGGCCGGCCTGTTCACGGACTGGGGGGCGAAAGAGAGGCTGATTCAATCTCGGGATGAGCCCGACACCAAGACCCTCAAGATTGCATTGACGTCCCGGCTCATGCTCTGTGCCCTTGTGGTCCCGCTGGTCTGGACATTCTCCACCAGAATCGCCGCCATTTATATCCAGGACCCACTTCAGCTCTCCTGGATGATCCGAGTCTATTCCCTGGTCCTGCTCTTCGCTGCCGTCCGCCAGAACTGTGAGATCAGCCTGGAGCGCAATCTGACCTACCAGCCCCTGGCAGTTGTGGGCATAGTGGAAACTCTGGTCCGCCGAGTTCTGATTCTGCTGCTTGCCGTCACCGGAGCGGGAGCCTGGAGCTTCATCTGGGGCACCGTAGTGGCTTTTTTTGCCGCCACGGTGGTCATCATGCAGATCTCGGGGTCGCCACTGGGATTTGCCTTCGACAAGCACCTGACGATAGATCTGATTCGCAACGGCCTGGCCTTTCGCCTTCATCTGGTCGGAGGTCGTCTGCGCAGACTGGCCACGCTCACCCTGGTGACGAGAATCCTGGGACTGGATGCCGCAGGCTACATGAAGTGGGCCCAGGACACGGGGGGTCGATCCATCCTCCTGGTGAAGAGCGCCACCCGTGTTGCCTTGAGTCATTTCTCCCGCCTCCAGGATGATCCCGCCAGGCTCGAGAGTGTTCTGAAAAGGTACATCTACACTTCAGTGGTTCTTCTTGGACTCTGGTTCTGCGTGCTCAGTGTTGCAGGCAGAGATCTGATTGCAGCGATCTACACCGACAAATGGCTCCCCGCTTGGGAAGCCACCTGCGTCTTTGCGTTGGGAGCCGGCCTGGTTGCCATCGGGCGCTTCAGTGTGTCGGCAGTTCAGGGGGTAGGCCGGCCCCGCTTTGCCATGGCCATGACATTCCTGCAGGCGGCCCTCACACTGCTGCTGGTGGTCTTTCTTGTCCCGAAACTCGGTATCTCTGGAGCACCCCTGGGTGAGCTGATCGCCTTTGCAGCCGTGATTCCTTTCCTGGTGTGGGCAATCCCCGGCGCCACTCCAGCCCTGCTGCTGCGTCCCCTCACGCGCCTGCTCTTACCCCTGGTACTGGCATTGGGAGCCGGCAGTCTGATGGCTGGAACAGAGATGTCGATGCTCCTCAGAGGTCTGTTGACCGCCGGCGTCACGACCGCAGTGTACCTGCTCGGCAACTGGGTCACCGGACCGCTCTGGCTCCGAAACTTCGTCCGGGAAGAGATTGCGCTTGTTCTGGAAACCCTGGGGCGCTTCCGGCGTTGAATTCAGTTCCACGTTTCACGATTCACGTTCCGGGAAGCAACCCTCGGAGTGCGGAAGTCCGACTTCCCTCGCCAAGGAAGCGCAGTGAGCAGAGCGAACAAACAGTCGGCGGCTCAGTGTGCATCTCTTGTCCAAGTCAGGTAAAGGCAATGTTGATCTGACCCAGGAAACGCAGTGAGCAGAGCGAACAAATGTGGAATCTTCCTTGAAACCGAACTAGAATGAAAGAGTCTTTAGATTCGAGGTTACAAGACCATGATCAGCTTAACCAATAGAGCGGAAGGCAAAGTCAAGGAGTTCATCCAGTCTCAGGAAGAGTCCTTTCCGGGAGTGCGCGTGGAGGTCGTCGCGGGCGGCTGCTCGGGCTTCGAGTACCGGTTGGTTCTCGAACGGGTGGCCAGGGATGGGGACCAGGTGCTGGAGCAGGACGGCTTTCGAATCTACGTCGACGAGCAAAGCATGCTCTATCTGGACGGCACCGAGATCGACTTCGTGGAATCAGCCACCGGCTCCGGTTTTTCCTTCAATAACCCAAACGTGACCGGATCCTGTGGCTGCGGGGAGTCCTTCCACGTCTGATGGCGAACTCCTGACGAGATCTTCTCTTTATCTAGCGGGTGGCTCCAGCCGCTCCGCACCCCGCAGAAATCGAACGATTAGTACTGGCTTGCGGTACTAGGAGGATTGCATGGCTGCAACACAGGGCGCCGGATTGTCATGGCTCGTTTTCGCGCTGAGCACGGTCCTGTGCTGGGGACTTTACGGCGTGCTGCTACACAGCGGCCAGGTTTCGATGAGCGACCCCGCTCAGGGCCGCTACAAGGCCTTCCTGCTGGTGGGAGTTGCCTACGTCGTGACGGCGGTGCTGGCTCCCCTCTTTGTGCTCATCAGAAACGGAGCCACCTGGAACTTTCCAGCCCAGGGCATCCTGTGGTCTTTTCTGGCCGGCATCGTCGGCGCGGCGGGTGCATTCTGCGTCCTTCTCGCCTTCGGAGCGGGTGGATCCCCCAGCCTAGTGATGGCCATCGTCTTTGCCGGGGCACCCATCGTCAATGCCATCGTGGCTCTGAGCCTCCATTCCCCGGCCGGAGGTTGGGCAGGTCTGCGCTGGCAGTTCATTGCCGGAATCCTGCTGGCGGCCCTGGGGGGATTCCTGGTGACGAATTACAGGCCGACTCCTGCTCCTCCTTCGTCGTCGCAGATTCCAGATCCCAAGATACAGATTTCAGATTGAATGCCGGGAGGCCCCCTGGGGACGACACTCCCCGGTCCGATCATCGTAGGGCACGCCAACCAGGCGCGCCGAACGTAACAGGCTGCCAGCGAGTTCAGTAGGGCACGGTTGATAACCGTGCCTTACAAATCAGTGGGCGGTCGCAGCCCGAGCCCCTCCCACCTTCAAGATCCCCGCAACGTGGAACGTGGAACGTGGAACTCATTCCCCCTTCAGGGAGGGGAGGAGAGGGGTCTGGAGAGACGCGGTTACTGCAGCCACACAGGCCGCCATACCCACGATCAGAACCAGGACCAGCGTGAACAGCAGGGACATCCAGGGAGGCTGATCGGGGCGGCTCCAGAGGCCGGGCAGCAGCGCAATCGCCGCCGCCAGAGTACCGCACAAGAGCCCCACCACCAGCAGCCAGAGATTCTCCACGACCACCATTCGGGAAAGACGGCGGCGCGAGAACCCGAAAGCCCTCATGACGGCCAGCTCCCGCCGTCTTTCCAGGACATTTCGCAACAGCACCACACCCAGGCCCAGGGTTCCCAGCATCAAGCCCAGCCCCCCCAGCGACTGGAAGGTCGAGATGTAGGTGTTGCGGACCGCCAGGTAGCCGGCCAGATGGTCTCGAGTAGTCACCACGTCGAAACCGTAGTCTCCCAGCGAGCTTTCCAGTCGCAGGCCGATCTCGTCGGCGGAAGCGGCGCTGCTATCCATCAGAAAATAGGAGTAGCCGGCGCGACTGGGAAAGAGCCGATTGAAAGCGGCCTCCGAGATCAGGATCTCGCTCTGGAAGATGCTGGCGTGGAGCAATCCCACCAACCGGAGCCTCACGGGGCGGCCCGTCTCGTCAGCGATCACCAGGTCCTTACCCAGACCCAGCTTCAGTATCCAGTGCACCGACTCATAGTCGCCAAAAGCGGGAACCACGTCGGGCCCCATGTTCCGCTCCAGGATCGACCAGGGGCTGTCCTTCTCGCGGGGTGAAAGATCGTCCACGAGCTGCTGGAACTCGAACCCTCCACGCGACCTGAAGTCGCCGGGAACTCCCAGTACCCTTGGCCGCTGCGGCTGGTAAAGGTTCAGGCAACTGGTGTCATCCCCGGGCAGAAGCCGAAAGGGGTAGAAGTGAGCGCGAGCCAGTACCCCTTCCGAATCGTCGATGCCCAGATCGAGTCGTCCTCCCTCGCTATTCAGGTCCTGCAGAATCGGGACAGTTGTCCGGCCCAGGAGCTCGAAGCCTCCGGTCGGTGAATTCCTCTCATCCAGATCTTCCTGGAGACCGGTTCGACTGGCCTCTACGGCAAGAATGGTGAAAGAGGCCAGAGCGATCAGAACGACGCTCACCAGGCTGCGCGCCGGATTGCGTCCCACATTACGCAGAGCCAGGTTCAACCAGGAGAGCCTTCGCCCCGGAGCCAGGCGGCGCTGTCCCAGGCCCCGGCATCTCGCCGAAAAGTAGGAAAGCGTCACGGCAAGAACGAGAAAGCCGAGTACAAAGAAAAGCAGCGGAGCCAGTTTCTCGAGGCGGGAACTGAACAGGAACATTGCCGCCAGCAGCAGAACCGCGAGCAGGGAGGAAACCCTGCCGATCAGCAGACTCCATCGACCCGAGCTGCCGGAGCCCGTCTCTACCTGACCTCTCAGGAGGCGTGCTGGAGAAACCTTGACGAGTTTTCGAACGGCCAGCCACAGGGCCAGAAGAGCGCTCCCCAGTGTCCCCACAAAGCCGATGAGGAGCGACAGGGCGCTGAAGGAGACAGCCAGCCGGGTGGTGCCCACGGCTTCGTTCCAGAATGTCCTCAGCCCGGCCAGCATTGCCCAGGAATAGACCAGCGCCAGTCCCAGCCCCAGCAATGCCCCCACTACCAGCACCGGGCACACCTCTGAGAGCAGGCGGCTCAGGATACCCCACCGTGTATAACCCAGCGCCGCCAGGATTCCAATCTCTCCGGCGCGCTGTTCGACGGTCAGGCGGAAGAGAAGACCTACCAGCAGGAGGGCGGCCACAATCAGAAAGAAACTGAAGCCCCCGAAGAGCCCAGAGAAGTCGGTTGGACCACGGGCTGCTTCCAGTCCTTCCCGACGCAGAGGACGCACCTGAAAGCCGCCTGATTCCAGGGTCATCTCGTCTGCCAGCGCCGCTTGAAACTTTAGGATGGACTCGGCCGGTGAAAGCTGGGGACCGGCGGGCAACCGAACACTCGTGGTGCTCCCGAAACGGCTCGACCAGAGCTGCCGCCCCCGATCCAGCGACAGGAAGGCTTTGGGAGTGGCCCCAAATCGATCCCAGTAGTCTTCATCCTGAGGCCGAATGCGATCCAGATCGACGGGGAAAGGAGGATTCCATCGGGCCATGTCCTCAGCCTCGTGGATCCCCGGATATTCGGGCGTGAGCAGTGAATCGGCCCCCATCCCCCGCATCGCTACCACCCCGGAAACCCGCAGCTCCACCGTTCTGGTCAACAACTCATCTCTGGGTCCGACTTCGTAATACGCCACGGTGACGAGGTCCCCCGCCCCCGCAGCAAGCTCCTGTGCCGCCCACTCGTTGAGGTAGAGCTCGTCAGCCTGCAGTGGAGGAGCCGGCTGGCCGCCGGAGAGTCGCAATTCTGGCAAAGGTTGCAGGTTGACCGGGGTAATGGCTGTGACGGTTGAGTAAGGGACGCTTCTCTCTCCCACACTGAGCCGGTTGGCCAGCTGAGTCAGAGTCACCTGGGTTTTCATCTTCAAGCTCTGAGCGACCCGTCGTACGGCTTCTACTTCAAAAGGCTTGAGAACAAACCGGGTGCTCTCAAGCACAAAATAGTCCTGGCCGGCACGAAATCGAAACCCGTAGTCCTCCGCTGTCAGAGCCTCCTCCACGCGAGCCGCGACCTGTTCCACCGGCATTTCCCTGCTGGCGAGGCTGAACAGAACCAGGTTCACACGGTTCTCGAGCCCCAGAGCCTCCTGCACAACCTCAAGCGGGAGATATGCATTCAGGCCCGCCCTTTGCGAGGGCTGGATTTCGAACCGGCCCAGCCCCTTGTCCTCAACAACCTGGCGGACAACGGCGCGGACTGTCTTGAGAACAGCCGACGCATCCCGCTCCCCCACCAGGGATTCACGGTCTATGTCGGAGACACCCGTCAGATGGAACACGACCTGATCACCGACCCGGGCGCCGATGTCCCGACCCAGCGAGGAATTGATCACGGCACTGGGAAAGATCTGGCCCTCATCCCTCTCCAGATCCAGCCGCACCTCAAAAAGCTCCTCGAATCGCCCATCGACTCCATAGATTCTGACCATCGAGGCACGTCTCTCGGTTCCCGGGTGGCGAACGCTCCCCGGAAGGAAAATGACTGGAGTTGCGGAGATCGAATGCTCTTGAAAGCTCGGACTTCCGCTCACACGAAGGGCCAGTGACTCATCAACGAAGCGCTCTGTCAGCAGGGCCGACTCCACTTCCCCGAGCCGATCAAGCACAAGGTGTCTCAGACTCTCGCGCACGGAATCGCCCACGATCAGTGCTCCGGTCATCACGGCGCTGGTCACTACCACAGCTGCCAGAAGAGCCAGATTCACCTGCCAGTAGTGGGTCAGACTTCGAAGCATCTCCCTTCCTTCAAGCGGAGGTGCCTGGAAAAACGCGCGGCCAGTTCAAGGCTGTGGGTCACGACCAGCATCAGCATCCTCTCCCGCTCATACAGATCAAGGAGGACATCCGACACCTGGCCTGCAGTCGCCGTATCCAGGCTTCCTGTGGGCTCGTCACAGAGCAGAATGCGGGGGTGGTTGATCAAGGCCCGCGCGATGGCCACCCGCTGTCGCTCGCCCCCCGAGAGTTGACCCGGTCGGTGCTCAACCCGGTGGGACAGGCCCACACGGTCGAGCAGTTCTCGAGCCCGATCAACTTTTCCGGCCAAAGTCGCAGATGCCGCCAGCGTGGGCAGAAGGACGTTTTCCGTGACCGAATACTGGGGAAGCAGGTGATGTTCCTGAAACACGAAACCAATCGTCTGGTTGCGAAAACGGGCCAGCTCCTTCTCCGGCCAGTCAAACGGAGACCGGGAGTCGATCTGAACGGTACCGGATGTCGGTGGCTCCAGCGTCCCCAGAATGTGCAGGAGCGTGCTCTTCCCCGAGCCGGAGGGCCCGGTTACGACAATGGGCTCACCTCGTTCGGCCTCAAAACTGACCCCGTTGAGGACTTTTACGGTGTCGTGCTGGAGATCAAATTCCTTGTGTAAGTCGAGGACTCTGAGAGCACAGGTTGATTCCGTCACAAGTCTCCTCCAAGCCTCTGCTGTCTTGCCTCCTCAACTCCTTTCTTCCCGATTCTCCGGAAAAAACAACCTCAAGACGGCTTCCTCTGGAGGGGAAGTGAGTACTGACCCCACTATCATCGCACATGAGGAGGCCAGGACCATGACGACCAGGGGTAGAAGGCCGGTCCCTCGGATTGAGTAGCCTGGGAGCTGCCATCCCTGCCAGAAAAACCCGACCCAGAGAAGCGCCGTCACGAGGATCGAAGCGAGGGCTCCCCACTTCGTACTTCTTCTCCAGAACAGAGCTGCCATCAGAACTGGCAGCAGGGAGCTGTAGCCGGTAAAGGACCAGATCCCCAGGCTGAAGATGGTCCGATTCGTGACCAGTGACAGAAAAAAGCAGCCTGCCAGGATCAGAGTCACGAATAATCTCCCGAAGAGAACCTGGCGTCTCTCGTCCATCTCGTCATGAAACCCAAAATGCTTCACTACGTCCTGGGTAAAAATGGTTCCCACGGAAAGTACCTGAGAATCGAGAGAAGACATGATAGCGGCCAGCACGCCCGCCGCCAGCAACCCCGCCAGAACTTCGGGTGAGTAGTGCTGAATCATGCGCACTAGAACCGAGTTGACTGCTGGACCCTCCAGATCAGGGAACGGGATCCGTGCCATGATCCCGATCAGAACGATGGGTCCCCAGAGGATGGCAATGCACACAGGATAAGCCGCAACCGGCAGCCGAAAGGCAGCGGCATCTCTGGCCGACAGCCAGTGCATGAAGAGATGGGGAAACATGGCTGCCGAGAGTGGAATGAAGAGGTAGGAGAAGAGCTCCAGCCCGCTGGCACCTCCCGCCGTCGTCAGGAGTTGCGGATGAGTCTGCTGCACCTGCTGCATGGCCGTGCTCAATCCCCCCAAACGACCCGAAATATAGACAAATGTGACCAGTCCCAGGCTCATGAACACCAGAGTCTGGAAGGTGTTTGCCCAGGAGGTACCTCTCAATCCACTGGTGACAACGTACACGAACACAACCGAGCAGACGACCAGGCTCCCGAGCCATTCTGTAAGCACTCCTCCAGTGACCTGATGGAGCGTGATGCCCGCTCCCATGATCCCGATCAGCAGATAAGGGATCAACAGGACCAGAAGAAAGACAAAAAGGACGGACGCGACCACATCCGACTGCCAGCGAGCGCGAAAAAACTGGGCTTGAGTGAGACAACCCAGGCGCTGTCCGATTTCCCAGACCCGAGTCCCCAGAAAATGAAAAACCAGCGGCACGACCAGCGCCGAGGAGGAGGCCATCAGCGCAAAGACCCCGATACCCCGCCGATAGGCCTCACCGGAGGCACCGAGCAAAGCAAAGGCAGTCATTTGCGTCCCGAAGAGGGTCATCAGAAGGACAAAAGGACCAATCGTGCGGTTGGCCAGGAAATAGTCTTCACCGGTTCGGTGCAGGAACCTCCTTCCGGTCAGTCCAATGCCGATGAGAATGGAAAAATAGAGAGCGATGATAAGAAGGATCACGGGCCATCACTCTTGTTCAGGCGATGGCGTGGTTGGGGGCGTGAACGACCGCCGACCAGAACCAGAAGAGTGAAGAGAGCGGATGCCGCCACGCATAACAGCAGGTGGAACATCAGTCCCAGGGGAATACCCAGGTAAAGACTTGTGCTGGACCAGTTCCAGAAGTCGTGGTGAGCCACCAGCAGTACCAGCAGTCCGACCAGGATGTACCCGCGATATCTCATGAAGTCCACCTTCTAGCAGCCCCAGTACGAAGCTCTGTATCTTAACCGGAGGAGATTCCAGATTCCATCGGCGTGTTGCCCAAACCGGTAGTAGCCTGCGCATGGTCTGTAGGGCACGGTTATCAACCGTGCCGAACTGAACTCATCTACACAGGTCATCCATTTCCGGGCCATCGTTGCCATCTCCATACCTTCGGCACGCCAGGTTGGCGTGCCCTACAACGGACGCGGCCTGAGGGGTCCTCCCGCTTTCATGCTGGAACCAGTAACCAGCAACGGTACAAGAGTGCTAAGCTGATGGCTATGAACGGGATCATACTGACGAGTTTCGAGCTCTATGAAGATCAACAAGAGTGGCTGACCAAAATGCAAGAGCAATTTGGTCTGCCCGACGAAAACAAGACACTCCGCGTCTTAATCGAATTTGCGCGGTCCGAAGCCGATCCGGATGTGATTTTCAACAATATCCGTTGTACCAAGTGTTAGGGAATTCCACGTTCCAGGTTCCACGTTCCACGTTCCGGAACCCAGAACCTAGAACCTAGAACCCAGAACCGCGGGCCGCAGGCCCGCTAGCGCGTAAAGGTGAGGGTGGCAAAAACTCCGAAGCCGTCAGCGGGAATCACGGAATTCGCCCCAAAGCCCCGCATCGCGTAATCCCGATTCGAAAGATTCTTGAAATTCACGCTGATCTTCCAGTTGCCAAGTCCATAAGAGGCAACGGCGTCAAAGACCAGGTAGTCGTCCAGCTCGAACCCATTGTCAGGTGCGATGAACTGACCGCTGACATAACGCGACCCCAAACCGATCCCGAAACCCCTCGAAAACTGGCGGCTGGTCCACACATTAAAGATGTGGCGTGGAGCAAAGGGGGCCCGGTTGCCCGCCCGGTCAACGGTTCCGAAAGTGAAGGGATTCAGGTTGACGATCGCGCTCTCGGTAAACTCGGTCAGCTCCGATCGGTTGTACGAATAGCTGGCAAAGGTGTGCCAAAGGGGAGCGTGCTGTGAATTCAGAGAGAATTCGAATCCCCGGGATCGTTGCGATCCAGTCTCCCGCAAGAAACCGCTCTGGTCGGCAATCGCGATGTTGGTCTTCTCCAGGTGATAGACAGCAAATTGAGCTTGCAGTCTCTCGCCCAGAAACCGCTTCTTGACTCCTCCTTCAACCTGTCGGCTTTCCTCAGGTTTCCGCTCGCCGACCACCAGTGACGAGGGCGGAGAGAAGGCGCTGCCGCCACTGACGTAGAAGGAGAGATCTCTCCGCGGCTGCACGAGAATTCCCGCTAACGGATTGAACTGGGTCTCCTTGCGTCGGGTCTCGGAGAATTCTTCCCTGTAGTCCAGAAAATCGACACGCCCGCCCAGGAAGAGATGTATGCGCTCGGTCAGCAAGATGCGATCCACCAGGTAGGGCGCCAGTATTCGGCTTCTGGCATCTCCCAACTGGTCTTGACCGGAAAAAGGAAACCGGGCCACGTCGCCTTCCTGCCGGGGCCCATTCAAGTCCACCGGCGGAAGGAGAAAAAGTTGAAGCGAAAAGTCGTCCGTCAGACGATTAGCCTCAAAGCCGACCAGCAGTTCGTGCCGGACACTTCCTGTGTCAAAGCTGAAGATGGATTCGAACTGGGCTCCGAACAACTTCTGTCGGTCGTCCAGTTGATTCAGGAGCCGCACGACCTGCAACGACCCTGTCTGGAAATCGGGCGCGACTCCATTAATCAGTGTCCCGGCGCTCAGCCATTCCAGGTCGGTGTAGTAGATCTTGGTCCGCCAGCGGATACGGTCACTCAGATACGACTCCCAGTCGAAACGAAAGCGGAAGATGTCCTGATCCGAATCGTCGTAAGGAGAACCATAGGATGTGCGTCGGGAAACCGGCGGAATGGAGCCACCCACTAGAGGAATACCCGCATCGGGCGTGTACTCGTTGCTGACGTATTCGAAATTGACCGTGAACGTGTTGCGCTCTCCTGCCTTCCATTGGATAGCAGGATTGACAGCAACCTGATAATTCTCCCGGTTCTGGCGGTACCCGTCCGCCCTCTGGCCCATCGCATTCAGTCGAAAAGCAACCGGAGAGTCCATATCTCCCCAGTTGAAGTCAAACTGCCCGCGCACCGTCCCAAACGATCCAAAAGTGGCGGCGCCCTGGAAAAAGCGTTCTCCGGGACGCGGCTGCTTCCGTGCCAGGTTCACCGCGCCTGACAGCGGGCTCCCGCCATAGAGAAACGTCGAGGGGCCACGCAAAACCTCAATCTGATCCACGTTGTAGAGATGGTAGAAGGTTGCTTCAGGCTCCGACGCCGCGTCGGTCAGTACGAGACCGCTCGAAAGAGAGTCAAATCCACGAATCAGGAAGTGGTCGTGCACGCCAAAATTGCTCTGGATGTTCACGCCCGCAGCGTTAGTGAGAGCATCACTCAGAATAACCGCATCCTGGCTCTTGAAAAGGGACTGAGGAATGACCGTGACGCTGGCCGGAATTTCGTGAATCGGGACGGCCATCTTGGTGGCAATGGTGGTCTCGCTGGCCAGCGGTGGAAGGCTCTCTTCAACCGTAACCACAAAGGGACGCTCAATGGTCCTCTGCTCTGACTCTTCTTCCGGCTCGCCCGGCTTCTTCTGCCTGGACTCCTGAGCGAGGCCCGGCGGCGGCACGCAAACCAGAAGCAGAAGAAATAGAAAGAACCTCACTGCTCGTCTACTCCTCCCAGACAATACAGGTCTCCGTCCAGCGTGCCGATCACCAGCCTTCCTTCCGAGACGGCCGGCGACGCTTGAATACCACCTGCCGAGTCAAACTGCCACAAGGCTTTGCCGGTTTCCAGGGCCAATCTAAAGAGTACCCCTCTTGCGTCTGCGATCAAAACCGTTTGACCGACCACAACAGGTGACGAATCGACTCGAGATCGAGTGAGGAAGGTCCATCGGACCTCACCCGTGCTGCGGTCAATCCCGTGCACCATTTTGTCTCGTCCCCCGATGACCACCAGGTTCTCGGTGACGGCGGGGGAGGAATAGAAGGGAAAGTGGCGCCGTGTATGCTCGTACACCCACTCCACTTCTTTTTCCTCCAGGTCGAACGACAGAACCTGATTCTCAAAGGTGCCGACGTAGAGCCTCTTCTGACTGTAGGCCGGGCTCGAGCCAATATAGGCCCCCAGATCGATTCGCTCTACCTCGACACCGTCGGAGATCCGAATCAGGCGCAGGAACCCGTCGCATCCGGTGACCGCCACTGCGTCATCCACAATCACGGGACTGCCGTGAATATAGCCTCCGGTCTCCTGTTTCCAGCGGAGCTGACCGTTCTCCCTTGACAGACAGTAGATGAAGTTGTCGTACGATCCAAAAAGAACAGATTCGCCGAAAAAGTTGGCGGGTGATGTGATCCCCGCTCCAGCCTGGAAAGTCCAGAGCTGCTTTCCATCTGACGCGCGCAAGGCGAAGAAGGAACCCATCTCATCGCCGAAGAAAACCCTTCCGTCCTGGACAAGCGGAGAGGAGCGGATCTCATCAGTGGCCTTGAAAGTCCATCGGACACCTCCATCATCGAGATCGAATGCGTAGAAGACCCCGTTTAGCCCTCCCACGTAGACGCTCCCTGCCACCACTGCCGCGGTGGATTCAACCCCGTCTTCGATTCTAAAGGTCCAGAGGGGCTCCAGCCGGGTGGGCAGTTCGCCTTCGTAGATTCCAGTCTGTTGAGAATTGCCCCGAAACATGGGCCAGGACTGCCCACACAACGAACCCACCGCCACTCCACAGATGCCCAGGGTGAGAATCAGCCGTTCAACCGTCACGAGATTCCTGATTCAAAAAGCGACTCGTAGATTCGTCTGGCCACCCCGGCCGTCAGTGGAACGGGGTTGAATTGACCCGTCCATTGCTGCGCCGCCTCAGCGGCCATATCCCCGATGGAGGACTCAGTGACACCCAGTTCAACCAGGCACCCCGGCAAATCGAATCGGCTGCGGAGGGTTTCCAGCCGCAGCGCCAGGGATTCTGCCGCCTGCGCACCGTCGATTCCTTCCAGCTGTCCATACTCGCCATTCGCAGCAGCCGAGTTGAGGCGAACCACTCCGGGCAGGAACAATGCTACCGCGGCCCCATGCCTGATACCGTAGCGGGCCGTCAGCGGGTTCGCACAGGCATGGGCGGCGCCCAGCATGGACAGTTCGACCGCCATTCCCGCCAGGTAGGCTGCAATCAGCATCTGGCCCAGAGCCTCCTGATTCCTCTCGTTGACGGCATTCTCACAGTTCGGTTCCAATAACTTCCACGACCAGCATGAGAACATCCGCGAGATCGGATGGCTGGCGGCTGAGACCAGGCTCTCGACGGCGTGGGAGAGGGCGTCGGCAGCGGCCACGGCCAGCACTTGCCTGGGAGCGGTCTCCAGCAAGTCCGGATCCAGAATCACTCCCTGGAACCTCACCCCGGGGTCGCCACAGGCCATTTTCAGGTGGTCCCGTGAACGGGTGATGAGCGCATAGGACTGGGCCTCGCTCCCGGTCCCGGCGGTCGTCGGGACACCGATGGAGGGGTACATGTCATGCCTGGTTTTGCCGTAGCCCCGATAATCTTCCATGCGCCCGCCGTTGGTGAGCAGGAAATTCACCGCTTTGGCTGTGTCCATGGCACTACCTCCACCCACTGCGGCAATCAGGTCAAACTTTTCCTCCTCCAGCCGCGATGCAGCTTCTTCCACCGAGCGACTGGTCGGATTTTCTCGAACCTGATCGAAGACCAGAGCTTCCATCTTTGACTCCCGCAGCGAAGCCAGAGCGCACTCCAGATGCCCGGCCTCTCGGATCGCTGGATCTGCCACCAGCACTATCCTGCCGGCTCCCATCTCCCGGGCAAGCGGACCGATCTTCGACAGGGATCGTCGTCCAAAAACGAGCCGCTGGCCCAGATCCGCGGAAAAGTCTGACAGACCGCTTTCCGGCAGGGGAACCGAGGATTGGAGTGATTTGTGCAGGGAATTCATGGGCAAGCAGCTAGATTCGAAGCATTCTAGCAGATTCTTCACGTTCCACGTTCCACGTGGTTTCCCGATGGGATCCAGATTTGAAGCTAAGCAGCCACTTCTGACAAGATTGTCGTGGCAAAGCAGAACCAGTAACTAGTAACCAGAAAACCTATGACGACCTTCGTATCCGAACTGGAACCGAGAGACTTGTGGAGTCATTTTGACAGAATCTTGACCATTCCCCGTGGATCGGGCCAGGAGCGGCAAATGGCAGCGTATGTTCTGGACCTGGCACATCGTCTCGGCCAGGAGACAGATCAGGACGGAACCGGAAATGTGGTGGTCCGAAAACCTGCGACTGGCAGCCGTTCGGGAGCCCCTTTCACGGTTCTCCAGTGCCACCTCGACATGGTCAACGAAAAGAACTCGGACGTTGAGCATGACTTCTCAACAGACCCGATCCGTCCCCGCCGAGACGGAGATTACCTGAGGGCAACCGGCACCACTCTGGGATCGGACAACGGGATCGGTGTGGCGGCCTGCCTGGCCCTCATGGAAGACAGTGAGAGTCCTCATGGACCGCTCGAGTTTCTGTTCACGGTCGACGAAGAGACCGGCCTGACTGGGGCCGGGCAGCTGGACGGAGATTTCCTGCAGGGCCGTCTGCTCCTCAACCTCGACTGCGAGGAAGAGGAGGCTCTATATGTGGGCTGTGCGGGGGGAGCGGGCCTCGACTTCACCATGCAGCTGGTCCGTGATGCCACCGGCCCGGGGAAATCTGCCATCAGCGTAGAGCTCAAGGGCCTTCAAGGTGGCCATTCCGGTGTGGACATCCATCTGCAGAGGGGGAACGCAGTGCAGTTGCTCGCCCGCGTTCTGGAATCCGCCCTGCAGGCCCGCCCCTTTCACTTGAGCGAGTTTCTGGGTGGCAGCGCCCACAATGCCATTCCCCGCGAAGCTCGGGTCGTCCTGGTCTGCTCCGAGAGCGATCGGCAGAGTCTCTCTGCGGCCCTTGAGAATGATCTTCGTGCGGTCCGCGAGGAGTTCCGTGCAGTCGAACCTCAGATGAGCTGGAAAATCGACACAGCACCATTGCCCGGAGAGTCCTGGGACGGAGACTCGACCCGAGGACTTCTCGATCTTCTCAATTCCCTGCCCCATGGCGTCATCTCCACCAGCTATGACATCCCTGATCTCGTCGAGTCCAGCGCCAGCCTGGCCTCTGCCCGCGCCACCAATGGGGAGGTCGAAATCCACGTCAGCACACGCAGTTCTGTCAAATCGGCGCTGCAGGCACTCCAACTGCGCCTGAAGGCGATCGGGGACCTGGCCGGTTGTCAAACGCAGGAACTCGAGAGTTACCCCGGATGGCAACCCGACCTCTCCTCTCCCCTGCTGGCCACTACCCGCGAGGTGTACCGCGAGGAAACAGGAAAAGACCCGGAAGTCAAGGCAATTCACGCCGGCCTCGAATGCGGGCTTATCGGGGAAAAGTACCCGGGCATGGATATGATCTCCCTGGGGCCTCAAATCGAGTTCCCCCACTCTCCTGATGAACAGGTCAGGATTCCCTCGGTGGGCAGGTTCTTCCGGATTCTGAAGAGCCTGCTGGTTGCCCTGTCCGATGATGCCAAATGAAGGAAACGAGGCATATACGCGTCGACAAATGGCTGGATGTTGCCTGCATTTTCAAGACCCGCAGTCAGGCACGCGGAGCCTGCCTGAAGGGCCGGGTATCCATCAACGGACGTGTCTGCAAGCCGAGACGACCGGTGAAAGTCGGCGAGGAGATCTCGATCCGGCATTCCGGCTGGACCAGGATCCTGCGGGTGCGGGAGCTGGCGAGCAGAAGCATTTTAAGGAGCGAGGCAAAGTCTCTCTACGACGATCTCACACCGGATAGACCGAAAATGGACCCCATCGAGCGGATCATGAGGGTTTCCCGCCCCGGGGGATCGGGCAGGCCCACCAAGAAGCAACGGCGGAGTCAGAGTCGGCTGAGAAGAAGGTGAGTAACAACGATGCCGTGGTGGGCTGAACGTACCATCCTTTTTTCTTTTCTCACCGTGGTCTTCCTGGTTTTCTACGCCGTGGCCTATTCCACGATCCTGGGCATCCGAGACAACTACTATCGCTACGCGCAGAAATCCTCGCTGCAGTGGACCGGTCCTGGGAGACGCGTCAGGAAGCCCAGGGTGATCAGGGGAATCTGGCTGCTGATCGCTGCCCTGGTGAGCGCCGGAGTGGTCGTGAACTGGGTCATCTTCTGATTCCACGTTCCAGGTTCCACGTTCCACGAATGTGGCAGGCCCTTGGAGCGGCGACCGGGGCAGAGGCGGCTTCTTCTTGAGCAGGTCGTAGGGCACGCCAATCTGGCGTGCCGAACGTAACGTATCAGCAACTGGTTCAGATCGGCACGGTTGATAACCGTGCCCTACGAATCATTGCCCGCAGTCGTGGAACCTGGAACGTGAAATGCTTCACGCGACCTGTGAGGTGTCCGGCGCCTGCTCGAGGGTGGCGACATAGGGGAGGCCGCGAAAGTGCCCCTGAAAGTCGAGTCCATAGCCAACGAGGAATTGGTCATCCACCTCGAAACCCCGGTACTTGAGCGGGAGTTCGACGAGCCTGAGTTGAGGACGGTCCAGCAGAGAACAGATCGCTATTGAGCGGGGTTTGCGATCTTCCAGTACCTGACACAGGTAGTTGAGGCTCAAACCGGTGTCGATCAGATCCTCTACGATGAGCACCTCTCGGTCCTCGATACCTTCCTCCAGGTCCCGGGTGATCTCCACCTGCCCGTTCGCCGAGTTCTCCGGACAGAAGCGTCGAAGAGAGAGGAAATCGAGCGTGACCGGAGTTTCGATCCGGCGGATCAGATCACAGGTAAAAAAGAAGGCACCGTTGAGAACCCCCACGACAACCGGATTCCGATTGCGGTAATCGCGCGTGATCTCACTCCCCAGCCTCCGGACCGCACCCCTAATATCCTCTTCACTCAGGACGATCCGATTCACCCGGGGCGCCGACTGGGAAGACGCTGGCTTCATGCGAAGACACCAAACTTGAAGGCCAGCCTCTTATAGTCCTTCCCGTAAAAGATCTTGACATTGATCTCCGGATAGAGCTCACGAAGTCGCCTCAGCTTGCGGTTCTTACGGGTTACAAGGCTTTGCTTCATGGTAGTGAGCTCAACATAAAGATCAAACTGGGGGAGATAGAAGTCGGGAGTCACACTTTCGGTGACACGCCCGGTCCCATCCCACTCCAGCGGGAAACAAGTTGGCTCGTAGTGCCACTCGATATTATAAAAATCGAGAAAGCGAGCCAGCTCCTTCTCACTTCCATGAGCAAACGAAACGTCGTCGACTGCAAGCGCTTTGATTCGCCTCACTCGCAGACAATTTTTAGCAGAGGCCCCTGACCTTCGGGGGAAAGAGTTCCATGTTCCACGTTCCACGTTCCACGCTGGACACGAGAACGTGGAACGTGGAACGTGGAACGTGGAACGCGTTAGAGCTCCCCGTGTCCGACCAGCACGAGTCCGAAGGTAACTCCGGCGCTCTTGACGACCAGGGTCGACTGGTCCAGCTCGTTGTTGAGTACAGTCTCACTCTCGGGCTCTTCCCACACGGGAAACATTCCCATGACTACGGGGTGGGTTGAGCCGGAAGCTCCTTTGCTCATGGCGACCAGTTGCTGTTGCGTGTACTCCTCGTCCACTTCCTGGTCCTGGTCAGCCGGAACCAGAATCAGAAAGTCGCGGTAAAGCGATACTCCGGTGTGATCGCCATCCGCGGGCTGGGCAGCATATCGCAGGGCGTAGACGCCTGCTTTCACAGCCGATTCTTTGTAGTCTTTCCACTGTGAGGAGAAACGAACAATGCCCAGCAGTGCTCCTCGCTTGAAAAGCCCGAAATTGACACCCAGAGCACCCTGCGATCCTTCTCTGACGGGCATCTCGTCTCTGAACCAGAACTCGGCAGTGGAGTTGCCTTTCAATTCCACCTTGTAGAGCCGGTTGGAGAGTGCCGGGCGGATCTGATTGGAAATCTCCTCGGGGGGTGGTTCCTCCAGAATCTGCACCGTGTCAGGTGCAGCCGACAGAACCCCCAGGGTGAAGGCAACTACCAACAGTCGCAACATCTGATTCGATTACCGGACAAACTGGCCGACGAAGGCGCTGGCCCGGCGAGGACTGCTCCAACGACTTCCCAGGCCGTCTCCTCGGAACTCGTGTTCGAGCGTAAAAGCCGGCTGCGCATCCACCGGGATGAGAGGCGGATAGAGAAGCGTCTCGTTACCGCAGAGATGATCATCCTTGCGAAACCCTCGCGTCGAGAAATTCGCAATGTCGCCTGCCTGCAGCGAGGCTCGCTGCTGCCTGTCTACGGTCAGCTCAATGGGAGCGGAGTCGACGCTGACGACGCGATCGAGCAACTCGGGAGCCATGGAACGAGCCAGGCTCAGGAGAGCTTGCTTCTGAGGCTGACTGGCGGCCTGGTCCACGACGATGACAGAGCGAGCGGGCTCAGTCGGTCCTGCAAAAGGATCTCCGAGGGTTGCGTCCGCTCTCACCACGGCGACCACACTCAGGCCGGCGATGGGCGTGCCGTCCCAACTACCTTCATTCACCCGCCAGGCCAGGATGGCCTCCTTGCCGGTCAAGTTGACCTCTCCGTTGGCAACGCAGGGGCCCACAAAGACGTTGGCCGTGCGGACCTCCAGGTAATCTCCCCTGATCCGGACATCGGCGCCTCCGACGACACTGGCTGCCAACAGGATGGACGCCAGAAAAACGGTGATTTCTTTCATTTCAAGTACTCCAAGATTTAGTACGCACTTAACTCTTCTCATTCTAACAGAGCCGTCCCCCGTTGAGAGTGATGGGTCATCAGACGTTGCAGATTCAGACATACATCAGGCAGAAAGGTTTCGTCGTCGCAGTCATCGTATCTATGAAAGGGAGTACTAAATAGCCTCGTAGCACTCGCGGCCGGTGAGGCAGTGGTCTTCGTCCACCGGCTCGCTGTCGGGACCGAGGCAGTTCTGAGTGTGGCTGCACCAGCAGAATCCGTCGCTGGTGTTGGGAACCAGGGGATCCGGTTCGACGTCAATGTACATGCCCTTGAATCGAAGCCGGCGACAAACTTGCTTGGTGTCCGGGAAACGATCCATCGCTTAACTCTCCGTTTCTGATGCTCGCAGGATGGCGCGGGTGGCAGCCACGCGAGCGAGCTGTATTTTGTACCCATTCCTGCTCAGCGCCCTGGCTCCCCTGGTGGCTGCTTCCCCGGCCTGCCGCGCAAGTTCCGCGCTCAACGTCTGGCCTTTCAACACCTGCCCTGCTGCCGACGCCACCCACGGTACCGGCGCCACGTGACCCAGAACTACCGATGCAGAGCGTACGGTCGCCCCGTCCATGTCGAGCGAAACGGCGGCGGCGGCCAGAGGCCAGTCCAAAGCCTGTCTCTGGCGCACCTCGTAGGTCGCATTGGAACTTTCCTGCAGTGGAATGAGAACTTCCACCAGCAGCTCATTCTCGCCGAGAACATACTCTTTCTCGCCTTCAGTCTGGGGAGTTCGAAAGAAATCCGCCAGAGAGAGATTCCGCGAGCCGGAAGGCCCGGAAACTTTCACCTCAGCACCCAGCGCAATCAAAGCAGGGGCCAGACTCGACGGATTCACGAAGCGTGCGGGTCCGGCGTTTCCCAGGATGGCGTGGTAGCGGTTGTCGCCATCCTCGACCATGGAACGTCCCTCCTGGGTGGCCAGGAGGCCAAACCCTCGGCGAAAATACCAGCATCGAGGTCTCTGACAAAGGTCTCCACCGACCGTTCCCATGTTGCGTATCTGGGGGCTGGCGATCCCTTCGGCAGCCTGCACCAGAGAGGGGTATCGGCTGCTGACTGTCGAATCCTCAATGAGGTCAGTGAGAGTCGTGGTGGCGCCGATTCGCAGTTGTCTGCCCTGGCGGCTGATCCCGGAAAGCTCCGAGATCGCCTTCACATTCACGACCACAGCCGGAGAAACCACCGAGTCCTTCATCAGACTCAGCAAGTCGGTCCCACCGGCCAGAACCGCGGCCTGACCTCTGTGCTCATTCAGAATCTTGAGTGCCTCACCTGTGGTCCCTGGTTTTGCATACGAGAAAGCTCTCATCTCTATGCTCCTTTCCCTAATGCATTGAGGACTCTCTCAGGAGTCAGAGGCAGAGTCGGGACTCGAACTCCAATGGCATTGGCAACCGCGTTCGAGATGGCGGCTCCCGGAGAGATCACCGGAGGCTCACCCAGGCCAATGACTCCACGCTCGTCGTAGCCGGGCCCCGTCATCATGTGGACTTCCAGGTGCCCCACGTCGAACAACCCGGGCAGCTGGTAGAACTCCATGTCCGGATTGAGCAGTCTTCCGCTGACGGGATCCGTGATCTTCTCTTCCGTCAGCGCATAGGCTATGCCCTGGATTAAGGCACCGAACACCTGACTGCGGGCTGTCTTCATGTCAAGAATGAGGCCGCAATCCTGAACCGCGACCATCTTCTTGATCCTGACCACCCCGGTTTCGGTGTCCACCGCCACGTCCGCCATCTGGATTCCACCAACGCCGCTGTCGTTCAGTTTCCCCGCGCCGGGGTTGCGGCCGGTAGCGGTGAGTGGGTTGGGGCCGATCCGGGCGGCCGCCCGCTTCCACTCCAGACGCCGCGAGGGATCGTCCTTGACTCGAATGAAACCACGCCAGGCCTCTAGTTCATCCGCTGATTCCGCACCCAGCTCGGGAGCTGCGGCAGTCAGGATTTTCTCAAGGGCATCCTGAGCGGCTCTTCTGGTCGAGCCGCTCACTCCTCCGACTGTCGTGCTTCCGCCCGAAGGGCCCGACTGGGGATAGCGGCTGTCTCCGATGCTGACTTTCATGTCATCGATTCCTAGCCCAAAGGTCTCGGCCAGAACCATGGCAATGATCGTCCTGGTTCCCGTACCCAGATCCTGACTGGCGAGCCGAGCCTCGACGCCACCATCGGGATAGACAATCACCTCGCAGTTGCTGGCGTGCCCACGGCCGCCCCAGGTGTGGATTCCCAAACCCAGGCCTCGCTTGATCGGGCCCGCTCCACTCTCTCCCCGGGGATGCCAGTTCTCGCCCCAGCCAATCACCTTGGCACCGATACTCAACTCCTGCTTGTAGACTCCCGCCAGCCGACCCGTCAGATGGATGTTGCGCATCATGAGTTCGAGCGGGTCCATTCCGATCTTGGCAGCAGTGTCTTCGAGGGCGGCCATCGTGATCAGGCAGCCCTGGGGGTGATTCGGAGCCCGCCAGGCGCGAGACGAGGCCGTGTTGGTGGGGACGGCAATGTGCAGCTGCTTGACATTGGGAATTTCGACAACGTAGGGCAGAGGCGGATTCCCGGCTCGGGTCACTCCTCCCGTTCCCCAGGACTCCGACTCCCAGGCGGTCAGTTCTCCCTCCTTCGTACATCCAACCTTCACCCTGGCAAAGGCGGAAGGCCGGTCTCCGGCGACTGCGATTTCTGCATCGCGGAGGAGCATCATCTTGACAGGAGCTTTGGCTTCACGAGCCAGCTGTGCACATTCCACGCCCCAGCGGTCGACCCCGAACTTGCTGCCGAAGCCCCCACCCATGTACTGGGTGATGACTCTGACGTTGGCGGCGGGGATTCCCAGCCCTTCCGCAAACTGAGGCGGCAGGCCCGAGACGTTCTGAGTCGAGCACCAGGCGGTCAAATGCTCATCGTCCTCCCATTCGCAGACCTGACCGTGAGACTCGAGGCAGCAATGTGCAATCTTGGCCAGCCCATAATAACCCTCCATGACGACATCCGCATCGGCCAGGGCCTGGTCCGGATCACCCGTCGTTTTAGCCTCCCCGGGATTGACCTGGGGTGCCTTCTCCTTCTGTTCCTCACTGACAAAGGCGGACAGGACTTCGAAATCGATCTCAATCGCCTCGAGAGCATCGTGGAGGGCAGCTTCACTGGTGGCGGCCACACTCACGATCTCGTCCATTTCCCACTTGATCTCGGTCCCCGCGTCCTGAATCACGCGAATCGCTTTCACCTCGGACATGGACCTCGCGCTGGAAACATCCAGGCGGGTGATTCGGGCGTGAGCATGAGGACAACGAAGAATGCCCCCAAACAGCATGCCGGGACGGTTCACATCATAGGAGTACTTTGCCTCACCGGATACCTTGACGGGTCCGTCCAGGCGCGAGATATTCCGGCCGATGAGTGATCTCTTCGAGAGTTCGGGCCACGAGTACTCAGCCATTCGTCACCTCCTGCTCGAGTAGAGCCGCCAGGGCGTCGTGGATTCCCGCGTAGGTACCACAGCGGCACAGATTGCCGCCCAGACCCTTTTTCAAGTCATGCCTGGAGGGTTGCGGATGCTTGTCCAGCACCGCTTTGCTGGCAACGATGAAGCCGGGTGTGCAGAATCCGCACTGGGAAGCGTCGTGATCTACAAAGGCTTCCTGGATCGGATGCAGGTTGGTCGAGGATCCGATCGAGGCCACGGTTTCGATTCTGCTTCCCTGCGCATCGATGGCCAGGACCGAGCAGGCGTACACGACCTTGCCGTCCATCAACACCGTGCAGGCACCGCAGGTGCCACGATCACACACCCGCTTCGCCCCCGTCACATCGAGATCGTTCCTCAAGGCGTCGAGCAGGGTGATCCTGGGCTCTACTTCCAGGGAACGGTTCCTTCCGTCTACCTGGAGAGTAATGGAAACCGGGGCCGGTCCGGCCAGCTCATCCACGGCAGCAGCCGCGACCGTCGAAGCAGCTCCCGCTACCAGGCTCCCCGTCAGGGCCCCGGCCGCACCGGTTCTGAAAAAGTCACGGCGGGAGTAACCGGGTTTTTCCTTCCCAGCCCTGTTATTTTCCGACATAGATCCTCCTCCACTGAAAGCCGATTGGGTGGGTCTTCGCCTAACTATACTTGGTGAAGCATAGAACCACAAATCGGGAAGGAGACGGTTGCCGGGAGACAGGGTCAGGACGACCAGGTGGAGGGCGAAATCACTTGGAGTGTGAGTTCTTTCTCATCTGGTGCCGTCGCTTGCGGCGGAGCTTGCCTCGTCTTTTTCTTTTCTTCTTGAGAACACTACCCATTTAACTTCTCTCACCAACAAGGCAGAATAGCCTTGAGGTATCTATCCTAATAGAAAACAATGCCCCCTGTGAAGTCGCGCACTCCCTGCGAGGGAGCGAGCGGAGATTTATTTTCCAAAACAAGAAAGGAGGTAGTCCATGGATCCTCCAGACTACATCGATTTGAAAAAGCTGAAGATTCCCAATCTGAGCCAGCTGAAGATTCTTCCGCTGGTTGCGGTCTTCCTGGTTGCGATTCTCCTCTTTACAGCCTGGTATCAAGTGGAAGCGGACAGTGAAGGAGTTGTTCTCAGGCTGGGGAAGTACTCCCGGAAAATGGGCCCCGGGCTGCACCTGAAAATCCCTTTTGGTATCGAAAACGTCTACATTGTCCCGTCCCAACGCCAGCTCAAGGAAGAATACGGCTTCAGAACCGATATACCGGGAACAAGAACCCGCTATTCCGCGCTCGATTACCCGCAAGAATCTCTGATGCTGACCGGGGATCTCAACATTGCCGATGTGGAGTGGAGTGTTCAATATCGGATCTCCGATCCCTTCAACTATCTCTTCAAGGTGAGAAGCGTTCGCGCCACGTTTCGAGACATGACTGAAGCTGTCATGCGAGAAATCGTAGGCGACAGGACTGTGAACGAGGTCCTGACCGTGGGTCGAACCGAGCTGGCCCAGGCCGTCGAAGACGAGCTTCAGAAACTGTGCAACGATTACGAAACCGGTCTCCGAGTGGTCCAGGTCATCCTCCAGGATGTAGCGCCGCCGGACACGGTCAAGCCCTCCTTCAACGAAGTCAACCAGGCCCAGCAGGAGCGCGAGAAACTGATCAACCAGGCCAGGGGTGAGTACAACCGGGATATTCCCCGGGCTCGAGGCGAGGCCGAGCAGCAGATCAGCCAGGCACAAGGTTACGCCATCGACCGGGTCAACCGCGCCAAGGGTGAGGCCTCCCGGTTCGACCAGCTCTATGCGGAATACCGCCGGGCTCCTGAAGTGACGAGACGGCGCATCTACATCGAAACACTGAACCAGGTCCTGCCCAAGGTGGGACGAAAGCTGATCATGAACAAGGATGCTCAAAACATCGTGCCGCTTCTGCAACTCGGAAAGGAGGGGACAGGACAATGAAAGCCAGTATTTGGTTACTTATCATCTTCATCATCGGGGCCATCGTCCTGTGGAACGGTCTCTTTGTCGTGGACGAAACCCGGCAAGTCGTGATCACCCGGTTTGGAGAGGTGATCGGAGAGCCGATCCTGGAACCGGGCCTTAGCTTCAAGTGGCCCATGGTGGACCAGGCTCACTTTTCCGACAAGCGATTTCTGGAATGGGACGGCGACAGCGACCAGGCAACGACCAGAGACAAGAGGTTCATCTGGGTCGATACCTATGCGCGCTGGAGGATTGCCGACCCCAGGCTCTTTCTGGAGTCCCTGCGAGATGAGGGAACAGCCCAGACCCGACTCGACGACATCATCGACGGGGCCACCAAGAAGGCTGTTGCCAGGCATAATCTGGTTGAACTCGTCCGTTCCACGAACCGAACGGTCACTCCGGACCCCAGTTTGCCGGAATCGGAGATGACGGAGCTGCAGACGATTGACAAAGGGCGGAAAGAGATCATGGCCGAAATTCTGGCCACCTCGGCCGCGGATACCAAGGTTCTTGGCATCGAAGTGGTTGACGTTCGCTTCAAGAGCATCGACTACGTAGACGAGGTTCGGGCCAACGCCTACCAGCGCATGATTGCTGAACGGCAACGAATTGCCGAGAGGTACCTCTCCGAGGGACATGGGGAAAGCGCACGTATC
>CBDBGQ010000007.1:0-17531 GCA_965205345.1 Acidobacteriota bacterium | reverse complement strand
GCGAACCTGTTGTGACGTTTCCTTGATGGTCGCAGCTCCTCACGGACGGCTAGGTCAACTCATC
Organism: Acidobacteriota bacterium; assembly: GCA_965205345.1. Taxonomy (GTDB): domain Bacteria; phylum Acidobacteriota; class UBA6911; order RPQK01; family CBDAPI01; genus CBDAPI01. The sequence continues at coordinate 17,467 of CBDBGQ010000007.1, read as the reverse complement.
AAGCTTTCGCCCGGTTGGCCGGAACAGCATCAGGAAGGCGATGGCACATCCTGCAGTCAAGAAGCACGGCACCAGGAAGAGTCGGCTCCAGTCGGTTACGCCATCGTGGGTCAGGAAGACCTTGACATATCCATAGAACATGGTTCCCAGGTAATTACCGATCCCCAGTGTGGCCAGAGTCAGCAGGCTCTGAGCGCTGGCCCGGATGTCGGCTTTGGCAACGTTGTCGACATAGATCTGAGAAGTCACGAAGAAGAAAGTGAAACCGATCCCGTGAAAGGCTAAAGAGGCGATCACCATCCAAAGAGGTTCTCCAAGGGCAAAGATCACATACCGAAGCGGCCAGGCAATGACTCCAAGAGCCAGGCATCCCCGAATGCCGATGGTTCCCAGGAACCGGGGCAGAAGAAACCACATCGCCAGAATTTCGGCGATTTGAGCCAGCGTCATGATGGCCGGAACGGACTGGCTCGAGACGCCGAGGTCCTGAAGAAAAATCGATGTGGGAATATAGTAAAACTGCAGTTCAGTCGTCACAACGAAGGCGATGGTCATGAAGACGGCGAAGTTCTTGTCCTTGAGCAGCTTGATGGCTTCCAGGAAGGCCAGCGGATTGGCGGGCCTCCTTGCGAGGGGGAGTATGAGGAAGAAAGAAGGAAAGTAAGCCGAGCAGAAGTGAACCGACCGCTGCAACGTAAAACAGGTCACCGAGCACTTGAAAATCGAAGGCGGAGCGCCATCCGCTCAGGATCCATCCGGCCGCAATCCAGCCCATGGTTCCCCACACTCGAATGCGACCGAATTCCTGGTTCACGTCCTTGAGATGGTGAAAACAGATAGAGTTGGTGAGGGCCAGTGTGGGGGCGTAAAAGAGACAGTAGATCGCCATCCAGGTCATCATGGCCCCAAAGGACCGCCCTCCTCCCATCAGGAAAAGAAGCACAGCACCGATCAGATGAGCTCCAGCCAGGAAGTACTGCGTGGGGAAATATCGATCTGCAATCTGGCCCCCTATGAAGGGAGCAACAATGCAGCCCAGCCAGAGGGCGGCAAAGAGCCAGCTGATCATTGTGTCGCTGAATCCGAGTGACTGGAAATAGGCTGCCCCCACCGTGGCCCAGGCACCCCACACCGCGTACTCCAGAAACATCATCGCGCTCAGTCGTGATCTCAGACTCATCAGCCAACTCCCTCGACTCTGTACGGTTGAGTCAAGCAGGAAACAATTCGATCCATTTCGGGCTCCGGTTCTTCCATGCTGCGAACCAGGCGCGGGCTTCGATCTGGAATTGAGTTGCAATGTTGTCGTAACTCATCTTGTCGTTGACCACAAAGAATAATCGCCTGTAAGGGTCGTGTACAGTTTGCTCCCGTCCGAGCCCTCCTGCCTGGTCGCGGGGACCCGGGGTCTTCCCATTCAGGCCCCTTCCCGGTTATATTGATCAACTTCAAGAAGAAGCCACACGGATCGGGCGTCAACGGATTCCTCGGGTACACCGTATGCGAGATGGGACAGGAGAATCAGAAGATTTGTCGAGCTTCTCCGGAACCCGGACAAAACGGAATCGTATAAACAGGTGTCGGGAAACGAGGTGCGGTTGCCTGCCTCATCCATCTTATGAAAGTGTACGCTGCTTGCCGTTGTCCGGTTAGTACAGCGAGACCCTGAACAGTTTCCGGGAGGATAAGACGAGTTATGGAAGGATCTTCGAAAATCATGATTGAGGCCAATGGCCTGTCGAAGTTCTACGGCGACTTCGTGGCCATCCAGGACATCTCTTTTTCAATCCCGGAGGGTCAGATTGTTGCTTTTCTGGGCCCCAATGGTGCGGGGAAATCGACGACTATGAAACTCCTGACCGGATTTCTCTCGCCCAACCGAGGGAAGGGCAGTCGATCGCGGGTCTGGACATCCAGCGGCAGCAGGATAGAGGCCTCCCGCAAGCTTGGATATCTTCCCGAGAACGGTCCGCTCTACCAGGAGATGACGCCAGTGGAACTGCTCACCTTTTTTGGGGAAGCCAGGGGATTCGCCGGCAGTGAACTGGAGGCGGCCATTGACAGAGTGAATCGTCTCTGTGCTCTGAGCGAAGTCATGGAGAAGCCGATCAGACAAGCTGTCAAGGGGCTATCGCCAGCGCGTAGGGACTTGCTCAGGCTCTTCTGCACAACCCGGAAGTCCTGATCATGGACGAGCCGACCGCCGGACTCGATCCCAACCAGATTCGAACTCTTCCGGGACAACATTCAGGAGCTGGGGCGGACCAAGACCATCCTGATTTCGACCCACATTCTGCAAGAGGTGGATGCTGTAGCCGACCGGGTGCTTCTGATCAACGAGGGCAAGCTCGTTTTTGACGGGACACCTGAAGAACTCAAAGGAGGATGGCTCCCTGGAGCAGCCCTTCTATCGCTTGACGAACCACTCAGAGTTCAGAAGCTGAGTCAGGAGGTCGGTCCGATAATGAAGCGGCCGCAACCCCGGGAGAGGAGGCGTGATGTTCAAAGAACCTGAATCTCGGATTCATCAAAGCCCTTGTAAGGCGGGATCTCTGGAAGTACTTCACGAATCCCACCGGATATGTGTTTATTACCCTCTTTATTTTCTTGAGTGCAATCGCGGCTTTCTGGCAGGGTCGCTTTTTCCTCAACAATCTGGCCAACCTCGACCAATTGAACAATCTGTTTCCTTATCTGCTGGTGTTTTTTGCCCCGGCCCTGACCATGGGCGTCTGGGCCGAGGAGCGGAAGCAGGCTACCGACGAGCTGCTGTTCACCCTTCCCGCCACCAGTCTGGAAGTGGTTTGCGGCAAGTACACGGCCGTGCTCGGGATCTACACCGCCTCCTTGATTCTGTCCTTCAGCCACATTCTGATTCTGGCCTGGCTGGGGAGTCCGGATCTGGGAATGATGGCGAGCAACTACATCGGCTACTGGTTTGCCGGTGGGGCCCTGATCGCCGTAGGGATGATTGCTTCCCTGCTCACCGCCAACGCCACCATTGCATTCATTCTGGGGGCGCTGTTGTGTGCTTTTCTGGTTTTCTTGAAGCCGGTGGCTTCGTTGTTCAGCAACACCCTCGGAGCGGTAGTAGAGCCTTTCGGCATCAGCTCTCATTTCCAGGACTTCGCTTCCGGTGTCATCAGCTTCTCTGCGGTTCTGTACTTTTGCTCAGTCGTGGCGGTGGGTCTTTTTATCAATATCCTCCTGGTGGATCGTCGCCACTGGCCACGGACCACGGAGGGTTACCCGACCTGGGGCCATTACGCAGTTCGTACCGTAGCCCTGGCGATCGGACTGGCGGCGCTCACGATCCTGGTGGCTCGAGTCGGTATTCGGGTTGACGCCACCTCCGAGAGGCTCCACTCGCTGAGCGCTGAGACAAAGGCACTGGTGCGAGGTCTTGACGCCGAACGGCCGGTTTTCATCCAGGCGTTTGTGAGCTCTGAGGTACCTGAAGCCTACGTTCAGACCCGAAGCAACCTGCTGGGGACGCTCCATCAGCTGAACTCCCTGGGGGGAGCGACCGTTCAGGTAAGAATCGAAGACACGGTCCCCTATTCAGAGGCAGCCCGCGAAGCACGTGAAAAGTTCTCGATCACCGCCACTCAGATCCCCAATCTGAGCAGCGCCAGAGCGGGTTTCGTGGATGTTTTCATGGGGGTCGCCTTTACCTGTGGAGCCGAGGAGCAGGTCATTCCGTTTCTGGACCGCGGACTCTCGGTGGAATACGAGCTGGCTCGCAGCCTGCGTGTGGTTGCCAACACGGAACGCAAGAAAATTGGCGTCGTTACGACCGAGGCAAAATTGTTTGGTGGCTTCGACTTCCAGTCTTTTCGAAGCAGTCCGGCCTGGCCTGTGGTGGACGAATTGAAGAAACAGTACGAGGTGGTTCAGGTCAATCCCACGGGGGAGCTGCCCGAGGACCTGGATGGCCTGATGGTGGCCTTGCCATCCTCGCTTTCGCAGGAGGAACTCGACACGGTCCTGGGGTTCATTGAAGCGGGGACTCCCGCGCTTCTTCTCGTCGACCCCATGCCGGTGATCAACCTGGGTCTCTCTCCTTCGGAACAGGCCGGGGCCAACCAGAACCCGTTCATGCGAAATCAGGGACCGCCTCCGAAACAGAAGGGGGACATCCAGGGATTTCTGACCAGCCTGGGGGTGAGCTGGGACAAGTCCATCATTATCTGGGATGCCTATAATCCCCACCCCGATCTCGAGCAACTCCCCCCTGAGGTTGTCTTCGTGGGACGCGGCAACGGAAACGAGGATGCCTTCAACGCCCAGAACAATGCTTCTGCGGAACTCCAGGAGCTGGTTTTGCTCTATCCCGGGACGCTCTCGCCGGCAATCGGGAGTGACTTCGAGTTCCAGCCGCTGATCCGGTCGGGATTTGTTTCGGGCCGTTTCAGGTACCAACAGCTGGTTCAGCGCAGCTTCCTGGGGATGACGATGAATCGCAATCTGCCCCACCGGCCAGACGGCTCCGACTATGTGCTGGCCGCCCTGGTGACGAAGGGGAGCCCACCCGATGGCGAGAGCGATGAGGAGGAAGAGGAAGAGCCGAAGGAAGAGACTGCTGAGGAAGCAGTTGCCCCTGACGGGCCCCCAAAGGACATCCGTCTGGTGGTGATCGCCGATCTGGATTTCATTTCCGATCAGTTCTTCCAGATCCGAGAGCGGGGGCCCGCGAACCTCAACTTCGACAATGTCACCCTTTTCTTGAACGCAATGGACATTCTGGTCGGGGATGAAAGTTTTGTATCGCTGCGCAACAAGCGAGTGCGGCACCGAACCCTGGAACGGGTTGAGGCCCAGACCCGGGAGTTCATCGAAACCAGGGTACGGGAAGAAGAAGAAGCCGAGGCGGAAGCCGAGAGAGCCCTGGCGGAGGCTCAGCAGAACCTGGACAAGCGCGTGGAGGAGGTACAGAGGCGACCCGAACTGGATGATCGCACCAAGCAGATCATGGCACGGAACATTCAGGAGGTCGAGTCCCGGAAGTTCGAGGTTCTGAAGGCAAGTATCGAGGCCGAGAAAGAAGCCAAAGTCAATGCCAGCAGAGAGAACCTGGAATCCCAACTGCGCCGCATTCAGAGCAACATCAAGACTTTCGCGGTCCTGTTGCCCCCGATCCCGGTGTTTGTACTTGGCATCCTGATCTTTCTTCGGCGGCAGAGGCGAGAGCGGGAAGGCGAATCTGTGGCCCGTCTTTTGCGGGGATGAAGGAGAAAGGCGATATGAGCGAGACTCGTAAAACACTGACTCTTGTAGGCGTGGCAGCTGTGCTGCTTGTGCTGGCGCTGGTTACCGCTCCGGGCAAAGTGAACCCCGAGGCCTTCGACGATGTGGGGGAGCCCTTCTTCGGCGATTTCGAGGATCCGAATGCGGCGACTACCCTGGAAGTCATTGAGTTCGATGAAGACACCGGCACAGCTCGACCATTCAAAGTCACTTTTGAAGAGGGAGTCTGGACGATTCCCTCCCACCACGACTATCCAGCCGATGGCAAGGACAGGCTGGCCAAGACCGCGGTCGGTCTGATCGGAATCGGTAAGGATGGTCTGCGTTCCAATAGTGCGGCCGATCATGAAGCGTGTGGCGTAGTGGATCCACTCGACGAAACCATCTCGAGCCTGGCCGGTCGCGGTGAGCGAGTCACGGTCAAAGACGCGTCGGGTCAGGTCCTGGCCGACCTGATCATAGGGAAGGCCACCGGAGAAGAAGACAATCTGCACTTTGTCAGAGTTCCGGGACAGAAGCGAACTTACGTCTCCAGGCTGGACCTCGATATTTCGACCAGCTTTGCCGACTGGATCGAAACAGATCTACTCGAAGTCGAAAAGGATAATATCGATAAGATCACCATCAAAGACTACTTCATCAATGAGAGAACCCGCCGTGTTGTGGAACGGGGGGAGATCCCACTTAGCAAGGAGGATGGGACCTGGACTGCCGCCAAGATGCGATCCAGTGAAGAGGTGAATTCCACCAAAATGAATGACCTTCTGGCTGGAATCGATGAGCTGTCCATCGTGGGCGTCCGGCCCAAGCCCGAAGGATTGACCCAATCGTTGGAGCGATCCAGCGAGGACATTCCCATCTCACAGGAAGCCCAGCTCTCCTTGCAGAGCAAGGGATTTTACTTCACGCGTGATGGGAGCCTGCTCTCCAATGAAGGGGAGCTGGAAGTAGAGACAGCCACGGGAGTGACCTACATTCTCCGCTTTGGGGAGGTGCTCTACGGCACCGACGAGGCCGTCACGGCCGGGTCCGACAGCAGTGATGACGAGTCGGCTGGGCCGGGAGAGAATCGATACCTTTTCATCACAACCACCTTCAACCCGGATCGTTTTCCGGAGCCGAAGAGACCGGCCAATCTGGCCTTTCAGGGTAAGAAGGACGAAGATCTGACCGACCAGGACAAGAGGAACAAAGAGCTCCACGAAAAGGTTCAGGAATGGGAAAAGGATGTGGCCGAGAATCGCGAAATCTCGGAGAGCCTGAACCAGCGGTTCGCCGAATGGTACTACGTCATTTCCTCCAGCAGCTTTGACAAGATCCACCTGGAGAGGGGCGACCTGATTCAGAAAAAGTCTGAGTAGTGTGATCTACGCCGGCACGTCGGGATTCTCCTACAAAGAGTGGAAGGGGATCTTCTATCCGGAGGATCTGCCTCAAAAGCAGTATCTTCATTACTACTCCCGACAATTCAACAGCACTGAGATCAACAACACCTTTTACCGATTTCCGTCCGAAAAGACGACCGCACAGTGGGCCGGTGCGGTCCCGCCCGGCTTTCGCTTCGCGTTGAAGCTGAACCAGAGAATCACCCATCGCAAGAAACTCGTGGAGTGCGACGAGGAGATGGGCTGGTTTTTTCACGGGGCCAACCCGCTCTGGTCTCAACTGGGCTGCATCCTGGTCCAGTTGCCACCCTGGTTCAAACAGGATCTGGAGGTGCTGGAGAGCTTTCTGGGGAAGTTTGCAGAGAAAGCGCCACTGGCGCTCGAGTTCCGCCATGAATCCTGGTTCGAATCAGCCACGTTTGAGCTTCTCCGTGATTACCAGGCTTCTCTGGGCGTAGTCGAGTCGGACAAGCTGGAGGCAGTTCGGGAAGTCACCGCTCCTTTCATCTACATGAGGCTCCGCCAGTCCGAATACAGCCGCGAGGAGATTGACGCATGGGCGGAGTGGATCCTGGGAGAGGACGCCGATGTGTACCTGTATGTCAAACACGCAGGAGCAGCCCCGACGCTGGTGCGGCAGTTCAACGAGGCCCTGGGCGACGTCTCCTGAGATCATGGGCCGACACACGGCAAAGAGTGGGAGCGGCCTTTTCAATCTTCAATTTTCAATCTTCAATCCACTAAAAACCGGAATGTAGTCATTCATGACCAGGTAGTCGTATGTCCGGTATCGAGCTTCGGAGTTGTGACGGACAAAGGTCTCAACACTCTGAATCAGAGGAGTCACGTAAGAATCGGGGGCGGTCTCGCGGTGGGCGGCGCCATGCCGAAACGCCGTTCGCAACAGCAGGCTGTGGCTGTTGATGGGAAGGGACCCGACGTTGCTGGAGAAAAGGGGGAACTTTCCATCGGAGGCCAGATAGAGCTCGACATTGGAGACGTAGAAAAGGCTTAGCTCCATCTCTTTTCCTTTGAGAAAGTCCCCGATATCTTTCAGCGATTCTGTGCCGCCCAGGTCCCCAACCAGGGGAATGATTCGGTTCTCGAGCTGCATTGTTCGTACAAAAGAATAGTACGACTCAGAACTCAGGTAACCATGTTCGATTCCCCGGCGGTCGGTACCGCTGAGAAGCTCCCCAAGGGTCGGATAGAAGAATCGGGGCGGTCGTCCGTGACTCCGAAACCGCAAGCGGAGTCCTTGCTTTCGAAAAGTTCCGGCCATCTCGCCTAGGAACGTGAGGTCTGCCTCTTGAATCATCTCGGGAAAGCGGTTTCTGAGTGAGGAAACGATCTCCTCGACCGTTTTGGCGGTAAGTGATCGATCCGCCGCGAGTCCGAGGAAGATCTCGACCAGGCCGGCTGCATTCAGACCCTGACTCGACACTTCCGTCTGCAGGGGGCAACTCAAAAGAAGGGAGAGGAACTCGACCCGCGTCGGGGCGCGTTCGAACAATTCCTTGAAGTAGAGGTGCTGGAGGAGATTGTGGCGGCGGATGTCGATAATGAAGGCGATTGCAGGCCGAATACTGGCAATGTAGGTGAAGTTCTGACCCGGACCGACTCCCAGATAAGCTCCGCCGGAGGGCAGTCGCTCTTTTATGGCCGGGATCAGATGCTGGTAGGGTCTCTCGTTGGAAATGAGGTTATCGGTGTCGAAATACTGTTCTTTTTCGCTCAGGCTGAGTGAAAGCTCTTGAAACTGGTCGTCACTGTAGAGCCTGGAGTGCCTTTGATCGGGTTGGGAGCAGCCTGAGTGCAGGAGGAGGGGGAGGAGGGAGAGGAGGGAGAGGAAGGCTGCCACTGTCCAGCCCCGGACCGCCGTGCTGCGAACCACGGGGTCCTGGCCAGGGGGGAGCCAGTTGTTATGGTAGGGTAAGGTCGACATGAAACGAGCTGTGATTGGCGCCAGTTAGAATTCCCGGCGTGTTGCCTCATCTAAGAATCGAACCGAAACTAGAAACTTGCCTCATTGGGAATCGAACCCAGTTCAGAACAGCTTATTTCTTCCGTCTCGCAGAAACAACGGGTGGAGTGGAAGGTCGAAATGACAAGGGAATAATGTGCCGGAGTGATCACGTAAAAATGACCCACCTTGTCAAGTAGGGTGTTGTTCTTGGTTTGAGCGAATTGTCTTGTCCGGTTCTTGGACTGCGAGAGGGGACACAGTGAGGGCGAGCCCGAATGGGGTTCCCTCTCGGCGGCCGACTCAGGTGACCCCCTTCTTGGGTTGTCCCGGGACCGTGAAGTCCCTGCTGCTGGAGATGTACGGCCCAGCGGTCGAGGCGACATTGCTGTGTGGCCGTCAGGGGACACTTCCCATGGCTCATAAGACTATTTTGACCTCGGCTGGTTGCCCCTTTGTTGGCGCACCTTCTTTTGCGAAATCAGACCCGATTTCAGAGAACGTTGGCTCTACACGGGAGATCTCGGCCTTGTAGAGTTGTTCTCTTCGCCAGTCCCTGACGCGGCGCTGCAAAGTTCGCAGCTGCCCATCAAAGAATCGACAGGGATGGCGTTGTTTGAAGCCGAATGAAAAGCGCTTTGGCTGTTTGAGCGGGATTGACTTCCAGTTGGACACGAACCTCTGGCCAGACTTCAACGAAAGGATCCTCCCGGGTCCTCCAAGTCCGGGCAACCCGGGGCTTCTTCGTCCGCCGATATCTCCTGATTTGGTTGGATTCTGGTGCAGCACTGATCTCAGCAAGGTACTTCCTGACAACAGCATCCATCTCTCTAGGGGATGATTGGCGACAGTTAGAATTCCCCGCGACGACAAATGGAATTCCCCGCTTTTTCAGGGCTGATCCTGACCATGAGGGCATGGTTAAGGATCAGCAAGTGCGGAGGTTAGTAAAGTTGAAGAAGAACGAGAAGACGCTAACGATGGCGGCGGCCAAAGCGGGGATGTCGCGAAAGACAGCTCGCAAGTACCTGAAGTCGGGAAAGCTACCGAGCCAGTGTCAGCCGGAACGGTATTGGAGAACTCGATCGGATCCGTTCGAGTCGGTGTGGCCGGAGGTGAAAGAGATCCTGAAGCGATCGCCGACGGTGGAAGCAAAAGCGGTGTTCGATCATTTGTGTCGTCAGCAGGAAGGGGCCTTCCAGCAAGGCCAGTTGAGAACGCTGCAGCGCAGGATCAAGCAGTGGAAGGCAGAATACGGAGAAGCGAAGGAGGTGATGTTCCCGCAGAAGTATCAGCCGGGACATCAAGCGCAATCGGACTTCACGTTTATGGGGCGCCTCGGAGTGACGATCCAGGGCCAGCCGTTTCCCCATCTGCTGTACCACTTCGTGTTGGCCTACTCGAACTGGGAAGCGACCACGCTGTGTTTCAGTGAGTCGTTTGAGAGCCTCAGCCTGGGGCTTCAGAACGCGTTGTGGGAGTTGGGGGCGCTGCCCGAGGAGCACCGGACCGACCGGCTCTCGGCGGCAGTCAAGAACCTGAAGCGGGAAGAGTTCACCGAGCGCTATCAAGCGTTGCTGAGACACTTCGGGATGCGCTCCAGTCGCACTCAGGCAGGAAAGGCACACGAGAACGGGGATGTGGAACAGTCCCATCACCGCTTGAAACGGGCCATTGAGCAGGAACTGCTGCTGCGGTGTAGCCGTGATTTTTCCAGCCGGGAAGAGTACGAGGGCTTTGTAGCGGTGATTGTGTCCCGGCGCAATGCGGCCCGGCAAAAGCGCCTGGGAGAAGAGCTGGCAGTGATGCGCCCGTTGCCGGCACGCCGTCTGGATGACTTCACCCGGCAGTGGGTGAGAGTCTCCCCCAGCAGTACGATCCGGGTTCGCCACAACACCTATTCGGTGGACAGCCGGTTGATCGGCGAGCGCGTTCAAGTGCGGGTGTGGGCGGATCAGGTGGAGGTCTACTACGGAGGACGGCGCCAGGCACGGATGCCGCGCTTGCGAGGAGAAGGCAAGCATCGCATTGACTACCGGCACGTGATCCATTCGTTGGTGCGCAAGCCGGGGGCGTTTACTCGCTATCGCTGGCGGGAGGATCTGTTTCCGGGGATCTTGTTTCGAGTCGCCTACGACGAGCTGCGCCGAGATTGTCCGGCCACGGCGGATCGCCAATATCTGAAGATCCTCGAGGTGGCTGCCCAGGAAGGTGAACAGCGGGTGCGAGAGGCACTTCAGGTGTTGATTGAGCGGGGACAAAGAATCCGTTTTGAAGCACTACGAGAATGCCTTGTCGATCCGGTGGTGGAACCCTGGGAAGTGATGGTGGAGAAGATGGACGTGGGCCTCTACGACACCCTTCTCGAGAACCGGGAGGTGAGGTCATGAGCACAGGCAACTTACCGCGACTTCGCGAGTGCCTAATCGAGCTGCATCTACCGGCCTTTCGGGAGCACTACGCCGCCCAGGCGGCACTGGCCACCCAGGAAAGTCTGTCCTATCCCCGGTTTCTCTTGTCGTTATCTGAGATCGAGGTGGCGGAGCGGCACGAGCGCAAAATCCAGCGCCAGCGTCGGGCCTCCAAGCTTCCCTGGGAGAAAACGCTGACGGCGCTGGACCGCTCGCGCTTGCCCCAAAGCGTGGATCGACAACTCACAGCGCTGCTGGAAGGGACGTTTTTGGATCGTGCCGAGAACGTCTTGGCTTTCGGTAACCCTGGGAGCGGGAAAACCCATCTGGTCTGTGCTCTGGGCCAGGAGTTGATTCTGCTGGGGCGCCGGGTTCTGTTTTCTACCTGCGCCCTGCTGGTACAGCGATTGCTGCGGGCCAAAATCGATCTGACTCTGGAGAAGGAGCTCAAGAAACTGGATCGCTTCGAGGCTCTCATAGTCGATGACATCGGCTACGTTCAGCAAAGCCGGGAGGAAATGGAGGTTCTCTTCACACTGCTGGCCCATCGTTACGAACGTCGCAGCATCTTGCTGACCAGCAACCTGATCTTCTCGGACTGGGAGAGGATCTTCAAGGACCCCCTGACGACGGCAGCAGCCATCGACCGGCTGGTGCACCACAGCGTGATTCTGGAACTCAACGTCCCGAGCTATCGAATGGAGAGCGCCAAGGCAAAGCAGCAGGGAACCACGAAATGAGGAAACCGCGAGGAGGTCAAATCCGGGCAAATCGGCTGATTGGACCCCGGAAAGTGCTTGGTGAGGGCGATAGACGAGTGCCCTCCAAGGGGAGAGGTCGTACAGCGCCCTACAGAGGCCGCTCAGCAGCCTCGTGGATCTGGTCCACTCCCCTCGACGCCAGCGCGAGCGAGGGGGAGCTCCGTTCGGGCTACGCCCTCACTCCGTCCCCCTCGCATTCTAGGAACAATCTCTCTTTTTTACAGAAAGGCGGCCCGCGGAAAGGGCCGTCTCAGAGGACGGCTACAGCTCTTTTTTTTTAATCCTTGTGTGGGGATTTCCAATCGTCGCTGCGGGAATTCTATTTGACGTTGATCACCAGTTGATCCCGAACCCGGTCGGTGGATCGTGAAGCCGTGGAGCCCGAAAGGTCCTGTGCGATGGGAAAAGGCGACTCTTCCTAGCCGGGAGGAAAGTGGGAGGTAGACTCAGGGCGACTCCCGGAGGGATTTAAACGGTCGCTGCCCTGAGTCTACCTCCCACTTTCAAGGCGTTTTCGGCCTGACACCCCTCCCACACTTGACCTCAGATTAGAGAGGCCTTGTCTTCCCAGAGTTGGCCCGGCCAGGACCAGGCAGGTCAAAGAGAAAAGCGCTGTCGCAAAGAAGAATAAAGTTCTTTTCACCATGGATTCCAGCTCCTTAGTTCCACGTACTCCCTTTTGAAGTATCCAGTTATACGTCTGAGATTCCCTTTCCGTTACGGTCCCGTGGCAAGAAGCGGGGAACGTTCCACCTACTTTCAGATCACCCCCTTCCGGTGAAACGGATCCCCAACCGAAGGAGGGGAAATCCCGATTCTTCTCCGGTCTCTAACGCTCCCCCGGCTCCGTTTCAGCTTCCCTGTCAGACCAGCGGACTACGATCCCCAACCTTCAACCTTCAACCTTCAACCTTCAACCTTCAACCTTCAACCTTCAACCTTCAACCTTCAACCTTCAACCAGTAACCAGTAACCACGAGCGACAGCGAGCGCCGACCAGTTAGAATCTATCCAGGACAATCCGGGTATTAACTAACTAGAACTCACGCATCCTCCTCACCGGTGGCCGTCCCTGGGCCACCGGTCCTTCCGGGGCAAGCCAATGTGTCGGCGGCTCAATGTGCATGCTCCGCCCTCCGAGCCTGTGTCTGCCGTGCTGGAGCGCGAATCAAACCTGAATCCTGGATCGAACGAGCGTAACGCAGTCAGGGCGGGAGATTCTCACGCTGCAGTAGAAAATTTATGAATCATCCCGGGTTAGATTTGAGTACAGCCCGGTAGCTTTCTCCACTATTATTCAGGGATGCGGGTGCGATTCGCCGTCCTGATGCTTCTGTGGGTGTTCTCCTGTGCTAGAGACTCCGACTCGTCCAGAATCCACCTGGCCTATGTGACGAACGGGGTGACTTCGTTTTGGCAGATCGCCAAAGTGGGAGCCGAGCACGCCGCCCGCGACTTCGACGTGGAAGTGACTGTGCGAATGCCGGCCGAGGGGATCTCCGATCAAAAGCGCATGGTTCAGGATCTGCTCACGGTAGGGATTGACGGGATTGCCATCAGTCCCATCGATCCCGCGCAATCAGGTGGACCTGGTCAACGAGGCGGCTCGAAACACCAACCTGATCACACAGGACTCAGACGCACCCAGTACCAATCGTCTCTGCTACATCGGGATGGACAAACTACCTGGCCGGCAGGCTGTGTGGTCAACTCGTCAAGGAGTCGACTCCCGAAGGTGGCAAAGTGGCGATACTGGTGGGCAGGCTGGAACAGGACAATGCCCCGCCGCCGCCGGCAGGGGGTCATTGATGAGCTCCTGGACCGTTCCAATTGATCCAGAACGTTATGATGCGCCGGGATCCATGCTGCAGGGAGACAGGTTCACGGTGGTGGCAACGCTGACGGATCAGTACGATCGAGCCAAGGCCAAGGCCAACGCTGAAGATGTCCTCTCGCGTTTCCCCGATCTGGCCGTGATGGTCGGCCTGTTTGCCTACAATGGTCCTCTCTCGCTGGAAGTGCTGAAGCAGGCCGGGAGGGGTGGGTGACGTTCAGATTGTGGGCTTTGACGAGGCCGATCAGACGCTGCAGGCGGTGACCGAAGGATCCATTTTCGGAACCGTCGTGCAGGACCCCTACCGCTACGGTTATGAATCGATCCGCCTACTCGCTGCTCTGGCCCGGGGAGATCGCTCGGTCCTTCCAACCAGCGGCTTTCTGGATATCCCGGCCCGCCAGATCCGTCGCGACAACGTGGCCAGGTTCTGGGCGAGACCTTAGGGCCAAACTGGAAGGGAGGCAGTAGTGGGAACCCGCGCACCATGGAGTTGACCCTTTTTCACGGAGATCTCTATCATTGGGTAAAGGAGATTGCCACGTGGCAAGGTTGAGTGAATACGATATCAGTCAGTTTGAAGAACAGGGGTACGTTGTTGTAGAGGGTCTCCTCGACCAGGGGAAGGATCTTCAGCCGGTTATTGACGAGTACTCCGCCTTGCTCGACTCACTGGCAAAGGACTGGCACGCCACTGGGGACTTGAGCCAGACCTATGGCGACTTGCCCTTTGGCGAGCGTCTGACGCGCATTATTGCCGAGTCTGGTCAAGCCTATTACCAGCACATGGACTTCTCTTTGCCCCAGGACGCTATTACGAAGAGACCCCCATCCATCTCGGCCCTGCTATTTTACTTGCTGCGCAGTCCCGCCTATTGGATGCGGTGGAGTGTTTCATCGGTCCCGAGATTTACTCCAACCCGGTTCAGCACGTGCGCATCAAACCGCCGGAAACTGCTCTGCCAGCCGGCGTTTCAAGAAATGCCATGACTGCCGTCACCCCATGGCATCAAGACCTGGGTGTTATCACTGAAGAGGCGGACGAAACAGATGTTTTGACGGTGGTGTTCCCCATCACGGAAGCGTCAGTGAAGAATGGCTGTCTGGCCGTTGTCCCTGGCAGCCAAAAAGGGGAGTTACTCCTGCATTGTCGTGGAGAATTTGGTTTGACCATTCCAGATGAAATGGTCGGTTCCTATTCGAAACCGCTACCGATGCAGCCTACAGACGTGCTTTTTATGACCAGCAAAACAATGCACACCTCGCTCCCCAACGTCAGCGATGAAATTCGCTGGAGTCTTGACCTGCGCTACAACCCGATTGGTCAGCCTACGGGGCGGCCCTGGTTTCCGGGCTTTGTGGCTCGCAGCCGGGCGAACCCGGAAACAGAGCTAACCGATGCCGGGAAGTGGGCCGAAATGTGGCGCCAGGCTCGTTCTCGCCTGGCCCGAGACGGTGACCCCTCGTTCAACCGCTGGGACGGGGATGCGTTAGGCTGTGCTTGATAGAAGCGGTACCCGGACCATACGCACAGGCAAGAAGAGGACGCTGAACCGGTACTGAGAAGGGTCTCCGTCAGTAGCCCGTTTCAGGCGGGACGTTGGTTAGCTGAAAGCCGCCGCCACTCTGCTCGACTCGAACCACGGTCAGAAAGAGGCTGACTTCCGACTCGATCCGAAGGGACCCCACAAAGCTCTCCAGAAAATCAAACAGCTGCGTGAAAAAGAGCGCATCATGACCGTCGTAGAGCCAGGTTACGGTGCCGATTTCTACCCCGCCCTGGTCGATCAGTGTGGCTGAGATGCTGAAAGCCGCACCCGGATCTAAGGCGGCATAAGCGAAGCCCGTATCCGCTACAGAGCTTTTCTCGACTGGGAACACCAGGACTTTCGACGGGGGTGTGTCGAAGGTTGCGACCGAATCGGTAAGCGCTCCCTTACCCACCTGGTAGAAGAAGGAGACGGCCACCTGACTGTTCACAGAAGAGTTGGTCCCGATCAAGTCGAGGAATCCCTCCCTCACCTGGTCGTCACCGATGAGCGTGAGTTTCCGGGTCCCCTGGGGCGGCAAGGCGATCTCAAAGTGACTCAATTCTGTCTGTTCGACGCCGTTCAGAGTCCACGGGCTGTCCCACTCCTCTTCATTCCCCTGGCGCAGAAGTCCACGGCCTTCCCAGGGGGTAAGACCTTTGTTCGCAACCAGGATGAGAACCTGGAAGACGTCGCCCAGGGCAAACTGGGCAAAGCGGCGAGGCAGCATTCCCACCTCGAAAACGGAAGTCGTGATGCTCGCGAAGTTATTATCAGGGTTGGAATCTCCGCTATTCGCAACGGTTACCGTGTTGACCACCTGCGGCACGGCCCCGGGTCCTGCCAGGAACACCCGCTGAAAGTTCTCTCGACTGACCGGGTTCAAGGCTGCTCTGCAGCAGGCACGAGAAGGACGCCTGTTCAGTTTCGCAGGACCACCCGATGGCATGCAGCGAGAGCAAAGCCAGGGAGGGCGGAAGGTCATCCCGTGACCGTGACGGTCCCGGTGGCTGCGGCATTCCCGACGTTCTCGACGGAGAGCTGATAGTATCCGGTGGTCCCGACCACAAAAGGACCCAGATCGATCTTGCGGATCTCCAGGTCTGGAGTCGCCACCACTGTGACCCCGGCCGTATCGGAATTGTTGGAGGACTGTGGGTCGAACTCGTCGGCGACGGCTGTGGCCCTGTTACTGAACTGGCCTGTCTGATCGGCCCGAAGGCTGAAATCGACGGTACGCGTGACATTCGGCCCGATGGAGCTGAAAACACAGTTCAACTGTGGGCCGGTAAGGATGGTGCAGGGCTCGGGGGCCGAAACGGGTGACAGGCCAATAGGAAGGAGGTCTCCTATCTCCACATGGGTGGCGGTCGAGGGTCCCAGATTCGTTACGGCGATGCTGAAAACAATGTTCGAACCCAGCTCGACCTGGGCCGATTCCACGGTCTTGTTCACCGAAAGATCCGCCGCCGGTCTAATCGAAATGGTTGAGTCGTCACTGTTGTTGCTGTTGTTTCCGTCTGACGGGACGGAGAGTGCCGAGGCGGTATTCGTGATCAGACCGCTTCCCTCGGCGAAGGCCGTCAGGGTGACCTGGGCACTGGCAGTGCTGTTGAGGCTTCCCAGATCGCAAGTCACGGAGTTGCCTGCGTTTCGAACAGCTTCCCTGCGAGGGAGCCACTGAAGAAAGAGCCAATCCGGTCGGCAGAGCGTCGGTCAGTGTGACCGCTGTTGCATTCCCGGGCCCCCGGTTCTCGACGGTAATCTGGAAAACGACCTCTTCGGACTGCTGGTAGTTCTCTTGCTGACTCTGTTTCGTTACCTCCAGATCTGGAGAAGGCACCGTAGAGGTGAACTGGAAGATACTCCCCCCGTGGTGAACCGCATACAGTTCCCCGTCTTCATCCAGGCCGAAGCTGCTGATATTCAAGCTGGTGTCGAACAACTCACTTCTGAACCAATTCCCAGGGCCCTCAGTGAGAGCCCAGATGCGGCCCGAAGTGTAGTCGCCAAAGATGTAGTCACCGACCAGCGACGAAATCTGCTGGCCGCGGTAGACATGGCCTCCCGTGACGGAATGGCCCAGCGAGCGCTGGTAAAAATTGATGGGAGGTTCCAGTCCGCTCACATCGCAGCCCACCTCGGGCTCATGGCACGACTCAGCCTCCATGATGTCCCAGCCGTAGTTCTTACTCTTCTCGACGACGTCCACTTCTTCCCAGGTGCCCTGTCCCACGTCCCCGACGAAAAGGCGCCCGCTGGGAGGATCGAAGGAGGCTCGCCAGGGATTGCGAAACCCGTAGGCCCAGATCTCCTCGCGGGCCCCCTTCGAACCGA
>CBDBGQ010000006.1:0-7046 GCA_965205345.1 Acidobacteriota bacterium | reverse complement strand
AGATCGTCGAGCGTCCCGAAGAGGTTATCTTTCGCGACCGCCCGTTGTTTATCAACCTGCTTCTCTGGGGTCTGACCTGCTTCACTATTCTGGCGCTTCATCACCGATAGCTGTCCACTCGCTGTCCCTCGCGGCGTTCCAGGTTCCAAGTTCCACGTTCCACGATTAGGGATCTCCAAGCGTGGGGCCTCAGGCCGAAAACGTCTCGAAAGTGGGAGATAGACTCAGGGCAGCGACCGTTTAAATCCCCCCGGGAGTCGCCCTGAGTCTACCTCCCACTTTCCTCCCGGCTAGGAAGCGCCGCCATTTCCCATCGCACAGGACCCTTTCGGGCTCCACGGCTTCACGATCCACCGACTGGGATTGGGCATCAACTGGACCCGGGAATCCCACCCCTGGGGTCTGTCCTTCGGTCTCGAGAACCTGGGAGACAAGATTCTACCGGGAGCAGTTTCAGTTCGCCACGGGCTGCTAGGTATTGACATCCGGTTGTCGTAGGATATGGGCATGCCCAACTGGACTTCCGAGACCGCACTCCAGCGGGAAATGTCCAGGCTCAGGCTTTCTCCGAAATTGGCTGGCGGCCTGGTGCTTGTTTTTGTCGGCCTGGGACCACTGGCAGCCTGGATGGTCTCTGAGCCGGATCATGAGCAGTTGTCGACCAGCTTTCTGCTCTTTGCCCCTGCCACGGTGCTTCTGGTGCTGGTTTCACAGTCGATTCTCAGCCAGCGCTTTCTTCGATCCATCGAGGAGCTGCGGAGTCGCACCGTGCTGGATGATGACGATTTCTCGGCGACTCTTCAGCAAACCAGCCCGTTGAGGATCGCCCCCGAGCTCGCCGCTCTTTTTGTAACCGGCGGGCTGGCCGCCCTGGTGGGCGGGTGGACCCTGCCCATCTCGAGTCAGGCGCCCTGGCGGGTTCTCCTGCTGGGACCGGCTGTGGCTATCGGTCTGACGGGTTGGCTCTGCTATGTGAATCTGGCCCGAACGCACCATCTGGCTTTGATTCACAGGTTACCGGTCGGGCCAGTCAGCCTGGCAACTCAGTGGCGGGATCCGGTAGTGCGCTGGAGCCTGGGTGTAGGGCTACATCTCCACGCTGATCACCCTGATTTCATTCCTAGCTCTGCTCCGGGACAGAAGAGTCGCCCTGACTGCTCTCTTTTTACTTGCATGCGCCCTGGGTTATCTACTCAACGGGGTGTGGGGATACCTGATCTCCTCTGTTTACGAGTCGCGGATCCTTTACGCCTTTGTCTTGATGCTCACAACTGCCAGCGTGGGAACTGCCGGCTACCACTTTCTGGAAGACTGGCCCTGGTCCGACGGTCTGTACATGACCGTGATTACCATGACAACAGTAGGTTACGGCGAGACCCGAGAACTGACTCAGATTGGCAGGGGTTTCACCATGCTCCTGGTGGTGACATCGATCGGAATTGCCGGATACGCGATTTCTACCGTGGCGGCCTATGTTGTTGAGGGAGAATTCAATCGAGTTTTTCGAGGTCGAAAAATGGATAAACGAATTGCCAGGATGCGAGATCATATTGTGTTATGCGGTGCCGGCAGAACAGGAGCTGAAATTGCTCAGGAGTTGTACAAGACGCTGACTCCCTTTGTGATTATCGAGAAGGACGAAAAGGTCTTGCAGCGCCTTCCATTTCTGCGCGAAATCCCGTATCTGCAGGGGGATGCCACCAGAGACTCGATCTTGCAAAGATCCGGAGTCGAGAGAGCCAAAGGACTCCTGGCCGTTTTGCCCAATGACCAGGCCAATGTGTTCCTGGTTCTGACCGTGAGGGCTTTGAGCCCAAAGCTTCGCATCATCTCCAGACTCACCGACGACAGCAACCGCCAGAAACTGCTCCGAGCAGGGGCGGATACAGTCGTTCAGACGCAGGCGATCGGCGGCCTGCGAATGGCATCGATGATGATTCGACCCTCAGCAGTGACCTTTCTGGACAAAATGCTTCGGGTGACGGGAGAGACTCTCCGTGTGGAGGACGTCACCGCCACTCCCTCCATGCAGGGGAAGACGCTGCGACAGTTAGAGTTGAACGAGCGGATTGGCCTCCTGGTTGTGGCTCTGCAACGACCCGGCGAGCAAGAGTACTCCTTCTGATCAACGTCAAATAGAATTCCCGCAGCGACGATTGGAAATCCCCACACAAGGATTAAAAAAAAAGAGCTGTAGCCGTCCTCTGAGACGGCCCTTTCCGCGGTCCTCCTTTCTGTAAAAAAGAGAGATTGTTCCTAGAATGCGAGGGGGACGGAGTGAGGGCGTAGCCCGAACGGAGCTCCCCCTCGCTCGCGCTGGCGTCGAGGGGAGTGGACCAGATCCACGAGGCTGCTGAGCGGCCTCTGTAGGGCGCTGTACGACCTCTCCCCTTGGCGGGCACTCGTCTATCGCCCTCACCAAGCACTTTCCGGGGTCCAATCAGCCGATTTGCCCGGATTTGACCTCCTCGCGGTTTCCTCATTTCGTGGTTCCCTGCTGCTTTGCCTTGGCGCTCTCCATTCGATAGCTCGGGACGTTGAGTTCCAGAATCACGCTGTGGTGCACCAGCCGGTCGATGGCTGCTGCCGTCGTCAGGGGGTCCTTGAAGATCCTCTCCCAGTCCGAGAAGATCAGGTTGCTGGTCAGCAAGATGCTGCGACGTTCGTAACGATGGGCCAGCAGTGTGAAGAGAACCTCCATTTCCTCCCGGCTTTGCTGAACGTAGCCGATGTCATCGACTATGAGAGCCTCGAAGCGATCCAGTTTCTTGAGCTCCTTCTCCAGAGTCAGATCGATTTTGGCCCGCAGCAATCGCTGTACCAGCAGGGCGCAGGTAGAAAACAGAACCCGGCGCCCCAGCAGAATCAACTCCTGGCCCAGAGCACAGACCAGATGGGTTTTCCCGCTCCCAGGGTTACCGAAAGCCAAGACGTTCTCGGCACGATCCAAAAACGTCCCTTCCAGCAGCGCTGTGAGTTGTCGATCCACGCTTTGGGGCAAGCGCGAGCGGTCCAGCGCCGTCAGCGTTTTCTCCCAGGGAAGCTTGGAGGCCCGACGCTGGCGCTGGATTTTGCGCTCGTGCCGCTCCGCCACCTCGATCTCAGATAACGACAAGAGAAACCGGGGATAGGACAGACTTTCCTGGGTGGCCAGTGCCGCCTGGGCGGCGTAGTGCTCCCGAAAGGCCGGTAGATGCAGCTCGATTAGGCACTCGCGAAGTCGCGGTAAGTTGCCTGTGCTCATGACCTCACCTCCCGGTTCTCGAGAAGGGTGTCGTAGAGGCCCACGTCCATCTTCTCCACCATCACTTCCCAGGGTTCCACCACCGGATCGACAAGGCATTCTCGTAGTGCTTCAAAACGGATTCTT
This sequence comes from Acidobacteriota bacterium, assembly GCA_965205345.1. Lineage (GTDB taxonomy): Bacteria > Acidobacteriota > UBA6911 > RPQK01 > CBDAPI01 > CBDAPI01. Next base: position 3,676 of record CBDBGQ010000006.1, on the reverse strand, counting down.
TGTCCCCGCTCAATCAACACCTGAAGTGCCTCTCGCACCCGCTGTTCACCTTCCTGGGCAGCCACCTCGAGGATCTTCAGATATTGGCGATCCGCCGTGGCCGGACAATCTCGGCGCAGCTCGTCGTAGGCGACTCGAAACAAGATCCCCGGAAACAGATCCTCCCGCCAGCGATAGCGAGTAAACGCCCCCGGCTTGCGCACCAACGAATGGATCACGTGCCGGTAGTCAATGCGATGCTTGCCTTCTCCTCGCAAGCGCGGCATCCGTGCCTGGCGCCGTCCTCCGTAGTAGACCTCCACCTGATCCGCCCACACCCGCACTTGAACGCGCTCGCCGATCAACCGGCTGTCCACCGAATAGGTGTTGTGGCGAACCCGGATCGTACTGCTGGGGGAGACTCTCACCCACTGCCGGGTGAAGTCATCCAGACGGCGTGCCGGCAACGGGCGCATCACTGCCAGCTCTTCTCCCAGGCGCTTTTGCCGGGCCGCATTGCGCCGGGACACAATCACCGCTACAAAGCCCTCGTACTCTTCCCGGCTGGAAAAATCACGGCTACACCGCAGCAGCAGTTCCTGCTCAATGGCCCGTTTCAAGCGGTGATGGGACTGTTCCACATCCCCGTTCTCGTGTGCCTTTCCTGCCTGAGTGCGACTGGAGCGCATCCCGAAGTGTCTCAGCAACGCTTGATAGCGCTCGGTGAACTCTTCCCGCTTCAGGTTCTTGACTGCCGCCGAGAGCCGGTCGGTCCGGTGCTCCTCGGGCAGCGCCCCCAACTCCCACAACGCGTTCTGAAGCCCCAGGCTGAGGCTCTCAAACGACTCACTGAAACACAGCGTGGTCGCTTCCCAGTTCGAGTAGGCCAACACGAAGTGGTACAGCAGATGGGGAAACGGCTGGCCCTGGATCGTCACTCCGAGGCGCCCCATAAACGTGAAGTCCGATTGCGCTTGATGTCCCGGCTGATACTTCTGCGGGAACATCACCTCCTTCGCTTCTCCGTATTCTGCCTTCCACTGCTTGATCCTGCGCTGCAGCGTTCTCAACTGGCCTTGCTGGAAGGCCCCTTCCTGCTGACGACACAAATGATCGAACACCGCTTTTGCTTCCACCGTCGGCGATCGCTTCAGGATCTCTTTCACCTCCGGCCACACCGACTCGAACGGATCCGATCGAGTTCTCCAATACCGTTCCGGCTGACACTGGCTCGGTAGCTTTCCCGACTTCAGGTACTTGCGAGCTGTCTTTCGCGACATCCCCGCTTTGGCCGCCGCCATCGTTAGCGTCTTCTCGTTCTTCTTCAACTTTACTAACCTCCGCACTTGCTGATCCTTAACCATGCCCTCATGGTCAGGATCAGCCCTGAAAAAGCGGGGAATTCCATTTGTCGTCGCGGGGAATTCTAACTGTCGCCAATCACCTTCAATCCAAAGCCGGAGACCGAGCTGGGCGAAGGCGACGTGCTGATCGTGATCGGCTCCCCCCGGCAAGTCCGGGCAGCCAGGGAAGTCTGAGGCTGGTCGGGCCATTAGGAGTTCGGACCACGGAGGGTCCTCCCACATTCTCGGGCGGGCGCAAGACCGGCTCCTACGACCAGGCAACCACCTGTTACAGTCATCCGAGGTCTATCATAATGAGCAATGCAGTTTAGCCCCGCCGACTATATTGTTCTGTGCTCTTACCTCGTTGCGACCGCGCTCTTTGGAATCTGGCTGGGGCGTGGGCAACGGAGCACCAGCGATTATTTTCTGGGAGGCCGGCGGCTTCCCTGGTGGGCGCTGTCCCTTTCGATTGTGGCTACCGAAACGAGTACCCTCACCTTCATTGGTGTCCCCGCCTTTGCCTACGATCGAAATCTGACGTTCCTCCAGCTGGCCATGGGCTACGTCATCGGCAAAACCCTGGTCAGTTTCGTATTGATTCCATCTTACTTTAAGGGTGATATTCAAAGTGCCTATGAAATATTGACTTTTCGCTTTGGTCCCAAGGTCAAGAACTTCTCTGCGGGCCTGTTCCAGGTGAACCGGACCCTGGCGGACGGTGTCCGCCTGTTTGCGACTGCGCTGGTACTTTCCGTAGTCACTCGAATTTCAGACGTTTGGACGGTCGTCATCATCGGTGTGATTACGATTATTTACACCTTTTTCGGAGGAATGACCGCAGTCGTGTGGAACGACGTATTCCAGCTGATCGTGTACATCGCGGGTGCAGTCATCGCCTTTTTCCTTCTGATCGACCGCATACCGGGCGGGTGGCAGGAAGTCTCCCGAGTCGCTGGTGAGTCTGGCCAGTTCCAGATCATCGATTTCAGCTTCTCTCTCGAGAACCCCTACACGTTTGTGGCTGCCATTGTGGGCGGTGCCTTTCTCACCTTCGCTACTCACGGGACCGACCAGATGATGGTGCAGCGCTATCTCTCCTGCTCGAGTCAGGCGAAGAGTCAACAGGGTCTGATCTTGAGCGGCATCATCGTACTGGGCCAGTTTCTTCTTTTTCTGGTGATCGGAGTCCTGCTCTACAGTTTCTACCAGCACTTTCCTTCCAGCACTCCCCCGGCGGACAGCCAGCGGGTTTTTCCGGTTTTCATTGTTGAAGAAATGCCACGGGGCGTCTCTGGACTGGTGATCGCCGCTGTCTTTGCTGCAGCCATGTCGACCCTAAGTAGCTCACTGAACTCTCTGGCCTCTTCCACTCTGAACGATTTTTACAGGCCCTATCTGGCGCCCCGCGCCGAGGAAGCGCACTACATCAGGATGTCGCGCCTGTTCACAGCGGGCTGGGGAGTGATCTTGATCGCGATCTCCTTAATGGCACGGAACTGGGGCAGCGTGCTCGAAGTCGGCCTGGGCATCACCAGCGTTGTCATGGGCTGCGTGCTGGGTGTTTTTCTGTTGGGCCAGTGGACCCGCGTCAGAAGTGAGGCGGCGGGACTCATCGCCATGGTCAGCGGTCTGGGAGTCGTGATCCTCGTGCATTTGAATGGAGTTTACGCCTGGGGCTTCCTGCCGGTTGTTGCCTGGACCTGGTACGTCCTGATCGGGGCATCCACCACGCTGCTAACCGGGATTGCAGTCGAACGCATCGTGAAAGCCACCTGAGTGCGTATGGAACTTTGGAACGTTGGCACGCGAAGCACATTCAGGGCCGGGCGGCGATCCCCTGGGACGAAGCAGTTGGCGGGACCGCCGACAGGTAGTCCAGCTGGTTGTTCCCGAACAGCTCCTGCCCGATCAGCGGCAGGCTCGATTGCACCAGAACGTATCCTCCCACCTGACCCGCACTTTCCGGGACCATTTCCGGGAGAACCTTGGAGAGGCGCTCACCGGCCTTCAGGACAAACTGCACCTGGCCCGTGGGAAGGCCATCCGAGCCGATCACAACCAGTTCCACCAGGGCATCGACAAGATTCGGATTGAAGAGAGCGATTCCAGTAAACGTCTGATCTCGAAGGTCCTCGGCTATGGAGTTTGCGACATGCCCGAAAAGGGCTCGATCAAAACCCTGATGCTGGAGCAGCAGCTGTGCGCCAAACCGAAAAGTCCCGGACTCACCAAAAACGATGTCCCCGGCGACTCCAGTCCCGTCGGAACTGACAATCAGCGAACCGACGCGGGCAGAGACCTCTCCAGTTAGCCCTGCAGCCTCGGCATCTTCGGTCTCAGCTGCCTCAGCG
>CBDBGQ010000005.1:0-21555 GCA_965205345.1 Acidobacteriota bacterium | reverse complement strand
CCAAAATCAAACAGGCCGAGAAGTTCAGCGCAGAACTAAACACCGGGGAGGTTTTTATTCCGGTCGAGAAGTGGACCAAGAGAGCCGTAGAGGTTGGGGAGTGGAAATGGACGCCGACGGTGGACGGTAGGGAAATGCGGGTCGAATGGAGCCCGGAATTGGAGCAGAAACTAAAGAAATTGACGATCCAACCCCGGATTGTTTGGGAGCCCGGAGCCGGTGACGATGTGAGAGAGCGGGTGGCCGCTGTGAAGCGGTGGTTTGATAATGACTGGCAAAAGCTGGACAATAAAATCAAATCCTCGATTGTCGAGGGCGTTTCGGTCTTCCTCTCGATGTTCGATATGCCGGACGTGGCAGCGGTGTTCTGTCCCCCGCCCCCGGAAGTGTCCGACGATCCCCGGCGCATTGGCCCGAAGGCCAGGGCCGCGATGCTGGCCGAGAAGAAGGCCAAGGCTGAGGGCCAGCGTGAGGACCGCGCCGAGAAGAAGGCCCAGGAGTCCCGGCAATGGCCCGGCGATACCATTGCCGGAAGGCCGCGCTATTTACCGCCGCTCTATGAATTGATCGAGGGCGGCAAGGTGCTGGCCTTGAATATGCCCGCCGGGAGCAACCCGGCGCTGGCCCGCGCCATCGGCGTGATGCTCAAAAACGCATGGCTCCAAGCCTTGCTCATGCGGCCCAAGAAGATGAAGGAATCCCCAAGCACTTACTTCCGGCCCGCTGTCTTTATTTGCGACGAGTACCAAGCGTTCGCGTCGGTGGGCGAGGACGATCCAACCGGCGATGAAAAATCCTTTGCCTTAACCCGGCAATGCCGGTGCATCCCCATTGTTGCGACCCAATCCATATCCTCATTGCGGGCCGTGCTGGGCAGTTCGGAGGCGTGGCGGGCGCTTTTGCAGACACTTCGCACCCGGATCTTCCTATCCTTGAGCGACGACGCCAGCGCCAAGATTGCATCGGAATTGTGCGGGCAGGTTGCCAAGATCAAAGGATCGTACACGATCAGCGAGACCTCGAAGCGGGCGGGCGTGTCCCCGCTCTCAGGCCGGGCGGGCGGATCGGGCGGCGGGAGCATCGGCGCAACCAAGTCTTTCCAGGAGCGCCGTGAGGCCGTCTTTCACCCGCGAGACTTCGCCTTGCTTGGAAACTGTCAAGCCATTTGCTTGCCTTATGACGGAGCGCAATCGCTCGAACCCAGGAGGGTCTATCTCAAACCTCATTACCTTCCCCTGGATCATTCTTATTGGAGAGCGAAGGAGGCCGGACAGATATGAGCAACGCCGCCAGTGGGCTTGCACACCTGAAACCTTTTTTGCCAGGGCTTGAACCCCTGCTAGAAGATGCGGAAGTGTCCGAGATCATGATTAACGGCCCCGGCAATGTTTGGATCGAGGCGAAGGGCCGCTTAACGGCTCATGCAGCGCCGGGGTTGGACGAATCGGCCTTGTTACGGGCGGCTATTCACATCGCCCGACCTTTGGGCCTGGACCCGGCCACCACGCCCATCATCGACGCACGGCTTGATGATGGTTCCCGCGTGGCGATCTGTGTTCCCCCGGCCAGTCCCCACGTTGCGATCACCATCCGGCGATTCGGCAAGCGGACCTTCAGCGCGGCGGATCTAGTCGAGCAGAAAGCCCTACCGGAAAACGTCTTGGAAGCGGCGGAGCAGATGTTGATGACCCGGCGCAACATTCTGGTTTCCGGTGGGACCGGATCAGGCAAGACCACCTTGCTCAATGCCCTCATAGAACTGTTACCCGTTGACGAGCGCATTGTGGCAATCGAGGACACGCTAGAGCTTCGCATTGACCACTCGAATTGTGTCCGGTTTGAGGCGCGAGGGTTGCAGGAAGGCGCGGTCACGATCCGCGATCTCGTGCGCCATGCCTTGAGGCATCGACCGGATCATATCGTGGTGGGAGAGGTTCGAGGCGGTGAGGCGGCGGACCTGCTGCAAGCCCTCAACACTGGACACGGCGGGTCACTCACGACCGTACACGCCAACAACGCGGAGAGCGCCCTATCGAGAATCGCTAGTTGCGCCATGCAGGGCGGCGGGGAGTTGCCGTGGGAAGTCACCTGTAGAGGCGTGGTGGACGGGATCGCTATGGTCATCCACATGACGCGGCGAGAAGGGAGACGTTTCGTGGAAGAGGCAGCTTTCGTGAAGGGCTACGAGGCCAAGGAGAACCGATGGTTTATTGAGCCGGTTTGGCCGCCGGAGGCTTCCCGGGCCGGGAGGGGTTCGTGAAGGCGTTCCGAGAATACTCGCCTCAGGCTCGCCACCACTTCACCCGCTTCGATCAGGTGGAGCAGCTGGTTAGAGCCAGTGAAGCAGACCCCGACACGGGGTTCATGGCGCGGCTGATGATGCTGTGTTCCCTGCCCCGCACCAACCCGGGACGCCAGCTTCAGTACAAGCGTGTCAATGGCCCCTACACCCTGATCATGACGGCCGTGGGCCAGACCGGGCTGCCCTTCGGCAATCTCTCCCGCCTGTTGCTGGCCTGGGTATGCACCGAAGCGGTGCGGACCCAATCCCGCGAGCTGATCCTGGGACCCTCGCTCTCCGGGTTCATGCGCCGGCTGGGTATAGCTCCCGTCGGTTGCGCGCGCACTCGGCTGCGCAACCAGATGAAGCGGCTCTTCAACGCGCATATCCAGCTGGCCTACGAAGATAAGCAGGTCTCGGTCAGCGTCAATTCGCCGATTGCCAGCGGGACCGGATTCTGGTGGAGCGAGCGCACACCCGGCGGGCCGGGGCTGTGGGACAGCAAAATCGAACTCGGTGAGAAGTTCTTCGAGGAGATCATCCGCCATCCCGTGCCGCTGGACATGAACATACTGAAGGCCATGAAGCGGTCTTCGTTGGGCATTGATTTCTACCTGTGGTTGACGTATCGGACCTTCACATTGAAGCGACCGTTGCGGCTCTCCTGGCGGCAGTTGTATCGCCAGTTCGGATTGGACTCTGCCAGGGCGGAAGACAAGCGAACCGCTGACGCCTTTCGCACGGACTGCCTACGGGAGTTGAAGAAGATCCAGATCGCCTGGACGGGTCTAATCTTTGCGGTGGATGCTGGGGTGTTGATCCTCTGGCCCTCGAAGCCCGCTGTGCCTCCCCCACGCGGATTCAGCTCGTGGAGTACCCCTCAAGTTCCCTTTCCTGGCCCAGAATCGTCCTGTAATGGGACCGGGAGGCATGGAGTGGCTCTCGGCTTCTGCAGTAAGGGTTATCCACAGGACTCTGTGATTTGGGGGAGTTTTCCAGTACCAAACACCTAGACTCCAAACACATAAATTTGTACCAAACACCTAGCCCGGATTATGCAAGAGATCTGAATCCGAGTGAGGTGTTGGCCCAGAAAAAAGGCCGTAGCTCTCTGATATAAAAGGGTTTACAAAAACAAAGACCCTAAACAGGAGCTACGGCAATGTTGAAAGCAGTCTGCCAGAATACCCTGCCATTTCACAGCCATAGAAACATCACAGCTCGTTTTGATGGGGGGAGCCTCACTTCCGACGCAGGATGGTTGTTGTTCGGATCGCTGGATCGTCAACATCGACTGTGCGAGGGCTTCAGTTCGTGTATTTCGGAGAGTCGAGACCAATGCTACGTTCGTCATGACCTGTTGAAGTTGATCCGACAACGGGTCTTGCAGATCGTGGCCGGCTACGAAGACTGTAATGATGCCGATACACTGCGCTCGGATCCGATGCTCAAAACCGTCTGTGATCAGTTACCCGAGAGCGATCCCGATTTGGCCACGCAGCCGACTTTCTCGCGCTTGGAGAACTCCGTCACCAAGAAGGATCTGATGCGTCTGAGCCGGTGGCTGCTAGGCCGTTATGTGCGCTCCCTGAAAAAGAGACGTCCCGCCAAGATCATCCTGGATCTGGATAGTACCGACGACCACACTCACGGCCAACAGGAGTTCTCCTTCTATCACGGGTATTACCGAAGCCACATTCTGCATCCTTTACTGATCTTCGATGCCGACACGGGAGACCTGGTGTGTGCCGTGTTGAGACCTGGCAACAAGGGGGCTGCCGCTCACATCGTGCCCATTCTGAAGCGAGTCGTGGAGGCCATCCGACAAGCAGTGGGGACGGATGTCGAGATTGAGATTCGGGCCGACAGCGGCTTTGCCACGCCTCGGCTCTACGAGTTCTGTGAGGCTGAAGAGAATCAACTCCAGTATGTCATTGGGTTAAGTCGAAACCCGCGCCTGCAGCGAGTGGTCGAGCCCCTGCTGGATTCGACTCGGGAAAGGTTCCTTGAGCTGGAGGAAAAACAGCGTCAGTTTGACGAGTTTCTTTATCGAGCCAACAGCTGGGATCGATCCCGTCGCGTCATCGTCAAAGTGGAGGTCGATCAGCGCGGGATCAATCGTCGCTTTGTGGTCACCAACCGGGACGATCTCTGTTCCCAATCACTTTATGACCACTATACAAAGCGAGGGCAGACCGAGAACTTCATCAAGGCCTTCAAGAATCATCTGAGCATGGAACGACTCAGCTGTCATCGATTCCTGGCCAACCAGTTTCGACTCCTCCTGCATGCATTGGCTTACCAGATGTTCGTGCGCCTGCGCGACTATCTGCACGGAACCCCCTGGCACAAGCTCGAAATCGAAACCTTACGTCGTCGTGTCCTCAAGATCGGGGCCCGGATCCGACAAACCACTCGACGCATCTGGGTCCATCTTTCCTCAGCCTTTCCCGAGCAAGCCCTCTTCCACCTCGTCTTGAGTCGCCTCAACTCCAGCTAGCTTCTCCCAGTTCCCCAAAAAACCGCTTCCGATACTCATCCAGGCCCAGCTCTGTCTAAAATTCACTCCCCCAACCACTCAAACGTCTCGCCAACCGATGTTCTTCGTAAATCCGCCTGTCACACCTGCACACTTTCGAGTTGGGCCACTTCTCGCGCCGTTTTTCAACACCGGATTACGGTTTATGAATAATCCGGGCTAGTGGAGCGGATCAAAAGTGTTGACCCAGGCCCGAATAACGGACGACCAGGCGCTGGTGGGCAGGACCTGGAGTGCGGCACTTGGAGTGCCGCCTTGAAAGGCGGAAGTCTTGACTTCCGCACTCCAGGAAGTTGCCGACGACCGACACTTTACGGCGAGCTGCACTAGTACGTTTTCTGGATGAATCATGAGAATAACGGAGATCGAATGCATTCCCGTCCAGGCACCGGGGAGAACGCTGGTCGTTGTTCTGGTCGATACGGATGAAGGCATCACCGGTGTCGGGGAGGCGTGTTTGCAGCGCAGGCCACTGGCCATTGTGGGGGCAATCCAACACCTGCGGAGGTGGCTCATCGGCGAAGATCCGATGCGTATCGAGCACCTCTGGCAGCGGATGTTTCGGGGAGGATTTTTCCCTGGTGATCGCCTGATCGGCTCGGCCATCAGCGGGATCGATATCGCACTCTGGGACATTAAGGGTCAAGTCCTCGGAGTCCCTGTTTACGAGTTGCTGGGAGGACGCTGCAGAGATTATGTGCAGTGGTCCTCAGGAAGTGCTGTTGCCGCCAGCAACCATGTTGCCCGACGTGTTTGAGTGCGCTTTCGAGCTCAAAGGCACGCGGCTGAGTGTCCCCTCCTCTCCGGGAATCGGCGTGACCTTCAATCGCGAAGCTGCCAGAGCTTATCCCCCTGAGCTGGGCGAACCCCCCCACTATCACCGCCCGGATGGCAGCTACACGAATTACTGACTTAGTCAGAGGTCTGGTTAGGGTGGGTCTGTGGGAGGCGCCTGGGGGCGGCGACCGAGGTTTTTGAACATCACACCCGGCGGTCGCGGCCCTGAGGCCCCTCCCACACTAAGAATTTTCAGATGAGATAATTGGTTCCAGAGGATCTGAAAGGGTAAGCTTTTAACATGTGCGGTATTGTGGGATATGTGGGGAGCCGGGAGGCGGTACCGGTTCTGCTCAACGGACTGAAGCGCCTCGAATACCGAGGTTACGATTCGGCTGGCCTGGCCGTGGCGAGTGGAGGCGTGATTTCCCTGCACCAACAGGCTGGGAAGGTGAGCGCCCTGGGCAGCTCCCTCTCCCGGTCCTGGTCCGGCCAGTCACAGCAAGAGGCAACCTGTGGGGTGGCGCACACACGCTGGGCAACCCATGGCGCTCCCTCGACCGAGAACGCCCACCCTCACCTGGATCAATCGGGGAGAATTGCTTTAGTACATAACGGCATCATTGAGAACTACCGCGACATTCGACGGCACCTCGAAAAGCAGGGTCACGAGTTTCGCTCAGAGACTGACAGTGAAACACTGGCCCATCTCATTGGCAGTTGCTATACGGAAACGGGTGATCTACTGGAAGCAACCAGCGCCGCACTGGGTAGAGTTGAAGGCACCTTTGGTATTGCGGTGGTGTGCGCGGACCATCCCGACCGGATCGTGGTAGCTCGGCGGGGCAGTCCGATCGTGATTGGAGTCAGTGAGGACGAGACCATCGCGGCCAGCGATGCCGCGGCCATCGTCTCCTTTACGCAGCGAGTGATTTACCTCAATGACAATGATGTCGCACTGGTTACTCGAAACTCGGTCGATATCCGCGACCTGAAAAACGTCCCGGTCAGCCGTGAGACGGCGACTCTGGACTGGGTGGCGGGCGCAGCCGAGAAAGAGGGTTACGAGCATTTCATGCTCAAAGAGATCTTTGAGCAGCCGGAAGCCTTGCGCAACACCCAGCGGGGACGCCTTGATCTGGACAATGGAACAGCGGTGCTTTCGGGACTGGACCTCAACCCGCGCGAAATCACCGATTTGAGCCGCATCCTGATGGTGGCCTGCGGCACATCTCTCAATGCGGGACTGGTGGGCCAGTATGCGTTCGAGGATATCGCGCATCTGCCGGCAAAAGTCGAACAGGCAGCCGAATTCCGCTATCGCAACCCGATTATCCTGCCCGGCGATCTCTTGTTAGCCATCAGCCAGTCCGGTGAGACGGCCGATACTCTGGCAGCGGTGCGGGAGGCCCAGCAGAAAGGCGCTCTGGTGGCTGGAATCTGCAACGTCGTCGGATCGACCGTCGCCAGGGAGACCGGACGGGGTGTTTACATTCACGCCGGCCCCGAGATCAGCGTGGCATCCACCAAGGCCTTCACCTGTCAGGTCAGCGTGTTGCTCATGTTGGCTTTGAAGATTGCGCGATGCCGGCGTCTATCCTTGTCGGAAGGTCGAGCTGTGGCCGAGGAGATCGCGAGGTTGCCCGACATTGTGGAAGCGACGCTGGAACGGAACGATACCATTGCCAGGCTTGCGGTGCGCTATGCCGGTTACGAAAATGCCTTCTTTATCGGCCGTGGCTATCTTTTCCCTGTTGCCATGGAGGGTGCCTTGAAGTTGAAAGAGATCAGTTATATTCATGCCGAAGGCTATCACGCCGCGGAGATGAAGCACGGGCCGATTGCCCTCTTGCAGGAAGATACCCCGGTAGTAGCTCTGTTGACGGATACGCCTGAGAAGGAAAAGACGCTTTCAAACGCGCACGAATGCAAGGCTCGCAATGCCCCCCTGCTGGCCGTGGTCACCGAAGGCGATGAAGAAGCGAGCAGAATCGCGGATGATGTGATCACCGTGCCTCGCTGTCACCCCTACCTGGCACCCGTTCCCGTCACAGTGGCCCTGCAACTCTTCGCCTATCATGTGGCGAGGCTGCGCGGTTGCGAAATCGATCAGCCCAGGAACCTGGCCAAGAGCGTCACCGTCGAGTAGCCCTGTGATGCACTGTCCCGCCCTTCGGGTTACGGGCGGCTAGCCCGGATTATGCAAGAGATCTGAATCCGAGTGAGATTTGGGCCCAGAAAAAAGGCCGTAGCTCTCTGATATAAAAGGGTTTACATAAACAACGACCCTAAACAGGAGCTACGGCAATGTTGAAAGCAGTCTGCCAGAATACCCTGCTATTTCACAGCCATAGAAACATCACAGCTCGTTTTGATGGGGGGAGCCTCACTTCCGACGCAGGATGGTTGTTGTTCGGATCGCTGGATCGTCAACATCGACTGTGCGAGGGCTTCAGTTCGTGTATTTCGGAGAGTCGAGACCAACGCTACGTTCGTCATGACCTGTTGAAGTTGATCCGACAACGGGTCTTGCAGATCGTGGCCGGCTACGAAGACTGTAATGATGCCGATACGCTGCGCTCCGATCCGATGCTCAAGACAGTCTGTGATCAGTTGCCCGAGAGCGATCCCGATTTGGCCACCCAGCCGACTTTCTCCCGTTTGGAGAACTCCGTCACCAAGAAGGATCTGATGCGTCTGAGCCAGTGGCTGCTAGGCCGTTATGTGCGCTCCCTGAAGAAGAGACGTCCCAGCAAGATCATCCTGGATCTGGACAGTACCGACGACCACACTCACGGTCAGCAGGAGTTCTCCTTCTACCATGGGTATTACCGAAGCCACATTCTGCATCCTTTGCTGATCTTCGATGCCGACACGGGAGACCTGGTGTGTGCCGTGTTGAGACCTGGCAACAAGGGGGCTGCCGCTCACATCGTGCCCATTCTGAAGCGAGTCGTGGAGGCCATCCGACAAGCAGTGGGGACGGATGTCGAGATTGAGATTCGGGCCGACAGCGGCTTTGCCACGCCTCGGCTCTACGAGTTCTGTGAGGCTGAAGAGAATCAACTCCAGTATGTCATTGGGTTAAGTCGAAACCCGCGCCTGCAGCGAGTGGTCGAGCCCCTGCTGGATTCGACTCGGGAAAGGTTCCTTGAGCTGGAGGAAAAACAGCGTCAGTTTGACGAGTTTCTTTATCGAGCCAACAGCTGGGATCGATCCCGTCGCGTCATCGTCAAAGTGGAGGTCGATCAGCGCGGGATCAATCGTCGCTTTGTGGTCACCAACCGGGACGATCTCTGTTCCCAATCACTTTATGACCACTATACAAAGCGAGGGCAGACCGAGAACTTCATCAAGGCCTTCAAGAATCATCTGAGCATGGAACGACTCAGCTGTCATCGATTCCTGGCCAACCAGTTTCGACTCCTCCTGCATGCATTGGCTTACCAGATGTTCGTGCGCCTGCGCGACTATCTGCACGGAACCCCCTGGCACAAGCTCGAAATCGAAACCTTACGTCGTCGTGTCCTCAAGATCGGGGCCCGGATCCGACAAACCACTCGACGCATCTGGGTCCATCTTTCCTCAGCCTTTCCCGAGCAAGCCCTCTTCCACCTCGTCTTGAGTCGCCTCAACTCCAGCTAGCTTCTCCCAGTTCCCCAAAAAACCGCTTCCGATACTCATCCAGGCCCAGCTCTGTCTAAAATTCACTCCCCCAACCACTCAAACGTCTCGCCAACCGATGTTCTTCGCAAATCCGCCTGTCACACCTGCACGCTTTCGAGTTGGGCCACTTCTCGCGCCGTTTTTCAACACCGGATTACGGTTTATGAATAATCCGGGCTAGACACTGGGCCAATTCCTTGTACCAAACACCTAGACACTCAAGTAGTTAATAGCAAGTAGTAGGATGCAGGTAGTAGGAGCGGCCAACTTGTGGACAACGAAACCCAAACAAAACAACCACGGGCGACGAGCGCTGACGCGCTATGAGAGGGGGCCAGCCCCTCCAGTTACCCTTAGAGAACTAGACAACCTTTCATCCACTCAAGGACGGCTGGGAGGCCGAGGCGGGTGTTGCTCGCCGCCGGCGTTTCAGAGAATTTTCTTTTCTGACCATAACTGGCTTCCCGGACCAAATACAAAGTTTTTCCGTCGTCACTAACTCCGAGACACTCTATGTCCTCGAAGGGAACCGTTTGGACATGCCGGGGCCAACCCGGTTCATTATGCTCGCTTGGTGCGGGATTCCATCCAGGCTGCTGCCTCACTGGTTCCTATAAAGATTTTTAGGGTTGTGGTAGTGATCGTCATCTCGCGGAAGCCGCGCGCCGATCATCAAAGATCGGTGGTCCAAAATCAATGGACCAAGACAGATAACACCCCGTGCGGATTGATTCGGTCAGCAGGCTTGACGTTGATTTCAACATCTTGTCCCAGCGCGGTGAGAAATTCCAGCAGTCGCCCGACAGAAAAATGTCCGGAACGATTGCGCATCAGCACAGAGACATGAGGCTGCTTGATTCCGAGGATTTCCCCAGCTTCTGCCTGTGTAAGGTTGCGTTTCTTGATGATGCGATAAATTTGAAGCGTTAGCTCGGCCTTAATCTGGTCCTGCTCGGAATGGGGTAGGTCAAGATCGGCAAAGACGTTGCCACTGCCTTCCTGAACCGTGATTGGATCGGTTTTCTTCATGTCAGTCATGTCTTTCCTTGTCGTGTTGCCGTGCGATGGCCAGTCGCTGCTTAATCAGGTTGATGTCCTTCTGCGGCGTGGAGATGCCGCGCTTCGATTTCTTTTGGAAGGCGTGTAGTACGTAGAGTGTGCCCGCAAAGTTCGCTGTGTACACTGCCCGGTATGTATTGGTGTCGTGGCGGTCAACAATTTCCATGACGCTGGCCCCGCCGAACCCCTTGAGCGGTTTTGCTGCGGGGTCCGTCTCTCCCTGTTGCGCTGCGTAGAGGGCCTGGCCGATATCGCGCCGGACCCTCGCTGGAAATTTCCGGAGGTCATCGCGGGAAGATCCTATCCAGAAAATCGGCTTCAGCACGCCTTTATTATACAAGCATACGTATACTTGTATATACTATTCCTTAAATCCTTGTGGTGATGGGAGGGGGAAGGATCACGCAACTGATTTTCTGTAATCTGACTGGGGAGCAGGTTTCTCCGTTGTGGTCCAATTGGCCAGTTGAGATACTGTCGGCCGGTTAATCACTGCTCGTGGATCTCAGCCAAGACGGCCGAGGATTAATCAACCGGAACCGGAAACCCGGAACACAAACCACAGGAGAAGATGCCTGGGATCTGGCTCAGACAGTTCCTTTGGATTTCGCCCCCAGAATCCATTCGTAAGCTAGCTCTCAACAGTGATAGTGGGAGGAGAGTGGGACATCAGGCGAGTGGATTTATTCTGCAGCATGTCTGTGAAGAAGAGCAAGGATGGTTGTCGAATGCGCACGAGACAACAGAACATTCTCTATCTCAAACCCGTCAACAACACGCGAGGAAACACAATGGCGGAGTGCGGTGTCATGATAGCATGCTATTATGCTTTATTGATATCAGTATTCCCGTATTTCATGTTATTCTGATAGAATGTTATCATGACACAGACTAAATTTTCCGGCAGGAGATCACATGGGGTACATCATTGCAACAGCTTCACAAAAGGGCGGGGTGGGAAAATCCACACTCTGCCGCATGATCGCCAGAGAAGCTGCAATTAACGATCTCATAGCCAAGATCGCAGATTTCGATGTGCGCCAATCCACCACGAAACGCTGGGCGGAGCGCCGGATGAGCAATGGCATCCAGCCCACTATCCGAGCCGAAACTTTCCTGAGTGTATCGGAGGCTTTGAAAGACGCAGCCGATTTCGACGTCTTCCTCCTGGATGGAGCGCCACAAGCATCAAAGCAAACCAAAGAACTGGCTGTCGCAGCGGATCTCCTCATTATTCCAACGGGTGATTCCTTCGAAGATCGAGAACCGGCCGTCGAACTGGCCAATGACCTCTACAGTGAGGGGGTAAGCCCGGACAAGATCGTATTTGCCTTGTGCAGAGTAGGCGATAGCAAAGCCCAATTGGCCGAAGCCAGGGCTTACCTCGGTAAAACACCATACACCGTGCTTGACGGTGAGATGCCGGAGAGAGACAGTTTCAAGACCCTGCTCAGAGACGGGCGCGCACCGACAGAGTCACCCTTCAAATCCCTGCGCGAGCGCTCGGAGATGGTGGCACAGAATGCGATCAACACTCTTGTGAGCGCCAGCAAAAGTAGGGCAATCGCATAATGGCCACCAAATTTCCGAAGAAAGTAGACACGTCGGAACCACCGCAACCAGAGCGGAAGAACAGAACCGGAAATCTCTATAAGCCGCCGCGGCACCAGGACGAAAATGAGACGGTCAAGAAACCGCTGCAATTCAAGGTTCCCGAAACTGTTTTTAATGAATTCTCACGGCGGGCGCATGAAGATTTCGGCCACCAGAAGGGAGCAAAGCTCAATCTGTTCATGAAAATGTGGCAGGTTTACCAAGAAGTCAAATCATCCTAGCATGATAGCATGCTGTGATGATTCGGGCGACATCGAGGGCTTACCAGCCGCCGCTGGAGGGGGCGTTCAATTCGGTCCGCAAGGATGTTAAGCAATACCCCTCCAGTGAGGTTCCGAAGGCCGCCTCGCCATCCAATTTTGGCATAGGCCAGCCGCCAGAGGCCATTCTCTCTCGCCTTGGCCACGGTGGCGAGTTGCGGGTCGTGGCACAGGGCCCGCGCAGGTGCCCACGTCCTGAAGGAAGTCACGGACCCAAAGGAAGCCCAGCAAAACCTTGTCGGCTGGATCAAAGGGTTGAAGGCGCTGATGGAGGCAGGGAAATGACAGTCAAGACGGTCAATTCGAATGTAACTTTATCAGAGCGCCTGAGTGCCGCTCTAAAGTTGCCAAACGGCGCGCGGTTCTACCGTTGCGCTTTGCAGGTCAACCCGTTCGCATATTTGAAGCGGTACAGAAAGCAAACGTCGTTCCAAAGTGAGGCAGAGTATAACGCGGCGATCATTGACGCGTGCTTGGAGGCGAAAATAGAGGTTATCGGCGTCACGGACCACTACCGGGTTGACGAATCAAAGGAATTGGTGCAGACAGCCCGCAAGGCCGGGCTGTTCGCGTTTGGTGGGTTCGAAGCCGTTACCAAAGACGGTGTACATTTTCTGTGCCTGTTCGATCCAGACAAGGACGATGTTTTAGAACGGTTTATTGGCGAGTGCGGAGTTCACGATACAGAAGCGGCCTCGCCGACGGGAAGCCTTGATTCTACCGAACTGCTCGTCCAGGCGAAACAGTGGGGTTCGATCTGCGTGGCCACACACGTCGCGGCCGAGGGAGGGCTTTTGAAGAGGCTCAGCGGGCAGCCGCGCGTCAATGCGTGGAAATCACCGGATCTTCTAGCCTGCGCCCTTGCCGGGCCGATTGCTGATGCGCCGGAAAACATCCGGCCCATTCTTGAAAACAAGGACGCGGCGCACAGGCGCAACCGTCCTGTGGCTGTGATCAACGCCTCGGATGTGAATAGTCCCGAGGACCTAAAAAAGGAAGGGGCATCCTGTTTTATCAAGAGCTCGAGCATTTCCGTCGAGGCCTTGCGGCAGGCCTTCCTCGACCCTGAATCGCGCATCCGCCTCAATAGCGATCCGCAACCGGAACCGCATTCGGAGTTTCTGGCAGTGACTTGGGAGGGTGGTTTTCTTGACGATACGTCGGTCCACTTCAACGGCAATCTGAACGTGCTAGTCGGTGGAAGGGGAACAGGCAAATCAACCATGATCGAGAGCATGCGCTACGCGCTTGGCCTCGAACCGATCGGAGAGGAATCGCGCAAAGCGCATGAGGGGGTAATTAGATACGTGCTTCGCGCCGGAACCAAAATCTCCTTGCTGGTGCGGTCGCATAAGCCCTCGGCGCGATGCTATACGATCGAGCGGTCGGTCCCGAATCCGCCGATCGTAAAAGACAAATCCGGGGAAGTTCTAACGCTATCGCCAAAAGATGTGATGCCTGGCGTGGAGGTCTTCGGACAACACGAGATATCCGAACTGACCAAAAGCCGGGAACAACTGACACTGCTGCTGGAGCGGTTTATTGACCGCGACCCATCAGTTTCGGGGCGAAAATCGAAGCTCAAGCGGGAACTCGAACGTTCACGAGGCCGGATCGTGGATGTTCTCCGGGAGATGAAAGCTCTCGACGAGCGACTGGCAGCTCTTCCGGGTCTGGAAGAGACACAGAAGCGTTTCCAGGAAGCCGGGCTTGAAGAACGCCTGAAGGAGAAGAGCCTCCTTATTCGGGAAGAGCGCGTATTCGCGGGTGTAGGCGAGCGACTTGATCCTGTCCGCACGCTTCACAGTGAGTTGGTCGACGCGCTTCCGCTTGATACTGCCTTCGTCTCTCCAAAGGCATTGGAAACACTCCCGAATGCGATCATTTTGGCGCAGGTTGGATCGATTTTGGAGGAGCTGAACTCGAAGCTTAAGGCGATTGCCGGGCAATTCTCCAAAGTGCTAGAGGAAGCGGACATCGCTGTTGCCGAAACAAAAGTCCGCTGGGAGGAGAAACGTAAAGTCATCGAAGAAATCTATGAGAAGCTCCTGAGGGAGCTTCAGAAATCTAACATCGACGGGGCCGAGTTCATCCGTCTGCGGAAGCAGATTGAAGAGCTTCGGCCAGGGCGGGAGAAGAAGGAGGCCCTGAAACGTGATCTGGCCAGTCACGAGGCGCACCGCCGCAAGTTGCGTTCGGAATGGGAGGACACCAAGGCGGGCGAGTTTCGTGAGTTTCAAAATGCGGCGAAGAAGGTTTCTCGCAAGCTCCGTGATCGGGTCAGGGTCGAAGTTGCTATGGCAGGAAATCGGGCGCCGCTGGAGCAACTCTTACGCGAAGTCGGTGGAAACCTGAGTGCCGCCTTAGAGCGCCTGCGGTCTTTGGATCAAATTTCGCTGCCAGACTTGGCGCAGCGCTGCCGTGAAGGAAAAGAGGCGCTGATGAATAATTACTCCTTGCCGGCAGGCTCGGCCGAACGAATTGCGCAAGCAGGTCTGGATCTGTTCATGAGAATTGAAGAGCTCGACCTTCCAGCGACGACAAAGATCGAACTGAACACAGCACCGGACGGAGAACCTCCCACGTGGCAGACGCTGGAAGCGCTCTCCACCGGCCAGAAAGCCACCGCCGTGCTTTTACTCTTACTGCTGGAATCCGAGGCCCCACTAGTTGTGGATCAGCCGGAAGACGATCTCGACAACCGATTCATCACCGAAGGCGTGGTGCCTATCATGCGGCGGGAGAAGCGGCAGCGGCAATTCATGCTCTCAACCCACAATGCGAACATCCCTGTCCTAGGTGACGCGGAACTTATCCTCGGGTTGGACGCCTCGGGCGGGGGCAAGGAAGGTCACGCGAAGATATCGCCTGAGCATATGGGGTCCATCGACTCAAAGCCGGTGTGCGAGCTGGTGGAAGAGATCCTCGAAGGGGGCAAAGACGCCTTCGAGATGCGGCGGTCCAAGTACGGGTTCTGAGACATGACAACGCAAACCGAACTGTTAGAGATCATTAGCAATGGAGAAAGTTCCGGTGTCGACCTTAAGCGGGACACACTGCAAAACTATGATCTTGCGAAAGAGTTGGTCGCCCTCTCAAATCTTGAGGGCGGGATGGTGCTTCTTGGAGTGGAGGATGACGGAAGCATATCGGGCCTCACCAGAACCAACATCGAAGAGTGGGTGATGACAACATGCCGGGATAAGATCAGACCGGCCATCATTCCTTTCTTTGAGGTTGTTCGCGGCATCGAGCCGGGAAAGGACGTGGCGATTGTCCGTGTGACGCGTGGCTACGACGTTCATGGCCTATGGCACAACAACGGCAATAGGTACTACATCAGGGTTGGAACCCAGAGCAGGGAAGCGACTCAGGAGGAACTTGGGCGACTGTTCCAGCAACGCGGGGCAATCCGCGCAGAGTTACGTCCAGTTTCAGGAGCGACGCTCGCCGACTTGGACCGGCGGAGGCTCCGAGACTATTTCGGTCGCGTTCGGGAACAAGCTGTGCCTGCTACGGATGATGAAGCAACCTGGGGAACCCTTCTCGTGAACACGGAGATCATGACCGAGGAAGGTGTAAGCGTTGGGGGAATGCTGCTATTCGGGACGGTGCCGAACCGATTTCTTCCTTATGCAGGTATTGACGCTGCGGCCTTCCCTGGGACGGAAAAGGACTACACTGCGCGCGAACGCACCACATTGCGCGGTCCTATGACACCCTTGCTCGATGTCAACGGGGCAATCGTTGAGAACGGCCTGGTTGAACAGGCCTTAGGGTTTGTGCGCCGTAACACATCGGGAACCGCTGTTCTGGAGGGTGGAAGGCGAGTGGAAAAGCCTGCCTATCCTCAAGAGGTGCTCCGCGAAGGCATTGTCAACGCGCTCATTCATCGTGACTACCTGCTGTCCAGCACAGATGTGGAGCTGGGTGTATATAGCGATCGACTGGAAATCATTTCACCAGGCAGGTTGCCCAATGGGATTACGCCAGCACGGATGCGCGCAGGAACGCGGGCGTACCGGAATCAGACCTTGAAGGAGATCATGCACGATTATGGCTATCTGGAGCACATGGGGATGGGCATCCCACGAAAGATTATCGCAGGGATGCAGAAGCACAACAACACAATGCCTGAGCTAATTGAGGATCAGGAACGCTTCATCTTACGCCTGCTGGTATAAGAAAGGTTATCTGGCCCCCTACCGCATCTACAAGGCTAATTTGATGGGGATTATATACTTGACGCCAAGGCGTCAAGTATATAATCCCCAAAACTTTATGCTCTCCGGGGGGGCCAAGCCGTGCCGGATATCGAGCAAGCCGATCTACCGGGCGCTGGGAGTCGAGAACATCCGCCACCGGCGTAAAGCCCGGGCCGGGATTGTCATGCGGCAGTTCCTGTCGCTCGATTTTGTTCTGGAACATCCGGGCATGAACTGGCTTCCCATCGAGCCGGAGAAGGGTGCATTATTTGAAGAAATCGGCCTCTCGCGGCGGTTGATCCCCCGGCGGATTTACTACGGGGCGGCGGGTGCGGCGAAACGCTACTTTGCGCTCAAACTTCCTATTGCCGCGGACGCTCGAACCGTCACCTTCGCCTACGTTGATCCCGGGCATGAAACGGATAGTGAGCTTCGCTCCTGGGGAGGGGTGTACCGTTCTTTCTGTAATTTGAGGAAGGTGAGCTAAAAGGATCAGAGGTCTGGGGCAGGATTTCTCCAAAAACTCAAGACAAGAGCAAGGAGGATCCGAATGACCCCAGACCCAGAACAGAGGCTACCACGAGAATTGTTGAAAGAACTGATCGAAGAAGGCAGCGACGCGTTTCGAGGAGTGTTGGAGAAACTGCTCAACACCGCCATGCAGATGGAACGAGAAGAGTTTCTGGGAGCTCGACGCTGGGAGCGGAGCGAGCAGCGTCGAGACCACGCCAACGGGTACAAGGCCAAGACGCTGTCAACTCGAGTGGGACAGCTTCAAATCCGGATTCCACAAGTACGTCACCTGGACTTCTATCCCCGATCCCTGGAGCGAGGGTGCCGCTCGGAGAAAGCCCTGAAGCTGGCCATCGCCGAGATGTACGTGATGGGCGTGTCGACGCGCAAGGTCACTGAGATTACCGAGCAGCTGTGCGGCACCGAGATCTCCGCCAGCCAGGTCTCAAGAATCTCCAAGCTGCTGGACGACGAACTCGAGCAGTTTCGCAACCGCCCTTTGGGCAGCTATCCAGTTGTGTACCTAGATGCCCACTACGAGAAGGTCCGTCGCCAGGGCAGCATTCAGGATGTGGCCGTCTTGAAAGCGACCGGAGTCAACTGCTGGGGCAAGCGGGAGGTGATTGGGGTCAGCTGCCGACTCAGCGAGGCGGAGGTCCACTGGCGAGAGTTTCTGCAGCAGCTTCAAAAGCGTGGTCTGGAGGGTGTGCAGCTGATTGTCAGCGATGACCACTCAGGACTACGAGCTGCCAGAAGAGCTGTCTTTCCTTCAGTGCCCTGGCAACGCTGTCAGTTTCACCTGAGCCAGAATGCTCAGCGATACGCCCGCCGATCCGACCAACGTGCCGCCATCGCCACTGACATTCGAGACATCTTCAATGCCCCGTCTGGAGGCGAAGCTGAGGCGATGCTTCGGGCCAGAGTCGAGCAATACTACGACCGCAACCCGGAGCTGGCCGATTGGATGGAGACCAATCTGCCGGAAGGCTTTACGGTCTTTCGTTTTGCACGTTCTGCCTGGCGGCGCATTCGCACCAACAACGGGCTGGAGAACCTAAACCGTCAGATTCGCCGGCGTACCCGGGTCGTCGGTATCTTTCCAAACACCGAGTCCGCACTACGACTCATCACCGCTGTCGTCGAGGAGATTCACGAAGACTGGCTGATCGGGAAACAGTACCTCAGCCTGGTCGATTTCAAACCACAGGAGAATCCGATCTCAGATCACTCTCAGTCAAATTACAGAAAAACAGTTGCTTAGCCTCCTGGGGCTCGGCGCGTGGGCCGCTTTGGGATGCGCTCCGCAAGAAGGGCCGGCAAGACCGTCGTCGAAGGTGATGTCGTCTCAGCTAGGCTTGGGGATGGTTGTACTAATAACTTGACCGCTGCGTTCTACGACGCCTTGGCTATGAACCGACAGCCCGGTTCGACGCTGTTTGCACTCTACCAGGGCTGGATCGATACGGTACAGGCGCTACGCGCCGCCAGCGTGACAGGCAATTTCCTGATGCCGACATCGGATCTGGAGGCAAAGGACCGTGCGGCAGCCTTAGAGGAGTACTGGCGTCTGGAATCCAGAATCGCCGAACTAAGTGCCTCGGCTCGCGCGGAGAAGCAAATCTCCCGTCAAGTGGACATCAATCTGGAACTCAATCGCCTGCGGACCAACCGTGATGCGGCGCGGGCCAAACTGTGAACCGAGGAGACCGTATGAATATGAAGAAGATCATTCTCAACGACCCGGCGACCCTCTCGGCCGATGTTGTAGCCGAGAATCTTGAACATCTGAAAGTGCTGTTTCCCGAAGCGTTCACCGAAGGGAAAGTCGACTTCGAAGTGCTCAAGCAGCTCCTCGGAGGCGCCGTGGACGAGCGCGAGGAGAAGTACGGTCTCAACTGGCATGGCAAGCGGCAAGCCCGGCAGCTTGCTCTGACGCCTTCGGCCGGCACCCTACGGCCCTGCCCGGAGGAAAGCGTCGATTGGGACAAGACGCAAAACTTGATGATCGAGGGCGACAACCTCGAGGTGCTCAAACTTCTCCAAAAGAGCTACGCCGGCAAGGTCAAGTTGATCTATATCGACCCGCCCTACAACACGGGAAATGACTTCATATATCCAGACGACTATCGCGACAACATCGGGAACTACCTGGCACTGACTGGTCAGATCGACGGTGAGCATCGAAAGCTCTCGTCAAACACGCACGCATCCGGCCGCTTCCACACTGAGTGGCTGAACATGATGTATCCGCGGCTGAAATTAGGGCGAGACTTACTCAGGCACGATGGCTACTTCTTCGTGAGCTGTGACGACAGCGAAGTCTCGAATGTCCGCCAAATATGCGATGAGATATTTGGAGAAGAGAATTTCATTGACACGATAATTTGGAAAAAACGTTACGGAGGCGGAGCAAAGGAAAAGCACCTCGTTTCCATACATGAATACATCGTGATGTACGCCAAGAATATTGAAGCGATTGAACCTATTAACGTCCCGCTGAGTGAAGCGTCTATTAACCGCTACTACAAATTGCGTGACGAGCATTTTGACACCCGCGGGCCACATCGAACACATCCACTAGAGGCGATGAAAAGCTTCGAAGATAGACCTAACCTTTCGTTCTCGATTCGTGCACCAGACGGAACTGAAATTTGCCCAAAACGTCAATGGCGATGGAGTCGTGAACGCATGGAAAAAGCAATAACAAAGGGCGAAGTCGCATTCATCAAGACAAGAGAGGGTGAGTGGGCGGCATACTCGAAGCAATATCTTAAAGATGACGCTGGCGAAACAAGGTCTGCGAAAGTTTTTTCGATCATTGATGGGGTCTATACCCAAGCTGGAACAAACGAAATAGTTGAGTACTTTGGGGATGCTCGCGTTTTTCCTTTCCCAAAGCCAACGAAACTAGTGAAGAAACTTGTTGAGATCGGTTCTTCATACGACAAGAGTGACTTGATAGTCGATTTCTTTGCCGGGTCCGGTGCGACAGCTGATGCAGTGTTTATGCAAAATGCCGAAGACAATGGGACAAGTAGTGTAACTTTTTTTCTGTAATTTCTGGTCAGGCCTTGGGTCGGAAAGACAGAGGTCTGGGACAGGATTCTCCAAAAACAGAAACGAGAATCTGGCAAGGAGAATCAAATGAACCCAGATCTGGAAAAGAGAGTACCACGGGAGATCCTGGCGGAGTTGATCGAGGAAGGAACAGAAGCCTTTCGAGGAATCCTGGAGAAGTTGTTCAACGTGGCGATGCAGTTGGAAAGAAGCGAGTTTCTGGGAGCGGAAGCGTACGAGAGAACAGCCAGTCGGCGAGGCTATCGAAACGGATTCAAAGGCAAGCGGATTCAGACTCGAGTGGGAGAGCTGCACTTGGAGATTCCACAGGTGCGTGGGTTGAGGTTTTATCCCAAGTCGCTGGAGAGGGGTTGCCGTTCGGAGAAGGCCCTGAAGCTGGCCATTGCCGAGATGTATGTGATGGGCGTCTCGACGAGGAAAGTCACCGAGATCACGGAGCAGCTGTGTGGGTTGGAGATCTCGGCCACCCAGGTCTCGAGAGTGGCCGGGATGCTGGACGAAGAGCTGGAAGAGTTTCGAAGCCGGGAGCTGGGAGAGTATCCGATCGTGTATCTGGATGCCCACTACGAGAAGGTTCGAAGAGGCGGCAGGGTGCAGGACGTGGCCATCCTGAAAGCCATAGGAGTCAATCGTTTCGGGACGCGAGAGGTGTTGGGTCTGAGCGCCAAGATCAGCGAAGCGGAGGTGCATTGGCGAGGGTTTCTGGGAGATCTGCACAAGCGTGGACTGAGAGGGGTCGAGCTGTTGGTCAGTGACGATCACGAAGGACTGAAGGCGGCCAGGCGGGCAGTTTATCCGTCGGTGCCCTGGAACCGTTGTCAGTTTCACCTGAGCAAAAACGCCCAACAATATGCTCGCCGCAAAGAGGACAAGCCCCGCATCGCCCAGGCCATGCGGGACATTTTCGATGCCCCGTCTCGAGAGGATGCCGAGGAGCTCAAGGGTAAAGTCGTCAAGAAGTTCGAAAAGATTGCACCGGAGTTCGTGAGCTGGCTGGAAGACAACCTGGATGAAGGGCTGACAGTGTTTGATTTTCCGAGGAGCTGGTGGCGAAGGATCCGAACCATCAACGGACTGGAGAGACTGCACCGGGAGATCCGGAGACGAACCCGGGTGGTGGGAATCTTTCCCCACGACGCATCGGCGCTGCGGCTCATCTCGGCTGTGCTTGCAGAGATACACGAGGAGTGGTTAACCGGCCGGCAATACCTGAACCTGGCCGGCTGGAAAAAACAAGTGGAGCAATTCTTCCCTACAGGCCCTAGAGGAAATTACAGAAAAACGGTTGCTTAACCATGGGACACGTCGAGTTCTGCTCGTCCAATTACCTGAATCGCTTAACCCAACTGATCGGGATACAAAAGTGGCCGCCGATTTCTGTCAGAAACTTGAGAAACCAAATAGCATTGCCGAACTTACTAAGGAACGCCTCCGCCGCGCTGCCAAAAAGATCAAGGACGAGAATCCGATGTTCGCGGGAGACCTCGGCTTCCGCGTCTTTAGGCTCGCCAGCAGCAACATCCGGGCGTGGGAGCCGGACCGAGAGAAGCTTGCCGAGACCCT
>CBDBGQ010000004.1:0-9918 GCA_965205345.1 Acidobacteriota bacterium | reverse complement strand
CCCAGGGGTGTCTCAGGCAGCTCCTGGATGGAGTTCAGGTGGTAGTAGTCATACCCGCCGCCAAATGGGCTCTTTTTCCTGAGAGGTCTGGGCCCTTTGCGTTTCCTCCTCGCTACCTCAGCTTTATCCAGATCCAGGGAGGACCGCTTATAGAGACCCTTCAGCTCGTCAATAGTCTCATACGTGGACCAGCGCCATAGAATCCCACCCTCCATCGAGAGCTCCAGCAGCACGTCGAAT
The DNA here is from genome assembly GCA_965205345.1 of Acidobacteriota bacterium. GTDB lineage: Bacteria > Acidobacteriota > UBA6911 > RPQK01 > CBDAPI01 > CBDAPI01. Next base: position 9,678 of record CBDBGQ010000004.1, on the reverse strand, counting down.
TCAACCTGTCGTCCGTGGTAGCGGTGAACTTCTTTGGTTGGAACCAGAATCGTGGAGCTGGAGGTGAGCGCGATCTGATGATGCACCCGAAGGTCGCTCTTCCAGACCAGATTGGAGTGCCAGTCCAGTTTCAGCAATCGAAGGCTGACCACTTCCCAGGCCAAGACACTTCCGTCATCCAGCAGGGCCCCGATATTCAGGGCTGGGGAGAGCCCGGAAGCGCCGCCGCGAGACCACTCTTGGACCGTCTTGCCCTCCATGTCCATGAGCCGGCTCTGATAGAGATTGTAGCCGTCAGATGCCGCGTCCTTTTCGTGGCGGACAACGTCCCTCAAAGACAGATCCGCCGGTTCGTCACTGTATTCGAGATAGGGGAGCGCCCGCAGCCGTTCGAGGCCCGCATCCGGAGAGTTCCTGACGATTCGGATGTTCCAGAGGTGATCAACGTCAAATAGAATTCCCGCAGCGACGATTGGAAATCCCCACACAAGGATTAAAAAAAAAGAGCTGTAGCCGTCCTCTGAGACGGCCCTTTCCGCGGTCCTCCTTTCTGTAAAAAAGAGAGATTGTTCCTAGAATGCGAGGGGGACGGAGTGAGGGCGTAGCCCGAACGGAGCTCCCCCTCGCTCGCGCTGGCGTCGAGGGGAGTGGACCAGATCCACGAGGCTGCTGAGCGGCCTCTGTAGGGCGCTGTACGACCTCTCCCCTTGGCGGGCACTCGTCTATCGCCCTCACCAAGCACTTTCCGGGGTCCAATCAGCCGATTTGCCCGGATTTGACCTCCTCGCGGTTTCCTCATTTCGTGGTTCCCTGCTGCTTTGCCTTGGCGCTCTCCATTCGATAGCTCGGGACGTTGAGTTCCAGAATCACGCTGTGGTGCACCAGCCGGTCGATGGCTGCTGCCGTCGTCAGGGGGTCCTTGAAGATCCTCTCCCAGTCCGAGAAGATCAGGTTGCTGGTCAGCAAGATGCTGCGACGTTCGTAACGATGGGCCAGCAGTGTGAAGAGAACCTCCATTTCCTCCCGGCTTTGCTGAACGTAGCCGATGTCATCGACTATGAGAGCCTCGAAGCGATCCAGTTTCTTGAGCTCCTTCTCCAGAGTCAGATCGATTTTGGCCCGCAGCAATCGCTGTACCAGCAGGGCGCAGGTAGAAAACAGAACCCGGCGCCCCAGCAGAATCAACTCCTGGCCCAGAGCACAGACCAGATGGGTTTTCCCGCTCCCAGGGTTACCGAAAGCCAAGACGTTCTCGGCACGATCCAAAAACGTCCCTTCCAGCAGCGCTGTGAGTTGTCGATCCACGCTTTGGGGCAAGCGCGAGCGGTCCAGCGCCGTCAGCGTTTTCTCCCAGGGAAGCTTGGAGGCCCGACGCTGGCGCTGGATTTTGCGCTCGTGCCGCTCCGCCACCTCGATCTCAGATAACGACAAGAGAAACCGGGGATAGGACAGACTTTCCTGGGTGGCCAGTGCCGCCTGGGCGGCGTAGTGCTCCCGAAAGGCCGGTAGATGCAGCTCGATTAGGCACTCGCGAAGTCGCGGTAAGTTGCCTGTGCTCATGACCTCACCTCCCGGTTCTCGAGAAGGGTGTCGTAGAGGCCCACGTCCATCTTCTCCACCATCACTTCCCAGGGTTCCACCACCGGATCGACAAGGCATTCTCGTAGTGCTTCAAAACGGATTCTTTGTCCCCGCTCAATCAACACCTGAAGTGCCTCTCGCACCCGCTGTTCACCTTCCTGGGCAGCCACCTCGAGGATCTTCAGATATTGGCGATCCGCCGTGGCCGGACAATCTCGGCGCAGCTCGTCGTAGGCGACTCGAAACAAGATCCCCGGAAACAGATCCTCCCGCCAGCGATAGCGAGTAAACGCCCCCGGCTTGCGCACCAACGAATGGATCACGTGCCGGTAGTCAATGCGATGCTTGCCTTCTCCTCGCAAGCGCGGCATCCGTGCCTGGCGCCGTCCTCCGTAGTAGACCTCCACCTGATCCGCCCACACCCGCACTTGAACGCGCTCGCCGATCAACCGGCTGTCCACCGAATAGGTGTTGTGGCGAACCCGGATCGTACTGCTGGGGGAGACTCTCACCCACTGCCGGGTGAAGTCATCCAGACGGCGTGCCGGCAACGGGCGCATCACTGCCAGCTCTTCTCCCAGGCGCTTTTGCCGGGCCGCATTGCGCCGGGACACAATCACCGCTACAAAGCCCTCGTACTCTTCCCGGCTGGAAAAATCACGGCTACACCGCAGCAGCAGTTCCTGCTCAATGGCCCGTTTCAAGCGGTGATGGGACTGTTCCACATCCCCGTTCTCGTGTGCCTTTCCTGCCTGAGTGCGACTGGAGCGCATCCCGAAGTGTCTCAGCAACGCTTGATAGCGCTCGGTGAACTCTTCCCGCTTCAGGTTCTTGACTGCCGCCGAGAGCCGGTCGGTCCGGTGCTCCTCGGGCAGCGCCCCCAACTCCCACAACGCGTTCTGAAGCCCCAGGCTGAGGCTCTCAAACGACTCACTGAAACACAGCGTGGTCGCTTCCCAGTTCGAGTAGGCCAACACGAAGTGGTACAGCAGATGGGGAAACGGCTGGCCCTGGATCGTCACTCCGAGGCGCCCCATAAACGTGAAGTCCGATTGCGCTTGATGTCCCGGCTGATACTTCTGCGGAACATCACCTCCTTCGCTTCTCCGTATTCTGCCTTCCACTGCTTGATCCTGCGCTGCAGCGTTCTCAACTGGCCTTGCTGGAAGGCCCCTTCCTGCTGACGACACAAATGATCGAACACCGCTTTTGCTTCCACCGTCGGCGATCGCTTCAGGATCTCTTTCACCTCCGGCCACACCGACTCGAACGGATCCGATCGAGTTCTCCAATACCGTTCCGGCTGACACTGGCTCGGTAGCTTTCCCGACTTCAGGTACTTGCGAGCTGTCTTTCGCGACATCCCCGCTTTGGCCGCCGCCATCGTTAGCGTCTTCTCGTTCTTCTTCAACTTTACTAACCTCCGCACTTGCTGATCCTTAACCATGCCCTCATGGTCAGGATCAGCCCTGAAAAAGCGGGGAATTCCATTTGTCGTCGCGGGGAATTCTAACTGTCGCCAATCACAGAGGGCTGCGACAATGAGGATGCCTGGTGCGCACACCGCCAGGGTGAGAACGGTTCTGGGGCCGGGTTTCATGGGCAAGTGAAAATCTCCATCTCGTGTTCGCGCAGCCGGTTCCGCTGGCCCGTTGGGTTAGAGCCCGGATTATTCATAAGTTTTCGTAGCGAAGCGGGGGAAGACCCGTTCTGACAAGGCTTGCGACCGAGGCCCCCGGAGGCGTACTCGTGCAGTACGCCGAGGAGGCCGACCGAGCGTAACGCAGTCAGGGCGGGAGATTCTCACGCTGCAGTAGAAAATTTATGAATCATCCGGGTTAGGTACTCATGGTATTGCGAGAGCCTCTCCCTGGCAACCCGGGCGAGTTAGAGAATGAGAGTGAAGAGGGCGGTACCCACCAGAGCGACGGCCCAGATCAGATCCAGATTCACCCAGGCTTTCCTGAGGAGAGCCAGTCCCAGCTTCTGATAGACGACCCAGGCCACCAGGCCGGTCACGGTCAGGTAGCCGACGGTGTGAATCAGAACTGCCCCAGCGCTCGTCCAGGCGTCACTGGCGGGGCTCATGGCAGCGTGGTCGTGCAAACCAGTCGCCTGGTTTGTCAGATTGAAGAGGACCGGGAGCACCATGAAGCCGGCACCATGAGCTGAGGCCATCAGGAAGGACCAGAAGGTCAAGTCCCGGAATCCGACTTGCATGCCGCCCCAGCGCAGGTGGCGCCTTCGGATCAAGTAGTAGAGTCCAAAGGATGCCAGGATGACCGCAACGGCGATCTTCAGAGTCTTCAGAGGAATGACGATTTCCAGCAGCCCGGCCAGCCCGACGACCACTCCAATGGCCAGGCCGTGGCCGAGAGTGATCGGCAGCAATGCTCTCAACACTGCACGGTTGCTGTGCCGCTGCATCCCCAGCGCCACGGCAAAAAGCCAGCCCATCGCCGGGTTGATACCGTGGAACGCACCCAGCCCGAACAGGGCCGGCCACGCCCAGGACGCGGTCGTCATGAATAACAATACGAATCGGAGCTGGCATCTCCTCCTTCGAGCCGCACCTGATGGCTTCGCATGCCATCAAATTCAATGAAGAAGTTCGGATCCAGTTCCATGCCTCCTTCCGGATCGGCGTCTAATTTGACCATCCAGCTCTGGATACCGTCGGGATAGAACTGAGCGTCCCAGGGTGTATAGAGCGAGTTTGTGAAGTAGACTCGCCGGCCATCGCGGCTGACCTCCACCATCTGGGGGGCTCCATTGAGCGGTTGGTCCGGCTTGGCCACGTGAGCGGTACGGCGCACAATCCCTCCCAGATGGACCGAGGCGGTTTTCTTGGGGTTGAACGGATCGGAGACGTCATACTGGATGAACTCCCCGGTGCCCCAGCAGGAGACGTACAGGAAGCGATCGTCCAGTGACAGATCGATATCCGTAACCAGAGGCGGAACCGCCCCGAAGCCCTTCAGCAGCGGCGGCAGCAGCTCTGCGTCGGCAGGCTCGGCGGGAATCTCAATGATCTTCTTAATACCCCAGGAGGTGTCTTCCTTGTGCCAGACCCAGATCGACGCCGAGAGATCCTTGAGAGACACCACCACTCCGACGAAGCCCCAGGGCCTGGTCGGATCGTGGGCCGGACGCAGCTCCAGCACCATCTGGTTCTCGGCACCCAGGTCCAATTCCTGGAGATGGCGTCGGCGCCTGAGATCAAACAGGTGGATTTTGTGACCGTACTTCCCGTTCAGAAGGAGCTCCGGGTTGATCCCCTCACTGACCATGTTGGGTGTCCCCCACTCGCTGCTGACCAGCGTGTCATAACCCAGGTGCCACCAGAAGTCATAGGACAACTCCTGCGATCCCCGATCCAGTTCCCACGAGCCCAGAATCTCGAAGGTCTCCGGGTCCATAACGAAAACACCGCCGGGCGCTCCCCCATCAGGTGCCCCAAGGGCGCTGATGAGCACTCCCTCGGGCCCGCAATGGACAGTGTGTGGTGCCGAGTATCCGGCACGTTCGGCAAGCTCTTCAGGTTCGATCACTTTCACGATCTTCAACTGGCGCGGGTCCGGCTTGGTGTCAATGATGTGGATACGCGAGGAGCCGATACCGGGAACGATCAGGTAGCGCCTCTCCGTGTGGGGATGAGGTGCGTAGGGACACAGGCACGAGCTGCAGGCGTTCCAGCCAAAATGATGCAGCTCATCACCCGGCGCGCTCATGGCTACGTTCCCCACCATTCGAGCGTAACTCGATGAGCTCGGGTCAACGTCAATGACGGCGATTTCATCCGGCCGCCCCTCCTGGTCGGGGTTGATCAGGGCCACGTACGCCAGCTTCTCAGGAGCGGCTTGCATGGCCATCTTGGGAGAGGGATAAAAAGTTGGGTCGGGTCTCAATAATGACATGATAAAGGCTTCCAAAATTAGCTTAACGGTTTGGTCTATTGATACATGGAAACGGCGAGGGAATCAACCGAGTCAACCAGCGTTCCGGTTTTCTGGTCTAAAACCAAAACAGGTTCCACGCCTTGCCGTTCGGGGGTTGAATTCTTTCGTATTCCGACAATCAGTGACGACACTCACAAGTCAGATCGTGAAAGCCTTTGTATCCTGATCGTGCTTCTAAATCTCGCTTCCTTACCCTGGGTTGGGGGGAGCTGTGGGAGAGGGGGGTTCTTCAGTAGAGTCAGGGGAATGGGCATATGAAGGAAACAAAGAGCTTCATTGCTGCGCTTTCACGGAAGACGGGGGTCGAGTCGGGCGTGACGACCATCGAATATGCTGTCATGTTGACAGTTGTTTCGGTGGCCGTCTCCGCCTTTGGACTGGGACTCGGAGGTTCTGTCGATTCGGTCTTCTCACGAATGGTTCTGAATCTGGCGGTCGAGGATGCAGAAGAACGCGACGGTAATCCTGACAATGCTGAACGTGAACTTCATGATGCTGATTAGCGGCCCGCTCACTGCATCCGTGTAGCCACCCCCGTTGCCGCTCTCCAGCGCACAAGCCACCATCGTACCCTTCCAGGACCAGTAGCTCCGTGGCCCCGACCCTCAATGTTTGGAGGGGCCCTTCACAGGATGTGGCCGCTCGGCAGCTGCTATTCTTGGTCCGTGCACAGGAAGTTTCGAACTCATAGAACCCTTTTCACAGGAGCCTGCCTGTGGCTGGCCCTGCAGGGCCGAAGCGGTGCAGCCCATGAAACTCAACAGCTCCAGAACCAGCCCCCTCCCTCCCACGAAATGCCGGCCCGGCAACTGCAATACGCCACCCGCATTCCCCCTTCTCAATGGGAGCTGCAAGGGGTCGTTGAAGCCCGCGACCTGGAGAGGCTGCTACTGCGCCGCACCGTACCCGGTAAGACCAGAGAGCCACTGAAACCTGTCCTCATCGGAGGATCCATCGACTATACGACCGAGGACTTCCAGAATCTGGCAGCTTCCGATCTGATCAAGATGGAAGTAGCGGGCTCCTCCGTGCCCTCTACACGGGATTCCCCGGCACTCCCCACTGGTCGGAAAGGCAGAAGCTTCATCACCAATGGTCCCTATCTCACTCTTCGCGTCAATGGGAAAGAACCCGGTGAGGAGCTTCAGCTTTCGGATGGGTCATCCGTTCCGATCCGCGTGACTGTTGAAGCGGAGGTTGCCTCGATCGTTCCGGTGGACAGGCTGGAGATCATCGTCAACGGTCTCCTGGTGAAATCGAAACCCATCCAGGGAGGCGGGAGGCAGGCCAGGATCACCGAGGAGCTGGTCCTGGAGAAGAGTTCCTGGATTGCCGCCCGAGCTCTGGGACCCGGACATCGCCTGATCATGAACGATCCGAAGGCTTTTGCGCACACCGGTCCGGTTTTCTGCTATCTGAACGACCAGCCCATCCGGTCTCCACACGATGCGCGGTTCTGGATCACATGGATCGACGAGCTGATCGAGGATGTCGAACAACGCGGCACGTTTGCCACCGACCAGAGAAGAGACTCGGTTATCGAACTGTTCCGCAAAGCGCAGACGGTGTGGGCGGACCTGGCCCGGTGACCCGGCTTCGCACTTGCTCGATCCCATTTTGGTAACCGATGGCCGGGGCTTCAGCCACGTGAGCTACGAGCAGTTTGTAGAACCAGGCAGGGACCTGCCGTTCCTCTACAGGGCCGCCACCGGCATGGTCGCAAACTGACCCGGACGGGTCTGGATGACCGCGGCCGCGATCCGTCCGCTGCTGGAGACTCTCAACAGACCCTCGAAACGGCTGAAGTCGACCGGAACACTCCACTCGAACTCGTCGATGAAGATGGCATCGTGTCCCATGCCGGCAAGCTTGAGCTGGGCTGTTGCGATGACCGATCCGTCGACAGAGATCAACTCGGCGTCCAGCGTCATCTCGGCCATCTCCAGATTCATCACGGCTACACCCGTGTTGATAACGAGATCTTCGTCGGTCTCCATAGGGGCCAGGAAACCTCCTGCCAGTTCGGCGCTGCTGCCTACACCCGCTGCTCCCAGGCGGGTTCCGGCAAAGACAATGACTCCGGCCAGGGGTTGATTGGAGCTCACCGATACCGAACCAGCCGAAAGTTCTCCCTGCCCATCAGTAGCCAGGACCTGTAGTCCGTTGGGGGCGATTTGCACCTGGGTCTGTCCCGCTACCTCCTGTCCGTTTAGATCCACCGTCAGGAGACTGCCGTCGTTTCCTTTCAGGGTAAGATCTGCCGTGGCCATCGCGACTTGACTCAGGTTCAGGAGCAGGATCTGGCTGGACAACAGCCCGAGCCCGTCCGCGAACTGGGCGAAGTAGTAATGGTGTTGGGCCGCTCCAGCCGGTGCACCGCAGTAGTGACCCGCCGGCTGGGGCTGGGGAGGCTGCAGTCCTGCAACCGGCATGGTGACCAGTTCGTCAGCCCGCGTTTGAACCACCGTGGCCGTGACCGGCTCAGAGCAGGTCACCCGAAGAATGCCGATAAAGTCAGAGAAATCAACCGGCGTGTCCCAGTTGATTTCCGTCACGAACAGGGCTTTGTGCCCGTTGGGGGGCAACTGATCAGAGGCCGTGGCCAGCACCGCGCCTCCGGTGTCCAGAAGTGTCATCTGCAGAGAACCCTGGCCCTCGCCCAGGGGATCCTGGTCTTCGCTCAGTCTCGTCACGGCGATCCCGGAGTTGATCTGACTTGCCTCGCTGCTCTGCATGGGGGCTGCAAAACCAAAGGGAAAGTCGGGGCTGCTTCCCACACCGGCCAGCCCGTTATCTCCGCCGAAAATCACGACGCCCTCCAGGTGGCGGTCCGAAGTGATGCGGGCAGAGCCTGCGATCAGGTCTCCCTGTCCGTCGGTGCGCAAGCTGAGCAGCCCGGAAGCGGGGACGTTGAAATCCCTGGTCCCCTCGATGATCTCTCCATTGAGATCAACCGACAAACCCTGCCCGGCAGCGCCCAGGATGTCAATTTGACCGGTGGCTTCGGCGATCTGGTTGAGGCTGAAAAGAACCACCTGGCTGAAGAGTCCCAGGCCGTCGCCAAACTGGGCAAAGTAGAGGTGAAGGGTCTGAAACCTCTCCCAATCGCCTCCGAACTGTTTGGAATTCAGAAAGTCTCTCAGCGCGTTATTGTCGGTGTACAGGTGGTTGAAGCGAAGGTCCAGGCCCCCCTCGTCCAGATCAGTCAATTGCGACAGCTCATCTGGAACAGCTCCCTGGAGCCGGTTGTCGGCCAGGCTGAGAAAGCCCAGGTCGGCGAGGCTGCCCAGTTCAGCGGGAATCTCTCCGCTCAACTGGTTGAGGGCAAGTCCGAGGCTGCGCAAATCTGCCATGTTTCCCAATTCCGGAGGGATCTTTCCGGTCAGCCGGTTTTCGGATAGAGAGAGTCGGCGCAGCCTCGCCATGTTGCCCAGCTCCGGCGGAATTCTCGTCAACTGGTTCCTGTCGAGAAAGAGGTCGTTCACGTTGGCCAGGTTGCCCAGTTCTGAGGGGATTTCCCCGGTCAGCTGGTTGCTGTGAAGTAAGAGGCGACCGAGACCAGTCAGCATTCCCAGCTCCGGGGGGATCTCACCCGTCAGCTGGTTGATGCTGAGCTCGATCGTTTGCGGCCTGGCCAGATCGCCCAGCTCAGGTGGAATGGTTCCGATCAGGTTATTGTTGCGAAGAGAGAGGTGGCGCAGGTTGTTTTCATCGTCGTGGCAGGTGACCCCAAACCAGGTGCACTCCGTGCCCTCAGCACCCAGCCAGTTCGTATTATCGGTCCAGTTGTCGCCTCCCGTGGCGTTGTAAAGAGCGACCAGCGCGTCACGCTCACTCTGTGGAATGCCTGCCTGTGACTCAGCTGGAAACAAGAGAAAGAAAGGAAGGAGTCCAAGAGCTGCAGGGAATCGTCGAACCATAGGCTTCTCCTTTGCGAAGATTCTAGGTGAAGGGGCCCGTCAAAGCCAGGGATCGATTGGACTGTCCCTTTTCTCTGCTTGTTCTGGTGTAGCCTGTCTAAATATTGTCCACGTAGATGCCCTGTGTCCCTTGCTGGCCCGGCTCCACACGGGTCCGAGTCAATTGGAGGACATCGCCGAACTTCTTGATGCACGGCCTGCGAAACGGTTTGCGTTGC
>CBDBGQ010000003.1:0-34555 GCA_965205345.1 Acidobacteriota bacterium | reverse complement strand
CTGCTGCAGGTCAAACTGCCGGGCCGCCAGCAGCGTCTCCACGAACAGGCACTCCAGCCCTTTCATGAAGACACTGCGGCACAGTTTCAGGGCCGACGCTGTGCCCACTTGCGGACTCGTGACGAAGGCCCGAAATCCCGCCTCCTGAAAAGCTTCCAGGGCCTCCCCGGAGCGTGGTCCGGCCAGCACCATGGGAGTGGCCGCGCCTTCGCCCTTGATCGCACCCAGGATCGCTCCATCCACGTAGCTGTCGCCGGGAAACGAACCGGCAATACTCTGCTTGGTGCCCGGCTCGGTCGAGTTCAAGTCGATGAAAAGGCCCTCCCGCCAGGTCCGGGCCACTTCTACGCCGACGTCTGCTGCCACCCGGACCGTGACGGTCGACAGTACGATGTCGGCTGAGGCAACCAGCTCCTCGATGTCCCGCGCTAGTTGTATGGAAACCCCCTGCAGGCGCTGTTGAACCTGAGGAGCAGGGGGGTCCTGGTGAAGAACTGGATCGGCTACGCCCACCGGTTTCCCGGTCTGGTCGGAGAGGTGCCGGGCAAAGGTCGATCCGACTTCCCCGAATCCAATGATCCCCCATCGGCGTTGAGAACTGGACAGTCGAGTCGTCATGAGCCTTTTTTTCACCCCCGGAACGCAGGCACTGCAGTCCCCCGGAAAGGGACCTGTGCGGTCTGCAGCGCCAGAACCATGCCGCCGCCTTCCCGGGGGGGCCGCACAACCCACGTGCGCTCCAACGTCCCAGCCCGTATTCGAGCTGTTCCAGGGATCGAAGCGATTGACCTTGCTGTCGAGGATGTCGACCCAGTAAAGCACCCGGGCTCTCGGATCCCAGACACAGGCTTCACCGACGAGACTGCGGCAGGGATAGACAACCCGACCCTGAGCCCGCAGCGGGCATTGACCTGTCTCATGCTCTTCGTTCCAACGTTCCAACGTTCCAAGGAACTTTCAACTTTCAACCTTGGACCTAAGTCAAGGCAATCGGGAGTCACCAGTCCAGAATCGAATTGTCCTCGGCTCGAATCGTCAGCGGGTGAATGATCTCCTGCTTGAACGGATATTTGGCGGCCTCTTTCTCATCCACTTCAATGCCCAGTCCCGGGACCTCGGTCGGCAGCCAGTGACCGTTTGCCGTTTTCAGGTGCGACTTCACGACATCCCAGCGGTAGGGAACATCCATCAGCATGTCCTCCTGGATCAGAAAATTGGGGGTGGAGAGGGCAAAGTGAAGGGCCGCAGCATTGGCCACCGGTCCCAGCGGATTGTGAGGAGCCACTCCCATATAGTAGGCCTCGGCCATGGCGGCGATCTTCTTGGCTTCGAACAAACCACCGCAGTGACAAACATCGGGCTGGATCACGTGGCAGGCGTGGGCCTCAAAAACCGGTCTGAACTGGTGGCGAGTGACCAGTCGCTCGCCCACAGCGATCGGAACTCTGGTCGACTGAGTGACCATCTTGAGGGCCTCCACATTCTCGGGGGCCACCGGTTCTTCACAGAAGTAAGGTGAATACTCTTCGACCGCGTTGATGTACTGGATGGCGAGCCCGGTATAGGTTCGGCCGTGGAAATCGATACTGATGTCCACCTCATCTCCCACCGCCAGGCGAAGTTCCTCCATGGTTCTGGCGAATTGCTTCACCCTGGAAATTCCCTCCAGTGGGCGGGAATAGGGAACGAAAACGACCTTCACCGCCGTGTATCCCCGCTCCAGAACCTGCTGGGTGAGATCGATGAGCGGACCCACGTCGAAAGTCTCATACACGGCCTTCATCTCGCCTCCACCCAGGTGCGTGTACATGCGAACCCTGTCCCGCACCAACCCCCCGAGCAATTCGTAAACCGGGACACCGAGGTGTTTGCCCTTGATGTCCCAGAGGGCCAGTTCGATGCCCGAGAGGGCCGACATGCCGGTGATTCCCAGACGCCAGAATCCCTGCCGGTACATCTTCTGATAGAGGTGCTCGATCTGCAGCGGATTCTCGCCCACAATCATGGGAGCGAGATCGTCCACAGCCCCGACCACCGAGCGTGTCTTCCACTCCAGACTGGCCTCGCCCCATCCGAATAGACCATCGTTGTCCGTTTCGACCTTCACGAATATCCAGTTGCGCATTTCGGCGTTGACGACAACCGTCTCCACTCTGGTGATTCTCATTTCCAGCCTCTCATTGGTTCTTCCAATTATGCCGCCAACCACCAGGGGAAACGCCAACCGTGCAGCGCTGCCTCCAGATCAACGGTGACCTGACGCTCTTCCGTTCTCTGCCATTTCCTTGGCACCACAACAACAGAACGGCCAGGCGTAAGCCTGCCGTTGCCGCCATGCCCTGCCTGAGTGACTCCCTGGGCCCCAGCCAGGTTCCCTTTGGAAGCTGGTACGTGGAACGTCAGTAGTGGATGGGCCTGCGCCGCCCCTAACCGGACGGGCGCGCGCGACTTTCACCACGGACTGCTAGAATAGGGGGGGGCTCGTCCAAAATCTGCCGTCCACCAGGAATTGACAGAACAGGAGAAGAGCATGACTCGAAACAGAACCCAAACACTGTGCGGGCTGGTTCTGATGGCACTTTTTTCAGCCACAGACAGCCTGAGTCAGGAGGCTTCCAGCCAGGAAATGGAAGACCTGAAGAAAGAGATCCAGGCCCTCAAAGCTGGACAAAAAGCCATCCAGATTCAGCTTCAGCAGATCAGCAACCTGCTCAAGACTACGCGGACCCGGCCGGCTCCTCCCAAAGAGTTCACGCTGGATGTGGGAGAGAGGCCGTTCAAGGGAAATGAGGCTGCCGGACTGACTCTCGTCGAGTTCTCGGACTACCAGTGACCGTATTGCGGAAGACACGTCCGTGCGACGGTCCCACAGATTGAAACCGACTATGTAGCAACCGGCAAGGTCAAATATGTCTTCATGGACCTGCCGCTGGAATCGATTCACAAGCAGGCCTTCAAGGCGGCCGAAGCCGCCGCCTGTGCCGGGGATCAGGGCCAGTACTGGGAGATGCACGATCAGCTCTTTGCCAACCAGAAGGCCCTGGCTCCAGAGCAGCTCAGGACCTATGCAGAGGCGCTGCAGCTGGACCTGAGTGAGTTCGATTCCTGCCTGGAGAGCAGCAAGCACGCTCGGGCGGTCCGAAGGGATATGGCAGCGGCACGGGCCGCCGGACTGACTTCGACTCCCTCCTTTGGTGTCGGGTTCACCGACCCCAAAGATCCGAACAAGGTGAAAGTGGTACGAACTCTACGTGGCGCCCAGCCCTTCAGTGCCTTCAAGGCAGCGCTGGACAGCCTGCTCGCACAGGCCGAAAAAGAGGATGCTGGAGCCAGGCAATGACTGGCTGAGTCGGCCTCGTAGGGATCCTCCACAGCCCTGGCGAAATCCCACACCTCTCCCCGGTCCCCCCATTCGTCATTGGCGCGGATGTAGGCGTGGCCACTGTGTTTGCCCGTCAGCAGCACACAGCGGGAAGGGGCGCAGACCGGCGAGCCGGCGTAGTGCTGCGTGAAGCGCATCCCGCTGGCTGCCAGGGCGTCAATGTTCGGGGTCTCGATCTGGGTCTGGCCGTAGCATCCCAGCTCTCCATATCCGAGATTGTCGGCCAGGATGTAAATGATATTGGGAGGCTGTTTTGCTGTCTCACCTCCCGTACAGTGAAGTGTGGGCAACAGGCACAAGAAAACCAGGATAATCAAGCGAGCTGCCATGACCCTTATCCTACTTTGAAACACTCTGAATGAGCATGCAGTTTTGTATTCGGCAATCAAAGTCGTAGGGGCGACCCTCGGGAAAGAAAGGGGACAGTCTACTTTCTTTCTGGTGCTGGAAGCTTCAGGAGCACAAAAGGCCAGCCACGACAGAAAAAAGTCGACTGTCCCCTTTTTTCCCGGCACGAGACCGGCCCCTGCAACCGCAGCCCAGCGTGATCAGACACTGCGACCCGGAATCTGGAGCCGGAAAACAATGAACAGCAAACAACTGATCCCGGGTCTCCCACTCCTGATCTTGTCTTTCCCAGGCCTGACGGCCGCCCAGGATCCATCTTTCCAGGCCGATGTTGAAGTCGTCCACATTCTGGCCACGGTGCGGGACAAAGAGGGTCGACTCGTTCAGGACCTGACCCGGGACGACTTTGTCCTGGAAGAAGAAGGCCGGCTCCAGGAGATCGAGTTCTTCTCAGAGCAAAGCGATTTACCCCTGACGCTGGGGCTGCTGGTCGACAGCAGCATGAGTCAGCGCCGCATTCTGGAAGAGGAAAGGCAGGCCAGCTACCAGTTCTTCGAGCAGATCCTGGAACGCGAAGAAGACCGTGCCTTCGTGCTCAGCTTTGATGTGGACGTGGAACTGCTGGAAGACCTCACCCACTCCCGGCGACGCTTGAAGGAGGCGCTGTCCGATGTCCAGGTCCCCACTGAGCAGGGCCGAGCCGGAGTCGGCACGGTCCTTTTCGACTCGGTCTTTCTGTCGGCGGAAGAAGTTCTTCCGGCAGAGTCACAGCGAACGGCACTGGTTGTCATCTCGGACGGCGTGGACTTCGGAAGCATCGTCACCCTGGAGGAGGCCATCGAGACGGCGCAACGGGCCGACTCCATTGTCTACTGCATTCGCTATTACGACAGCCAGATGTACAAGCGCTCGGGAAGAGGAGGGGGAGGAATCCCTGGAATGGGCAGGGGTCGGGGCAGAGGCGGCGGCAGCCCCTTTCCACCTGGCGGGAACCCCGGACCCGGCGGCAACCCTGGCCCTGGCGGCAATCCCCCGTCCGGCGGCAACCGGCGACCCCCGGACGGGAAAAAGATTCTGGAACAATTGTCGGTCGAGACCGGCGGCCGGCTCTTCGAAGTGACCAAGAAGCAGACGCTCTCGCAGATCTTCCAGCAAATTCAAGATGAGCTGCGCCACCAGTACAGTATCGGCTTCACGCCGGCAGCAGAAGCCGCTCGCACAGGATTCCGCAAGATCACCCTCCTGACGAAAAAGAAGGGCCTGACGGTCCAGTGTCGCACTGGCTACTACCCGACGGACCGATAGAAGATTTCCAGATTCCAGATCGAGAGTGGGAGGGGCCTCGAGGCCGCGACCGGGCGGATTTAAACGGTCGGGGCCCCGAGGCGCCTCCCACATTCGAACGTGGAACGTGGAACGTGGAACCTGGAACGTGGAACTCAATTAGAGCGGCCAGAAAACCGGCACCAGTAGCAGTAGCAACACAACCACAATGGCACTGAGGGGCAGGCCCGAGATCAGAAAATCCCGGAATCGGTACTTGCCGGGCCCGAACACGAGCAGACAGGCGGGTTCGAATGGAGCAATCAGGGAGACGGAAGCCGCCAGCGTTACCAGAACGGCCAGACTTCGCGGGTTGACGCCCAGTTGCCCGGCTGTCGCGATCGCCACTGGAAGAACGACCAGAACCGCGGCTGCGTTGGACAAGGGCTGGGTCAGCAGCATGGTCAGAACTACAAATCCGGCCAGCACCCAGTACAGCCCTAGAGGGAAAGCCCATTGAACGATGAGGTCGGCCAGATAACCGTCGGCCTGCGTCTTCTGCATGGCCAGCCCGAAGGCAGTCATGCCTCCGATCAGGATGATCAGTCGCCACTCGATGAAGCCGTAGACCTCCTCCACGCTGACACACTTGAGCAGGATCACAGCCAGGGCACCCAGGAGAAAGGCGATGGAGATCGGAATCACCTGTAGCCCCCCCAGGAGTACAGACAGTCCCAGGGCCCCCAGCGCGTAGCTGCCGCGCCGTCTGCTGAAGAGTGCGTGCTCGCTTTCCTCCAGAATCCACAGATCACGAGCCTCCTGCAGCGGCCCCAGGCGATCGGCCGGACCCTGCAGAAGAATCACGTCACCCACCCGGAAGCGAAGATTCACCAGTCCTTCGACCAGGCTCGCTCCCTGGCGGTACACAGCCAGCACCGAAACCCCGTAGCGCTGGCGAAATCTCGATCTCCGGATGGTGTGACCGATCAGAGTGGAGCGGGGCATGATAATCGCCTGGACCAGCTGGATGGAATCGGTCACCAGATCGCTATCGTTCAGAGGCCCGTCTGCCTGAATCACCAGGTCGGGGGTTTCCCGAACGTAGAGAAGGCCGTCGCGGGTGGTCTGAACGATCAGGCGATCTCCCTCCCGAAGCCTTCTCTGCGGTCCAGGGTAAATCTTCCGCTCGCCCCACCGGATGGACAGAATGGACACGCCCCGGTCGGCCAGACAGGCATCCTCCAGGCTGCCCCCCGCCAGCGTGGATCCCTGAGGGACGATGACCTCCGTCAGATATTCCCTGATCTGGTATTCCTCGGTGAGAGTGGCCGGGGCAGTGCGGGGTAACAGTCGATGGCCCAGGAAAGACATGTAGAGGGTTCCCACGACCACCAGAACCAGGCCGATCTTCCCGAATTCAAAGAGAGAAAAAGGCTCCATCCCCATTTTCTGGAGCATCCCGCTGGCGGCCAGGTTGGTGGACGTTCCGATCAAGGTGCAGGTACCCCCCAGCATGGAGGCGAAAGCCAGCGGTATCAGAACTCTTCCCGGACTGACCCGGCTCTGCCTCAAGAGTCCCAGCACCGCGGGCAAGAGAATCGCAACAGCCGTCGTGTTGCTGAGGAAGGCTGAAAGGCCAGCCGACAGCAGCATGACCGAGACCAGGATTCGAAACTCAGTCCCACCGACAACGGCATGGATGGCATGACCCAGCCAGTTCATCACACCGGTCTTCACCAGGGCAGCAGACAGGACAAAGATCGAGCAGAGGATGATGATGATTTCATTGGCGAAGCCCGAGAAAACCTCCTCCGGGGTCAAGATCCCGAAGAGCGCCAGAGCGGCCAGAAGGAGAAGCGTGACCAGGTCGACGGACAGCCATTCCAGCAGGAACAGGACCAGCGCCGCCGCCAGCAAGAGAAACAGGATCAGAATCTCGAACGTCATCAATCGCCTGTCGGTCTATTCCACGTACCGAACAGCCAGCATGGTCAAATCGTCTGACCGGGCAAACCCGTCGCCCCGGCAGTCATCCTGCTGGATTGCTTGGCCGGTTGCAAGGCCGTTGGCCAAATAAGAGGATGGACGGATCAGACCGGGGGATGCCGTGTGTGCCATGGGGTGGCCTCTTCGTAGGCGCGGCCGGCGCGGCACAGCAGCGACTCGGAAAGCGGACGCCCAACCAGCTGCAGGCTCAGGGGCAGGCCGTCTATGGAGAATCCACAGGGCAGCGAGAGCGTCGGATACCCGCAAAAATTGAAGGGGCCGGTAAAACGGCCGCTGCCCGCCAGGCAGGAGTAGGGAACCCCCGCCAGGGTCTTTGCTTCCGGGTCAATACCGCCGTAGGCGTCTGCCGGATTGTAGCGGCACGGCTCGTAAGCGACAGAGGGACACACCAGGAGATCAATGTCCTGAAAGACCCGCCGGATCTGGCCGGATATCTCCCGCCGAATCAGGTTCGCCTTCGCATAGTCCACTCCGGTGACCTTCCTGCCATCTTCCAGGAAGGAGCGGAAGAAAGTGCCGTACTGATCGGCGCGGGAGGGAAATGTACGAGCATGTGCGGCTGCGGCTTCAGCACTGCAGATGGTCCTCCAGGCTCCGCCCTGCCCGCGGAGTGTCGCCATCCTGGCCTGGACCACGCGTCCGCCCAGCTCTTCCAGGTCTCGCAGGGCCTTCTGAACCGCCGCTGCTGTTTCCCCCTGGACACCCAGCGAGGCATAGTCCTCGTCGTAGCCGATCCGCACTCCCTGGATTCCCTGGTCGATCTCCTCCAGATAGTCTGGGACGCGATTGGGCAGGCTGGTGGCGTCATGCTCGTCGCGGCCGGCCAGAACCGCCAGCACGGCGGCCGCGTCCGCTACCGTTCGCGTCATGGGACCGACGTGATCCAGAGACGGAGCCAGGTCGAGAACTCCATAACGGCTCACCCGTCCCCAGGTCGGCTTCAGGCCGACAATCCCGTTCACCGCCGAAGGCGTTCTGATGGAACCGCCCGTATCGGTACCGAGCGACGCGTAACAAAGACCCGCCGCAGTCGCGACTCCCGAACCGCTGGATGACCAACCGGGGAAGCGGTCCTCGCCCCACGGGTTACGCGGAACCTCGAAGTCCGGGTGGTAGCCCACCATCGCACCTTCCGTGGTGTTCAATTTGCCCAGCAGCACTGCTCCAGCGCCGGCGAAACGTTCCACGACAGTGGCGTTGTAACTCGGGATGTGATCCGCCAGGGCACCGCTGCCGCCCTTTGTCGCTACCCCGGATGTGAAGTAGAGGTCCTTCACCGCAATCGGAATCCCGTGCAGAGGACCTCGATATTTTCCTGCTTGAATTTCACGCTCGGCTTCCCGTGCCTGGGCCAGGGCACGGTCGGCAAGGACCAACACATAGGCTTTCAGCTTTGGTTCGAGCGCTTCAATGCGCTCCAGCTGGGCTTTCGTCACCTCCACCGGCGACAGCTCTCGTCGTCGGATCCGCTCGGCGACATTCACGAGACTCGCATAGTGCAGCTGCGGAGCCCCGGGCCGATTGCTGCGCCCTCTTTGCGCGTACCCGACTGCCGCCGAAGCCAGGACCGAGACTCCCCCCGCAAGAAGCGTTCTACGGGAAATGGGATGACTCTCAAGGCTTCGAAAGCGAGGTCGCTGCATCGGTCTCTTCCTGACGAGAGTGGAACCCTCTCTCAGGCCTGCACGCCCGCGGGGCAGCTGACGCCCGTTCCCCCGAGTCCACAATAGCCGCCCGGATTCTTGGCCAGGTATTGCTGGTGGTAATCCTCGGCATAGTAGAAATCAGGAGCGGTCAGGATTTCCGTCGTTATGGAACCGTAGCCTGCCTGCTGGAGCTCGATCTGATAGGCGTCACGGCTGGCCATAGCAGCCTGGGTCTGCTCTTCCGAAAAGCAGTAAATCCCGGAGCGATACTGGGTTCCGGCATCATTCCCCTGGCGCATCCCCTGACTCGGATCATGGTTCTCCCAGAAGAGTTTCAGCATCTGATCGTAACCGGTCCGAGAGGGGTCGAAGACGACCAGAACAACCTCCGCGTGGCCGGTCATCCCCGTGCAGACCTCACGATAGGTGGGATTCGGAGTGTAGCCGGCGGCATACCCGGCTGCGGTGGTGAACACCCCGCCAGCCTGCCAGAACTTCTCTTCAGCACCCCAGAAACAGCCCATCCCAAAGAGTCCTTTTTCGAGGCCCTCCGGGAAGGGGGGCCGGAGGGGCGCATTCAACACGTAATGCCGCTCGGCCACGGGCATTTTTTCCTGATGCCCCGGCGGGGCCTGTTCGGCGGTAGGCATCCCGATTCGGTGTTCAAAATCCATTCGCTGTCTCCTTCCGAGCCACCAGTGTAAACGCTTTCCATGCTGGCGTCATGAATTCACTGGAGGCAGTTCGTGAAAGTCGAAAAATTGAAAGTTAAATGTCGAACCTTGTCGCGTCTGCCCGGATACCGCACCGGGAGCCCAATTCCTCTATGATAGCCCCTCATGGCTCTCAGAGTCGGGTGGCAGCGACTGTCAGATGTTCTCACGCATCGGCATTGTCCATGGATCATGGCTGCGCTGGCGGTACTCTTGTGTTCCGGATCGCTTCAGCTTGGATGGCACGCCGATGACTACATGCATCGGGCCGTACTGACCCGTCCCGGCGAGCTGCCGGGCCTCGTTCAGTCGCCGCTGGACATCTTCGCCTTCATTGCAGGGGATCCTGAGACCAACCTCGAGCTCAAACGCCAGGGTCTTCTCCCCTGGTGGTCGAGTCCGGAATTGCGCCTTTGCTTCTTTCGCCCCCTGAGCAGCCTCACCCACTGGATGGACTACCGCCTCTGGCCCGATTCTCCCTGGCTCATGCATGCTCACTCGCTGCTCTGGCTGGGCCTTGCAGTGGCGGCTGCCGCTTTTCTTTTTCGCCGTTTCGAGCCGCTACCAGTGGCCGGACTGGCAGCCCTGCTTTTTGCTGTCGATGACGCCCACATCCTGCCGGCGATGTGGCTGGCCAACCGCAATACGACCATTTCAGTAGCGTTCGGACTGCTGGCGCTGATTGCCCACGATCGCTGGCGGAGGGAGGGCTGGAAACCGGGAGGGATCCTGGCCCCGGTGTCCTTCCTGCTCTCACTGCTGGGAGCCGAAACTGGGATTGCAGTTGCGGGTTACCTGCTGGCCTACGTGCTCTTCATCGATCGGACGAACTGGCAAACCCGTCTGAAATCCGCGATGCCGATTCTTCTCGTCAGCGCTGGCTGGTGGATTGCCTACAGGTCCATGGGGTATGGCGCTCGGGGCTCAGGGCTGTACATCGACCCCGCCCAGGATCCCGGTCGTTACCTGGAAGCCGTTCTGGTGAGAGGACCGGCACTGTTATGGGGCCAGTTTGGGTTGCCTTCCGACCTGTCGTTATTCCTTTCGGAGAACTGGTCCCGGGCTCTCTGGCTCTTGACGCTGGGGCTGATGGTGGCCCTTGCGCTTGTTCTGGCGGCTAAGCAACTGTTTTTCTGTAATTTGACTGAGAGTGATCTGAGATCGGATTCTCCTGTGGTTTGAAATCGACCAGGCTGAGGTACTGTTTCCCGATCAGCCAGTCTTCGTGAATCTCCTCGACGACAGCGGTGATGAGTCGTAGTGCGGACTCGGTGTTTGGAAAGATACCGACGACCCGGGTACGCCGGCGAATCTGACGGTTTAGGTTCTCCAGCCCGTTGTTGGTGCGAATGCGCCGCCAGGCAGAACGTGCAAAACGAAAGACCGTAAAGCCTTCCGGCAGATTGGTCTCCATCCAATCGGCCAGCTCCGGGTTGCGGTCGTAGTATTGCTCGACTCTGGCCCGAAGCATCGCCTCAGCTTCGCCTCCAGACGGGGCATTGAAGATGTCTCGAATGTCAGTGGCGATGGCGGCACGTTGGTCGGATCGGCGGGCGTATCGCTGAGCATTCTGGCTCAGGTGAAACTGACAGCGTTGCCAGGGCACTGAAGGAAAGACAGCTCTTCTGGCAGCTCGTAGTCCTGAGTGGTCATCGCTGACAATCAGCTGCACACCCTCCAGACCACGCTTTTGAAGCTGCTGCAGAAACTCTCGCCAGTGGACCTCCGCCTCGCTGAGTCGGCAGCTGACCCCAATCACCTCCCGCTTGCCCCAGCAGTTGACTCCGGTCGCTTTCAAGACGGCCACATCCTGAATGCTGCCCTGGCGACGGACCTTCTCGTAGTGGGCATCTAGGTACACAACTGGATAGCTGCCCAAAGGGCGGTTGCGAAACTGCTCGAGTTCGTCGTCCAGCAGCTTGGAGATTCTTGAGACCTGGCTGGCGGAGATCTCGGTGCCGCACAGCTGCTCGGTAATCTCAGTGACCTTGCGCGTCGACACGCCCATCACGTACATCTCGGCGATGGCCAGCTTCAGGGCTTTCTCCGAGCGGCACCCTCGCTCCAGGGATCGGGGATAGAAGTCCAGGTGACGTACTTGTGGAATCCGGATTTGAAGCTGTCCCACTCGAGTTGACAGCGTCTTGGCCTTGTACCCGTTGGCGTGGTCTCGACGCTGCTCGCTCCGCTCCCAGCGTCGAGCTCCCAGAAACTCTTCTCGTTCCATCTGCATGGCGGTGTTGAGCAGTTTCTCCAACACTCCTCGAAACGCGTCGCTGCCTTCTTCGATCAGTTCTTTCAACAATTCTCGTGGTAGCCTCTGTTCTGGGTCTGGGGTCATTCGGATCCTCCTTGCTCTTGTCTTGAGTTTTTGGAGAAATCCTGCCCCAGACCTCTGATCCTTTTAGCTCACCTTCCTCAAATTACAGAAAGAACGGTACACCCCTGTTCTGGCCAGGTTCCTGCGGGGCAGCAACACCGCCTGCTTCTGGGCCACCGGAATGCTGTTGTCGGTCCTGCCCTCCTGCTCCACATTTGTTTCAGATCGTTTGCTCTTTTTCGTGGGACTCGGCGGAATGGGCCTGATCGCTGCTTTCTTGAGGGGTGCACTGGACAGGTCCCATTCAAGCGCCGGTTTCCCCTCTCTTCCCGTGCGGATTGCCTGCCGGGTCTTGATCCTGGTCCACCTGGTTTTGGCTCCCCTGGGACTGCTGACGGCACCCCTGAACCTGGAAGCGTTTCGGGACGTATTCAATGGGCCAGCTCTCACCTTTCCTGCCGACCCGGAATTTCCTGCCGACCAGGAAGTCTCGAGTCAACAGGTTCTGATCGTCACTACCCCGACTAGCTTCGTTTCCCTGATCACACCGCTGATACTGGGATTGGAAGGCAAGCCAATACCCGCCAGTTCCGTGATTCCAGGATCCGGGATCCATGCAACCATCGTTTCTCGACCTGAATCCAATACGCTGGTCTTGCGCCTCCGTGGCGGTTTTCTTTCGCCGCCCGGCAGGCCGCCATCGGATGGCCGAGGAACAGTGCCGCCCTTTGATCGTCGCTATGCCTACCAGACCTTCGACCATCTTTTCGTGGCTGATCCGCGCACCCGGCCCGGACACGTTATCGATCTCGGCGGGATCAGGGTCGAGATCGTGAACGTCACCGCAGACGGGCGACCTCTAGAAGTGGCCTTTCACTTCGATCGGGAACTGGAAGATAGTAGCTTCCGCTGGATTCGCTGGCAGGACGGAATCTACGTGCCCTTCAAGCCGCCCCCGGTTGGCGAGACCATCATTCTGCCGGCGATCAGACTGGCACCCGTGGGATGATTCCGGATTGGTTGGAACATTCGCAGGGCACGCCAACCTGGCGTGTGGAACGCAACCCACCGGTAATTGGTTCAGTTCGGCACGGTTGATAACCGTGCCCTACGATTCAGGGATTGCAGATTCCCAAACGTGAAACGTGGAACGTGAAACGTGAAACGATTACTCCCTGAGCCGGAACCGTTGAATCTTACCGGTGGCGGTTTTGGGAAGTTCTTCCACAAACTCAATCATCCGAGGATACTTGTAAGGAGCGATCCTGGACTTAACAAATTCTTGCAATTCCTCGACCAGATTCTGCGACGCACTATTGCCTTCATTCAGTATCACAAAGGCTTTCGACCGGATGAGACCCGCTTCGTCACAGACGGCCACGACGGCTCCCTCCAGAACGGCCGGATGCTGTATCAGAGTGTTTTCGACCTCCACCGGTGAAATCCACTGGCCTCCCACCTTCAGCATGTCGTCGGATCGGCCTTCGTAAAAGTAGCAACCTTCTTCATCGCAATAGTAGCGATCGCCTGTCACATTCCAGCCCGCCCGTCGACTTCGTTCCGTCGCCTCGGGCCGCTTCCAGTAAGCAGGGGAAGCGCTGCCACCCCGAACCAGCAGATCTCCGGATTCACCAGGGGACACCTCACTGCCCGATTCACCCACGATCCGGACTTCGTAACCGGGTACCGGCGTCCCGCTGGAGGCAGCCTTGACATTCCCGGGCCGGTTGGAGATGAAGATATGCAGTAGTTCGGTCGAGCCGATTCCGTCTAGAATCTCCACCTCAAAGCGCTCTTGCCAGCGACGCAGGATCTCCGGAAGGCAATGCCTCAGCTGCCGACACGCAGAGACGAAGGCTGCTCAAATCCCAATCGGGCTCTTCGCGGTCTGCGGCCAGCATGGCTGCATAAAAGGTTGGGACGGAAAAGAAAAGGGTCGGCCGATGACGGACCAACTCGGCAAAGATGGCCGCCGGACTGGGACGCCCTGGAAAGAGAACCGAAGAGGCTCCGACTCCCAGAGGAAAGGTAATGCTGTTTCCGAGGCCGTAGGCATGAAAGGCCTTGGAGGCGGAAAGAATGTGATCGTTCTCGTCCATCCCCAGAACACCCCGCGCATAGCACTCGATGGTGTGAGGGATCGCCTGCTGAAGGTGAACGACTCCTTTGGGAGATCCGGTGCTGCCGGAACTGTAGAGCCAGAAGGCCGGCTCCCCGGGTTCGGTTCGGGCTGGCGGCAGTTCCGGCGAGGAGGAGCGTGATCGACGACGACCACGTGTTTGAGAGTGGATGCGTTTCGGCGTGCCCGGTCGAAGGACTCAAATACGGGACCACTGACGATGGCCACCTCGGCCTGGCTATCCTTCAGGAAATACTCAAAGTCCGCAGCCAGCAGAAAGGTATTGGTTGGAATCGGCACACAGCCCGCTCGAATGGCACCGAAAAAGGTAGCCGGAAACTCGAAGCCATCGAGCAGCAGCAATAACACCCGGGCACCGGGCTGAATACCTAGCCACCATTTCTCACCGATGGGACCTGAAAAGGCCGCCCTGTTTGGTATAAAGCGTTTTGAATGAACATTTTCACACGCAAACGGAGGCGGCCCTTATGAGAACAGAGTGTAAACAAGCCACGTTCGAATTTCACGGACTATTTCACCGCAAAGTGAAGGCGCGGTTCGACGGCGGGAAGATCACCTCCGATGCAGGGGTGCTGCTGTTACGCGAGGTCGAGCAGCGGACGGGTCTCGTTGCCGGACTGACCGCGTGCTTCAGGGATCACCGGGATCCGCGGTTGATCGAACACACGGTCGAGGAGTTGTTGGGGCAGCGCATCTACGGACTCTGTCTGGGATATGAGGATCTGAACGATCACGACCAACTGCGCACCGATCCAATGCTGGCGGTGGCAGTGGACAAAGCCGATCCGTTGGGAGAGCGGCGGCGGCAGGCCTCAGATCGGGGGAAGGCGCTGGCGGGCAGGTGTACGCTGAACCGGTTGGAGTTGACCGCCGCCGAGGTCGATGAGCAGGAGCGGTACAAGAAGATCGCGATGGACCCGAACCGGATCGACGGCTGGATGGTGGATGCCTTCGTGGAGTCCCACGAATCGGCGCCCGAGGAGATCGTGCTGGATCTGGATGCGAGCGACGACCCGATCCATGGCCAGCAGGAAGGCCGGTTCTTTCACGGTTACTACCGCCACTACTGTTATCTCCCGCTGTACATCTTCTCGGGGGAGCATCTGCTGTGCGCCCGGTTGCGGTGTTCCAATATCGATGGGGCCGCGGGATCGGTGGAGGAACTGGAACGGATCGTCGGCCGGATTTGGCAGAGCTGGCCGGAGGTCTCGATCGTCATCCGGGCCGACTCGGGCTTTTGCCGGGATGACTTGCTCCGCTGGTGTGAAGACCATCACGTGGATTACGTGATGGGGTTGGCCAACAATGATCGGCTCAAGTCAGAGAGCGCCGAAGCGATGACTCAGGCCGAAGCCGAGTTCAACGCCACCGGGACACCGGCGCGGGTGTTCAAGGATTTCCGCTACCGGACTCGCCACAGTTGGACCTCGGAGCGACGCGTCGTCGGCAAGGCCGAGTTCCTGGAGAAAGGCGCCAATCCCCGATTCGTCGTCACCTCCCTGTCGCCGGAACGCCTGGGGGCCCGCGCGCTCTACGAAGACTTCTACTGTGCGCGGGGCGACATGGAGAACCGCATAAAAGAACAGCAGTTGGATCTGTTCGCCGACCGGACCAGCGCGGCAACGATGCGCGCCAATCAACTCCGGCTGTATCTGTCCTCCGCCGCCTACATGCTCATGCACGCCTTGCGTCGTCTCGGACTGAAGCAGACCCCCCTGGCTCGCGCTCAGTGTCAGACGATTCGCTTGAAGCTCCTGAAGATCGGCGCCCAGGTCCGCCTCACGGTCCGCCACGTCTGGATCTCCATGTCGGAAGCCTATCCCTACAGCGAGGTCTTCGCTGCCGTCGTTCGAAACCTCCAGGCCATTCCTCTGCGCTGCTGAGGTCTGTCCCGATCAAACGCCCCCAAAAACGAAATCGTTCCATCGCTCAGGCCGAGCTCTGCCTGAATGCATTCCGTCACGCTCTTCCGAACCCGAAAAACGGTCCATTCACGACCCTCCACACCACCGCATCACTCGACCTGGACCGGATCGATAGCGAAACTCTCAGAAAACCGTTCCGGCCTGCCAAAATCACCTTCATTTCCAAATCGGTGATCTATGCGGGCTAGGATCGCTCATACTGCGAGATCGAGCTCGCCCATACCCTAGCCCCCCGGAAATTGACGGATTTCGGGGAGTCCCCCGCCTGGTCGGCTTTCCTAGCTCGTTTCCCTCCATCCCCCCGCCCCCGTTCTTCAAACGACGGGGCTTCTTCATTGCTGCTCACAGGTCTTGGAAGTGTAGCGCCACCTATCAAGGCTTCGCAAAGGAGAACCCCTAACGGGGATTAAAGGCTGCGACCTCAAGCCTGACGGTGCCACGATGGGGACCCCGGCCGCTCACACCAAGCTGCAGAGCAGCGCTGGCGAAGCCCACCGCCTCAGATCATTCACCGCAGAAAGGGAACTCCATGACTCAAACCCGAACCGCCGAGGCAAACCTACATGCAGCGGCTCGATGATTGGTCCATGATTGATCCAATCTGGGATTTGCCTCGGATCGTGCCGACGACCGAGACGATCGGATGACGCTGTACTGATCAATGTCAGAAAAGCCATCCGAGAAAGTCCTCCAGAGCTTCCGCAACGGTCAGGAACTGGCCCCCGCAAACAAAAATAAAAACAGAAAGAGGGCTCCTGCGCGGTGTGGCCGCTATCGTCGGCTGCAGGACGCTTGATGAGCTTCGTAGAACTCATTGCCGAGCAAACGTCCTCGGGAAGCGTTGGCAAGGCTCAAAGTGTGCGTTGACGCCAAGCTCAATCGTGCCCTCACATTGAAGCTGTTCACTCTGAGGCACGGCTGTCTCGTCCATGGGAGTCTTGCGCCGCCAGTCAAGATGGCGGAAATAGAATCCTCTACTCCCTTAATTCTCGGACCATCACAAAAAGGACGGCGGAGGCTCTCGAAGAGGTTCGCCGACATTGGTCGTATCGATGAGCAGCGCCCACCTCGAAGGTGTCGCTCAGGGCCTCTACGACCTGCAGTTTGCCCTCAAAAAACAGGGTCCAGAGGTGATCACCCAGCTCATGCGTATTCCGGTGAAACCGGCCACCCAATCCGGGGGAAGTGGCCACCCGGTCGGAGCGAAGCGACGCTGGGGATTTCATGATGTGTCAGGTGGCCGTTTTGAGTCAATGTAACTTCGATCGATTGGCACTCTAGAAACCTCCAATAAAGATGTGTGTGAAGCAGTCGTAGAGGCTGTGGGAAGTGTGGAAAACTGCCGAGCGCAGCGAGGAGTTTTCCAAGCCCTGTGAGAACCCACGTGTCGGGAATCCTGAGCAGATCTGCAAAGCGCTGAATGGGTTTGCACAGGGCGGCAGTTTCCATAGCCTTTTTGCCTTTAGTCCTGAGAAGCCGCCAGACGCTTTCGCATGGAACCTCCTGCGAGTTGCAGGCGATGGGCGTTGTGAACGAGCCGGTCTAAGATGCTGTCGGCCAGAGTCGGATCACCGATCTGTTGGTGCCAATCGGCAATGGGGATCTGGCTGGTCAAGATGGTGGAGCGAGTGTTGTAACGATCCTCGCAGATCTCGAGGAAGTCACGACGTTCGCTCTCAGCCAAGGCCGTCATGGCGAAGTCATCGACGATGAGGATATCGACACGGGCCAGTTTTGCCAGGCGTTTGTGCAGAGTCCCGTCGGCGCGAGCTATGGAGAGTTCGCGAAAGAGTACAGGCTGGCGGGTATAGAAGGCTGTGTGGCCCTGGCGGATAGCCTGCTGGGCGAAGGCACAGGCCAGAAAGGTCTTACCCACACCGCAGGGGCCAAGCAGGATGAGATTCTGATGTCTGGTGATCCAGTCGCAGGTGGCCAGGGAACGGACGAGGGATCGATCCAGTCCTCTGGCGGGACGGTAGTCGATATCCTCGAGGCAAGCCTGGCTGTCCTTGAGATGGGCGTTTTTCAGGCGCCGGGCCTGGGCCTGGTTCTCTCTCCAGATCCAGTGTCGATCAATCAGCCAGCCGATACGCTCCTCGAAGCTGAGAACGGAGGAGTCGGGATCTTCGAGTTGCTGGGTGAGAGCCTCGGCCAGGCCGGTCAGGCGCATGGAGTGAAGTTTTTCGAGAGTCTGGTTAATGAGCATGAGAGTTCTCCTCACAAGTGAAGTAGTCGGCTCCGCGCAGGTTCGAGTGTTCCAGAGCCGGTTGTGGTGGTTGGGTCTCGGGTAATGGTTGGGAGTCCAGACCTGTCTTGAGAATGGACTTGACGCTCTGGTAGGAGAAGGTGGAGAAGGCCAGGGCCCGCCGGCAGGCGGCCTCCAGGCGATCCTCGCCGAAGGTCTTGCCCAACCGCAACAGTCCCAGGCAGCTGCGGTAGGCCTGTTCCGGATAGCGGCCAGAGGCGAGCATCTTCTCGACCAGATCACCACAGTGGGGTCCGATCTTGGCAGCCCAGGAGATCAACCGCGAAGGAGACCACTCCAGATAACGCCGGTGACACTGTGGACGGTGCTCGGAGCAGGTAGAGGCGGCTCCTGACACGCGGTTGCGACGATGCGAGGCCACCCGCTGGCCCCGGTGCAGGATCTCCACGATGTGTTCCGTGTAACGGATCTCGACCTGCTGGCGGACCAGAGCATAGGGGACGCTGTAGTAGTGGCGCTCGAACTCGACGTGGTAATCGATGTTGACGCGGGCTTTCTTCCAGCGAGCCAGCTGATAACGGATCCTGGGTAAGGGTCTGAGAGCGGGCTGATCCAGACGCCGGAAGAGCTCCAGGCGATTGCCCTCAAGTTTGCGGAAAGGCCGGCGGTTGAGTTCCCCAAGCAGTTCGTGAATGGCTTGATTGAGTTCACCCAGGCTGAAGAAGCGCCGCTTGCGCAAAGCTGCCAGGATCCAGCGCTCCACGATCAAAACGGCCGATTCGACTTTTCCCTTGTCCCGGGGAGCCCGCACCCGGGCCGGGATGACGGCCACTGAGTAATGGGCCGCCCACTCGGCATAGCTGGGGTTGATCTGGGGTTCGTAAAAGCAAGCCTGAGAGACAGCCGTGCGGGTGTTGTCAGGGATCACCACCCGGGTAGTGCCACCGAAAAACTCCACGGCCCGTACATGAGCGCCGATCCAGGACTGAAGATTCTGGCTTTCCGTAGCCTCGGCGTAAGTGTAGTTGCTGGCTCCCAGCACGGCCACGAAGATGCTGGCTTGACGCATCTCACCGGTCTTGGGATCGACGATCTCGACCGTCTGGCCGGCATAGTCGACGAACATCTTCTCGCCGGCCCGGTGGTTTTGCCGCAGCACCACGTCGAGCTTGCCTCTCCAGCGGTTATACAGATCGCAAAACTGCGAGTACTGATAGCCGTCCGCATGAACCTGCTTGTACTCCTGCCAGAGCAACTGCAGAGTGACCGACTTTCCCCGCAGCTCTCGGTGCACGTAGGCGAGATCGGGTGGAGGGCGGTGGCGGCCCCGAGGAGCCGGAGGAGGAAAAAGCTGTCCTTCCAACTCCGCCTCGCTCATCTGGGCCACTTGTTTCCAGTCGAGCCAGGCGGCCCGGGTCCGGCTCAGGTAATCACCCACGGTAGCCCGAGACACCGAGCAGCTTCGAGCGATCTGGCGAGCGGATAAGCGGGCCTGAAAATATAGTCTGAGAATCTCCTTGATCTTGCGCATAGGCAACCTCCGATTGGCCATCTGTTCTCCTCTTCCTCTTCAAGTGAAAAAGGAACAACGATAGCCCTCGTTGCCCAGCGTCGCAAACTCCTGAGGGCAGGAACTTTCCGCTAACTTGGCCACCCATTCCGGAGCAAACCGGCCACCCATTCCGGAAACTGGCCACCGATTCCGGAAAAGCCCGGCAAAGTGGCCTACTTTGCCCCGGAATCACCGGCCGGTTTGCCGGTTAAGCAACCGTTTTTCTGTAATTTCCTCTAGGGCCTATAGGGAAGAATTGCTCCACTTGTTTTTTCCAGCCGGCCAGGTTCAGGTATTGCCGGCCGGTTAACCACTCCTCGTGTATCTCTGCAAGCACAGCCGAGATGAGCCGCAGCGCCGATGCTTCGTGGGGAAAGATTCCCACCACCCGGGTTCGTCTCCGGATCTCCCGGTGCAGTCTCTCCAGTCCGTTGATGGTTCGGATCCTTCGCCACCAGCTCCTCGGAAAATCAAACACTGTCAGCCCTTCATCCAGGTTGTCTTCCAGCCAGCTCACGAACTCCGGTGCAATCTTTTCGAACTTCTTGACGACTTTACCCTTGAGCTCCTCGGCATCCTCTCGAGACGGGGCATCGAAAATGTCCCGCATGGCCTGGGCGATGCGGGGCTTGTCCTCTTTGCGGCGAGCATATTGTTGGGCGTTTTTGCTCAGGTGAAACTGACAACGGTTCCAGGGCACCGACGGATAAACTGCCCGCCTGGCCGCCTTCAGTCCTTCGTGATCGTCACTGACAAACAGCTCGACCCCTCTCAGTCCACGCTTGTGCAGATCTCCCAGAAACCCTCGCCAATGCACCTCCGCTTCGCTGATCTTGGCGCTCAGACCCAACACCTCTCGCGTCCCGAAACGATTGACTCCTATGGCTTTCAGGATGGCCACGTCCTGCACCCTGCCGCCTCTTCGAACCTTCTCGTAGTGGGCATCCAGATACACGATCGGATACTCTCCCAGCTCCCGGCTCCGAAACTCTTCCAGCTCTTCGTCCAGCATCCCGGCCACTCTCGAGACCTGGGTGGCCGAGATCTCCAACCCACACAGCTGCTCCGTGATCTCGGTGACTTTCCTCGTCGAGACGCCCATCACATACATCTCGGCAATGGCCAGCTTCAGGGCCTTCTCCGAACGGCAACCCCTCTCCAGCGACTTGGGATAAAACCTCAACCCACGCACCTGTGGAATCTCCAAGTGCAGCTCTCCCACTCGAGTCTGAATCCGCTTGCCTTTGAATCCGTTTCGATAGCCTCGCCGACTGGCTGTTCTCTCGTACGCTTCCGCTCCCAGAAACTCGCTTCTTTCCAACTGCATCGCCACGTTGAACAACTTCTCCAGGATTCCTCGAAAGGCTTCTGTTCCTTCCTCGATCAACTCCGCCAGGATCTCCCGTGGTACTCTCTTTTCCAGATCTGGGTTCATTTGATTCTCCTTGCCAGATTCTCGTTTCTGTTTTTGGAGAATCCTGTCCCAGACCTCTGTCTTTCCGACCCAAGGCCTGACCAGAAATTACAGAAAAAAAGTTACACTACTGGTTTGCCTCGGAACAGGTGGCCGCTTTCAATCGGAATCAGTGGCCGGTTTGGCCCGGAATACGCAAGACGTGAGAAAAGGCGGTGAAGTCGTCGATTTTGCAGATAAGGGATTTGAATTGGTGGCTAAAAAATCTCACGCGGGGCGGTCTAATTATGATCTTCGTGCTTTGCATCATCGGCGGGTTGGTGGGCGGCGCTCTCGTGCTGCTGGCGGTCCGGCTCGCTGGCGGGTCGGACTAACTAGGGGAGAAGAAGCTATGCAGCGTCAAAGAAACGGGTTGATTTCCAATCGGTTATGCCCTCTCCGGCCTGCCGCGAGGAGGCAGCAATGAAGCGCTGGCTCAGTAGGCGGAAATGGAAGCGGTCCATGCAGGAGTGCGAAAGGATGGCCAAGGTGTACTACGAGTGGCGGACAAATCAGGATATGGAGCGGCGGGTGCTGTTCGGCAAGCAGGATGCGGATGTTGCAGGGCAGGCTGTGCGGAAGATTCTGGCTCGTGAGCGTGAGCAGGACCTACGGGGACTTGAGAATATCATCCAACGGGGCATGGATCGTGCGGCCCAGGGATTGGCTACTGGTTCACTAGCTGCCGATATGCTGGCCGAGTTAGAGCGGCTAAAACAGGTACTCCGAGATCGGACTGAGTCATATATGGCAGCTGATCGGAAGTGGAGACTCAAGCACGGGAAGGAACTGCTGGAGCAGCAAGAGCTGAGAGAGAGAGACGATGAATAAAATCAGTAAGGTTGAGTGGGTGGTTATTTTGGTGGTGCCTATCGTTCTAGTTGCACTGGGCGGGGGGTGGCTTTGGAGTATGTTCTGGATGGGCGTGGTGGCGTTGGTGGTGACAGTGTGGAATCTGCGCCGTGGGGATCGCTGAAGATAAACGGATTGGGAGAAGAAGTATGGGCTGGTTCCGGCGCAAAAAATACGGAAAACGAATTTTGGAAGCAGCGCGAAATGGAGAAGAACCGTTAAAAAGTATTGTAGACACTGCGCGACAAGACGGAGCGCGGGACGAAGATATAGTGGATATGAACCAATTGTAGTTGTTAGAAGCCGCATGAAACCCCCTGAGGTAGTTAAGTGGGCAATCGCCTTGTAGAGGAGACTTGCTTTAAATTCGAATTGCCTCATTAAAAATCTATCTGAACCGGGATGGTGCCGAAGTGGCTTCAATGGTAGACGTGTGTTTTTGGATGAGCCCCAGTCTTTCAAAAGCAATGAGGAAAAGGAGGCAAATGACAAAATCAACGATTCGAGTAGCTATTGATGTGGGCAGCAAAAGTCACTGGGTGGGAGTTGGCCTGTCGGAAGGCCAGGTTCTGGAAAGGTTTAGTCCGACATTCCCATATCAACTTCGGATCCGTGTTCCTCCGACCTCCCTGTGACGAATAATCAAAACCTATCAGCCCTCCAACCAAGGAACAAGTGTTGTTCCTCATATTTCGGCTGAAAAGGGCCTCTGGTCCTTGGTGTATCCAGGTGTCTTTGCCGAAATCCGACAAGCGGAAACACCTCTCCAGCCACTTGATCAGAAACACTGGACGCTAAGCCGTATTCCATCTCAAGCGGTTAATCCGAGACAACATCTCGGCCCATACCTCCTTGCTGACCGCGACTTCCGCCATCTGAAACGTCACGATCCGACTATGGTGAACCACCTTCGCTCCGATCTTGATCAGTTTGCTCAATAGGGTGCGAAGGGACCAGTGTTTGATTCTTCTGGGAAGGACCAGACGTCGCAGAAAATTGCCCAGGTTGTAGGCCAAAACAAACAGACCCAATCTCACCTGATTCGGGATAAAGCGTTGGCAGGACAGCCGCGTCCAGTTCAAGGCATACTTGCCTTCCTTGATCCACTGCTCGGCCCTGCCGCGGCCGTTGTAAAAGTGAACCACCCCTTGGGCTCGTGCGCTCCTACTCGTGCGCTCCTATTGGTCACGATGAAACCGACTCTCGGAAAGAGTTCGCCGCCATGCCACTCGACCTTGGCAATCACCCGACGAGGCCGGTCCCAACTGGCGGCTTGATATTTGAAATCGGCAAACCAAACGACGGGTTTTCTGGGTGGGCGCCCCACAGGTCGGGTCAGCAGGTGTTCGATCTTTTCTTGAAGCACCTGGTTGGCGGGAAGCCGGATGGCATACAAAAAGCCCTTCTCCTCCAGGTATTCATAAATCTCTGGCTTGGCGAAGGCGGCATCACCCCGAAAGTACTTGCGGACTGTTTTCCTCTCGTAGCGAGCCACGATTGGTTCCAGCATCTCCTTCCAGCGGTCCGCACTGTGAACGTTGCCGGGCCGAAGCATGGACCCTTCGCAATCTCCGAACTGGTTGAAACAAAACAGGGGATGGTAGCAGGTGCATCCGAAATGGCCGTTGTACCCAGAGGCTTCTTGCTGGCCATGGACAGGACTTGCTGAACTGTCCATATCCAGAATGATGCGTCGATGAGTTGTTTTCTGCAGCGCTCTTTCCACCCATCGACCATTGACTTCCGAAAGGGCTTGGAGGTTGTCCTCGACAGACAGCATCTGGGTCTCAAATCGACCCATCGTGTTGGCGCTGGCGGCATTCTTGTTGTCGAGCTTCTTTCCGGTGATCCTTCGCATCGTCGGATCAACCGACAGACGATGGGCATCGTTGACATCTTCATAGCCAGCGAGACGGCTGTATACCGATTGACGTAGCAACGCCGTGAGGTCGTGCTGGATGTTGCGCCCGGTCCGCGAATCGTGAAAAACGGAGGGAACACTATCGAATAACACCAACGCCTCGTCCAGGTCACGATAGGCGAGAAGACCGGCATCCGATGTGACCTTAGCCCCATGAAATTCAAGCCTCAAACTGCCATCAAAACCGAGCTTCAAACCTTCACCTTTGGGGTCAGCCATTTCTTGCCCACTTTATGCGCTATATCTCCTTTAATTATAGTAGTTTAGACCGATTCAGGCAAGCAATATTAGTGTCCTATATGGTGACTGTGGGTATAGAGGAATGGTGGGATTTTCCTGAAAAGTTTAGACAGAGCATTACGATCAGTGAGAATACGTTTAGATTGGCGATGTTTTCGGAGTTGATAGAGGAAGAAGGAAAAAGTGAGGACGAAGCAGCAATCATGGTTAAGAACACCTTTCCGATATACGGAAGAACGGGCGTAGAAGAAGAGGAAAAAAGGGACGCTCAAGCATGTAAAGAGCTGGGATTGACAGAGAAAAGCAGGATGCTGCCACCGGAACTTCGGGGCAGGATAGACATCTATAGAGAAAAAATGGGTGCTCAGAAACTACTTAGTCTTTCCAAGGAATATGAAAGCTATAACGCGTTCTTGCGAGACAAGATCAAAAAAGGAAAGCTATAACAATTTTCGTGAGGTAGGGCCATTGAGGGTTGCAAGTTGTCCTACTCCGCACGGCTTGATTACCTTTTGAGAACAGGCCGCCTAATCCACTTGATTTCCTGGGCTACCAAAGGGGGAGCCGCTCCCGTCCCCCGAAGTGGAGCCAATTCGCCCAACCCCGCAGCACCGGCTCAGGCTTTACACACTCGTTTCCTATGGGGGTTGTCTGAGGAACATGGGAGAATAAACCATGCAGCGTAAACGAGGCGAGTTGGTTCCGATCGGCGAGGTCGTCTCCGACCTGGATGACGTGCCGGCAGTTTCCGCGGGAGGTCCGCCTGCGGCCCTCTCCGCCCCGAACCTTGAGTGGGTCGGAAACAGAGGAGGGCGCGCATCTGCTTCACAGCAGACGTTTCGTCGACAAGGCTCCGGCTGCCGTGTGGGCCGAACTACTGGACGAAGGCCGCTACCTGTGTTCGATTCGAACCATGTACCGCATCTTGAAGGAACGTAACGAAGTCAGAGAGCGGCGGCTTCAACGCCGCCACCCTCAATACGAAAAGCCCGAACTCTTGGCCACGGCTTCCAACCAATGCTGGTCCTGGGACATCACCAAGCTCAAGGGACCGGTCAAATGGAGCTATTTCTACCTGTACGTGGTCATGGACATCTTCAGCCGCTACGTGGTGGGCTGGATGGTGGCCACCCGGGAGAACTCTTCCTTGGCCAAGACGCTGATCGGAGAAAGCTGCGCAAAGCAGCGAATCGACTCGGGTCGACTGACTTTGCACGCCGACCGGGGCCCCTTGATGAAGTCCCAGGCGCTGGCTTTGCTGCTGGCCGATCTGGGCGTCACGAAATCCCACTCCCGGCCCCACGTGCAAGACGACAATCCCTACTCGGAGTCCCACTTCAAGACCCTGAAATACCGCCCGGAATTCCCCCGGCGCTTCGGCTCCATTCAAGACGCCCGGGAGTTTTGCCGGGAGTTCTTTCGCTGATACAACACAGAGCATCGCCACTCGGAAATCGGACTGCACACGCCCGAGGACGTTCATTACCTGAGGGCGGAGTCCAGACGTCAGGTGCGGGCTCAGGCTCTACAGGCCGCCTTTGCTCGATCCCCAGAGCGGTTTCCCAACGGACAGCCTGTCCCGCCGTCTCTGCCCGCAGCCGTCTGGATCAATCGCCCCAACCAGGAGGACTCGTGAACTGACACTACACTAATTCTCGAAAGAAAGTGTCTCAAAGTTATTGACATGTTCCGCAACTCGACCCCCAGGCCAAAAATATTGATGTTCTTGCCCGTTACTTCGTTTAACCAATCCAACGTGGCACGATGTTCATCAGTGAACCTCTTCGCAATCCAAATGATGATTACGGCATCCAACCCTGCGGCGTAGGTCAGGAATTGTCCAAGGTGAGTGTGATCTGTTGTCTCAAGCTGATTCTCTATGAGGACCCAAGTGTTGTCTGCGATGTTCTTGCACAGAATATCTGCGCGAAAAGAACCAACGTCCTTCTCCTGCGCCTCCAACTCAAGATCGACTCCTATCGTGTCTCCCAGGAGCTTCAGGCCGCCTGGGTCGGCCAGCCAAGGTCTAAAGTCTCCCGGTTCGCTTTTCCAGACTTCTCGTAGGTCAACCTTTTGGAGTTGAGCAAGTGATTCCTTGATCATGATCTGTCCTCCATGCAGTCATATCCACTCCCGCTCATACGACTTCCTCGACGAAACTCTCGGCATCCTTGATACGGATCTCGCCTGACAGGCTGCCCCACATTGCTTATCAGAATAAGGCCATCTGTTCAGCGGTTTTGATCGGCATCACAGCCTTGTGATAGGCTCTGTTCATAAGATTAGGAGCTTCGGGGTGGTCCGTCGCGTGAATCATGTAATACATCACGCGGCCGCCGCCGTGTCGTTCATAAATCGGCCAGGACCTCCGCTCCCAAGAACTCGCTTTTTCCAACTGCATGGCCACGTTGAACAGCTTCTCCAGGATCCCTCGAAAGGCTTCTGTTCCTTCCTCGGTGTGAACGATCAAGGAAAGGTGTCCCACCGTGATCACGTAAATATGACCCGCCCTTAGACAGACTTTTTTCTTTCAAACGCCTCTCGCCCAAATACTTAGAGGCGTTGAAAGGAAAAACCCCCGGGTCATTATTGCATTATCGAAACGGGCTAAAGTGGGTCACATTTGCTCGATCGATATCATCCCTCGATCAACTCTTCCAGGATCTCCCGTGGTACTCTCTTTTCCAGGTCTGGGCTCAATTGATTCTCCTTTCCAGATTCAGGTCTCTGTTTTTGGAGAATCCTGTCCCAGACCTCTGTCTTTTCGACCCAAGGCTTGACCAGAAATTACAGAAAAAAAGTTACACTACTGGGCTTGTTTGGGTGGGTGTGAGAAAATGGGGCAGACTATGAAACATAACTTCTCCTTATTCCTGATTTCCTCAATCCTACTTTGCGCCGCTGCGCCGACTCTCGTTGCCCAGGGGGGCACCGCTGAACCACTGTCTTGCGCGGATCACTCCATCACCGCTCGCGCCGTTCGCTCCCCGGAAGGCGTTGAAGCGTTCGTTCAATGCGCCTATGAGTATGTCCAGGAAATGGGGTTTGAAGAGGCCCGGCGAGCCTTCCACTCGGAGGCGCGCTGGAGAAGCGGCCAGATCTATGTTTTCGTCGCCGAAGCGACCCCGATGTCCGACCTGTCTCGAGCGTTCGTCTTCCCGCCTGACCCCTCAAGGGAAGGGAAGCCGTGGGGCCTGCTGATCGACATCTTCGGCAATGACTGGTTTCGGGAACAGCATCGTATCGTGAACCAGGTCGGCGAGGGCTGGATCTACTACTCCTTCTTAAACCCGGCGACCGGCCGGGATGAGCCGAAGGCTTCCTACCTCAAGAGCATCGACTGGGACGGGACCCTCGCCACGATCGGCGCGGGCGTGTATCGCCGCGACCTACCCGGAACGTGCAGAAGTGAAGAGGTCCACGCCATGGGGCTTGACGCTGATCCTTCCAAAGAGAAGCTGCAGGAGTTTGTCCGTTGCGCCGCCATGGAGCTGGAGTCGCAGGGATACTTCGCCGTCCGATTCCTGACCACCGATCCGCGTTGGGGGAACGGCTCGATCTACTTGTTCGGCGTGGATGCCTACGGAAGCTCTCTGTTCAACGGAGATCCTTTCAGTCGGTTGTACGGCGTATCCGAGCTAGATCCCTACATCAACACATCGCTTGAAGGTCAGGATCTCGTAAGTGTGGGGGACGCCTTCGGGGAATCCTTCTTCTACTACTCGGCTGTAAACCCTTCCACCAGGAGGCTGGAACGCAAGGTGACTTTCGTCAAGAGGGTCGTGGTCTATGGTCTGCCGATCCTGGTCGGCTCCGGCTACTATCATCCGGATGAGGGTCCGTAGGCCGGGTTAGCTATCGCACAATTTCAAGGATGAGCAGTTGAGCCCAGGTGTACTGGCTCAGAAGCTCGGTCGGCTCTGATCTCCTTTCCCTCACCGCGAATCGTTCCAGATCGGTCCGCGCCGTCAAGGGTTCGCTGCGCCGCTTCGCGCCCTGGACCGCTGCGGGCCGATCTGGAGAGACGCGCTGTTCACCCCCAATGTGTTCCCTTGGGCAGCCGGATTTCCGGTCATGCGTCCTCCAAAATCATTGGGTATTCCTCCCGCGTCCCAAAGACAAGAACTACAAAGAGAAACACCCTGACCACCGGGGGCCATAGTCTCGCTCCGGCCAGCGCTTCGGTCCGTCCGAGTTGCGGCTTCACGTCATTTGACCAGCCCGGTGTTCCGACAGTAACGGAGCAAAATCGCACGTTAAGGGCCGCTCTTGGGACCGCCTAGCGAGCCAGGACCTGTCGCCCTCGGTTTCTCAAGGAACCATCTGGCGCTACGTAGCGGTAGATCGTCGCCTTGGTTACGCCTAGCTCCAGGCACAGCTCGCTGACCTTCGTGTCGCGCTGCGCCATCGCTGCCTGAGCTAGCCGCACCTGCGCTTTGCTCAGCGCGTGAGGGCGCCCTCCCTTCCTGCCCCTGGCTCGTGCAGAGGCCAATCCAGCGAGGGTCCGTTCCCGGATCAGCTCTCGTTCGAATTCCGCCAAAGCCGCGAAGAGCGCGAAGACCAACTTTCCGCTGGCCGTCGTCGTGTCGATGCTGGCCCCTTGTCCGGCGAGCACCCGGATCCCGATGTCCCTGTCGTTGAGGTCTTGCACCAGGTTGACGAGATGGCGGAGATTGCGACCGAGGCGATCGAGCCTCCAGACGACGATCACGTCTCCCTGCCGCGCCGCCTTGAGGAAGGCGGCGAGCCCCGGGCGGTCCTCACGCTGTCCGGACGCTTGGTCCTCGTAGATCGCGTCGTCGCTGACGCCGGCCTCGCGCAGAGCATCCCTCTGCAGGTCGAGGCTCTGGGAACCGTCCGCCTTCGATATCCGCGCGTAGCCGATCAGCACTGGCGTCTCCAAAACGACCGTTTCTGTGACACCTGAGAAGGGAGCGAAATCCGTGCCTTAGGCGGTCTCACAATCGGTATCTTAAACTAAGACTCGGAAACCCTCGGCTCCAATCGGAAGAGACAGCAGTGCCGGCATCTATTTTCTCAGAGACTGAGTTGGCTACCCTCCACGCACTGCGCCGCTTCCTATTCTTCGCTCACGAAGGGAAGGTACAGCGCCGTCAAGCAGATCAGCAGACGAATCAGGTCCTCTGCCTAAACTTGGTCACGAATGCCATCGTCACCTGGAACACCGTCTACATGAACGCCGCCATCGAACGGCTGCGGGCCGAGGGGAGGATCGGCCGCGACATCGATCTCGGCCATCTGTCGCCTGCCCTCTACGGGCACGTCAATCCCTACGGTAAGTACCGATTCGAGATCGAGGGTCGAGCGCCCAGTCTCCGACCCCTAAGGAGTCCGGGAAACGACGCTTAGCGTGCGCTTTTGCTCCGTTACTGTCGGAACCCCAACACCGAAAGGCCACACTCGGCACTTGATGGGAAAACCCCAGCCGAGAGCCTACCGCAGCAACCCGCCTGTGGATATGATGGACAAGCTGCTACGCGCCTTGCCCACACCCTCACAGGCGCAGCAACAACGACAGGCAGATCTATCCAAGAGGGGTGTACCGTTCTTTCTGTAATTTGAGGAAGGTGAGCTAAAAGGATCAGAGGTCTGGGGCAGGATTTCTCCAAAAACTCAAGACAAGAGCAAGGAGGATCCGAATGACCCCAGACCCAGAACAGAGGCTACCACGAGAATTGTTGAAAGAACTGATCGAAGAAGGCAGCGACGCGTTTCGAGGAGTGTTGGAGAAACTGCTCAACACCGCCATGCAGATGGAACGAGAAGAGTTTCTGGGAGCTCGACGCTGGGAGCGGAGCGAGCAGCGTCGAGACCACGCCAACGGGTACAAGGCCAAGACGCTGTCAACTCGAGTGGGACAGCTTCAAATCCGGATTCCACAAGTACGTCACCTGGACTTCTATCCCCGATCCCTGGAGCGAGGGTGCCGCTCGGAGAAAGCCCTGAAGCTGGCCATCGCCGAGATGTACGTGATGGGCGTGTCGACGCGCAAGGTCACTGAGATTACCGAGCAGCTGTGCGGCACCGAGATCTCCGCCAGCCAGGTCTCAAGAATCTCCAAGCTGCTGGACGACGAACTCGAGCAGTTTCGCAACCGCCCTTTGGGCAGCTATCCAGTTGTGTACCTAGATGCCCACTACGAGAAGGTCCGTCGCCAGGGCAGCATTCAGGATGTGGCCGTCTTGAAAGCGACCGGAGTCAACTGCTGGGGCAAGCGGGAGGTGATTGGGGTCAGCTGCCGACTCAGCGAGGCGGAGGTCCACTGGCGAGAGTTTCTGCAGCAGCTTCAAAAGCGTGGTCTGGAGGGTGTGCAGCTGATTGTCAGCGATGACCACTCAGGACTACGAGCTGCCAGAAGAGCTGTCTTTCCTTCAGTGCCCTGGCAACGCTGTCAGTTTCACCTGAGCCAGAATGCTCAGCGATACGCCCGCCGATCCGACCAACGTGCCGCCATCGCCACTGACATTCGAGACATCTTCAATGCCCCGTCTGGAGGCGAAGCTGAGGCGATGCTTCGGGCCAGAGTCGAGCAATACTACGACCGCAACCCGGAGCTGGCCGATTGGATGGAGACCAATCTGCCGGAAGGCTTTACGGTCTTTCGTTTTGCACGTTCTACCTGGCGGCGCATTCGCACCAACAACGGGCTGGAGAACCTAAACCGTCAGATTCGCCGGCGTACCCGGGTCGTCGGTATCTTTCCAAACACCGAGTCCGCACTACGACTCATCACCGCTGTCGTCGAGGAGATTCACGAAGACTGGCTGATCGGGAAACAGTACCTCAGCCTGGTCGATTTCAAACCACAGGAGAATCCGATCTCAGATCACTCTCAGTCAAATTACAGAAAAACAGTTGCTTAGCCTATCCAAGGAGATTCTGGCGGTATGAGTGACAATCGGAATACACCTTAAATAAACCGCCAAGCTGCCCGACTAACCGGCGCCACCTCAGCGCAGCATCGCCGACAGGATCCTCGAAGCGTTTCCGGGTGGATAAGACCGCGCCCCTTCGGTTTGCCGTGCTTCTAGGCGTGGACCTTATATGAGGAGTTGGCGCAGTCGGTGAACTGGTAACTCATCCAAATCTTGGCCACCGACAATTTGGTGGGCTTCATCGGGGCGACAGCCGGGCCTTCTTTTCTCGTCTCTCTCCTGTGGTCCTCTCGGAGCTGGCGTCCAGTTACGCGCCAGGCTGCACAGCGCCATCATCATTACCCGCTGTTCAGCGAGCCGTAGAGGATAAATGCCGCTGCGACCACGAGAACTGTCAGGATCGCAGCTTTAAAAACCCATCCGACGAATCGCCCCAATCCGCTGTCTAGGTCCTTCGCTGCTTAGTCAATGAGGCTACAAACCATATCTACAAGGAACTCCTGCCATAGCGGCTGTTTCTTTCGCGGACTCATCTCCGGCGTGTTTAGGGGAGTTTCGTCTCGCCGCTTGTTTTAAAAGGGCGGTTTGTTTAATGGATTCTGAGTGGCTGATTCTGTTTCTGCAGAGGCCAGGAACACCCGAAGCTCCTTCAGCTTTTTTAAGAGTTCGTCGAATGTAACGATTTCCACGGCCTTGGAGTTTCGACGGAATTGCTCGAATGATTTGTGCCGATCTTCGGTGGTCGGTATGGTACCGATGATCAGGCAGCAGTGAACGGAATACGACTCGATATCATGTATACGGCTATTTTCTTTTATTTGTGCGATTTCTCGCTCAAACCGGTACTTCTGATCAAGTGCTTGGTTGATTGATCCGGCAAGCTCGGTCGACGGAGTGTAAACGCCCTCTCGGTAGGGCTGCGCATTGAGAAGTTTCTCCTGCGGCTTCTTTATTTCGATAATCGCGGTGTTGTTCGTCATGCTGTTCTTTACTATGAAATCAGCGATCTTATCGCCCTCACCCGAAATCTTGCGGCCGCCAACCGAGCTTTGTTGCTGAATTTTGATAATCGGATAACCGAAAGCCAGGCTCAATATGAACGGATTTTCGTTGAAGAACTTTTGCCAGCGGCCTTCGTTGAGTGTTTTGGCGATCATCTCCTCATAGCGCGTGATCAACACCTCAAGAGTGACGAGTTCGATTTCGCCTTGAAGCTTGGCGAGTTTTTCCGGCTTGGTCTCTGCAATGGACCTGCTGTTTTTCGCTAAGGCGCGCAGCACCGCATCTTGATCATCAACTGATAGCTGCTCCTCGCCCTGGATCACGGACGTAAGTTGTTTTCGTAACGGATGTCGTCCACTCCTTACTGGGATTTCGGGTCGTTTAAGCTTGGCCGCAAAGAAATTGTAGACTGTTCCGTCCTTGACGGACCTTGCTGCAGCTTGACTGATTCTGGTGATACTGTTTAGGGACTTTCTAGCCGTCTCGAAGTCATTGGCCGCAATGTAGAATATCGTTCCTTTCTGATCGATTCCGGTTTCGCATTCGGATATTATGATCTCGTTGCAATCGGAAAGTTTCTCCACCGCGTCGACAATGAACCTGTAGGGTTTCGCTAGTCCCAATCCGTGATCGTAGTCCTTCGTGAAGGCCCGGGGCAGATGCTCCAGCACCTGCATGACTTCTTCCTGTGTTGAAGGCACAGGTTTAATCCTTGCAACATCTTCCCTGTAACAGCTTCAGAGGCTTGGTTGGACCGAAGGAAGGAGACATGATGGCGGCGCGGTGTCGACGTACGCTCGATTAAACGTGTATTTAGCGCAGGGGCGATCAGATGTTAATCTCGGCACGCGCCGGATGAGAGAGCCATCATGAACTTTAGACAAAACTGGAAAGTGCTAGCGCTCTATACGCTGTTGACTGGGGTTTTTACTTATCCGGTCGTTTTGCATCTGAACAGTCGTATCATGGGTGACGGCGATGCTTGGCTCTTCTGCTGGAACATGTGGCGGATGCGCTTTTCCCTGCTCCAGTTAATCAACCCTTTCTGTTCCGATTACATCCATTTCCCGACGGGTGCCTGTGCTTATCTCCACACCTGGAACTTTCCGGTGACGCTCGCTTCAATCCCACTCCAAAGTTTCTTCTCAACGGTGAGTCTTTACAATCTGGCAGCTTTGCTGAGCTTTGTACTGAGCTTTGTACTGGCGGGCTTTGGGATGTTCAGACTGGCTCTTTTTTTGGGGATCGGCCGGCCCGGGGCCGTGGTTGCGGGAATAGCTTATACCTTTAGTCCCTATCATTTTTCCCACGCTCTGGGTCATCTGAATCAGATCAGCTACCAGTGGATTCCCTTCTTTCTCCTAGCCTACCTGCAAGGCTGGAACCAGGGCTGGGATCGTCGGCGGATATTTACGGCAGCAGCGTGGTTGCTTATCGTGGGACTGACCGATTGGTACTTTTTTGTCTTTTGCGGTTTTGCCATGGCCATCCTGCTGGGGAGCAGCTGGCTTGATCGAAGGGGCGAGTTTGTAGCCAATCTGTGGGGAACCTTGCAGGTGGGGGCGCTCAGTTTGGTGGCCCTCACCCCGTTGCTGGCTACCATGATCGGGCAGGCAACGGTGGGAATTCCCGAGGAGCACGTATCCCGCATCTTTTCCGCCGACCTGCAGTCCTTCTTTGTTCCCGGACCCATCTCGGCCTTCTCGGACTGGTTTAAGGAGTGGAACCTGACTTGGACGGGCGTTCCGGCTGAGTTGGGGACTTTTATTCCCTGGAGCGTGCTGTTGTTGGCGTTCTGGGGAAGATGTCGACTTGATGCCCTGCATCGCCGATGGCTGGCCCTGTGGGTTGGAGTGTTTTTCGTTCTGTCATTGGGACCCTTCCTGCACATCGGTGGTACCGTCTACGACTCGGTGGTGCTGCCTTACGGGTGGTTGGAGAAAATCCCCGGCCTGGGAATCATGCGGGCTCCGATCCGGTTCCACCTTATGACCTACCTGGGAGTGTGCCTGTTTTATGGTGCCGCCGTGGCGGGCTTGGCGCGGAACGGTCGCTACGGAATGATCGCCCCCAGCCTGGGGTTGCTCGTTCTCGTGGAGAGTCTCTCCCTGCCGCTCTTGACGGCGGAAAAGGACATTAGTCCATTTTATTCCCAGTTGCGCGGCGATTCCAAGAGTTCTGCAGTGATTGACCTACACTATAACTCTCGCGCTCTTTACTACCAGACGGTCCACGAGAAAAAAATAATGGGGACCTATGGAATGCTGAGCCGGGAACCTGACTACGCTCATAGCTTCTTGCGGGAGACACCGATCATCAAAGAACTCGTGCAGGAAAATCAGATTAGATTTGTCGCCAACGGCTGGTGGGATCAGGTTGCCGAAGATGCCCGTTTGGCGGTCACAGGGGATAGTACAGTCGTTCTGATGGGGCATGTATCCGGTCAGGGCACACTGGTGGTGAAGACGCACCACCCTCATGAACTGTGGCTTGACAGCGAAATGCCGAGCCGGGAAAGTTCGGTTGAGAGTCGAATCCGGCTGGATCCTTCGGCTTCGAGTCAACTTCTCATCGTTCGAACATTGCTGCTGCGAGGAGACTGGCCAGCAGCCGAGTCGAGCATACGGATTCTGCTAAAGGGAAAAGAAATTGGGCGTGAATCTTCGAGTCAGCCGGGTGGGGGCGTGAG
>CBDBGQ010000002.1:0-9718 GCA_965205345.1 Acidobacteriota bacterium | reverse complement strand
TCTGCCCAAAAGCCGCTCCCAGTCCGCCGGTCGCCAGCAAGACTCTGTCAGCCCGGATCTCCCTCTTTTCTCCGCTCGACAGTTCCAGGAAACGGACACCCTCACAACCGTTGGAACCGACCAGTAGATCAACCGCACAACTGTGGGGAAGTAGACGAATAGAGGCCGAACTCCTCGCCTTTTGGATGAGAGTCTTACTGATCTCCCGGCCGGTCGCATCGCCTCTTGCATGGAGAATTCGATTTCGACTGTGAGCCGCTTCGCGCGTAAAAGCCAGGGCCCCCCCGGCCTTGTCGAACTCTGTTCCCCAATCGAGGAGCTCCCGAACTCGCCGCGGGCCCTCTTCCACCAGAACCCGTGCCGCTGCTTCGTCACAGATTCCGGCACCTGCCTCGAGCGTATC
Organism: Acidobacteriota bacterium; assembly: GCA_965205345.1. Taxonomy (GTDB): domain Bacteria; phylum Acidobacteriota; class UBA6911; order RPQK01; family CBDAPI01; genus CBDAPI01. Next base: position 9,315 of record CBDBGQ010000002.1, on the reverse strand, counting down.
CTTGAAGTGAAGATCGAGACTATCTCCCTCACTGATCGCCACTGCAATACCCCCCTGCGCATACTCGGTGCTGGTCTCGCCAGTGCGCGATTTGGCCAAAACCATGACCTCCCCAACTCGAGACAACTCGATGGCCGCGCGGACCCCGGCTATCCCACTTCCTATGACCACAAAGTCAGTACTGAAGTCGTGCATGCATGAGCCCCCGGTACTCCCAGATGGCAACCGGTATTGTCGAGGGGAGAGGGTATACTATATTGGACCGGGGTTGTAGATCCGGCGCTGGTGGGCTCCCGGAAGTTCGCCTGCGCGATCCGCGAGTTCGGTGAACGATGGTCGCCCGAAGCGGGGTCGAAGGTAGCAACATCCAACAGTTGGTTTGCCGTAACTGCTTGTCTATTACAGTCAGCTTCCATGTGAGAACCTGGAGGGAAAGGAGCCCGATCATACTTTCTTCGCCTTTTCTGGCGATCGGCCTGCTTCTTTCCTGTGGCAAGGTAGGGGCCCCCTTGCCCCCGGGGGTTGTGTATCCTGATACGATCAATAATCTTCGAGTCGAGGCTGGGAATCGCGGTCCCCGGCTCGTCTTCCGGCTTCCCTCGAATGATGTGGAATATGTTGAAGTGTACCGCCAGTGCCCCCCGCTGGTCGTGGAGGAGCGATCTTTGCTCATTGCCAGGCTTTTTCAGGACGAACTGGTCGAGGCCCGGCAAGTGAACCAGTTTGTCTTCGAAGATGGTGACCAGACTGTCCGGGCCGGCTGCAGATATGCGCTCAAGTTTGTAGACTCGACAGGCTTTCAGTCAGAATACTCCAACTTTGTAGCCTGGACGAAAGGATCAAACCCATGAACCGGGGAAGAAGAATCTAGGAGGAACCCACTCATGAAGTTTTTTTTGGACACTGCCAATGTTGACGAGATCCGGGACTGTCTCCCGCTGGGATTCGTGGACGGAGTGACCACCAATCCTTCCCTCATCTCGAAGACGGGCCGACCGTTCGATGAGGTGGCGAAGGAGATTTGCCAGATGGTGGACGGGCCGGTCAGCCTGGAGGTTGTCTCGATCGACTCCGAAGCGATGGTCGAAGAAGGGCGCAAGCTGGCTGCCATAGCGCCCAATGTGGTCGTGAAACTCCCGACGATCAAGGAAGGTCTGAAGGCGCTCAAGGTTTTGAGTGGCGAGGGAATTCGCGTCAATATGACCCTCATTTTTCAGGCTGTTCAGGCACTGCTGGCAGCTCGAAACGGGGCCGCCTACGTCAGCCCATTTGTGGGTCGCATCGACGACATCACTGGCGACGGGATGGAGTTGATCGCCGATATCGCAACAATATTCGACCAGTATGCCTTCGAAACTGAGATTCTGGTGGCTTCTGTTCGCAGTCCCCAACACGTCATGAAGTCAGCTATGCTGGGCGCAGATGTGGTCACTCTTCCTCCCCAGCTGCTGGACAAGCTGATCCAACATCCGCTCACCACGAAGGGCCTCCAGCAGTTCCTGGCAGACTGGAACAAGCACAAAGAGGTCGTGGGCGTCTGATCGCGCTACCTGATTGAGATGAAACAGCTCGAATCGGAACTCGATCGCAAGCTTGAGGAGTTGGAGCAGCGTCACCGCAGGGCTGAGGCCGGCGGGGGTGAAGCTCGCGTCGCAAGGCAGCATGCCGCCGGAAAGCTGACCGCCCGCGAACGAATCGATTTTCTTCTCGATGAGGGGAGTTTCGAAGAGATCGACAAGTTCGTTGTGCATCGCTGCACCGATTTCGAGATGGCAGACAAGCGCATCCCCGGGGACGGCGTAGTCACCGGGTATGGCCGCATCGACGGGCGCAACATGTTCGTTTTCGCCCAGGACTTTACGGTCTTTGGAGGGAGCCTTTCGGAGACCTACGCCGCCAAGATCTGCAAGGTGATGGATCTGGCCGTGAAGATGGGTTCTCCCATCATCGGGTTGAACGACAGTGGAGGAGCCAGGATTCAGGAAGGGGTTGTCAGCCTGGCCGGCTACGCCGATATCTTCCTCAGAAATACGCTGGCCAGCGGTGTCGTGCCTCAGATCTCAGCCATCATGGGTCCCTGCGCGGGAGGAGCTGTCTATTCCCCGGCCATTACCGATTTCGTTCTCATGGTGCAGAACAGCAGCTACATGTTCATTACCGGTCCTGATGTGATTCGAACCGTGACGGGCGAGGAGGTTTCCAAAGACGAGCTGGGAGGTGCCGCCACTCATTCCTCCAAAAGTGGGATCGCGCACCTGGTGGCGCCTGACGACGAAAGCTGTCTCGCGCAGACCAGGGAGCTGCTCTCCTTCCTGCCTTCCAACAACTTGGAGTCTCCACCCAGAAAAGAGTGCGAGGATCCAATCGACAGAGTCGAGCCCGATCTGGATCACCTGGTTCCGAGTGAACCGGACCAGCCTTATGACATCAAGCGAGTCATTGGGGCGGTGGTCGATGATGGGCACTTCTTCGAGATCCAGGCTGACTTCGCTCCCAACATCGTCGTCGGCTTTGCCCGGTTGAATGGAGAATCCGTCGGGTTGGTGGCAAACCAGCCGGATGTGTTGGCAGGTACTCTGGACATCAACTCGTCAGTCAAGGGAGCACGGTTTGTCCGTTTCTGCGATGCGTTCAACATTCCCTTGATCATCTTTGAGGATGTTCCGGGTTTTCTGCCCGGTGTTGATCAGGAGCACAACGGGATTATCCGACACGGAGCCAAGTTGCTCTATGCCTTTGCCGAGGCCACCGTCCCGAAGATTACGCTCATTACCCGGAAGGCGTACGGAGGTGCGTACTGTGTGATGGCTTCGAAGCACATTCGAGCCGACATGAACTACGCTTATCCTACAGCTGAGATAGCTGTGATGGGGTCACAGGGTGCAGTTGAGATCCTTTTCCGGCGCGAACTGGCTGGGGCAGAGAATGCAGAAGCGTTCAAGCAACAGAAGACCGACGAGTTCCGGGCCAAATTCGCCAATCCATATGCTGCTGCCGAGCGAGGCTTTATCGACGCCGTTATCAATCCCCGAGAAACCAGAAGCAAACTGATCTCAGCGCTCGACATGGCCAATACAAAGCGCGACAGCAATCCCCCGAAGAAACACGGCAATATCCCTCTCTGAGGAGGATCCGGCCTGAAGGGGATCCGGCCTGAATCGGCCGCGATCTGGCTCCAACATGTTTTCTCGAATTCTAATCGCCAACCGCGGAGAAATCGCCGTCAGGATCATCCGGGCCTGCCGGGAGATGGGCATCTCACCGGCCGTCGTGTACTCCTCGGCTGACAGAGGTTCTCTCTCCGTCCGACTGGCCGACTCGGTCTGCTTCATTGGGGAGGCGCCAGCCGCTGAAAGCTATCTTTCGATCGAAAGAATCCTGGCAGCGGCCAAGTCACTCGAGGCGGACGCTATTCACCCGGGGTACGGCTTCCTGAGCGAGAATCCCCTTTTTGTCCGGGCCTGCAGTGAAGCCGGCATCACCTTCATCGGTCCCTCCGCGGAAAGCATAGAGATGATGGGAGACAAAGTGCACGCCCGACGGACCGTTGAGGGTGCCGGAGTGCCGGTTATTCCGGGAAGTGACCGGAGCCTTGAGGCGCTGGATGAGGCGGTGAGGGTAGCAGGCACGCTTGGTCATCCGGTCATGCTCAAGGCGCGAGCCGGCGGAGGTGGCAAGGGTATGCGTCTAATCAGGTCGGCGGAGGAATTGAAGCAGGCTTTCGTCCTGACTAGAGGAGAGGCAGAGGCCTCCTTTGGGGACTCCCGGGTGTTTCTCGAAAAGGTTGTTCCCAGACCGCGTCATATTGAGGTTCAAATTCTGGGAGACCAACTCGGAAACCTCGTTCACCTGGGGGAAAGAGAATGTTCGATCCAGCGCCGGCATCAGAAAATTGTTGAAGAGTGTCCCTCTCCCCGAGTCGGAGTCGCGTTCAGGGAGGCGCTGGGCGAGGCTGCACTCTCAGCAGCCCGGGCATCCGGGTACTTCAACGCAGGTACGGTTGAGTTTCTGGTGGATGGGAGCAGTACTGAGGAGGTGCCTCCCTTCTACTTCCTGGAGATCAACGCAAGGCTTCAGGTTGAGCACCCGGTGACGGAGATGGTCTATGGCGTTGACCTGGTCAAAGAACAGATTCGCATAGCGAATGGAGAGCCGCTGAAGCTACAGCAGGAAAGACTGGCTCCGCGAGGGGCAGCCGTGGAGTGCCGGGTCTATGCTGAAGATCCTGGCAATGATTTTTTTCCATCACCAGGCACAGTTTCCACCCTGCTGGAGCCTTCAGGCCCCGGCATTCGGAACGATAGTGGAGTCTTTCAAGGTGCCACCATCCCGGTCGATTACGATCCTCTGATCTCAAAGCTGGTGGCGTGGGGCGGAGACAGGGCTGAGGCTCTGCAAAGAATGACGCGTGCCCTTCATGAGTACAAGGTTGCCGGGGTGGCCACTACAATTCCTTTCTTCCGAGTCCTGTTCCGTCATCCGGAATTCTTGAAGGGGCAGCTGAGCACTGAGTTCCTGGAGGAACACGCGCTGCTGGACGCTCTCGCCAACAACCTGGACGATGAAGTGGACCCGGCGGTGATCGGTGTGGCCCTTGATTACTATTTCAAAGCAATCCAAACGCCTTCGACCCTGGCCTGCAGCCCCGCCAGCCAGTGGAAGCAGGACGCCCGTCTGCGAGGATTGCGAAGAGGTTCCTGGGATTTCAAGAAGTGAAGTTTAAAGTACGCTACGGCGACATCCAGAACGAGGTTCATATCGATCGGATCTCAGCCACCGATTTCCGAGTTGGATTGAACGGGAGATTCAGCCGCGTCGAGCTGCTGGCCCGGGAGGGGGAGCAACTGGTACTTCGGGTGGGCGAACGCGTCGAACATCTGGTCGTATCCGGTCGGGACACGAGCCGGACTGTGGCCTGGCGTGATCAGGTGTTGGAGTTCCAGATCCAGGATCCCAGACGGCTGGGAAAGGGAAATTCCGCGGTTCTTGCGGCTCAGGGGATCGCCCAGGTCAAGGCGCAGATGCCGGGAAAAGTAGTTGCTGTCCTCAAGAGCCCCGGCGACGACGTCGAGATCGGCGAAGGGCTGGCCATCGTTGAGTCGATGAAAATGCAAAACGAATTGAAGTCTCCAAAAGCCGGTACCGTGACCCTTTGCAACGTGGCCGTCGACGCTTCAATCGACGGTGGCCAGCTGTTGTTTCAGATTGAGTGACAATCAGCCACTGCAGTTCCCTGAATCATTCCTTTCGGCGAGTATCTTTCCGGCCAGGTGAAACGACCCGAATACCAGAACGGAGGCAGCTCGCTGCTGCGCTTCTCGGAGGGCGCGCTCCAGGTCGCTGATCAAGACACCCTGCGGAAACGCCTTCTGAAGTTGGGATGCACTGGCTGCTCGAATGGAACTCAACTCGAACAGGTAGACTTGTTCGAACAGGGGTGCGAGTATCTCTGCAACCGCAGCCAGATCCTTGTCGTGCATCATCGAGAAAACCAGGTGCCGAGGTTCTCTTGTGTGAGATCTCAGGAAACGCGAGACCGCCCGGGCGGCATCCGGGTTGTGTCCACCGTCCACGAAGACGTCCGGCTCTGCAGCGATTCGCTGCAGAACTCCAAACGGCTGCACGGCCGAAAGTCCCTGCGCGATGGATTTTCCAGGGAAACTCCAGCCGGGCCTCACGAGTCTCTTCACAGACTCAATGGCCACGGCTGCGTTGATCCCCTGATGTTGGCCCACGACACTCAGCTCGGCATGGATGTCCCGATAGTGGATGCGGTAACGCCCCTCCCTTGTATGATGAGTTCGGACCTGGTGGGGCTTGATCATATAGAGAGGCGCCCTGCTCTCCCGGGCGGTCTCGTTGATGACCCTCTTTGCGCTGGCCCGCTGGGGAGCCGACACGACCGGAGTGGACGGACGAATGATTCCCGCCTTTTCTACGGCTATCTCCTGGATTGTGCTTCCGAGATGCAACTGATGGTCAAGCCCGATGGGGCCCAGGACGGACAGAACCGGATCGACGGCGTTGGTACTGTCCAGGCGGCCGCCCAGCCCGATCTCCAGCACGGCCAGGTCAATGCCCTGGTGGGAGAAACAGTCCAGGGCGGTTGCACAGAGCGTTTCAAAATAGGTGGGAGGCAGGGGCAGATCTGCCGTCCCGGCCGCTTTCTGGACCCGGGCGAAAGACTCTGCGAAAGCCTCGCGGCCCAGCGGGGTTTCATTGAGAGAGATGCGCTCTCGAACGGTGACCAGATGAGGTGAAGCGAAGCGGCCGGTCAGGAGTCCGCAGGAGCCGGCGATCGAGGAGATGAATCGAGCGATAGAACCCTTGCCGTTGGTTCCTGCCACCAGCACGCTGGGAAAGTCCAGGTGGGGATTTCCCATTTCCTGGAGCAGAGTGCGAATACTGTCCAGACCAAATCGCAGGGTGGCAACTTCGTTGCCCAGTTGCTCGAGATGCTCCAGGCAGTCCTGATACTTCATCAGCTGGTTGACCGGGTCGAACTAGACGGTGGCGAAGGTGAGGCTTCACTTATGGAAGTGAATGCTCAGATTGCATCCGCGAATCAGGAGGATCGAGCTTGCAACTCATGAATTCCAGCCAGTCGGTAATGTAGTTCTTGAGATGCTTGCGCTCAACAACGGCGTCCAGCATGCCGTGCTCCAGGAGAAACTCGCTACTTTGAAACCCCTCCGGCAGCTTCTGGCGGATGGTCTGTTCAATCACACGGGGCCCGGCGAATCCGATTAGTGCTCCCGGCTCTGCGATATTCAGATCACCCAGCATTGCAAAGCTGGCCGTGACTCCCCCGGTCGTCGGATCGGTCAAGAGGGAAACGTAGGGAAGCCCGGCTGAATCCAGACGAGCCAGGGTCGAGCTGATCTTGGCCATCTGCATGAGCGACAAAAACCCTTCCATCATTCTGGCCCCCCCGCTGGCCGAGCAGATGACGAGAGCCTGTCGAGTTTGCAGGGCCCGCTCAATGGCCCGGGTGATCTTCTCCCCGACGACCGAGCCCATGCTTCCCCCGATGAAGCGGTACTCCATGCACGAACAGATCAATCGATAACCGCCCATACGACCCTCGGCGTTGATGACTGCCTCCGTGTGTCCAGTGACCCGATAGGCCTGCTCCAGCCGTGCCTTGTAGCTCTTGCGGTCTTTGAATTCGAGGGGGTCGGAAGTGCGAAGCCCCTGATCGAATTCCACCCACTGTTGACTGTCGAACAGGAGGTCGAGCCGCTCCCTGGCGGTCATCTTGAAATGATGTCCACATTTCGTACAAACCGAGTGGTTCCTCTCCAGGTCCTTCTTCCAGACGACTCTCTGGCAGCCTTGGCACTTCTCGAATAACCCCTCGGTACGGACATTCCGCTCCCCTTCCTCGGGAGGTCGGAGTGGAGTTTTTTCACGCTTGAACCAGCTCATCGAGGGTAAGTACTCACTTTCATCAACTTGAACCACGCAATACCCATCCGCAAACGTTACCATATTTGTGGAGGGCAGTACTGGAGGGAACCTGACTTCGTGGAAGGCAATTATTGAGGCTGCCAGGCTTTATGTATAATTTCTGCGCGTTGTGGCTGACCCTCCGAAAACTCCGTTGGAAGTGACGTTCTCATTATGCGCGAGACCAGGTTTCCAGAGCCTCGACAGAGGGAGATTCTGACCGTATCAGATGTGGTGGGGCGCCTTCGATGGCTGGTGGAGAAGGAGTTTCGCGACGTCTGGATTTGCGGGGAAGTGACCAATTTACAGGTCTCCCGGGCTGGTCACTGTTACTTCACCCTCAAGGATTCGGAAGCCCAGATTCGAGCGGTCTGTTTCAGAATGCAATTCCAGTATCTGAGGTGCAAGCCCGAGGAGGGTTCCGAGGTCCGAGTCCGGGGAGGCGTCTCGGTCTACACTGCCCGCGGCGACCTCCAGGTGATTGTCGATATCGTTGAGCCGGCAGGCCGTGGTTCTCTGCAGGTTGCCTTCGAGAGGCTGAAGGAGCGTCTCGAGCAGGAGGGACTGTTCGATCCGGCGATCAAACAAAGGATTCCCCTCTTGCCCTCCCGCATCGGGATCATCACTTCCTCGTCGGGAGCCGCCCTGCATGATCTGCTTCGCGTGTTGAAGAGGCGTAATGACCAGGTTGATGTGCTGATTGCACCGGTGCAGGTTCAGGGCAGATCGGCAGCCCTCGAGATCTCAGAAGCGATCCGCGTCCTGAACCAGAAGCCTGATCTGGACGTTCTGATCGTGGCCAGGGGCGGCGGATCCATCGAGGATCTGTGGGCTTTCAATGAGGAGATGGTAGCCAGAGCGATCTTCCATTCGCAGATTCCGGTCATTTCAGCAGTTGGACACGAGACAGATTTCACGATTGCCGATTTTGTGGCCGATGTGCGGGCATCGACTCCGTCAGCAGCAGCGGAAATCGTGTCTGCAGCGCGACAGGACCTGGCGCAACGAAACGATGACTTCGTGCGCCGTCTCACCACCAGTATTTATTTGCTTCTGGAGAGAAAACGCGGACTGCTGCAGCGTACAATATCCAGTCCTCACTTCGTCAGCGCCCGAGAGAGAGCTCAGAAATGGGGCGGCCGACTCCAGGAACTGCGCGCCCGCCTGCTCGGTTCTGTGCCGCAGCAGGTGCCGGTGCTTCGAAAGCATCTCGATCAGGTTGAGCAGACCCTGCTGCTGCGTGCAGAGTTCTACGTCTCCGCCCAGCGGAAAACAATCGAGAGCATCGAGCGACAGCTGGATGCCTATTCACCCCTGGCTGTTCTGCACCGGGGATATGCCATTGTGAGTCGGCTGGACGGCCAAATTGTTCGCGATCCCGAGCGTTTGCAACAAGGCGAAGAGCTCAGGATCCGCGTGGAAAGAGGAGAGTTCAATGTTCGCCGAGAGTAGCCATGTCAGAGAATGATTTCGAGAAGGCGCTCAACCGCATGAGTGCAATTGTTTCCAGGCTCGAGAAAGGCGATCTGCCGCTGGAGGAATCCCTGCAGTTGTTTGAAGAAGGAGTGAAGTTGTCCCGCTACTGCTCCGATCGGCTCGAAGAGGCGGAGCGACGGATCGAAGTACTGGTCAAAGGGAAGGGCGGGAAGACAACGGAAGTGCCCTTCGAGGAGACGGATCTCGAGGATCAGGGTGGTGGCAAATAGCGAGCCCGGCAACCACTCCTTTGACCTTGTCCGGTACCTGGCCGAGCATCGCTCTCGGGTGGATCGCTATCTGGACGATGTTCTGCCCCACGGGGAAACTCATCCTGGCGTGATTCACAGGGCCATGCGCTACTCGGTCTTCGCCGGCGGAAAAAGGGTG
>CBDBGQ010000001.1:0-16520 GCA_965205345.1 Acidobacteriota bacterium | reverse complement strand
TTATCAGTTCGGCCGCGTGAGCGGGTTGTTCATCGACGCCAACGATACGCTGTATGTGATCGACTCGGAATCCAACCCCACCCGCCACCCCGGCTGGAAGACCGGCATCCGCATCGGGCGCACCACGGAAGATAGGGTCGCGGCCTTCATTCCACCGCATGAGACCGATAGGGGGCCCCACGGCACCGCAGGCGAAGGTGTGGCCGTGGACCCCGAGGGCAACGTGTACGCGGCGGAAGGGCCGGGCTCACGTCCAGTCGCTGGCGGCGGACTGACGAAATACCTCAAGCGGTAGACCGTTTCAGGCAAGATCTCAGCCACCCGTATATCGGAAGTTCAAAGGTGACACTCGACGATCTCATCGACTTCACACCCGAGCTGCCTGCCGAGGCGGTCGAGATCATTTCGCAATATCGCATCGGACCCTTGTTTACACCCCCGTCGCGGGCGGAGAACTCAATCACCCGGCTGAGTTGGTGGCCTTGACTCTTCCTGAAGATTGAGGGAAGAGATGAAGCGGTAGCGCCCCGTCGAACCCGGTATCAGAGAACGTCCGGTAGATGTTCCTCGTTTGGCACGACCTCATGGGCGGGCCGAAACCATCGCCCGGTGAGTAGCCAGAGGCCCCCGCTTATCAGAAGCAGGAGCAACATCCCTGCTACCAGCATGCCCACAGTGGCGGCATCCGGCACCGGGATCTCATATCCCCGAAGTACGGCTCCCCGCTCGGTCATCCAATGCCAGGCGGTATGTGCCACAATCACCGACAAGAGAATCGTTCCCAGCCGCTCCGACAGCACGTGTCGAAAGAAAAACCCGAGCGCCGGAACCAGAAGCACGGCCACCAGAATCTGGCCCACCTCGACCCCGATGTTGAAGGAAAGAAGCGATAAGAGAAAATGGGAGCCGCTGAACTGAAGCGACTCTCGAAGAACAAAAGAGAAACCAAATCCATGGACTAAGCCGAAGGCGAAGGTAATGAACCAACGCCGGGCCAGCTTGACACTAACAATGTTTTCGATGGCCATGTAAACAATAGAAGCTGCGATAAGCGTTTCCACCAGTAGTGTAACTTTTTTTCTGTAATTTCTGGTCAGGCCTTGGGTCGGAAAGACAGAGGTCTGGGACAGGATTCTCCAAAAACAGAAACGAGAATCTGGCAAGGAGAATCAAATGAACCCAGATCTGGAAAAGAGAGTACCACGGGAGATCCTGGCGGAGTTGATCGAGGAAGGAACAGAAGCCTTTCGAGGAATCCTGGAGAAGTTGTTCAACGTGGCGATGCAGTTGGAAAGAAGCGAGTTTCTGGGAGCGGAAGCGTACGAGAGAACAGCCAGTCGGCGAGGCTATCGAAACGGATTCAAAGGCAAGCGGATTCAGACTCGAGTGGGAGAGCTGCACTTGGAGATTCCACAGGTGCGTGGGTTGAGGTTTTATCCCAAGTCGCTGGAGAGGGGTTGCCGTTCGGAGAAGGCCCTGAAGCTGGCCATTGCCGAGATGTATGTGATGGGCGTCTCGACGAGGAAAGTCACCGAGATCACGGAGCAGCTGTGTGGGTTGGAGATCTCGGCCACCCAGGTCTCGAGAGTGGCCGGGATGCTGGACGAAGAGCTGGAAGAGTTTCGAAGCCGGGAGCTGGGAGAGTATCCGATCGTGTATCTGGATGCCCACTACGAGAAGGTTCGAAGAGGCGGCAGGGTGCAGGACGTGGCCATCCTGAAAGCCATAGGAGTCAATCGTTTCGGGACGCGGGAGGTGTTGGGTCTGAGCGCCAGGATCAGTGAAGCGGAGGTGCATTGGCGAGGGTTTCTGGGAGATCTGCACAAGCGTGGACTGAGAGGGGTCGAGCTGTTGGTCAGTGACGATCACGAAGGACTGAAGGCGGCCAGGCGGGCAGTTTATCCGTCGGTGCCCTGGAACCGTTGTCAGTTTCACCTGAGCAAAAACGCCCAACAATATGCTCGCCGCAAAGAGGATAAGCCCCGCATCGCCCAGGCCATGCGGGACATTTTCGATGCCCCGTCTCGAGAGGATGCCGAGGAGCTCAAGGGTAAAGTCGTCAAGAAGTTCGAAAAGATTGCACCGGAGTTCGTGAGCTGGCTGGAAGACAACCTGGATGAAGGGCTGACAGTGTTTGATTTTCCGAGGAGCTGGTGGCGAAGGATCCGAACCATCAACGGACTGGAGAGACTGCACCGGGAGATCCGGAGACGAACCCGGGTGGTGGGAATCTTTCCCCACGAAGCATCGGCGCTGCGGCTCATCTCGGCTGTGCTTGCAGAGATACACGAGGAGTGGTTAACCGGCCGGCAATACCTGAACCTGGCCGGCTGGAAAAAACAAGTGGAGCAATTCTTCCCTACAGGCCCTAGAGGAAATTACAGAAAAACGGTTGCTTAACCTTTCCACCAGGGGAGGAAACCATTCGCCGGGAGGCACCACACCATAGGTCGAGGCCACGAGGGTCATGGAGTGAGCGACGGTGAAAGAGGTCACGACGATCACCAAGCTCCGTAAACGCCGAATGGGGATGACCAGGCAAAAGAGAAAGAGCAGATGGTCCATGCCGTCCAGGATATGGTGAAAACCGGATTTGACGAAGGTCCAGGCTGCTTGGTGCCAGCGAGGATCGAGGGCCACACGCCCCATGTCTCCCACCAGCTGATAGGCGCGGACTGACCCGCCCGCCGGCAGGAACCGCACCATGGTCTTCAGGCGCGCGCCGAGACCGGGAGCCACCATGACCTGGAGTGAGAAGGCGCCTTGATCCGAGGCGATCGGGTACTCGATGTGAGCGTCAAAGAAACCCTGGTTCCAAAAAACGGTGGTGTGCATCGGGAGTTTCGGCCCGTTGAGATGAGCCAACGCCTGGGCATAGCCAGAAAAGGATGTGTCTGAGGGAAGCGAGATCCGCGTCGCCGCCCTCTGGTAGTTGAGCCTCCGATCGTCTTCGAATAGGGCTATTTCTTGAGCCGCCACCACGGCCGCCGCCTGAAGCGCCTCATCAATATGGGCCAGATCCAAATAGCCCGGTCCCTGCTTGGGAAGATCCAGGTTCAGGAGCAGGGCGAGCGGTAGCCGAAGGAGTAGATGAAGTCGCTCACCCTCCGGCTTCACAAAGGCCTGGATAATGATCTCACCCGGGACGTCATGTGCCGCTGAGTTCGCCATCAGGCCCAGGCTCAAAACGAGCACGATGAGAGATGAAGCGAGCCGCTTGTGCCGAAGTGACATCGATTGAAGTATGTTCTCCCTCCCTTTCGCTGGTCTTACTCGGTAGGAGGCGAGCTTTGCAAAACGAACTTTTGTACCCGTCGCCCCTGGTTCACCTCTCCGGTGTAGACATTGCCGTGTGAGTCTACCGCCACGTTGTGCACCCAATAAAACTGACCGGCCATGCGACCGCGACGACCGAAGGTGCCTAAAATCGTCAAATCCTCTCGCAGCAGCATCCACATCTGCTGATTGGTTCCATCGGGGTTGTAGAGAACGGTTTGCTTCTCATCCGGAGAAAGATCCACATCCCAGGCCGAGCCATTTCCCAACGTCTTTTTGTCGATAAAGACCTCTTTCACGAAGGTTCCGTCGGTTTGAAAAACCTGGATGCGATTGTTCACCCGATCTGCCACGTAGACGAACCCGTCATGCGAGATCCGCACCGCGTGAACGGGGTTACGGAATTGTTTCGCCGCTGGTGCGTCGGGATCGTATTGGCCCAGATCGGTGTCATCGGGCTTCTCGCCGTAGGCGCCCCAATGACGCTTGTACTCGCCCGTGTCCGCATCAAAGACAATGACGCGCTTGTTCAAATAACCATCCGCCACATAGACCTCGTTGGCTTCCGGCTCCACGTAGATATCGGCGGGACGGCCCAGATACTCGGTATGGTTACTGCCACCGGTCTTTCCCGCATGGCCGATCTGAAGCAAAAAGGTCCCATCACGGCTAAACTTAAGGACCTGGTGATCGTCCGGACCGTTTCCCGCCACCCATACATTGTCCTTGTAGTCCACGAAGATCCCATGCTCGGTGGCCGGCCATTCGTAGCCTTCACTTGGACCGCCCCAGCCCTGAACGAAACTACCATCGGCATCGAATTCCATGACTGAAGGAGCCGGTCGACAACAAATGGATCGGGGCGGATCCTGCACCGCTCCCAGATCGTCCTCACTCAGGCTTCCCGGGCGCTGAACGATCCAGATGTGGTCGCGCGAGTCCACGGCGACGCCCCCCACTTCTCCGATGAGCCAGTCATTGGGGAGCGGCTGCGGCCAGTATGGATCCACCTTTAAAACAGGGACTCCGTCAGTTTCTTCGCTTACCGCCGTTGCCTCCTCCGTCACCGCTGGTGCACAACCGGGAACACACACCAAGGCCAGACCGGCTAACAACAGCAATAGTTTGCGCAAACTATTCATGATTGCTCCTCCTTGACCCGAGTCTGTAGAAGATTTGCCTAAATGATAAGCCTAGCAGCCCGTGGTGAAAGTCGAGGATAAGGGGTCACACAGCGACACTAGACTGACCCCATGGCAATGGGGAAAAAGAAACGTCGACAGCAAGAAGACCTGTGGGTCGCCACCAGTGAGCTGCTCCGCACCGCCGGCCATCCCTTCTACGAAAGACTGAATGGCCTTTTCAACGAACACGGCTTTGACGACTTCGTGGAGGGACTGTGTGCGAAGTTCTATGCAGACAAGATGGGGCGACCGAGCCTGGCTCCGGGAGTGTACTTTCGGCTGCTGCTGGTGGGGTATTTCGAAGGGATCGGATCGGAACGAGGAATAGCCTGGAGAGCAGCTGATTCTCTGGCACTGCGAGAGTTTCTGGGATTGAAACTGAGCGAGTCGCCGTCTGATCACTCCACGATCTCCCGAACCCGACGACTGATCGATGTGGCTACCCACGAAGCAGTCTTTGACTGGGTACTGAAGCGGATCGGGGCGAGCGGCCTGCTGCGGGGCAAGACGATCGGCATCGATGCCACTACGCTGGAAGCGAATGCAGCGCTGCGCAGCATCGTGCGCCGGGACAGCGAGCAGGGGTATGAAGAGTTTTTGATGGAGCTGGCGAAAGCCTCCGGGATTGAGACGCCGCGACGGGAAGATCTGGCCAAACTGGACCGCAAGCGCACGGGCAAAGGATCGAACCGGGTTTGGAAGCACCCGCATGATGCGGATGCGCGGATTACCAGAATGAAGGACGGGCGGACGCACCTGGCGCACAAGGCGGAGCATGCAGTGGATCTGGAGACCGGAGCGATTGTCTCGGTGACGGTACAGGGAGCCGATCAAGGGGACACGCAGACCATGGTGAAGACCCTGACGGAAGCGGCCGAGAAGGTGGAACAAGCGCTGCCGGAGGGACGAGGCATCGAAGAGGTGGTGGCCGACAAGGGGTATCACAGCACGCAGCGGATGGTGGACCTGGATGCGGTGGGACTGCGCAGCTATGTGAGCGAACCGAGGCGAGGGAAGCGACGCTGGCGAGGAGACCGGCAGGGGCAGGAAGCGGTGTATGCGAATCGGCGGCGCATCCGGGGAGAGCGAGGGCAGCGGCTGCTGCGGCAACGAGGAGAGCAGCTGGAGCGACCCTGTGCGCATCTGTACGGGAGCGGAGGGATGAGACGGCTGCATGTACGGGGACATGAGAATGTGTTGAAGCGACTGCTGATCCAGGTGAGCGCCTTCAATCTGGGGATGCTGATGCGTCAGAGCCTGGGTGTGGGAACGCCGCGGGGTCTGCAGGGGCGGATTTGCGCCCTGATGCTACTGATTTTGTCGCTGTTCAAGCGTCTTAAGGGCCTGTTCGGACTGATTCCGGCTGCTTGGCCCGAAAAACCCAACTCAGCGACCCCTTCGCTGCTTCCACCCGTGGGTACCACCTGAGCTCAGAAAACGTACTTCCACCACGGGCTGCTAGAAGAGGTATTGTCTCAAGTTAAGGACCGCCGAGCGGTCTTGAGCCGGAAGGCAGCCCAGTCCCTCCTTTTTCAGGGCGCACACGTCGCCTCTCTCCAGTCAGCGAACGCTCGGTCCCGGAGGAGTCGATGGTGAGCTGCTTTAAGGTGGTGCGGTAACGATGCGGATGAGGACCGGATCAGTCGCAGCCGACCCGTCTCGACGACCTCACGGTTGCGAGCAGCGCGTGCCAGGATTGCCTGGTGCATCGTCGGCACGGCCGTATACCAACTCGGGTTGGCCTCCTTCATCCAGGCGAAGAACTTCAGCGCGTTGAACCCCGGCGAACAAAAGATCGAAGCTCCCGCTCCCAGCGAACTCAATACGGCCGCCATGAGACCATGAATGTGGAACAACGGCATGACATTCAAGCAACAATCCTCGGGAGTCAGGGCCAGTGTTTCTTGAATATGTGCCGCCGTCGCGCAGATATTGGCCTGGGTCAAAGGGACGATCTTTGGGCGCGACGTAGTGCCGAAAGTGCGGAATCCCCAGTGAAACTGTCCTTCTCGAACACTTTCCCTCCAGGTGCGTACTGCATGTGAGATTGAGGGTCTCGGCTTCCGAACGCAGTGAAAACATTGTAGGCTTTGGGAACCATGGAAGCGGAATCGTTCTAACGTACAAAAATTTCTTCTTGCAACGGCGCGGCAGACAACAAATGAGCACAAGCGATGTCAGGGTTGGGAATCTGCGAATCGATCGAAGCCTGTTTGACTTGATCGAAGAGAAGTTTCTTCCCGGAACTTCTCTCCAGGCGGACCACGTGTGGGGCTCCTTGGACGACATCGTTGCAGCTCTCGGGCCCAAGAACCGCCAGCTCCTGCAGGCACGTGATGAACGACAGTCGAAAATCGATGCGCGGCTGCGCGATTGGCGAGAAAGTGGCGGAGCGTACGATCCGAAAGAAATGGCCACCTTTTTTCACGAGATCGGCTACCTCGCTGCGGAAGGCGAGGCGTTTACTATTGGAACCTGCGGTGTTGATCCCGAAATCAATGAGATCGCCGGTCCACAGCTCGTCGTACCGTTGTCAATCGATCGCTTTGCGACGAACGCGGCGAATGCCCGCTGGGTTAGTTTGCAGGGCGCTGTCTATTTCAGTGACCTCATTGCGGAAGACGATGGCCTGCATAAGAAGCCGTTTTACAACCCAAAACGTGGAGCAAAGGTTGTCGAGTACATCGAAGCGCTAATGGACCGCTACTTCCCCCTGGACAAGGATGCCCCATACGAGCAGGCAAAGCTGTTGCGCATCGTCGAGGAAGATGGTTGGAAATGGCTGCGCGTCCAGTTGGCGGATGGTAGCGCAGTGAGCTTGAAAGACCCTGGGCAGTGCATCGGCTGGACCGGATCCGAAGAAGCGCCCACGAGTATCCTTCTGAGGCATCACGGACTGCACGTGATCATTCAAATCGACCCGGATGGCACCTATGGCCGAAACCATCATGCGGGTGTGCAGGACTTCATCGTGGAAAGTGCTGTTACGACAATTCTGGATATGGAGGATTCCATTTCGCGTGTCGATGCCGAGGACATGGTGCCGACCTACTCGAACCTGATCGCGATGATGCGCGGCGAGTTATCGGCCGCATGGATCGATGAGACAACGGGCAAGCATCGCTCCCGGAGATTGAACGAGGACAAGACGTTCAGAGGACCGGGTGGGGAAGAAGTCACGCTGCCAGGAAGGGCGCTGCTCTTGATCAGAAACGTCGGGCTCCACATGTATACCGACGCGGTTACGACGACGGCCGGCGAAGAGATTCCAGAAGGCTTTCTGGATGCAATAATCACCGCGCTTGCCGGCATCCACGACGTGCGGCGTCTGGGCCGGTTGCGCAACAGTCGGTGTGACAAGATCTACATCGTGAAACCCAAAATGCATGGGCCTGAAGAGGTCGCGGCAACCGTCGAACTCTTCGAACACGTGGAGCGAGCACTCAGCTTGCCGGACCATACATTGATGATCGGCATCATGGACGAGGAAAGACGGATGACCTGCAACTTGCTGCAATCGGTTCGAGCTGCAAGCCAGCGTGTGGTCTTTATCAACACCGGTTTTCTCGATCGAACGGGAGATGATATCCACACCAATATGCAGGCCGGGGCGATGATCCCGAAGCCTGAGATCAAGACCTCCCCGTGGATGCTGTCCTACGAAGACTGGAATGTCGACGTGGGTCTAGAGACAGGATTTGGCGGCCGGGCACAAATCGGCAAGGGGATGTATCCCAAACCTGAATTGATGTCGGAGTTGGTTGAAACAAAAATCGCCCATCCGCAAGCCGGTGCAAACTGTGCCTGGGTGCCGTCGCCAACCGGCGCGGCATTCCATGCCTGGCATTACCACGAGGTGGATGTCGGCAGAGTGCAACAGCAAATGAGTTCTCGAGCTCGCGCCGGCCTGGACGAAATCCTCACGCCTGCGTTGCTCGACGATCGCCAACTCAGCGAAAAGGAAATCGCCAGGGAACTAGACAACAACTGCCAGGGCATCCTGGGATATGTTTCGCGCTGGATCATGATGGGAGTCGGCTGTTCTTCGGTTCCGGACATCAACGGAGTGAAGCTAATGGAAGACCGGGCGACGTTGCGAATCTCAAGCCAGCACATCGCGAACTGGCTGCTCCATAAGATCATCACGCGGGAGCAGGTCATGACGGCAATGGAGAGAATGGCTGCTCTGGTCGACGAGCAAAACAAGGAGTCTCAAAAGGCGGGCTATCGTCCGATGGCGTCCAATTTCGAAGAGAGTCTGGCCTTCCACGCTGCGCTCCAGCTCGTCTTCGACGGCGCCAATCAGCCAAATGGCTACACCGAGCCGATGCTTCACAAGTACCGTCGGAGGTTTAAGGCCAAAGCAGCGGCAGAAGCGCCTATCGGGAAAGAGGTGATCTCGTGAAGCGCGCAACTTTCAACCTTCAACTTTCAACTTTCAACCTTCAACGGGCGCGAACGTCAGCGAGCGCCGAACTAGTAAAGCAGGTAGCCACTCCTGATTCGCTTGAAACGGTCCAGGCTCTCCTTCCAACTTGATTCGATGCTCTGCAAGTCGCGCCCTGCCGTGATCTGCAGACGGATCGAATCGGTTCCGCACAAAATGTCAAAGGGCAGCTTTTCGAATTCGTACTCATAGGGGGGGGCTCGCCACTCGAAACGATCCGGGTCGACCGATCGATAAGCGAGCAGCAGCCCCAAACCGGTTCGGAAAGGCCTGAAGTTCCGACGATCAGTCACGTGAATCTGGACGCCACCGAGCAGATCTCCCTTCCATTTATGAAAGGTCGGCACGGTGAAAACAGGCCGAAACGCCGCTGAGTCCAACTCAAGATCCTCCAGGAGAGGCAGCAGTTTCTCGGGCCGCACCCAGGGGGCACCGCTTATTTCGAAGGGGCGTGTGGTACCCCTTCCCTCCGAGAGATTGGTCCCTTCAAAGATCACTACCCCCGGGTAGACCAGGGCGGTCTCCGGAGTCGGAAGGTTGGGAGAAGGGATCACCCAGGGTAGCCCCGTTTCTGCAAAGAACATGGGGCGTCGCCACCCGGACATGGGGACCACCTGAAGGCGGCAGCCGATTCCCATCTCCTCATTGAAATAGCGAGCCAGTTCGGCGATCGTCAGTCCGTGCCGGATGGGCAGAGGATAGAGTCCCACGAAGGAAGAGAACCGGGGTTCCAGTACGGGCCCTTCGACATCTGCCCCGTTGATGGGATTGGGCCGGTCCAGGACGATGACCTCCACATCGGCTTCCCGACAGGCCTCCATGGCCAGTGCCATGGTGTAAAGGTAGGTGTAGATACGGGCACCCACATCCTGCATATCAATCACCAGAGCATCGATTTCGCCGAGCATCTCGGGCGTCGGTTTTCTGGTGTGTGTGTAGAGGCTGTAGACAGGAAGAGCTGTGACAGGGTCCCGGTAATCCTGCCACTCGATCATGTTGTCCTGGGTCTCGCCCCTGGCCCCGTGTTGAGGTCCCATCAGGGTCGTGACCGTGATCTCCGGATGGCCCCACAGGAGATCCACGATATGACGAAGTCTACGGTCAACGGAGGTTGGGTTGGAGAGGATGCCGATTCGCTTTCCGCGCAGCAGATCGAGGCGGTCCCGGAGCAGGATCTCGAGTCCCGGAATGACGTTCATATTTCTCTTGAGACCGCGGACGGGACCAGATCGTAGAAGCGGATTGGCTTGACCCTGGAAATGACTCCCAGTTCCTGTGCATGCCCGAAGAACACTTCAAGACTGCGCAGGTGGACCTCATCGAGTGAATACTCCAGGTTGTTGAGCAGGTAACTGGAAATCAGGTCTCTGGAGATTCCCAGTTTCTGTGAATAGACCTCGGCAATTCTGGAGACTGACTGGAGCCCGACCTGCCTGGAGAGCAGAAACAGCCCTGCCTTTTTTCCCAGATCGACGCCCTCACGAACGGCCCACAGCGCAAAGACGAAGGGCAGCCCTGTAAAGCGAACCCACTCCCGGGCCAGATCGTGGACAAGGAATCGATCGCGCTCTACCCGAAAGGCAGGATTTCCAATGATGAGAGCGCCATCGAAGCGAGACAGCATCCGGTCTGGCTCTGGTTCATGGGGATGATACGCAATGTCCTGCCGACCCAGGAATCTCTCCAGGATGATACGAAGGAGGACCACCGATGTACGGCTGGAAGTGTCCAGAGCGATGCTCTTGACCTGCTCCAGGGGAACCCGAGTGGCGAAGAGCACTGTGCGCGCCTCCCGACGCGAGGAGATCGAGAGGTCAGGCAGGATTCGCAGGCCCGGGATGCGCTGGTACTCAATGGCAGGGATGAGCCCGACATCAGCTTCTTTGCTGGCCAGGTGGTCCGCACACTCGGACGGAACAGCCAGTTTCAGGTCGAACTCCTGCTGGTGAGGGCCCTCCAGGAAGGTCCATCCCAACGGAACCGAATTGAGGAACTCGATAAAGGAAACACGAATCCTGTGGTTGCCGGACACGGTTTTCACTTTATCAGAATCTGGAGATCAAAAAGGGAGTGGAGTTCGTACTGTCCAAGGACAGTGGCGTTATAAGTTGTGTGAACCAGGAAACCTTTGCCTGTCTGGCACTCTCACTGATTCCGGTGTCTGGGACGAAAAAAGATCCAATGGTTGATCGAGAGTTTCGGCACCCCCAGCCGCATCCTGGCAGCCCCGAGAGAATCGCTGCAGGCATTTGGACTGGACTTTCCTGCGATCGCTTCCATGGTCGCCGGGCGCGCGCTCGAAGAGGCAGAACGGGAGGCAGTACGTGCCAGAAGGGCCGGAGTCGAAATCATCTCGGTTTACGATGAGCGATTCCCCCCGCTGCTGAAGGAAATCGATGACCTGCCGATCACCCTCTACTGCCTCGGCGATGTGACTGCTCTCGGAGGACCGAGCGTGGCAGTGGTCGGGTCCCGGAAGTGCTCCGTTTACGGCCGTGAAGTCAGCAGAAAATTCTCTCTGGAGCTGGGCCGGAACGGTTTGACGATCGTAAGCGGCCTGGCTCGAGGCATTGATTCGGCGGCCCACCTCGCCGCCGTAGAAGTGAATGGACGGACGATCGGGGTGCTTGGTAATGGAGTCGATGTCATCTATCCAAGGGAGAATCGAAGGCTCTTCTCCAGGGTTCGCGAGTCGGGATGCCTGATCAGCGAGTTCCCTTTGGGAGCTTATCCGGCTCCCCACAACTTTCCGGTTCGCAACCGCCTGATCAGCGGGCTCTGCCACGGCACCGTGATCACTGAAGCATCCGAGTTCTCCGGATCTCTGATCACGGCGCGCCTGTCCCTGGAACAGAACCGTGAGGTCTGGGCGATCCCGGGAAACATTACCTCTCCAGGGAGCTACGGTCCCAATTATCTGATCAGGCAGGGGGCCAGGCCGGCCCTGTCGCCCCAGGATGTCCTGGAAGATCTTCCGCCACAGGTGCTGATGGGTCTGAAGAAACGAGCCGAGCGGGATCAGGCGCTTGACGCAAGCCACCCCGAGAATCGGAGTCGGCATCTTCAACTCAACGACTGGGAAAAGAAAATTTTGAAACTTCTCGCCGTGGACAGTGCTCTTCACATAGATTGGATCGTCGAGCGAATCGAGATCAAGCCCGAGAGTCTGATTGCAATTCTGCTGGACCTGGAACTAAAGGGTTTGATCCGGCAGTTGCCGGGGAAACGGTTTGCCCGGATGCTGTCCTAGTCGGCTGCTTGCAGGCAAGAGAGTGCTGATCAATCTCTCCCTTTCACTGACTGAGAGACAGTCGTGTGCTATAGATTTAATTAGGGACGTGTTGGGAACAGACCGTTGAGAACAGGATGAGAACGAAACCGCGGAGGAATGAACGCTGATGGCTAAGTCGATGGTGGTGGTTGAATCTCCGGCCAAGGCCCGAACCATTGAACGCTACCTGGGTCGGAATTACGTCGTGAAGGCGTGTTCGGGGCACATCAAGGATCTTCCCAGTCAGGGTTTGAACGTAGATGTGGACCAGGACTTCAAGGCCACCTACAAAGTGCTGCCGGGCAGAGAGAAGATTGTCCGTGATTTGAGGAAGCTTGCCCGAAAATCAGACACAATCTATCTGGCGGCGGATCCGGACCGCGAGGGCGAGGCGATCTGCCAGCATCTGGCCGAAGAACTCAGAAAGTCCAAGGACCAGCCGGTTCGGCGGGTTCTATTCAACGAAATCACCCGGCAAGCAGTTCTGGGGGCATTTGAACGAGCCGGGGAGATTGATTCTGACAAGGTGGCAGCCCAACAGGCTCGTCGAATTCTGGATCGTCTGGTCGGCTACAAGGTGAGTCCCCTCCTCTGGAAAAACGTTCGGCGGGGGCTGTCGGCGGGTCGCGTTCAGTCCCCGGCGCTGCGCCTGATCGTGGACCGCGAGAAGGAGCGCAACGCTTTCGTCACGGAAGAGTACTGGAACTTCTCAGCCCGGTTGCAGGCCGGCAAGCCTCCTGCATTTGCAGCCAGAGCGGTCAAACTGGACGGTAAGAAGTTCAAGATTCCAAACCAGGAGGAGGCAGAGCGGCTGCTGGCCGATCTGAAGGGCGGTGATTTTGTTGTCTCTTCGGTTCAGACGAAGGAAAGGCGACGCCGTCCGGCGGCTCCCTTTATCACCAGTACCCTGCAGCAGGAAGCCTCCCGCAGGCTGGGATTTTCGGTCAGCAGGACCATGAAGGCGGCGCAGAGTCTCTATGAGGGCGGCTTGATTACCTACATGCGAACCGACTCGACTCGGCTCTCGCAGCAGGCAGTGGGCGAGGTCCGCCAGTTCATTGAAGAGTCTTACGGAAAGCCTTACCTGCCTTCCAAGGCGGTCTTGTTTCAAAAGAAAAAGGGTGCTCAGGATGCTCACGAAGCCATCCGGCCGACCGCTGCGTTCAAGACCCCGGACTCCGTGAAAAAGCTGGGGCAAAGCTCCGAGTTCCGGCTCTACAAGTTGATCTGGAAGCGCTTTGTGGCCTGTCAGATGCAGCCGGCCCTGTTTGACCGGACAGAGATTGAGATCGAAGCTCCCAGAACCCAGTTCAAGGTCGCTGGCGACGTGCTCAAGTTCGACGGTTTTCTCAGAGTCGAACAGGTGATGGAAGCCAAGAAGCCGGAGGGCGGCAGCGAGGCGGCCGAGGAGGGACTGCTTCCCAGGGTGAAAGCAGGTGAAGTCCTTTCCGTGCTCGAGATCCTCCACGAGCAGAAGTTCACGCAGCCCCCTCCCCGCTATTCCGAGGCGACCCTGGTGAAGGCCCTCGAGGAGAAGGGGATCGGCCGCCCCTCGACCTACCAGGACATACTGCGGAAGATTGAGCGCGAATATGTGGAGAAGAAGGAACGCAAGTTGGTGCCCACGGAAATCGGGATGGTTGTGTCCGAGATGCTGGTGAGTCATTTCGAAGATCTCTTCGACTACGATTACACGGCACGCCTTGAGCAGGAACTCGACAACATCGAGAAGGGAGACCGGGACTGGGTGGACGCCCTGCGCGCCTTCTACAAGGGCTTCTCGACCGAACTGGCAGAAGCTTCAGAGAGCATGAAGAACCTGAAAAGAGAGGAAATCCCGGCTGGGATCGATTGCGAAAAATGCAACTCTCCCATGGTTGTGAAATGGGGGCGTTTCGGCCGGTTCATCGCCTGCAGCAACTACCCGGAGTGCAAGAACACGCGAGAGGTCCCCGGAGAAGAGACGGACACCGGGCCCGCGCTGGATGAGCAGGTCTGTGACAAGTGCGGCAAACCAATGGTCAAGAAGCGTGGGCGCTATGGGGAGTTTCTGGCCTGCTCCGGGTATCCCGAGTGCAAGAATACCCGGCGTATTGTCCAGGTCGGCGATCACGTCGAGGTCAAGGCCGACAAAGAGCTGGATGAGAACTGCCCCAAATGCGGCAAACATCTGGTCGCGAAGCAGGGGCGCTTTGGCGAGTTTGTTGCCTGCAGCGGTTATCCTGAGTGCCGCTACATCCGCCGGGAGAGCACCGGGGTGACCTGTTCGAAGTGTGGAAAAGGGGAGATGATCCAGCGAAAGTCGAAGAGAGGTCGAGTTTTTTACAGCTGCGATCAATACCCGAATTGCAAGAACCTGCTCTGGCAGAAGCCCGTGCCGGAAGCCTGCCCTCAATGCGACAGTCCTTTTCTTCTCGAGCGTCAGACCAAGCGAGAGGGTCTGATTCGGGTCTGCGCCGACAAGGAATGTGACTACAAACGGGTTCTTGATCAAACGGCGGCCCCGGTCCAGCAGCCCAATTGATGACTCCCGTCCATAAATACGGCATCCGCCGGAAGTGATTTTGTCTTTGAAAAGTAGCGCATGTTAAACTTGGTGCCCGTGTCTGTTTGCCTGAACCGGGGAGCACGAACCCGGGTGGGGCCACTGCGACTATGCAAGTTGGAAGACGTAGACTTCTAGTTCTATCCGGACTCCTTTGTGCTTCTCTGTTCCGCCTCCCGGCCGCCAGCGTCCTCGACTTTCCCAGACTCTCCAACCAGTCGGGAAGCATTGTGGGTGTGGTCATGGTGAACCCGAGTGGTGTTGACGCGCCAGTGGCTATAACCGCCTATGGGATGGGGGGACAGATTCTGAGTGCCAGTCAGGCGATGGTTCTGGCCGGGCAGCGTCTGGGGGTCCTGACCTCTGATCTTTTTCCCAACCTGGACCCTGATGTTGTGGGCTGGTTCCAGGCTGTCAGTGATGTATCCGGCCTCACCGGGTTTTTCCTGTTCTTGAACAGTGACCCCAGCCAACTTGATGGCGCCGACCTCCCCATTCGGGACCGGGACATTGTCTTCAACAAGATTCAGATTGAGGGAGATTTGAGCACAGAGCTCAACATCGTCAACCCGGGCAGCGCTTCCATCCAGTTGGAACTGACACTGATCGGGGCTGCCAACCCGGTAGCGAAGGCGCTCGATCTTGTCGCCCGGGGGGCAGCCCGGCTCGATGTGGCGACCTTCTTCGGCGTCAATGAGGTTTCTCCCGGGGCCTATGTCATTGTGAATGCGCCTGCAGACATTGTGGGGTTCGAATTCATTCGGCGTCAGGGAGCCGATCTGCAGGGGCTCAATGCCCGTAGTGCAGAGGAGTTTCTGAATACGCTCTACTTTGCCCAGATGGCCGTTCTGGAGTCCGTTCGAGGCAGAACTCGGATTGGTGAATTATTCGAGTCAGTCGGTGATTGTGGTGGTAACCGCCCATAAGCCCGACGGCAGCCTCTTTGTCGAAGCAACGCAGCAGAATCCAGTCACGCTCGCCCTGGAGCCCGGCGGCAGCGACAACCGGGATCTTCAATCACTTTTTGGGTTCCAGGGTGATGCGGTCCTGGAAGGCTGGCTGGAGGTTACGGCAAACACGGAAGCCATCAACGGGCAGTTGACCTACCGGGTGGTTGACTCGGGCGCAGCGGCAGCCGTCGCTGTGGCTCCCCAGGGCAGTAAGGCCGCGATATTTGCCCACGTGGCTACCACCCTCGGATTCTTTACGGGCGTCGCGGCACTCAATGCAGCAGCGCTCCCGGCCACCGTCGAAATTGCGGTTTTGGATTCCGAAGGAGCCTTCCTGGGAGGCTTTACAGCGGTGCTCAATCCCGGAACCCGAATCAGTGAGCTGATTACGGACCTGGTGCCCGAGGCAGCAGACCTGGCCGGTGGATTTATCTGGCTCAGGAGCAACGTACCCCTGTTTCTCAGCGCCCTGTTTGGATCGGTCCAGGGTGACGTTCTGGCCAATGTTCCTGCCCAGCAGGTCTCCCAGAACTTTGACCCGGTCCAGGGGCTGCTCGAAATCAAGATCAATCCTCCTCTGGCCGTCCTTTCCCCCACGAATGCTCAGAGCTTTGCGGTCGAAGGCGGTTCGGGTGCGATTGATTGGGCGGTGAACGACATTTCCGGAGGCTCGGCTCAGTTTGGCACCATCTCCAGCACGGGTGTTTACACCGCTCCCGCCATAGTGGTTCCAGACCTCCCCATCACGGTATCAGCAAGAAGCGGTAACCAGAGCGCGGCGGCGGGAGTGGACTTGATTTCGGAGCAGGAACTGGTCGGGGACCTGGGAATCGTTCAGTTGGTGGCC